>NZ_BNED01000005.1:2645000-3917500 GCF_016755875.1 Streptomyces spororaveus | reverse complement strand
CACGCTCTAGACCCGAAGCGGAGTGATCTAGCCATGGGCAGGTTGAAGCGGAGGTAAGACTTCGTGGAGGACCGAACCCACCAGGGTTGAAAACCTGGGGGATGACCTGTGGTTAGGGGTGAAAGGCCAATCAAACTCCGTGATAGCTGGTTCTCCCCGAAATGCATTTAGGTGCAGCGTCGTGTGTTTCTTGCCGGAGGTAGAGCACTGGATAGGCGATGGGCCCTACCGGGTTACTGACCTTAGCCAAACTCCGAATGCCGGTAAGTGAGAGCACGGCAGTGAGACTGTGGGGGATAAGCTCCATGGTCGAGAGGGAAACAGCCCAGAGCATCGACTAAGGCCCCTAAGCGTACGCTAAGTGGGAAAGGATGTGGAGTCGCAGAGACAACCAGGAGGTTGGCTTAGAAGCAGCCACCCTTGAAAGAGTGCGTAATAGCTCACTGGTCAAGTGATTCCGCGCCGACAATGTAGCGGGGCTCAAGCGTACCGCCGAAGTCGTGTCATTGCAGCAATAGGGCCAACGCCCGCTGTGATGGGTAGGGGAGCGTCGTGTGCCGGGTGAAGCAGCAGCGGAAGCTAGTTGTGGACGGTTCACGAGTGAGAATGCAGGCATGAGTAGCGATACACACGTGAGAAACGTGTGCGCCGATTGACTAAGGGTTCCTGGGTCAAGCTGATCTGCCCAGGGTAAGTCGGGACCTAAGGCGAGGCCGACAGGCGTAGTCGATGGACAACCGGTTGATATTCCGGTACCCGCTTTGAAACGCCCAATATCGAATCAGGCGATGCTAAGTCCGTGAAGCCGTTCCGGACCCTTCGGGGAAAGGAAAGTGGTGGAGCCGACGAACCAGACTTGTAGTAGGTAAGCGATGGGGTGACGCAGGAAGGTAGTCCAGCCCGGGCGGTGGTAGTCCCGGGGTAAGGGTGTAGGCCGAGGGGTAGGCAAATCCGTCCCTCATTAAGGCTGAGACCTGATGCCGAGCCGATTGTGGTGAAGTGGATGATCCTATGCTGTCGAGAAAAGCCTCTAGCGAGTTTCATGGCGGCCCGTACCCTAAACCGACTCAGGTGGTCAGGTAGAGAATACCGAGGCGTTCGGGTGAACTATGGTTAAGGAACTCGGCAAAATGCCCCCGTAACTTCGGGAGAAGGGGGGCCATCACTGGTGATCGGACTTGCTCCGTGAGCTGGGGGTGGCCGCAGAGACCAGCGAGAAGCGACTGTTTACTAAAAACACAGGTCCGTGCGAAGCCGTAAGGCGATGTATACGGACTGACGCCTGCCCGGTGCTGGAACGTTAAGGGGACCGGTTAGTGACCTTTCGGGGTTGCGAAGCTGAGAACTTAAGCGCCAGTAAACGGCGGTGGTAACTATAACCATCCTAAGGTAGCGAAATTCCTTGTCGGGTAAGTTCCGACCTGCACGAATGGCGTAACGACTTCTCGACTGTCTCAACCATAGGCCCGGTGAAATTGCACTACGAGTAAAGATGCTCGTTTCGCGCAGCAGGACGGAAAGACCCCGGGACCTTTACTACAGTTTGATATTGGTGTTCGGTTCGGCTTGTGTAGGATAGGTGGGAGACTTTGAAGCAGCCACGCCAGTGGTTGTGGAGTCGCCGTTGAAATACCACTCTGGTCGTGCTGGATGTCTAACCTCGGTCCGTGATCCGGATCAGGGACAGTGTCTGATGGGTAGTTTAACTGGGGCGGTTGCCTCCCAAAGGGTAACGGAGGCGCCCAAAGGTTCCCTCAGCCTGGTTGGCAATCAGGTGTTGAGTGTAAGTGCACAAGGGAGCTTGACTGTGAGACCGACGGGTCGAGCAGGGACGAAAGTCGGGACTAGTGATCCGGCGGTGGCTTGTGGAAGCGCCGTCGCTCAACGGATAAAAGGTACCCCGGGGATAACAGGCTGATCTTCCCCAAGAGTCCATATCGACGGGATGGTTTGGCACCTCGATGTCGGCTCGTCGCATCCTGGGGCTGGAGTCGGTCCCAAGGGTTGGGCTGTTCGCCCATTAAAGCGGTACGCGAGCTGGGTTTAGAACGTCGTGAGACAGTTCGGTCCCTATCCGCTGTGCGCGTAGGAATATTGAGAAGGGCTGTCCCTAGTACGAGAGGACCGGGACGGACGAACCTCTGGTGTGCCAGTTGTCCTGCCAAGGGCATGGCTGGTTGGCTACGTTCGGGAGGGATAACCGCTGAAAGCATCTAAGCGGGAAGCCTGCTTCAAGATGAGTATTCCCACCTCCTTGAGAGGGTAAGGCTCCCAGTAGACGACTGGGTTGATAGGCCAGATGTGGAAGCCCGGTAACGGGTGAAGCTGACTGGTACTAATAGGCCGAGGGCTTGTCCTCAGTTGCTCGCGTCCACTGTGTTAGTTCTGAAATAACGAACAGCTGTGTCCATGCCAGCGTGTTCAAATTTCATAGTGTTTCGGTGGTCATAGCGTTAGGGAAACGCCCGGTTACATTCCGAACCCGGAAGCTAAGCCTTTCAGCGCCGATGGTACTGCAGGGGGGACCCTGTGGGAGAGTAGGACGCCGCCGAACAATCATTGTGGGAAAGCCCCGCACCTTATGGTGCGGGGCTTTTCTGCGTTTACGGCCCGATCGGGCCGGCCGCACGCCTCCCGTCTGTCGTCCGAATGGCCGCAGCAGCCCGGTGACGCGTGGTCGGCGGCCCGGCGAGACGGGCTCTACGTCCCTTTAGTTCGTACTGTGGGGGTATGGGCTACGACCTCGTCATCTTCGACAACGACGGCGTGCTGGTGGACAGCGAGCCGCTCGCCAACAGCATCCTCGCCGGGTACCTGACCGAGCTGGGGCACCCGACCACCTACGAGGAGTCGGTCCGCGACTACATGGGAGCCGCCCCGCACCGGGTGCACGACCTCGTCGGCGAGCGGACCGGGCAGCAGCTGCCGGCCGACTTCGACGAGACGCTGCACGCACGGACCGTCGCCGCGTTCGAGCAGGAGCTCAAGCCCGTGCCCGGCGTGGAGGAGGTGCTGGGAGCGCTGACCGCGCAAGGCGTCGGGTACTGCCTGGCCTCCTCCGGGAGCCATGAGCGGATCCGCGTCGGGCACCGGGTGGCCGGGCTCGACGGGTGGTTCGAGGAGGAGTGGATCTTCAGTGCGCAGGACGTGGGCCAGGGGAAGCCGGCTCCCGATCTGTACCTGCACGCGGCGCGGCAGATGGGTGTGGAGCCCGCCCGCTGCGTGGTCGTCGAGGACAGTCCGCTCGGCATCCGGGCCGCCGCCGCCGCGGGCATGGACGTGTACGCGTTCACGGCGATGCTGCCCGCCGACCGGCTCCCCGGGGCCACCGGGCACTTCGGTGACATGAAGCAGCTCACCGGACTGCTCGGGCTGGAGGCCGGACTGGGTATGTGATCTCTCTACCCACGGGTAGCCCGTGGCCCTACGCTGACCCGCCATGACGGATGATGTGCGGCTGCGGCGCGGCCGCGGCGCTCTGGGGTTCAGTTTCTTCGTGCAAGGCGTCGCCTTCGCGCTGCTCGTGACGCGGATCCCGGCCATCCAGGACCGGTACGGGATATCCGACGGCCTGCTGCCCGCCTTCCTCGCGGCCGTGCCGGTCCTCGCGGGGGCGTCGAGCGTGGCCACCGAGCACCTGGTGAAGCGGGTGGCGCCCAGTGCCGTACTGCGGTGGGCGCAGCCGCTGGTGCTGCTGTCCCTGCTGGGCGTCGGAGCCGGTGGCCAGATGTGGCACGTGGCGGTGGCGCTGGGGGCGTTCGGGCTGTCCGTGGGTGCGCTGGACGCCTCGATGAACATGCTCGGGGTCAGCCTGCAGCGGGCGTACGGGCGGAGCATCATGCTCGGCTTCCACGCCGCCTACAGCCTCGGCGGGATTCTCGGGGCCTCGGCCGCGTGGGCGGGCGCCCACTGGGAGCTGAACCTCTTCGTCAGTTATCTGCCGGCCGTGGTCGTGCTGCTGCCGGTGGCCTTCCTGGGGAGCAGGCGCTACGTCGACGGGACGGCGGGGCAGGCGGAGGACGGCGGGAAGGGTCTGGGGGCCGGCGGGTTCAAGCTGCTGCTGCCGCTCTGCCTGGTGATGGCGTGCGCGTACATCGGGGACTCCACGGTGGCGAACTGGAGTGCCAAGTACCTGCAGGACGTGCTCGGGAGTTCGGAGCAGATGGCGACCGTCCCCTACAACGTGTACATGGTGACCACCCTCGTGGGGCGGGCCGTCGGGGACCTGGGCGTGCGGCGCTTCGGGGCGGCGGCCGTGGTGCGGGCGGGGACGCTGGTGGCGGCCGCCGGGTTCGCCGTGGTGGCGGCGGCGCAGGGGGCGTGGACGGGGATGCTCGGGTTCACGCTGCTGGGGATCGGGTTGTGCGTGATCGTGCCGCAGACCTTCGCCGCCGCGGGGAGGCTGTTCCCGGGGGCCTCCGACACGGCCGTCGCGCGGCTCAACATCTTCAACTACGTCGGCTTCCTGATCGGGTCTCCGCTCGTCGGGGCGGTCGGTGACGCCTGGAGCTACCGGGGCGCGATGCTGGTGCCGATGGCGCTGGTCCTGGTGACACTCTTCCAAGCCCGCTCGTTCGGCTCCGAGGGCGCCCGATACGGTGTCCGGCATGAGCGGCGAGCCGGTGACCGGGCTGTTGATGTGGGACGAGGCGGTAACGAGGTATGACTTCGGACCGAGCCATCCGATGGACCCGGTGCGCCTGGCGCTGACCATGGGCCTGGTGCGTGCCTTCGGGCTGGACCGGGCGATGGAGGTACGGGCGGCGCCCGCGGCCGGGGATTCGACGCTGCGGCTGGTCCACCGGGAGGACTACGTCGACGCGGTGCGCGAGGTGTCCGCCGACCCGGGCGTCGCGGACGGTTCGTACGGGCTGGGGACCGTGGACGATCCGGCGTTCCACGGGATGCACGAGGCGTCCGCGCTGATCGCCGGGCAGTCCGTGGCGGGCGCGGAGGCGCTCTGGCACGGTGAGGCCGAGCACGCCGTGAACTTCGCCGGCGGGCTGCACCACGCGATGCCGGGCGGGGCGGCCGGCTTCTGCGTCTACAACGACGCCTCGCTGGCCATCGCGCGGCTGCTGGAGCTGGGGGCGGAGCGGGTCGCGTACGTGGATGTGGACGTGCATCACGGGGACGGCGTGCAGGCGGCCTTCTGGGACGACCCGCGGGTGCTGACCGTCTCGATGCACGAGCATCCGCGGACGCTGTTCCCGCAGACCGGCTGGCCCGAGGAGACCGGCGGTCCGGGGGCGGAGGGGTCGGCGGTGAACATCGCGCTGCCCGCCGGGACCGGGGACGAGGGCTGGCTGCGGGCCTTCCACGCGGTCGTGCCGGAGCTGCTGGCTGACTTCCGGCCGCAGTTCCTGGTGACCCAGCACGGGGCCGATACGCACTTCGAGGACCCACTGGCGCACCTGGCGGTCTCGCTGGACGCCCAGCGGACCGTCCAGGAGGCCTGTCACCGGCTCGCGCACGAGTACGCGGACGGTCGGTGGCTGGCGCTGGGCGGGGGCGGGTACGCGGTGGTGGACGTCGTTCCGCGGTCGTGGACGCATCTCGTGGGGATCGCCGCGCACCGGCCGGTGGATCCGGGGACGGCGGTACCGGCCTCGTGGCGGGACGAGGTGTACGCGCGGACGCGGCAGTTGGCGCCGGCCCGGATGACGGACGGGCGGAGCCCGTCGTGGCCGGATTGGGACGCGGGCTACGACCCGGCGGACCGTACGGATCAGGCCGTTCTGGCCACGCGCCGGGCGGTGTTCCCGCTGCGCGGCATGCTGACCTGACCGGCTGTGCGGATCATGGCGCATCGTTACGCCAACTGTGGGGCTGTTTGCCGGAATTGATGACCCGCCAGATACGTTGGGGCAGCATCGGAGGGTGTTGAGCACCGGCGCGCTGCGTGCGCATCTGCTGGCCGCCCGGTTGGCCGGGCCCGTCGCCACCTCCCGGGAGGAGAGCCTGCGCAGTTACCGGCTGTTCGCGGCGCGGGATCCGCGGGTGATGCTGGGGCTGGATCCGGAGTGGGCGTGGGGCGAGGGTGATCTGCTGAGGCTGATGGCGGACAAGTGCGGGGTGTCGGCGGATCCGGCGCACGTCAGCGGGCCGGACGTGATCGATCCGGAGCGGACGGTGGCCGCGCTGGAGGCCTTCGCGGGGCGGCTGTGCGAGGCGGCGCGGGCGCGGTCGCCGGTGTTGTTCGGGACGGGCCATCCGCATCGGCTCCTGGGCTTCTACGCCGGTTTGGCGGAGGCGTTGTCGGCGGCGGGATGTGTTGTCCTCACCCCGGCGCAGGGGGTCTGTGTCGACATGGCGACGCGGTTCGGCGTACGCACACACCGCATCGAATACGTACGGGGGGTCGCACTGGTGCGGGAACCCGGCGTGCGGGTACCGGGGAGTGCGACCGGCGTGCACACCCATTCGCCGCTGCCGGTCCGGATGGCGCTGGGGGTCCTCGCGGAGGCCGGCGGGCCGCTGCCGGAGCTGGTGGTGGGGGACCACGGGTGGGTCTGCGGTGCAGGTCAGCTAGGTGTGGAGGCCATCGGGTTGGCGGATACGGATGATCCCGCGCTGTTCGTCGGCGAGGCCGAGGGGCGGGTCTCGGTGGCCGTTCCGCTGGATGACGCGGTGCGGGCGGACTACTACCGACCGCTCGCCCACTACGTGCTCGGCCGCGCGCGTCTGACGGGGCGGCAGGAGTGGCCGTAGCTCCTCTTCCCCACTCGTATCACGCGCCCCTACTCTGGGGAGTGAGCGTGCGACGACGAGGAGTAACCGGAGGGGAAGCCGGTGCCCGTCATGCGCGGAAGGTCAAGGTGTGTCATGGCTGCTGGCGAGAGGCCTCTCAGTGAGGTTCAGTTCCTGACCGTGGCGGAGGTCGCCTCGGTGATGCGAGTGTCGAAGATGACCGTGTACCGGCTGGTGCACAACGGTCATCTGCCCGCAATCCGGGTGGGCCGGTCCTTCCGGGTCCCCGAGAACGCGGTCCACGAGTACCTCCGAGAGTCCTATGTGGGGGTGGAGTCGGCCTGAGACTAAGGCTCGGGAAGCCCCTGGCTACGACGCGGAAGCGCTCGGATTACAAGCTCAGAGCTCGGGCGGGTAGGCTAGGCCGACGTAGGTCGTGTGGGCCCAGACGCCCCGCACCAGTGAAGAGAAGTGAGCGAGGGTAGTCGTGGGCTCTGTTATCAAGAAGCGGCGCAAGCGGATGGCTAAGAAGAAGCACCGCAAGCTGCTCAAGCGCACCCGCGTCCAGCGCCGTAACAAGAAGTAAACGGCAGCTGTACGTGTTCTCCGCAGCCCCTCCACCATCCTGGTGGAGGGGCTGCGGTGCAGCCGGGGGACTTCTTCGAGGGAGGCGCTGAGCTCGTGGGGAAGGTCGTACTCGTCACAGGGGCTGCCCGGCAGCTGGGCGGCCGCTTCGTGCGCCGGATCCAGCGTGATCCGGATGTCGAGCGGGTGATCGCGGTGGACGCCGTGACGCCGCCGCACCGGCTCGGATCGGCCGAGTTCGTCCGTACGGACATCAGACAGTCGGCGATCGCCAGAGTGCTGGCCGAGCACGCCGTGGACACGGTGGTCCATCTCGCGGTCACCGGAGGCAGTGCGGGAACGGGCGGTGCGCACAGCACCGTCAAGGAAACGAACGTCATCGGCACCATGCAGCTCCTCGGTGCCTGCCAGAAGTCGCCGACGGTACGGCGGCTCGTGGTGAAGTCGAGCACCAGCGTCTACGGGGGCACTCCCCGGGACCCGGCCGTCTTCACCGAGACCACGGAGCCCAAATCCCTGCCGGCGGGCGGCTTCGCCAAGGACGCCGCCGAGGTCGAGGGCTACGTACGGGGCTTCGCGCGAAGACGGCCGGACGTCGCGGTGTGCGTCCTGCGCTTCGCGAACATCCTGGGCCCCTTCGCGGACTCGGCGCTCGCCGAGTACTTCTCGATCCCGGTGATGCCGACCGTACTCGGCTACGACCCGCGGCTGCAGTTCGTGCACGAGGACGACGTCCTCGAAGTACTGGGGCTGGCGGCCCGGGAGCCCCGGCGCGGGACCCTGAACAGCGGGACGTTCAACATCGCGGGCGACGGCGTCCTGCTGCTGTCGCAGTGCTCGCGACGGCTCGGGCGGCCCACGCTGCCGCTGCTGCTGCCCGCGTTGAACTGGGTGGGTGCCGCGCTGCGGGCGGTCGGGGCCAGTGACTTCTCGCCGGAGCAGATAAGGCTGCTCACCCACGGCCGGGTCGTCGAGACCACGCAGATGCGCGAGGTGCTCGGCTTCGAGCCGCTGTACACGACCGCCGAGACCTTCGCGGACTTCGCCCGGAGCCGGGGGAGCGGCCTGCTGCCGCCCGAGCGGGTCGGGCGGGCCGTGGACCGGCTGGCGGCCATGCTGGACGCAGACGGGCCCGACGGGCTGGACGGGCTCAAGGACGACGCCTACGCGGTAGAAGGAGCGAAGCGATAGTGGCGGACGCCAAGGTCATTCCGTTCGGCGAGGACCGGCCGCGGCGGCGGATCCCCCGCCGTGTGCGGGCGGTGCCCGCCGCCGAGCCGGTGGCGGAGCAGCCCCCCGCTGCCGAGCCCGCTCCGGCGGCGGTGCCCGGCGACAGCTGGGACCGGCGGGTCGCCGGCGGGCTGGCGTTCCTGCGGCGGCGGATCACCGGGGACTACGAGGTCGACGACTTCGGCTACGACAAGGAACTGACGGACCAGGTCCTGATGTCCCTGATGCGGCCGCTGTACGACAAGTACTTCCGGGTCGAGGTCAAGGGCATCGAGAACATCCCGGCGGAGGGCGGCGCGCTGATCGTCGCGAACCACTCGGGGACGCTGCCGCTCGACGGGCTGATGCTCCAGGTCGCCGTGCACGACCACCACCCGGCGGAGCGGCACCTGCGGCTGCTGGCGGCGGACCTGGTGTTCCAGCTGCCGGTGGTCAACGAGCTGGCCCGCAAGGCGGGACACACCCTGGCGTGCGCGGAGGACGCGCAGCGGCTGCTGGAGGCCGGTGAGCTGGTCGGTGTGATGCCGGAGGGCTTCAAGGGGATAGGGAAGCCGTTCGGGGACCGGTACAAGCTGCAGCGGTTCGGCCGGGGCGGGTTCGTGTCGACCGCGCTGCGGGCGGGGACGCCGATCGTGCCGTGCTCGATCGTGGGGGCGGAGGAGATCTACCCCATGGTCGGCAACGCGAAGACGCTGGCGCGGCTGCTGGGGGTCCCGTACTTCCCGATCACGCCGACGTTCCCGTGGCTGGGGCCGCTGGGGGCGGTGCCGTTGCCGACGAAGTGGACCATCCAGTTCGGGGAGCCGATCCCGACGGACGGGTACGCCGCGGAGGCGGCCGAGGACCCGATGCTGATGTTCAACCTGACGGACCAGGTGCGGGAGCAGATCCAGCACACGCTCTACAAGCTGCTGGTGCAGCGGCGGTCCGTGTTCTTCTGAGCGGGACCGGAAGGGAAAGGGGCGGGGCTGCTTCGGCAGCCCCGCCCCTTTCCTCTACTCGGCGTCCTCCGCGCCCAGGCCCAGGCCCGGGAGGAGCCCCGGGAGCAGGGGCGGGATGGTGATGTCCGGCTTCGGGTTCTCCGGCGTGCCCGAGGGGGGCGGCGCCGACTGCTGTCCCGCGGGCGGGTTCAACAGGTCGCCCGTACCGCCGAGGAGGCCACCGGCGGGGGGCCGGGAGCTGCCCGAGGGCGACGGCGCCGCCGGGCTGCCGGACGGCGTGCCGGCGGCCGGGACGGACTGGTGGGCCCCGCTGGGCGTGCCCGGCTTGGCGGACGAGCCGGGGGTACCCGTGGTGCCGCGGGACTGCTCCGGTGCCTTGGGGAGCAGGCTCTGCAGCGGAGCCACGTCTTCGTCTATGGCCTGGAAGACCGACTCCACCTCACCGCCCACGTCCGTGAGCTGCGCCGGGAGCTTCTCGCGGAGCTTGCCCCACGCGTCGCGGTGCGAGCGGGAGAACGACGACAGCTTCTGGATCGGGCCGAGCGAGCCGTCCCGTTCGTACGCGGCCTGGAGGAGGCGGTGGCCTTCCTCCGCGTCGTGCTTCATGCCCGCCAGGGCCCGGCGGATCGCGCCCAGGGACTCGTGGTCCAGGTCGCCCAGCCGGCCTCGCTCCATCAGCCGACGGGCTTCCGACAGACGGTTCGAGGCCTGGTCGAGATAGAGCTCGCCCCGGTCCGCGTCGTCGTCGGCCATCCCCAGCTTCAGGTCCTCCATGCCCCGTTTCACGGGGTAGAGGTGGTCACCGGGCAGGGCGTCGGTGCTGGCAGCGGCCACTCCGCTGAAGGCCCCTGCGGCCACACCCACGGTGAGGCCACCCGCTGCGATGCCCTTGGACCAGCGGGAGCGGGGCCGCAATTTCCGGAGCGAGGTCGCCCGGTGGGCGCCGCGGCCGGTCCGCTGTTCGGGCACCAGAGGGTCCGAGGCGGCACCGCCCCCGGCCCTCTCCTCCAGCACCATGGTCTCCATGGCGGCAATGAGCTGGGCTCGTTGCACCGTTTTGACCTCGGGGTCCAGCACTGGGCGCGGCATTCTTTCGCCGAGCACGCTCGCCAGGGCCAACAGCCGGTCGTGGTCGGCAGGTTCGGCAGGTGCCTCGGACTGCTCGGCCGCCGAGTCCGGATCTGGAAGGTCGGACGGGGTCCGATCCTCCAGGGCCTGGGCGAAGGCGTTCGCCCGCCGGTGCGGGGTCACGTTCGCGATCACTGGCGGCACCTCCTCTCGTCATGACGATCGACTCCCCAAGGTGTCCGGAAGGTTGCTTTCCTTGAGCACATCCACACTTTCGAGTGAGCGGCTTCAGGCAAAGCGTGTCCACAGGGAGCCTGCATTCCGCACAACGAGCGTCGCGGCACTTGGGTTACGGACGAAGGATGATCTGACCACAGCGTCATCGAGGGGTCACCGAATGTGAGGTTGTTTGGTGTCGGAGGGTCAGCGGGCGTCTTCGGGGAGGAGGCGGGCCAGGGTGCGCACCGCCCGGTACTGGAGCGTCTTGATGGCGCCCTCGTTCTTCCCCATCACCCGGGCCGTCTCGGCGACCGAGAGGCCCTGCAGGAAGCGCAGGGTCACGCACTCCTGCTGCTGCGGATTGAGCTTGCGCACGGCCTCCAGCAGGGCCGCGTTGGAGAGGGACTCCAGGACGGAGTCCTCGGGGCTGCGCTCGACCTCGTTCGCGTCGAGCATCTCGCCGGTGGTGACCTCCAGCCGGAAGCGGCTGGACTTGAAGTGGTCCGCCACCAGGTTCCGGGCGATCGTCACGAGCCAGGCGCCGAAGTCGCGGCCCTGCCAGGTGAAGGTGGAGATCCGGCGCAGGGCGCGCAGGAACGTCTCGCTGGTGAGGTCCTCCGCGGTCGCCTTACCGCCGACGCGGTAGTAGATGTACCGGTAGACCGTGTCGCTGTACTGGTCGTACAGGCGGCCGAAGGCCTCGGCCTCGCCCGCCTGGGCGCGTTCGACCAGGTCCATCATCCGGGCCTGGTCGCTGTCCGCCGTGGGGCGGCGGTGGGTGGCCTGGGTGGCGGTGCCGGCGGCGTTCGAGCCGCCGGCGGCGCGACCTCGTCTGCCCACCGTCGCGCCGCCGTCGGTCAGGGCATAGCAAGGACCGGCCGGGCCGAGGCCGGCAGGGACCGCGGCGGCGAAGGCGGGGACGGCGTACGCGGTGGGGACGTAGCCGCGCAGGTGGTCGAGGACCGTTGCGCGCAGCTGAGCCAGGCCCGAGGCGTCAACCCCGACAGGTGGGTACACGGGACTCCCAGAGGCAGAGCTTCCATCACGTGCAGTGCGGAACCGTTCACCCGTCGTGGCGACAGATGGCCGGTGGCATGCGTTTGAGGAGAATAACGCTTCGTACAGGCAGCACTACACCCAGTTGCTCAAATCACCGGTTCCGACACTTCTGTTGCGTGTCGAGGGCATATTCAGTCGCAGTTGGTGATCGATTCCTGATCGCTTGGGTACGCGGAATGGACGCTTCCATGGAGTCCCGCGACCGAGTCGGGCATGCCGGAGTGCCGCGCCGCGGGCGCGGGTAAAGGTGAGTGAATGCCTGGTCCGGGCCGTTGCCGGAGCGGGCCCGGGGCGCGCGGGCCCCGGGCCTGGTGTTGTTACTTGCGGCGGCGGTGCAGGGCGATGGCCGCGGCCGCGCCGCCCGCGATCGCGCCGACGCCGGCGGCCGCCGGGACGCCGACCTTCACGGCCTTGCGGCCGGTCCGATAGTCGCGCAGCCGCCAGTCGTTGGTGCGGGCATGCTTGCGCAGTTTTGTGTCCGGATTGATCGCGTACGGATGTCCGACCAGTGACAGCATCGGGATGTCGTTGTGCGAATCGCTGTATGCGGCGCAGCGTTCGAGGTCCAGCCCCTCGGCGGCGGCCAGGGCGCGGACCGCCTCCGCCTTCGCGGGGCCGTGCAGCGGCTCCCCGACCAGGCGGCCGGTGTAGATCCCGTCGACGGACTCGGCGACGGTGCCCAGGGCGCCGGTCAGGCCGAGGCGGCGGGCGATGATCGTGGCCGTCTCCACGGGGGCGGCCGTGACCAGCCACACCTTCTGGCCGGCGTCGAGATGGGCCTGGGCCAGGGCGCGGGTGCCCGGCCAGATCCGCTCGGCCATGTACTCGTCGTAGATCTCCTCGCCGATCGACATCAGCTCGGAGACCTTGTGGCCCTTGACGATGGACAGGGCGCTGTCGCGGGCGTCCTGCATGTGCTCGGGGTCCTCGACGCCGGCGAGCCGGAACCAGGCCTGCTGCCAGGCGAAGCGGGCGAGCTCGCGGCGCCGGAAGAACTCGCGCTTGTAGAGGCCGCGGCCGAAGTGGAAGATCGCGGCGCCCTGCATGACGGTGTTGTCGAGGTCGAAGAAGGCGGCGGCGAGGTCGTCGCCGGCGACCGGGAAGGCGGGTTCCTCCGGGGCCTCCGGGGTCTGCTCCGGGCCCTCTTCGGCGAGGGCTTCCGGTTCCGTTTCGGGTTCGGTGAGCGGTGGGGCCCCGGCCAGAGCGGTCTTGCGGGCGGCCTCGGCCGAGGCCTCGCCCGCCAGCACGCTGCGTGCGGTGGCGGAGCGCCGACGAGGGGGGAGCCATCCGAGAGCGGCCATGACGCGAGCATAGCCACTGTGTTCGGGAGTTCCCGAACCGATGGGATGCGGAGGCGTGAACTCTTCGGGGCGCTGCTGTTACGTGAGGGCGCGGGAGAATGGGTGGCATGAGCCCTTTGTTGCGCCGTAAAGAAAAGAAGCGTCCCGGCGAGCGGACGGTGACGCTCATCGGGAGGCCGGGGTGCCACCTGTGCGACGAGGCCGAGGAGGTGGTCGCGAAGGTGTGCGCCGAGACGGGTGCGCAATGGGAGAAGAAGGACATCTCGCAGGACGAGGAGCTCTACCGGCTGCACTGGGAACAGATTCCGGTCGTGCTCGTCGACGGCGAGCAGCACACCTTCTGGAGGGTGAACCCCGACCGGCTCCGGCGGGCGTTGGAGGCCTGACCTCCTTCCCGGTTACCATCATGGGCGATTTATGGGGTCTCGGGGGCGTATCTGTGAGGAGTGTGCACGGTTTTGCCCCCTTTGGGATTTGAACGGGTTCGACGTGCCGATGGTTCCGGCTTTACGTGCCGGAGTCGCGTGACCCCGGTCACTTTGGTCGGACAAACCGGACACAATCTTTGTGCACGCGTTCACAAAGGCATAGCCTGCTGTCGACGGGGCGGTCCTGGGACAAGTGGCCGCCTGCAGCCCCGCTCATCCCGCAGGAGCATCGTGGCAACTGGCCGAACTCACCGACCGGCGACCCGCAGCCGAGGTATTCCCGAGGCCACTGTCGCCCGGCTTCCGCTGTACTTGCGTGCCCTCACCGCGCTCTCCGAGCGATCGGTGCCCACGGTGTCCTCCGAGGAGCTCGCGGCCGCCGCCGGAGTCAACTCCGCGAAGCTGCGCAAGGACTTCTCGTACCTCGGTTCCTACGGGACCCGCGGCGTCGGCTACGACGTCGAGTACCTCGTCTACCAGATCTCCCGCGAGCTCGGCCTGACCCAGGACTGGCCGGTTGTCATCGTCGGCATCGGCAACCTCGGCGCCGCCCTGGCCAACTACGGCGGCTTCTCCGCGCGCGGGTTCCGCGTCGCGGCGCTGATCGACGCCGACCCGGCGATGGCCGGCAAGCCGGTCGCCGGCATGTCCGTCCAGCACACCGATGATCTGGAGAAGATCATCGAGGAGAACGGCGTCTCGATCGGCGTGATCGCGACCCCCGCGGGCGCGGCCCAGCAGGTCAGCGAGCGGCTGATCGCGGCCGGCGTCACCTCCATCCTGAACTTCGCGCCCACCGTGCTGTCCGTGCCCGACGGCGTGGACGTGCGCAAGGTCGACCTCTCCATCGAGCTCCAGATCCTCGCCTTCCACGAGCAGCGCAAGGCCGGTGAGGAAGCGGCCGCCGCGGCCGCCGGCGGCTCCTCCGTGGGCGGCGCCGCCCCCGCCGCGGCCGTGGTGCCGCCGGCCGGGCGGACCGCCGCCGAGCAGCGCAAGGGCGGGCCCGAGGGCGACGTCCCGGCGGTGATGCCGGCATGAGTCTGCTCGTCGTAGGGCTGAGCCACCGCAGCGCACCCGTGAGCGTGCTGGAGCGGGCCTCGCTGTCCGCCGATGCCAAGGTGAAGCTGCTGCACGACACCCTCGCCGCCGAACCGGCGACCGAGGCGACCGTGTTGGCCACCTGCAACCGGATCGAGCTGTACGCGGACGTGGACAAGTTCCACGCCGGCGTCGCCGAGCTGTCCACGCTGCTCGCGCAGCACAGCGGCGTCGCGCTGGAGGAGCTCACCCCGTACCTGTACGTGCACTACGAGGACCGGGCGGTGCACCACCTGTTCTCGGTGGCGTGCGGCCTGGACTCGATGGTCGTCGGCGAGGGACAGATCCTCGGCCAGATCAAGGACGCGCTGGCGCTGGGGCAGGAGCTCCACACCGCCGGGCGGCTGATCAACGACCTGTTCCAGCAGGCGCTGCGGGTCGGCAAGCGGGCGCACTCCGAGACCGGGATCGACCGGGCCGGCCAGTCGCTGGTGACCTTCGGGCTGGAGCAGCTCGCCGTGCGGACGCCGGTGGCCGAATGGGCCGCGGGCAAGCGGGCGCTGGTGATCGGCGCCGGGTCGATGTCCTCGCTGGCCGCGGCGACGCTGGCGCGGGTCGGGGTCGCCGAGATCGTCGTGGCGAACCGGACCGCCGACCGGGCGGAGCGGCTGGCGGAAATTCTGGTTGCCTCAGGCACGGGTGTGCGGGCTTCGGCCGTGCCGATGGCTGCGGTGCCCGATGAACTGACACGAGTCGACGTGGTCGTCTCGTGCACGGGTGCGACGGGGCTGGTGCTGACCGCCGACGACGTGCTCGACGCCGTGTCCTGGGGCTCCGCGGCGGGGCCGGATGCGGCCGGGGCCGCCTGGTCCGTGCCGGTCACCGAACGGGGCTCCGCCCCGGACCCCGCGCCTCAATCGCCGGCGGGGCTGGATTCGGCTGATGCCGCCGGTTCCGCGCAGGCGTCGGCGGGGCTGGATTCGGGGCTGGATTCCGACGTGCTGGCACGGCTGGTCGCCGCCGCCCGGGCCGGAGGCCGCCTGGCCGACGCCGGGGCCGCCCGGACCATCAGTGCCACCCCGGAGGCCGACGGGTGTCCCGTCGGCCCGGACGGCCGGTCCGCGCTGACCGGGGTCGACGCCAACTCCCTCGAACTGCACGGGACCTGGGCCGACCAGGGCGAGGCCGCCGCGCAGCGGCAGCCGCGCCGGAGCACCCGTACCCCCGCCCACGCGACCACCGTCCGGCTCGCGCTGCTCGACCTGGCCATGCCCAGGGACATCGACGCGGCCGTGCACCGGATCCCCGGCGTCCGCCTCGTGGACATCGAGTCGCTCGCCGAGGCCTCCGCCGACGCCCCGATGGCGGCCGACGTGGACGCCGTACGCGGGATAGTCGCCCAGGAAGTGGCGGCCTTCGGGGCGGCGCAGCGGGCCGCGCACATCACGCCCACCGTCGTCGCCCTGCGCGCGATGGCGGCCGAGGTCGTGGCCATGGAAGTGGCGCGGCTCGACGGACGCGTGCCCGACCTCGACGAACGGCAGCGCGCCGAGGTCACCCAGACCGTACGCCGCGTCGTGGACAAGCTCCTCCACGCGCCGACCGTGCGCGTCAAGCAGCTCGCGAGCGAGCCCGGCGGCGCCGGGTACGCGGAGGCGCTGCGCGAACTCTTCGACCTCGACCCTCAGACGGTTGCTTCCGTCAGCCGGGCGGACGCGGCCGATCCGATGAACGACGACGACCCAGGACGGGCATCATGAACACACGTCCCGACCAGCCGCTGCGGCTCGGTACGCGGCGGAGCAAGCTGGCCATGTCCCAGTCGGGGCACGTCGCCGACGCGGTACGGGCCGTCACCGGCCGGGCCGTCGAGCTCGTGGAGATCACGACCTACGGCGACGTCTCGCGCGAGCACCTCTCGCAGATCGGCGGGACGGGCGTGTTCGTCACGGCCCTGCGCGACGCGCTGCTGCGCGGCGAGGTCGACTTCGCCGTGCACTCGCTGAAGGACCTGCCGACCGCGCAGCCCGACGACCTCGTGATCGCGGCCATGCCGCGCCGCGAGGACCCGCGGGACGCACTCGTCGCCCGGGACGGTCTGACCTTCGAGCAGCTGCCCGACGGTGCCCGCATCGGTACCGGGTCGCCGCGGCGCACCGCCCAGCTCAACCACCTGGCGCTGTCGCTCGGCAAGCGGATCGAGACGGTGCCCATCCGCGGCAACGTCGACACCCGGATCGGTTTCGTCCACGACGGTGAGCTCGACGCCGTCGTCCTGGCCGCCGCCGGTCTGAACCGGATCGGCCGCGGTGACGAAGCGACCGACCTGCTGTCCGTCGACAGCGTGCTGCCGGCCCCCGGCCAGGGCGCCCTCGCCGTGGAGTGCCTCGCGTCCGACACGGACCTCGTCGCCGCGCTCGGCGCACTCGACGACCCGCACACCCGGGCCGCCGTGACCGCCGAGCGGTCCCTGCTCGCCACCCTGGAAGCAGGCTGCAGCGCACCCGTGGGCGCGTTCGCCGACCTGCTGGCGGACGGGGAGATTGTCAATGAAATGCGCCTGCGCGGCGTCGTCGGAACCCTCGACGGCACGACGCTGGTGCAGCTGTCCACCACCGGTCCCGTGCCCCAGTCGTACGACGAGGCCATGGCGCTCGGCCGCGAACTCGCGGACGAGATGCTGGCCAAGGGCGCGGCCGGTCTGATGGGGGAGCGATCGCTTTGAACCCCTCAATTCCGACCACCTCCGCCTATCCGGCCGTCGCCGCCCACGGACGCGTCACCTTCCTCGGTGCCGGCCCGGGCGACCCGGGCCTGCTGACGCTGCGCGCCGTCGAGGCGCTCGCCGCCGCGGACGTACTGATCGCGGAGCCCGAGGTGCTCGACGTCGTGCGGACTCATGCGCGCGCGAATGTCGACACGCCGCAGCTGACGGTTGCTGATGAAGTGTCAGCAGCCGCCGGGGTCCCGGTGATCCGGGACGCGGCCAATCTTGTCATGGAGGCCGCACGCTCCGGCAGGCGGGTCGTGCGTGCCGTCACGGGCGACCCCGGGCTCGACGGCGACGCCGCCGAGGAGATGCTCGTCTGCGCTACCGCCGGTATCCCCTTCGAGGTGGTGCCCGGTGTCGCGACCGCGGTGGGCGTGCCCGCGTACGCCGGTGTCCCGCTGCGCGACAAGCAGGGCGCGGACGTGCGGTTCGTCGACGCGAAGACCGCCTCGGCGCGCTGCTGGAGCGAGGTGGGCGCGAGCGACGGCATCCTCGTCGTGTCCGCGACGCTGGAGACCGTCTCGGCGGCCGCCGCCGAGCTGGTGAGCGCCGGGCGCAAGCCCGACACCCCGCTGACCGTGACCGTCGCCGGCACCACCACACGGCAGCGGACCTGGTGCGCGACGCTGGGCACCATCGCCCAGGTGTTCAAGCAGGGCAAGGTGCTCCCCTCGCCCGAGGGCGCCCGGCCCGTCATAGCCGTGGTCGGTGAGCACAGCGCCGCCGCGCGGCGCGAGGACCTGTCCTGGTTCGAGTCGAAGCCGCTGTTCGGCTGGCGGGTGCTCGTGCCGCGTACCAAGGAGCAGGCCGCTTCGCTCTCCGACCAGCTGCGTTCGTACGGCGCGGTGCCCCACGAGGTGCCGACCATCGCCGTGGAGCCGCCGCGCACCCCGCAGCAGATGGAGCGCGCGGTCAAGGGCCTGGTGACGGGCCGCTACGAGTGGATCGCCTTCACCTCGGTCAACGCCGTGAAGGCCGTCCGCGAGAAGTTCGAGGAGTACGGGCTGGATGCGCGCGCCTTCGCGGGCATCAAGGTCGCCGCGGTGGGCGAGCAGACCGCCGCCGCGCTCGTCGAGTTCGGTGTGAAGCCGGACCTGGTGCCCAGCGGTGAGCAGTCCGCGGCCGGGCTGCTGGAGGACTGGCCGCCGTACGACCCGGTCTTCGACCCGATCGACCGCGTGTTCCTGCCGCGGGCCGACATCGCGACCGAGACGCTGGTCGCCGGACTGATCGAGCTCGGGTGGGAGGTCGACGACGTCACCGCCTACCGGACGGTGCGCGCGTCGCCGCCGCCGGCGGACACGCGCGAGGCGATCAAGGGCGGCGGCTTCGACGCCGTTCTCTTCACGTCCTCGTCCACCGTCCGCAACCTGGTCGGGATCGCGGGCAAGCCGCACAACGTGACCGTCATCGCCTGTATCGGGCCGGCGACGGCCAAGACGGCGGAGGAGCACGGGCTGCGCGTGGACGTACTGTCCCCGGAGCCGTCGGTGTCGAAGCTGGCGGAGGCCCTCGCCGAGTACGGTGCGGCGCGCCGCGAGGCGGCCAAGGAGGCCGGCGAGACGGTGTTCCGGCCGAGCGAGCGACGGCCCGGAGCGCGCAGGCGTCGCACGACGTGAGCGGCTTAGGCCGCCGGACGCGGTCCGAAGCAACGGTCGAGGGGCCCGGGTGCACACGCACCCGGGCCCCTCGCGTGCGTAATCCCCTTGTGCGGCGGCCCCTGCCCGGAAAGGATCACCGCCGGACGAGACGGTGGGACGGGGAGACGGGGAGCGGATGACGGACCGGGACGCGCGGCTGGTGGCGGCGGTGCGGGCGGGGGACCTCCCGGAGGTCCACGCCCTGCTGGGGCCGGGGAGGAACCCCGACGCGGTCGACGAGGACGGGCTGCCGGTGCTGTGCGCGGCGGTGGCCGCACACGAAGAGGAGATCGCCGAGGCCCTGCTGGGGGCCGGAGCCGATCCCGACGCGGTGGACGCGGACGGGTCGCCGGTCCTGTGCACGGCGGTGGCCGCGTTCGCGCCCAAGGCCGCCGCGGCGCTCGTGAGGGCCGGGGCCGATCCCGACCGGGTGCTGCCGGACGGCACGACCCCGCTGCTGCGGGCCGTCGAGAGCGGCTCCCCGGCGACGGTCACGGCACTGCTGTGGGCCCAGGACCTCCAGGCGCCGGAACTGCGCCTGGCCCGGCCGGCGCGCGAGCGGCTGCTCGCCACGGCCCGCCACTGGTACGAGACGGGCGCGGAGGCGGAACTGCGCCGCCGCACCGGAGCCACGGCCCCGGCGCGGACCCTCACGGTCGAAGACGAGTGGTGCGAGGTCGAGCAGGTCACGCTCGGCGGTCTGAGCGTCCGCGCCGGGCACGGCGCCGTCCTGACCACCCTGGAGTCGGCGTTCGGCGTCCCGGCCCCGCTGACGGAACTGGTGGCCCGCGCCGTCCGGCACCCCGACCCCGGCCACGTGGACTGGGCCGCGTCCAGGGCCGGACTCGGCGCACGCCTCGGCGAGGGAGCCCGGGAGCTGGTGACGTCCCTGCGACACCAGCCGTCCGCCGACCACCGGCGTTTCGCGGCGGACTGGCTGGCGTCCCGGCAGCTCTCCCTGGACAGTACGGCGTACCCGCACCACGAGGACGACCGCGACCTCCTCGCCGCCTGGGCGGACGCGGAGACCGACGCCGTGGTGCTCGCCGAGGTGCTCTGGGCCCTCACCGAACACGCGGAGGTACACCCCCGGCTTGAGGCCATCGGCCTGCGGTACGCCGACCATCCCGACCCGCGGGTGCGCCGCAAGGTGCCGGACTGCCTCGCCCTGCACGACAGGCCCCTGACGGCGCGGGCCGCCGACGCGCTGGGCGCCCTGACACGGGACCCGGACGACGAGGTCCGCTTCAACGCCGCGTGCGTCCTGCTCGCGGGAGACCACGAGGACCGGGACGGGCCCCGGGCCGTCGTACGCGACCTGGTCCGCGACCCGCACAGCCCCCTCCGCGGCGGGGCCGCGGAGGTCCTGGCCGAATCCGACGACCGTACGGCGGACGCCACGGAGGTCCTGCTGGCCCTCCTGGACACCGGCGACCGCATCCTGCGCCTGATCGGCGCCTACGGACTGGCCCGCCGGGACGACCCGCGCACCCCGCAGGCGTACGAGCGGGTGGAGGAACTCGGCCCGATCTACCGGCCCGACCACCGGGCTAACGCGCTCGCGGACTGGCGCGGGCGCAACGAGGCGCCGCCGCACGGGGGGAACGGATGACGGAGCGGAACGCCGCACTGGCGGCGGCGGTACGGGCGGGCGACACCGAGCGGGTACGCGGCCTCCTCGAAGCGGGCGCCGCCCCCGACGCGGCCGGGGAGGACGGCCTGCCGGTCCTGTGCACGGCGGTGGCGGCCTGCGACCCGGCCGTGGCCGAGGCCCTGGTGGAGGCCGGCGCCGACCCGGACCGGCGGCTGCCCGACGGGACGACCCCGCTGCTGCGGGCGATCGAGGGCGGCTCCCCGGCGGTGTTCGAGGCCGCCCTCGGCAGCGACCCACGGCTGCGGCTCGCCCCGGAGCGGCGTACGGAACTGCTGGCGGCGGCCCGCAACTGGTACGAGGAGGGCCCGCAAGCCCGGCTCCGCCACCTGACGGGCGATCCGGGCCCGGTGCGCACGCGGGTCGTCCCGGAGGGCGAGTACCACACCCTCACCGAGTTCACCCTGGGCGGGCGGTGCGTCCGCGACGGCCACGGCGGGATCCTGACCAGCCTGGAATGGGCCTTCCGGATCCTGACCCCGCCCGGGGAACTGGTGGCCCGAGCGGTCCGGCACGGCGACCCGGAACACGCCGACTGGTGGGCGTCCCAGTGGATCCTGACGGAACGGCGCAGCGCCGAGACCTGGGCGGAGACGGTCGCCTTCCACCGGCACCCCGACCCGCTGCCCCGCCTCTTCGTCGCCGACGTGCTCGGCCTGCAGAACCTGACGGAAGGGCTCACGCCGCACGCGCGCCGGTACGAACGCGAACGCCTGGCGCTGCTGCGCACCTGGGCGGAGGTGGAGGACGACGGAGTCGTCCTGCCCCGCCTGCTGCGGGCCCTGGTCGACGAGGGCTTCTCCGGAGCCGCGGCCGTCGGCCTGCGCCACGCCGGGCACGGCGACGCGCGCGTACGCCGCGCGGTACCGGACACGTTCGACCGGCCCCTGACCCCGCGGACGGCCGAAGCCGTACGGGACCTGTGCCACGACCCCGACGCCGGCGTCCGGGCGGCTGCCGCCGGGGCACTGGGCGGCGAGGCGTTGTCGGCGGAGGACCGCCCGCTGCTCCTGGCCCTGCTCGAAGACGCCGACCCGCAGGTGGCGTCCCAGGCCGCCTACGCCACCGCCCGGGGCGCGGACCGTTCACCGCAGATCACCGAGGCACTGGCGCGCCTCCTCGACGCCGGGGACCAGGACATCCGGCTCAGCGCCGCCTACGGCCTGGCCCTGCGCGACGACCCGCGCACACCGGACGCGTACGCCCGGGTGGGCCCGCTGGGCCGCGCGGAGCGCGAGCGCGACAGCCGGGCGGACGGCCTGTGGCGCTGGAAGGTCAGGAACGAACCCGGCGGGTGAGCCCGCCCCGTGCGCCGGGGAAGGTCGGCGCGGGCGAGCCGCGGGACGGGCTTTAGGGTGGACGCGACTGCTGTCGATGCTCGAAGAGGCGACTGGAACATGAGCACGTACGGATCCTTCCCCGGCTCCCGGCCCCGCCGGCTGCGGACCACCCCGGCGATGCGGCGCATGGTCGCGGAGAACCGGCTGCACCCCTCGGACCTGATCCTCCCGGCCTTCGTGCGCGAGGGCATCAGCGAGCCCCTCCCCATCTCGGCCATGCCGGGCGTCGTTCAGCACACCCGGGACACGCTGCGGAAGGCGGCGGTCGAGGCGGTCGAGTCGGGCGTCGCGGGGATCATGCTCTTCGGCGTCCCCGCGGACGAGAACAAGGACGCGCTCGGCACGGCCGGCACCGAGCCCGACGGGATCCTGCAGGTCGCCATCCGCGACGTGAAGGCCGAGGTCGGGGACGACCTGGTGATCATGTCGGACCTGTGCCTGGACGAGTACACGGACCACGGCCACTGCGGCGTCCTCGACGAGAACGGGCGCGTCGACAACGACGCGACCCTGGAGCGCTATGCCGAGATGGCACAGGTCCAGGCCGACGCGGGCGTCCACGTCGTGGGTCCCAGCGGAATGATGGACGGCCAGGTCGGCGTCATCCGCGACGCCCTCGACGAGACCGGCCACGAGGACGTGTCGATCCTCGCCTACACGGCGAAGTACACCTCCGCCTTCTACGGCCCCTTCCGTGAGGCTGTCGCCTCCTCCCTCCAGGGCGACCGCAAGACGTACCAGCAGGACCCGGCCAACGCCCGCGAGTCCCTGCGGGAGCTCGCCCTCGACCTGGAGGAGGGCGCGGACATGGTCATGGTCAAGCCGGCCGGCCCCTACCTCGACATCCTGTACCGGGTCGCGCAGGCGGTGGACGTACCGGTGGCGGCGTACCAGATCAGCGGCGAGTTCGCGATGATCGAGGCGGCGGCGGAGAAGGGCTGGATCGAGCGCGACCGCGCCATCGTGGAGACCCTGATGGGCATCAAGCGTGCCGGCGCCGACACGATCCTCACCTACTGGGCGACCGAGGTCGCGGGCTGGCTGCGCAACGACTGATCCGTTCTACGGCCAGTCGACGAGGCCGTGGAAGACGGCGAAGTCGACGACGACGGCGGCCGGGGCGACCACGGCCAGCCACACCCTGGCGGCGGCATTGCGCCGCTGCCAGGGCAGCGCCCACGCGGCGACCAGCACGGCCAGGACCAGCAGCAGCCCGAAGCCGAAGCTTGCGAAGGCGGTGCCGTACGAGGCGTCGAACCGGTCGCTCGCCGCGTCACCGCACGAGTCGCAGGCCATCGGCGACAGGCCGACGAAGAAGAACGCGACGGCGGCGAGCGGCAACGTCAGCACCGTCGAGACGAGCGGTGCGACGAAGGCACGCGGGTGGCGGGCGGTGTCCGAGGTCAGGGTCATGGCTGCAGTGAACTCCGCGCGGCGACCGTGAACATGAGTGCGCGTACTCATCCGCGGGGCTTCGAGGGCTGCGCACCCCGTAGGTATCCCTCCGCAGCGGTGCGGTGTCCGCCGGGCAGCAGGGCGGCGGGTCAGCGGGCGATGGAGAGCGCGAAGGGCGTGAATCCGCTCGCTCGGATCACATGCGGCACGAACAGGATCGCGGCCTCCGTGGCACGGGCGGTCCGGATTCCACCGAGGTCGGTGATCCACTCCTTCTGCCAGCCGAGGTCGGTGAGCAGTTCGTGGACGGCCTGTTTGGCCTGCGGGTCCTCGCCGGAGAGGAACGCGGTCGGCGGCTGACCGAGCATGGCCGGCGCGGTCATCACCGGGAAGAGCATGGTGTTGAGCGTCTTGACGACGTGGGTCTCGGGGAGTGCCTCCTGGAGCTGCTCGGCGAGGCTGGATCCGGGGTGGAGCAGGTCGGCGGGCAGCCCGTCCGGGCCATCGGTGGTGGCGTTGGAGACGTCGACAAGGATCTTGCCCCGCAGTTCCGCGCGCAGAGCGGCCATGCGTTCCAGTGAGCCGGCGCCCGGTGTGGCGTTGATGACGATCCGGGCGGTGCGGGCGGCATCGGCGGCGGCGCCCGGCGTGCGGTCCGCCACGGTGACCTGATGCCCGGCCCGGGTGAGGGCGGCGGCCAGGTTGCCGCCGACGCGGCCGTTTCCGAGTACTGCGATCTTGGTCATGGTGATTCCGTTCCTCTGGGTCTTTCCGGTTCTCGTCAGGGTCAGCGGGAGAGCGTCGACACGGCTTCCGCGTGGACGCCGGGTGCGGCGGCCAGGAAGCTGTCGCTCTGCGGGGTCCAGGGGCGGCCCTCGGCATCGGAGACCTGCCCGCCGGCCTCCAGGACGAGCAGCGCCCCGGGGAGCAGGTCCGCGCGGGCCCCGGCGAACTGCCAGAAGGCGTCGGTCCTGCCGGCGGCCACGTTCACCAGGTGCAGGGTCGCGGGCACGGAGGTGCGGACGACGAGAGCGCCGAAGAGCATCGCGGTGATCGAACGGCCGACGCGCCGTACGACCTCCTCGTCCTCGTCCGGCCTGGCCTGGCTCGTGGCGACGATGCCCAAGCCGAGGTCCGCGGTACGGGAGACGCGCAGGGGCCGGCCGTCGAGGTGGGCGCCCGCTCCGGCGAGCGCGGTGTAGGTCTCGCCGGTCAACGGCAGGTGGACCACGGTGAGTACCGGCCGGTTCTCGCGCACGAGGGTGGCGGTGACCGCCCAATCCGGCAGGGCGTGCAGGTGGTTGACGTTGCCCTCGGCCGGATCCACGACCCACCATTCGCCGGGCGGCAGCGCCCCGCCGTCGAGCTCGTCCTCCACCCAGCCGGCGCCGGGGCGCAGGCGGGTGAGGCGGGGGCGCAGGATGTCGAGGGCCGTGTCGTCGTTGGCGGCGAGCGCGCGCATCAGCTCTTCGCGCGTCTCGTACCCGACCACCTCGCCGAAGCGCTCGCGCAGCGCCGAACCGGCCGTACGCACGGCGATCACGGTCTGGGCCAGCAGGTCGGCGTCAGAGGCGGGGACGGCGGTGGCGGTGGCGGCGCCCTGAAGCGTTTCGGACATGGTGGTGCTCCTGCCTGAGGAGGGGAGGGGGAAGTGAGGCGAGCCGGGCCGAGCGTTTCCGTCCCGCGCGTTCGCCTCAACGGTATGAAGCCTCATCGTTAACTTCAAATGCATGTTATGAACGTCTAGGATTACTCAGATGCAATTGGACCTGAACCTGCTCACCGCGCTCGATGCACTGCTGGAGGAGGGCAGCGTGGCCGGGGCGGCCGCGCGCCTGCACGTCACCGCCCCCGCGATGAGCCGGAGCCTGGGCCGCATCCGGCACGTGACCGGGGATCAGATCCTGGTGCGCACCGGCCGCACGATGACCCCGACGCCGTACGCGCTCGCCGTCCGGGCGCAAGTGCACGAGCTGCTGCACCAGGTCCACGGGGTCCTGGCGCCGAGCCGGGCACTCGATCTGACGACGCTGGAGCGCACCTTCACACTCCGCTGGCACGACTCCCTGGTCGCCGTGAGCGGCCCCGCACTCCTCACGGCCGTGCGCGGACAGGCGCCGGGCGTGCGCCTGCGCTTCGTCGCGGAATCGAGCGTCGACACACCCGAGTTGCGCCGCGGCGAGGTCGACTTGGAGGCGAACGCCAGCCGTCCGAGCGCACCCGACATCCGCGCCGAGAAGGTGGGCGAGGCCCGCCTCGTCATCCTCGTACGGCAGGGGCACCCGCTCACCCGCGCCGAGACCCTCACCGCACAGACGTACGCCGCGGCCGAGCACATCACCGTCTCGCGGCGGGGAAACCTCAGCAACGCCCTCGACGACACCCTCGCGCGGCTCGGCCTCACCCGCCGCGTGGTGGCGACCGTGCCCACGGAAGCAGCCGCGCTGGCATTCGCGCGCGACTCCGATCTGGTGGTCACTCTCCCCGAAACCGCCACACGCTCCGCGGTCACCGATCTCGGCCTCGACGCGCTCCCCCTGCCGTTCGAACTGCCCGCGGCGCCGGTCTACCTGTCGTGGCATCAGCGCTACGAAACCGACAACGCGCACACCTGGCTGCGCGGCCTGGCCCGAGAGGCGCTGACCTTGAGCGGAACGCCGTAGGCGGCGGCCTGCGGGCGCTTGGGCGGGAGCCGGGCGGGCGGGGTCGGTTGGTGGGGCGGTGGCTACGGAGGGGCTGTTCCGCTGGGGCGGTGGTCAGCGACGTGCTTGGGGGTTTCCCGTCAGTCTCATCGTCTCTCCGTGTCGGGCCGGTCCCTCAAGGGCGCTCGTTCCTCGCGTCGCTTCGCGATGGCCTTCGGCCACCCTTGACCGACCGTCCCGCCCCGGAAATCCGAAGACTGCCGAGAAGCCCCCAAAAGAACGAGCCGGGCACTCAAGGATCAGGACGGGGCGGCCAGAGCCCCCCTGCCCGGACGGGAGTGGGGGACGACCGACAGACGGGGCCCATCCAGACCCCAGCCCGGACCGGGGGAAGCGCCCCACATCGCTACGCGCTCCTGACGTCTCAGCGTCTCCACCCCGTCCTGGGCTGGACATAGGCCGCCCACCACCCATGCGCTTCTCCCAGCCAGCGACCGACGGCCAGTTAGGGGCTGATGAGAGCCGCTGAGAGGGACTGACGGCCGCAACCTCGCCTATTCCGTCGTGGAACCGGGTCAGCGCGAGCACGACACCACAAACCCACCCCCAAACAGGGGTAATTGGGGCAAACTGGCGGACTTCTGGGCCACTCATGTGCGCTGACCTGCATCCACGACGAAATAGCCGCAGTCCCACGTCTTTTCACCCCGGACGACGGCCGGACGCAGTCAAAGTGGACCCTTATGCGCCTGGGCGGCTCATGGCCCACCGCAGAGGGTCGTCGGACGCCGTCATCGAGAGACCCGTGAGTGGTGGGCGGCCTATGTCCAGCCCAAGACGGTCGTCGGACGCTGAGACGTGGGGAGTCGGTGGGGGTGGTGGGCGGCCTATGTCCGGCCCAGGACGGGGTGGAGACGCTGAGACGTTCAGGAGCGCGTAGCGATGTGGGGCGCTTCCCCCGGTCCGGGCTGGGGTCTGGATGGGCCCCGTCTGTCGGTCGTCCCCCACTCCCGTCCGGGCAGGGGGGCTCTGGCCGCCCCGTCCTGATCCTTGAGTGCCCGGCTCGTTCTTTTGGGGGCTTCTCGGCAGTCTTCGGATTTCCGGGGCGGGACGGTCGGTCAAGGGTGGCCGAAGGCCATCGCGAAGCGACGCGAGGAACGAGCGCCCTTGAGGGACCGGCACGACACGGAGAGACGATGAGACTGACGGGAAACCCCCATACACATCACTGACCACCGAATGAGCAGCTCCCGCACACCGCAGCCCCCGCCGGCATCGCGGGCCCGGCTCTGCCGGCTCTCGTCGTGCTGGGTCGCCCCGCGCCCGGAGGCGCCGCGTGCTCGGGTGCCCGTACCGCCTCCGCCTCCGCTCCCGCTCGCGTCCGTACGGGCGGGGGCGCACCCTGGAGGGAAGGGTGACCCCCTGGAGGTGATGCACCATGGCCACGCTCGTCGGGTGGCATGTGGAGCTCGAATTCACCGAGGAGGGCCACCGCACCAGTGCGGCGGCCCTGGTCAGGCTCGGGGACGGCTCCGAGATCAAGGCGCGAGGCTATGCCTTGCGTCACCCCTCCGACCCGGAGCAGTTGAGGGTCGGGGAAGAGATCGCGGGCGCTCGCGCGCTCATGGATCTCGCGTCGCAGATGTTGCAGAAGGCCCACTCGGAGATCGACGAGGCGTCGGGCCGTAATTCCTACCCGCTCAATCGCTGAGCGCAGCGAGCGGTCGTGCGGCCGACCCGCTGAGGGGCTCCGGCAGGGGCCACTCAGCGGGTCCTGCCGCGGAACAGCGCCACCGACAGGGCCATGGCTCCGGCCGTGATGCCCGCGCACCAGGTCAGCGCCACCCAGGGGGCGTCACCCGCGGGCTGCGCCAGGAGCAGAGCGCGCAGGGATTCGATCACGGGGGTCAGCGGCTGGTGGTCGGCGAAGCCGTGCAGCCAGCCGGGCATGGTGTCGATGGGGACGAAGGCGCTGGACGGGTACGGCAGGAACATCATCAGGAAGGTGAAGCCGCCCGCGGCCTCCGGCGTCCTGGCGAGCAGCCCGAGCGCGGCGGCCAGCCACGAGATCGCCGTGATGTAGGTGAGCAGCAGGCCGGCCGCGGCGAGGAAGGCGGCCGGGCCCGCCTGGGGCCGGAAGCCGATCGCGAGGGCGACGGCGAGGACCAGGGTGGTGGAGAGCAGGTTGCGTACGACCGAGGCCGCGACGTGCCCGGCGAGGATGGGGATGCCGCCTATGTCGAGCGAGCGGAAGCGGTCGATGACGCCGTTCGTCATGTCCTCGGCGACGCTGACCGCGGTGGAGGCCGCGCCGAAGCCGGCGCAGAGCAGCATGGCGCCGGGGACCACGTACGTCACGTACTCCGTCCCGGTGTCGATGGCGCCGCCGAAGAAGTAGACGAAGATCAGCATCAGCATGACGGGCAGCATCAGGGCGGCGATCAGCGCGTCGGGCCGGCGGCTGCTGATGCGCAGGCTGCGGCCTGCCAGGGCGAGCGCGCTCACGGGAACGGCGGCGGTCATCGGTCGGCTCCCGTCAGGGTGAGGAACACGTCGTCGAGGGTGGCGCTGCGGACGGCGAAGCGGTCCACGGCGGTTCGGTCCGGGTCGAGTTCGTCGAGCAGGGCGCGGACGTGGGCGGCGGTGCCGTCGGTGGGCAGGCCGAGGGTGAGTGCGTCGGGGTCGAGGTGGACGGCACGCGGGGCGAGGGCCTCGTAGGCGGTGCCGGTGGTGAGGGTCAGGTCCAGGCGGTGTCCGGCGACGCGGGACTTCAGCTCGGCCGGGGTGCCTTCGGCGGCGATGCGGCCGCCGGAGAGGACGGCGACGCGGTCGGCGAGCCGGTCGGCCTCCTCCAGGTACTGGGTGGTGAGCAGGACGGTGGCGCCGTCGGCGCGCAGTTCCCGTACGAGTTCCCACAGGTCCTGGCGGCTGCGCGGGTCGAGGCCACTGGTGGGCTCGTCGAGGAAGACGACCTCGGGGCGGGAGACGAGGCTCGCGGCGAGGTCGAGGCGGCGGCGCATGCCGCCGGAGTACGTCTTCGCGGTGCGGCCGGCGGCCTCGGTGAGGCCGAAGCGGGTGAGGAGTTCGTCGGCGCGGGTGCGGGCGGCGCGCGGGGACAGTCCGGCGAGGCGGCCCATCATGCGCAGGGTCTCGGTGCCGGTCTGCAGCTCGTCGACGGCGGCGAACTGGCCGGTGAGGGCGATGAGTTCGCGCACCCGGGAGCGTTCGGTGACGGTGTCGTACCCGGCGACGCGGACGGTGCCGGCGTCGGCGGCGGTGAGGGTGGCCAGGATCCGGACGGTGGTGGTCTTGCCGGCGCCGTTGGGCCCGAGGAGGGCGAGGACGCTGCCGCGCGGGACGGACAGGTCGATGCCGTCGAGGACGCAGAGGTCGCCGTAGGACTTGGTCAGGCCCGTGGCGTGGATGCCGAGGCCGCCGGAGGCGTGCGTGGTCATGAGGGATGGTGCTCCCTTCCAGCTTCTGCGTATGCCTTACGCTCTTCTGTGTAAGTAATACACAGAACTAGGATGGGGGTCAATCGAGGAGTGGGCGGTCATGGCGGACGAGGACAGCGGGACGGGGCTCCCGGCCAGCCTGGAAATGGCCTGGGGCCTGCGCGAACGCCCCGGCAAGGGGCCGCGCCCCACGCTCACGCTGCCGAAGATCGTGGAGGCGGCCGTGACGCTGGCCGCGAGTGAGGGCATGGACGCCGTCTCCATGGGCCGGGTGGCCAAGGAACTGGGCGTCTCGACGATGTCCCTCTACCGCTACGTCACGGCGAAGGAAGAGCTCTACATCCTGATGTCGGACGCGGGCGTCGGCACCCCGCCGGACCCCTCGGCCGGGGAGGACGCGGACTGGCGGGAGCGGCTGACGGAGTGGGCGTACGCGCAGCGGGCCGTCCTGATGGCCAACTCCTGGATCCTGCGCATCCCGATCACCGGCGCCCCGCTCAGCCCGAACCATCTCGCCTGGATGGAACGCGGGCTCGCTGCGATGGCCGGCACGAGCCTGCGAGAGGGCGAGAAGCTCTCGACGATCATTCTCATCGGCGGCCTGGTCCGTAACGAGGCGACGATGGCGGCCGACATGATGGACGCCATCGTGAAGTCCGGCGTCGCACCGGACCAGGTCCTGGGCCAGTACGTGGGCACGCTGCGGCTACTGACCGGCCCGGACACGCACCCGGCCGTGACGCGGCTGCTGGAGTCCGAGGCGTTCACGGGCTCGGACGAGCCGGACTTCCAGTTCCGCTTCGGGCTCGACCGGATCCTGGACGGCCTGGCGGCGCTGATCGCGGGGCGGGCGGGGTCGGGCGAGGCCTGAAGGGCCCGGGCGGACCCCGGTGCGCCTCGAATCGCCGGGCCGCCCGCGATCGCCACGCGCTGGTGCAGCAGGTCAGACGGGCGGCAGGAGATCGCTCGCGCTGACCGTGTACGTCAGCGGCGGGTAGGTGAAGTCGGTTTCGTCGTTCTCGCGGCGCCGCAGCCGGTAGAACTCGCGCTTCTGCTCGTCGTCGGCCGACGTGAGGCGCGCGCCCTGCGGGAGGTACGCATGTCCATCGCGAAACCGAACGTGGGTCTTCGACGTGCGAAACGTGACGCCCAGCCATTGGTTGTCCGCCGTCGGGACGGTGTCCAGCACGATCTTGTGCCTGAATCGCTGGTTCAGCTCGACGGAGAACGCGACAACACCGTTGTGGGTGAGGGGGATCTCGAACTTGTCGGCATCGAACTCCTTTGATTCGAAGATCAGCTTCCTCGTTTGGCCCGACTCGGGATGCTGGTAGCAGGAGAAGACGGCGATGAAGGACTCGTCGGCCAGATCCAGGGCCTGGTCGGAATGGCTGCCCATGGTTCTGTAGGCATTCGTGTAGCACTCGACGAGAGCGTTGTTGAAGCCGACCGGGATCGCCGTATGGTTTTGAATCCGCTGCGCCAGCCGTTCGTGCACCGCGCGGAAACGCTGCGCCGGGCTGCTGTATTGAGTGGTGGTGCGCACGAGGGGCACACACCCCGCCTCGCCGATCCGGGTGAGCGTGGCACCTCGCCGGCCCTTTCCCACGTCCTCCAAACGAGCCGACGCGGACAGGTCCGCAAAGAGATCCTGCTCGATCGGCAGAGCGCGCGAGATGATCTCGTCCGCGATCCTAGGCTCGGGGGGCAACGTAGTCTCCCGTGTTCATGCTGAAGAGGAACCTGTCGCCGTAGTCGATGAAGGACGAGGTCCTGTTCTCCTCGGCGTACAGCCTCCGCAGCTCGTCCATGCCCTCGGGCGTCGACGGCCCCAGCTCCACCCAATCCCCGGCGGCTTTGAGCAACGTGTGGCCGTTCTTGTGAACCGCTTCTGTGCTCGAACAGCGCACCACGTAGCCCAGCCGGGTCGGGAGTACATCGGCGCCCAACGTCGAGGGCCTGATCTCGTGCGTATAAAGCCGGTTGGTGGACAGCGGCATGAAGAACACGGAGCCGGGATAGAGGGTGAAGGAGAACTGCTGGGGAAGTGAGATCCCGTCGCGTTCCGGTTCCTTGAGACGGAAGTGGAGCCTGGTCAGCCCGCTGGCCCGCTTCACACCGTAGTCGAAGGCGTCTTCACCCATCGGATGCAGCTTGTCGAGCCCGTCATAGAAGGTACAGAAAGCCATGATGCCGTTGACGGGCATGTCCTTCGTCTTGTCGGCATGGGCCGATATCCTGGCCTTGGACTGCTTGCGCTCGGCCGTTGCCAGGGTGTTGTGGTAGATCTGCGCGAGCACATGATTCAACGGCGCCGGGTTCCGGAACACGGTGGCGGCTTCGCGATTCAGGCCATCGACGATTCGGGTGTCGGTCGGCCGAAAGCCTTCGGTCGGCCCCGAAAGATTCGTGGAGCACCGGAGCAGGCGGAAATGCAGTTTGTCACCGTCTCGCGTGACGGGCGTCAGATAGATCCCGCTGCGATGAGCCGTTCCAGGCTTGTCGGACTCGGTCAGGGACTGGAAGGCGTGGTCCGCACGGATCCGCCCGAAGTGATCGGCGTCGAGGTCGAAGAAGCGGCGGTAGTACACCCCGGCGCCGTGCACCCGGATGGGAACTCGGCCGACACCGACGAGGGTCCAGCCTGCGTCGGCGTCCTCGCGGTAACCGTGCGACAGCTCTTGGACGACGAACACCCGCTCCGCCGCCTGCAGTTGGCGGCTGTTGATGCCGGACACGTCGCCACACAGGTAGACGGTCTTCTGCGCGAGGTCCGCCGAACCCAGCTCCTCCGGCGTGATCGTGGATCCGAAGAAGTCCCTGATCGCGTCATCGTCATGCAGCGTCGAGGGCGCGACCAGGATGTTGCTCGCGTCATCGATGCAGGCCTCTGTCAGCCCTGCCACGTACATGAAACGGCACCTGCCCTTCGTAGACCTTGATGAATTGAACCGTGCACCAGCCGCCCCTCCGACGCCCCGTCCTGATCAGGGCCCGATGACGGCCGGTACGGCGACGATCGGGACGGTGTACCGGGTCTCCACCCGCCAGAAGCAGGGCGCGAAGTACGGAAGCGGCACGTACGAGGGCCTGAAGGGCGCGGCCCACTTCGAGCCGGTGGCGGGGAAGGCCGGCGAGTACAACCTGACCTTCCACTGATGTGCCCCTGGGCGGTGCTACCGGCTGACCCAGCCGGTCAGCGCCGCCCAGCTCGCCGGCGCGAGGTCCAGTACGGGGCCGTCTGTGCTCTTGGAGTCCCGGACGTGGACCGTGTCCCTGCCGGAGGCCACCTCGACGCAGTTGTCGCCGTCGCTGGTGCTGTACGAGGACTTGTGCCAGGCCACGGCAACCTCCAGGCAGGCGTCGCCGTCGCCACCGCTGTAGCTGGACTTGAACCACTTCAGGTCGGTGCTCATAGCTCTCCTAGCAGGCGGTCCAACAGGCCCTGTGTCTGGACGGTGTTGAGGGCCTGAGTCCGCAGCATCGCATACCGGCGAGCCATGATGCTGACCTCGTCGGGGTCCGAGATGAGCCTGCTGCCACGCTGGCTCTCGGAGTATCCGAGATGCTGGTGGGTGGGGGTTTCCAGGAGGATGAAGGGGCCGTCGAGGGCTGCATGGGCGGACTGGTCCAGCGGCATCACCTGGATGGAAACGTCCGGAAGTTCCGTACAGGCGAGCAAGTGCCGCAGGAGTTCCTCATGTACTTCTCGGCCGCCGATGCGGTGGCGCACGGCGGGCTCCCAGATGACGAAGCTCAGGGTCGGTGGTGTCTTGCGGTGCAGAATCTCCTGCCGCGCCACGCGGCGGGCGGTCAGATCCTCAACGGTTTCCTCGGGGTGTGCTGGGACGCGGCACTTGAAGAGGGCCCGGGCGTAGTTCTCCGTCTGGAGTAGCCCCGGTACGCGCTGTCCTTCGTACCAGGACAGGGTGATGGCGTTGAGCTCAAGGGCCAGGTATTCCTCGGCCCATGGGGGTGTCGTGTCGATGTCGGGGAGTTCCAGCGCCGCCACGGTCAGCAGCCCCGGTAGGCCCAGATGCAAGTCCATCAGCTCCGCGACATTCGGCATCAGGGCGCGGCGGCCCTGCTCGATGGAGGCGATGGTCTCCGCGTCCAGCCGTACCAGCTCGCCGAGTTGCTTCTGGGTCAGGTTCTTGGCGATGCGGGCGGCGGCCACCATCGTGCCGACCATCTTCATGGTCGTCGCGTTCGGCCGTACTCGTTTCCTCGGTGGCATGACTGCGAACTCCCCACCCGCGCAGGCGGAATACCCCGTGCGGACCCGTACTCATCAATGAGTACGGGTCGGCGCTCAGCCACACGCTAGTCACGCAAAGCGACCATCGTCCCGTGAATCCAACTATTGAGGCGGCGCTCGTGCGCGAGCGTCTCTACCTGCGCTCGCCCCGAACCGTCGCAGCTGCGCGCCAGTTCACACGTGACACCTTGCACGCGTGGGGCGTGACCGACCGCCGCGACGACATGTTGCTCTGCGTGAGCGAACTGGCGACCAACGCCCTGCGGTACGGCGTCCCGCCCGGCCGCGGGTACCTGCTGCGGATGTACGGCTTCGAGGACGCGACCGTCCGCATCGAGGTGCACGACGGCGGGCCGGGGTTGTCCCGGATCACCGGGCAGCCGCACGGTCAGGGACTCACCCTCGTGGCCGCGCTCTGCGACGACTGGGGGGTGCTGGCCCGGACTCCCGGGAAGGTCGTCTGGTCCGAGTTCCGGTGCGCGGCGGCGTGGGCGGCCGCCCACGCCGCCGCGAGGCAGACCGGGGTGTAGAGCACCAGGTTGAGTACGTGGAAGGCGCTGTCCGGCGGGCTGTCGAGGAGCCCGGCCGCCCAGCCCAGGCCCGCGAGGCCCCGTACGGCCAGGCCGGCCGCGACCGCCCCCGTGACGGCGCGGGTCACCCGGCCGCCGCGGCCCCGGGTGTGGGCGAGTACGGCGGAGGCTCCCGTCAGCAGCACGGCGGCCAGGGGAAGCACCGCGGCCGGGCCGAAGGAGGTGTCCAGGCCGAGGACGGCCAGGGACAGGCTGCGTTCGTCGGGCGCGGGCCAGGTCGCGCCGGTGGCCCAGTAGAGGTGGACCAGTCCGTCGGCCGCCAGTAGGCCGGCCACGGCCGTCCCCGCGTGCTTGTTCCTCATGTGAGTGAGTCCCCTTCGGTGATGGACGAACCGTCACCGGGAAGGAGGGGGCGCACAGGGCGAACATTCCCTGTGCGCCCGGTCACATCAGGCGGGCTGTTCCGTGACCGTCGAGGTGATCACCGCGAAGGGGCCGCCCTGCGGGTCGGTCAGGACGGCCATGCGGCCCGCCACCATGTCGAAGGCGGGGGCGAGGACGGTGGCCCCGGCCCGTACGGCGGCGGCCTGGATGTCGTCGACGCTGTCGACATGGAAGTACGGCAGCCAGTTCGGGGGAGTGCCGGGGGGAGCCTTGTCCAGGTTCATCATCCCGCCCACCACGCGGCCGGAGGCCTTGAACTCCGTGTACCCCTCGGCGCCGGGCATGTGGGAGGCGGCCGTGGTGATCGGCAGGATGGCGGAGTAGAACGCGGCGGCGGCCGGGACGTCGCTGGTGCTGAGCTCGTTCCAGATGAGGGCGCCGTGCTCGTTGACGATGCCGGCGCCGTCGAAGGAGCCCGGCTGCCAGAGGCCGAACACGGCACCGGTCGGGTCGGCGACGACGGCCATCCGGCCGAGGTCCATGACGTCCATCGGGCCCATCATGACCGTGCCGTGCGCGTCGGTGACGGCCTTGAGCGTGGGGTCGATGGCGTCGGTGGACAGGTACGTGGTCCACACGGTCGGCGGCATCGGGTCCGGGACGGTGCCGTCCGGGTTGCTCGCCTTCATGATCCCGGCGACCGGCCGGCCCTTGAGGGTGCAGACGGAGTAGCCGCCCTGTTCGGCCGGGCCGACCTCGCCCTGCCAGCCGAACAGGTCGCAGTAGAAGTCGAGGGCGGCCTGCTGGTCGGGGACCATCAGGTCGATCCAGCAGGGAGTGCCGGGCTTGTAGGGGCCGTTCATGTCGGGCACGGAGGCCTCCGATGGTGGGTGGGGGGGGAAGGACGGGCCGTCCCCTACCCGGCCCGTACGGCCCGAATCGGGCCGTACGGGTGACCGGGTGGGGCGTCAGTTGGTGCGGCGGCGGCGACCGGTGCCCGCGACCAGGGCCGCGCCCATGGCGAGGGTCACGCCTGCGCCGCCGAGGACCCAGCTGGTGGCCGGGTCGGCGCCGGTGGTGGCGAGCGGGGCGGTGCCGCCGGCGCCGCTCCCGCCGGTGCCGCCGGTGCCGCCGGTGCCGCTCCCGCTGTTGGGGACGGTGCTGATCGGGGTGGTACCCGTGCTGCCGTTCTGCACCGGCCCGTTGCCTCCGGGCGCACCGCCCGGGGTGCCGCCGGGGGTTGCGCTGCCGGGCGTCTCGCCGCCCGCGCCTCCGCCGGGGCTACCGCCCGGAGCCTCGCCTCCGGGCGCGCCGCCGCCCGGTGTGCCGCCTCCGGGCGCGCCGCCGCCCGGCGTACTGCCCCCGGGGGTTTCACCGCCGGGTGTGCCGCCTCCGGGTGTCTCCCCGCCGGGCGTGCCTCCGCCGGGAGCGCCCCCGCCCGGTGTGCCGCCGCCGGGTGTCTCGCCCCCAGGGGCGCCTCCGCCGGGTGTGCCGCCTCCGGGTGTCTCCCCGCCGGGAGTGCCGCCGCCGGGGGTCTCCCCGCCGGGTGTGCCTCCGCCGGGAGTGCCGCCTCCGGGGGTCTCACCGCCGGGGGTGCCCCCTCCGGGTGTGCCGCCTCCCGGGGTCTCACCGCCCGGGGTGCCCCCGCCCGGGGTGCCCCCGCCCGGGGTTTCGCCACCAGGGGCCGGGGCCGGTTCCAGGAGGGTGGTCAGGCGGCGGGGTGAGCGGGAGCCGGCCCAGGGCGGGGGTGTTTCCGCGTCGACCTGGGAGGTGCCCCAGGCGAAGAAGGAGACCGAGCCGGTCGGGGCGTCGGCGGCGAAGCGGACGCGGACCGGGACGTCGAAGGCCGCGCCCGCGCCGATCGGCCCGCGCACGAGGCCGCCCGCGAAGAAGTAGCCGTCCTCGTCCGAGGTGATCTCGACGGACTGCCAGGCCGCCGGCAGTCCGGCCGTGGCCGGTCGCAGGACCTCGACCGTGATCTGCGAGACCTGCATCGAGACGAAGTCGGGCCGGGCCAGGACCAGTCCCAGGTCGAAGGCGGCCAGCTCGGCCTTGCCCGCGTTGTCCACCCGGACGGAGAGCTCCGTCCAGTCACCGCCCGCCCGCACCGATTCCGGGAGCCCGTTCACCGTCAGGGCCGGACCTTCGACCCGTACGGGGTCCTCGTCACCGCCGGGCGCGCCCGTGATCCTGGTCGCGTACGAGGACGTGGGGGAGCTGCCGGTGGAGGTCCCGACCCGGCCCCTGCCGTCCGCCGTCAGGTCGAACGGGACGACGGGGGTGTCCGCGGCGAAGCTGATCCGGACGTCGATGGTCCGGATCTGGCCTGCGGGGATCGCGGCGGCGCTGCCGAGGGCGTAGCCCAGCGTCGGGGCCGCGCTCTGGACCGGTGCGGCGGCCGTCCACGGCCCGCCCGCGGTGCTGTACTCGACGTTGATGTGGGCCGGCGTGAACTGTCCGGCGGCCTGCGAGACGCCCAGCATCGGGGTGTACTCGTCGACGGTGACGTGGCCGGAGTTGTCGACGGTCACGGTGAGCGGGGTCCAGCTGCCGTCGGCCTTGAACCCGGCCGCCGGGATGCCCTGGACCGTGACCTCGGGCCCCATCAGGATCCGGTCGGACCCGGTGTCCTCGTCGGCTTCGAGGGTCTCGGGCGCGGCGGCCTGCGCCGGCGTCTGGGCCGCTGCTTCGGGCGCGGCCGGCACGGCGGGTGCGTCGGGCGCCGCAGGTGCGGCCACGGCCTGGACGGCGGGCTGCTGCGCGCCGGTGTCCTCGGCCTGTGTCTTCTCCGCGGCCGGCCCCCCGGCCTTCTCCGCAGGTTTCTTCTCCGGCTTCTTCGCCGGGGTCTGCTCGGCCTTTTCCTCGGCCTTCTCCTGCTTCTTCTCCTTCGCCGGTGCCTGCGCCTCGTCCGACGGCCCGGCGGTGTCCTCGGGTACCACGTCCGGCGCGGTCACCGCCGGTTGCTCCTCGGCCATCGCGGGTGCGGCCATCAGGAGTGTTTGGCCGGCCACCGCGGCTGCTGCCACGACGGCCATGCGCTTGAACTGCATGCTCTTTACCTCCCCGGGCTCCGGACAGGTCCGGAGCCACCCCAAACCCCTTGGGAGGCGCCAAGGTTAGTGAGACGGGGGGAGCTTGCAGAGGGCTACAGGATTGCGAAATGTGTACGGGTCCTCCGCCACCCCGGGTCCCCGGGGCCGGTCCGCCCGTACGGCCCGGGTCGGGCCGTACGGGTGAACGCGGTTCGTGCTCAGGCGGTGGTGCGGCGGCGGCGACCGGTGCCCGCGACCAGGGCGGCGCCCATGGCGAGGGCCACACCCGCGCCGCCGAGGGCCCAGGTGGTGGCCGGGTCGCTGCCGGTGGCGGCCAGTTCGCCACCGGTGGTGCCGGTCGTGCCCGTGGTGCCGGTCGTGTCGGTGATCGGCTTGGCGCCACCGTTCGGGTTCGGCTGGTTGCCGTTCCCGCCCGTGTCCGTGGAGGCGGCGACGATGGTCGTCAGGCGGGCCCTGGACCGCGAGTCCGCCCACGGCGTCGGGGTGTCCGGGCCGACCTGGGACGAGCCCCACGAGAAGATGCTGACGGCGCCGAGCGGAGCGTCGGCGGCGAAGCGGATCCGGAACTGGACGTCGAAGCTCTGGCCGGCCGCGACCGGGCCGCCCGCGAGGTCGATGCCGAAGAAGACGCTCTCCTCCTCGGACCAGACCTCGGCCTCGTGCCAGCCGGCCTTCCCGTTCTTGTCCTTGCTCAGGACCTCGACCTTGATCTGGGAGGGCTTCATCTTGACCCAGTCGGGACGGGCCAGTACCAGCCCGACGTTGAAGCCCTTGAGGGCTTCCTTCCCGGAGTTGTCCACGCGGACGGACAGGTTCGTCCAGTCACCGCCGGCCTTGATGGTCTCCGGCACGCCGTTCACCGTCAGCGCCGGGCCCTCGACGAAGGGGTTCTCGCGGTCGTCGACCGCACCGGCGATCGTGGCGTTGTACCAGGCGGAGGGCGAGTGGTTGACGTGGTTCCCGACGCGGCTCTGGCCGGCCGAGGTCAGGTCGAAGGGCACCACCGGGGTGTCCTTGGCGAAGGCGATCCGCACGTCGACCGTGTAGGAGGTGCCCTTGGCGAGGGACGGGTCGGTTCCGAAGCTGTACTGGAGGCTGGAGCCGTGCGCCTCGCCCTGGGCCAGCTTGGCGGGCTGCCAGGTTCCGCCGGGCGTCTGCCACTCGACCTTGATCTGGGAGGGCTTGAACTCGGCGCCGTACCCGTCGACGGAGATGCTGGGCGTGTAGTTCGGCACGGCGATGTGGCCGCCGTTGTCGACCGTGACCTGCAGCGTGGTCCAGCTGCCGTCGGCCTTGAAACCGTTCTTCGGGATGCCCGCGACCGTGACCTCGGGACCCATGAGGATCCCGTCGGCCTCGTCCTCGGCGTCCTGTGTGTCCGCCTGGCTCTTGGCGTCCTTCGCCGCCTTCTCGGCGACGGGCGCCGGCTGCGGCGCGGGCGCCTGGGCGTCCGGAACGGCGGGCGCGGGGACGGCGGGCGCGGGGACCGGTGCCGGTGCCGGTGCCGAGGTCTGGACGCCCGGCACGGCCGGGGTCGGCGTACCGGCGTCGGCGGCGTCGTCCTTGGGCGCCACGTCCGGGACGATGACGGCCGGCTGGTCGGCGGCCATCGCGGGCGTCGCGGTCAGGATGGTCGGACCGGCGACGGCCACCGCGGCCACGGCGGCCATGCGCTTGAAGCTCTTCACGTGTGTGTTCCCCCCACTAAGTTTTGAACACGATCAGATTAGTGGGGTCGGGTGGATCGTAGGGGCCGGGGAGATCACGAAATGCGTACGACCCCGGCAGCAGCTGCCGGGGCCGTACACATTTGACGCGGGTTGTGCGGATCGAGCGAGGTCAGAGCTTCTCGGGAGTGCGGATACCGAGGAGAGCCATGCCCTTCGTCAGCGTGCGGGCCGTCAGGTCGCACAGGAACAGGCGGTTCTCGACCTGCTCAGGGGTGTCGGCCTTGAGTACCGGGCACTCCGCGTAGAACGTCGTGTACAGCGACGCCAGCTGGTAGAGGTACGCCGCCACCTTGTGCGGGGCGTACTCCGCGGCCGCCTCGGCGATCAGCTCGCCGAAGTGGTCCAGGTGCAGGCCCAGCGCACGCTCGGCCGGCGTGAGGGCCAGCTCCGGGTGGGCGGCGGGCCGCGCGTCCCCGGCCTTGCGCAGGATCGACTGGATACGGGCGTACGCGTACTGGAGGTACACGGAGGTGTCACCCGTCAGCGACACCATCTGGTCCAGGTCGAACTTGTAGTCACGGGCCGCCGAAGTCGACAGGTCCGCGTACTTCACCGCACCGATGCCGACCTGTGCCGCGCGCTCGGCGATCTCCGACTCGGTGAGGTCCTGCGCCTTTTCGCGCACGACCGACGCGGCCCGGTCCACCGCCTCGTCCAGCAGGTCCACCAGCCGGACCGTCTCGCCCTCACGGGTCTTGAACGGCTTGCCGTCCTTGCCGAGCACCGTGCCGAACGCCAGCTGGACGGCCTTGACCTCGTCGTTCAGCCAGCCGGCCCGCCGGGCCGTCTCGAAGACCATCTTGAAGTGCAGGGACTGGCGGGCGTCCACGACGTAGAGCAGCGTCGAGGCGTTCAGGTTGCCCACCCGGTCGCGGATCGCCGACAGGTCGGTCGCCGCGTAGCCGAAGCCGCCGTCCGACTTCTGCACGATCAGCGGGGTCGGGTTGCCGTCCGGGCCCTTGACGTCGTCGAAGAACACGCACAGCGCGCCGTTGGAGCGGACGGCGACGCCCGACTCCTCCAGCAGCTTGCAGGTCTCCACCAGCATGTCGTTGTAGCCGGACTCGCCGACCACGTCGGGGTCCTGGATGTCCATGTCCAGCTTGTTGAAGACGGAGTAGAAGTAGATCTTCGACTCGTCGACGAACCGCTGCCACAGGGAGAGGGTCTCCGGGTCGCCCGCCTGGAGGTCCACCACCCGGGCCCGGGCCCGCGTCTTGAACTCCTCGTCCGAGTCGAAGAGCGCGCGCGAGGCCTTGTACAGCCGGTTCAGGTTGGACATGGCCTCCTCGCCGGAGACCTCCTCGTCCGACTTGTGGTCCAGCTCGTGCGGGTGCTCCAGCAGGTACTGGATGAGCATGCCGAACTGGGTGCCCCAGTCGCCGATGTGGTGGCGACGGACCACCTTCTCGCCCGTGAACTCCAGGATCTCCACCATCGCCGCGCCGATCACGGCCGAGCGCAGGTGCCCGACGTGCATCTCCTTGGCCACGTTCGGCTGCGCGTAGTCGATCACCGTGGTGCCCGGGTTCGCCGCGAGCGGCACGCCCAGACGGTCGTCGCCGGCCCGCGCGGCCAGCGTCTCGATGATCGCCCGGTCGGTGATGGTGATGTTGAGGAAGCCGGGGCCCGAGACCTCGATCTCCTGGATCAGGTCACCCGTCGGGATGCCCTCGACCACGGTCGCCGCCAGCTCGCGCGGGTTGGCCTTCGCCTTCTTCGCGAGCGCCAGGATGCCGTTGGCCTGGAAGTCGGCCCGGTCGCTTCGTCGCAGCAGCGGGTCCGCGCCACCGGCCTCCGGCAGGGCGGAGGCAAGGGCGTCCGCGACGCGCTGATTGACGGAAGAAGCGAGGGAAGGGACCGAGGCCATGAGCTGCCGTTCCTGTGAGGTTGTGCCGGTGGGTGCACTTGGTTGTTCCGACAAGCCCCGAGTATCCCACGGAGGGACCGGCCGGATTTCGGGATTTCCCCGCCGCTACTGTGCCGGGATGGACCGCATCACCCTGCGCGGCGCAGACGCTCTCCCCGAGGTCGGACCGCTGGAGCTGCGTGCCGCCGGGTCCGGCGGGCTGGTGTTCAGCGTGCTGCTGGGAGTCTCCTCCGTCACGGCAGCCCGCTCGTGCTGATGCCCATGGCGCTGGACGCCGGGCAGCAGCAGATCCTCGCCGCGGTGCGGCGACTCGGGCGGATCCCGGTCGGCGACGGCTGACGGGCTCGGCGCGGTCGGCAAGCAACCTCGGAGCGGCCCTTTCCGTCTGGGAGAATGGCTGAAGCCAGCATTCGAGATAGAAGGACGTGTCGTGGCTCAGAGCAGCACCGAGACCGACTGGGTCTCCCGTTTCGCGGACGAGGTCATCGCCGAGGCGGAGCGCCGAGCACCCGGCAAACCTGTCGTCGTCGCGTCCGGACTCTCCCCCTCCGGCCCCATCCACCTGGGCAACCTCCGTGAGGTCATGACCCCGCACCTGGTCGCGGACGAGATCCGCCGCCGGGGCATCGAGGTCCGCCACCTCATCTCCTGGGACGACTACGACCGGTACCGCAAGGTGCCCGCCGGCGTGCCCGGCATCGACGAGTCGTGGGCCCAGCACATCGGCAAGCCGCTGACCTCAGTGCCCGCCCCGGCCGGATCCGCGTACCCGAACTGGGCCGAGCACTTCAAGGCCGTCTTCGTCGAGGCCATGGCCGAGATGGGCGTGGACTACGACCCCATCAGCCAGACCGAGCAGTACACGAGCGGCGTCTACCGCGAGCAGGTGCTGTTCGCGATGAAGCACCGCGGCGACATCGACGCCGTCCTCGACCAGTACCGCACCAAGCAGAAGCCGGGCGGCAAGAAGCCCCAGCAGAAGCAGGTCGACGAGGCCGAGCTGGAAGCCGCCGAGGGCTCCGGCGCGGCCGCCGAGGACGACGGCAGCAGCGGCGAGGGCGGGTACTTCCCGTACAAGCCGTACTGCGGGCAGTGCGGCAAGGACTTCACCAAGGTCACCTCGTACGACGACGAGACCACCGAGATGACCTACGTCTGCACCGAGGACGAGTTCACCGAGACGGTCAAGCTCAGCGAGTTCAACCGCGGCAAGCTCGTCTGGAAGGTCGACTGGCCCATGCGCTGGGCCTTCGAGGGCGTGATCTTCGAGCCCTCCGGCGTCGACCACTCCTCGCCCGGCTCGTCCTTCCAGGTCGGCGGCCAGATCGTGCACATCTTCGGCGGCGAGCAGCCGATCGGACCGATGTACGCGTTCGTCGGCATCAGCGGCATGGCGAAGATGTCCTCCAGCAAGGGCGGGGTCCCGACCCCGGCCGACGCGCTGAAGATCATGGAGCCGCAGCTGCTGCGCTGGCTCTACGCCCGCCGCCGCCCCAACCAGTCCTTCAAGATCGCCTTCGACCAGGAGATCCAGCGGCTCTACGACGAGTGGGACAAGCTGGAGGCCAAGGTCGCCGACGGCTCGGTGCTGCCCGCCGACGCCGCCGCGCACACCCGCGCGGTGCGCACCGCCGCCGCCGAGCTGCCGCGCACCCCGCGCCCGCTCCCGTACCGGACCCTCGCTTCCGTCGCCGACATCACCGCCGGCCACGACGAGCAGACCCTGCGCATCCTGACCGACCTCGACCCGACGCAGCCGCTCACCTCCCTCGACGAGGTACGGCCGCGCCTGGACCGTGCCGAGAACTGGATCACCACCCAGGTCCCGGCCGACCAGCGCACCCTCGTCCGCGAGGAGGCCGACACCGAGCTCCTGTCGTCCCTGGACGACGAGGGCCGCGAGTCGCTGCGACTGCTGCTCGACGGGCTCGACTCGCACTGGTCCCTGGACGGACTGACCACCCTCGTCTACGGCGTCCCGAAGGTCATGGCCGGGCTTGAGCCCGACGCCAAGCCGACGCCCGAACTCAAGGTCGCCCAGCGCACCTTCTTCGCGCTGCTCTACCGGCTGCTCGTGACCCGGGAGACCGGGCCGCGACTGCCCACGCTGCTCCTGGCCGTGGGCGCCGACCGCGTGCGCAAGCTGCTCGCCGTCTGAGCCCGCGGGAACCACGCGGAAGGGCCCGCACCCCTCGGGGTGCGGGCCCTTCCCGCTGTCCGTCCGCGGCCGTCAGGCGATGTGCTCGGCCTCACGGTCCTTGTGGTGGCGCTGCTTGAACGCCGGGATCATCCGGCGCAGCAGCGAACCGCTGCGCGGGTGGGTCACGCCGTAGCCGTCCGACAGGTGTATGTCGAGGGCCTCCGCCGACGGGTAGTCCTGCTTCTCGTCGACCAGCGCGCAGAACACCTTGTACGCCGCCTCGGCGAACTCGGCCTCGTCCGGGGTCTCGGGACCCTGCACCGGGGCCTCCTCCTGACGCGGAGCCGGGATCGGGAGCTCCTGCTGCGCCGGCTGCTCCTCGTCCGGGCCCATCGGCGGCAGGACCGGGGTCGGCTCCAGGCCCTCCACGTACTGCGGGTTGTAGCCGCCCTCGTACGCCGCCTGCGGCGCCAGCGGCGCGGCGAACCACGCGCTGTTGTGGGCCGCGGGCATCGCCGTCGGGTCCACCGCGAACGCCGGCGGGGCGTGCTGGACGGCGCCGGGGGCGGCGGCCGGGTTCTGCGGCTGCGGCTGCTGGCCCGGGGCCTGCGCCTGGGCCTGTGCCTGCTGGCCCTGGTCCTGCGCGGCCTGCTGCGCGAAGCCGGGCGCGGCCGCCAGCGCCGGAGCCTGCTGGACCTGCTGCTCCACCTGCTGCTGGGCCCGCTGCTCCACCGGAGGCAGGACCGCCGGCTCGATGCCCGTCGCCGCCAGCGCCTCCGCGGTCGTCTCCGCGAGCGGCACACCGATCTTCGCCAGCTTCAGCGGCATCAGCGCCTCCACCGGGGCCTTGCGCCGCCACGCACGCCCGTACCGCGCCTGCAGCCGGGCCTGGTAGATCAGCCGGTCCTGCTCCATGCCGACCGCCTGCTCGTAGGAGCGCAGCTCCCACAGCTTCATCCGGCGCCACAGCTTGAAGGTCGGCACCGGCGAGAGCAGCCAGCGCGTGATGCGCACACCCTCCATGTGCCGGTCCGCGGTGATGTCCGCGATCCGGCCCACGGCGTGCCGGGCGGCCTCCACCGTCACCACGAACAGCATCGGGATCACGGCATGCATCCCGACACCGAGCGGATCCGGCCAGGAGGCTGCACCGTTGAAGGCGATCGTCGCGGCCGTCAGCAGCCACGCCGTCTGGCGCAGCAGAGGGAAGGGGATCCGGAGCCAGGTCAGCAGCAGGTCCAGCGCGAGCAGCACACAGATGCCCGCGTCGATACCTATCGGGAACACCAGCGAGAAGCTGCCGAACCCCTTCTGCAGGGCGAGGGCACGCACCGCGGAGTACGAGCCCGCGAACCCGATCCCCGCGATGACCACGGCACCCGCGACCACCACACCTATGAGTATCCGGTGCGTACGAGTCAGTTGCATCGCGGCCACCCGCGATCCCCTCCCCTTGTCGAGCACATACCGAGCGCAGAGTGCTGGTGCTGAGTACTGGGCACTTACCGCGCCTTTACCGAGCTGCGGCAGGCACAGCGTACGGGTGACTGGATGTCAGTGCCCCAGGAGGCCCCGCCCCGCACCCGTCCCTACTGGGGCTGCGGGGACTGCGGCTGCTCCGCCGGCGCCTTGTTGGCCGCGTCCACCGAGGTCACAGCCTCCTTGGCCGCCGTGATCGCGTCCTGCAGCAGCTTCGCGTGGTCCGGCGCGCCGGCCCCCTCGTACGCGGCGCCGTTGTAGTCGAGCCGGACGACCACGTTCTGCGCGCGCGCCACGATCGAGGTGTTGAACGAGTCCACGTCCTTCTTCACCGTGTAGATCACCGACGTCGCCTGGTCGCCGATCCCGGCCACCGCCTCCGCCTTCGGGGCCTGCGCGCCCTCCTCGGACTTCGCCGTCTCGATCTCCTTGTTGTACTGCTCCTCCGCACGCTTGTTGGCGCTGCCGAGGGCGGCGTCGGAGTCGTAGCGGAAGAAGGAGAGCGAGAGCCAGCGGAACTGCGAGCCCTTCAGGCCGTCCGCGTCCAGGCCGTTCCAGGCGCAGCTGGTACGGGTGGCCACGTCGTTCGACTTGGGCGCCTGCCCGTTCTTGTCCTTCACCTCCGGGACGAGCGTTTCTATCGTCGGTGCCTGGAGCGCCTTGCAGGGGTCCGGCAGCGCGGCGAAGGTCGCCTTCTCCAGCGTCTTGGAGGACTTCGGGTTGGGCTTGGCGGACGAGGACGAACCGGACGTCTTCTCGCCCTTCGAGCCCGTGTCCTTACCCGAGTCGGACGAACACCCGGCGACGGTGAGGATCACCGGGACGGCTGCGCAGGCGAGAACGCGGGTGAGGCGCGAGGCTGATCGGTGCATGGTTCCTTCAGTACGTTTGTCGGTTGTTCTTCGGACACGGGACCCGGGCAACGGTAGCCCGATCGGGTACCCGCCTGCTGTGCGCGCCGTCACGCGAGGCCGCGGCGCGCACCGCTCACTCGCTGAAACGCTCGGCCAGGGCATCCGCCAACTGCCGTGCGCTTTCCTGGGTTTCGGTGCTCGGCGGGACCGTGCCGGGCAGTGCGGGCTGCACGCTGTACTCGATGGTGACGATGACGTTCGAGGTACGGAACACAATGCGCACGGTGCGGGACTGCGCGGCGCTGGCCCCGGCGGGGCTGAGCTTGTCCTCCAGGAAGGCTTCGCCGCCGAGGCCCTCCAGGACGCGGGACCCGAGCTCGACGGGCGCCGAGGGGCTCGCGGACGGGGAGACCGGCGCCCCGGGTGCGGGTGCGGTCTGGGCCGGGGCCGCCGGGGTGGGCGCCGCCGGGCCGGGGGCGCCGGGGGCGGGAGCCGCAGGGGTGGGGCTCGCGGTCGGGCCGGGGAAGGGCAGCTTCGCGTCGGTGAGCCGGCGTACGTAGACCTGCTTGGCCTTGTCGTCGTCGCTGCTGGCCGTCCGGTCGTAGGAGACCACGCGCTCGAAGCCGACCGACAGCAGCCGCGTCTCCTCGGGGCTCTGCCCGGTCCAGCGGCAGCCGACGTGCCGGTCGCCGTCGTACGAGGCGTCCGCGACGCCGGCGTACATCTGGTCGCGCTGCTCCGGCGTGAGGCTGTCCCCGGCCGGGAGCATGCCCTTGAGCTTCTTGCTGTCGGCGCCGGCCTTGCAGGGCGAGGGCAGGCTGCGGTACTTCCCCGGTTGGGCGGGCGCGGCGGCGCTGCCGCCGGCCTTCGAGTCGCTGGTGCTTCCGCCACCGCTCCCGCTGGTGCACCCGGTCAGACCGGCCGCGCCGGCCGCGAGCGCGGTGAGCATCGCGATGCCTGGCAGGACTCGCCGCCGTACCGCCTTGCGCTGCACGTCCACTGGCTCCCTTCGACCGGCGGGCCCCCCGACGGTCAGGAAAATGCGTTGCCGCGACTTGGGCGCGGCTGGACACAATGTCTATCGCACACGTTGGTGCTGGCGCCGGTCCCCTGTCGTATTTGGGATCAAGAGCGAGGCTTTTGCGTATTCTGACTTTTCCGTGGTTTTCGGGGGATTGATTCCTTATGTCGTATGTAGAGGTACCCGGGGCGAAGATCCCGATCCGGATGTGGACCGACCCGGCGTCGGTCGAGGACAGCGCGATGCAGCAGCTGCACAACGTCGCCACCCTCCCCTGGATCAAGGGCCTGGCCGTCATGCCGGACGTCCACTACGGCAAGGGGGCCACCGTCGGCTCGGTGATCGCCATGAAGGACGCGGTCTGCCCGGCGGCGGTGGGCGTCGACATCGGCTGCGGAATGTCGGCGGTGAAGACGTCGCTGACGGCGAACGACCTGCCGGGGGACCTGTCCGGCCTGCGGTCGAAGATCGAGCGGGCGATCCCGGTGGGGACGGGGATGCATCGCGAGGCGGTGGACCCGTCGCGGTTGTACGGCTTCTCGGTCGAGGGGTACGAGGGCCTCTGGGACCGCTTCGACTACCTCGCCGACGCCGTCAAATTCCGGCACGAGCGCGCCATGAAGCAGATCGGGACGCTGGGAAGCGGCAACCACTTCATCGAGTTCTGTCTCGACGAGTCGGGTTCGGTCTGGCTGATGCTGCATTCCGGCTCCCGCGGCATCGGCAACGAGCTCGCCGCGCACCACATCGGGGTGGCCCGGGGGCTCGACCACAACCAGAACCTGGTCGACCGGGACCTCGCGGTCTTCCTCGCGGCCACGCCCGAGATGGCGGCGTACCGCAACGACCTCTTCTGGGCGCAGGAGTACGCGAAGTACAACCGCGCGGCCATGATGAGCCTGTTCAAGGAGGTCGTCCGCAAGGAGTTCCGCAAGGCGAAGGTCTCCTTCGACCGCGAGATCAGCTGCCACCACAACTACGTGGCGGAGGAGCGGTACGACGGTATGGACCTGCTGGTCACCCGCAAGGGCGCGATCCGCGCCGGGAGCGGTGACTACGGGATCATCCCGGGCTCCATGGGCACGGGCTCCTACATCGTGAAGGGGCTCGGCAACGAGAAGTCCTTCAACTCGGCCTCGCACGGAGCGGGCCGCAGGATGAGCCGGACGGCGGCGAAGAAGAGGTTCTCGGCGCGCGACCTGGCGGAGCAGACCAAGGGCGTCGAGTGCCGCAAGGACTCGGGCGTCGTGGACGAGATCCCGGGCGCGTACAAGTCCATCGAGCAGGTCATCGACCAGCAGACCGACCTGGTGCGGGTCGTGGCCAAGCTCAAGCAGGTCATCTGCGTCAAGGGCTGAGGCCCGCGCGCGGACGTGCCGTGCCCGGAGGATCCGGGCACGGCACGTGGGGTTCCGGCAGGGTCAGGGCCGTGCGGAGCTCTTCGAGAGGCCCTTGTCGACGGGCGCCGCGCCGACGCCGGGCTTCAGCATCGGGCTGCCGTGGTTGCGCATGAGCGACCCGGGCTGCGGGTTCGCGGGGGTCCACACGACGGGGTCGGGGCAGTCCAGCAGGTCCGGCTCACCGCGGACGACGGGGCACTCGGTCTCCCAGACCTGTCCGGCCGTGGTGAGGACCTCGACGATCACCCTGTTCGCGGTTTCGGCGATCGTGATGCCGCAGGGGTCGGCCGGATAATCCGTCGAGCCGGTGGTCAGGTCGTACCAGGTGTAGGCGGGTACGGTCGGGTTGGCCGCGTTGAAGTCGTACACGCCCGCCCAGGCGATGCCGTCCGGGGCGAGGACGGCCTTGTACTTGACTTCCCGCTCGTCCCACGACGTGGAAATGTCCACGCACGGGCCGGTGGCTCCGGTGGCGCCCGTCGCCCCGGTGGCACCCGTGGGGCCCGTCGGCCCCGTCGGCCCGGTGGCTCCGGTCGCCCCCTTGCACTTGTCGTGGCCCCCCGCCCCGAAGCCCTGGACGTCGGGGTCTTCTTCGTCGTCGTGCCGGCCCTTGCCCTCCTTGCAGCTGTCCCCGCCCGCCGCGACCGCCGGCGCCGTACCGGACGGCTGAGGCCCGTCGGCGACCGCCAGTGCGGGACTGGCGTAGCCGAGCATCACGACGGCCAGTGATGCCGCAGCACTGCCGACCCGCCACTTGCCGTGGCGGGGCAGCGGGCCCAGACGGGAAGGGGTCCAATTCTCCGGACTCATTGCGTTGCTCCTCGTGGAACCGAATGGGAGTGATCCTGCGCGGGAGCATTCGGGCTGCGGCCGCCATCCCGAGAGAGGCGCGCAGGCATATCAACACATTGGCCTACGATTTGTGGGCCGATGGGTCAACGGGGGGCTGATCAGGCGAAAGAGGTCCCGGCCCGTTCGTGGCGACCCGGCCGCCGCCCCGCGCCGCGGCTATCACTGTCTGCGTGACGACTCTCATCCGACCGGCGCAGGACGCGGATGCCGGGCCCGGGACAACGGGGCGACAGCTCCCCGGAACGCCCTTCGGCCTGTGGATGTGGCCGGCGCTCGCGACGCTCGCGTGCACGCTCACGGGGATCCGCGGCCCGCTGCTGGGCACCGACGAGATCGTCACCTGGGACGTCGCCGAGCGGAGTACGGCGCGGATCCTGGCCATGCTGCACCGCGTCGACGCGGTGCACGGCACGTACTACCTGCTGATGCACGGGTGGACGGCCCTCTTCGGGAGCTCGCACACGAGCCTGCGGATGCCTTCGGCTCTGGCCATGGCCGCCACGGCCGCGGTCGTCACCCTGATCGGCCGGCGGCTCTTCGGCGAGCGGGCCGGGCTGTGCGGGGGAGTCCTCTTCGCCGTCGTCCCCGTCGTGAGCCGGTACGGCCAGGAAGCCCGCAGTTACGCCCTCGTGGTCCTGGCCGCCACCGTGGCCACCCTCCTGCTTCTGCGGGCGTTCGACCGGCCCCGGAGCTGGGGGAGGTGGGCCGCGTACTCGGCGTGCCTGGCCGTCGTCGGCCTGCTGCACCTCGTGGCGCTCACCGTCGTGGCGGGCCACCTGGCGGCGGTGCTCCTGCGCGCGCGCCGCCGGCGCCGGGAACTGTGGTGCTTCCTGGCGGCGGCCGCGGTCGGCGGCGCCTGCGCCGCGCCGGTGATCCTGCTCGGCCGGTCGCAGGCGTCCCGCCAGCTCTTCTGGGTCCCCGAGCCGGACCTGTGGGCCCTCGCCGGCATCTGGCCCCAGGTGTTCGCGTCGAGCCTGTGCGCCGGAGCGGTGGTCACGCTGGCCGCGCTCGCGGGGAAGGAGCGGCGCGAGGCCCTGCTTCCGTGCGCCGCGCTGGTGGTGGTGCCCCCGCTGGTGCTGTGGGCGGCCTCCCACGGGGACGTCTCCTACTTCCGCTTCCAGTACGTCATGTTCACCGTGCCGCACTGGGCGGTCCTGGCGGGGGCCGGACTCGCCGCGGCCGCGCGGTCCTGGCGCGTCGTCGCCGTGGTCCTGGCGGCGCTCTCGCTGCTGGTGCTGCCCGACCAGCGCAGGATGAGGGAGCCGTTCGAGCACGACGTCCCGCACGGCGCGGACTACGCGGGGGCGGCACGGACCATCGAGAAGTACCACCGGCCGGGGGACGGGGTGGTGTACGTCCGCGGAGGGCCGTGGATGCTCGACCGGGGGGTCCGCTACTACCTCGGGCGCGATCCGGAGCTGAGGGAGGTCTTCCTCGCCAGGTCGGCGGCCGAGAACGACGAGCTGTACCCGGCGTACTGCACGCAGCCGGCCCGGTGCCTGCGGGGCGAGAGCCGCATCTGGGTGGTCGTCCCCGGGACCGGTCCGGACCCCCTGGAATCGGTCCCGGCGGTGCAGGCCCGGGTGCTGCGCGCGCAGTACACGACCTACGGGACGGAACGGCTGAGCGGTCTGACCGTCGCGCTCCTGCAACGCAAGTCCTAGGAGGACACCCGGGGGCACCCCCCGGGGCTCCGCCGCTCCTGTCGGCACTCACCTGGTTGGACGGGCTGTGAAAGCGAAGATCTGCCTGAACATGATCGTCAAGGACGAGGCGCCGGTCATCCGCCGCTGCCTCGAATCCGTGCGTCCCCTGATCGACCGCTGGGTCATCCTGGACACCGGCTCGACGGACGGCACCCAGGACCTCGTCCGCGAGGTCCTCGGAGATCTGCCGGGCGCTCTGCACGAGAGCCCGTTCCGGGGCTTCGACGCGAGCCGCAGCGAGGCGATCGACCTCGCGCGCGCGGACGCGGACTACCTGCTCTTCATCGACGCCGACGACCTGATGGAGGTGGAGCCGGGCTTCCGGATGCCGGAGCTGACGGAGGACGCCTACCGGGTGGCGCTGCACGACGGGCCCCTCGTCCACTGGCGTCCGGCCCTCGTCTCCACCCGGCTGCCCTGGCGCTACGTGGGCGTCCTGCACGAGTACATCGACTGCGCGGGCCCCTACAGCCTGGGGACGCTCACGGGCGCCCACATCCGCTCGGTGGGTGGCGGCGCCCGCCTCCTGCGGGACGGGCAGCGCAAGAAGTACCTGCACGACGCCGCGGTCCTCGAAGCGGGCCTGGTCAAGGAACCCGACAACGCCCGCTACGTCTTCTACCTGGCCCAGAGCTGGCGCGACGCGGGAGAGCCGGAGAAGGCCCTGGCCGCCTACGACCGCCGGGCGGGCATGGGCGGCTTCGCCGAGGAGGTCTTCTGCGCCCGCCTGTACGCCGCACGGCTCGCGGCGAGCACCGGCCGGCCGGACGCCGAGGTGATGGACCGCTACCTGAGCGCACACGAGAGCCGCCCCGAGCGGGCGGAAGCCCTGGGCGACCTCGCACGCCTGTGCCGGGTCGAGGGTCAGCGCTGGCCGCTGGCGTACCTGTTCGCGCGGGCGGCGGCGCGGATCCCGTTTCCGAGCGACGTCCTGTTCGTCGAGTTCGACTGGTACGACTGGCGCGCCCTGGACGAACTGGCCGTCGCCGCCTACTGGATCGGGGCGTACGAGGAGTCGGCGGAGTGCGCCGAACGGCTGCTCGCGGGGGACAAGCTGCCACCGGCGGAGCGGGACCGCGTGGCACGCAATCTCGCGTTCGCCCGCGAGAAGCTCGGTGTGGCGGACCTCGTGGACGCCTGACCCCCGATCCCCGATCCGTGATCCGTGATCCGCCGGGACGGGGCCAACGGGGGTATTGACGCTGCCAGTTGGTCTAGACCAAGGTGGGCGGCATGTGGAGATCCCGCGTGGTGGTGGCCGCGCTCGCGTCGTTGTCGCTCGTCCTCGGGGCCGGAGGGTCCGCTCAGGCGAGGGTGGGGCTGCCGCCCGTCGTGTCGTATGTGCCGACCTCGGAGCAGGTCGTCTTCATCACCATCGACGACGGGTGGAGCCACGATCCCGAGGCTGCCCGGATGCTGCTGGACCGGCGGGTGCCCGTCTCGCTGTTCCTGCTGCCGGGGGCGGCCTCGTACGACACCGGGTACTTCACCCGGCTCGCGGAGGAGGGGCGGGCGAGCGTGGAGAACCACACCGTCAGCCATCCGGACCTGACCACGCTCGACGCGGCCGGCAAGGACGCCGAGGTGTGCGGGGCCGGGGAGCGGCTGCAGGCCGCCTTCGGGCGGACGCCGAAGCTGCTGCGGCCGCCGTACGGGGCGGTGAACGACGAGGTGCGGCTCGCGGCCAAGGCGTGCGGGGTGAAGGCGCTGATCACCTGGACGCACGATTTCACCACCTGGGGCGAGACCCCGCCCACACCGCGGCTCAAGGCCGGGGACATCGTGCTGCTGCACTTCACGCCGACGCTGGCGGCGGACCTCCGGCGAGCCCTGGACGCGGCGAGGGCCGCCGGGCTGAAGCCGGCGGCCCTCATGCCGCACCTGAAGGCGGCGGGAGTCCTCTAGGCCGTCTGGGAGTTGCTCTCCCTAGAGCTCGCGGTGGACCTTGGTGTTCGAGGCCTGGGCGCGGGGACGGACCACCAGGAGGTCGATGTTGACGTGGCTGGGGCGGGTCACCGCCCAGGTGATGGTGTCGGCCACGTCGTCGGCGGACAGGGGGTGCGCGACGCCCGCGTAGACCTTCTCAGCCTTCTCGGCGTCGCCGCGGAACCGGGTCTTCGCGAACTCCTCGGTCTTGACCATGCCGGGGGCGATCTCGATGACGCGTACCGGCTGGCCGACGATCTCCAGGCGCAGGGTCTCGGCGAGGACGCGGGCGCCGTTCTTGGCGGCGACGTAGCCCGCCCCGCCCTCGTAGGTGGAGTGGCCGGCGGTGGAGGAGAGGACCACGACCGTGCCGTCGCCGGAGGCGGTGAGGGCGGGCAGCAGGGCCTGGGTGACGTGGAGCGTGCCGATGACGTTGACCTCGTACATCGTGCGCCAGTCGGCGGGGTCGCCGGTGGCGACGGGCTCGGCTCCGATGGCGCCGCCGGCGTTGTTGACGAGTACGTCGACGGAGGGGTAGCGGTCGAGGGAGGCCGCGAAGGCGTCGACGGCGGTGCGGTCGGTGACGTCGAGGGCGTACGCGGTGGCCTGGTGGCCGGCTTCGGCGAGCTCGGCGGCGAGGGCCTCGATGCGGTCCTTGCGGCGGGCGGTGAGGACGACGTGGTAGCCGGCTGCGGCGAGCTGCCGGGCGGTGGCCGCGCCGATGCCGCTGCTCGCGCCGGTGACTACGGCGGTTCGGGTGGCGGCCGTGCTCATGTGCGGGCTCCTCGTTCGTTCGTACGGGCGATGACCCGCCCAGCATAGGCGTGGCTCAGCGGCCGCGCGGGGCGTACATGATCACAGCCATGCCGGCGAGGCAGACCAGGGCTCCGGCGATGTCCCAGCGGTCGGGGCGGTAGCCGTCGGCGACGACGCCCCAGACGAGGGATCCGGCGACGAAGACCCCGCCGTAGGCGGCGAGGACACGGGCGAAGTCGCCCTGGGGCTGGAGGGTGGCGACGAAGCCGTAGAGGCCGAGGGCGATCACCCCGGCGCCGATCCAGGCCCAGCCCCTGTGCGCGCGGACGCCCTGCCAGACGAGCCAGGCGCCGCCGATCTCCAGGAGTGCGGCGAGGAGGAAGAGGGCGGCGGAGCGGGCGAGGAGGGTGATCGGCATGGCGCAACGGTACGCATGGCAGATGGGGGGTGGGCGCGCCCTCGTTCGTGTGATGGTCCGACCGGGCGGGGCCGCCGCTGACTAGCCTCCGCGCGAGGAGGTGGTGTCGGTGCGCCGTGGTGCCGTACGAAGTGTGGTGGTGGCGGGTTTGCTGGCGCTTGGCGCGGGCGTCCCCGGGACGGGGCAGGCGTCGGCGCAGGCGCGGGCATCGGTGGGGGACGGGCCGGAGGCCGACGTGGCCTACCACGGCCGGGTGGCCCTGTCCGGGGCGCGGCTGCGGATCTGGCTGGTCCCGGAGAACGACGGGCCCGCCGCGCTGCCGAACGCGACGGTGCGGGTGCGGCTGTCGGCGGAGCTCGCCGACCGGCAGGAGCTGGCGGAGGGCTGCGCGCGGGCAGGGCTGCGCGAGGTCGTGTGCGAGACGGGGCCGCTGCCGCTGCACGGGCGTGGGCGGCACATCGGGCTGCGGCTGGAACTGCGGGAGCCGGCGCCGGAGGTGGCGGTGCGGGTCGACACCTGGTGGAACGGCGGTGCGACGGACCGGAACCACGCCAACAACGAGCACGTGGTCCTGGCGCTGGACACGGGCGACGCCTACGCCTTCTAGCGCAGGCGGCCGGGCGGGTCCGGGACGGCGGCGCTCACGCCGTGCCGAACTCCACCAGGGCCTCGTCGACGATCCGTTCCAGGCGGGCGTGGTGGGCGCCGCGCCAGTAGACGCGCTCGCACTCGGTGCACTGCGCGAACACGTCGTAGGAGCGGTGCGTGCCGTGTTCCAGGCGGTCGCCGACGCTTTCCTTGTCGGCCTCGTGGAGCGGGCCGTTGCAGGCGGTGCAGCGGGTCCACGGTGCGAGGGCGGGCGCGAACCGGCCCAGTACGTCGCGCAGTTGCTCGTCGGGGTTGTCGCTGTAGACGTACGCGCCGGCGAACAGCTCGCGGCGGCGCAGCAGGCCGCGGTCGCGGGAGAGCAGTACGCGCCGTTCGGCCGCGGAGCGGGTGGCGAGGGCGGGGTCGCCGATGTCCTCGTTCTCGTAGGCGGCGTCGACGCCGAGCAGGCGCAGGCGGCGGGCGAGGGTGCCGAGGTGGACGTCGAGGAGGAAGCGGAGCGGGGCGCCGGGGACCTGCTGGGGTCGCTCGACGCCGAACACCTCGACGCTCTGGCCGTCCTGGGGCACGTAGGAGACGGGTACCTCGGTGCCGTCGACGAGGAGGCGGCCGACTTCGGTGAGGGGGACGCCGGCGGATTCGACGACGTGGCCGAGGCTGGAGGCGCCGTCGGTCGCGGTCGGTACGCGGTCCACGCGCCGGCTGGGCGGGGCGAAGAGGCGCAGTTCGGGGGCGAGGGTGAGCTGAATGCCGGGTCCGTTCACCTGCTCAGCATGCCATTTCCGGGGCGGCGGTCGCGGCCGAATTAAGACGTCGCGGTGGTGTGGTCGTAGGTGTCGCGGTGGGCGCTGACCTCGTCGAAGTGGTTTTCGGCCCAGAGCTTCACGGAGGACAGGAGGCAGCCGAGGCTGCTGCCGAGGTCGGTGAGCCGGTAGTCGACGCGGGCGGGGACGGTGGGGGTGACGGTGCGGGTGACGAGGCCGTCGCGTTCGAGGGAGCGCAGGGTCTGGGTGAGCATCTTCTGGCTGACGCCGGGGATCTTGCGGCCGAGGTCGCTGTAGCGCATGGAGCGGTCCTCGGCCTGGCCGAGGGCGCTGACGATGAGGCCGACCCACTTGTCGCTGATGCGGGCCAGGAGCTGGCTGGTGGGGCACTCCTTGAGGAAGGCGTCGTAGGCGGAACGGGCTTCCTCGCGGCGGGCCGCGGCGGTGCTGGTGGCCATGGGCACCCACTTCCGGGTCGGGTACGCACCTTCGAGTGCGTACTTACGAAAAGAGAGTACCTCTCCCTAGGTTAGTGCTCATCGGGAACGCGTGAATGCGTGAACGAACGAGCGAACGAACTGACGAGCTGATGCAGCGAACGGGAGAGACGAAGATGAGCGAGCAGACGATGCTGGCGGCCGTGGTGACCGGGTTCGGCGGTCCGGAGCAGGTCGCACTGGCCGAGGTCCCGGCGCCCCGCCCCGAAGCCGGCCAGCTCCGCGTCAAGGTCACCGCCGCCGGGCTCAACCCGGTGGACGGCGCGGTCCGCGCCGGGGTCTTCGGCGGCGCCGGGCAGCGGCTCGGCCTCGGCTGGGACGTCTCCGGGGAGATCGACGAGATCGGCGCCGGCGTGAGCGGATGGAACACCGGCGACCGGGTCGTGGGCCTGCACTACGGGCCGGTGAAGCCCCTGGGCACGCACGCGCAGTACGTGGTGCTCGACGCCACCGCCGTCGCGGCCGCCCCGGCCACCGTGGACGCGGTCACCGCGGCCGGGCTCCCGCTCGCCGGCCTCACCGCCGCCCGCGCGGTGGACCTGCTGGAGCTCGCCCCCGGGTCCTCGGTGCTGATCACCGGAGCCGCGGGCGTCGTCGGCGGCTTCGCCGTCCAGCTCGCCGCACGGGCCGGGCTGGTGGTGACGGCCCTGGCGGGCGCGGACGACGAGGAGTACGTACGGTCCCTGGGCGCGACCGGGTTCGTCCGGCGGGGCGAGGCTCCGGCCGGGCCCGTGGACGGGGTCCTCGACGCGGCCGTGCTCGGCGAGGCCGCGCTGGGCTCCGTACGCGACGGCGGGGTCTACGTCGGCCTGATCCCGAACCACGCCCCGGCCGCGGAGCGCGGTGTCCGGGTCGTGGAGCAGGAGGTCGCGGCGGACGGGGAGCACCTGGCCCGTCTGGTGGCCCTGGTGGACGCGGGCGCGCTGACCCTCCGGGTCGCGGAGACCTTCCCGCTCGGCGAGGCTGCGAAGGCCCACGCCCACCTCGGGACGCCGGGGGTCCGCGGCCGCATCATCCTGACGGCGTGATCCCGCTCCGCGGACGCCCCACCCGGTAGCGCCAGTCGCAGCTCGGGTGGGGCACCCCGGGCGGGTACTCGAAGTCGACATCGCCCAGGTACTCGAACCCGGCCCGCCGGCAGACCGCGTTGGACGCCGGGTGGTCGGTGCCCGGGAAGGCGTGGACGCTGTCGCGGGAGCCGTGGGCGCGGACGTGGGCCAGGAGTTCGGTGAGCGCCGCCACGGCCAGTCCGTGGCCCTGGAACTCGGGCAGGACGCCCCAGCCGGCCTCGTAGACCTGCTCGCCCTGCCACTCCCGCTCCCAGAAACCGACGGACCCGACGCTCTCGGCGCCCCGGGCCCCGGCGGGCGTCCACACCACGCGGAACATCCGGCCGGCGGCCGGCTCCCGCGCGCTCATCGCCTCGTAGCGCCGCTGTCGCTCGACGAGCTTCGCGGCCGGTTCGGGGCCGCCGAGGAACTCGGTCATGACCGGCTCGTTCTTGCGCTCCAGCAGCCAGAAGTCCCCGGCGGACCAGGGCTCCAGCCGTACGTGCGTGTCCATCCGGACACGCTACTCCGGCGCGGTGCGGCACGGCGGCCGTCAGCCGCGGCGGAAGAACTCCACCTCCGCCAGGGCGAGATGACGTTCCGGTGCGGCTCCGGCGGGCGCGTCCAGGGTCAGCCGGACCGTGGTGGCGTCGCTGATGCCGGTGGGGAAGGTCTGGGGGCCGGGCTTGTCGCTCAGGACGAGCTCCTTGTGGACCTTCCGGCCGTCCCGCGCCGTCACCTCCATGTCGATCCGCAGCGCCCGCGCCTGGTGCGCGTACTCCTCGGGTGACGCCGAGGCGCCGTTGGTGATGATCACGTCGACCAGGCGGAACGGCTCGGCGAAGGTGTACGTCGCCGAGGCGCCGGGGGCGGGCGCGCCCCAGTAGCGGTTGCTGAGGCCGTCGGTGCTGTCGCCCACCGGGTGCCCGGGCACCTCGGCGCTCGCCTCGACCCGGGCGGCGGTCACCTCCTTGGCCTTGCCGAGCTTGTCGCGGGTGTCCTCGATCAGGTGGCGTCCGGCCGGCAGCAGCAGGAAGCCGCCCGCGCAGAGGGCCAGTACGACGGCCAGGACCACCAGGAAGCGCGTCATCCGGCCCGAACCCCCGCGCGTGCGGCGGTGGAACGGCCACACGGTCCGCCACCAGGGCAGGGGTGCCGCCGCGGTGGCGGGCGTCAGGGGAGCGGCGCAGCGGCGGCAGAACCGGCGCTCGGGCGGGTTGGGCGTGCCGCAGACGGGGCACGGCACGCCGGCCCCGGAGTCGCTCACGGCCGCGGGACGCACGACCGGGCGCGGGGCGACGGCCTTGGCGGGCCGGACGGGCTGCGGCGAGGCCGGCGCGGGTGCCTGCGGTGCGGGTGCCTGCGGTGCGACGGCCCGGGGGGCGGCGGCCGCGGGGCCGGGCGCGGGCGGCGCCGAGGAGGCCCCGGAGGGCGGCGAGGGGGCCGTCGCAGGGGGCGTCGCGGGGGCCGTATCCGCCGCCTGCCGGGCGGCGGGTGCGGGTCGGGCCGACCCGGCTGCCGCGGGCGGGGCGGGGTCGGCGCGGTCAGGGGCGGCGTCGGCCCCGGGAACGGCCGGATCCCCTGCGGGCTCCGGCTCGGGCTCGGGCTCGGGGGCGTCCGGGCCCGGGGCGGCCGGGGCGCGGGTGGGTGGGGAGCCCGACCAGCCCAGGTAGGCGCCGCAGTTGCCGCAGAAGTCGTCCGTCTCGCCGTTGGACGCCCCGCACACGGGACACGCTCGCACCGCCGTCACTTCCCTTCGCCCGCGGGCGGTCCGGACAGGACCTCGACCCGGCAGACCGTGTGGACGGGGCACAGGGTGCGGACGAGCGCACGGACCCGCTCCGCGTCCACCACCGCCTCGCGGCCCGGCCACACCCGGACCAGGACCTCGTCGGCCGGGGCGGCGGGCGGCTCGGCACCGGACGTGCGGGACCAGGTGGCCCCGCCGTCCCCGCTGACCTCGGCGGACACGCCCAGTACCAGGCGCAGGGCCTCGGTCAGGCCGCGCCGGGTGCCGCGCCTGCGGTGCAGTTCCACCGCCCGCGCCACCGCCTCGCGCCGCAGCGCGACCGGCCACCGGGGGTCGTCGACGCCGCCCACCCAGGAGGCCAGCCAGGACAGGAAGTCGGCCGGGGCCAGCCGGGGGTCGAAGTAGGAGGGCAGGCTGTCGAGGGTGGCGAACACCGGGGCGAGGACGGTGTCCAGCCCCGCCGTGAACCGCTGCGCGAAGTCGTCCTCGGCGTACAGGGCGGGCAGTTGCTCACCGATCGGGTGCCGGCTGGGCAGGCCGGGGACGGCGGCCCGGTTCATGCGCGCACCCCCTTCTCCGGCTCCGTCACGACCACCTGGTGCTGGTAGGAGAAGACCAGCGCGCCCGCTCCGATGTCGATCCGGTCGACGGGGGCGCCGCGCCGCCCGGTGACCGGGTCGGCGGCGAACATCCGGATCTCCTCCACCAGGACGTCCCCGACGGCGCGTTGCAGTACGCCGAACACCTCGCCGTACTGGACGGGCCGCCCGAACGGCCAGCCGCCGCCGTCGGGCCCGCCGTGCAGCGGGTTGAGGTGGCGGAACAGCGCCGCGAGCGCCGCCTCGCGCACCCGGTCGGCGTCCGCGGCGGGCGCCGACAGCCGGGCGACCACGGTGACGCCCTGGTAGACGGGCGGTTCCACGACGAGGCGGGTGCCGATCAGACGGCGTTCGTCGAGGGTGCCGGCGATCGCGGCGAGCACCTGGTCGGAGGGGATCAGCTGCTCGAAGCGGAGCCGGTCGTCGCGCTCGTCGGCCACCGCGTCCGGCACCACCAGGACCCGTACCGCGCCGGCGCCGGCGGTACCGCCGGAACCGTCCGTGGCGGGCAGGCAGCGGACCCGGCGCACCGAGGGCGCCGCCTCGCGGGCGATGATCTCGTAGTCCTCGGCGGTCACCGCGCGTTCCTGCATGCGCAGCGCCTGCGGCGCGCGCAGCTTGGCGTTGTCGACGGTCTCCCCGGCGACGCCGCCGCGCGCCGCCTCCCGGTTGGTGACGCGGGCGACGTACGGGACGGAGCTGCGCAGTACGGAGATCGCGCCGCGGGAGACGTTGCCCGCGGGGCCGCCGCCGGTGCGGTAGCGGGCCACGCGGACCTGGGAGCCCTTGGGCGGCACCGCGCCGCAGGGCCGCAGGGTGCCGTCGGCCTCGCGCAGCACCGGCGGGAAGGCGAACTCGCCGGTGGTGGCGTTCACGCGGACGTGCCGGTCGTCCGGACCCGAGCGGCCGAAGTGCTCCACCACCTCCCAGCGCTGCCACCCCTCGGCGGAGGACACCTCCACCACCGGCGGCTCCCCGTCGAGCAGCACGGGCGGGCGGCCGAGCCGGAAGGTCTGCCCCGCCACCCCCTCCGACCGGCCGAGCGGTACGTCGCTCACGCGCTCGGCGTGCTCCACGGGCATGGTGCCGCCGACGGTGAAGACGGCGGCCTCACGCACGGTCGGGGACTCCGAGTAGAACGGCTGGCCGGGCTCCGGCGCGGTGACCCGGCAGCGCAGCCAGCCGGCGCGGGTGCCGCCGAGCAGCGAGGCGGTGTGCCCGGCCGGTACGTACACGATGACCTCACCGGGCCGGTTGAGTCCGCCGGTGCTGTCGGAGTCGGTCTCGCACGGCTGCCAGCGGCCGCCGTCCCACGCCTCCCAGACCAGCGGGGGCTGGCGCGGGTCGACGCCGACGCCCTCGACGCGGCTGTCGAGCCGGACCGCGACCACGCAGCGCGGTACCGCCGTCGGCAGGCCGAACAGCAGGGCGTCGCCGGGCTCGGGCGCCGCCTGGAAGCACGGTATGTCGCGGCCCTCGGCGAGCGCACCGGTCCGGTCGGTCATGTCTCCGGTGCGGGGCGCGGTGACCAGGCGCGTCAACTCGCTGGGCACGATGCGCAGATCGCCGGTCGTCGCGAAGACCACGGCTTCCTCGGACTCGCCGGGGGCGGTGGTCACCTCGGTGCCCGCGGGCAGTGTCACCGTGTCGGGCTGCGGGGCCGACAGCCAGAAGTCGACGTCGGCGACGGCGGCCGACGGCGGGTACAGCTGGATGTCCAACAGGTCCAGGAACGCGAGGTAGTTCTTCTCCGGGACCCGGTTCAGCCGGTACAGCAGCTGGTCCACGAGGTACGCGAACGTCTCGATCAGGGTGACGCCCGGGTCGGAGACGTTGTGGTCGGTCCACTCCGGCGCGCGCTGCTGCACGTACCGCTTCGCCTCGTCGACGAGCTGCTGGAACCGTCGGTCGTCCAGGTTGGGGGAGGGCAGGGCCATCAGTCCGCGACCATTTCCTCGGCCCCCTCCTCGGAGGGGATCGTGTAGAAGGGGAAGACCAGGTTGCGCCGGTCGTTGGTGGTGCGCACCGTGTAGTGCACATCGATGTAGAGGGTGCCCGCCTCCACGGAGTCGAAGGCCACGACGACCTCGTCCACCGCGATCCGGGGCTCCCAGCGTTCCAGGGCCTCGCGCACCTGCTGGGCGACCCGTCCGGCGGTGTCGCCGTCGCCGGGGGCGAAGACGTACTCGTGGATGCCGCAGCCGAATTCGGGCCGCATGGGCCGTTCTCCCGGGGCGGTGCCCAGGACCAGCCGGATGGCCTCCTCCAGCTCCCGTTCGCGTTCGACCATGGCGATCCCGCCGGTCGGCCCGACCCGCAGGGGGAAGGCCCAGCCGCGCCCGATGAACCGTTCGCTCATCACACACCGCCGATCAGGACGTTCAGGGCGCCGGTCAGGACCATCGCCCCGCACGCGGTCTGGTCGCGCGCCCGGGCGGCGGGCAGCCCGCCGATGAGCACCGCGCCCGCGGCGAGGGCGACCGGGTTGGGCATGAGCACGTTGGCCGGACCCGTGGCCGCGTGCGGCGGGACCGGGCAGACGTGCAGGCTTCCCACGACGGCGGCGGGCTGCCCGCCGATCAGCACCGTCGCGACCGCCGCGGCGGCGCCGGGCGGCGGCGTGGCGATCCGGCCGCCGTGGTTGGTGGGGTCGCCCGTACGGGCTGCGGCTGGCATCGGTGCTCCTCGGGGACGGGGACGGGGACGGGGACGGGGACGGGGACGGGCCGGGGACGTGGCCGTGGTCGGGGTCGTGGTCCAAGGGGGTCGGGGCAGGGCTCAGTTGATGCGGATGAGCCGGGCCTTGAGGGTGGCGAGCAGGCCGCCGTTGACGGTGACGTCCGCGGCTCCGGACACCTTCACCGAGCGGCCGGCGATGCTCACCCCGGCGGTGCCGTCGATGTCGACCTGGCGGCCGGACACCTTCACCGTGCCCTGCCGCGCGTCGAGGGTGATGCCGTTCCTGTCCAGCAGGACCGAGGTCAGCGGGCGGCCCCGCCCCGCGAACACGGTGAGCTCGATGCGGTCCCGGCGGTCGTCCAGGCGTACTTCGAGCCGTTCGTCCCCGGTCGTCAGCCGCAGCCCGGAGGGGCCCGGCGCCGCCGCGTCCAGCAGTTCCACGCGGTGGCCCGAACGCGAGACGACCGAGCGGCGGTTGACCTTCCCGCTGGTCTTGTCGATCAGCGGCACGTCGTGCGGTGAGGGCTGGTCCACGCCGTTGTAGAGCCCGCCGATGACGTACGGGCTGTCGAGCAGCCCCTGCTCGAACCCGACGAGCACCTCGTCGTTGACCTCGGGGCTCACCACACCGCCGCCGCCCTTGCCGCCCCACTGGACGGTGCGCACCCAGTCGCTGACGTAGGTGTCGTCCAGCCAGGGGAACTTCAGCCGTACCGCGCCGCGTTCGGAGCCGTTCGGCTCGCGCACGTCCGTCACCACGCCGATCGCGAGTCCCGGGATGCGCGGGCCGCGCCCCGGCGCGTTGGCGCCGGTCACCAGGCCGGCCAGGGAGCGGTCCGGGCTGGAGCTGACCCACACGGTGGTGCGGTAGCCGCCGTGCGGCTCCAGGACGTGCTGCACCGCCGTCGCCGTGTACCGGCCGGAGAACGCCTGTCCGACGTTGCCGAGCGCCACCGCCTTGCCCGCCCGCAGCAGCGGGTTCCCCTCGGCGACCGCCTCCAGTTCGCCGAAGCCGGAGCTGGTCCGGTCCGCCGCCGCCTTCGCGACCGCCGTGGTCTCGGCCTGCGTACGGTACGGAGTGTCGGTGACGGCCACGGCCGACTTCCCGAAGCGCGCGGCGAGCTGGGGGCTGAGGCCCGGTACCACCGTGTCGCTCACCACCGACGGCTGTTCGGCGACCAGCGGCCGCTTGGTGGTCACGTCCCAGCCGCGGACCTGCACGGTCGAGGAGCCGTCGGCGGCCGACAGCGCGGCCCGCAGGGCCAGCAGGTTCCTCCCGTACTCCAGGACCATCGGATCGCGTACGGCCGACGTCGACGGGGCGGGCGCCCCGGACGCCTTCACGGGCCGGGTGAACTGGAGCAGCCCCTTGTCGTCGACGCGCACCTGGGCACCGCTCTCGCCCGCGAGGTACTGCAGGAAGTCCCAGTCGGAGACGTTCGCCTGGGACAGCTGCTTGTACGTCACCGGCGCCGCTTCCACCTTGCCGACGGCGAGGCCCGCTCCGGCGGCCACCTTGCGGACGATGGCGGCGGCCGTCATGTTCCGGTACGCCACCACCCTGCGGCCGCGCTGGAGGCGGTGCGCCTTGGAGTAGGCCCGCACGACGGTGAACGATCCGGTGCGGTCCCGGTCGATCTCCAGGGCCGTGACCTCGCCGTTGAACAGCCGCTCCCGTGCCTGCCCCTTCACGGTGGCCACCGACACCCGCAGCGGACTGCCGATGGTGATGCCGGTGGCACGCAGGAACTCGTGGTCGGGGTCGCGGTAGGTGAGCACGGCCGTGTCCGGCAGGCCCACGTTCTCGTCCACCACGCAGCTCACCAGCTGAGCCGCCCAGATCTGCGGCAGTTCGCCCGGGGCCTCCACGATCGGGTCGGCCGCGAACGACCGGCCCCCGGGTTCGGACCCGCTCACCGCTGCTCCTCCTCGCCGTGCTGGTCCCGCGTACCGGGAACCACGATCTCGCTGCCCGGCACGAGCGCCATCGGGTCGTCGATGCCGTTGGCCTCCGCGATGACCCGCCAGGCCGTCGCGTCGCCGTACTCGCGCCAGGCGAGCATCGCCAGGCTGTCGCCCGCCACCACGGTGTGGGTGCTGCGGGCGGTGCGCGAGCCGGAGGTCGGGTTCTGGCCCGGCGGGTCGACGCTCGCCTCCTCGATGGACAGCGAGCAGGTGGCCCGTAGCGGTTTGCCGTCCACGTCGAAGAGCGTGTACGACACCGACAGGTTCGACAGGACCCCGTCGAACGACGTCGTCCGCGCGCTGCCCCACTCGAAGCGCACCCAGGGGCTCGCCGGCTTCTTGCGGCCGAGGCTGGCCGGGGTCGGCACGCACGCCTTCATCAGCTTCTCCACCGCCTGCTCCACCGAGTTGTCGTGGGTGGCGGTCGCGTCCAGGAACACGTCCAGGCTGAGCGTGCGCGGACCGCTGCCGACGAACTCGGGCAGCGCCGACTGCCCGGCCATCCGGGACGGGGAGCGCCGCCACTCGGTGGTCTTGCCCAGCTGCAGGGTCGACGGGTTGAACTGGAGGTCGAGCTTCGCGACCACCCCGCCCGGCTTGGCGCCGACGGAGGCCGGGGGCTCCTTGAGGGTGAGCTGGGCCCGGGCGCGGCTGGCGCGTGCCGATGAGGCCATGGCGTGGTTCTTCCCTTCGGGAGCGGGCTGGGAGGAGGAGTACGGGAGGGGCCGGGCGGTCCCGGCGGTCAGGTGGGCCAGGCGGTCAGGTGGGCAGCAGCCCCTGGTGGGCGATCTCCAGCGTCTCGACCGCCGCGGCCGAGTTGGCGGGGTCGAAGGACGGCCCCTGCCAGCGGACCGGGACGATCCCGAACACCTGCCAGCTGATGATCCGGCTCAGATCCGGCCGGAGCGCCACGATCTCCCCGTCCTTGGGCTCGACCCGCCGCAGCGTCTCGTCCAGCCAGCGGCCGATCTTCGCCGTGTCCGCGGTGACGGGCCGGGTGAGGGTGATGTTCGACCAGGTCACACGGCCCGGCAGCTGCCAGGTGAAGCCGTTGTTGCCACCCTCGGCGTAGCTCTCCATCTCGACCTCGGCGCCCATGCCGGAGCAGGTGTGGAAGGCGCCCAGGTCGTTGCCGCCGATGGCCAGCCGGAAGAACACGCTGGTGGCGAAGATGTTGTCCGTCATCGGTCCGTCGTCCGTTTCTCGTTCGTACGCGTTCTCAGCGGCGGCCGTCGAAGGGCCGGCCCGCGCGTTCCCGGCCGCGCCGCAACTCGGTGCGCAGCAGGCGGGCGACCGGGTCGAGCAGACGCCGTGCCAGGTCGTCGATGTCGAGGTCGCCGCCACCGTGCGGCAGCGGGTCGCGCGCGCTGTCGGACCGGCCGGGGCCGGTCCGGCTCCCGCCGGTCCGGCTGCCGCCGGCGTCGCGCTGCACCGGGGGCGGGGCGCTCGGCGGCGGCGAGGGGACGGGCGCGCCCGGGGTGATGGCGGGCCGTACGACGGGCACGGGTCCCGCACCCGGAGCGGTGGGGGCCGGCTGGACCACGAGCGGCGGCGCGTACGGGCCGGTCACGGTCAGCGGGACGGCTGCGGCGCGAGCCGCGGGCGTGGCGGGCGCCGGGCGCGGGGGTACGGGGGCGGCTCGCTGGATCTGCCGCGTCTGCGGCGTCTGCCGCGGTGCGGTGGGGGACGGGGCGGACCAGCGCGCCGGGACCACGGGCCGGCCGGCCGGGCGGGGGCGGGATACGGCGGCCGGCGCGGCCCCCATGCCCGCCACGTCAAGGGTGCCGAGGGCCAGGGGCCGAGCCGCCAGGAGCCGGAGCGCCCGGGGCGCGGCCGCGCGGGGCGCGGCCGTCCCGCCGACGGCACGGGCGGCCACGAGCGGGACCGGCCCGGAACGCTCCCGGGCGGCGGTGGTGGCCCGCCCGTCCGGCCCTCCGGTACGGGGCTGCGCGGCAGACGTGCCCGCGCCCGCGCCCGGCAGAGGCGTGTGCCCGCGGGACCTGGAGGAGACGGCGCTCACCGGCATCGACGGCACGGGCGCCCCCAGGCCGCTGCGCACCCGCGGCGCGGGGCCGCCGGCGGCGGGCCCTGCCTGACGCTGCACGGTCGGCATGGCCGGGGTGGCGGTGGTGGGGGTCGACGGTGTGACCGCGGGCGGTGGCCCGGTGAGCGGCGCCTCCGACGGTGCTGCCGGGCGCTGCCGGGTCGGCATGGCCGGGGTGGGGGCCGATGGGGTGGCGGTGGGCGGGAGTTCGGCGAGGGGTGCGCCGAGGGGTGCGCGGGTCCGCATCCGCTGTACGGGCGTTTCCGGTGCGGGGCCGCCTGCGGCGGGTTCCGCCTGGCGCTGCAGGGTCGGCATGGCCGGGGTCGGGTTCGTCGGGGTGGCCGTGGCCGCCAACTCGGCGGCGGCCGGCTGGACGGGCGTCTCCGCCACCGGGCCGCTCGCGGCGGGTTCCGCCTGGCGCTGCAGGGCGGGCATGGCGGGCATGGCCGGGGTGGGGGCCGATGGGGTGGCGGTGGGCGGGAGTTCGGCGAGGGGTGCGCGGGTCCGTATCCGCTGGACGGGCGTTTCCGGTGCGGGGCCGCCTGCGGCGGGTTCCGCCTGGCGCTGCAGGGTCGGCATGGCCGGGGTCGGGTTCGTCGGGGTGGCCGTGGCCGCCAACTCGGCGGCGGCCGGCTGGACGGGCGTCTCCGCCACCGGGCCGCTCGCGGCGGGTTCCACCTGGCGCTGCAGGGCGGGCATGGCGGGCATGGCCGGGGTGGGGGCCGATGGGGTGGCGGTGGGCGGGAGTTCGGCGAGGGGTGCGCGGGTCCGTATCCGCTGGACGGGCGTTTCCGGTGCGGGGCCGCCCGCGGGGGTGGGGGTCGACGGTGTGACCGCGGGCGGGAGCTCGGTGAGCGGCGTGTGGGTGTGGTGCACCGGCGTCTCCGAGGGTTCTGCCCGGCGCTGCACCGTGGGCATGGCCGGGGCGGGGGTCGACGGTGGTGCTGTGGGCGGGAGTTCGGTGTGCGGGGTGCCGAGTGGGGTGGCGAGCGGTGCGCGGGTCTGCGCGCGCTGAACGGGTACGCCCAGGGCCGGATCCGGCGCGGCGGACGGCCGCACGGCGGACACGCGGCGCCGTGGCGTGGCAGGGACCCGGGCGGTGGTGAGCGCACGCCCGACGGGGCGCGGCCGGACCACGGCGGGGGCCGCCGGGGCGGGCGCCCCGGGCCCGGAGGGGCGTGCGGCGGAGCGCTGGGCCGCGGGCCCGGACACGGCTTCGGTGGATGCCCCGGGGACCACCGCGATGCGGCGGACCACCGGGAACCGCCCGGGCGAGATCGCCGTACGGCCGGGCTCGGCGGGGGAGACGGCAGCCCGCTGCACGGCTGGCGCGGACGCCCCGAGCACGGCTGCGGAGTGGGTGGACGTGAGGCCCCGTGCGCCGGGCCCGGAACCGGACCCGCCCGAAGTGCCCGACGGGGCGGGGCCGGAGCCCGCGGCCCGGGCCCGTACGTGGTCGCCGGCGCGGGACGGTGCCACGGCGTTCGCCGCAGCCGCCGTCGCCCCCGCCGTCGCGTCCGGAACCACCGTCGACGTGCGCGGCGTGCCCGGTGATGGTGTGCCCGTGTCACCGCGGGCGGGGGCACGGGAGACGAGCGGGCCGGCCGGCGTGGTGGTGCGCGGGGTGCCTGTGGGTGGGGTGTCCGTGGTGTCCCTGGCCGGGGTGGGGGAGACGAGGGGTCGGGTTGGCGGCGTGGTGCGCGGCGTGCCCGGTGATGGTGTGCCCGTGTCACCGCGGGCGGGGGCGCGGGAGACGGGCGGGCCGGTCGGCGTCGGGGTGCCTGCGGTGCCCCGGGTAGGCGGGGCGGCCGGGCCAGGGGTGCGGTCGGTGCCGCGGGAGCCGCTCGACGGTGGGGTGCCCGCGTCACCCCGGGCGGGTGCGCGCGAGAGGACCGGACCCGGCGTGCCGCGGTCCGGGGTGGACGCGGCCGTCCCCGGGCGCGCCGGGTCGGGCCGCGTACGGTGCGAGACCCGTGGGGTGTCGCGCCGCGCGGCCGACGGCACCTCCGGCTCCGCGCCCGGCTCGGTGGGCAGTGCCCGCAGCAGGAGCGGGCCGCCGCCGCCGGGGCCGCTGCGCGGGCCGGCGGGGCGGGTGACCCCGCGGACGAGGCCGGTCGGGGCGGACGGCAGCAGCGCGTGCGCGAGCCCGGTGTCGAACGACGGGTCGCGCCACGCGGCCAGGCCGGAGCGGAAGGCGAGCCCGTCGCTGACGCCCATGGCCGCGCGGGACACGGTCAGCGCGGGCGGCGCCGTCATGCGCCAGCCGCCGTCCCAGTCGCCGGGTACGGCCCCGGGCGCGGCCGTGCCTCCGGATCCCGCCCCGGATCCGGCCGCCGCCGGTGTCCCGGCCGTCGCCGCCGCGGCTTCCGGCACGGCGGCGCGCCGACGCAGCCTGTCCCGCCATGCCATCTGCTCAACCGCCTTCGTTCACACGGGTGTTGATACGGGCAATCTCGGTGACCCACTCCTGGCGCTCGCCGTGGGTCAGGTCGAGGATCTCCTCGCGTTGCCAGTGGAAGTGGTAGGCGATGTACGCGATCTCCTCCCTGAGCCGGGGGAGGGCGTACGTCACGATTCCCCCAGGCGCCCACCGGAGAGGTCGACCTCGAAACCGCCCTCGCAGTGCGGGCAGGTGACCGCCGCGCGGGTGTGTCCCTCGCTGTTCACGCGCCGGTAGAAGTCCTGGAGGAACGCGACGTCGGTCGCGTACATCCGTTCCACGATCCCGGCGTGCACGTCGGTGACGGTGCCGAGCCGGGTGATCACCTGGCTGAGCAGCACCACGCTCAGGTACGCCGGGTTCTCCTTCACCCGGAGGTCGATCTGGGGGCGCAGTTCGTCGCGGGCGGTGGCCAGGCGCATCGAGCCGTGCCGGTGCAGCGTGCCCGCTTCGTCGACGTACCCGCGCGGCAGCTCGAACTCGAACTCCGTCCGCAGCCTGTGGTCCTCGCGCCCCGCCGGAGCGGAGGCGGCGGCCGCGGGTGCGGGTGCCGCCTGCTCCGGGGGCGTGGCGGGCGCAGTGGCCTGGAGGATCTCCTCCAGGTTGCCCGCCGTCACCGTACGGCGCCTCATTCGACGATGATCTCCTCGAACACGATGGTCACGGACTCGGTGGCCGCGGCGGACTCGCCGGCCTTGAGGGAGGGGCCCTCCCACTTGGAGGCCCAGCCCTGCATCAGCTGGATGCGGCGGACGGTGGCACCCGTGGAGTCCTTGATCTCGATCGTGAGGTTCTGCCGAGCGGTGTCGACGGCGCCGTTGTTCAGGGTCTCCTTGATCCACTTGGTGAACTCGCTGCTCTTGTCGAGTCCCCGGGTGATCGTGACCTCGCCCGCCTGGCGCGCGCCGGGCTGCTTGCGGATGATCTGCTTGCCCTCCGCGCTGACCTGGCGGACCTCGACGACCTCTTCCTCGACGGTCAGGCCGCTGATCTCCTGGATCGATTCGACCAGGTAGCCGCCGAGCTGCACGCCGAAGATATGGGTGGAAAGAGCATCGCCCTCTGCCATGACTGTCCTTCACCTTTCCTTGATGCCCCGGAGGGTCACTCGTCGACGAGGCTGGTGCTGTCGGAGAACTGGGCCAGCCGGAACACCACGAACTCGGCGGGCTTGACGGGCGACACCCCGATCTCGCAGACCACGCGGCCCTGGTCGATCGATTCCTGCGGGTTGTTGTCCCGGTCGCACTTGACGTAGAACGCCTCCGCCGCCGTCCGCCCGAACAGCGCGCCGCGGCGCCACTCCTCGGTGAGGAACGCGGTGACGTTGCGCCGGATGCTGGACCAGAGCCGGTCGTCGTTCGGCTCGAAGACCACCCACTGGGTGCCCAGGAGGATGGATTCCTCCAGGTAGTTGAAGAGGCGGCGCACGTTCAGGTAGCGCCAGGCCGGGTCCGAGGACAGTGTGCGGGCGCCCCAGATGCGGATGCCGCGGCCGGGGAAGGCCCGTACGCAGTTCACGCCGATCGGGTTGAGCAGGTCCTGCTCGCCCTTGCTCAGGCGCAGTTCCAGGTCCACCGCGCCGCGGATCACCTCGTTGGCGGGGGCCTTGTGCACACCGCGCTCGGCGTCGCTGCGCGCCCACACACCGGCGACGTGCCCGCTCGGCGGGACGGTGGTGTTGCTCCCGGCGGCCGGGTCGAAGACCCGCACCCACGGGTAGTAGAGGGTGGCGTAACGGGAGTCGTAGCCCGCCTCGTCGTTGCGCCAGGTGCGCACCTGCTGCGCGGAGAGCCCGGGCGGGGTGTCCAGGACGGCCACCCGGTCGCCCATCTGCTCGCAGTGCGAGATCACCGCGAGCTGTACGGTGCGTACGCCCTCGGAGTCGATGTCACCGCGCTGGTAGGCGCTCATCAGGTCCGGCACCGCGACCATGGTGATCTCGTCGATGGTCTCCAGACCGGCGAACCCGGTGCGGGCGGCGGAGTCGCCGACGTACTCGGCCGGGTCGAGCCGGGCCACGCCGCCGGCGCCGCCGGCCGGAGCGGGCGCGGCGGCCGCGGCGTCGGGTACGGCGAGGCTCTGCGCGGCGGGCCGGGTCTGGGTCGCACCGCGCTGCTCGGTGACCTCGATCAGTTTCGAGGCGCGGGCCTGGGTGACGAGGTAGCCCTTGACGTTCTTGCGGGCGGACACCTCGTAGGTCTCGGCCACCTGCTCGCCCTGGCGGACCAGGATCTTGAAGCGGTCCTCGGGCGGGTTCTCGCCGTCCGCGTCGGCGATCTCCACGGAGACTCCGGTGACGCCCGGCCGGGCCGAGATCAGGAAGCCGCCGAGCTCGACGGGCTCCGCGGCGCGGGGCTGGGGGAGGGCGCCGGTGGCGGCCGGTGCGGAGGCGCCCCGGGCGGGCCCGCCGACGCGGACGACGTACGCGGCGCCGCCGCCGTTGGCGAAGTACCCGTAGACGGCGTGCGGCAGGTAGGTGCCCTCGGTGAAGCCGCCGAACCGCTGGGAGTACTGGTCCCAGCTGGTGACCAGCGTCGGCTCGTGGAACGGGCCGCTCTGGGCGAAGCCCACGAACGCGGCGACGGCGGTGCCGACCCCTTCGATCGGGCGAGCGCCGGACTGCACCTCCTCCACGTACACGCCCGGGGTGAGGTACGTCGGCATGCTCGCTCCTTCGGGTCACAGCTGCGCAATCAGGTCTGACCACAGCCTTTCCGCCGGCCGCCGCCCGGGACAAGGACGTTCGGACCTGGGCGGGGGCAAGTGCGCTGCCCTCCCGGTCGCCCCCGCCGGACCGGCCAGGCACCGGGCCGCGCCCCCGGCCGCGCCGCCGTCTCACACCTCGGTGACCTGGCCCAGGTACGGACCGAACTCGCTCTCCAGGATCAGGCGTCCGAGCTTGCGGTACTCCTGGACGACCGCCGTCACCACCTGGGTCATGGTCAGCGGTTCGCCCGCCGCGGCAGCGGAGTAGGCGGCCGTCACGGCGCAGGACCGGATCGAGCCCCCGGCCAGTTCGAACCGGTCCGCGCAGAAGCCGAGGTCGAGGTCGCCGGCCCGGGGCAGCCGGTCGCCCAGGCACCGCTCCCACAGGGCCAGGCGCTGGGCGGCGTCGGGCACCGGGAAGTCCGCGATCACGTCCAGACGGCGGGTGAACGCCTCGTCGAGGTTGGCCCGCAGGTTGGTGGTGAGGACGGCGATGCCGTCGAAGGACTCCATCCGCTGGAGCAGGTAGGCCGATTCCATGTTGGCGTTCTTGTCGTGGGCGTCCTTCACCTCGGAGCGCTTGCCGAAGATCGCGTCGGCCTCGTCGAACAGCAGGACCGCGTTGACGGCCGAGGCCTCGGTGAAGATCCGCTCCAGGTTCTTCTCGGTCTCGCCGACGTACTTGTCGACGACCGTGGACAGGTCCACCACGTACAGGTCCATGCCCAGGTCGGCCGCCACCACCTCGGCGGACATGGTCTTGCCGGTGCCGGAGGACCCGGCGAACAGCGCGATCACCCCGCGCCCGCGGCCGCCGCCGGGCCGCATGCCCCACTGTCCGAGCACCTGGTCGCGGTGGCGGGCTCGTACGGCGAGTTCACGCAGCCGGCGGTGGGTGGGGGCGGGCAGCACCAGGTCGTCCCAGCCCACCGCCGGCTCCACCCGGCGGGCGAGGCGGGCGAGCCCCGCGCCGTTCTGGGCCCGTACGGCGGTGCGCAGGTCGTCGGGGGTGAGGGGGCGGCCGTCGAGCGCGGCGGTGCGTACCGCCGTGTCGGCGGCGCGGCGCAGCTGCCCGGCGTCGAGGCGGTGCGCGGACACGGAACGGGCGAGCGCGGCGGCGCCCCCGTCCGCGGCGGGTCCCGCGGCCGTCCCCTCCAGCGCGTGCCGCCAGCGGGTGATCTGCCGGTCGGGGGTGGGTGCGGCCACGGTCAGGGTGACGGGGGTGTCGGCCGCCCAGGCGGGTTCCCAGCCGCTCGTGCCGTAGGTGAACAGGGGGATCCCGTGCAGGGCGGTGCACAGCGTGCGCAGGACGCGGGCCCGTTCACCGGGCTGGTCGGGCAGTTCCTCCAGCGGCCCCAGCAGGACACCGGCACCGGTCAGGCGGGCCTCGCGGGCGGTGGCGCGCGCGAGTTCGGGTACGGCGCGGGCGTGCCGGGCGAGGGCCGCCGGATCCAGGGCCAGGGGCCGGGGCCCGTACGCGTGGAGCGCGGCGGCGGCCAGGCCCTCCGGGTCGCCGCCGCGGGAGCGCAGATGGACGTGACGGGTGCCGCCGGCGGCCGCGGCGACGGCCCGCCGCAGTTCGTCCGGGTCGACGGCAGGGTCCTCGTGGGCCGGGCCGAGTACGTCGGCCAGCCGCGGGTCGGGCGAGGTGTCGCCGAGCAGGTGCGCGGTGACCCGGTCCGGGACGGCCAGTACCCGCGACAGGGGCGGCCGCTCCGGTTCGGTGACCTCCAGCAGGCCGCCCGCGAGGAGCGGCGCGGTGGGGGAGAGCCGCAGCCGCGCGGCTGCCGACCCGGTGCGGCCGCACAGTTCGAGGGCGAGGCCGACGGTGGGGCGGCGGCGCGTCAGGTCGTCGTTGAGGTAGCCGTAGAGCCGCTCGAAGCGGGGGTCCAGGTCCGGCGCGAGGGTCACCAGCAGCAGGTCCACGTCGAGCGGTTCGAGTGCGAAGCGCGCGGCGAGGACGTCGAGCGGCGAGCCGGGCGGCGGCGCGGCCGGTGCGAGCGCGGGCAGATCGGGGCCGCCGTGCGGGGCGTCCAGGATGCGGGCGACCGCCTCGGGCGTGAGGTACTGGCCCCGGTAGGGGTCGTCCGGGTCGGGATCGGCGGCCCGCCGCAGGGCCACGGCCAGGCGTACCCGCTCCTCGACGAGCCGGAGCCGGGTCCACAGGTACGGGAGGGTGCCGGCCGGGACCGCGGGGACGGCCGGCGCGGCCCCCGGTGCCGGTGTCGCCGCCGGTGCGGCGGTGTGCGTCACGGCTGTCGTTCCCCCCGTCGGCGGCGCGCGGGAACGCCCGGCCGTTCCCGGGATCCGCCGAAGCCCTCCGGGCCCGGCTCGCCCAGCCCGGTGTAGCGCAGCCGGCGCGTGCCGCCGGTCCCGTCCGGTGCGGTCCGCGGTACGGAGTTCACGGCGAGCCCCTCGGTGACGGGCGGGGCCGTGACCCTGCTGACGCCGGCCAGCGGTGCCTTCACGCGCAGCCCGAGGGAGGGCTTCAGGTCGCCGCCGAGCGCCGACCACACGTCGGAGGCGGCCGGGGCGTCCGTACCGGTGCCGCCCGCGTCCACGTCCACGAGCAGGCCGAGTTCGGCGAGCGTGCCGGTGAGCATGTGCGGGGGCAGCGCGTCGGTGTTCACGAGGCAGGACAGCACCTGGGACAGCAGCCGGTGCTCGTCCTGCGGACGGCCGGCCCACGCGGTGACCAGGTAGGTCAGCTCGAACCAGCGCGGCGGGGTGCGGCGCGCGACGACGAAGCCGTCCGCGTCGTACACCTCGCCGCCGCCGCTGCCGCGCCGGGTGTGGTCCTCGCGGATGTCGTACAGGAACACGCAGACCGTGGGCGCGCTGCGGCGGGCCGCCCAGTCGCTGGTCGGGGCGTCGAAGACCACCTCGACGCCCGACGTCTCCAGACCGGACTCCGCGAGCAGCCGGCGCAGCCCCTCGTCGACTTCGTGGATCACCGGCGGGTCACCTCGTCGGGCGGCTGTACCGAGCCGTTGACCACGAGGAAGTCGGTCTGGACCGGTGAGAAGCCGGGGCCGCTGGCGGTGATGGTCCGGGGGCCCGTCTGGTCCTTGGCGAGGATCAGCAGCTGGCCGGTGAACGTGCCGTCGCGCCGGGGGAGGGTCGGCGCCGCCGCGGCCGTGATGCCCGGCTTCCAGGTGAACCGCACCGGCGCGCCGGGCGGGAAGTCCTCGCCGCGCACCGAGGTGACGAAGCCGGGCTTGCCGATGGGCGGTACGGCGACGATGCGCGGCTGGAGGATGCGCAGTTCCTGCCGGGCGGTGTTGTCACGGGGGTCGGCGTCGGTGCCGGTCGTGGTCAGGTCGCCGGTGACCTGGGCGGTGAGCGCCCTGTCCGGGTTGAGGACGACCCGCAGGACGGTCCGTGCGCCGGGTGCCAGGTCCGGCAGGGCGCACTCCCCGTTCCCGTCGCAGCCCGGCGGCGGTCCGGCGCTGGGCACGCCCTGCGGGAGGCCGATGCGCAGCCGCAGGCCGGTGGCCAGGGCGTTGCGGCCGTTGCGGACGGTGTAGGTGACGACGACGCGGCCGCCCACGTAGCCGGGGTTCGGCCGGGCCGTGATGCTCAGCCCGGGCCCGGCCGGGGGCGCGGGCGGTTCCGGCTGCGGCGTGGGCGTCGTGGGCGGGGTCGTCGGCGGGACCGGCGTCGGCGTCGGCGGTGTGGGGGTGGGGGTGGGCGGGGTGGGCTTCGGGGGTACGGGTGCTTCGCGCACCGGCACCACGGTCCGGCCGGAGTTGTCGCTGGGGCGGGGGTCGATCACGGTGCCGGTCACCGACCAGTCCACCGGCTGGTCCCCGGGGGTGACACCGGTGAGGGTGACGGTCACCGGGACGGTGGCGCCCGGGGGCACCACGCCCAGGGCGCAGGTCAGCGCCGCCGCGTCACAGGTGGCGCCGGGTGCGGTCAGCGCGGTGACCTCCACGCCGAGCGGGGGCGCGACGGTCAGCCGGGTGCCGGGTGAGGCGGCCGGGCCGTGGTTGACGACGTCCACCCGGACGGTGGCGGAGCTGCCGACGGTGAGCGGCGCGGCCTTCTCCGGTGCCCGCACCGCGAGGTCCACCGACTGCTGTATCCCGGGCTCCTTCTGACGGCCCGGCAGGCCGGTGACGAGCAGGTCGTGGTCGCCGGAGGCCACGTCCACCAGCTTCAGCTTCTCCGGGCTGTTGGGGGCGCGTGAGCCGCGGGCACTGAGTACGAGGCTCTTGCCGTCGGCGGTCCATGCGGCGTCGCGGGGCTGGAAGGGGCCCTTGGCCGTGGGTTCGGGCAGCTCGCGGCCGCAGGCGCCCGGTACGTCGCGGGCGGCGTCGGGCAGCAGGACCCGGCAGGTGCCGCCGGCCGCGGCGGCGAGCAGGATGCCGCTGCGCTCGTCGACGCGGCCGCCGCCGTTCTTGCGGTTGAAGGCGATGGTGGCGCCGTCCGGTGAGAACGCGGGGCTGTCGTCGATGACTTCGCAGGCGCCGGGACAGAGGGTGGCACTCAGGTCGCGCTGCCGCTCCAGGTGGTCCGCGGGCACGGTCCAGACGTGCTTGTTGCCGCCACCGCCGTTGATCACGAGGTTGCGGGTGAAGGCCAGGGTCGTGCCGTCGGAGGACCAGGTGGGCTGGGCGTCGCCGCGGCGTTCCTGGCCGGCGGGCGGGGTGATCTCGCCGCGGATGGCGCCCGTGGCGGCGTCCGCGATCAGGATGCGCGGGACGCCCGCTCCACCGCCGACGCCGCCGGGCGAGGTCCGGGTGAAGGCCAGGAGGCGGCCGTCGGGGGAGAACGCCGGGTCGGTGTCCCAGTCCCCGGGGCCGCGGCCCGCGAGCGGCATGGCGGCCTCGTGGGTACCGTCGGCGTCCGCGAGCCAGATCCGCTGGATCCGGCCGTCGTCCGAGTCCTCGAAGCGGGTCAGTACGATCCGGCGCCCGTCGGGCGTGTAGTTCTGCCGCTCGGTCCACGGGTCGAAGCCGGGGGCCGGCTGGAACAGCGGGTCCTTGGCCGGGTCGGTGTTGGTGTCGGCCGCCGGGTCCTCTTTGAGGAGGGGCAGGTTGAGGTCGCGGGGGTCGGAGCCGTCCATCCGGGCGTCCTGCAGGGTCACCGCGTTCGGCTTGGGCGCCGAGATCCGCTCGACCACGATGCCGCCGCCGTCCGCCGGACCCAGCCAGGTGGGCGGGCCGATCTCGCGGTTCTCGCTGAGCTCCACCTTGGGCGTCTGCGCCGCGTGCGCGGGCACCCGGAAGACGTGGTCCCAGTCGCCCTCGCAGTCACAGGTGCGGTCGGGGCTGAGGAAGAGGACACCGTTCCCGTCGGGCAGCCACGCTGCCCCGTGGGTACGCCAGTTGGCCTGCGCCCCGGCCAGCAGCGGTCCGTCGCCGCGCCCGTCGGTCCACCGCAGGCGGGGCCCGGCCGTGCCGGTGGCGGTGTAGGCGATCACGTCGCGGTTCGCCTTGTCGTCCACCGGGTTCCACACCGGCTCGGTGGCCGTCCCGTTGCCGGGGTCGGTGACGCGGGTGGCGGCGCCGCCCCGCAGGGGACGCACGTAGACCTGCCGTCCGGCGGCCCGGTCGCCGTCGGAGGAGTACGCCAGACGTCCGCCCTCCGGCGAGACGGTGGGGTGCTCCTCGTTCGCGGGGGAGTCCGTCAGCCGGGTGAGCCCGGTGCCGTCGGTGCGCACCAGCCAGAGGTCGCGCTGGGTGCCGCCGGATCCGGCGGACCCGGCGGAGTCGAAGACGACGGCCCGGCCGTCCGGTGTCAGCCGGGGGTTCGCCGCGTCCATGCCGCTGGTCAGGCGCCGCACCGAGCCGTCCGCGGCACGCAGGTAGACCTGCGGGGCCCGTTCGTCGCGTCGGCTCGCGAAGACCAACTGGTCGCCGAGGGCGGCTGGTTGGGTGTCCAGGTGCACCGGTCCCGCGCCGAACAGCGGGACGCTGGACGTACCGGACACCACCTTGCCCAGGCTGCGATGGCGTGTGCCGGCGTAGACGACCCGGCCGTTACCGGCGTCGGCCGCCAGGGGGCGCGCCTCGGCGTCGCCCGGGCCGGTGGCCGCCGTCACCGCGAGCAGGGGGACCAGCAGCAGCAGTGGTGCGCCGGCCCTCCCCCAGCGGCGTCGACGACTGCCGGAGCCACCCGTGCCCATCACGGTCCACCTCACAGTCCGGTACAGCGTTCACGTACGACCCCGCCACTGTGCTGCCCTGCGCGTGCGCCTGGGCAGGGCCGTGGGGCCGCACCCGGGGGAAGCACCCGGTGCGCTTTCGGGCAGTGGGGTGCGGGGGACGCCCGGGCCGGCACGCTCAGATCAGCCCGTTGCGCAGGGCGTAGCCGACGGCGTGGGTGCGATTGCGCAGGTGGAGCCGGGTGATGATCTCGTGCAGGACGTTCTTGACGGTCCGTTCGGAGTACGAGGTCTTGCGTGCGATCTCCGCGGTGTCCAGGCCCTCCGACACCAGGCGCAGCATGTCCGCCTCCCGCGAGGTCAGGGTCGACAGGGACACGGCGTGCGGGTCCAGGGTCGAACGCTGCAGGCTGCCGACGTGGTCGAGGAGCTTCGCGAGCAGGTCACCGGGCAGCACGCCCTCGCCGTTGGCTATCGCCAGGACCAGGCGCAGGAGCCGGTCCTGATCGGCCTCGCTGCGGCGCAGCACCGCGGTGACCCCGCATTCGATGACGCGCTGCAGGGCGTCCCCGGATTCGAAGGTGCCGACCACGAGCCCGGTGCGGGTGCTGGAGTCGTGCCGCAGCCGGTACAGCAGGGCGGCCGTCTCGTCGTCCACGCTGTCCACGGCGACGAGCGAGACGCGCGGGCCGTCGGCGGCGTCGACGAGTTCGATCTCGGGGCGCTGGCGCAACTGGTGGACGACCCCGACGTGCAGGATCGGGTCCGGTGCGTACACGGCCACGGTGACCCGTTCGCCGGCGCCGGATGAGGAGTCGGGTCCGTTGTAATCAGGCTGGGCCATTGGTGTTGTACCTGTTCCATGGTGCGTATGTGGGGTTACGGATGGAGAGGGTTGATCAGCAGGAGGCCGGGCACTCGTAACTGATGAGCGTCCACAGGGGCATTCGGGTTGCCCGGGTCGTTGCCCTCGTGTCCGTGGAGGTGGCCGGGACGGCGGCATAGCGTCGCCGTGTGATATCCCCAGCAGCCTCTTCAAGCCCTGGCGCGACCGGCCTCGACATCCCGCCGGTCTCCGTGACGCCGGGCGATACCGCATCCACCACCCTGACCGTCCGCAACGACAGCGACATCGTCGAGGCGTACCGCCTGGAGGTCGTCGGCGACTGCGCTGCCTGGACCACACTGGAACCGGAGCGGCTCTCGCTCTACCCCGGTACGTCGGAAACGGTGACGATCCGTCTGGCGCCGCCCCGTTCACCACAGGTACGGGCGGGAGAGGTGCCGCTCGCCGTGCGCGTGCTGCCCACCGAGCAGCCCGAGGCGGTACGGGTCCCCGAAACCACCGTGCACATCGGGGAGTTCCGTGAGGTGCGGGCAGAGAGCGCTCCCAGAAGGCGCCGCGGCTGGCTGCGCGGGCGCTATCGGCTGGCCGTGCGCAACGAGGGCAACTCCCCGGTACGGCTGGGCTTCTCGCCCGCGCAGCCGGGGGAGGAGCTGAAGTTCGCCTTCACCCCGGCCGAGCTGAAGCTGGAACCGGGGGAGTCGGCGGAGGTGGGGCTGCGGGTCCGCACCGGCCGGCCGGTGTGGTTCGGGTCCCCGGTGACCTGGCCGTTCACCGTCACCGTGGCCGAAGCCGACAGCGCGGCGGCCGGCGGCGGCACGGACGGCAAGGGGGCCGCGGACGGCAAGGGCGCCACGGACGGCAAGGGCGGCAAGGACCTCAGGGAGCGGCCGGAGCCGGATCCCGTACGGGCCCCGCTGGACGTGGAGTTCGTCCAGATCCCGATCTTCCCGACGTGGCTGCTGGCGGTACTGGCCGCCCTGCTCGCGCTGCTGCTCGCCTGGTTCCTGCTGGTGCGCCCGGCCGTGCGCAGTACCGCCAAGGAGGCCGCCGACGAGGCCGTCCAGAAGAAGCCCACGCCCAGCGCGGACCTGAACGGGCAGTCCCCGGTGACCGGCGACGGCACACAGCCCGGCGGCGCCAAGGACACCCGGCCCGGAGCGGGCGGGGCCGGCCCGGGAGGTCCCACCGGCGGCGGCACCGGAGGCGGCGGCACCGGTGCCGGCACCCAGGGGCAGCAGAGCTCGGCCACCATCGACCTGCAGACCGCAGGCGGGCAGACCAAGACCGGTACCTACACCGTGCCCGCCGGCAAGGCCTTCGGGATCACGGACATCGTTGTCGCCAACTTCCAGGGCGACGAAGGAGTGGTGACCTTCGACTTCGGCGACCGCAAGATCACGACGATCGCGCTGGAGACGTTCCGCAACCAGGACTACCACTGGGTCACCCCCATCAGCATCACCGAGAGCCAGACTGTGACCGTGCAGGTGACCTGTGCGAAGCCAGGCACGCCGGCCACCGGCCGTCAGGCGCAGGAGTGTCACGAAGTGCTCAACGTGAGCGGCGTGCTGAGCGACCTCCGGTAACCCGATCGGCACGGCCATAGTCGGTCAGGTCGTACGCCAGGGCAAAGGGGGCCTTTGCCCTGGCGTCCGGAAACCGGTACTCCCGAGGATCGATCGGACGTTCCCCGAACAACCGCACGCTTTCGTTTCGACAGTGCTCGGGCCGCGTAACCACCGGTATGCGCGGCACCCGTTGACGAAGCGCCGAACATGGCCGGAATTACCCTCTGCGTTTCGGGCCGGTCACTGCGTGGGGACCGTCACCCGCTCGCCGGATTCCAGCTCCGCCGTGGCAGCGCTGAGGTCGACCGTGTTCGGCAGCATCGCCTGCGGTCGCAGCAGGTCCTTCAGGAGGAAACGCATCAGATCCGCGCCGGACATCGCCTTGAGCCGGTTCGCGAGCTGCGGGTTCACCGCTTCGAGGCGCTGGATCTCCACGACGGCCCGTTCCACCAGCCCCGGAACGATGTCCCGGCCCATCAGGGTGTTGGACCGCAGCCGCTCCTCGTGGACCTGCTCCTGCGCACCGGCCCCGTAGGTCATGGTGCTGTGTTCGTCCGCCGCCGCCTGGCTCATGGAGTAGAAGATCTGCCCCCTGCGCTCCGGGTCCGACTCCTTCTCCATCGCCTCCGCGACCGCCTCCCCGTCCAGCGAGGCGGAGCCCGCGCCGAGGTCGAAACTCCGCACCGGCAGCGTGAACCCCGCCGAGAACTGGTCCTCGCGGGTGTTCAGCTTGCCCTCCGTCTGCGCCGGATCCTCGGGCCGCGCGCGCACGGTGGGGTACTCGCGCTGCACGAAGTCGCTGAGCATCAGCCAGCCCTGGCTCATCAGGGGGGACGAGGTGAGCGGCATCTGGATCCGGGCCGGTACGTCGTTGGGACCGGTGAACCGGGTCGACCGGAAGGGGCTGTCCCGCACTTCCAGGAAGAAGAAGACGAAGCCCTCGTTGGCCAGGACGTGCTTGTCGTACGCCTCCGAGTTGTTCGGCGCGTCCGGGTCCGCCCTGAGCAGCTCCGTCTTGGACTTCATCTGCCCCTGGGCGAGCATCGCCTCGACCCGGGTCTTGCCCGTGTAGTGGGACAGCACGCTCTGCTGGAGTGCCGTCGTCAGCTTGCTCCTGACGTCGGGAACCCAGCTGCGGTCCCCCTGGCCCTTGGCGATCTCCTTGGTCATCCCGGCCCGGTTGAGCTCCGACAGCTCGCGGAAGTAGCTGGGTCCGTGCATGTGGAACGCGGCCGCGCTGTCGGCCCACTGCGCCTCCTGCCACAGCATCCCGTTCGTGGTCATCGCGCTGTACGGCGCCCCCGCCCCGGCGGGGAACTCGTCGTCGCGCACGAGCTGGTCGTTCACCAGCACCAGTTCGGCCTTGACGGCCTCCAGGGCGGCGGACAGCCAGGGCTTGACGTTCGCGGGCGCGTCGTCCTCGGCGGGGGCGATCTCCTGCGTGAGGTGCGTCAGCGCGAGCATGCAGTGCATGGGGTCGCGGACGGGGTCGCGGTCGTACGCGTCGATGTCGGCCCGCACCTTGGTCACCAACGGGTCCGGCGGGGGCGGGTTGCGCGCCACGAGCCGGCCCAGCAGCCCGCCGGGACGCGGGTCCGCCGGCAGCGTGGGGCCGAGCTCCTCGGGCCCCTTGCGCTGGACGACGCCCCGCCCGCCGGATCCCGGCGCGCGGGTGTCGTGGGCGTCGCGGGTGTCGTATGCGTGGTGCGGGCCACCGTGCGGGCCGTGTTCCCCGCAGGCGGCGCGCTGGACCGGGGCGGGCCCGGCCATGACCCGGTTCGCGTTGGCCTCGGCCTCCCGCTCGAAGCGGTCACCGGGGTCGCTGACCCGCAGCCCCCGGCCCGTGTCGGTCCCCGAGACGGGCCCCTGCCGCTGCTGGATCACATGGGTGAGCTCGTGCGCGAGGGTGTGCTTGTCACCGCCGCCCGCTCCGATGACGACGTCCCGCCCGGAGGTGTACGCCCGGGCCCCGATCTCGGCCGCGGACCGCTGCGCGAGAGGACCGGAGTGGACCCGTACGTCGGAGAAGTCGGCGCCGAGCCGGCTCTCCATCTCCTCGCGCAGGGGGGCGTCGAGGGGCCGCCCGGCCGACCGGAGCACCTGGTGCGCGGTCGCCCGCTGGACCGCGGCGCCCCCGGTGCCGCCGCCGGCGTCGCGGCCCGCCGTGAGCATGCGCGTCACCGCCGCGTTGCCCACGCTCCGCTGGAGCGCGGTCAGACTCTGCATGACGGGAGCGAAGGGGGCGAAGGGAGCGGCGGGTGCGGCGGAGGGCCGGTCCGCGTCCCGGCGCGGCTGCCGGGAGGGGCCGGAGCCGTCCTTGGCTCCGTCGGCTGCTGCCGTGTCACGGGCGGGGATGCGCATGGGGCGTACCTCTCGGGAGATGCGGCGGGACGCACTCCTGCTTACCCGTGTGATCCACCGTGCGGGATGCCCCTTCGGGCACACCCGGGGGAACGCCTCCCCGGCGCCGGAGCCCCGGTCAGGGCCAGACGAGGCAGTACGGCTGGTGGCCCGCCTCGTGGAGGCGGTGGCTGAAGTCCTGCCACTCGTGGAGCAGCTGGTAGACGTTGAAGGCGTCGCTCGGGCCGCCGCGATCCGGGACGGTGGACCAGATGAAGGCCGCCGCCCCCACCGATTCCTCGCCGATCCCGCGCAGGGGGTCGACCACGGTCATCGGGAGCTTGACCACCGCGTAGTCGGGGTGGAGGACGACCAGCTCCAGCGGGGGCACCTTGTGGAGGGGTATGCCTTCGATGCCGGTCAGGACCATCGCGGCCACCGTCTCCGGCTTGATCTTGGTGAAGAGGCCGCCCATGCCGAGCTCGTCGCCGCCGAGCTCCTCCGGCCGCATCGTGACGGGGACGCGGGCGGCCGTGGCGCCGTCGGGGGCGCCGAAGTACTTGTACGTCACGCCCATGCCGCGGCCCTTGGGCAGGTCCTCGGCCGGGGACGCCGGCCCGGGGACGGCATCGGCCGCCTCCATGCCGCGGCGGTGCTTGCCCCGGCGGCGGGCCTCGCGGGCGCGCTGCGGATCGAGGCCGTCCGTACCCTCGCCCGGTCCACCACCGCGTTGCATATCTCCACCCGACTGGTCTTGCTCGCCCCGGCCCCGCGGCCCCCGCCACGCAGCCTGATCATCATGGCAGTGACCTCCCCCGCGGCGACGCGGTGAAACGCCCGTCCGCAAGTCTGTCGCAGCCTCTGAGACCATGGCTGGTGTGAGCTACCCGTACCCGTATGAAGCCCCAGTTTCGCAGACGCTCTTCGAGCGCGCCTCCCTCGTGACCCCCGGCGGCGTGAACTCTCCCGTGCGCGCCTTCCGCGCCGTGGGCGGTACGCCCCGGTTCATGGTGTCCGGGACCGGTCCGTACCTCACCGACGCCGACGGCCGTGAGTACGTCGACCTCGTGTGCTCGTGGGGGCCGATGATCCTCGGCCATTCCCACCCCGAGGTGATCGAGGCCGTCCAGGCGGCCGTCGCCCGCGGTACGTCCTTCGGTACGCCCGGTGAGGGCGAGGTGGCGCTGGCCGAGGAGATCGTCGCGCGCATCGAGCCCGTGGAGCAGGTCCGCCTGGTCTCCTCCGGCACCGAGGCGACCATGTCGGCGATCCGGCTGGCCCGCGGCTTCACCGGTCGCGCCAAGGTCGTGAAGTTCGCCGGCTGCTACCACGGTCACGTGGACGCGCTGCTGGCCGCCGCCGGTTCCGGTCTGGCGACCTTCGCGCTCCCGGACACCCCCGGTGTGACGGGCGCGCAGGCCGGCGACACGATCGTCCTCCCCTACAACGACCTCGAAGCGGTACGGGCGGCCTTCGCCGCGCACCCCGGCGAGATCGCCTGTGTGATCACCGAGGCCGCGCCCGGCAACATGGGCGTGGTGACCCCCGCCGAGGGCTTCAACCAGGGGCTCGCGGACCTCTGCCGGGAGAACGGCGCGCTCTACATCTCCGACGAGGTCATGACCGGCTTCCGGACCTCCCGCGCCGGCTGGTACGGCGTCGACGGGGTCAGGCCCGACCTGATGACCTTCGGCAAGGTCATGGGCGGCGGCTTCCCGGCCGCGGCCTTCGGCGGCCGCGCCGACGTCATGGGCCACCTCGCCCCGGCCGGTCCCGTGTACCAGGCCGGCACGCTCTCCGGTAACCCCATCGCCACCGCCGCCGGCCTCGCGCAGCTGCGGCTGCTCGACGCGGCCGCGTACGAGAAGGTCGACGCGGTCTCGAAGGAGATCCAGGGCCTGGTCACCGGCGCGCTCACCAAGGAGGGCGTGGCGCACCGCCTGCAGACCGCGTCCAACATGTTCTCCGTCTTCTTCACCGAGGACGAGGTGCGCAACTACGACGACGCCAAGAAGCAGGAGAGCTTCCGCTTCAACGGGTTCTTCCACTCGATGCTGGCGCAGGGCGTCTACCTGCCGCCGTCCGCCTTCGAGTCCTGGTTCGTCTCCACCGCCCACGACGAGAAGGCGATCGAGCGCGTCGCGGCGGCACTGCCGGCCGCTGCCCGAGCCGCCGCGGAGGCCACCGCATGAGCAGCGCCACCCCCACCCCGCCCGCCACCCCCGACGTGACCGTCGTGCACCTGGTGCGCCACGGCGAGGTGCACAACCCGGACGGCGTGCTCTACGGGCGCCGTGACGGCTATCACCTCTCCGAGCTGGGCCGGCAGATGGCCGACCGGGTCGCCGAGCACCTCAAGGGCCGCGACATCGCCTACGTGGTGTCCTCCCCGCTGGAGCGGGCGCAGGAGACGGCGGAGCCGATCGCCAAGGTCCACGGCCTGGACCTGGCGACCGACGGGCGGCTGCTGGAGGCGGAGAACGTCTTCGAGGGCAAGACCTTCGGCGTCGGTGACGGCGCCCTGCGCAAGCCCGGCAACTGGAAGCACCTGACGAACCCGTTCAAGCCCTCCTGGGGCGAGCCGTACGTCGAGCAGGTGGTCCGGATGATGAGCGCGCTGGAGGCGGCGCGCGACGCGGCCCGCGGCCGTGAGGCGGTGGCGGTCAGCCATCAGCTGCCGATCTGGATCGTGCGCAGCTTCGCGGAGAAGCGCCGGCTGTGGCACGACCCGCGGCGCCGTCAGTGCACGCTCGCCTCGATGACCTCCTTCACCTTCCAGGGCGACAAGCTGGTGTCGGTGGGCTACAGCGAGCCGGCCCGGGACCTGGTCCCGGCGCACCTGCTGGCCGGGGCCAAGCCGGTGAAGGGCGCGTCCAAGGCGTTCGGCGCCTGATCGGGGCTTGATCGGCCGACTGTTACAGGCCGTTACGGTTCTGCCCAGCTAAAGAGAAGTCGCGCGGGAATCACCGTGTCAGCTCGCATGTCCGATCTGATTGTCCGTTTATATGGACTCCGGGTCGGTATGGGTGGTCGACAGTGGGGACGGTGACATGCGCGACATCAGGGGAGTCAGTCGGAGGGGGTTGCTGGGACTGGGACTCGGTGCGGCCGCCGCGATGGGAATCGCGGGCTGCGGCTCACCGGACACGTCCGGTTCCGGCGCTCCCGGGCCCGTCAGGAACCCGAAGCCCGGCGAGAAGCCGGCGGCCAGGCCCATCGGTGACGGCTCCACCGCCGACACCGGCCCGCAGCCGAACCAGCCGGACCCGCCCGTGCCGCTCCAGCCGGGCGAGACCCCGCCCCAGTTCGTCGTCTTCAGCTGGGACGGCGCGGGGGAGATCGGCAACGGTCTCTTCCCGCGCTTCCTCAAGCTGGCCAAGGACCACGGCGCGGCCATGACCTTCTTCCTCTCCGGCATCTATCTGCTGCCCGAGTCGAAGCGGCACCTCTACCGGCCGCCGAACAACCCCGTAGGGGCCTCGGACATCGGCTACCTCAAGGACGAGAACGTCCGCTCCACCCTCACGCACGTCCGCCAGGCCTGGCTCGACGGGCACGAGATAGGCACCCACTTCAACGGCCACTTCTGCGCCGGCTCCGGCTCGGTCGGCCGGTGGACCCCGGAGGACTGGCAGAGCGAGATCGACCAGGCCGTGTCGTTCGTCACCAACTGGCGCACGAACACCGGGTTCACCGACCTCGAACCCCTGCCCTTCGACTACGGCAAGGAGCTGAAGGGCGCCCGCACCCCCTGCCTGCTCGGCCGGGACAGCCTGCTGCCGACGGCCGAGCGGCTGGGCTGGCGCTACGACTCCAGCTCGCCCGGCGGCCTCCAGGTCTGGCCGGTGCGCAGGTCCGGCATCTGGGACCTGCCGCTGCAGTCCCTGCCGTTCCCCGGGCACTCCTTCGAAGTCCTCTCGATGGACTACAACATCCTCGCCAACCAGTCGAAGAGCACGACGAGGGGCGTGCCCGCCAACTATCCGGGCTGGCGCACCCAGGCCACGGCCACCTACCTGGGCGGCTTCCGGCGGGCCTACGAGACCAACCGCGCACCCCTGTTCATCGGCAACCACTTCGAGGAATGGAACGGCGGCATCTACATGGACGCCGTCGAGGAGGCCCTCAAGGGCATGGCGGACAAAAGGGACGTACGGCTCGTATCCTTCCGTCAGTTCACCGACTGGCTGGAGGTCCAGGACCCCAAGGTGCTCGCCAGGCTCCGCGGCCTCGGCCCGGGCCAGTCACCGGCCGGCGGCTGGAGCGCGTACCTGACGGCGGCCTGACGGGCCGGCGAAAGAGCGCCTGACCAGGGCTCGGACAGTGCTCCGGGGGGTGCGGAAGATCCGCGAATTGCTCATGCGAAACTTTTCACATGAGCCTTAGCCGCGCGCGTATCCGTCGTAGTAGCCGCCGCTCGACCGGCGGCCGTGCCACCCTGCTGGCCGTGGCGACCCTGGCCGGCGCCCTCACGCTGTCGGCGTGCACCGGTTCGGACGGCGGCAAGCCGGTCAGCGGGTCCGGCGGCAACTACGTCACGGGTGCGAGCGGCATCTCCACCGCGTCCAAGGCGGAGCGCGCCGACGCCCCCAAGCTCGACGGTGAAACGGTCCGCGACGAGACCCTCGACACCACCACGCTCAAGGGCAAGGTCGTGGTCCTCAACGTGTGGGGTTCCTGGTGCCCGCCGTGCCGCGGCGAGGCCGGTTACTTCGCGACGGTCTCCAAGGAGTACGCCGACGCCGGCAAGGACGTCGCCTTCGTCGGGATCAACACCCGCGACAACAGCAAACAGAACGCGATCGCCTTCGAGGAGAACTACGGGATCACCTACCCGAGCCTCTTCGACCCCGCCGGGAAGCTGATGCTCCGTTTCCCCAAGGGCACGCTCAACCCGAACGCCATCCCCTCCACGATCGTCCTCGACAAGGACGGCAAGATCGCCGCCCGCAGCCTGGCGCCGGTCAACGCCGAGCAGCTGCGTTCGATGATCGAGCCGGTCCTCGCGGAGAAGTGACCGCGTGCTCGCGTACGTCCTCGCCGCAGAGGCCACCGGTGTGAACGAGACGGTCCTGAACGGGACGCTGATGCTCGCGCTCCCGATCTCGCTCCTCGCCGGCCTGGTCTCCTTCTTCTCGCCCTGCGTGCTGCCCCTGGTCCCCGGCTACCTCTCCTACGTGACCGGCGTCAGCGGCGCCGACCTCGCCGAGGCCCGCCGCGGCCGGATGCTGGCGGGCGCGAGCCTGTTCATCGCCGGCTTCACCGCCGTCTTCGTCTCCACCGGTGCTCTCTTCGGCTACTTCGGCGCCGAGCTCCAGGAGAACAAGGAGATCATCTCCCGGGTGCTGGGCGGCCTGGTGATCGTGCTCGGCCTCTTCTTCATGGGGGCGATCCCGGGTCTGACGATGCGCGAGTTCCGCTTCCACCGGAAGCCGACGGCGGGCCTGGTCGGCGCGCCCGTGCTCGGCGTGCTCTTCGGCGTCGGCTGGACCCCCTGCATGGGACCGACCCTCGCCGCCGTCAACACGCTCTCCATCGACCAGGCGAGCGCCGGCCGGGGCGCGCTGCTGACCGTCGTCTACTGCCTGGGCCTCGGCCTGCCCTTCGTGCTCGCCGCGATCGCCTTCCGCAAGGCGCTCGGTGCGTTCGGCTGGGTGAAGAAGCACTATGCGTGGGTGATGCGCATCGGTGGCGGCATGCTGATCCTGACCGGTCTGCTGCTCGTCACAGGTTTGTGGGACAGCATCATCAGCGACATGCAGAGCTGGACCCAAGGCTTCACGGTGGGGATCTGAGGACTAAAGGCACATGAGTACGACAGACAAAGCGACCACCGAGACGCCCGACGAGGCCTCGCACACGTCCGCCGCGGCGGACTCCACCGACGCCGCCGCCGGTGCCCAGCTCTCCACCGCGCCGCTGGAGGACAGCCCCGCCGGGCCGGCCGTCGGCATCGGCGTGATCGGCTGGGCCCGCTGGTTCTGGCGGCAGCTCACCTCCATGCGGGTGGCGCTGATCCTGCTCTTCCTGCTGTCCCTGGGCGCCATCCCCGGCTCCCTCGTCCCGCAGTCCAACGTCGACGCGATGAAGGTCGTCGACTGGAAGCGGGAGAACCCCTCCTGGGTGACCGTCGCCGAGAAGCTCCAGCTCTTCGACGTCTACAGCTCGGTGTGGTTCTCGGCGATCTACCTGCTGCTGTTCATCTCGCTCATCGGCTGCATCGTGCCGCGCTCCTGGCAGTTCGTCGGCCAGCTCCGCGGCCGCCCGCCGGCGGCCCCCCGGCGCCTGGACCGGCTGCCCGCCCACACCACCTGGCGCACCGGGAAGACCCCGGACGAGGTCCTCTCGTACGCGCGCACGGTGCTCCGCGGCAGCCGCTTCCGCACCGAGGCCGGCCAGGGGTACGTCGCGGCGGAGAAGGGCTACCTCCGCGAGGCGGGGAACCTGATCTTCCACGTCGCGCTGATCGTGATGCTGGTGGCCTTCGCCTGGGGCCAGTACTTCAAGTCCGAGGGCGGCAAGCTGGTCCTGCGCGGCACCGGCTTCTCGAACACGCTCACCCAGTACGACGACTTCAAGTCCGGCACCCTCTTCGACCCGGACGACCTGCCGCCGTTCAGCTTCACACTGGACCGGTTCGACGCGACGTACGAGATGACCGGCCCGCAGCGGGGCACCCCGCGCGACTTCAAGGCGTACGTCACCTTCTCGGACGGCGCCCACGGCACGCCGCAGAAGCGCGAGATCCAGGTCAACAAGCCCCTGGAGGTCGACGGCTCCAAGGTCTACCTGCTCGGCCACGGCTACGCGCCGATCGTCTCGGTGACCGACCCCACCGGCAAGGTGATCTTCAAGGACGCCGTGCCGGTGCTCCCGCAGGACGCCAACCTCACCTCCACCGGAGCCGTCAAGGTCACCGACGGCTACAAGGACAAGGACGGCAAGAAGGAGCAGCTCGGCTTCAACGCCGTCTTCGTCCCGAGCTTCGCCGGCGAGGGCAAGGGCACGATGTTCTCGCAGTTCCCCGCCCTGCTGAACCCGCAGCTCATGCTCAACGCCTGGCACGGCAGCCTCGGCGTGGACTCGGGTCTGCCGCAGAACGTCTACCGGCTCACCACCACCAAGATGGAGCCCTTCAAGGACGAGTCGGGCCAGCAGTTCAAGCAGAAGCTGGCGCCCGGCGACACGATGACCCTGCCGAACGGGGCGGGCACCGTGAAGTTCGAGGGCATCGAGCGCTGGGCCACCTTCTCCGTCACCCACCAGCCCGGCAGCGGCCTCGCCCTCACGGGTGCGATCGCCGCCATCGCGGGCCTGGCCGGATCGCTGTTCATCCAGCGCCGCCGGATCTGGGTCCGCGCGGTGACCGGTGAGGACGGCGTGACCGTCGTCGAGATGGCGGGCCTGGGCCGCAGCGAGTCCACCAGGCTCCCGCAGGAGCTGGCGGAGCTCGCCGCCCAGCTGCACCGGCAGGCGCCCACCGCGCCCGCCGCAATGGCCGAACCACGTGTTGAAGAAACCCCTGAAGGAGAGCGCGGATGACGCCGCTCGCAGCCGCAGCCAACGAGAACCTGGCTGAGATCAGCAACTACCTGATCTATTCGTCGATGGCGGTCTACATGTTCGCCTTCTTCGCGCACATCGCCGAGTGGACCTTCGGCAGCCGCAGCAAGGTGGGCCGTACGGCCGCCGCGCTGACCGGCGCCAAGGCGGCCGGAGCCGCCGGAGCGGCCGCGGGAGCCCCCGCCGTGCAGGTCCGCGGCAAGGCCGGCGCCACCGCCGTGCTCGACCAGCCCAAGGTCACCACCCGCTCCGCCGCCGGTACCCGCGACGTCCCGGACGGCCCCGGCGCCGCCGGCGGCACCGTGCAGGGCGACCTGTACGGGCGGATCGCGGTCTCGCTGACCGCGCTCGCCTTCCTCATCGAGGCGGCCGGGGTCGTGGCCCGCGCGATGTCGGTGGAGCGGGCCCCCTGGGGCAACATGTACGAGTTCTCGATCACCTTCTCCACGGTGGCCGTCGGCGTGTACCTGGTGCTGCTGGCCCTGAAGAAGAACATCGGCTGGCTCGGCCTGATCCTGGTCACCACCGTCCTGCTGGACCTCGGCATCGCGGTCACCTGGCTCTACACCGACAGCGACCAGCTGGTGCCGGCCCTGCACTCGTACTGGCTGTGGATCCACGTCTCCACGGCGATCTTCTGCGGCGCGGTCTTCTACATCGGCGCCGCGGGCGCGGTCCTCTACCTCTTCCGGGACTCCTACGAGAGCCAGCTGGAGGCGGGCCGCACGCCGGGGAAGTTCCGCAGCTCGGTGCTGGAGCGGCTGCCTTCGGCGGCCTCCCTCGACAAGTTCTCGTACCGGATCAACGCGGCCGTCTTCCCGCTGTGGACCTTCACGATCATCGCGGGCGCGATCTGGGCCGGCGACGCCTGGGGCCGCTACTGGAACTGGGACCCCAAGGAGGTCTGGTCCTTCGTCACCTGGGTGGCCTACGCCTGCTACCTGCACGCCCGCGCCACCGCCGGCTGGAAGGGCCGCAAGGCCGCGTACCTGGCGCTCTTCGCCTTCGCGTGCTGGATCTGGAACTACTACGGCGTGAACATCCTGCTCAGCGGCAAGCACTCGTACGCGGGCGTCTGACCGGCGGGAGTGGGACGCTGGTGGCATGTCTCTCGTGAGCCATGCCACCAGCGAGCAGCGCGGCGAGAACCGCTGGCTGCTCCGTTTCGAGCTGCACCTGCCGCACGCCTACGTGGCGCTGTGGCCCGCCCTGACCACGCCGGACGGGCTGCGCGGCTGGCTGGCGGCGGCCGACGTCCTGGAGCGCAGGCTCGGCGGGGCGGTCACGCTGCGCTGGCTGAACAGCGCCACCGTGGCGACCGGGCGGGTCACCGCCTGGGACCCGGAGCGGGTCGCCGAGTACACGGTCACCGAGCACGGGCGGATCCGCTTCCATCTGGAACCCGTCGGGACCGATTCGACCGTGATCCGGTTCGTGAACGAGCGGGTCGGGTCCGAGGACGAGCGCCTGGACTGCCTGGCGGGCTGGCACGAGCATTTCGAGCTGCTCGACTCCGCCCTGGACGGGCGGCCCGCGGACTGGTCCGCCTGGACGGACGCCCGCTGGACCGCCCTGCGCGAGGCCTACGCCTCCCTCGCCCGCGCGTAGCGACGGCGACCCCTCACCAGACCGGGCGCAGCGGCGGCAGGCCGCCCTCCCCGTGGAAGGTGCGCACGACCTCGCCGAGCCCTTCGCGCAGGGCGGTGAGGTCGGTGCCGCGGCCCAGTTCGGCCTCCAGCTCGTGCAGGATCCGGCCCGCGACCGCGAGGTGGTCCCGGGCCGCCTGGGTCAGGACCACCAGTTTGCGACGGCCGCCCCCCGGGTGCGGCTCGCGGCGGACGTAGCCCCGTTTCTCCAGGTCGTCGACGATCTGTCCGGCAGCCTGCTTGGTCACCCCGAGCCGTTCGGCGAGCTCGGTCGCGGTGGCTCCGGCGCCCTGGAGGGCCTGGAAGGCCATGCCGTGCACCGGCCGCAGGTCGGGGTATCCGGCATCGGCGACGCGCCGGGTGAACTCCCCGAGCAGCGTCTGGAAGCCCAGGCCGAGCAGGAACAGCAGCTCGACGCCCTCGTTCTCGTCTCTCTTCACGCAAATATGGTGACACGGCTGAGTCAAGCTGCTTTACTCACTGGAAGTAAAGGAGCTTTACTCGCACGCCGTGAGAAGAAGAGGACCCGCCTTGCACGTGATCAGCGCTTCACCCGAGAACGTCACCGCCACCCCCAACGCCACCATGACCGGCTTCGCCGCCCCCAGCCGAGGCAGCGCCGAGCTCAGCAGCTGGCACGTGGCCATGTCCGCCGGCAGCGCCGGCCCCGAACACTCCGTCAGCCGCGAGCAGGTGTGGACGCTGACCGCCGGCTCCCTGGAGGTCACCTGCGCCGGCCGCACCGAGAAGGTCGCCGCCGGCCGGACCCTCGTCCTGCCCCCGGACGTACCGCGCCGCATCCACGCCGCCGAGGCCTTCGAGGCCTACGTCGTGATGCGCGCGGACGGCGTGGTCTCGGTCCCCGGGGAGGAGGGCACCCGCGTCCTGCCGTGGGCGCGGTAGGCACCCGCCCCCGCTGAGGCCGGGGGGCCCGGGCTCAGCCCTGGTCCTTGTCCTTGTCCTGCTCCTGGTCCTTCTTCTGCTGCTGCTCGTCACGCAGCGACTTCAGGAACTCCGGGTTGTCGTCGGGCGCCACCCACTGCGTCCGGCGCGCCCGGCCACCTCCCGAGGCGACCCGGTCCTTGCCCGCGAACAGCCACACGACCGGTCCCACGATGGAGAAGAGCAGGATGATGATCACCCAGATCACCTTGGGGAGGTGCTTGACCTCCGGCTCCGGGGTGTTCAGGCAGTCGATGAAGGCGTAGATGGTCAGCGCGAGGATCAGCAGGAACGGCAGATAGCGCAGCACGGTGTGGGACCGACTCCCAGTCAGTGACGGGGGGCCCGCGTCAGGGCCCCGGTGACGCCTCCAGGGTAGTTGGTGACGGATACTGACCCCTATGGCTTACGACGATCTCCGCTCGCTGCTCCGGGCCCTGGAGCGGGAGGGCGACCTCAAGCGCATCAAGGCCGAAGTCGACCCGTACCTGGAGGTCGGGGAGATCGTCGACAGAGTGAACAAGGCGGGGGGCCCGGCCCTCCTCTTCGAGAACGTCAAGGGCTCGGCGATGCCGCTGGCCATGAACGTCTTCGGCACCGACCGCCGCCTCCTGAAGGCCCTCGGCCTGAAGTCCTACGCCGAGATCAGCGAGAAGATCGGCGGCCTGCTCAAGCCGGAACTCCCGCAGGGCTTCATCGGGGTCCGCGAGGCCTTCGGCAAGCTCGGCTCGATGGTCCACGTGCCGCCGAAGAAGGTGAAGGGCGACTCCGCGCCCGTCCAGGAGGTCGTCCTCACCGGCGACGACGTCGACCTCGACCAGCTTCCGGCCCTCTTCACCTGGCCCAAGGACGGCGGCGACTTCTTCAACCTCGGCCTGACCCACACCAAGCACCCCGAGACGGGCGTGCGCAACCTCGGCCTCTACCGGCTCCAGCGCCACGACAAGCGCACCATCGGCATGCACTGGCAGATCCACAAGGACAGCCGCAACCACTACGCCGTCGCCGCGGCCAAGGGCGAGCGGCTGCCGGTCGCGATCGCCTTCGGCTGCCCGCCCGCGGTGACGTACGCGTCCACCGCGCCGCTGCCGGGCGACATCGACGAGTACCTCTTCGCCGGCTTCGTCGCGGGCAAGCGGATCGAGATGGTCGACTGCAAGACGGTCCCGCTCCAGGTCCCGGCCAACGCGGAGGTCGTGATCGAGGGCTGGCTGGAGCCCGGCGAGATGCTCCCCGAGGGCCCCTTCGGCGACCACACCGGCTTCTACACCCCGCAGGAGCCCTTCCCGGCCCTGAAGATCGACTGCGTGACGATGCGCAGGCGTCCGCTCATCCAGTCGATCGTCGTCGGCCGCCCGCCGACCGAGGACGGCCCCCTCGGCCGCGCGACGGAGCGGTTCTTCCTGCCCCTGCTCAAGATCATCGTGCCGGACATCGTGGACTACCACCTCCCGGAATCGGGCGGCTTCCACAACTGCGCGATCGTCTCGATCGACAAGAAGTACCCCAAGCACGCCCAGAAGGTCATGCACGCCATCTGGGGCGCGCACATGATGTCGCTGACCAAGCTGATCATCGTGGTCGACAAGGACTGCGACGTCCACGACCTGCACGAGGTCTCCTGGCGGGCCCTGGGCAACACCGACTACTCCCGCGACCTCACCGTCGTGGAGGGGCCGGTGGACCACCTGGACCACGCCTCGTACCAGCAGTTCTGGGGCGGCAAGGCCGGCATCGACGCGACGAAGAAGCTGCCCGAGGAGGGCTACACCCGCGACGGAGGCTGGCCCGACATGGTCGAGTCCGATCCGGCCACCGCTGCCCTGGTGGACCGCCGCTGGAAGGAGTACGGACTGTGAGCCCGATGGCTGTGGGCGGCCCCGCCCTGTTCCTCGGCGACGGCACGCCCTGCGTGGCGCTGGTGCGCCCCGAGCTCGACGTGAACGACCCGGGGCTGCGCCTCGTGGCCGAACAGGCCGGGGTCACCCCCGAGGAGTTCGCCGGCGAGTCCGGCATCTGGCAGGTCATGGCCGACCGGACGGACGGCGAGGGGCGCACCTTCGAGCTGCCCGACCTCGGCGACGGCGAGGCCGCGGTCTTCGCGGACGAACTGCTGTACGCGCTGGCCGGCAAGGGTGACGCCGAACTCGAACTGGCCGACGGCGTCATCGTCCTGTCCGTCACCCCCGTCGACGACGACCGCGTCGCCCTGAGCGCCCGGGTCGTACCGCCGGCCGGTGCGCAGGCCCCGGATCCGCAGACCGGACCGCTGGACGTGGAACTGGGCACGCTCCCGGTCGCGGAGCTCCGCGACCACGTCGTCGAGTTCCACCGGAGCGTCGTATGACCTCGGCAGCCGAAGGGGTCCTCGGTCCCGGGCCCGCCGCGCCGCAGGCCGGGAAGGTCAAGGCCTTCCTGAGACTCGTGCTGATCGAGCACTCGGTCTTCGCGCTGCCCTTCGCCTACATCGCGGCGTTCACCGCCATGTTCCAGCTCGACCGGCGCGTCCACTGGGGCGTCCTGCTGCTCGTCACCATCTGCATGGTGGGGCTGCGGACCTTCGCGATGGCCGCCAACCGCATCATCGACCGCGAGATCGACGCCCGGAACCCGCGCACGGCCGGCCGTGAGCTGGTCACCGGCGCGGTCTCGGTCCGCGCGGCCTGGACCGGCGCCGGGATCGCCCTCCTGGTCTTCCTCGGCTCGGCGGCGCTGCTGAACCCGCTGTGCCTGGCGCTCGCGCCGGTCGCCGTGATCCCGATGGTGGTCTACCCGTACGGCAAGCGGTTCACGAACTTCCCGCACGCCATCCTGGGCCTGGCCCAGGCCATGGGCCCGGTCGGGGCCTGGCTCGCGGTCACCGGCGAGTGGTCCTGGGACGCGGTGATCCTGGGCCTGGCGGTGGGCGTGTGGATCGGCGGATTCGACCTGATCTTCGGCTGCCAGGACGTGGCCGCCGACCGCGCGGAGGGCGTCAAGTCCGTCCCGGCCCGCTTCGGGGTCCCGGCCGCGCTCTGGGGCGCGCGGGGCGCTCACGTCGTGACCACGGCCCTGCTGGTCTGGTACGCGCTGGCGACGGACGCGGGCGTGCTGTTCTGGACCGGCCTGGCGATCGTCGTCGCCGCCTTCCTCTACGAGCACACGATCGTGAAGCCGCACGACCTGTCCCGCCTGAACCGCGCCTTCTTCACGGTCAACGGCTTCATCGGGATTGCCCTGTTCGTGTGCGCTCTGGCCGATCTGGCCGTGCGGGGTCTGACCCTCTAGCTACCTGATCTTCGACCCGTACCGGGCCGAATGCACGACCCTGTGGAACCCGGGGCCGGACGGGTACCGGGGCCGGGACACGCTTCCGTACGGCGGCGAGGTCACCGTCGAGACCGGTATCGGCAAGATCGTGATCGATACCTCGGGTCTGCCGGTGGACCCCTCGGCGGTCATCTGACCGGCGTCGGAGCGGGGGTGGCCGGGCGGCCGTGGCGGAAGGCGGTCAGGACGCCCGCCGCGAGTCCGATGAGGTGGGCGTACCAGCCCACGCCGGAGTCGGTGGGCAGGACGCCCAGGAAGATCGAGGATCCCCAGACGGCGGCGACGCCCACGCCGACCACCGCGTTCAGCGGTTTGCGCTCGACGAAGCCGCGGACCACCACGTAGCCGAAGAGGCCGAAGACCAGTCCGGAGGCGCCGGCCCCGAGGGTGTTCGGCGGGGCGGTGAGCCAGGATCCGACGCCGACGGCGAGGATGATCAGGGTGCTCACCGCCAGGAAGCGGCGGATGCCGCCGAGCGCGGCGATGAAACCGAGGACCAGCAGCGGCAGGCTGTTGGAGGCCACGTGGCCGAAGCCGAAGTGCAGGAACGGGTGGGCCACGACGCCTATCAGGTGATCGGGGTCGCGCGGGGTGATCCCGTACCCGTCCAGCGCGTGGCCGGTGGCCAGATCCACCAGCTCGATCAGCCACAGCAGGGCCACCCAGCCGGCCATCAGCTTCCCGGCCGCCTTGGCCCGGTCGAGCTGTGTCCAGCCCGGATCCACCGTCGTGCTCATCTTCGCCCCCTCGCCACGTCCCGTCCCGGGAACGTCCGGCCACCTTACTGAGTGCCCACCGGTGGTGGCCGGATAGTCTCGGAGGTATGACTGAGCGCAAGCGCACCCCGTGGGTGGTCGGGGTTTCCGGGGCGTCCGGGACGCCGTACGCGGCGGCGGTGCTCCGCGGGCTGCTGGCCGCGGGGGAGAGTGTCGACCTGGTGGTGAGCCGCGCCTCGCGCCTCACCCTGCTGGACGAGACGGGGATCGCCTTCCGTGACGCGCACTGGCGCGAGGACCTGGGGGAGTGGCTGGCCCGGGGCGCCGACGGCAAGCCGGGGACCTTCGCGCGGCCGGAGCTGGACGACGTCCGGTACTGGGCCGCGGGGGACCTGGCGGCGGGCCCGAGTTCGGGCTCGTATCCGGTCAGGGGGATGCTCATCGTCCCCGCGTCCACGGCCTGTGTGGCCGGGGTGGCGCTCGGACTGTCGAAGGACCTGCTCCAGCGTGTGGCGAGCGTGACGCTCAAGGAGCGGCGCCGGCTGGTGGTCGCGGTGCGGGAGACCCCGCTGAACGGTCAGACGCTGAAGCATCTGGTGGCGCTGGACGAGGCGGGCGCGATCGTGCTGCCCGCCTCACCGGCGTTCTATACGGGTGCGACGCACATCCAGGATCTGGTGGACTTCGTCGCGGGGCGGGTGCTGGACGCGGCAGGGGTGCCGCACCAGCTGTACCGCCGCTGGGAGGGGGAGCTGGGAAGCTCCCGTACTCCCCGGGAGGCAAGCGCCGGTGACTAGGCCTTCTTCTTGCGGCCGAGCGGCTTGCGGGCCTTGTCGACGCGGTGGGCCGCGGCGGGCTGGTGGGCACGGGATCGGTTGGCCAGCTCCTGGAGCTCCCGCATGTGTGCGTAGGCCATCTCGATCGTGAACACGGTGAACCACTCCTGAAGATCGTCATTGATCAGCTGAAAGATTTCACAGGGTGTTGACCCTGTGTGCCTTAGATTCTATACCTAGACTTGCAGGATCGCCGAATAATGGAAGGCTCCACGTAAATGGACACGGTGGACAGGCAGCTCATCCAGGCACTCCGGGAAAACGGCCGTGCCTCGTACGCGGAGCTGGGCCGTCTCGTGGGCCTCTCCGGCCCCAGCGTCACCGACCGCATCAACCGGCTGGAGACCGCCGGGGTCATCACCGGCTACCGCGCGACGGTGGACTCGCGTTCCCTCGGCCTCGGCGTCACGGCGCTGATCGGGCTCTCCATGTCCGACGCCGCGGACCACGAGGACGTGGCCCGGAGGCTGCGCGACCTCAACGAGATCGAGGACTGCTGGTTCATCGCGGGCGACGACTCCTTCATGCTGAAGGTGCGCGCCAACGACGTGGACGGCCTGGAGAAGATCATCCGCAGGCTCTCCGGCACCAAGGGCGTCTCGCGCACCCGCACCACCATCGTGCTCTCCACCAAGTGGGAGAACCGGGTCGGGGAGCTGCCCGAGGAAGCCTGAGAGTACGGTTGGGCAGGGTTTGCAGGACAGGCAGACCGAGGCATCTAGAGGAGGCGACCGGCACATGGACGCTGGGCTCAAGCGTGAGCTGGAGGAGAAGGTCCGCTCCGGCGAGCGGCTGACCCGTGAGGACGGTATCGCCCTCTACGAGTCGGACGACCTGGCCTGGCTCGGTGGCCTCGCCCACGAGGTGCGCACGCGCAAGAACGGTGACGTCGTCCACTTCAACGTCAACCGGCACCTCAACATGACGAACGTGTGCACCGCGTCGTGCGCGTACTGCTCGTTCCAGCGCAAGCCGGGCGAGAAGGACGCGTACACGATGCGCATCGAGGAGGCCGTGCGCCTGGCCAAGGCCATGGAGAACGACAACCTCACCGAGCTGCACATCGTCAACGGCCTGCACCCGAACCTGCCGTGGCGCTACTACCCGCGCTCGCTCTCCGAGCTGAAGAAGGCGCTGCCGAACGTCTCGCTGAAGGCGTTCACGGCGACCGAGATCCACCACTTCGAGACGATCTCGGGGATGTCGGCCTCCGACATCCTCGACGAGCTGATCGAGGCCGGCCTGGAGTCGCTCACCGGCGGCGGCGCGGAGATCTTCGACTGGGAGGTCCGCCAGCACATCGTCGACCACCGCACCCACTGGGAGGACTGGTCGCGCATCCACCGGCTCGCGCACGAGAAGGGTCTCAAGACCCCCTCGACCATGCTGTACGGGCACATCGAGGAGCCGCGCCACCGCGTGGACCATGTGCTGCGGCTGCGCGAGCTCCAGGACGAGACCGGCGGTTTCCAGGTCTTCATCCCGCTGCGGTACCAGCACGACTTCGTGGACATGCAGGACGGCAAGGTACGCAACAAGCTCCAGGCGCGTACGACGATGGCGACCGGCGCCGAGGCGCTGAAGACCTTCGCCGTCTCGCGACTGCTCTTCGACAACGTGCCCCACGTCAAGGTCTTCTGGGTGATGCACGGTGTGCAGACCGCCCAGCTGGCGCTGCAGCACGGCGCGGACGACATGGACGGATCGGTCGTCGAGTACAAGATCACGCACGACGCGGACAACTACGGCACCCCGAACAAGCTGGGCCGGGACGACCTCCTGGAGCTGATTCGGGAAGCGGGCTTCCGCCCGGTCGAGCGCAACACGCGCTACGAGATCATCCGTGAGTACCCCGGTCCGGACGCGAACCTGCGCGAGACCCCGCAGGCCATGCGCGTCTGACCTCCGGTCCCGACCTCCTGTCGTGAGCTGAACCCCGGCCCGTGGGCCGGGGTTCGGCGTTTCTGGACGGGTCGATCAGGTAACAGATAAACTCGCGTGATGACCCTTACTTTCACCCTGGATCCGGTCGTCGACCCTTCCCTGCGTGACGGAATCCTGGCGTTGTGGGCCGACGTCTCCAACGCGGGCGGTGCGGTGGGCTTCGTCCCCCCGGTCGGCCTCGACGACATCCGGCCCGCGCTCGACGAGCACCTCGCCGGCGTCGCCCGTGGGGGCTGCCGGCTGCTGGTCGCGCACGACGAGGGCGGCGAGGTCGCCGCGACCGCCTTCCTCACCCACAACACGCACCGGCTCCAGCTCCACTGGGTGTGGGCCTACACGGTGATGGTCCATCCGCGCCTTCAGGGCAAGGGGTACGGGCGCGAGCTGATGGCCGCCACCGAGGCCGCGGCCCGCTCCATCGGGAACATCGACGCCATCCGCCTCACCTGCCGGGGCGGTCACGGCCTGGAGCGCTTCTACGCCTCCTGCGGCTACAAGGAGGTCGGCCGCGTCCCCGGCGGCATCCGGGTGGCCCCCGGTGACGACCGCGACGACGTCACGATGCTGCTGCCGCTGTACTGACCGGTCGCTGTGTCCGCGGCCGGACCCCGGCGGGCCGCGGCGGGGCCGCGGCGTGCTTCACTGGACGGGCACCAGCCGCCGCAGACCACGACGAGAGAGAAGGGGTCACCGTGTCCCTCAAGCCGAGCGCAACGATCCGCTACACCGCGATGCGCCTGGGCATCTTCGTCGGATGCCTCGTCGCCGTCGCGGGTCTCGTCCGGCTCGGCTGGGTGCCCGCCGGGCTCGGGGACGCCAACGCCGCCTGGGTCGTGCTGCTCGCCATCGTGATCTCCGCCCCGCTCTCCTTCGTCCTCCTGCGCAAGCAGCGCGACGAGATGTCCACGCAGATCTCCGGGCGCGTCGCGGGTGCGAAGGAGAAGCTCGCCGCGAACCGCAGCCAGGAGGACCAGGCCGACGACGCGGCGCGCGTGGCCCCCTGAGGTCCCCGTTGGCTTCATCACACACCGAACCGCCCCAGCACCGGGTATACCGCCCGTAACGCTGGGGCGTTGGTGTTTTCCGGGGCTGCGCAAGAGGGCCTCGTGCGCCGTTGTCTCAAAGGGCCCCTTTGAGATTCCCAAAGGAGAAGTGTTAGCGTGTTCAACATGTTGACCACAGTTGCGCACCCCCTGATCGCGAGCGTTCCGCTCGTGACGCGCCTGCACGTCGACCTCTGCCGCCGCGCGTCCGCGGCCTGTTGCTGTTGAGCTGAATCGATACAGCAGCCGTCCCGGCCGGCCCTTCTGGCTGCTGCCGCACCGCTTCACCACCGCAGTACTTCCCCCCTGTCTTCGTGCGCCACCTCCGGAGAGTGTCCGTGTCCGCGACCCCCCAGGCCCCTGCCAAGGCCTCGTTCAAGTTCCCCTTCTGGGCCCAGATCGTCGCCGGTCTCGCCCTCGGTGTCCTCTTCGGCTGGATAGCGCGCAGCTATGACGTCAGCTGGCTGGGCACCACGCTGGAGAAGACCGGCGACCTCTTCATCCAGCTGCTGAAGCTGGCCATCGCCCCGCTCGTCTTCTTCGCGATCCTCGTGTCGATCACCAACCTGCGGAAGGTGAACAACGCGGCGCGCCTCGCCTCGCGCACCCTCCTCTGGTTCATGATCACCTCGCTGATCGCGGTCGGCATCGGCATCGCCCTCGGCCTGCTGACCGACCCCGGTTCCGGCACCGGCCTCACCGCGGCCGACGGCAAGGACCCCAAGCGCACCGGCTCCTGGATCGACTTCCTCACCGGAATCGTCCCGACGGACATCGTGACGCCCTTCACCGAGCTGAAGGTCCTCCAGATCGTCTTCCTGGCCGTCGTCGCCGGTATCGCCGCCCTCCAGCTCGGCGCCAAGGCCAAGCCGGTCCTCGACCTCGCCGAGTCCGCCCTGGAGCTGCTCCAGAAGGCCCTGTGGTGGGTCATCCGCCTCGCCCCGATCGGCACCGTCGGCCTCATCGGCACCGCGATCGCCACGTACGGCTGGGACCTGATCGGCAAGTACGCGACCTTCACCGCCGACATCTACATCGGCTGCGCCCTCGTGATGTTCGGCGTCTACCCGCTGCTGCTGGCGACCGTCGCCAAGGTCAGCCCGCTCCAGTTCTTCAAGGGCGCCTGGCCCGCCATCCAGCTGGCCTTCGTCTCCCGCTCCTCCGTCGGCACCATGCCCGTCACCCAGAAGGTCACCGAGCGCCTCGGCGTCCCGAAGGAGTACGCCTCCTTCGCCGTCCCGTTCGGCGCCACCACCAAGATGGACGGCTGCGCCGCGATCTACCCGGCCCTCGCCGCGATCTTCATCGCGCAGATCTTCGACGTGCAGCTGGGCATCAAGGAGTACCTGCTCATCGTCTTCGTCTCCGTCATCGGCTCGGCCGCCACGGCCGGTCTGACGGGCGCCACCGTCATGCTGACGCTGACCCTGTCCACGCTGGGGCTGCCGCTCGCGGGCGTCGGCCTGCTGCTGGCGATCGACCCGATCCTGGACATGATGCGCACCGCCACCAACGTGGCCGGCCAGGCCGTGGTCCCGGTCATCGTCGCGGCCCGCGAGGGAATCCTGGACAAGGAGGCCTACGCCTCCGCCTCGGGCTCCCCGCTGGACGAGCCCGTCCCGGCCCCCGAGTCGGTCGCGATCGCGGCCTGACCCGTACCGCACACCGCTCGCCGCAGCCCCCGCCCCCGACAGGGCGGGGGCTGCGGCGTTCGGCGTTCGGCGTTCAGGCTTCCGGCCCCCGGTTTCAGACCGTCTGCGCGCGGACGTAGGCGACCGTCGCCAGCAGGAACGGTACGGCGAACCACCACCGGCCCATGGTCCGCCGGAACAGCGGGGTGATGGTGATCAGCAGTCCTGCGAGGCACAGCACCAGGCAGCAGCCGGCCAGGAACCGGACGTCCTCCCGCAGCACGTCGTCGTGGGACTCCGGCCGCAGCGTCAGGGCGACGTAGCAGGTGAACACCGCGGGGACGTAGGAGAGGGCGAGCGGTATTCCGAGGACCCACTGCAGGCAGCCGCGGTCCTCGGGCAGGTCGATGTTCTCGCGGGGCCGTCTCATCCGTGCCTCATCCGTGCCTCAGCCGAGCGTCGCGCCGCGGAGGAACGCGGTCAGCCCGAGCAGGAGGGGCGGGGCGAGCCACCACGGCCCCATGGCCCGGCGCACGCTCGGCACCACGGTGATGAGCAGGCCCAGGACGCTCAGGGACACGGATACCAGGCACAGTGCGCCGACGTTCTCGTAGCCCTGGTCGTCCCACTCGCCCCGGGGGCCGGCGAACAGGGCGCCGGACACGGCGAGGGCGTTCAGCAGGTGGATGATCCCGAGCGGAACGCCCAGGACCCACCGCAGGCAGCCCCGGTCCTCGGGCAGGTCGATGCTCTCGCGGGGGTACGTCATCGCATTGCGTCCTTCGCTTGGGCGAGGTTCCCGACGAACCGGTCACCGTACCCCTGGGCCTTGGGGAGATCCCAGTAGGGCCCCCCGTTGTAGCGGGCGGCGATCTCCCGCATCTGGGCCTCCGTCATCTGATCGGCCGGGACGTCGGCGAGACCGCTCTCCGCCTTGATCTGGGCCAGGAAGCCGGCCGCTATGAAGGCATTCTGCTTGGGGTCCTGGAGGGCCTCCTCCACCAGGGTCCGCTGATGGTCGGTGAGATGCGCCGGGTCGTAGCCGAGCACCTCGGCGCCGCGCCGGAGCTGGATGGCGATCGGCCCGTACGAGGTCTCGTCCAGCTTTCCGCCGAGCCGCCACGGAAGGTTCTCGGGGGTCACCGGGCTCAGGCCCCACGGGGCCGCGGCCTGTTCGCGGATCGTGCCGGTCACGTCGTCCAGCAGACCGGGCTGGTAGCCGCCGATCTCCTGCCAGGCCACGCCCGCGACCAGCTCCTCCGGCAGCCCCGCGTTCTTGGCGGCGGCGCGCAGGACCTCCTTGTTCTGGGAGATCCAGTCCGCGTGCATGCCGTCCGTGACCAGGGGGACCCAGTAGTTGTCGGCGGCGTCCGGCAGTCCGGCGACCCGCATCCGGATGTCGCGCAGCTGCGGGGAGATGGGGGTGTCCGGCCCCACCGGGCCGGTCGTGTCCTTCTTCGGGCCGCTGCCCGGGAGATGGGTCAGGGGGTTGGCGCGGGCCTCCGCCGCCTCGCGGCGCATGTCGGCCATGGCCGCGTAGAGGTCGACGCCGCCCGCACCGCCCTTCAGCCTGAACTCGGGCAGCAGCTCGTAGGCCTGCTTCAGCGCGTGGACGCAGACGCCGCGCGCCTCCTGCTCGGTGGTCTTCGCCAGCTGGAAGTTGCCGCCCGCGTCGTCGTGGAGGCGGTCGGCCTCGTCGCGGATGTCGTCCACGTCCATGGTGAGTTCGGCGAGGCCGTCGAGGAATCCGGTCGTCGCCCGCATGTCCTCCCACTGGCACATCGGCTCCGCCTCCTGGGCCGTGCGCGTGATCGCGGTGCCCTTCGTGGCGATCAGGGCCGCGAGTTTGCGCTCGGAGCCCTTGCCGTTCGCGTAGTGGGACTTGGCGGTCGTCAGCGCCGCCGCGTACGCGTGCAGGGCGCCGGCGGCCTTGTCGTACCCCTCGGCGATGTGCTGCACGAGCTGTCGCGCCTCGGACAGGCGCGCGGTGTAGGTGTGGCTGCCGTCGCTGTGCCACTCGGCACCCTCGGCGCGCCGGGCCGGATCCTCGACCTCGACGAGCAGATCGCGCAGGCGCTTGAACTCGGCGGCATTGCGTTCCACCAGGGCCGGATTGCACTCTTCCAGGAACTGGACGTCCTTGCGGTGGCTGAGCCCGCTCACTTGGCCTCCGGCTTCACGTACTGCCCCGATGCGAGGAGGCTGCCGAGGAAGGACCGGGCGGTGTCGTCGTCGACGCCGGCGAAGTCGGTGCCGGTCGTTTTCAGGCGGGTGGCCAGGGCGGCGAACAGGCCGATGGTGTCCTTGAACTGGTCGTCGGCGAACTGGGCGAAGCGCAGGACCTGAGCCGAGACGTCGCCGTGGGCGCGCGGGGCGCGGGCCATCGTGCCGGCGTCGCCGTCGGGCCGGCCCTCGTGGAGGAGGGCGGCGATCTCGATCAGCAGGTTGGCGTTGCCGTTGATGGAGGTGGCCCCGGCGACCAGGCTCCCTGCGGGGCTCCCCGGAACACTGCCGTCCGACGGCGCGTGGTTGAGGCGCATGGCGGGTGACTGCTGCGCGAGGACGGCGGCCTTGTGCTGGGCCCATTCCGCGTCGAACGACATGTATCCCCTGGATAGTTGATAACTGGACATGGCCAGAATCAGCTGGTCATGTCCATGCTAATACGGGGATTTCCGCATGCGGAACCTCGCGGTGCAGATATGGATCGGAGACGCGGTGGGCGATCGTCCGGTTCCGCGAGGGGTGGTCGGGCCGCCGCGACTCGGGTTCCGCGTCGCGGCAGCCCGCAGAACCGCGGCGGCTGCGACCGCGTTCCGCGCCCCGCACCCGGGGCGCGGCCGGGGCGCAGCCGGGTCTGCCCGCCGGAGCAGGGCGCGGCGGGCAGACGCCCGCGGGTCAGGAGCCGGCGGCGCGCACCGAGCCGGTGGTCGGGCCGCCGGGGTCGCCCACGAAGCAGGTGACCTCGCGGTCGCCGAGGATCCAGGTGGCGGCCTGCGGGTAGTAGTAGTAGACCTCCAGCTTGTCCGAGAGCTTCGGGTTGTCGCCCACGTACGTGCTGAGCGCGGTGCCGCTGCACTTCTCCTCGGCGGACGAGGTCACCTTCTCCGTGCCCGGGTACGTGCCGCCCTCCAGGTCGAAGACCGCGTACGCCTCGCCCTTGTGGGGCTGGTCGCAGGGCACGATGCGCACCGAGCGGGCGGCCTGGCTGCCGTCCTCGTCGTTGTACTGGGCCAGGTCGTCGTTCGTGTTGAAGCAGTCGCCCTTGCGGATCTCGGTCACCCCGCTGGAGACCGGGCCGGTGACCTGGCCGCTGGTGGTGTCGCGCTGCTTCGGGGCGACGTCGTCCAGGGCCCCGGTGAGGCCGAGGACCACGAAGGTCCCGTAGAAGGCGATGGTCAGGGCGTGGATGACGATCGCCGCGATGGCGAGGCCCTTGCCCTTCTCACCCCGGGACTTGATCTGGGAGAGGGCGATGATGCCGAGCACGATCGGGACCAGCGGCAGCGCGCAGACGATCGACATGACGAAGCCGACGATGGCCAGCGTGTTCGTCTTCTGCGGCTGCGGGGGGTACCAGCCCTGCGGTCCGCCGCCGAACGGCGGCACGGGCTGACCCGGCTGTCCGTACGGTCCGGGCTGACCGTACGGCCCGGGGGACGACGGGGGCTGCGGGGGTATGGACATGCGTGTGGAGCTCCTTGCTCAGAGGGTGGGACGCAACAACGGCCCGGCAGTCGCAACGCACCGACGCATGCCTGCCCGTGGTCTTTACGCCGCCCCTACGCTACCTTCCGCCGCCGACACCCACGGGCTGCCCGCCCCCGTGATCCCGCTCTGCCGCCCGGCCCGTCAGGCGGTGGCCGTCGCGCGGTACCGGCCGGGGCGGATCCCTTGGACGTCGCGGCTGAACAGGGCGCCGCCGGAACGCACTTCGTACAGCAGGCCCGCCGGCGCATCCATGCGACCAGCGCCTGGGCGAGGTCTGGACGCTCGGACATGTATGTGAGCGGGACGAGCATTTCGCGTCCGGGCGCCGCCGGATTGACTTGTCACATGACGACAACGAAGAACACGACAACGAAGAACACGACGACGAAGCCGGTCCTGGTCCTGGGCAGCACCGGCAAGACGGGGAGCCGCGTGGCCGCGCAGCTGCGGCAGCGCGGCCACGAGGTCCGGGGGGCCTCCCGGAAGGGGCCGGTCACCTTCGACTGGAACGACGAGAACACCTGGGAGCAGGTGCTGGAGGGGGCCGGCGCGGCCTATCTGGTCGACTCGCAGCTCCCCGGCGCCGCCGAGTCGATGCGCTCCTTCGGCAAGCTGGCCGTGGCCTGCGGTGTCGAGCGGCTGGTGCTGCTGTCCGCCCGCGACTGGGTGGTGCCGCAGGGCGAGGAGAAGCTCCCCTGCGAGCGCGCGGTCCGCGAGTCGGGCGCGCGGTGGACCATCCTCAAGCCGTCCTGGTTCTTCCAGAACTTCAGCGAGGACCCGTTCATCGCGGGGCAGGTCCAGGGCGGCGAGATCGTGATGTCGGCCGGGGGCGGTGTCGAGCCGTTCATCGACGCCGACGACATCGCCGAGGTCGCCGTGGCCGCGCTCACCGAGGAGGGGCACGGCGGGCAGTCGTACGAGCTGTCCGGCCCGCGGCTGCTGAGCCTGGACGACGTGGCCGACGAGATCGCCCGGGCCACCGGCCGAGCGATCGCCTACCGCCCGCTCCCGCCGGACGAGTTCACCGCCCACGCCGTCCGCCAGGGTGTGCCGGAGGAGTTCGCCGGCCTGCTGAACATGCTCTACGGCTGGATCGCCGAGAACCGCTTCGCCACCGTCGCCGACGGCGTGCAGCGGGTGCTCGGCCGCGAACCCCGGGACTTCGGTGACTACGCGCGGACCGTCGCCGCGTCCGGCGTGTGGGGCGGTGGCGGTGGCGTGGAGCGTCGGTGAAGAACGGCTCCAGGGGCTGGTCGGAGTGGGTTACCGCTACGTAAATTACCGGCGGTAACACTCGCACCGAGCCAAGGAGAGTGCGCCGTGGGAGCCGAGCTGAGGCCGGTCGGGGCCGTAGAACCGGTCGAACCCGTCAAGACCGTGATCGACGGAGTGGTCCGCGAGGTACGGGTGCCCGCCCTGGCGGGCCCCCCGGACCGGGGATCCCTCGGGGACCTCCCCTTCCACAACGCCTGGGAGGCCCCCGGAGAGGCGGTGCTCGCCCGCAAGGACCGGGACGGCGTCTGGCACGACGTCTCCGCCGCGCAGTTCGCGGCCGAGGTGCTCGCCGTGGCCAAGGGCCTGATCGCCGAAGGGCTCCGGGAGGGCGACCGGCTCGCCATCATGGCCCGTACGACCTACGAGTGGACCCTGCTCGACTTCGCCGGCTGGGCCGCCGGCCTGGTCACCGTACCGATCTACCCCACCTCCTCGGCCCTCCAGGCCCGCTGGATCATCCAGGACTCCGGAGCCGTGGCCTGTGCCGTCGAGGACACCGCGCAGGCCCGGCTCATCAGCTCCGAGCGCGGCAACCTGCCCTGGCTGACGCACCTGTGGGAACTCGACACCGGCGCGGTGGCCCGGCTGGTCACGGCAGGGCAGCACGTACCCGACCGGGCCGTCCACGAGCGGCGGGCCGCCCGCACCCCGGAATCGGTGGCGACCCTCATCTACACCTCCGGCACCACCGGACAGCCCAAGGGATGCGTGATCACCCACGCCAACTTCTACGCCCAGGTGGACAACGCGGTGGAGCTCCTGCACCCCGTCTTCCGGTCCGTCAGCAAGGACCCCGCCTCCACCCTGCTGTTCCTGCCGCTCAGCCACGTCTTCGGACGGATGGTGGCCATCGGCTGCATGCGGGCCCGCGTCAAGCTCGGGCACGCGCCCAGCATCCGTACCGAGGACCTCCTCGCCGACCTCGCCGGATTCCGGCCGACCTTCCTCCTGGCCATCCCGTACGTACTGGAGAAGGTCTACAACACCGCCCGGGCCACCGCCGAGAAGATGGGCCGGGCCTCCTCCTTCGACCGGGCCGCCCGCATCGCGCAGCGCTTCGCCGAGATCGCCGAGGGCAAGACCCCCGGGCTCGTACTGCGCCTCGCCCGGTCCGTGTACGACCCGCTCGTCTACCGGCGCATCCGGGCCGCGCTCGGCGGCCGCGTCCGCTACGTCCTGAGCGGCGGCTCACCACTGGGCCGTCGGCTCGCCGCCTTCTACACCGGCGCCGGCGTCGAGGTGTTCGAGGGCTACGGCCTGACGGAGACCACCGGCGCGAGCACCGTGACCCCGCCGCTGCGGCCCCGCCTCGGCACGGTCGGCTGGCCGCTGCCGGGCACGGCCGTACGGATCGCGGACGACGGGGAGGTGCTGCTGGGCGGCGGCCACGTCTTCGCCGGCTACTGGAACAGCGGGCACGCCCTCCCGTACGGGAGCTGGCTGGCCACCGGTGACATCGGCGAGCTCGACGCCGACGGGTACCTCACCATCACCGGCCGCAAGAAGGACCTGATCATCACCTCCGGCGGCAAGAACGTGGCCCCCGCACCGCTGGAGGACTGGCTGCGGGCCCACCCGCTGGTCGGCCAGTGCATGGTGGTCGGCGACAACCGGCCCTACATCACCGCGCTGATCACCCTGGAACGCGACGGGCTCCAGCACTGGCGCCAGATGCACAAGAAGCAGAACATGCCGATGCGCGAGCTGGTGCGGGACGAGGAACTGCGGGCGGACCTCCAGCGGGCCGTGGACGAGGCGAACCGGCTGGTCTCACGGGCCGAGTCGATCCGCCGCTTCGCCGTCCTGCCGGGCGATTTCACCGAGGCGCGCGGCCACCTGACCCCGTCGCTGAAGCTCAGGCGGGGCGCGATCGCCCGGGACTACGCGGACCGGATCCAGGAGCTGTACCGGGGGCCGCGGGAGGCCTGAGCGGCGGGGGCACGGCCCTGACCGCACCGGGCGGCGGGGACCGCGGAGGCGGTCTATGGTGGGCAGAGGGTCCGGGGGGCCGCCCGAGGAGGGCGCAGTGCACCGTTCCCGATTCCGTACGGTCATGGCCGCGGGCACAGCCGCCGGCGCGATGCTCCTGGGCTCGCTCGGGGCCGCCCCGGCGCCCACGCCCACCCCTGCCTCTGCGCCCACCCCCACCCCCACCCCCACCCCCCTCACCACCCGTGCGCCCGGGGACCCCCTCGCGCGGTTCCACACCCAGCGCGTCCGCTGGGGAGCCTGCCCCGACAGACCGGCCCCCGCCGAGATGCGGTGCGCCGTCGTGGAGGTACCGCTCGACTACGCGGCCCCGGGCAAGGGCACGGTCGAGGTGGCCCTGGGCCGGATCCCGGCCACCGAGCCGGACCGGCGCATCGGCTCGCTCCTGGTCAACTTCGGCGGCCCCGGCGCCTCGGGCATCGCCGGCCTCGCCGCCGATCCCAAGTTGCTGGCCGACCTCGGCGAACGCTACGACCTCATAGGCTTCGACCCCCGCGGGGTGGGCCACAGCGACCCCATCTCCTGCGGCGGCGCCCAGGAGGCCGTAGTCGACCCGAACATCGACACCGCGGCGTGGCTGGCCGGCCTGCGGAACGTCGTCAAGCGCTGCGAGCTCGCCTCCGGCCCGGTCCTCGCGCACATGGGAACCGTCGACGTCGCCCGCGACATGGACGTGCTGCGCCGCCTGCTCGGGGACGAGAAGCTCAACTTCCTCGGCTTCTCCTACGGCGCCCGGCTCGGCGCCGTGTACGCCGCCCTGTTCCCCGAGGCCACCGGCCGCATGGTCCTCGACGGCGTCGACACCCTCACCGAACCGATGACCGAGCAGGCGCTCGTGTCGGCGCGCGGCCAGCAGCGGGCCCTGGACAACTTCCTGACCTGGTGCGCCCACCAGAGCGACTGCGTCTACGGGACGAACACCCGTACCGCCAGGGAGAAGGTGGCCGCCCTGGTGGAGCGGCTCGACAAGAAGCCGCTGGTCGGCCGCGACGGAGTGAACCTGAACGGCACGGTCGCCGTCCTCGCGATCGGCCAGGCCCTGTACTCGCCGCTCCTGTGGCCCGTGCTCGCCAAGTCGCTGGCGCTGGCGGAGCGCGAGCACGACCCGGCCGGGCTGCTGGCCCTGGTCGGTGTGGGCGCGCCGACGGACCCCGCGGTCCCGACCGACCCGCCCGGCGCGACCGACCCGCCCGGCGCGCCGGACCCGGCGCACGACGGCGCTTTCGATGCGGTGCCCGCCGACAACCTGAACGCCGCCCTCGTCGCCGTGACCTGCGCCGACGACCCGGACCGGTCGATCGACAAGGCCGGCCTGGCGGCCCTCGACAAGGAGATCGTCGAACTGTGGGAGGAGTTCCTCAAGGCCTCGAAGATATTCGGGCCGGGGCAGCTGGGGACCCTGCTCAGTTGCTACGGGTGGCCCGCCGGCACCGACTTCATCCGGAAGATCGACCACCCGGGGGCCCCGCCGATGCTGCTGGTCGGCACCCGCGGTGACCCGGCGACACCGTACGAGTGGACGGAGGAGACGGCCGAGCGGCTGGGCTCGGCGGTGATCGTGGACTACAAGGGCGAGGGGCACACCGGCTACGGCAGCTCGCGCTGCGTAGGGGAGTACGTCAACGGCTTCCTCCTCGACGGCCGACTGCCGTCGGGAACCCGGACCTGCATCGCCGGGGACTGAGGGGGAGGCGGAAGGCGCGGCGGTGGCTCCGGCTTGGGGAGTTGGGTGGTGGGGGGGGGCTTCGGTGTGCGGGAGCTTCAGGCGGCCGGAACCGGGAAGCGGGGCGGCGGCGCTGGAGGGCGGGAGCCGCTCGGGCGGAGTCGGGTGGTGGTGGGGGGGCTTCGGTGTGCGGGAGCGAGGTGGGCGGGGTCGGGTGGTGGGGCGGGGGCTGCGGAGGGGCTGTTCCGCTGGGGCGGTGGTCAGGGATGTGTATGGGGGTTTCCCGTCAGTCTCATCGTCTCTCCGTGTCGGGCCGGTCCCTCAAGGGCGCTCCTCCTTCGTCGTCGCGTCGCTTCGCGATGGCCTGACGGCCACCCTTGACCGACCGTCCCGCCCCGGAAATCCGAAGACTGCCGAGAAGCCCCCAAAAGAACGAGCCGGGCACTCAAGACAGGGACGGGGCGGCCAGAGAAGCCCTGCCCGGTCCCGGGTGGGCACGTTCCCGAGGCGGGGCCCATCCAGACCGGGACCCGGATCGGGGGAAGCGCGTCCAATCGCTACGCGCTCCTCACGTCTCAGCGTCTCCAGCCCGTCCTGGGCCGGACATAGGCCGCCCACCACCCCCACCGACTCCCCACGTCTCAGCGTCCGACGACCGTCTTGGGCTGGGCATAGGCCGCCCACCATCCCCACTGACTCCCCGGTCTCGGCGTCCGACGACCGAGTTGGGCTGGGCATGGGCCGCCCACCACTCACGGGTCTCTCGATGACGGCGTCCGACGACCGTCTGCGGCTGGTCATGAGCCGCCCAGGCCCATTGAGGGGCCTCTTTGACTGCGTCTGGTCGTCGTCCGGGGTGAAAAGACGTGGGACTGCGGCTATTTCGTCGTGGATGCAGGTCAGCGCATGTGGGTGGCCCAGAAGGCCGCCAGTTTGCCCCAATTACCCCTGTTTGAGGGTGGGTTTGTGGTGTCGTGGTCTCACTGACCCGGTTCCACGACGGAATAGGCGAGGTACCGGCCGTCAGTCTCTCTCAGCGGCTCTCTTCAGCACGAAACCGGCCGACGGTCGCAGTCTGGGAGAAGCGAATGGGGGGTGGGCGGCTTGTGCCCGGGCCCGGCCGGTCGTCGGACGCAGGTCGAGCGTCGGATCGAGGTCGTGGGCGGCCTATGTCCAGCCCAGGACGGGGTGGAGACGCTGAGACGTGAGGAGCGCGTAGCGATTTGGCGCGCTTCCCCCGACCCAGGCCGGGGTCTGGATGGGCCCCGCCTCGGGAGCGTCCCTACCCCCGACCGGGCAGGGGGTCTCTGGCTACCCCGTCCCTTCGACCCTGGACCGGCTCGTTCTTTTGGGGGCTTCTCGGCAGTCTTCGGATTTCCGGGGCGGGACGGTCGGTCAAGGGTGGCCGAAGGCCATCGCGAAGCGACGCGAGGAACGAGCGCCCTTGAGGGACCGGCACGACACGGAGAGACGATGAGACTGACGGGAAACCCCCATACGCGTCACTGACCACGGAGTGAGTGGATCGGCCCCTCCACCGTCACCGCCCCCGTCCCGACCCCGCCCCCCGAGCCCGCGTCGCTGCGCTCCGCCTTGGGTATTCGCTCCCCAGGAGGACCCGGGGAGCGAGGGGGCGGGCGTGGTGCGGGGGTTGGGGCGGGGGGTTGCCGGAGTCGGGGTCGTGGTGACCCTGGTCTTCGCCGGGTGGCTGACGTGGCTGCTGCCGGGGCCGCAGATGGTCGCCGTGCTCGGCTTCGGGCCCGTCGACGGTGTCGTCGCCATCCACGAGTGCTACGAGGCGAGTGACGCCGAGGGCTATGCGACCGGTACCGACTGCACCGGCCGGTACACCCCCCGGCGGCCGGACGGGCCGCCCCGCGACATCGTCCTGGACACGGCCGCCCACGACTACCGGCCCGGTACCGAGGTGGAGGTCAGGACGGCGCGGGGGCGGGCGTACGAACGGTCGGGAAGCGCCGTGTTCCGCTTCGGCACCGTCATCGGTCTGCTGCTCCTGCCGTTCCTGGTCCTGGCGGCCTGGCTGTTCGCATGCGCGCGCCGCGGCCGGGTGGCGGACGGAGACGGCTACGTCTTCGCGGCCCTGGCCGGCCTGGTCCTCGCCATCGTGGCGGCCGCCGTCGCCGGAATCCTGGTCGAGATCGGCATGCTGGTCTTCTGACCCGGCCTAGGCGGCCGGGCGGTAGGTGCACACGTGCACACCGGCCGGGCTGATCGCCGTGGAGACCAGTTCGAGCGGGCGCAGCCCGCCGTCGGCAGGGAAGATCGACTTGCCGCCGCCGAGCAGCACCGGCATGACCATGAGCCGGAGTTCGTCGACCAGCCCCTCGCTCAGCAGGGTGCGTACGAGGGTGGGGCTGCCCATGACCACCAGGTCGCCACCCTCGGCCTCGTGCAGCTCCCGGATGCGGGCGACCGCCTTGCCGCCGTCGATGCGCGTGGTGTTGTGCCAGGTCAGATCGCCCTCGCCCAGGGTCTGGGAAACGACGTACTTCGGGACGGAGTTCATCCGGTCGGCGAACGGGTCGCCCGTGCGCCCGGGCCACGCCGCGGCCATGGTCTGCCATGTGCGGCGCCCGAACAGCAGGGCCTCGGCGTTCTCCAGCGCCTCGGTGAAGGAGCCGCCGACCACCTCCGGGTCGAAGAACGGGTGCGACCAGCCGCCGTGGGCGAAGTCGCCGTCGTTGTCCTCGCCCTGACCGCCCGGGGCCTGTACGACGCCGTCCAGGCTGATGAACTCGGTGATGACGATGCGCATGGGTCGTTCCTCTTCCTCGGTCCGGTGCGTACGTGAGGGAGACCGCTCCGCCCCGCGGAATTCATCGCGCGCGATCGGAATTCATGAAGTGACTTGGGTCACATCGTAGATGGTTCCCGCGATGCCGTACTTGATCGGGTGGGAGGTGGTAGGAATGCGGTGTCATCGGGGCGATTCGGGCGGCTGGTCGGGGAGTCTGTCCATTCGGCCATGAGACCCGGGTGAAGCCGAGACGAATGGTGTGTCCCATCTGCCGGGGACACGGCGAGTCGGGGACGAATACCTGATAGACAGTGGATATTCACGGCAAGACCAGCCGTATTCATTTGACGGCTCCTTGGGGGGATCGCCGCACTGTGAAGCCGCTTCACCGCCACCTCGTCAACACCTCGCGCAAGGTCCTGTGCACGGCCGCGCTCGCGGCCAGCCTGACCACCGCCGCGGTCGTGACCAGCCCGTCGACCGCTGACGCGGGAGAGTCCGAGCCCACTCCGGACAGTCCGCAGGCGACCGACCGTGGTGACGCCCGGCTGGATCTGCCCGACATCGTCGCCGACCCGCCGCCCACCGGGGTGGGCGCGCCGGAGGCGGCCAGCGGGATACCCGCGACCGCCCTCGACGCGTACAACCGCGCCGAGGTCTCGGTGGCCGCGGCGCTCCCCGGCTGCAAGCTGCCCTGGCAGCTGCTCGCCGGCATCGGCCGGGTGGAGTCCGTCCACGCCTCGGGCTACGGGCTCAAGGCCGACGGCTACACCGAGAAGCCCATCCGCGGCCCGCGCCTCGACGGCAACGGCTTCGCCGAGGTCCGGGACACGGACAAGGGCGAGTGGGACGCGGACGCGGTGTACGACCGGGCCGTCGGCCCGATGCAGTTCATCCCGTCCACGTGGGCCAAGTGGGGCGCCGACGGCAACGGCGACTCCAAGCGCGACCCGAACAACATCTACGACGCGGCCCTCGGCGCGGGTCTCTACCTGTGCGCGGGCGACCGGGACCTGTCGAACGAGGCCAAGCTCGACCAGGCGATCCTCAGCTACAACAACTCCCGCGAGTACGTGAACACCGTGCTCGGCTACATGCGCCAGTACCAGGCCGGCGGCGCCGGCGCGGTGGAGAACCCGCCCGTCGGGAACTACCCGACGCTGCCGCCGGGCACCCTGCCCACCCCGCAGGTGCCCGTCACGCCGTCGAATCCGGTGACGCCCACGCCGACACCGACCCCGAAGCCGACCCCCAAGCCGACTCCGACTCCGACTCCGACCCCGACTCCCACGCCGGAGCAGCCGAAGCCGGCCACTCCGCGCCTGGCGGGGCTGACGGTCATCGGCGGCACCGGCCTCACGGCCGAGGCCGGTGCGGCCTTCGCGGAGGTCCCTCGCGTCAAGGTGCTCCTCAGCGACGGCAAGCCCGCCGTCAACCAGGAGGTCGTCTTCGCGGTCGAGGGGGACACCACTGGCGGGACCCTCTTCGGGACGGCGGACTCCCTGGTGGTCAAGGCGGGCGCCGACGGCATCGCCGCCGCGCCCGGGCTCAAGGCGGGCCCCAAGGCCGGCACCTTCACGCTGCGGGCCTCGGCCTACGACCCGCAGGGCAGGTTCACCGAGAAGTTCGAGGGCAAGGTCACGGTGACGGTCGCGGACCGGCTGGCCCGTGCGGGTGACGCGAAGCCGCTGGAGGCGGTCGCGGGCAAGAGCTTCACCGGCGTGGAGGTCTTCGCCACCGCGGCCGGGAAGCCCGTCGCGGGTACGGAGGCCGTGGCCGACCTGGTCGTGAAGGACGCGGACGGCACGTGGGTCCCGGTGGACCCGGCGACCGCGAAGGCCCCGTACTTCAAGGACGAGGCCGGGAAGCCGGTCTTCGGCCGGCTGCTGGCCAAGTCGGGCGCCGACGGCAAGATCGTGCTGCCGGAGCTGTTCACCACGGACGTGCCCCCGGGCTCCTACTTCGTGCGTCTGACCACCAAGGAGAAGGTGACCCTGGTCCTGGAGCTCAAGGTCACCGCTCCGGCCACGACCCCGACCACGCCGGCGACCCCGACCGCGCCCACCACCGACCCGGCTCCCGCCAAGGCGGCGACCCGCCCCTGATCCCGTACGCCCGTGGTCCCCGGCACCGTCCCCGGTGCCGGGGACCACTGCGTCGGGCCCGGTGGAGCCGACCGGTCCCGGTCCCGGCCCCTCCCGCCCGCGTACGCCCTGGGGGCCGCACCGTGTGCACGGTGCGGCCCCCAGGGCGTACCCGTCCCCCCCGTTCGGGAGGGGAAAGGCAGGAGCCCTGCCTGATCTGCTCGCGCAGAGGGGACAGGGCTCCTTGGGTACTGCTTTTCCAACCCGCGATGGGAGTTGGCCCAGGCGACTAGGCCGGGGTGACGTTCTCCGCCTGCGGGCCCTTCGGACCCTGCGTGACGTCGAAGTTGACCTGCTGGTTCTCCTCGAGGGAGCGGAAGCCAGAGGCGTTGATCGCGGAGTAGTGGACGAAGACATCCGGGCCGCCGCCGTCCTGGGCGATGAAGCCGAAGCCCTTTTCAGCGTTGAACCACTTCACGGTTCCGGTAGCCATGAGCCCTCCTATGGGCCAAAGGGTCGCCCTGCTCCAGAACCTGCTAAGAAGTCTGAAAACTACAAAAGCCTGCGGGTCACATTCTCCGCAGGCCTCGTACTGCAAGGGAAACCAAACTGCAACTTGCGGCGAGCCTAGCACGCACCATGCGGCCGAGACCAGAGGGAAAGATCACGTCACCCGGACGTTTGAGACCCGCCGCAAGGCTGACGCGGACCCGGGGGCTAGTCTCGCGATGTGGACGTCTATCGCAGCCGGCCCCGCGTCGGCCACATTCAGTTCCTGAACTGCCTGCCCCTCTACTGGGGGCTGGCCAGAACCGGCACTCTGCTGGACCTGGAGCTGACCAAGGACTCCCCCGAGAAACTCAGTGAGCGCCTCGTCCAGGGGGACCTGGACATCGCCCCGATCACCCTCGTGGAGTTCCTCCGCAACGCCGACCAGCTCGTCGCCTTCCCCGACATCGCCGTCGGCTGCGACGGTCCGGTGATGTCCTGCGTGATCGTCTCGCAGGTCCCCCTGGAGCAGCTCGACGGAGCCCGCGTCGCGCTCGGTTCCACCTCTCGTACGTCTGTACGCCTCGCTCAGCTGCTGCTTTCCGAGCAGTACGGGGTGCGGCCCGACTACTACACCTGCCCGCCCGACCTGAGCGTGATGATGCAGGAGGCGGACGCGGCCGTACTGATCGGGGACGCCGCCCTGCGCGCCTCCCTGCACGACGCGCCCCGGCTCGGGCTGACCGTGCACGACCTGGGGCACATGTGGAAGGAGTGGACCGGGCTGCCGTTCGTCTTCGCCGTCTGGGCCGCCCGCAAGGACTACCTCGCCCGCGAGCCCGCCGTCGTGCGCGAGGTCCACGAGGCCTTCCTCTCCTCCCGGGACGTCTCCCTGGAGGAGGTCACCAAGGTGGCCGAGCAGGCCGCCCGCTGGGAGGCCTTCGACGCGGAGCTGCTGGAGCGGTACTTCACGACGCTCGACTTCCGCTTCGGTCCCGAGCAGCTGGCCGGCGTACAGGAATTCGCACGCCGTACGGGAGCGACGACCGGGTATCCCGCAGATGTCGCCGTGGAGCTGCTGAGCACGGTGGTCCAGGAGTGCTGACCGGGTTTACCCGGCGGTAGTCCAGAGGCCGTACGGGCGAATGTGCGGTTTACCGGGAATTCTCGCCCTTTTTGCATTTCTCGCCTTGGGATGGAAATGCAAAAGGGTGACCGTACTCCTTCCCCCGCCCCGCCCCGGCACCGCCTAGGCTGCTGCTCGGCCGGGCGGCACAAGGCGCCCGGGATCACGGGGAATTGGGGGACGCGATGCAGCCGCTCGAAGCGGGTGAGCCGCGCGTCATCGGCGCCTACCGGCTGCTCGGCCGGCTCGGTGCGGGTGGCATGGGCCGGGTCTACCTGGGGCGCAGCGCCGGCGGCCGGACCGTCGCCGTCAAGATCGTGCACCCCCACTTCGCGACCGACGAGGAGTTCCGGGCCCGGTTCCGCCGTGAGGTCGAGGCGGCCCGCCGGGTGGGCGGCGAGTGGACCGCGCCGGTGCTGGACGCCGACCCCGAGGCCCCGGTGCCGTGGGTGGCCACCGGGTACGTGGCCGGGCCCTCCCTGGACCGCGCGCTGGCCGCGCACGGCCCGCTGCCCGAGGCCTCGGTACGGGCCGTCGGCGCGGGGCTGGCCCGCGCCCTGGTGGCCGTCCACGGCCTGGGCCTCGTACACCGGGACGTGAAGCCGTCGAACGTGATGCTCACCCTCGACGGACCGCGGCTGATCGACTTCGGGATCGCGCGGGCCACGGACGGCACCGCCTCGCTCACCTCCACCGGCGTCTCCGTCGGCTCACCCGGCTACATGTCGCCCGAGCAGATCCTCGGCAAGGGGATCACCGGCGCGGCCGACGTGTTCTCGCTCGGCGCGGTCATGGCCTTCGCGGCGACCGGGCGGCCGCCCTTCAGCGGGGACAACTCGGCCACCCTGCTCTACAAGGTGGTGCACGAGCCGCCCGAGCTGGGCGCGCTCCCGGCCGGCGGGCTGCGCGAGCTGATCGAGGCCTGCCTGGCCAAGACGCCCGCGGAGCGGCCCGCCCCCGAGGCGGTCGCGGCGGCCCTCGGCGGGGCGCTGGGTGCCCCCGGGTGGCTGCCCGGGCCGCTGGTCGAGGCGGCCAGCCGGGCCGCGGTGGCCCTGCTGGACCTGGACGCGGACACCTCCGGGGGGTCCGACGCCTCGGCGGGCCAGGGCTTCGGAGTGCCGCACCCGTCGCACCCCCCGCAGCCGTCGCACTCGCCGTACGCGGACGCCCCGTCCGGGCCGGTGCCGTTCACGGCCGCCTCGTACGGAGGCGCCGCCGGGGCGGGGGGCTTCGGGCCGCCCGACCCCGCGTACGGCGCCGCGGGCGCCCGCACCGGCTCCGCCGGTACGGGCGGCGGGGTGGCCGGGGCGCCGACCGCGCCCGCGGAGCCACCCGGCCGGTCCGGTCCGTACGGGACGCCCGGCCCGGGAACCGGCGGCGCGGGGCTGCCCGGGCAGCGGACCGCCGCGCAGGATCCGGGGCGGCAGGTCACCGTGAGGGCGGCCGGGCGCCGGTTCAGCTGCACGGTGGTGCTGGCGGCCGCGGCCGTACTGGCGGTGCTGTCCGGCGGGCTGTACTGGATGGACGTGCTGCCGGGCCAGGGCGGCAAGGGCCATGACCTGGCCGACGCCGGAGCCCGGCCCTCCGCGTCCTCCCCGGCCCCGGCGGGCTCGGCTCCGGACCCGGCCGCGACCCCGAGCGGGAGCGGGAGCCCGAGCGGCAGCCCGGCCGCGCCCAAGGGGTCCCGCCAGGACGTGCCGCAGGAGCTGGTCGGCACCTGGAAGGGCACGGTCACCACCGCCCGCGCCAGGCTCTCCACCGAGTTCGAGATCACCATCAAGGCCGGCAAGGTCGGTGAGGTCGTCGCCCGGGACAAGTCGGTCCTCCCGCTGTTCGGCACCGACTGCAGCGGTGACTGGAGGCTGGCCTCCGCCACCGACCGCTCCCTCGTCCTGGACAGCTCGGGCGGCCCGAACCCGGCCCCCGGCATGTGCTCCGACGGCTCCGCCGACGAACGCTTCACCCTCAACGCCAACGGGACGCTCCACTACAAGTCGGGCGACAGCCCGGCCGGAAACCCCGAGGGCGACCTGACCCGCAGCCCCTGAAAACCCTCGCCAGGCCCTGGCGTAGGCTGGATCGGTCCGGACCTTGACACAGACACACCGCCGAAAGGTGACTCACCGGTGACCGACCAGGCCGTTCTCCAGTCTGTCCTCGACCGCGCCGCCGCGGGGGGCCGGATCACCAAGGAAGAGGCGCTCGACCTCTACCGCCACGCCCCGCTGCACGCGCTGGGCCAGGCGGCCGACGCCGTGCGCCGCCGCCGCTACGCCGGTACCGAGCACATCGCGACGTACATCATCGAGCGGAACATCAACTACACCAACGTGTGCGTCACGGCGTGCAAGTTCTGCGCCTTCTACGCGGCCCCCAAGGACGCGAAGAAGGGCTGGTCCCGCGACCTCGACGACATCCTGCGCCGCTGCGCGGAGACCGTCGAGCTCGGCGGCACGCAGATCATGTTCCAGGGCGGGCACCACCCGGACTACGGCGTCGAGTACTACGAGCACCACTTCTCCGCCATCAAGAAGGACTTCCCGCAGCTGGTCATCCACTCCCTCGGCGCGTCCGAGGTCGAGCACATGGCCCGTATCTCGGGCGTCTCGGCGGAGGAGGCCATCCAGCGCATCCACGCGGCCGGCCTCGACTCCTTCGCGGGCGCCGGCGCCGAGCTGCTGCCGGAGCGGCCGCGCACGGCGATCGCCCCGCTCAAGGAGTCCGGCGAGCGCTGGCTGGAGATCATGGAGATCGCCCACAAGCTGGGCGTGGAGTCCACCTCCACCATGCTGATGGGCACCGGCGAGACCAACGCCGAGCGCATCGAGCACATCGCGATGATCCGGGACACGCAGGACCGTACGGGCGGCTTCCGCGCCTTCATCCCGTACACCTACCAGCCCGAGAACAACCGCCTCAAGGGCCGCACCCAGGCGACGATCTTCGAGTACCTGCGCATGATCGCGATCGCGCGGCTCTTCCTCGACAACATCGCCCACATCCAGGGCTCCTGGCTGACCGTCGGCAAGGAGGCGGGCCAGCTCTCGCTGCACTACGGCGCCGACGACCTCGGGTCGATCATGCTGGAGGAGAACGTCGTCTCCTCGGCCGGTGCCAAGCACCGCTCCAACCGCCAGGAGATCATCGACCTGATCCGCAAGGCGGGCCGTACCCCGGCGCAGCGCGCGACGACCTACGAGCACCTGCTCGTGCACGACGACCCGGCGAACGACCCGGTCGACGAGCGCGTGGTCTCGCACATCTCCTCCACGGCCATCGAAGGCGGCACGGCGCACCCCGAGCTGAAGCTCATCTCCACGAACTGACGACGCCGGCCTACCGATGCTGACGCTGCACACCGCCGAACTCCTGGTCCCCGGGCCGGGATCCGCGCCGCTGCCGGGCGGTGCGGTCCTCGTCGACGGCGACCGGATCGCCCGCGTGGGTCCGTACCAGGAGGTCGCCGCGGCCCACCCGCACGCCCGGGCGCGCCGCTGGCCCGGGGTGATCACCCCGGGGCTGGTGGTGCGCGGGGCGGACGCGTTGCTGGAGCGCACGTACTACCCGGACGACCCGTACGAGGTCACCGAGCTCGGCGCCGGCCCGATCACGGGTGAGGCCGCGCTGGACGCGCTGAAGATGACCGAGCCGCGGTGGGGTCACAGCGCCCGCCGGGGCACGCAGAAGCTGCTGGCCCGCGGGGTGGTGGCGGTCTGCGGACGCTTCACGATCCCGGCCGTGCGCACGGCGGTGTCCCGGTCCGGGCTCACGATCCTGCCGCCGGCCGGCTGCGAAGGGCCGCCGGACCTGGACCCCTTCGCCGGGCGGACCGCCGCGGCGGAGGCCTTCCACGGCATCCTGGAGGCGGGGGTTCCGGCGCGTTTCGCGGTCTTCGCGGTGGCGGACGAGGCCGAGCTGCTGGAGCAGGGCGCGACCACGTGCGTGGCCACGGTCATCGGGGGACGGCTGCTCCACCGTCGTCGCTGAGCCCGATCCGGCCGCCGCGTCCGGCGGCGTCCGCGGCGTCCGCGGCGCGCCGGGTGTCCTCGCGGGCGAGGGCGGCCAGCAGGCAGGCCTGCAGGCGGCTGATGCCGCCCAGCTTGGCCCGTATGTTCACCACGTGGAACTTGACCGTGCTGACGGAGAGTTGCAGCTCGACGGCCAGTTCCCGGTTGGAGGCGCCGGTGGCCAGGCACAGGAACACGGCCGACTCCTGCTCGGTCAGCTGGGCGTCGGCGGGCTGCTCGGCGGGCCGGTCGGCGGGGCCGTCCCCGTTCGGCACGGAGCCGTTCGGCACGGAGTCGCCCTGCACGTCCTCGCACGGTGCCTGCGCTTCCCCGCCCGGCTCCTCGTACGAGGGGAACCACGCCGGGACGCTGAAGCTGACAACGCGCACGTTTTCTCCTAGCCCCCCGGCGGCCCCGTTCTGTGGCCGGCTCTCCCCCTATAGGACGGGCGGACCGGACAGGTAGGTTCCATCGGAGTCGTACGGCCAGGCGTTGGACTTGCAGCCGAGAAGCCCCTTGATCTGCTGCATCATCGCCGGAGCGGGCTTGCCGGGGGCCGGGCACGACTCGTGCCCGCGGCCGAGCTCGTGCCCGACCTCGTGGTTGATGATCAGCGCCCGGTACTCCTCGGGTGAGCCGTTGAACTGCGGCGAACCCTCCTGCCAGCGCTTGAGGTTGACCACGACGGTGTGCCCGGTGCTGCAGTTGGTCTCGCCGATGAGCTCGGGCGTGACCACGTCGCACAGGAGGTCGGTGGTCTTCGGCGTCGCGATCTTGATGGTGAAGTCCACCGGCTGGCCCGCCGCGACGAGCTGGAAGCCGTACTTCGGGTCCTTGGTCCAGCCGCGCGGATCGCCGAGGATCGCCTCGACCGAGCGGGCGGCCGACTCCGGGTCGACCCCGCTGCCCTCCTCGACCTCGATCCGCCAGCGGCGCGCGGGCCCCTTCCCCTGCGCTTTTCCGGCGGCGGCGGAGGTCTTGAAGGTACCCGGCCGGGCGGGTGTCGGGGCAGCGGGCGACGGCGTGGGCGAGCCGGGAGGGGACGCCGCGGGCGGGCTGGAAGGCTGCGGGGAGGGGGTTTGCTGGCCGCCCTGCGGGACCGCGTTCCCGGACGTGTCCGCCGATTCCCCGGCCGTCGGGTCCGGCTGGGCCGCCGCCCGGCCCGCGACGGCTTTCGCGTCGTCGGCCTCGGGCAGCAGCGTGTACGCGGTCGCCGAGAGCACGACCACCGCCGCCGAGCCGAGGAGGATCGTGCGCCGCAGCCGCTTGCGCCGCTCGGCCCGGCGCTGGGCGCGCGGGCTGCTGCGGCGGGAGCGACCGTTGGATTGGCCTGCCGGCATCGTGAAGCTTCCTGTTCGTGGCGGCCCCTGCCGGACCGGCCCCGATTCGGTCACCGATCCGGTGGGTGACCCTCACCGGGCCGCACCGTGTCAGTCAACGTGTCCGCCGGGGCGTCGCGTAACTGTCCTTCGGAACAGTTTCCGACACCCGTCCGGTGGGAAAGGAGGGCGGGGGTGTCGGAGCCCGCGCGGCTCGGGCGGGGCGCGGCCTGAGAGGATGGGTGCGTACCCGCCGATCCGCATCGCACACCGAGGGGCGAACGCCAGTGACAAGGGCTTCCCTGGACAAGCAGCCGCACGAAGTCGCCTCCATGTTCGACGGCATCGCGGCGAAATACGACCTCACCAACGACGTCATCTCGCTGGGCCAGGCCCGGCTGTGGCGCAAGGAGGTCGCGAAGGCGGTCGGCGCGCGCCCCGGGCACGTGGTCCTCGACCTGGCCGCCGGAACCGCCACCTCCTCGCTGCCCTTCGCCGCCACCGGCGCGTATGTCGTCCCCTGCGACTTCTCCCTGGGCATGCTCATGGAGGGCAAGAAGAAGCACTCCTGGCTGCCGCTGACCGCCGGTGACGCGACGAAGCTGCCGTTCGGGGACGACGTCTTCGACACCGTCACGATCTCCTTCGGGCTGCGCAACGTCCAGGACACCGACGCCGCGCTGCGCGAGCTGTACCGGGTGACGAAGCCCGGCGGGCAGGTCGTCATCTGCGAGTTCTCGCAGCCCACCTGGGGGCCGTTCCGCACGGTCTACATGGAGTACCTGATGCGGGCGCTGCCGCCGGTGGCCCGCACGGTGGTGTCCGACCCGGAGCCGTACGTGTACCTCGCCGAGTCCATCCGCGAATGGCCCGACCAGCCGGCGCTGGCCGCCCTGCTGCAGAAGGCCGGCTGGTCCGGGGTCGCCTGGCGCAACCTCAGCGGCGGCATCGTCGCGCTGCACCGGGGATTCAAGGACTGACCGCGGTGCCTGACGTCGCGCGCACGGACTACGGGCCGCTGCTGGAGCGGATCGCGGCCGACATCGCCCCGCTGATCGGCAGCGGCACCCCGGCCGAGTACATTCCGGCGCTGGCCTCCGTGGACCGGCGGCAGTTCGGGATGGCCGTCGCCGACCTCGACGGCAACGTCTTCGGGGTCGGGGACTGGCGGGTGCCCTTCTCCGCCCAGTCCATCACCAAGGTCTTCGCGCTCGCCCTGGCCCTGGCCGAGGGCGGCGACAGCCTGTGGGAGCGGGTCGGGCGGGAGCCCTCCGGCAACCCGTTCAACTCGCTCGTGCAGCTGGAGTACGAAAACGGCATTCCGCGCAATCCATTCATCAACGCGGGCGCCCTCGTGGTCACCGACCGGCTCCAGACGCTGACGGGTGACGCGAGCAGCGAGCTGCTGGAGTTCCTGCGGCAGGAGAGCCAGAACCCGGACATCGGCTTCGACGCCGAGGTCGCCGCCTCCGAGCAGGAGCACGGCGACCGCAACGCGGCCGTCGCCCACTTCATGGCCTCGTACGGGAACATCGACAACCCGGTGCCCGCGCTGCTGGAGCACTACTTCTGGCAGTGCTCCATCGAGATGAGCTGCGCCGATCTGGCCCGCGCCGGGCGCTTCCTGGCCCGGCACGGGCTCCGCGCGGACGGCACGCGGCTGCTGACGCGCAGCGAGGCCAAGCAGATCAACGCGGTGATGCTGACCTGCGGGACGTACGACGCGGCGGGCGAGTTCGCCTACCGCGTCGGGCTGCCCGGCAAGAGCGGCGTGGGCGGCGGCATCGTCGCCGTCGTCCCGGGCCAGTGCACCCTCGCGGTGTGGAGCCCGGGCCTGGACGCCCGGGGGAACTCCGTGGCGGGCGTGGCGGCCCTCGACCGCTTCACCACGCTGACCGGGCTCTCCGTGTTCTAGGCGACCGGCAGGGTTCGCCGGGTCGCGACGCCCGGCGACGCCCGGCACGGCAGACCTTTCCGGCCGCCGGACACCCCCTAGAGGGCCAGCACGTAGCGGCGCGCCGGATTCCCGGCCGGTGTGGCGAACTCCTCGGCCAGGTCCATGCCCAGACGCTCCGCCACCGCCACCGAACGCGCGTTCCGGGCGTCGATCATCGCCACCACGTGCGGGACACCGGCCGCGCGGACCCGTTCCAGCGTGGCCAGCGCGGCGGCGTACGCGTAGCCCCGGCCCCACGCGGCGCGGCTCAGCCGCCAGCCGATCTCGATCTCGCCGACCGGCCCCCAGCCCTTCTCCCGGGGCCACGGCTGGGCGCCGGTGAAGCCGAGCACCCCGCCCTGCGCGTCCGTCAGGGTCCACAGGCAGTAGCCCAGCTGGGCGTCGTGCATGCGCTGGCGCGCGGTGATCTCCTCGTACGCGGACAGTTCCGCGGGCCCTCCCAGGAACTCCATGACGTCGGGGTCGGCGAAGGCCGCATGCCAGGCGTGCGCGTCCTCGTCCGTGGGCACGCGGAGCTGTACGGCGGGGAGCGGCCGGCTCGGTGAGGTGGTCATCGGAGGCACCCTTCGGATCGTGATCTCTCTCGCTGCATAGACTGCACATGTCCGGTGCCGTTGGGCACCCTTTATCGAGCCTTCGGGAGACCCCGCAGTGACCGAGCTCCTCTCCGAACACTCCGCGGACGTGATCGTCGTCGGGGCCGGGCCCGCCGGCTCGACCACCGCCTACTACCTCGCCAAGGCCGGATTGGACGTCCTGCTGCTGGAGAAGACGGCGTTCCCGCGCGAGAAGGTCTGCGGCGACGGCCTGACCCCGCGCGCCACCAAGCAGCTGGTGGCGATGGGCATCGACATCTCCGAAGAGGCCGGCTGGCTGCGGAACAAGGGTCTGCGGATCATCGGCGGCGGCCAGCGGCTCCAGCTGGACTGGCCGGAACTCGCCTCCTACCCGGACTACGGACTCGTCCGCAAGCGTGACGACTTCGACGAGACCCTGGCCCGTCAGGCGCAGAAGGCCGGCGCCCGGCTGTACGAGCGCTGCACCGTCGGCGAGCCGGTGCGCGACGCGCGCACCGGCCACATCACGGGCGTCCACGCGAAGCTGGGCGAGGAGAAGACCCCGGTCACCTTCCACGCCCCGCTGGTCGTCGCGGCCGACGGCAACTCCTCCCGGCTGTCCCTGGCGATGGGCCTGCACCGGCGCGAGGACCGCCCGATGGGCGTGGCCGTACGGACGTACTTCACCTCGCCGCGGCACGACGACGACTACCTGGAGTCCTGGCTGGAGCTGTGGGACCGGCGCGGCGCGCAGGACCGGCTGCTGCCCGGCTACGGCTGGATCTTCGGCATGGGCGACGGCACCTCCAACGTCGGCCTCGGCATCCTCAACTCCTCCTCCGCCTTCAAGGAGCTGGACTGGCGCGAGGTCCTCAAGGCCTGGTGCGCCTCCATGCCGGAGGACTGGGGCTACACCCCCGAGAACATGACGCAGCCGATCCGCGGCGCGGCCCTGCCGATGGCCTTCAACCGGCAGCCGCACTACACGAAGGGCCTGCTGCTGGTCGGCGACGCGGGCGGGCTCGTCAACCCGTTCAACGGCGAGGGCATCGCGTACGCCATGGAGTCGGGCCAGATCGCGGCCGACGTCATCGTGCAGGCCCAGGCGCGGGCCACCCCGGCCCAGCGCGAGCTGGCCCTGCACAACTACCCGAAGGTGCTCAAGGAGACCTACGGCGGCTACTACACCCTGGGCCGCGCCTTCGTGAAGCTGATCGGCAACCCGAAGGTCATGAAGATCGCCGCCCAGCGCGGTCTGACCCACCCGGTGCTGATGCGCTTCACCCTGAAGATGCTGGCCAACCTGACCGACCCGACGGGCGGCGACGCGATGGACCGCATCATCAACGGCCTCTCGAAGGTGGCCCCGAAGGCCTGAGGCGCCCGCCTGGTCAGTCGTCCGTGCCCGTGCCCGCCTCGGTGGGGGCGGGCACGTCCGCGTCCGGGCGGCCGTGGACGGTACGGACGCACCTGGCCAGCAGGACCAGCCCGCACACCAGGAGCGCCCCCGAGGCGGTCCAGCCGAGGCCCAGCGTGAGCGGATGGCCGGGCTTGTGCCAGGGGCGGGCGGTCGTCAGCAGCCAGCCGCCCACCGCGAGCAGGCCGAGCCCGAGCGCGGCCGGGACCGCGGTGGGGTCGCCGGCGCCGTGGGATTCGTACGACTTCGGGTTCACGGGACCACCACCTCCAGGGGCGGGTCGGGTCGGCCCTGACGGTCAGGCGCGCGCCGCCGCTATCTTCGCAGGGCTTCGGCCGGTTCGACACGGGCCGCCCGCCAGGCGGGATACAGCCCGGCCAGCAGCCCGGTGACCAGGCCAACGAGCGGGGCAGCGGCGACGGTGGCCGGATGGATCACCGGGGTCCAGTCCCGGGCGAGGGCGACGGCGACCACGGTCAGCTCGCCCAGCGAGGTCCCGACCAGGCCGCCGAGCGCCCCCAGGGCCGCGGACTCGGTGAGGAACTGGGCCGAGACGTGCCGGCCCCGGGCCCCGAGCGCCCGGCGCAGCCCGATCTCGCCGGTCCGCTCCAGTACGGCGACCAGCGTGGTGTTGGCGATCCCGACCGCGCCGATGACCAGGCAGATCCCGGCGAGCAGCAGGAAGAGCGCGCTCAGGTCGGCGGTGACGCCCGAGCGCAGCGTCCGGGGGTCGGGCGGCGGGACGGCCTTGAGGTACTCGGGGTGGTCGGGGCGCAGCGCGAGCGGGGCGAGGCCGGCGACCTGGCGGGCGGCACCGAGTTCGGTGGAGATCAGCATGGTCGCGCCGCCGGGCGGGGGCGGCCCCCAGAGCTGCTCGGCGGTGGTGCGCGGCACGAGGACCGACATCAGGTGCTCGGGCCGGCGCCGCAGGTCCGCGACGATGCCCGCCACGGTGAAGGGTTCCTGGCCGATGTAGAGGGCGGGCCGGGTGGCCAGGGTGGTGATGCCGAGGCGGGCGGCGAGCCCGCTGCCGATGACGACGACGCGTTCGCGGCCGCGCTCGGCGAAGTCGTCGTAGAGCCGCCCCTCCTGGAGGGTCGGTACGAGGGCGGCGACGGCGCCGGGGGAGGCGGCGACGACGGCCGCTCCGGTGGTGGGGTCGCCGGCGCCGGAGGGCAGGGGGCCCACGGTGGTCCGTGAGTCGAGGCGCACCGTCCACAGCACCCCGGCGTGCTCGATGCCCGCGACGGCGCGCAGCCGCTCCTCGGCATCGGCCGGGAAGCCGGAACCGGCGAACTCGTTCTGCTGGGCGGCGACGTCCTCGATGCCGACCTCGGTGGCGGTCAGGACGTTGAACCTGCCGTCGATCTGCGAGGAGATGGTGGCGGTGAGGCCCAGCACGGCCACGAAGCTGCCCACGCCGAGGACGGTGCCGAGGGCGGTGAGCACGGCCCGGCCGGGGCGGCGCAGCATCCCGGCGACCGCCTCGGCCAGGGCGTCGCGTACGGAGAGCCGGGTGGGCACGACGGCGCTCAAGAATCCAGCCGCCCGTCGCGGATGGTGACGGTCCGGACACCGCGGCGGGCCACCTCGGGGTCGTGCGTGATGACGAGGACGGTCATCCCGGCTCCGTGCAGTTCGTCGAGCAGCCCGAGGACGGACGCGGCGTTCACGGAGTCGAGATTGCCGGTCGGCTCGTCGCACAGCAGGAGCGAGGGGCGTCCGACCAGGGCGCGGGCGATCGCCACCCGCTGGCGCTCGCCGCCCGACAGCCGGCCGGGCACGGCGCCGGCGCGGTGCCCGAGACCGACCCGGTCCAGGGCCTCGCGGGCCCGTACGAGGCGCTGCGCGCGCGGGATTCCGGTGTAGAGCATGGCGAGGGTGACGTTCTCCAGGGCGGACCGGTGGGGGAGGAGGTGGAAGGACTGGAAGACGAAGCCGATCCGGCGGCCGCGCAGGGCGGTGCGCTCCCGGTCGGGGAGCGCGGCGGTGTCGATCCCGTCGAGCAGGTACCGGCCGCTGGTGGGGGAGTCGAGCAGCCCGGTGACGTTGAGGAAGGTGGACTTCCCGGAGCCGGAGGGGCCGACGACGGTGATGAACTCGCCGCGCCGGACGGTCAGGTCGCAGGGGTGCAGGGCTTCGACGGGCGGCGGCCCGGGGTAGGTGAGGCCGACCCCGCGGAGCTCGATCACGGGGGGCTCGGCCGCCGGGCCTTCGCCGTCGCCGGAGGACCGCGGGCGGTGCGGGGACTGCGGGGACTGCGGGGCCAGCGGGGCCTGCTGGGACTGCCGGGCCTGCGGGGGCCGCCGGGGCAGGAGCCTCACCTGGTCTTCCCCCGGGTCTCCCGGGGGGCGACCCCGATCACCACCTTGGTCCCGGCGGCGAGGGCGCCCGCCTGGGCGGGGGTGACGGCCACGAAGCCGTCGCCGCTGGTGCCGGCCCGTACCTCGATGCGCCGCTGGGTGCCTTCGGCGGACACGGCGGTGACGACCGTACGCCCGTCCGCGCCCGCGGAAACCGCGGTGACCGGGACCACGAGCGCCTCGCCGTCGGTGGCGGCGGACTCGATGGTCAGCCGGACGTCCTGCCCGGCGAAGCCGGCGGGCAGGGGCTGGTCGGCGCGGACCACCATCCGGTAGCCGGAGTCGGCGCCGCCGCCGCCCGTTCCGCCGCTCCCGCCGCCCTTGGGGTTCTGCCCGGCGTCCTGCTGCGGGAGCGGCCCGGCGGGCTGAGCGGCGGACCGCTCGGTGGCGACGACCGCCACCTTGCCGCGGACATCGGTACCGGCGACCTCGGAGGAGATCACCACGGCCATCCCGGCGCGCAGCAGCTGCCTCTTGTCGTCCTTGAGGTAGGCCTCGACGACGAGTTCCCCGCCGGAGAGCGTGAGCACCGGCCCGGACACGGGGGAGCCCGCGCGGGCCCCGACGGAGCTGACACGGGCCGGGAAGGAGCCCAGGAACACGCTCTCGGCGGTCGGCAGCATCGGCCCGTCGGCGGCCTCGGCGGCCGCGAGCGCGGACCGGGCCTCTCCGAGCGCCTGCCGCGCCCGCGCGAGCTCCCGGCCCGAACCGGGAGCGCTACCGGCGCCGGTACCGGTACCGGTCCCGGTGCCGGAGCTGGGGCCGGAGCCCGGGCCGGGCGGGGTGGCCGCGCTCGGGGTGGCCCCGCCCCCGCCCCCGCCCTTGCCGGTGCCGACGCCGGTGCCGGATCCGGTCTCCGTGGCCCCGCCCTTGCCGGTGCCGACGCCGGTGCCGGTGCTGGCCGGGCCGCTCGCGTCCTCCACGGCCCACGTCGCGGACCGCACGGCCTCCCGCGCCGACCTGAGCGCCGCGCCCCCGTCGGCGACCGCGGGCAGCGGCTCGTACCCGACGGCCCGGTAGCGGGCGGTGAGCGCGGCCTTCGTACCGGCCCCGAAGACACCCCTCGCGTCGCCGCCGGTGCCGTGCCCGAGCTCGCGCAGCGCCTGCTGCAGCTGCGCGACGTCGTCGCCGGTGGCTCCCGGCTTGAGGTCGCGGTACATCGGCTGCGCGCCGTGCAGGGTGAACACCGGCCGCCCGGACACCTCGGCGATCAGCTGCCCCGCCGTGACCGGGTCCCCCGCCTTCAGCGGCAGTTTGGTCACCAGGGCCGCGCCGCCCGTCCCGTCGCCGGAGCGCATCCCCTGCGGGGACACGACGACGCTCTGGTCGGCGACCACCGTCCCGCGCATGACCACGGTCTGCGCGAGCACCCGTCGCTCGACCTCCGCGGTCAGGGCCCCCTGTACGGGCGGGCCGGTCTCCGCGGCCACCTGCGCGGGGGACTTCACCAGCGTGGTCGCCAGCAGGCCGCCGACCGCCATCAGCGCGGCCCCGCCGACGACGGCGAGCACCACGCGCCGCCCGCGCGTGAGTCCGCCGCGGTCGTCCTGGGGGGCCGCCAGGGCCTCGGTGCGCTCCACGACCTGCTCCGCTTCGCTCATCTCTCCGGCCGGCACTTCTTCAACGCGTCGAGGTGGTCGCGCTTGAGCGCGTTCCACTGTTCGGGAGTGCCCCGGCGGTCGTCGATCTGCGCGGTGACCGGGTCCGGGTCGGGGTACCAGGAGATGCCCTCGGCCCGCAGACACGCGGACTCCTTCTGCGCGGCGGCGATCTGGGCGGGCGTGGCCGGCTGGGGCTTCGGCGGGGGCGGCAGCATCGGCGCGCAGGTCTTGTGCGCCTCGTCGTTCGCGGGCTTCGACTTGTCCACGCGCGGAGCCCCGTAATCCGTGTACACGATGGCCACACCCTGCTTCTTCAGGCAGTCGTAGTAGGCGATTTCCTCCGCGGTGGGGGGCGGACTGTCGCTTGCCACAGGTTCTTTGTCGCTGCCGCCGCATCCCGTCAGAGAAATGCACAGAAGAAGTAGAGGGGTCAAATATCTTGCGTGCACGACGGGTTTCCCTTGCGGAGGTAGGAGTGGATTATGCGCATCCGTTTCTACGGTAGGGGAGGGCGCGCCGCCAGATAGTAGATACCGGTGGCCGGTTCCGACAAGTTACCTATCAGACAACAGAAATGATGGTCCATCAGCTGAGAAAAGGCTTGAACAGGCACGGGCTTCGCTGTTGAATCCCCGCCGGGCGGAAACGCGTCATCCCGGTCCGCCCCGAACACCCCGATTGTCGCCTGAAGAGTGAGGTAAGCGTGATGGACAACGCAATGCGCAAGCTGTCGGCCGGCTGCGTCGCCGCCGTTTCGATCGGCGCCATTCTGCTGGGAACCGCGGGTCCGGCGGGCGCCTGGGGGCGCGACGGAAATCTGGAGAACCAGGAGTTCGGGCTTTTCTACTGGCAGAACCAGTCGGGTTGTGTCTTCGACCTGGTGACGAATGACCTGAACTTCAGCGACGACAAGTACCAGGGCTCCTGCTCGGCCAGCGGGGACTGGATCAACGACACCACCGAGTCCTACCGGAACCGGGACGTCTACGCCTGGAAGGTCGGCACCGACAAGGACATGGGCGGCAACGTCGGGGAGATCCCGTCGAACTACGCGGGCAACGCCTCGGCGAACTTCAAGAACAAGATCAGCTCGGCCAAGTACACCCTCCACCCGTAATCCCGATCCGGCAGAAGGAGTTCCGCGCGATGTACACCTCCCGGCGCCGCCGGCCCGCAGCCGCCCCGGCCACCGTCCTGCTGGCGGCCGTCCTCCTGGCCGGCTGCGCCGGGACCGGCGGCTCCGGGGGCGGTGAACCCGAGCTCGGTCCCGTCGAGGTGAACCCGGCGACGGCCACGCTGTCCCTCCCGATGGACGCCTACACGGACACCGAGGCCGAACGGATCCGCATGGGCCAGGTCCAGCAGGCCCTGGTCTCCCGGTGCATGGCCCGGTACGGGTTCACCTACGAGGGCGTGCGACCGGCCGAGGCCGCCGGCGCCGGGGCCGAGGACCGCCACGCCTACCTCTTCGGCCTGGCCGATCCGGCGTACGCGGCGGCCCACGGGTACGACAAGTCCGCGGGGGAGGGCAGCCCGGCGAAGCCGGCTCCGCCGCCGCTGAGCGACAGCGCGTACGTCGTGATGACCGGCGAGCAGCCCGGAGCCCGGAGCGGCACCGCCCCCGACGCGAACTCCGAGGAGGAGGCCGCCCAGGTGGACAGCGGCCTGACGGCGGCCGGGCAGAAGGTGCCGGCCGGCGGGTGCGGGCGGGAGGGGTACCGCAAGCTGTACGCCCCGACCAAGGACAGCGTGGACCTGCTCTTCACGTTCGGGCTGTCCTCGGAGGCGCACGACCGCTCCCGGCAGGACTCCCGGGTCGTCGACGTCCTCAGGAAGTGGTCGTCATGCATGGACAAGTCGGGATACGCCGGGATCGAATCACCGTACGACGTCGTGGAGAAGCTGGGCCTGGCCGACGACAGGGGCGGCCCGAAGGCCGTGACGGCCGCCAAGGCCGACGTCGCGTGCAAGCGCGAGGTGAACCTCGTGGGCATCTGGGGAGCGGTCGAGAAGGCGTACCAGGAGCGGCTCGTCGAGGAGCATGCCGAGACGCTCACGCTCTACAGGAAGCAGCGGGAGGCCCGTTTCAAGCTGGCGGCCTCACTGGGCTGACAAGGGGCCGCCGAGGCGCTCCGGCGGCCAGGGAGACACGAAGAACGGCCCCAGGGCCGGTACTCCACCCCCGAGCGGGGGAGTACCGGCCCTCGGCCGTGGTCTGAGCGGTGCTCAGAGGACGCGGACGGCGCCCGTCGGCTTGTCGTAGCTGAGGTTGCGCTCGACGATGCCCGTGCTGGGGTTCTGCGCGCCGACGAACTTGCCGCCGCCGACGTAGATGGCGACGTGGTAGGCGCTGCCCTTGGAGCCCCAGTACAGGATGTCGCCCGGCTGCAGGGCGTTCAGCGACACCGAGGTGCCGGCCGAGGACTGCGCCTGGGACATGCGCGGCAGGCTGATGCCGGCCTGGCGGTAGGCGGCCTGGACGAGGCCGGAGCAGTCGAACGAGGACGGGCCGGTGCCGCCCATGACGTACGCCTTGCCGACCTGCGCGCGGGCGAAGTTGACGATGGCCGCGGCGGAGCCGGTGGCCGGGGCGGAGACGGTGCCGGTGCCCTGCGGGGCGGAGGCGCTCTTGAGCGAGGTGCGCTCGGAGCCGCGGGCGGAACGCTCGGCCTCGGCCTTGCGGTCGGCCTCGGCCTTCGCCTTCTTCTCGGCCTCGGCCTGCTTCTCGGCGTCGGCCTTCTTCTGGGCCTCTTCCTTGGCCTGCTTTGCCTCGGCGGCGGCGCCGGTACGGGCGCTCTCCTCCTGGGCGGTCAGTTCGCCCTCGACGGCCGCGAGGCGGGTGTTCTCGGCGGCCTTGGTGACGGCGGAGGAGACCTCGGCGCCAAGGTCCATGTCGAGGACCGGCATTTCGAGCGTCGTCTCGGCCAGGGGCTCGGCGGACGGGGACGCGCTCGCGGTGCCGGCCATGGCCAGGGTGCTGAGGACGCCACCGGCAACTCCGGCGCGGACCGCGAGCTTCGAGGCGCTGCGGCGGGGCTTCCGGTGGCTGGGTATGTGAGCGGTGTGGGACATGAGGACAACCGCTATCAGGGCGCCAGGGTTCCCTTCAAGAAACGTGGGGTGCGCCACAGTTGCGCGAGAAAGGCGCGAACCGGACGCCGCTCGCTTCTTATTGACGCCGTAACGGGCGAAACGGACAGGCCCTCACAAGGCTGTGATCATGGGGTTTCGGAATTAAGTCCTAATTGATCCCTGACCTACCATCACTCCGCACTGATGGCCAAGCCCTCTTTCGGAAGGCTCGATTCAGAGTGGCGCAGGTCACAGCAATGTCACGCCATGCGGACGCTGTGCCCCTCCCGTGACCTTCCTGTGAACGGGCCGAGAGGTTCGTGAACGGATGCACGCACTCACGTCGTCCCGTGCGTGGTCGTCGGACACTTCCGTTCGTCCGGCGTCTGCCCCCTCGCCGGCCCCCTCATTCACCCCGGCCCCCCTCGCGTCCACCTCCGTACGCGCGCCGTCCCCCGACCGGGCGACGGCGATCCCTTTATCATCCCCACACCCTCGTTGCCAATTTGCCTGCACGGGGAATCGTTTGATAGAGCGATCCGCCTCCTACCTGCGGTAACGGGCCTGGATGTCACCTTTGGTGATCCTGTGGATGCTTCGCGTATGTAGATCACCACTCATCGGACTTCATGATCGTTCGTCAGGTGGTGGAGATCACAAACTCGGTGTTGCAACCCGTGTCGCAGATCACAGACGAGCAGGCATAAGATGCGCACCAGTCCGGCTTGTGAACTGCCTCACATGCAAGCGCTTGATCGAAAGCGTGATCTTCGCGAGGCGGCCCACGCGGCGCCGGCAGCGGTCCAACGGTCAAGGACGACTGGAAGGAGCGAGGAGCGTGAATGCGTACGCGCCCATCCTCGTGCTCGGCGCCCTCGGCGCAGGGTTTGCGATCTTCTCCGTGGTCATGGCCACGCTGATCGGTCCAAAACGGTACAACCGGGCAAAGCTTGAAGCCTACGAGTGCGGCATCGAACCGACGCCGATGCCGGCCGGCGGTGGCCGCTTCCCGATCAAGTACTACCTGACGGCGATGCTCTTCATCGTCTTCGACATCGAGGTTGTCTTCCTCTACCCCTGGGCCGTCACCTTCGACTCCCTGGGGATCTTCGGGCTCGTCGAGATGCTGCTCTTCGTGCTCACCGTCTTCGTCGCCTACGCCTACGTGTGGCGCCGCGGCGGTCTGGAATGGGACTGAGGGGCTGAATTTTCCATGGGACTGGAAGAGAAGCTGCCGAGCGGCTTTCTGCTGACCACCGTCGAACAGGCCGCGGGATGGGTGCGCAAGTCGTCCGTCTTCCCGGCGACCTTCGGTCTGGCCTGCTGTGCCATCGAGATGATGACCACCGGAGCGGGCCGGTACGACCTGGCCCGCTTCGGCATGGAGGTCTTCCGCGGCTCCCCGCGCCAGGCCGATCTGATGATCGTGGCCGGACGGGTCAGCCAGAAGATGGCGCCGGTGCTGCGGCAGGTGTACGACCAGATGCCCGCTCCCAAATGGGTCATCTCCATGGGGGTCTGTGCATCCTCGGGCGGAATGTTCAACAACTACGCGATCGTCCAGGGCGTCGACCACATCGTCCCGGTGGACATCTATCTGCCCGGCTGCCCGCCGCGCCCCGAGATGCTGATGGACGCGATCCTCAAGCTCCACCAGAAGATCCAGGGCTCCAAGCTCGGCGTGAACCGGGAGGAAGCCGCCCGTGAGGCGGAGGAGGCGGCCCTCAAGGCCCTCCCCACCATCGAGATGAAGGGGCTGCTCCGGTGAGCGAGACCCAGAAGCCGGAGAACGGCGGCAACGGCGCCGACGACGGCAACGGCGGCAACGTCCCCGCGCCCCGCGCCCAGGGCCCCGAGGTCATCGGCGTCCGCAAGGGCATGTTCGGCGCCGCGGGCGGCGGGGACACCAGCGGCTACGGCGGCCTGGTGCGGACCGTGGCCATGCCCGGCGCCACGAGCCGACCGTACGGCTCCTACTTCGACGAGGTGGCCGACGAACTCGAAGGCGCCCTGGAGGAGCAGGACCTGGTCCCCGGCAATGCCATCGAGAAGACCGTGGTCGACCGGGGCGAGCTCACCTTCCACATCGCCCGCGAGCACCTCGTCCGGGTCGCGCGGACCCTGCGCGACGACCCGGCCCTGCGCTTCGAGCTCTGCACCGGCGTCTCCGGCGTGCACTTCCCCGGGGACAAGGGCCGCGAGCTGCACGCCGTCTACCACCTGCGCTCGCTCACGCACGGCCGGATCCTGCGGCTGGAGGTGTCCGTCCCGGACAGCGACCCGCACGTCCCCTCGCTCGTCGCCGTCTACCCGACCAACGACTGGCACGAGCGCGAGACGTACGACTTCTTCGGCCTGATCTTCGACGGGCACCCGGCCCTCACCCGGATCATGATGCCGGACGACTGGCAGGGCTTCCCGCAGCGCAAGGACTACCCGCTCGGCGGCATCCCCGTCGAGTACAAGGGTGCCCAGATCCCGGCTCCCGACCAGCGGAGGTCGTACAGCTGATGTCCCCCACCTCGAACGACGCAGAGAACCACGCCTCCGCCGATCATGCATCTGCGCGCGAGACGACCGAAGGCACCGTCTACACCGTCACCGGCGGCGACTGGGACGAGATCGTCCAGTCCGCGGCCAGGGCCGACGACGAGCGGATCGTCGTCAACATGGGTCCGCAGCACCCGTCCACCCACGGAGTGCTGCGCCTGATCCTGGAGATCGACGGCGAGACGGTGACCGAGGCCCGCTGCGGCATCGGGTACCTGCACACCGGCATCGAGAAGAACCTCGAATTCCGGAACTGGACGCAGGGCACCACCTTCGTGACGCGCATGGACTACCTGACGCCGTTCTTCAACGAGACGGCGTACTGCCTCGGCGTCGAGAAGCTGCTCGGCATCACCGACCAGATCCCGGACCGCGCCACCGTCATCCGCGTCCTGCTGATGGAGCTCAACCGGCTCTCCTCCCACCTGGTGTGCATCGCTACCGGCGGCATGGAGCTGGGCGCGACCACGATCATGATCTACGGCTTCCGCGACCGCGAGCTGATCCTCGACATCTTCGAGCTGATCACCGGGCTGCGCATGAACCACGCGTTCGTCCGCCCCGGCGGCCTCGCCCAGGACCTTCCCCCGGGCGCCGTCGACCAGCTGCGCGAGTTCGTGAAGACCATGAAGAAGAACCTGCCGGAGTACGACAAGCTCGCCACCGGCAACCCCATCTTCAAGGCCCGCATGCAGGACGTCGGCTACCTCGACCTCACCGGCTGCATGGCGCTCGGCGCCACCGGCCCGATCCTGCGCTCCGCCGGCCTGCCGCACGACCTGCGCAAGTCGGACCCGTACTGCGGCTACGAGAACTACGAGTTCGACGTACCGACCACCGAGAGCTGCGACTCCTACGGGCGGTTCCTGATCCGCCTGGAGGAGATGCGCCAGTCCCTGCGGATCGTCGAGCAGTGCCTGGAGCGCCTGGAGCCGGGCCCGGTCATGGTCGCCGACAAGAAGATCGCCTGGCCGGCGCAGCTCGCGATGGGCCCCGACGGCCTCGGCAACTCGCTCGACCACATCCGGAACATCATGGGCACCTCCATGGAGGCCCTCATCCACCACTTCAAGCTGGTGACCGAGGGCTTCCGGGTACCGGCCGGCCAGACGTACGCGGCCGTCGAGTCCCCCAAGGGCGAGCTCGGCGTCCACGTCGTCTCCGACGGCGGGACCCGCCCCTACCGGGTCCACTTCCGCGACCCGTCCTTCACCAACCTGCAGGCCATGGCCGCGATGTGCGAGGGCGGCCAGGTCGCCGACGTCATCGTCGCCGTCGCCTCCATCGACCCCGTGATGGGAGGCGTCGACCGATGACCGCCAGTCCTTCGAACCAGGGCGTCTCGCTGGGCATGCCCCAGCTGCCGGCCCCCGACTTCCCGGCGGAGGTACGCGAGCGCCTCGAAGCCGACGCCAGGGAAGTCATCGCCCGCTACCCCGACAGCCGCTCCGCGCTGCTGCCGCTGCTGCACCTGACGCAGTCCGAGGAGGGCCACGTCTCGCGCACCGGCATCCGCTTCTGCGCCGAGGTGCTGGGCCTGACCACCGCCGAGGTCACGGCCGTGGCGACCTTCTACACGATGTACCGCCGCAAGCCCTCCGGGGACTACCAGGTCGGCGTCTGCACGAACACCCTGTGCGCGGTGATGGGCGGCGACGCCATCTTCGAGGAGCTCAAGGAGCACCTCGGGGTCGGCAACAACGAGACCACCCCCGACGGCAAGGTCACCCTCGAACACATCGAGTGCAACGCGGCCTGCGACTACGCACCCGTGGTGATGGTCAACTGGGAGTTCTTCGACAACCAGACCCCCCAGTCCGCCAAGGCCATGGTCGACGACCTGCTGGCCGGCCGCGAGGTCTCGCCGACCCGGGGCGCGCCGCTGTGCACGTACAAGGAGACCGCCCGGATCCTGGCCGGCTTCCCGGACGAGCGCGAGGGCGCGGTCGAGGCGACCGGCGGCGCCGGCCCCGCCTCCCTGATCGGGCTGCGCATCGCGCGCGGCGAGTCCGCGCACACCCCGATCGTCCACCCGCGCGGCGAGGCCACCACCGAGGGAGGGGAGTGATGTCGGTGTCTTCCGAACTGAGCAACGGGGGAAACGGGAGCAGCTCCCACCCGGAGACCGGGGGAGGGACCAGCCCGGAGAAGCTCCTCGCCCCCGTGCTGTCCTCCTTCTGGGACGAGCCGCGGTCGTGGACGCTGGAGACCTACCGGCGCCACGAGGGGTACGAGGGCCTGCGCAAGGCGCTCGCGATGACCCCGGACGACCTCATCGCCTACGTGAAGGACTCGGGTCTGCGCGGACGCGGCGGCGCGGGCTTCCCCACCGGCATGAAGTGGCAGTTCATCCCGCAGGGCGACGGCAAGCCGCACTACCTCGTGGTCAACGCGGACGAGTCGGAGCCGGGAACCTGCAAGGACATCCCCCTCCTCTTCGCCAACCCGCACTCCCTCATCGAGGGAATGATCATCGCCTGCTACGCGATCCGCTCGGAGCACGCCTTCATCTACCTGCGCGGGGAGACGGTGCCCGTGCTGCGGCGCCTGCACGAGGCCGTGCGCGAGGCGTACGCGGCGGGATACCTCGGCAAGGACATCGACGGCACCGGGCGCAACCTCGACATCACGGTGCACGCGGGCGCGGGCGCGTACATCTGCGGCGAGGAGACGGCGCTGCTCGACTCCCTCGAAGGCCGGCGCGGCCAGCCCCGGCTGCGTCCCCCCTTCCCTGCCGTCGAGGGGCTCTACGCGTGCCCCACTGTCGTCAACAACGTCGAGTCGATCGCCTCGGTTCCCGCGATCCTGAACAAGGGCAAGGACTGGTTCAAGTCGATGGGGACCGAGAAGTCCCCCGGCTTCACCCTGTACTCGCTCTCCGGACACGTCGTCGGCCCCGGCCAGTACGAGGCCCCGCTCGGCATCACCCTGCGCCAGCTCCTCGACATGAGCGGCGGCATGCGCCCCGGGCACCGGCTGAAGTTCTGGACCCCCGGCGGCTCCTCCACCCCGATGTTCACGGACGAGCACCTCGACGTCCCGCTCGACTACGAGGGCGTGGGCGCCGCCGGCTCCATGCTCGGCACCAAGGCCCTCCAGTGCTTCGACGAGACGACCTGCGTGGTGCGGGCCGTGACCCGGTGGACCGAGTTCTACGCCCACGAGTCCTGCGGCAAGTGCACCCCGTGCCGCGAAGGCACCTACTGGCTGGTCCAGCTGCTCCGCGACATCGAGGCCGGCAACGGCGTCATGTCCGACCTCGACAAGCTGAACGACATCGCCGACAACATCAACGGCAAGTCCTTCTGCGCGCTCGGCGACGGCGCGGCCAGCCCGATCTTCTCCTCGCTCAAGTACTTCCGCGAGGAGTACGAGCAGCACATCACGGGCAAGGGCTGCCCCTTCGACCCCAGGAAGTCGACCCTCTGGGCCGACACGGAGGTGAACGCATGACCGTCACCACTCCAGCGGCCTCCGGTGGCGGAGCGGCGGTTCCACCGGAGAACACCGTCTCGCTGACCATCGACGGGGTCGAACTGTCCGTGCCCAAGGGCACCCTCGTCATCCGGGCCGCCGAACAGCTCGGCATCGAGATCCCCCGGTTCTGCGACCACCCCCTCCTCTCCCCGGCCGGCGCCTGCCGCCAGTGCATCGTCGAGGTCGAGGGCCAGCGCAAGCCGATGGCCTCCTGCACCATCACCTGCACCGACGGCATGGTCGTCAAGACCCAGCTGACCTCCGAGGTCGCCGACAAGTCCCAGCGCGGGGTGATGGAGCTGCTGCTCATCAACCACCCGCTGGACTGCCCGGTCTGCGACAAGGGCGGCGAGTGCCCGCTGCAGAACCAGGCGATGTCGCACGGCAACGCCGAATCGCGGTTCGAGGGCAAGAAGCGCACCTACGAGAAGCCGGTCCCGATCTCCACCCAGGTGCTGCTGGACCGCGAGCGGTGCGTGCTGTGCGCGCGCTGCACCCGCTTCTCCAACGAGATCGCCGGCGACCCGATGATCGAGCTGCTGGAACGCGGCGCGCTCCAGCAGGTCGGCACCGGCGAGGGCGACCCCTTCGAGTCGTACTTCTCCGGCAACACCATCCAGATCTGCCCGGTCGGCGCCCTCACCTCGGCCGCCTACCGGTTCCGCTCCCGCCCCTTCGACCTCGTCTCCTCCCCGAGCGTGTGCGAGCACTGCGCGGGCGGCTGCGCGACCCGCACCGACCACCGCCGCGGCAAGGTGCTGCGCCGGCTCGCCGCCGAGGACCCCGAGGTCAACGAGGAGTGGATCTGCGACAAGGGCCGCTTCGGGTTCCGCTACGCGCAGCGCCCGGACCGGCTGACCACCCCGCTGGTACGCGGCTCCGACGGGGTGCTCGCCCCGGCGAGCTGGCCCGAGGCCCTGGAAGCCGCGGCGAACGGACTCGCCGCCGCGCGCGGCCGGGCCGGCGTGCTGACCGGCGGCCGGCTCACCGTCGAGGACGCCTACGCGTACGCCAAGTTCGCGCGCGTCGTCCTCGACACCAACGACATCGACTTCCGGGCCCGCGTGCACAGCGCGGAGGAGGCCGAGTTCCTGGCCTCGGAGGTCGCCGGGTACGGGGTGGACCTCGGCGGTCAGTGGCTCTCCTACACCGCCCTGGAGGCGGCTCCCGCGGTGCTGCTCGTCGGCATCGAGGCCGAGGAGGAGGCCCCCGGCGTCTTCCTGCGGCTGCGCAAGGCGCACCGCAAGCGCAAGCAGCGGACCTACTCCGTCGCCCCCTTCGCCACCCGCGGCCTGGACAAGGCCGGTGGCACCCTGCTGGCCGCCGCACCCGGCACCGAGCCCGAGTGGCTCGACGCGCTGGCCTCCCGGACCGGCCTGGAGACCGGCGGTGCCGAAGCCGCCGAGGCGCTGCGGCTGCCCGGCGCGGTCATCCTCGTCGGGGAGCGCCTCGCCGGGGTGCCGGGTGCGCTGACCGCCGCCGTACGGGCGGCCGGGGTCACCGGGGCCACCCTGGTGTGGATCCCGCGCCGGGCCGGTGAGCGGGCCGCCGTCGAGGCGGGCGCGCTGCCGTCCCTGCTGCCGGGCGGCCGCCCCGCCACCGACCCGCGGGCCCGGGGCGAGGTCGCCGCCGCCTGGGGGCTGGACGAGCTCCCGCACCGCTACGGCCGTGACACCGGCCAGATCGTCGAGGCCGCCGCGACCCGGGAGCTCTCGGCGCTGCTGGTCGCGGGTGTCGAGGTCGCCGACCTGCCCGACCCGGCCCGCGCGCGGACCGCCCTCCAGGAGGCCTTCGTGGTCTCCCTGGAACTGCGGCCCAGCGAGGTCACCGACCACGCGGACGTGGTCCTCCCGGTCGCAGCGGTGGCCGAGAAGGCGGGCGCGTTCATCAACTGGGAGGGTCGGGTCCGGCCGTTCGAGGCCGCGCTCAAGCCCGACCAGATGACCCGCCGGCTCGCCCCGGCCGACGCCCGCGTGCTGCACATGCTGGCCGACGCCGCCGACCGGCCGATCGCCCTGCCCGACGTACACGCCGTACGCCGGGAGATCGACCGGCTCGGCCCGTGGGCCGGGGAGCGGGCCGCCGAGCAGAGCGCGGACACCGTGCCCCTGCCCCGTCCGGGCAGCGGCGAGGCGGTCCTCGCGGGCCACCGGCTCCTGCTCGACCTCGGCCGGCTGCAGGAGGGCGACGACGCCCTGGCCGGCACCCGCCACGAGGCGAGCGCCCGGCTGTCGGCCGCCACGGCCGCCGAGACCGGCGTCAAGGACGGTGACGTCCTCGCGGTCACCGGCCCGGCCGGCTCGGTGGAACTCCCGCTCCGGATCACCGAGATGCCCGACCGCGTGGTCTGGCTCCCGCTGAACTCCACCGGCTCCGGCGTCCTCGCCGACGCCGGAGCCCGCCCGGGCACCCTCGTGCGCATCGGCCCGGCGACCCCGGCCGGCGCAGGCGACACCACTGCGGAGGTGGACGCGTGAACGCGGTACACAGTGACTTCGTGCAAGTGGCCGCCGAGGACCTGTCCCTGTTCGGCCGCGACGTCTGGTGGCTCGTCGTCGTCAAGGCGGTCTTCTGCTTCGCCTTCCTGATGGTGACGGTGCTCTTCTCCATCGTGTGGGAGCGCAAGGTCGTCGCCTGGATGCAGCTGCGCATCGGCCCGAACCGGCACGGCCCCTGGGGCATGCTCCAGTCGCTCGCCGACGGCGTGAAGCTGATGCTCAAGGAAGACCTGATCGTCAAGCGGGCCGACAAGGTCATCTACGTCCTGGCCCCGATCATCGCGGCGATCCCGGCCTTCATGGCCATCGCGGTGATCCCCTTCGGTCCGCCCGGTGACGAGGTCTCCATCTTCGGCCAGCGCACCACGATGCAGCTGACCGACCTGCCCATCGCGATGCTCTACATCCTCGCGGTGGCCTCGGTCGGCATCTACGGCATCGTGCTGGCGGGCTGGTCCTCCGGCTCCACCTATCCGCTCCTCGGCGGCCTGCGCTCCTGCGCGCAGATGATCTCCTACGAGATCGCGATGGGCGCGGCCTTCGCCTCGGTCTTCCTCTACTCCGGGTCGATGTCGACCTCGGCGATCGTCGAGGCCCAGGCGGACCGCTGGTTCATCGTCCTGCTGCCGGTGTCCTTCATCATCTACGTCGTCACGATGGTCGGCGAGACGAACCGCGCCCCCTTCGACATGCCGGAGTCCGAGGGCGACCTGGTCGGCGGTTTCAACACCGAGTACTCGTCCATCAAGTTCGCGCTGTTCATGCTGGCGGAGTACGTCAACATGGTCACCGTCTCGGCGGTCTCGGTCACCCTCTTCCTCGGCGGCTGGCGGGCCCCTTACCCGATCAGCTCCTTCTGGGAGGGCGCGAACCACGGCTGGTGGCCGATGCTCTGGTTCGTCCTCAAGGTGCAGCTGCTGCTGTTCTTCTTCATCTGGCTGCGCGGCACGCTGCCCCGCGTGCGCTACGACCAGCTGATGAAGCTCGGCTGGAAGGTCCTCATCCCGGTCTCCGTGGTCTGGCTGATGCTGGTGGCCACCGTCCGGGCGCTGCGCAACGAGGCGTACGACTTCAGCGAGATCGTCCTCTACGTCGGCGGCGCCGTCGTGGCGGTCCTGCTGCTCTCCTTCGTCGCGGACGTCTTCCGCGACAAGCGGGAGAAGACGGCGGCCGCCGAGGCGGTCGAGGATGCCGAGCCCTTCGACCCGCTGGCGGGCGGATTCCCCGTACCGCCGAAGCCCGGCCAGCACCTGGAGCCCGTACCGCGCAGGCGGTCCCGCAGCGAGCGGGAGCTGATTGTCAGTGGCGGTACGAATACTGAAAGTGACCGAGAGGAGGCTTGAGAGATGTCCGACGAGAAGTGGCAGAACCCGGTGGCGGGCTTCGGCGTGACCTTCAAGGCCATGTTCAAGAAGCGCCTCACCGAGCAGTACCCGGAGCAGCAGAAGACGACCGCACCGCGCTTCCACGGACGGCATCAGCTCAACCGGCACCCCGACGGTCTGGAGAAGTGCATCGGGTGCGAGCTGTGTGCCTGGGCCTGTCCCGCCGACGCGATCTATGTGGAGGGCGCGGACAACACCGAGGAGGAGCGCTACTCCCCGGGTGAGCGGTACGGCCGCGTCTACCAGATCAACTACGCCCGCTGCATCCTGTGCGGGCTGTGCGTGGAGGCGTGCCCGACGCGGGCGCTGACCATGACGAACGAGTTCGAACTGGCCGACTCCAGCCGCGAATCGCTCATCTACACCAAGGAGCAGCTGCTGTCCGGTCTGACCGAGGGCATGGTCGAGGCACCGCACTCGATCTTCCCCGGCGCGGACGACACGGACTACTACCGCGGACTGGTCACCGGGGCCGCCCCGGGCACCGTCCGGCAGGTCGCCGTCTCCAAGGGCGAGGTCGCCCCGGAGAACGGGCAGTCCGAGGAGGCGGACGCATGAGCGCCGGCATGAGCGCCCTCGCCGCCTCCGCGACGTCCCTGACGTCCACGGGCGAGGCGGTCCAGTTCTGGGTCCTCGGCACGGTCGCCGTCATCGGCGCCCTGGCCACGATCCTGATGAAGAAGGCCGTGCACAGCGCCCTCAGCCTGGCCGGGACGATGATCATCCTGGCGGTCTTCTACCTCGCCAACGGGGCGTACTTCCTGGGCGTCGTCCAGGTCATCGTCTACACCGGCGCGATCATGATGCTGTTCCTCTTCGTGGTCATGCTCGTCGGCGTCACCGCCGCCGACTCCCTGAAGGAGACCATCAAGGGACAGCGCTGGATGGCCGCCCTGTGCGGGCTCGGCTTCGGCACCCTGCTGATCGGCGGCATCGCCAACGCCGGGCTCACCCACTTCAACGGGCTCGGCCGGGTCAACTCCGGCGGGCACATCGAGGGCCTGGCACAGCTGATCTTCACCAAGTACGTCTTCGCCTTCGAGATCACCGGCGCGCTGCTGATCACCGCGTCCGTCGGCGCGATGGTGCTCACCCACCGCGAGCGCACCGAACGGGCCGCCACCCAGCGCGAACTCGCCGAGAAGCGGGTCCGCGACGGCGTCCAGCTCCCGCCGCTGCCCGCGCCCGGCGTCTACGCCCGGCACAACGCGGTGGACGTCGCCGGTCTGCTGCCGGACGGCACCCCGTCCGAGCTGACCGTCAACCGCACGCTGCGCGCCCGGGGCCAGATCCGGGACGTCTCCAGCCAGGCCCTCGACGACCTCAAGGCACTGGAGCAGGCCTCCGCGGAGCGCCTCGGCCGTGAGGAGGCCTCGAAGTGAATCCGGTCAACTACCTGTACCTGGCGGCCCTGCTGTTCACCATCGGTGCCACCGGGGTCCTGATCCGCAAGAACGCGATCGTGCTGTTCATGTGCGTCGAGCTGATGCTCAACGCCTGCAACCTCGCCTTCGTCGCGTTCTCCCGGATGCACGGCAACCTCGACGGCCAGATCATCGCGTTCTTCACGATGGTCGTCGCCGCCGCGGAGGTCGTGGTCGGCCTGGCGATCATCGTGTCGCTGTTCCGTACCCGCCACTCGGCCTCGGTCGACGACGCCAGCCTGATGAAGCTGTAAGGGGTCGCTGTGGAGAACCTGATTGTGCTGCTGGTGGCAGCGCCCCTGCTCGGAGCGGTGGTGCTGCTGTGCGGCGGCCGGCGCCTCGACAGGGTCGGCCACTGGATCGGCACCCTGCTCGCGGCCGCCTCCTTCGGGATCGGCGCCGCACTGTTCGCCGACATGCTGGGGCGCACGGCCGAGGACCGGACCCTCACCCAGAACCTGTACACCTGGATCCCCGTCGAGGGCTTCCAGGCGGACATGGCCTTCCAGCTGGACCAGCTGTCGATGACCTTCGTCCTGCTGATCTCCGGGGTGGGCACGCTCATCCACGTGTATTCGATCGGGTACATGGAGCACGACGAGCGCCGCCGCCGCTTCTTCGGCTACCTCAACCTGTTCGTCGCGGCGATGCTGCTCCTGGTCCTCGCCGACAACTACCTGCTGCTGTACTTCGGCTGGGAGGGCGTGGGCCTCGCCTCCTACCTCCTGATCGGCTTCTGGCAGCACAAGCCCAGCGCGGCCACCGCCGCGAAGAAGGCCTTCCTGGTCAACCGCGTCGGCGACATCGGCCTGTCGATCGCGATCATGCTGATGTTCACCACCTTCGGCACCTTCGCCTTCGAGCCGGTGTTCGGCGCGGTGGGGGAGGCCTCGGAAGGCAAGCTCACCGCCATCGGGCTGATGCTCCTGCTGGCCGCCTGCGGCAAGTCCGCGCAGGTCCCGCTGCAGTCCTGGCTCGGGGACGCGATGGAGGGCCCGACGCCGGTCTCGGCCCTGATCCACGCGGCCACCATGGTGACGGCGGGCGTGTACCTGATCGTCCGCTCCGCCGCGATCTTCAACGGGGCGCCGGACGCCCAGCTGGTGGTCACCGTCGTGGGCGCGGTCACGCTGCTCTTCGGTGCGATCGTCGGTTGCGCGAAGGACGACATCAAGAAGGCCCTGGCGGGCTCGACGATGTCGCAGATCGGCTACATGATCCTCGCCGCCGGCCTCGGTCCGATCGGCTACGTCTTCGCGATCATGCACCTGGTGACGCACGGCTTCTTCAAGGCGGGCCTCTTCCTCGGCGCCGGTTCCGTGATGCACGGGATGAACGACGAGGTCGACATGCGCAAGTACGGGGGCCTGCGGAAGTACATGCCGGTCACCTTCGTCACGTTCGGACTCGGGTACCTGGCCATCATCGGCTTCCCGGGCCTGTCGGGCTTCTTCTCCAAGGACATGATCATCGAGGCGGCCTTCGCGAAGGGCGGCACCGAGGGCTGGATCCTCGGCGGTGTGACCCTGCTGGGCGCCGGCATCACCGCCTTCTACATGACCCGCGTCATGCTCCTCACCTTCTTCGGCGAGAAGCGCTGGCAGCCCGACGACGCCGGCCACGAGCCGCACCCGCACGAGTCCCCGAAGTCCATGACCGTCCCGATGGTCATCCTCGCCTTCGGGTCGGTCTTCGCCGGCGCCTTCTTCGAGATCGGCGAACGCTTCCTGAAGTGGCTGGAGCCCGTCACCGGTTACTCCCACGGCGACTCGCCGGTCAGCGCCATGACCGTGACCGCCGCCACCATGGTGATGCTCCTCGTCGGCGTCGGCATCGCCTGGGCCATGTACGGACGCAGGCCCGTCCCGGTCGTCGCACCGCGCGGCTCGGTCCTCACCCGGGCGGCCCGCAAGGACCTCTACCAGGACGACTTCAACCACGTCGTGCTGGTGCGCGGCGGAGAGCACCTGACCCGCTCGCTCGTATACCTCGACCACAGCGTGGTCGACGGGGTGGTCAACGGGACGGCCGCCTCGGTCGGCGGGCTCTCGGGCCGCCTGCGCAAGCTGCAGAACGGCTACGCCCGCAGCTACGCGGTCTCGATGTTCGGGGGCACGGTGGTTCTGATCGCCGCGACCCTGCTGATGAGGGCGGTGTGAAATGAGTTTCCCGCTTCTGACGGTGACGGCCGCGGTTCCCGCGGTCGGCGCGATCCTGACGGCGGCCGTCCCGGCCGCCCGCAGGACCGCCGCCAAGTGGCTCGCGCTGCTCTTCTCGCTGGCGACACTGGCCCTGGCCGTGCTCGTCGCGGTCCGCTTCGACCCGGGCGGCGACCGCTACCAGCTCACCGAATCCCGGCCCTGGATCGCCGACTTCGGCGTCCGCTACGAGCTGGGCGTGGACGGGATCGGGGTGGTGCTCATCGGGCTCACCGCGCTGCTGATCCCCTTCGTGATCGCGGCCGGCTGGCACGACGCCGACCCCCTGGAGACGCAGTCCACGCGCTGGCGGCCGACCCAGGGCTTCTTCGCCCTGATCCTGCTGGTCGAGGCGATGGTGATCATCTCCTTCGAGGCCACCGACGTCTTCCTCTTCTACATCTTCTTCGAAGCCATGCTCATCCCGATGTACTTCCTCATCGGCGGCTTCGGGGACCGGGCGCACACCGGCTCCGACGAGAACGCGGCCGCGCAGCGCTCGTACGCGGCGGTCAAGTTCCTCCTCTACAACCTGGTCGGCGGCCTGATCATGCTGGCCGCGGTCATCGGCCTGTACGTGGTCGCCGGGAACTTCTCCCTCCAGGAGATCACCGCCGCCCGCGCCGCGGGCACGCTCGACATGGCGACCAACACCGAACGGCTGCTGTTCCTCGGCTTCTTCTTCGCCTTCGCGGTGAAGGCCCCGCTGTGGCCGCTGCACACCTGGCTGCCGAACGCGATGGGTGAGTCCACCGCCCCGGTCGCCGTGCTGATCACGGCGGTCGTCGACAAGGTCGGCACCTTCGCGATGCTCCGCTTCTGCCTCGGACTCTTCCCCGACGCCAGCAAGTGGGCCACGCCGGTGATCCTCGTCCTGGCCCTGATCAGCATCGTCTACGGCGCGCTGGTCGCGGTCGGCCAGCGGGACATCAAGCGGCTGGTCGCCTACGCCTCGATCTCGCACTTCGGCTTCATCATCCTGGGCATCTTCGCGATGACCTCCCAGGGCCAGTCCGGCGCCACCCTCTACATGGTCAACCACGGCCTGTCGACGGCGGCGCTGATGCTGGTGGCCGGCTTCCTGATCTCGCGGCGCGGCTCGCGGCTCATCGCCGACTACGGCGGTGTCCAGAAGGTGGCCCCGGTCCTCGCCGGCACCTTCCTGATCGGCGGTCTCGCCACCCTCTCGCTGCCGGGCCTCGCGCCCTTCGTGAGTGAATTCCTGGTGCTGGTCGGCACGTTCGCCCGGTACCCGGTCGTCGGCATCATCGCCACCACCGGCATCGTGCTCGCCGCGCTCTACACGCTGGTGCTCTACCAGCGCACGATGACCGGCCCCGTGAAGGAGGAGGTCCGCACCATGCCGGACCTGCGGCTGCGGGAGGTACTGGTCGTCGCCCCGCTGATCGCCCTGCTGATCGGGCTGGGCGTGTACCCGAAGGTCCTCACCGACATCGTCAACCCGGCGGTGGAGCACACCCTGTCGGACGTGAAGCAGACGGACCCGAAGCCCGAGGTCGCCGTCGAAGCCAAGAACGGGGAGGCGGCGAAGTGAGCACACTGACTTCCGCCCACAGCCTGTGGACACTGGCGGCCGAGGCACCGGCCGACCGGATTCCGGCACCGACCATCGAGTACGCACAGCTCGCGCCCACGCTGATCGTGGTCGGCGCGGCGGTGCTCGGGATCCTGGTCGAGGCCTTCGTGCCCCGCAAGTCCCGGTACTACGTGCAGGTGTTCCTCACCGTCGCCGCGCTGGCCTCGGCCTTCGCCGCGGTCGTCGGCCTTGCGGCCGGCGGGTACGGGTCCGGCAAGGCCCACATCGCCGCGATGGGCGCCATCGCCGTCGACGGCCCGGCGCTCTTCCTGCAGGGCACCATCCTGCTGGCCTCGGTCGTGGCGGTCTTCACCTTCGCCGAACGGCGGCTGGACCCCGCGGCGCACGGCAAGCGGGTGGACTCCTTCGCCGCCCAGGCGGCGTCCGTACCGGGCAGCGACAGCGAGAAGGCCGCCGTCAAGGCGGGCTTCACCACCACCGAGGTCTTCCCGCTGGCCCTGTTCGCGATCGCCGGCATGCTGATCTTCCCGGCGGCCGACGACCTGCTGACGCTGTTCATCGCCCTTGAGGTGTTCTCCCTCCCGCTGTACCTGCTCTGCGCCCTCGCCCGCCGCCAGCGGCTGATGTCGCAGGAGGCGGCGGTGAAGTACTTCCTCCTGGGTGCCTTCTCCTCCGCCTTCCTCCTCTTCGGCATCGCGCTGATCTACGGCTACGCGGGCTCGGTCTCGTACGCCGTGATCGCCGACGTGGTCGACGGCACGGTGGCGAACATCGACCCGGCGCTGGCCTCCACCATGGGCAACGACGCGCTGCTGCTGATCGGCGGCGCGCTGATCCTGATGGGCCTGCTCTTCAAGGTCGGCGCGGTCCCCTTCCACATGTGGACCCCGGACGTCTACCAGGGCGCCCCGACCCCGGTCACCGGTTTCATGGCGGCGGCGACCAAGGTGGCCGCCTTCGGCGCCCTGCTGCGCCTCCTCTACGTGGTCCTGCCGGGGCTGCGCTGGGACTGGCGTCCGGTGATGTGGGCGGTGGCCATCGTCACCATGCTGGCGGGCGCGGTGATCGCCGTGACCCAGACGGACGTCAAGCGGCTGCTGGCCTACTCCTCGATCGCACACGCGGGCTTCATCCTGGCCGGCGTGATCGCCACCTCGGCGCAGGGCATCCAGTCCGTCCTCTTCTACCTGGGCGCCTACTCCTTCGTGACGATCGGCGCCTTCGCGGTGGTCACGCTGGTGCGCGACGCGGGCGGCGAGGCCACGCACCTGTCCAAGTGGGCGGGGCTCGGCAGGCGTTCGCCGCTGACGGCGGCCGTGTTCGCGGTGTTCCTGCTCGCCTTCGCGGGCATCCCGCTCACCTCCGGGTTCACGGGCAAGTTCGCCGTGTTCAAGGCGGCGGCGGAGAGCGGTGCCGGGGTGCTGGTCGTGATCGGTGTGATCTCGTCCGCGATCGCCGCGTTCTTCTACATCCGGGTGATCGTCCTGATGTTCTTCAGCGAGCCGAAGGCCGACGGTCCGACGGTGGCGGTCCCCTCGCCGCTGACGATGACCACCATCGCGGTGGGCGTCGCGGTCACGCTGGTGCTGGGCCTGGCCCCGCAGTACTTCCTGGACCTGGCGGGTCAGGCGAGCACGTTCGTCCGCTGACCGGTTGGCGCAACGGCCAAGGGCCCGGCCCCCTGCGGGGAGCCGGGCCCTTGGCCGTGTGCGGGTCTATTCCGGTAGCCCCTTCGGTTTGATCGTGGTGAGGTCCAGGTCGATGGGGAAGGGGACCGTGACCTTCAGCCGGTCGTGGAAGATGCCCGTCGCGACGTAGACACGCGTGGCCGGTTCGAGTTCGAACACGTAGACGACTGCCCGGTCGTTCTTGTTCTCGACCCGCCAGTAGTGGGGGATTCCTGCCCGGGCGTACTTGGCCGGCTTGGTTTCGCGGTCCCGGCCGATCGAATCGGGAGAGACGACCTCGATGGCCAGCCGGACGGACTCGGCGGGGATCCGTGTCTGCTGCAGGGGGCCCCGGGCCAGTTCCTCGTCGACGACGAGGACGTCCGGCTCGGGCCGGTTCAGTCGGTCGATGTCGATGGTGAACTCTCTCATCACTTCGAGTCCGTCCGGAACCAGTGATTCGAGTTGCCATTCGAAGAATCGCAGGGCTCGCATGTGGAAACGGGTTTGCGGACTCACGAAGATCAGGCTCCCGTCGATCAGCTCCGTGTGCGGAGGCAGGTTGGGAAGCCGGTCAAGGTCGTCCGCCGTCCACCCGCCCGCGGGCGGGACGGGCCAGCGCGGGGCGGGCTCCTGCTCGGGGGTCTCGGGATCGACGCTCATCGGTAGTGCTCCCATGCGACGGAGTCTCGCGAGTCCGACCAGCGTATCGCCCGGGGTTCCCGGAGAAGCCGCCCTTTCGGGTGAGTCATATGCCCGGGTCACTTGACCACACGGGCCGCGCGGACTAATGGCCGTGCGGGTGGGCGGCGGCCGGCTTGCCCGGGGCGGGGGCCTTCTTCGGGCAGGTCAGGGCCGGGTTCCAGTTGTGGAAGCGGCCCGCCGGGTTCTCCTTGTACGCCCACATGTGCAGGTCGTAGTGCTTGGGCATGCCCGCCCAGTGGCCCGGCATCGGCCCGTCGAAGGGCAGCCCGAACATGCTCGGCCGGTCGTCGCTGGTCTTCAGGTCCTGGTCCCGGTCGGTGGACATCCACTCCACCGTTTCGAGCCTGCGGCGGCCGTTGCGGTCCTTCTCCTTGCTGTAGAGGAGCGCGGTCGGCCTGGCCGGGTCCTTGGAACCCCAGTTCGCCTGCTTGACGTAGTGGTAGTTCATCGCGCCCACCCCGAACGGGTTGCTCATGCACTCCTCGCCGTGCGGGACGTACCCGTCCTTGAGCGCCGCCCGCTCGTCCGCGTACTTGGCCGTCACCGCGATCGCCGTCGCCATGTCCCGCATGGCCTTCGCGTCGCGCGGGTCGGGCGCGGGCCCCTCCACCCCGTGCGCAGGGACCACGGCTGCCAGACCCAGCGACACGGCGGCGGCGATCACGAGGGCGGTCTTGCGGACATCGGGGGACATGGGGGCTCCTGCCGTCGACGGGCTTTCGTCCACCATCCCGGCGCCCGGCGGGCCCTGCACGTCGCGGACCCCCGAACGGGGGTCCGGCAGCGCCGCCTGACACCGTGTGAGGGTCAAGCGGGTCGGGCCGCCCGGGCGGCGTACGCGCGGACGTCCGCGTCCGGGTCCGCGACCGCCGTGGCCAGGGCCGCCCGGGCCTCCGCCTCGGCCCGGTGGGCCAGCAGGGCGAGGACGGCGGCCTTGCGGACATCGGCGTTGCGGTCGGCCAGCGCCTTGGCCAGGGCCGGTACGGCCACCCCCGCCTCGGCCGCCGCCAGCGCGGCGGCCGCACCGGACCGCACCTGCCAGGCGGTGTCGGCCAGGGCCGCCACCGCCGTCCCGGCGTACCCCGCCGGGCAGCCGGCCCGGGCCAGGGACGCCAGCGCCGCGCCCCGCACCAGCGGGTCCGGGTCGGCCAGCAGCGGGTCCAGCGGGGCCGGGGCCGGTGCGTGCACCGAGGCCAGGCCCTTGGCCACCGCCACCCGGACCTCGCGGGCCGGATCCGCGGCGGCCACGGCCAGGTCCGGGACGGCGTCCACCGAGACCAGCGCCCGCACCGCGTGGATACGGACCTCCGGGTCGGTGTCGGCCAGCGAGGCGGCGTACAGCTCCGCGTCGCCGAGCCGCAGCGCCCGCAGCGCTTCGAGCGCGGCCGAGCGCACCGCGGGGTCGGGCACGGCGAGGGCGGCGCGCAGGCCCGCCCCCAGCTCCGGTCCGCCCGGCAGGACCTCCACGAGCTCGCGCAGCGCGGCCGCGGCGGCCGCTCGTACGACGGGAGCGGCGTCGGCCAGGCGGGCGGCCAGCGCGGGCCCGGCGCCGGCCGGTACGGTCTCGCCGAGCGCGGCCACGGCGGCGGCCCGTACCGCCGGATCGGGGTCGGCCAGGTAGGGCGTGAGGGCGGCCAGGTCGGGGGACTCCTCGGCCAGGGCGAGCAGTTCGAGGATCCGGGGCGAGGACCCGGAGCCGCCGGGGGCCGGGGCCTGGGCCGGGGCTTCCACCGTGGCCACCGGAATCGGCGCGGCCTGCGCCCGGGCCGCCGGGGCCGCCTCACGGGGGCCCGCCGTGGCCACCGGGACCAGGTCGACCTCGCCCAGGTGGCGCGAGGGGCCGCCGGCCGGGGCGAACCCGTCCACCGGCACCAGGTACGGCTCCACCGGCCGGGCGGTGAACTCCATCGCCCCCGAGGCCGACTTGCGCAGGTCCAGGTGGTGCAGCCAGCCCGTGTCGTCGCGCTGCGGATGGTCGAGCCGCTCGTGGTAGAGGCCCCAGCGGGACTCGGTACGGGCCAGCGAGGAGCGGGCCGCCATCTCCGCGCAGTCCCGGATGAAGGACACCTCCGCGCACCGCATCAGCTCGTGCGCGGTGGTCGCGCCCATCTCGGCGATCTCGCCGGTCATCCGGTCGAAGGCCGCCACGGCGAGCGAGAGCTTCGCGCCCGTCTTCGGCGGGGCCACGTAGTCGTTCACGAACCGCCGCAGCTTGTACTCCACCTGCGGCTGCGGCGGCCCGTCCGGATGGCGCAGGGGGCGGTAGATCAACTCGTGGGCCGCCGCCAGCTGATCGGCCGGCAGCGTGCCCTCGTACGCCGTGTACCGGGCCGCGTCCTCGCCCGCCAGGTCGCCGAAGACGAACGCCCCGATCATGTAGTTGTGCGGTACGGACGCCAGGTCCCCGGCCGCGTACAGCCGCGGCACCGTCGTGCGGGCGTGGTCGTCGACGCGGACGCCGGACGCCGAGTGGCCGCCGCACAGGCCGATCTCGGAGATGTGCATCTCGATGTCGTGGGTGCGGTAGTCGTGGCCGCGGCCCGCGTGGAAGGTGCCGCGCGTCGGCCGCTCGGTGGTGTGCAGGACGGCCTCCAGGGAGGCCACCGACTCCTCCGGGAGGTGGCTGAGCTTGAGGTACACCGGGCCCCGGTCGGAGGCGAGTTCGGCCGCGAACTCGGCCATCATCTGCCCCGACCAGTAGTCGGAGTCCACGAACCGCTCGCCGTGCCGGTTGACCTGGTAGCCGCCGAAGGGGTTCGCGACGTACGCGCACGCCGGGCCGTTGTAGTCCTTGATCAGCGGGTTGATCTGGAAGCACTCGATCCCGGTCAGCGCGGCGCCCGCGTGGTAGGCCATGGCGTAGCCGTCGCCCGCGTTGGTCGGGTTCTCGTACGTGCCGTACAGGTAACCGGAGGCCGGCAGTCCGAGCCGTCCGCACGGGCCGGTCGCCAGGATCACCGCCCCCGCGCGCACGGTCACGAAGGCCCCGGTGCGCGTGTTGAAGGCGGCCGCGCCGATCGCCCGGCCGTCCTCGGGCGAGGTGAGGACGCGCACCGGCATCACCCGGTTCTCGATCCGGATCCGCTCGCGCATCTCGCGGCGCCGCAGCTGCCGGTAGAGGACCTTCTTGACGTCCTTGCCCTCGGGCATGGGCAGCACGTACGAGCCGGAACGGTGGACCTGGCGCACCGCGTACTCGCCGTGCTCGTCCTTCTCGAACTTCACCCCGTACGACTCCAGGCGCTGCACCATCGCGAACCCGCGGGTGGCGGTCTGGCGGACCGTGGACTGGTCGACGATGCCGTCGTTGGCACGGGTGATCTCGGCGACGTAGTCGTCGGGCTCGGCGCGGCCGGGGACGACCGCGTTGTTGACCCCGTCCATGCCCATGGCGAGGGCGCCGGAGTGGCGTACGTGCGCCTTCTCCAGGAGCAGGACCCGCGCGCCGCGCCCGGCGGCGGTCAGCGCCGCCATCGTGCCGGCCGTGCCGCCGCCGATGACGAGGACGTCGCAGGAGAGTTCCTCGGCGTCGCCGATCGCGGGGATGCCCATGGCGGGAGTGTCCGTCGCCTGGATGTCCATGGTGCGGCCCTTCAGAGTGAGTTGATGATCTGCTGCCGGAGTCCGGCGTACGAGGCCCCGCGGTCGCGCGGGTTCGGTACGGGCACCACCTGCGCGGTGCCGAGCAGGGCGACGCGGTCGCCGAGGAACAGCGCCTCGTCCACGTCGTGGGTGACGAAGACGACGGTCGCGCCGGTGCCCGCGAGGACGTCCACGAGGAGGTCCTGCATCTCGGCGCGGGTCTGGGCGTCGAGCGCCCCGAAGGGTTCGTCCATGAGGACGGCGCGCGGGCGCGCGGCGAGGGCGCGGGCCAGCTGCACGCGCTGGCGCTGGCCGCCCGAGAGCTGGTGCGGGAACTTGTGCGCGTGCCCGTCCAGGCCGACCTGCTCCAGCCACTGCGCGGCGGTCCGCCGCCGGGCCCGCCGGGCGGCACGCGACAGATCGAACACGGGGGAGCGGCCGGTGCGGCCGGGCACCCCGCTCTGCCCGTCCCCGCTCTGCCCGTCCCCGCCCTGCCCGTCCCCGCCCTGCCCGTCCCCGCCCTGCCCGTCCCCGTCCGGGCCGGACGCGCGGGACGGCCGTGGCGCGCGCTCCTCCCCGGACGGGCCCCGCGAGCGTCCGACGGCGAGCGGGAGTTCGACGTTGGCCCGGACCGTGCGCCAGGGGAGCAGGGCGTCGTCCTGGAAGACCAGGGCCCGGTCGGCACCCGGGCCGCGGACCGGGGCGCCGTCCTGCTCCACCACGCCGTCGAGCGGCGGCAGCAGCCCCGCGAGGGTGCGCAGGAGGGTGGACTTGCCGCAGCCGGACGGGCCCACGACGGCGAGCACCTCCCCGGGCTCGACCGTCAGATCGACCCCGTCGAGGACCGCGTTCCCGCGGTGCCCGAGCCGTACGCCGCGCAGCGCGAGCCGCGCCCCGTGCCGCGCGGGGTGCGCCGCGGCGCCGGGACTGGTCCGGGCATCTGCCTGGGTCAGGCTCATGGGGTCACCTCTCGGGTCTGCTCGGGGAAGCTCCCCGGTCCGGAACGCGGGCCGGCCGCGCCGGCCCGGGTCGCCACCGGGCGCGGGGCCCGGGGCGATCGGCGGGGGCCCCGCCCCGTACGGGTGCGGGCGGCGCCGGCGGACGGCACGGGGCCCGAGGAGTCGCGCGCCGGGAGCCACCGCGTCAGCCGGCGGCCCGCGCGTTCCACCGCCGTGGAGGTCAGCCAGCCCAGCGCGCCGATGGTGAGCATGCCGACGAAGACCCCGGGGTAGTCGATGACCGTGTAGTCCTGCCAGGTCCGGTAGCCGACCCCGTACTCGCCGGAGATCATCTCGGCGGAGATCACACAGATCCAGGCGACCCCGATCCCGACCGACAGGCCCCCGAAGATGCCCGGCAGGGCACCCGGCAGCACGACGGAGAACAGGATCCGCGCCCGTCCGCCGCCCATGGTCAGGACCGCCTCCTCCCACACGGGGGCCAGTGCCCCCACGGCGTGCCGCGTCGAGACCAGCACCGGGAAGAAGGCGGCCGTGCAGGTGATGAACACGATCCCCTGCTCGTTGGAGGGGAACAGCAGGATCGCCACCGGGACCAGCGCGATGGCCGGGACCGGACGCAGCACCTCCAGCAGCGGGCCCAGCACATCGGCCGCGATCCGCGAACGGGCGATCGCCGTGCCCACCGCCACGCCCAGGACCGCGGCGAGCGCGAAGCCCGTCACGATCCGGCGCAGACTGGAGCCCAGGTCCTGCCAGTACGGGCCGGTCCCGGCCCGCTCCGCGAAGGTCGACGCGACCTCGCCCACCGTCGGGAACTGCTCGAAGCGCAGCCACAGGTTCACGTCCAGCGAGGTCAGCCCCTGCCACAGGAGCAGGGCCACGCCGAGCGAGGCCGCCCGCAGCAGCCAGCGGCCGCCCGTCACGAGGCCAGGGCTCCGGCCTCGGCGAAGCTCACGACCCGCGCCCCGGATCCCTGGTGCGCCGCCACGTACGCCTTCGCGCCCGCCGGTGTGACGAAGGCGCGCAGCTCCGGCCCCTCGGCGACCCACACCGCCCGGTCCGCGAACCAGAGCGTGCCCGTCACCGCGTCCGGCACGTACGCCGCCCGGACGTCCGCGCCGCGCGCCGCCTTCAGCAGCTCGCGCGGGGAGTCGAAGGACCGGGTGCGGGCCTCGCCCTTCAGCCACAGCTCGGGGCGGGCGGCCACCGCCGCGGGGTACTGCGCCGACCCGGCCGCCACCCGCGCCAGCGGCTCCGGGTCCACGAAGGCGTCCACGTCCACGTCGCCGACCAGCTTGGCGTCCTTGAGCACCGGCACGTCCTGCTTCAGCGCGTCGATCAGCTCCGGGCGCAGGGCCGGGTCGAAGGTGGCGATGCCGTTCGCCCCGTTGTAGAGGTACACCACCTCCGCCGGCAGCCCGGTCTCCTTCGCCACCGACTCGGCGGCCGCGACCGGCTCGGTGCGCAGGTGGTCGGTGGCCTTGCGCTGCGCCCGCAGGAAGTCGTCCAGGACGCCCGGCCGTTCCTTGGCGAACTTCTCCCGCACGGTGACCCCGTGGAAGGTCGGCAGGTTCAGCTCGGCGCCGTCGTACAGGGCCTTGGCGCGGCCCTCGTACGCCAGCTGCCCCGGCCACGCCACGAACTGCGAGAGCGCGTCGACGCTGCCCGCCTGGAGCGCCGAAGCGCCGACGCTGGGCTGCTGGTTGAGCTTCTCGATGCCGCCCGACGGGTCGATCCCGGCGCGCTGCAGCGCCCGTACCAGCGTCCCGTCGGCCGCCGAGCCGACGCTCGTCGACACCTTCTTCCCGCGCAGGTCGGCCAGGGACTCCAGCTTCGAGTCCGGTGCGGTGACCACGGTGTTGAGGCCGCCGCGCAGGTTGTAGCCGGTCACGGAGACGAGGTGGGTGGGCTGCTTCAGCTCCTTGCCGCGCATCGCGTTGATGAGGAGCGGGAAGTCGCCCATCGAGCCGATGTCGATCTTCCCGGCGGTCATCTGGGCGGTGATGGGGGCGCCGGTGGCGTAGTCCTGCCAGTCCACCTTGTAGGTGACGCCCTCCTTCTGGCCGCGCGCGGCCAGCTCCTCCTCGAAGTAGCCGAGGGAGCGCAGCAGAGTGCCGGCGGTGACGGTGTTGATGGTCTTGGACTGGTAGCCGACGGTCACGGTGACCGTGCTGGAGCCGGCCGCCCCGGCGGAGCCCGAGCAGGCCGTGGCCAGGGGCGCGAGGAGCAGGGCCAGCGCGGCGGGCGCGAGTGCCTTCGTACGCATGGGGAGGGGACCTTTCACCGGAGCAGGTAGGGCATGTTGACGGTGACCGCACCGGTGGGACAGCGGGCGGCGCACGGGCCGCAGTACCAGCACTCGTCGACGTGCATGTAGGCCTTGCCGTTGTCCTCGCGGATCGCGAGCGAGTCGAGCGGACACATGTCGACGCAGAGCGTGCAGCCGTCGATGCACAGGGACTCGTCGATGGTCACGGGCACGTCGCCGCGCTGGGGGACCACAGGCATGGCTGTCTCCAGGAAGGTGGGTACGCAGAAGGCGGTGAGGGCGGTGAGGGCGGTGCCGGGGGTGTTCAGAGGGAGCGGCGCAGCAGGCCGCTCATGGTGATCCGGTCGCCGCGGAAGCGGATGAACTCCAGGTCGACGGGCCGGCCGTCGCCCAGGTGGGTGAGCCGCTCCAGCATCAGGACGGCGGCCCCGCGCGGGGCCTGGAGGACGGCGGCGGAGTGCGCGTCGGCGTTGACGGCCTCCAGGGTGATCTCGGCGTGGCCGAGCGGCTGCCCGGTCAGCTGCTCCAGGAGCCGGAAGACGTCGGTGTTCTCCAGGTCGCAGCCCAGGAGTCCGGCGCCGATGTCCATGGGGACGTAGGTGAGGTCGAGGGAGAGCGGCAGCCCGTTCAGGCGCCGCAGCCGTTCGATGTAGAGCACGTCGGCGTGCTCCGGCAGGCCGAGCCGCCCGGCGACCGGGGCGGGGGCGCGTACGGGGCCGACGGTGCGGACCTCGTTGGTCACCCGGCCGTGCTCGTTCAGGGTCTCGGCCAGGCCTTGCAGGCGGTCCAGGCCGTGCGGGTACTTCTCGCAGACCACGACGGTGCCCACGCCCGGGCGGCGCTCCACGAGCTGCTCGCCGCGCAGCAGGTCGAGGGCCTGGCGGACGGTGTTGCGGCCGGCGCCGTAGTCGTCGGCGAGCCGGCTCTCCAGGGGGAGGACCCCGTCGGGGTAGCCGCCCGCCAGGATCTGGTGGCGCAGCAGGTCGGCGAGCTGGCGAGCCTGGTCGGCACGCAGTCGCCGCCGGCGCGCCGCGGCGACCGGGACGGTGTGCGTGACGGTTCGTTCGGCTGGCATGGCAGGGAACGTACCGGCGGCCCGGGGCCGGTGGTGTTGCCGCAGTGTTGCGCCACCTGACGGCGCTTCCACAAGGCTCTGAGCTGCGGTTTCGGCAGGGTGGTGGAAAGATCCGCCACCCCGCCGACCAAGGGCTGGACTAGCGCGATCCCACGATGCGGCCGGTGACCTCGCCGAGGCCGACGCGCGTGCCGTCCGGGCCGGGGGCCCAGGCGGTGAGGGTGACGGTGTCCCCGTCCTCCAGGAAGGTGCGCTTGCCGTCGGTGAGCTCGATGGCGTCGCGGCCGTTCCAGGTGAGCTCCAGCAGCGAGCCGCGCTGGCCGACCTCGGGACCGCTGACGGTGCCGGAGCCGAAGACGTCGCCGGTGCGCAGGGAGGCGCCGTTGACGGTCATGTGGGCGAGCTGCTGGGCGGCCGTCCAGTACATGGTGGCGAAGGGCGGCTGCGCCACCTCCTGGCCGTTGATGGAGACGCTGATGTGCAGGTCGAAGCCGCCGGGGCGGTCGAGACCGGAGTCGTCCAGGTAGGGCTGGAGCGGGAAGTCCCGGGCGGGCGGGGCGACGCGGGCCGCGTCCAGGGCCTCCAGCGGGGTGACCCAGGCGGAGACCGAGGTGGCGAAGGACTTGCCGAGGAAGGGGCCGAGCGGCACGTACTCCCAGGCCTGGATGTCGCGCGCCGACCAGTCGTTGAGCAGGAACAGCCCGAAGACGTGCTCCTCGAAGTCGCCCAGCGCCACCGGCCGGCCCAGCTCGGAGGGGGTGCCGACGACGAAGCCGACCTCGGCCTCGATGTCGAGCTTGACGGAGGGGCCGAAGACGGGCGCCGGGTCGGTGGGCGCCTTGCGCTGGCCGGAGGGGCGTACGACATCGGTGCCGGAGACCACGATGGTGCCGGAGCGGCCGTGGTAACCGATCGGCAGGTGCTTCCAGTTGGGGGTCAGCGCGTCGCCGTCCGGGCGGAACATCCTGCCGACGTTGGTGGCGTGGTGCTCGCTCGCGTAGAAGTCGACGTAGTCGGCGACCTCGTACGGCAGGTGCAGGGTGACCTCGTCGAGCGGTACCAGGTGCGGCTCGACGGTGGGGCGGTGGCCGGGGTCGGTCACCCAGGCGGTCAGCGCGCGGCGCACGTCGCGCCAGGCGGTGTGGCCGGCACCCAGCAGCGGGTTGAGGGAGGACCGTCCGAGCAGGTCCGCGAAGGGGGAGCCGAGCGCGGTCGCGGCCGCCCCCGCGTCGAGGACGAATCCGCCGATGCGTACGCCGACCCGCCGCCGGTCGTCCTCGGCGGTCGAGAAGACGCCGTAGGGGAGGTTGTGCGGCCCGAACGGGTCGCCCTCGGGGACATCGAGGGGGCTCTGCTGGGGCATGGGGTACTGCCTCGCTTTCGACGCGGTCCGGGGGTGTCCCGGTAGACACGGTGCGGGACACGCTACTCAGGATCCTGCGGGAACGCGCGGGTACCCGGTCGGAGATGAAACACACCCCGGGACGACGCCCGTGGTCAGGTATCCACAGTTCCGGTCATATCTGATCTTTTGGTACGTGCGGTCGATCGAGGGCTCTACGGTCGGGGTTGTGCACTTCCCTGCCCCACCTCCGTCCCGTTCGACACAGGAGCGCGTCAAAGTGACGGATGGGACGTGCGGGAGGCCGGATTCGGGCTCTATTTGTAGGACTTGTCCAAAGGGGTCCGTATCCTAGGCGCCGTGACTTCCGCCCCGCCTCCTGCCCTTCCCTATGCCCTGATCGCCACCGATCTGGACGGGACTCTGCTGCAAGCCGGGGACACCGTCTCCGCCCGCTCGTACGAGGCGCTCGCGCGGGCCCGCGCGGCCGGCGCCCAGCACATCATCGTCACCGGACGCCCCGTCCCCCAGGTACGACACGTCCTGGACCGGCTCGGATACACGGGGCTCGCGGTGTGCGGGCAGGGCGCGCAGGTGTACGACGCGGCGCGCGGGCGCCTGCTGCACTCCGTGTCCATGGACCGCGAGCTGGCCGATGTGGCCCTCGGCAAGATCGAGGCGGAGATCGGCGAGGTCTACGCGGCGGTCAACCAGGAGGGGGTGGACGCGGAGATGCTGATAGGGCCGGGCTACCGGATGTGGCACCCCCACCTGCCGACGGTCCGCGTCCCGCGGCGCTGCGACCTGTGGTCGGCGCCGATCAACAAGGTGCTGCTGCAGCACCCCGAACTGGACGACGACGAGCTGACCCGGGTGGCGCGCTCGGTGGTCGGCCACCTGGTGAACGTCACGATGGCGGGCGAGCACACGGTGGAACTCCAGCCGCCCGGCATCGACAAGGCCAGCGGGCTCGCGCGGGCGGCCGCCGTCCTCGGCGTCGACCCGTCCGGGACGATCGCCTTCGGGGACATGCCGAACGACATCCCGATGTTCGCGTGGGCCGCGCACGGGGTGGCGATGGCCAACTCCCACCACGAGCTGATGGCGGTGGCCGACGAGCTGACGCTGTCCAACGAGGACGACGGCATCGCGGTGGTCCTGGAGCGACTGTTCGGCTGACCGCCGGCGCCGTCCTCCTGGCGCGGCCGGGCTGCCCGCAGGGCGATCCCGGCCCCGCCGGGGGGCGTATGGGGCGCGGGGTCCGGGGCGGAGCACCGGGGCCGCCCGCCGGGGCGGTTCGACCCGCTCAGCCCGCCGCGCGCGGCAGCCGCCGCTCCCACGTGCGGTGGAAGACCACCTCGTCCCCCTCCCGGCACACCACCTCGTTCGACGTCAGGAAACCGCCCTCGTCGCAGCGGATCTCCGAGCGGGTCTCCACCCGCGCGTCCCAGCCCAGTTCCGGCCGGTGGAGCCGGATCCGCCACCGCGACCGCGCCCGCGCCGACAGCGCGTCCGCGTCCTGGATCTCGTACACGTCCTCCGCGTCCTCGTCGTACTCCAGACCGTCCGGGTACACCCGGGTGCCCCCGTACCGCGGGTCCACCTCCAGCCGCCACGTCCCGCGCGCGACGTCCCGTACGACCACCCGTTCCGGGCGCGGTTCGTCCAGCGTCGCCGGGACGGCCACACCCAGCGGCTCCGCCTGCTCCGGGGCCTCGAAGACGATCCCGCCGTCCGCCGCGGAGCCGGCCCGCACCGGCAGGGTCAGCGCGCTGCCCGCCGGGTCCAGCGTCCAGCCGGCCTCGGAACCGGCCCGCGGCCAGATCCACGGCCAGTACGCGGAGGACACGGCGAGCCGGATTCGGTGCCCCGGCGCGAAGGCGTGGCCGATGCCGTTCAGCTCGAAGGCGACGTCCTCGTACGAGCCCACCGGCCAGGGCAGCGCCCGCTCCCGGCCCCGGCGCGCGGAGAGGTTCAGCGCGCCCCGCGTGACCAGCGTCGAGGAGCCGTCCGGGGCGACGTCGCACAGCCGGGCGATCACCTGCCCGTACGGCACGTCGAGCCGCAGCCGCAGGGTCACCGACGGCCGTCCCAGGATCTCCACCGGCTCTTCGCGCCCCACCGGGAACTCGAAGCAGGCCGACTTCGCGTCCTCCTCCCGCTGGTCCGGCGGCAGGTCGGCGTCATTGCCGAAGGGGGCGAACCGGCCCGCGTCCAGCCCGGTGTGCTGCGGGGAGGCCACCACCACGGGCGCACCCTGGAACACGTACGGGACCGGGATGACGGACGCCGAGGGCCACGCCTTCTCGCCGACCCAGCGGCCGGGGAGCTCCTCGTACACCGTCGCGGGCGGGTGCGAGTCGCTGATCCAGGTGCGCAGCAGCGGCTCCTCCATCACCCCGTTGTCCGCCCCTTTCAGCCAGTGGTCCCACCAGCGCAGGGTCTCCTGGAGGAAGCCGACGGCCGGTCCCGGCGGCAGGCCGCGGTCCGGGTACTGGTGCGCCCAGGGGCCGATCAGGCCGCGCACCCGCGCGGACGGCAGGTGCTCGACCAGCCGCAGCACGGCGTCCCGGTACGGGTCGTGCCAGCCGCCGACCGCGAGTACCGCCGCGCGGACGGCCGTGTAGTCCTCGCAGACGCTGCCGCGGCGCCAGTAGGCGTCGCGCGTCTGGTGGGAGAGCCAGGTGTGGACGAGCGGTTCCACCGCCTCCAGCCGCTCCAGCCAGCGCTCGCGCCAGCCGTCCCCGGTGTACTGCGGGTCCGGCGGCCGGGAGGACAGGGCCAGCATGGCCGCCGCCCACGCGTGCATGTCCACGGCGAGCACCGAGCCGCCCATGTAGTGCGCGTCGTTGTCGTACCGGTCGTCCGTCGAGCAGACGGTGACGACGGCCTTCAGCGGCTCCGGGGCCAGTGCCGCGATCTGGAGGGAGTTGAGGCCGCCCCACGCGATCCCGAACATCCCCACCGACCCCGTGCACCACGGCTGCGCCGCCAGCCACTCCACCACCGCGACCCCGTCGGCCAGCTCGCGGGCGTCGTACACGTCGCCCGGCCGGCCCCCGCTGCAGCCGTGCCCGCGCACGTCCACCCGTACGGAGGCGTAGCCGTGCCCCGCGTACCAGGGGTGGCGCTGCCGGTCGCGCGGCGCGGTCCGGTCGGTGAGCCGGTACGGGAGGTACTCCAGCAGTGCCGGAACCGGCTCGTCCGTCACCGGGCGCCAGATGCGGGCGTACAGCTCGACGCCGTCGGGCAGGGGGATCCGGACATCCTCGTGGGTGGTCCCGTACGGGAAGTCGGTACGGATGATCATCTGGTCGCGGCCGCCAATCGCCTGGTGGACGGGGTGCATCGCCGAGGATGCGGTCGGCGAGCCATCCGCCGGGGACGGAGCCGGGGTGGAGCATGGTCCCGTGGACCGCCGGGACGGAGGCGGCGGTGCCCGGGCCCGTCCCCGGGCCGCCGGCCGGCCGGCGCATCCGCGGGCTCGTCCATATCGGTCATAGTTCTGGGCAAGACGCATTCTCCGGTTGTTTCGTCTCTTCCAGAACATACCGGGGTGTATCGGACAGTGCGCGGGTGGTGGCCGGGAAGGCGCTCTCGGTGATCGAAAACAGACCCGATACGCTGGCTTGAGTGATGGCAGCGACACATCGACAATCCATGTGATCGTCAGCGTGATCGTCAGCAGACAGGAGTACCCCTCGTGACCGTCGTCGGGCCGTTCGGACTGAGCGTGCGGGACCAGGCTCTTGAGACCGATGTCCAGGCCGGACTGGCCGCCGTCGAGGCGGGTCTGCTGGAAGCCACCAAGAGCGAAGTCCCCTTCATCACCGAGGCCGCACAGCACCTGGTCCGGGCCGGAGGCAAGCGGTTCCGGCCGCTGCTGGTGATGCTCGCGTCCCGTTTCGGTGATCCCTACGCGCCCGGCATCGTGCCGTCCGCCGTCGTGGTCGAGCTGACGCACCTCGCGACGCTCTACCACGACGACGTCATGGACGAGGCGGACGTCCGCCGCGGGGTGGAGAGCGCCAACGCCCGCTGGGGCAACTCCGTGGCGGTCCTCACGGGTGACTTCCTGTTCGCCCGTGCCTCGCACATCCTGGCCGACCTCGGGCCGGAGGCCGTACGCATCCAGGCGGAGGCCTTCGAGCGGCTGGTGACGGGCCAGATCCTGGAGACGGCCGGCCCGCGCGACGGCCGCGACCCCGTCGCCCACTACCTCGACGTCATCGCCGGCAAGACCGGCTCGCTGATCGCGGTCTCCGGCCGCTTCGGCGCGCTCATGTCCGGCGCCGACGAGTCGGTCGTCGACATCCTGACCCAGTACGGCGAGCGGCTCGGCACCGCCTTCCAGCTCGCCGACGACGTCCTCGACATCGCCTCCGACGCGCACGAGTCCGGCAAGACCCCCGGCACCGACCTGCGCGAGGGCATCCCGACGCTGCCCGTGCTGCGGCTGCGCGAGATGGCGGCCCAGGGCGGCGACCCGGCCGACCTGGAGCTCGTGGAACTCCTGGACGGGGACCTCACGGACGACGCCCGCCACGCCGAGGTGCTCACCCGGCTGCGGGCCCACCCCGCCCTGGAGCGGGCCCGCCGCGACACCATCCAGTACGCCGAGGACGCGCGGGCCATGCTGGCCCCGCTGCCGGAGTGCTTCGCCAAGTCGGCGCTCGAAGAGCTCTGCGACGCGGTGGTGCACCGCGCCGGCTAGCCGGTGTCCGGCGGCACGCCTGCGGAACGGGCCCTTCCATCCCGGCGACCCCTACGGGTCGGGGGAGGAGGGCCCTTTTCATGTCATCCCACGGGCGTACGCCGAGTTGCGTCCGGGGACTGACGCCCCAGGGCCGCCGATTTGGTCAGATGGAGTCATCAAACCCCACCAGATCGGGTGAGCGCGGCGGCACGGGTGGTCACCGCAGTCGACACAGAGGGCAGGGCACTGACATGGCACCGAACACCAAGACTTCCCGCAAGGCCGCCCGGTACGCCGTACCGGTAGCGGTGGCGGGCGTGGCCGCGGCGACCGTTGCGATGGTCCCGGCCTTCGCCAACGCCGGCGGGCCCGACCTGCCGAAGGTGACGGCGCAGCAGCTCATCGAGAAGGTCGCGGCCTCGGACGTGCAGCAGCTGTCCGGCACCGCCCGGATCACCACCGACCTGGGGCTGCCGAAGATCGCGAGCGGGCTGCTCGGCGGCGCCGGCATGGCGGGCGGTTCGGCCAACCCGGAGGACAAGGTCGCCCAGCTGGCGAACGGCAGCCACACCCTGCGCGTCGCGGCCGACGGCCCGGACCGCCAGCGGCTGACCTTCCTCGACGGCAAGGACGAGTACAGCCTCATCCACAACGGCGACGACGTCTGGGGCTACGACTCCAAGTCGAACGAGGCCTTCCACGAGAAGAACGCCGAGGCCGGTCAGGGCAAGGGCAAGCTCGGCGGCAAGGAGCACAAGACCGGCGACCGGCTGGCCGCCTCGCCGCAGAAGATGGCCGAGGAGATCCTGAAGGCCGCCGGCCCCACCACGGACGTCAGCGTCGGCGACACCGCGCAGGTGGCCGGGCGCGACGCCTACCAGCTGGTGCTCAAGCCCAAGCAGAGCGGCTCCACGATCGGGTCGGTCCAGATCGCCGTGGACGCCAAGAACGGCGTGCCGCTGCGCGTGCAGCTGCTCTCCGCCCAGGGCGGCAAGCCGATCGTCGACGCCGGCTTCACCAAGGTGGACTTCGCCAAGCCGGCCGCGGACACCTTCTCCTTCACCGCGCCCAAGGGCGCCAAGGTGACCGAGGGCGTGGACGAGGCGGGCAAGGGCAAGGCCGGCGGCGACGAGCACTGGAAGGCGCTGGAGTCCATCCCGGGCCTCGGCGGCCTGACCGGCGGCCCGGGCGGCAAGGGCGACGTGAAGGTGCTCGGCGAGGGCTGGTCGACCATCGCCCGGATCGACTCGGGCGTGAACCGGAGCCTGAAGGACCTGGAGAACGACAAGAACGCCCCGAAGGAGGCCAAGCAGTTCCTCGGCGCCCTCGGGGACAAGGTCACCGGGAAGTTCGGCGAGGGCCGGGTCCTGTCGACCCGCGTGGTTAACGCCCTGATCACGGACGACGGCAAGGTCTACGTCGGCGCGGTCACCAAGGACGCGCTGGTGAAGGCGGCCGACGCCAACAAGTAACCGACGGCGGTACCAAGCGGCGCGAGGGTGGGCCGGGACTGTGTCCCTGCCCACCCTTGCGGCATTCCGGCTCCCCCGTACAGCACACCCGCTGTACGGTGTTGGACATGTCGAGACACGTCACCATCCGCCTGGACGAAGAGTTCCACGAACGCCTGAAGGCGCGCGCGGCGGCCCTGGGGACGACGGTCACCGCGCTGATCACCGAGGTCACGGAGCGCGAACTCGACGAGGACCGGAAGAACTTCCTCACCGGCATAGAGGAGTTCGCCGACCACTGGGGCTACTTCCAGCAGCGGTTCGGCAATTGAAGATCACCATGGAGTGGGCCTGGACGGCTCTGGCCCACCATCTCCCGTCCGATCCCGCCGTGTGGGATCCCTCCGGGGTGGCCGCCGCGGTCGCCCGGCACCAGAACGACCTCGTCCTCGTGCCCGAACAGCCCGCCCCGGACACCGCGTGGCGGGCCGCGGCGTTTTTGCACACCCTCGCGGTGTGCCCCGCGCTGGAATCCCCGATGAACGAGTTCTACGCGGCCGCCGCCACCCGCTCGTACCTGAGGGTGGCCGGGGCGGAGCAGCTGCCCTCGCCGGAGGAGCTCGGCGACCTGGTGGAGGCGGCGAAGCTGGGCCGCGCGGACATCGCGGCCGTGGCCGAGGAGCTGCGCGCCCGTATCCAGGGACCGCTGCACGCGTCGTCGCAGGGGCGCGCCGAGGACGCCTGAGCCCCGGCACGACCGGACCGGACCGGATCATGCCGGGGCTCGGATCATGCCGGAGCCCGAGGGAAGCGGACCGGCGGGGCGGAAGGCCTAGAAGGTGATCTTCCAGCTGTTGATGTAGCCGACGTCCTGCGCCGCCGAGTCCTTGACCCGGAGGTTCCAGACACCGTTGGCGACCTCGCTGGAGGCGTTGACGGTGTACGTCTGGACGAGGTTGTCGGCGCTGCCGCCACTGCGGTTGTGCAGGTTGTAGACGGTGCCGTCGGGGGCGACCAGGTCGACCACCAGGTCACCGCGGTAGGTGTGGACGATGTTCACGTCGACCTTGGTGGTCGCGGGCGCGTTGCCCGTCACGCCGGTCACCGTGATCGGCGAGGAGACCGCCGCCGCGGGGGAGTCCGGGATGTTCACGTCCGCCGTGTTCTCGAAGGACTGGCCCGGCGGGACCGGAGTGGCCGCCCCGAGCGTCCAGATCGCGTACGCGATGGCGTCGGAGTTGCGGTCCAGGGCGGTGTCGTTGATGTTCGCCAGGCTGTCGCAGGAGGAGTGGTAGCAGCGGTCGAAGGCCTGACCGGAGGTGCCGCCCCACTTCTGTGCCTGCGCCGCCGTCTTGGTGTAGTCGGCGCCGGAGAACAGACCGCCGACCGGGATGCCCGCGTTCTTGAAGGGGGCGTGGTCGGAGCGGCCGTCGCCCTCGGTCTCGATCTCGGTCGGGACGCCGAGGCCGGCGTAGTAGTTCTTGAAGGTCTGCTCGATCGTCGGGTCGTCGTCGTAGACGAAGTAGCCCGGGTTCGGCGAGCCGATCATGTCGAAGTTCAGGTAGCCGGAGAGCTTCGCCTTCTCAGCCGCCGGCAGGTTGTTGACGTAGTACTTCGAGCCGATCAGGCCCAGCTCCTCCGCGCCCCACCAGCCGAAGCGCAGGTGCTTGGTGGGCTGCAGCCCGGCCCTGGAGACGGCGAGCGCCGTCTCCAGGACGGCCGCGCTGCCGGAGCCGTTGTCGTTGATGCCCGCGCCCGCGGTCACCGAGTCCAGGTGCGAACCCGCCATCAGGACCGAGTTCGGGTCGCCGCCCGGCCAGTCGGCGATCAGGTTGTAGCCGGTGGCGCCGCTGGAGGTGAAGGTCTGCAGGGTGGTCGTGTAGCCGGCGGCGTCGAGCTTGGCCTTCACGTAGTCGATCGAGGCCTTGTACCCGGCCCTGCCGTGGGCACGGTTGCCGCCGTTGTTGGCGGCGATGGTCGAGAGCTGCGACAGGTGGGCCTTGACGTTGGCCAGCGGTATGTCGGGCGGTGTCGGCGCCGCGGCGACCGCCGTGGGGGCGGCGAGTGCGGCGGGGGCGGTGGAGGCGAACAGGCCGGCGACCGCGAACGCGGTCACGGCAGCGAGGCGCCGGGAGACGGACAGGCTCATGTGGGGGCTCCGGGATTCCGCGGGGATATGACGGAACGGGTGGGGATAGAGCAGGTGAGCGTTAGTGCGTCAGTGCGAGCCTGATGTTCAGCGAGAGTATGACTGTCCGTCAAGACCACAATCCGGTCAGGCCGGTTCGGAAAACGGACGATCCCCGGTACGGGTGGCCCGTACCGGGGATCGAGGGTGTGTGTGGGGGTGTGGGGGGTTTGCCGGTGCGAGCCCGGCGGGGCGCCCTGCCGCGCGGCTCGCGGGCGGCGACGACGCGGGCTTCGCGGGCGGCGTTACGCGGGCTCGCGGGCCGGTGTCCCCAGGACGGCCGACGCCACCTCCAGCCTGACCCGCGACCGCCGCGCCGTACGGAGCGCGTCCCAGGTGAGGATCACCAGCGCGGCCCACACCAGGGAGAAGCCCGCCCAGCGCTCGGGCGGCATGGCCTCGTGGAAGTACAGGACGCCGAGCCCGAACTGGAAGACCGGGGCCATGTACTGGAGCAGCCCGAGGGTGGACAGCGGGACCCGGATCGCGGCCATCCCGAAGAACACCAGCGGGATCGCCGTGACCAGCCCGGTCGCGGCCAGCAGGAGCGAGTGGGTGACGCCGTGCGAGGCGAAGGTGGACCGGCCCTGCGCGCCGAGCCACAGGACGTATCCGAAGGCGGGCAGGAACAGGACGGCCGTCTCGGCGGCCAGCGACTCCAGGCCGCCCATGTTGAGCTTCTTCTTGATCAGCCCGTACGTGGCGAAGGAGAAGGCCAGGATCAGCGAGATCCACGGCGGCCGCCCGTAGCCGATGGCGAGCACCAGGACGGCGAGGAAGCTGAGGCCGACGGCCACCCACTGCGCGCGGCGCAGCCGCTCGCCGAGCACCAGCACGCCGATGGCAATGCTGACCAGGGGATTGATGAAGTAGCCGAGGCTGGCCTCGACCACGTGCTCGTTGTTGACGGCCCAGATGTACAGGCCCCAGTTCACGCTGATCACCGTGGCGGCCAGCGCCGTCAGGCCGAGCTTGCGGGGCTGGCGCAGCAGCTCCCGTATCCAGCCCCAGCGGCGCAGCGCGAGGAGCGCCAGGCCGACCACGGCCAGGGACCACACCATGCGGTGGGCAAGGATCTCGATCGCCCCGGAGGGCTTGAGGAGCGGCCAGAAGAGGGGGACCAGCCCCCACATCCCGTAGGCGCCGAATCCGTAGAGCAAACCCGTGCGCTGCTCGTTCTCTGCCTTCACGGGGCCTCCTGTACGACTTCCAGCCAACTTTCACGACGGTATCGCCGTACGGCCCGGATGTCATGCCCGTCATCGCGAGATACTCATGACATCTTTCGGCGTCCGGGAGGTCCGGGGCCCGTCGCGGGGAGCGCCGGACGCGACGGAGCCCGGACCCTGGCACAGGATCCGGGCTCCGTCGTGTGCGGACGCGCGCGCTACCCGACGACGGTCCAGGTGTCGTTGCCGGTCAGCAGCGCCCCGAGGTCGCCCTTGCCGCTGCGGTCGATGGCCGCGTCGAGCTGGTCGGCCATGAGGGTGTCGTAGACCGGCCGCTCCACGCTGCGGAACACCCCGATCGGGGTCCGGTGCAGCGTGTCGGGGTCGGCGAGACGGGAGAGCGCGAACGCGGTGGTGGCGCTGGCGTTCCGGGCGTCGTGGACCAGGATCCGTCCCTCGTTGGCCGCGGTGACCTCGACGACCTCCAGGTCGCCGGTGGCCGGATTGCGTACGACACCCTTCGCGCCGTCCGTGCCGAAGCGGATCGGCTGCCCGTCCTCCAGCCGGATCACGGCTTCCTGGGCCTGGTCCTTGTCCTTGAGGACCTCGAAGGCGCCGTCGTTGAAGATGTTGCAGTTCTGGTAGATCTCCACGAGCGCCGTGCCCTGGTGGTCGGCCGCCTGGCGCAGTACCTCGGTGAGGTGCTTGCGGTCGGAGTCGACGGTCCGTGCGACGAAGGAGGCCTCGGCTCCGATCGCCAGCGACACCGGGTTGAAGGGCGCGTCCAGCGAGCCCATCGGCGTCGACTTGGTGATCTTGCCGACCTCGGACGTGGGGGAGTACTGGCCCTTGGTCAGGCCGTAGATCCGGTTGTTGAAGAGCAGGATCTTCAGGTTGACGTTGCGGCGCAGCGCGTGGATGAGGTGGTTGCCGCCGATGGACAGCGCATCACCGTCGCCCGTGACCACCCAGACGGACAGGTCGCGGCGGGAGGTGGCGAGGCCGGTGGCGATGGCCGGGGCGCGGCCGTGGATGGAGTGCATCCCGTAGGTGTTCATGTAGTACGGGAAGCGGGAGGAGCAGCCGATGCCCGAGACGAAGACGATGTTCTCCTTCGCGAGGCCCAGTTCGGGCATGAAGCCCTGAACCGCGGCCAGCACGGCGTAGTCACCGCAACCGGGGCACCAGCGGACCTCCTGGTCCGACTTGAAGTCCTTCATCGACTGCTTGCTCTCGGCCTTGGGTACCAGCGAGAGCAGGGTCCGCGCCCCGTCGGCCGCCTCCGCCTCCGTCACCTCAGTCATCGATGGCCTCCTTGAGGACCGTGGCGAGCTGCTCCGCCTTGAACGGCATTCCGTTGACCTGGTTGTACGACTGGGCGTCGACCAGGTATTTCGCCCGGATCAGGGTGGCGAGCTGCCCGAGGTTCATCTCCGGCACCACTACCTTGCGATAACGCTCCAGGACCGCGCCGAGATTCCCGGGGAAGGGGTTGACGTGGCGCAGATGGGCCTGGGCGATGGGCAGTCCGGCGTTCCGCAGCCGGCGGACGGCCGCGGTGATGGGGCCGTAGGTGGACCCCCAGCCCAGGACCAGGGTGGTGGCGCCGTCCGGGTCGTCGACGTCGAGGTCGGGGACCCGGATGCCGTCGATCTTGGCCTGGCGGGTGCGGACCATGAGGTCGTGGTTGGCCGGGTCGTAGGAGATGTTGCCGGTGCCGTCCTGCTTCTCGATACCGCCGATGCGGTGTTCGAGGCCGGGGGTGCCGGGGATGGCCCAGGGCCGGGCGAGGGTCTCCGGGTCCCGTTTGTAGGGCCAGAACACCTCGGTGCCGTCGGCGAGGGTGTGGTTCGCGCCGGTGGCGAACTTGACCTTCAGGTCGGGCAGGTCGGCGACCTCGGGGATCCGCCAGGGCTCGGATCCGTTGGCGAGGTAGCCGTCGGACAGCAGGAAGACCGGGGTCCGATAGGTGAGCGCGATCCGGGCCGCGTCGAGGGCGGCGTCGAAGCAGTCCGCAGGGGTCCGCGGCGCCACGATCGGTACGGGGGCCTCGCCGTTGCGGCCGTACATGGCCTGGAGGAGGTCCGCCTGCTCCGTCTTGGTCGGCAGTCCGGTGGAGGGGCCGCCGCGCTGGATGTCCACGATGAGCAGCGGAAGCTCCAGTGACACCGCGAGGCCGATCGCCTCCGACTTGAGCGCCACGCCGGGTCCGGAGGTGGTGGTCACCCCGAGGGCGCCGCCGAAGGCCGCGCCGAGCGCCGCGCCGATGCCGGCGATCTCGTCCTCGGCCTGGAAGGTCCGCACGCCGAAGTTCTTGTGCTTCGACAGCTCGTGCAGGATGTCCGAGGCCGGGGTGATCGGGTAGGAGCCCAGGTAGAGGGGCAGATCGGCCTGCTGGCTCGCGGCGACCAGACCGTAGGAGAGCGCCAGGTTCCCCGAGATGTTGCGGTAGGTGCCCGTGGGGAAGGCGCGGGTGGCGGGGGCGACCTCGTAGGAGACCGCGAAGTCCTCGGTGGTCTCCCCGAAGTTCCAGCCGGCCCGGAAGGCGACGACGTTCGCCTCGGCGATCTCGGGCTTCTTCGCGAACTTCTGCCGCAGGAAGTTCTCCGTGCCCGCGGTGGGCCGGTGGTACATCCACGACAGCAGGCCCAGCGCGAACATGTTCTTGCTGCGCTCGGCCTCCTTGCGGGAGAGCCCGAAGTCCTTCAGCGCCTCGACCGTCAGGGTGGTCAGCGGTACCGGGTGCAGGCTGTACGCGTCGAGGGAGCCGTCCTCCAGCGGCGACGTGGCGTAGCCGACCTTGGCCATGGGGCGCTTGGTGAACTCATCCGTATTGATGATGATCTCGGCGCCGCGCGGCAGGTCCGCGATGTTCGCCTTCAGGGCTGCCGGATTCATCGCCACCAGCACGTTCGGGGCGTCACCCGGAGTGAGGATGTCGTGGTCGGCGAAGTGGAGCTGGAAGGAGGAGACGCCCGGGAGGGTTCCGGCAGGGGCGCGGATCTCGGCGGGGAAGTTCGGCAGCGTCGACAGGTCGTTCCCGAAGGACGCCGTTTCCGAGGTGAAGCGGTCACCGGTGAGCTGCATACCGTCACCGGAGTCACCCGCGAATCGGATGATCACACGATCGAGGCGGCGCACTTCCTTGCCGCCCGGACTCTCCGGGGTGCGCTGTCCGCCGACAACCGCACCCCCGGCCCCGTCGGCCTGCTCGGCCGGGCTGCTGACCTGGCTGGTCACTGAACTGGACCTCCTTCGAGGCGTGGGCACCCCCGGAACCCACCCTACGTCGGCAGGGATCAGGCCCCCAGGAGCGGCCACATTCTGGACCGTAGGACCGCCCCTTGAGACGGCCCTGCCGGTATGCCATATCTGACAGAGTGTCAGTCGATCAAGATTTCAGATAGGTGAGAACGGCCAGTACTCGCCGGTGATCCCCGTCACTCGGCGAAAGGCCCAGCTTCATGAAGATGTTGCTGACGTGCTTTTCCACCGCTCCGTCGCTCACGACCAGCTGCTTCGCCACGGCGGAATTCGTCCGGCCCTCGGCCATCAGCCCCAGCACCTCGCGCTCGCGCGGGGTCAGGCCGGCCAGTACGTCCTGCTTCCGGCTGCGGCCGAGCAGCTGGGCCACGACCTCGGGGTCCAGCGCCGTACCACCCCGGGCCACCCGCACCACCGCGTCCAGGAACTCCCGCACCTCGGCCACCCGGTCCTTGAGGAGATACCCCACCCCGGTGCTGGAACCGGCCAGCAGTTCGGTGGCGTACTGCTCCTCCACGTACTGGGACAGCACGAGGACACCTATCCCGGGGTGGTCGCGGCGCAGCCGTACGGCCGCCCGTACGCCCTCGTCGGTGTGGGTCGGCGGCATCCGCACGTCCGCCACCACCACATCCGGCAGCGCGTCCTCGGCCGCCAGGTCCGCCACTGTCTTGATCAGGGCCTCCGCGTCCCCGACGCCCGCCACGACGTCATGCCCCCGGTCGGTCAGCAACCGGGTCAGGCCCTCACGCAGCAGCACTGAATCCTCGGCGATGACCACACGCACCCTGTCTTCCACGACTCAGCAGCTCCCGCGTCCACTCGTTCATCCACTACCTGACTCAGCCAAGCATCCCAGCCTTGAGTCCTGGTGAAGGCGGAGCCACGACAACAGGTCGCCGTACGAGGGGAGTTTTCGCGTACCGGACGGTCGAATACCGCAAACGGCCGCCGCGCGCGCCGGGAGTTGCGAAGGGCCGGGCCATCCGGCCCGGCCCTTCCCTCGACGCCTCTTCCACCCCCTACGGACGCCAGGGCAGCTCGGCCGTGACCGTCGTCCCACCCCCGGCGGGGGAGTCGACGACCAGCACCCCGTCCACCGCGTCCAGCCGCTCGGTCAGCCCCGCCAGACCCGTCCCCTGCCGCGGTCCGGCACCGCCCCGGCCGTCGTCGGCGACCTGGATCAGCAGCCGCTCCCCGGACTTCCACACGTCCACCGAGGCCGAACGGGCGAGCGCGTGCTTGCTGACGTTCTGCAGCAGCTCCGAGACCGTGAAGTACGCGATCCCCTCGATCGCCGCCGCGGGACGGGCCGGCAGATCCACGGCCACCCGTACCGGCACCGCGCACCGCGCCGCCACCGACGACAGCGCCGCGTCCAGCCCCCGGTCGGTCAGCACCGCCGGGTGGATCCCGCGGGCCAGGTCCCGCAGCTCCTGGAGGGCGATCTTCACCTCCCCGTGCGCCTCGTCCACCATCCGGGCCGCCCCCTGCGGATCCTCGGTCAGCTTCTCCTTCGCCAGCCCCAGATCCATCGCCAGCGCCACCAGCCGGGCCTGCGCCCCGTCGTGCAGATCCCGCTCGATGCGCCGCAGGTCGGCCGCTGCGGTGTCCACGACCACTCCGCGGTCGGACTCCAGCTCGCTGACGCGGGTGGCCAGGCTGGACGCCCCGAGCAGCCCGCCGACGATGACCCGGTCGACGGTGGTCAGGGCCCGGATCACCCAGGGGGTGGCGAGGGTGATGACCAGCCCGACCAGGCTGGCCAGGGCGATCGTGACGGGCGAGTCGAGGTAGAAGGTGTAGTCGTCGTTCTGGAAGAGCTGCAGACCGGGCTGGTTCGTGTAGGCCGGGAAGACCCAGAACCACAGCGGGTACAGCAGGTACGCCCACCCGCACGCCCACAGCACCAGGGACAGGCAGAAGGAGAACACCGCCCACGGGAAGTGGATGACCGAGTACAGCACGTGCCGCCAGGCGCTCCCGCTCTTGAGCAGCGCACCCATGGCGGCGAGCGGCCCGGCCTTCTTCGCCCGGATCGGCGCGGGGGCGGCGATGTCCGCCCCGAGCAGCACCCGCACCCGGGCCCGCTCCAGATGTCCGAAGCCGCGGCACATGGCGAGCACGCCCGCCAGGACCGGAACGCCGAGGAAGGTGACGAGCAGCCCGGCGCCGAGGCTCACGCCGGTGATGGCGAGCGAGAAGTACAGCGTGCTCAGCGGTAGCCCGATCAGCAGGTACCCGAACTCCCGCCAGGTCCGCCCCTCGACCGGGGCCCGCAGCACCGCGCCGATCCCGCCGCCCGCGCCTCTGCCGTTGTCCATGATCCCGACCCGCCCTTCCGGTCCTCCGTTACCTCCCCACCCTGCCGCCCCCCGCCCGGCCCAACCATGCGGCGGGTCGGCATCTCCACCGGGGGGTTAACCCCACCCCGCGGGTGTCTTCGGGCCGGCGCCGCCACATCCAGCCCCGCCGGCGTTTGAGGCGCCCCGCCCACCCCGCAGGTGTCTTCGGGCCGGCGCCGCCAAACCCACCCCCACCCGGCAGGTGTCTGCGAGACGGCCGCCGCCACATCCAGCCCCGCCGGCGTTTGAGGCGCGGGGTCCGGGGCGGAGCCCTGGGAAACGGCGGTGCAGCGGAATCCCTACGGGGACCCGGCCCATCCCCGCAGCCCCGCCGGCGAGGCGCACGGCGGAGCCCCGGGAAACGGCGGTGCAGCGGAAATTCGTACGGGACCCCCGCCCACCCCGGACGGGAGTCCCGCTCACCAGCAACAACAGGGGCCCGGGGGCCTGGGCCTACCCCCGGTCCCGCCACGGCAGCTCGGCCGTGACCACGGTCCCCACCCCCACGGGCGAGTCCACCACCAGCACCCCGTCCACCGCGCCCAACCGCTCCGCGAGCCCCGCCAGCCCGCTCCCCCCGGAGGGACTCGCTCCGCCCTGCCCGTCGTCCGACACCCGGATCATCAGCCGTGCCCCCGCCCGCCAGACCTCCACCGACGCGCCCCGCGCGCCCGGCCCCGCGTGCTTGCTCACGTTCTGCAGCAGCTCGGACACCACGAAGTACGCGATCCCCTCGATCGCCTCCGCCGGCCGCGCTCCGGTCTGCGCTCCGGTCTGCGCCCCCGAGGGGTCCCCCGGAAGATCCACCGCCACCTTCACCGGCACCACGCACCGCGCCGCCACCGACGACAGCGCCGCGTCCAGCCCCCGGTCCGTCAGCACCGCCGGGTGGATCCCCCGTGCGAGGTCCCGCAGCTCCTGAAGGGCCAGCTTCACCTCACCGTGCGCCTCGTCGACCATCGCCGCCGCCCCCTCCGGGTCCTCCAGCAGCTTCTCCTTCGCCAGGCCCAGCCCCATCGCCAGCGCCACCAGCCGGGCCTGCGCGCCGTCGTGCAGATCCCGCTCGATGCGCCGCAGGTCCGCCGCCGCCGTGTCGACCACGACTCCCCGGTCGGATTCCAGCTCCGCGATCCGCCGCTCCAGGTCCTCGGAGGGCGACAGCAGCCCCCGTACCATCGCCCGGTCCACGTTCGCCATCAGCCGCACCAGATACGGCAGCACCGGCCACAGCACGAACAGGCCCGTCAGCGCTACCGTGAAGGTGAGTACTCCCCACGGCAACCGGATCAGCTGGTACAGCACCGTCCGCCAGCCGACCGGGTCCTTGATGCTCGTCCACAGCCAGGGGAAGAATCCTCCGGACCGCTTCGGACCGGGGATCGGGGTCGGCTCGTCCACCCGTACGCCCAGCAGCCCGCGGGCGCGTGCCCGGTCCAGCCGTCCCAACTGCCGAGACAGATACAGACCGCACGCGAGCAGCGGAATTCCGACCGCGGTCACCGAAAGGCCGCCGGCGGTGGAAACCATGACAACCGCGTAAACAAAACCGACGATCGCCAGCGGCAGGTTGCTCACCAGATAGGCGATCTCCTTCCACGTCACGGCGCTGAAGACGGCGCGTACGGGAGGAGGTCGGTCGTTGTCGGGTACGGCATGGCTCATGGTCATGCGCCACACCCTGTCAAGTACGACCCGCTGATGCCATGGGGTGGCCGGGGTGCTGTGAACGGGGGATAACCCCACCCCGTGTGAGGCAGGCCCTAGACTCCCGTCCGTACCAGATCGTCGACAGTGACCGAGGAGCGAGGAACGGACGTGCCTGAACCAACGGTATCGACCGTAACCGTGCTCGCGGCGGACTACTTCCGGAGTTATTCGGTCGTCGGTCTACTGGCCGCCCTCGGTGTGCTCTTCGTGGCCGTCGCCTTCGGCGCGGGCCGGCTGCTGCGGCCCGTCGTCCCGACCCCCGAGAAGCTGCTGACGTACGAATGCGGTGTGGACCCGGTCGGCGAGGGCTGGGCGCACACCCAGGTCCGCTACTACGTCTACGCGTTCCTCTACGTCATCTTCGCCGTCGACTCGATCTTCCTGTTCCCGTGGGCGACGGTGTTCGCCGCCGCCGGTTACGGCGCCACGACCCTGGTGGAGATGTTCATCTTCCTGGGCTTCCTGGCCGTCGGCCTGCTCTATGCGTACAAGAAGGGCGTCCTCGAATGGACGTGACACCGGCTGTGACGCCGACCGAGGGCGTGCTGCTCCCGGAGCCCAAGCGCCTCGGAGTCCTCTCCCGCCTGGCCCCGGAACCGATGAAGGTGGTCCTGAACTGGGGCCGCCGGTACAGCCTGTGGGTGTTCAACTTCGGCCTGGCCTGCTGCGCGATCGAGTTCATCGCCGCGTCCATGGCCCGGCACGACTTCATCCGGCTCGGCGTGATCCCCTTCGCGCCCGGGCCCCGCCAGGCAGACCTCATGATCGTCTCCGGCACCGTCACGGACAAGATGGCCCCGGCGGTGAAGCGGCTCTACGAGCAGATGCCGGAGCCGAAGTACGTCATCTCCTTCGGCGCCTGCTCCAACTGCGGCGGCCCCTACTGGGACTCGTACTCGGTGACGAAGGGCGTCGACCAGATCATCCCGGTCGACGTCTACGTGCCGGGCTGCCCGCCGCGTCCCGAAGCGCTCCTCCAGGGCATCCTCAAGCTCCAGGAGAAGATCGCCCGCGAGTCGCTGGCCGAGCGCTACGCGAACGGACCCTCCGTGTCCCAGCTGACGAGCGGACTGGTCACGCCCCCGCCGGCACCCGGGCAGGGGGCAGGCGCGTGAACCTCTACGACTCCCTTCCCGACGCGGCCCCGACGGTCTTCGGCGCCGAGGCCGTCGGCGAGTTCGCGTACGACGTCCTCACGGTGGACGTGCCCGTCGGCAGCTGGATCCCCGCTCTCGAAATCGCCCGGGACAAGCTGGGCTGCACGTACTTCGACTGGCTGAGCGCGGTGGACGAGCCCGGCACCGGCTTCCGGATCTGTGCGCACGTCGCGTCGCTGGAGAACCACCGGGTGCGCCGGCTGCTGCTGCGCACGACCGTCCCGCACAGCGCTCCCTCGCTGCCGTCCGCGATCGCCGTCTACGCGGGCGCGGAATGGCACGAGCGCGAGACGTTCGAGATGTTCGGGGTGACCTTCACCGACCACCCGAACCTCGTCCCCCTCCTCCTGCCGGAGAACTTCGAGGGCCACCCGCTGCGCAAGGACTTCGTCCTGGCCGCGCGCGTCGCCAAGGCCTGGCCCGGCGCCAAGGAGCCGGGCGAGGCACACGACCCGGACGCGCCCAAGCGCCGCCAGATGCTCCCGCCGGGCGTACCCGACCCCAACGACTGGGGCCCGATGAAGGGCCAGCTTCCGCCGGCCCCGGCCCGTCCCGCCCGCACCCCGCGTGCCGCCGGCGCGGCGGGCGCCGCCGCGCGCACCCCGCGCGAGGGCGCCCCCGTCCGCCGTACCCGCTCGGTCACCGAAGGCTCGGCGACCCAGCCCCCGGCCGACGCGGCCACCGGGGCGGAGGAGGCTCCGCCTCGCCCGCCGCGCCGTACCCGCTCGGTGTCGGAAGGCTCGGCGAGCCAGTCGACCCCGGCCGTGGCGGCTCCGGAGGAATCGGCGGAAACCGCGCCGCGTCCGCCCCGCCGCACCCGCTCGGTGGCCGACGGCTCGGCGAGCCAGACGCCGGCCCCCGCTCCGGCACCGTCCCCGGACGGAGCCGCCGCGGGCGCCGCTCCGGAGGCAGGGGAGGCCGCGCCCCGCCGCCCGGCACCGCGCAGCTCGGACGCCCCCTGGCACGACCCGAAGCCCGCCTTCGAAGAACCGGCTCCCGGGCCGGCTCCGAAGGCGGCGCCGGAGACCGGAACCGGGCCGGACCCCAAGGCCGACCCGAAAACCGGGCCCGCCGCGGGCGACGGGTCCCGCCCCGCCAACGACCCCACCACCGACCCCGACAACGGAGGCGACGCGTGAACGACGTCCTCGACGTCGCCCTGCGGCTGATCGTCGTCTTCGCCGTCTTCCTCGTGCTCCCGCTCGTCGTCGGGCAGACCGAGCACAAGGTGATGGCCCACATGCAGGGCCGCCTCGGCCCCATGTACGCCGGCGGCTTCCACGGCTGGGCCCAGCTCGTCGCCGACGGCGTGAAGTTCGCGCAGAAGGAAGACATCGTCCCGGCGGGCGCCGACCGACGGATCTTCCAGCTCGCCCCCGCCGTCGCCCTGCTGCCGTACCTCCTCGTCCTCCTGGCCATCCCGATCGGCCCGGGCGAGGGCGCCGTCGGCCAGGTCATCGACGCGGGCCTGTTCTTCGCGCTCGCCGTCATGGGCGTCGGAGTCCTCGGCTCCCTGATGGCCGGCTGGGCCTCCGCGAACAAGTTCTCCCTGCTCGGCGGCCTGCGCACCGCCGCCCAGCTGCTCGCCTACGAGCTGCCCATGCTGCTGGCCGCCGCCTCCGTCGCCATGGCGGCCGGTACGGTCTCCATCCCCGGGATCGTCGAGGCCTTCGAGTGGTGGTGGCTGCCCTGGCAGATCGTCGGCGCGCTCGTCTTCTTCACCGCCGGCCTCGCCGAACTGCAGCGGCCCCCCTTCGACATGCCCGTCGCCGACTCCGAGATCATCTTCGGCGCGTACACCGAGTACACCGGCCTGCGCTTCGCGCTCTTCCTCCTCGCCGAGTACGCCGGCATCGTCGTCCTCTGCGCCCTGACCACCGTCCTGTTCCTCGGCGGCTGGCACGGGCCCTTCGGCGACGACCTCGGCTGGGTCTGGACCCTGCTCAAGATCGCGATCCTGGCCTTCGTCGTGATCTGGCTCCGCGTGAGCTACCCGCGCCTGCGCGAGGACCAGCTCCAGAAGCTCGCCTGGACCACACTCATCCCGCTCGCGCTCGCCCAGATCGCGCTCACCGGCATCGTGAAGGTGGCGATCCAGTAATGCCCATCCCCGGATCCGGCCTGGCCAAGGGCCTGGCCGTCACCCTGCGCACGATGACGAAGCGCTCGCACACGGCCCAGTACCCCGAGGTACAGCCCGAACTGCCGCCCCGCTCCCGCGGGGTCATCGGTCTGTTCGAGGAGAACTGCACCGTCTGCATGCTCTGCGCCCGTGAGTGCCCCGACTGGTGCATCTACATCGACTCCCACAAGGAGACGGTCCCGGCGTCCACCCCCGGTGGCCGCGAGCGCAGCCGCAACGTCCTCGACCGCTTCGCCATCGACTTCTCCCTCTGCATGTACTGCGGTATCTGCATCGAGGTGTGCCCCTTCGACGCCCTCTTCTGGTCGCCGGAGTTCGAGTACGCGGAGACCGACATCCACGAGCTGACCCACGAGCGCGACAAGCTCCGCGAGTGGATGTGGACCGTCCCGGCGCCGCCCGCGCTGGACCCGGCCGCCGAGGAGCCCAAGGAGATCGCCGCCGCACGCAAGGCAGTGGAGAAGGCCGAGGCCGCAGCCGCGGCGGCGGCCGCCGCCGAAGCCGCCGCCCGGGCCGCCGACACCGGCCCCGGCACCGAAGCAGGCACCGACCCCGGCACCGAACCGCCGACCACCGCGACCCCGGAGGGAGACGCGTGAGCCCCGCCACCACTCTGGCCGCAGCGGCTGCCGCCGCCACCGACGGGCCCGGCTTCCTCTCCCCGACCGGCGTCGAGATCGCCTTCGTCCTCGTCGGACTCGCCACCCTCGGCGCGGCCCTCGTCACGGTCACCACCAAGCAGCTGGTGCACGCTGCCCTGTGGCTGGTCGTCGCGCTCGGCGGCATCGCCGTCGAGTACCTGCTGCTGACCGCCGAGTTCATCGCCTGGGTCCAGGTCCTCATCTACCTCGGTTCCGTGGTCGTCCTCCTCCTCTTCGGGCTGATGCTCACCAAGGCCCCCATCGGCCGCTCCCCGGACGCGGACTCCGGCAACCGCTGGATCGCCCTCGGCGTCGCCGCCGTCGCCGCCGTGTCACTGGTCTGGGTGGTCGTCGACGCCTTCCGCACCACCTGGATCGACCTCGACGGACCGGTCCAGGGTTCCACCAAGGTCTCCGGCGAGATCCTCTTCCAGCACTGGGTGCTGCCGTTCGAGGCGCTCTCCGTCCTCCTCCTCGCAGCCCTGATCGGGGCCATCGTGCTGTCCCGCAGGAACGACCCCGCCGACCCCGCCGACGCCGCCACCCCGGCCGGTCCCGGCGCGAAGAAGGGCCGGCGCTGATGCACCTCGCCTACCCCGCCGTACTCGCGGCGCTCCTCTTCTGCACGGGCCTGTACGGAGTACTCGCCCGTCGCAACGCCATCCTGGTCCTGATGTCCGTCGAGCTGATGCTCAACGCCGTCAACCTCAACCTGGTGGCCTTCGACGTCTGGCTGCGCGACGCCCTGCACGCCGGCCAGGCCCTCACCCTCTTCACCATCGCGATCGCCGCCGCCGAGATCGGCATCGGCCTCGCGATCGTGCTGATGGTGTACCGCAACCGGGGCACCTCCGACGTCGACCGGCTGCGCGACACCGCCGAGGGCCACGAGCCCGCCGCGAACAACCAGAGCGAGGTCACCGCGTGAGCACCACGACCCTCGCCGTCCTCGTCCCGCTGCTCCCCTTCCTGGGCGCGGTGGCGGGACTCCTGCTCGGCCGCAGAGCCCCCGGGTTCGTCCGGCCGCTCGCGATCCTGCCGACGCTCGGCGCCGCCGTACTGGCTGTACTCGTCGCCGTCCGCCAGGGCGGCGGCCCGCCGATCAGCGCCGCGACCGAGCTGACCCCGACCGGCTCGGTGCCGATCGAGCTCTCGCTGTACCTGGACGGCTTCGCCGCCCTGGTCGCCGTCCTGGTCGGGGTCGTCGCCACCTGCGTACAGCTCTACTCGACGGCGTACCTGCGCGAGGACCCGCGCTACCCGTCGTATGCCGCTCTCGTCTCACTGTTCACCTCCGCCATGCTGCTCGTCGTCTACTCCGGCGACCTGATGGTGCTGCTGGTCGGCTGGGAAGTCATGGGCATCTGCTCGTACTTCCTGGTCGGCCACTACTGGGAGACCGAAGCGGCCCGCTCCGCCTCCCTGAAGGCCTTCCTCGTCACCAAGCTCGGCGACGTCCCCTTCCTGATCGGCCTGTTCGCGCTCGCCACCGACGCCGGCTCCTTCGAGATCCCGAAGATCCTGCGCACCGTCGCCGACGGCGGACTCGACCACCCGACACTGATCGCGCTGCTCCTGCTCGCCGGAGTCGCGGGCAAGTCCGCGCAGTTCCCCCTGCACACCTGGCTCCCCGACGCCATGGCGGGCCCCACCCCGGTCTCGGCCCTGATCCACGCCGCGACCATGGTCGCCGCCGGTGTCTACTTCATCGCCCGCCTCCTGCCCGTCTTCGCGGCCTCCCAGGCCGCACTGGTGGTCATGGCCGTGATGGCGGCCGTCACGATGGTCGGCTCCGGCCTGGCCGCCATCGCCCAGGACGACATCAAGCGGGTGCTCGCCTACTCCACGATCGGCCAGCTCGGCTACATGGTCGGTGCCCTGGCCGTCGGCGACCGCGGCGCCGCCGTCTTCCACCTCCTGTCCCACGGCGCCTTCAAGGCGCTCCTCTTCCTCGGCGCCGGCGTGATCATCCACGCCGCCGGTACGAACTCCCTGGGCGTCATGTCCCGGATGGACGGCCTCGCCAAGCGCATCCCCGACGCCTTCTGGACGATGACGATCGCGCTGCTCGCGCTCGCCGCGATCCCGCCCTTCGCCGGCTTCTTCTCCAAGGAAGCCGTCCTCGTCGCCGCCGAGCACACCGCCACCGGCCACTCGGACCTCGCTCCCGGCGCCGCCGGCTGGCTCGTGCTCGTCGCCGGCCTGCTGACCGCCCTGCTCACCGCCGCCTACGCCACCCGGCTGTGGCTGATGGCCTTCCGCGGCCGGGGCGCCGCCGCCCCCGACCACGGCAAGGAACCCCTCGCCATGACCGGCGTGCTGTGGGTGCTGGCGATCCCGTCGGTCGGCTTCGGCCTGGCCGCCGGGCCCCTCTCCGACTGGTTCGACAGCGGGGAACTCACCCCGACGCTGGTCACCTCGCTCCTCGGCACGGGCGCCGCCGCCATCGGCGCGATGCTCACCTACGCGCTCTGGCAGCGCGCCTCGGCGAAGGCCGCCCTCGCGACCGCCGTCGGCACCGGAGCGGGAGCCGCAGCCGCAGTGCCCGCTTCCGCATCCGTCGCCGCTGCCGCCGCCGAATCCGCCGCGGAGACCCCCGAGGTGTCCGAGGTGACCCACGATCACCCCGCCGTCCCGGCCGGCCCCGCCGCCGACCCCGGCAAGGCGCTCCTCGGTCCGCTGCACCGCCACGCGGCCGACGGCTTCCACCTCGACGCCCTCTACGACCGGCTGTTCGTGCGGCCCGTCCGGGCCGCCGCGAGCCTCGTCCGCTTCCTCGACCGCGAGGTGGTGGACACGTACGTCCGCGGCGCGGGCACCGGCACCCAGCTGCTCGGCAGCCTGGTACGCCGTGCCCAGACCGGCAACGTGCAGAGCTACCTGAGCGCCCTGCTCGCCGGCGCCGTGGTCCTGGCGATCGCCACCGCCGTCCTCGCCAACGTCAACGCCGGATCGTGAGCCGTGAGTCAGCCGTGATTGATATCAGCCCGTCCGTGATGCAGTTCCTTCTGGCGTTCATCGTGGCCGCACCGCTCCTCGGCGCTGCCGCGGCGCTCCTGCCTGCCCCGCCCGGACTCAAGGGCAAGAGCCCCGAACAGGCCGTGCTCCGCCACGGCGTGACCGTGACCGGTGTGATCCTCGCCGCGGCCATCGCCCTCACCCTGGGCTTCGACCACGACGCCCCGTCCCGCATCCAGGCGACGACGGACATCAGCTGGATCCAGGCGCTGAACGTCCGGATCCACCTCGGCGTCGACGGCATCTCGCTCCCCCTCCTCCTGATGACCGCGCTGCTGTTCTTCCTCTGCGCGCTCTACAGCTACTTCAAGCTCCCCGCAGGCCCCTCTCCGAAGGCCTTCGTCGCACTGCTCCTCGTCCTGGAGTCCGGCACCCTCGCGACCTTCGCCGTCCTCGACCTGCTGCTCTTCTTCCTCGCCTTCGAGACGGTCCTCATCCCGATGTACTTCCTCATCGCCCGCTGGGGTGGTGCTCAGCGGCAGGCCGCCGCCTGGAAGTTCATCCTCTACACCCTCCTCGGCTCCGTCGTCATGCTGCTCGGCCTCCTCCTCATCGGTGTGACGGCGGGCACATTCGACATGGTGACACTGGCCTCTGACAACGGCCGCGAACTGTCGCACACCACCCAGCTCCTGGCCGTTCTCGCCATCGGAATCGGCCTCGCCGTGAAGACCCCGATGTGGCCCCTGCACAGCTGGCTGCCAGACGCCCACACCGCCGCGCCCACCGTCGGATCCGTCCTGCTGGCCGGCGTCCTGCTGAAGATGGGCACGTACGGGTTCGTCCGCATCCTGCTCCCCATCACCCCCGACGGGATGGCGACCTTCGCGCCCTACCTCGGCGCCTTCGCCGTCGTCGGCATCGTCTACGGATCGCTCGCCTGCCTCGCGCTGGCCCGCAAGGGGAGCAAGGGCGACCTCAAGCGCCTCATCGCCTACTCCTCCGTCGGCCACATGGGCTTCGTCCTCCTCGGCATCGCGTCCATGACCCCCACCGGTGTCAACGGCGCGCTCTTCGCCAACATCGCCCACGGCCTGATCACCGGCCTCCTCTTCTTCCTGGTCGGCGCCCTCAAGGACCGCTACGGCACCGCCGACCTCGACACCCTCGCCGGAGCCACCGGCGCCGCCCTCTACGGCCGCGCCCCCCGCCTCGGCGGCCTCCTCGCCTTCGCCGCCGTCGCCTCCCTGGGCCTGCCGGGCCTGGCCGGATTCTGGGGCGAGATGCTGGCCCTCTTCGGCGCCTTCGACCCCGCCGAGGGCCTCTCCCGCCCCGCCTTCCTCACCTACACGGCCGTCGGCGCGTTCGGCACCCTGCTCACCGCCGCCTACCTCCTGATCGTCGTGCGGCGCGTCTGCATGGGAGACCCCGAAGCCGGTCCCGAGCTCGCCGTCGCGGACGTCCAGCGCTACGAGTTCGCCGCCTGGACCCCGCTCGTCGCCCTCACCGTCCTCGCCGGCCTGTGGCCCGCGGTCCTCCTCGGCCTCACCGACCCGGCCGTCCAGAAGCTCCTCGCAGGAGGCAATTCATGACGGCCATGACGGCCCTGACGGTCCTCTCCGCCGAGGCCCCGAGCCTGGTCCAGTCCGTCGACTGGCTCGCCATCGCACCCGTGGTGATCACCGCCGCCGTCGGCCTGGTCGTCCTGGTCGCCGACCTGTTCGCCGCCGAGCGCCACAAGCCGGTCCTCGGCTGGATCTCGGTCGCCGGCCTCGCCGCCGCGACCGCCACCCTGCTGCCCCTGCGCGCCGGCGACCGCGCCACCTTCTGCCTCACCGGCGACCCGGCGGCCTGCAGCTACGTCGCCGACCGCTTCACGCTCGTCATCCAGTTCCTGGTGCTCGCCGGGGCCCTGGTGACCGCCCTGGTGTCGGTCACCGCCGTCCGCGACACCCGCATGCCGGCCGGCGAGTACTGGTTCCTGCTGCTCTCCTCCGCCGCCGGCGCGGCCCTGCTGCCCGCCTCCCGCGACCTCGCCACCCTGATCGTCGCGCTCGAAGTCGCCTCGCTGCCCGCCTTCGCCCTCGTCGGCATGCGCCGCGGAGACCGGCTCTCCTCCGAGGCCGCCCTGAAGTTCTTCCTGTCCTCCGTCACCGCCACCGCCGTGTCGCTGATGGGCGTCAGCTTCGTCTACGCCGCCACCGGCTCCCTGCACCTCACCCAGGTCGCCGACCGCCTCGAAGACGTCCCCGGGCAGCTCGACACCCTCGCCATGGCCGGCGTCGCGCTCACCCTCGTCGGCTTCGCCTTCAAGACCGCGGCCGTCCCCTTCCACTTCTGGGTCCCCGACACCTACGTCGGCGCCCCCCTGCCCATCGCCGGCTACCTCTCGGTGGTCGGCAAGGCCGTCGGTTTCACCGGCCTCATCCTCGTCACGGTGATCGCCTTCCCGGCGTACTCCGACATCTGGGGCCCGGCCCTGGCCGTCCTCGCCGCGCTCACCATGACCCTGGGCAACGCCGCCGCCCTGCGCCAGTCCCCGGACCGTCCGAACAGCGCCGTACGGCTGCTCGCCTGGTCCTCGGTCGGCCAGGCCGGCTACCTGCTGGTCCCGATCGCCGCGGCCGCGTACTCCGGGCGCGACCAGATCGGCTCCACCGTCGCCTACGCCCTCATGTACGCCGCCGTGAACCTCGGTGCCTTCGCCGTGGCCGCCCTGGTCGCCCGTACCAAGCCGCTCCACCGGATCAGCGACTACCGGGGCCTGTACGCCGAGCGCCCGCTGGCCGCCCTCTCGCTGGGCTTCTTCCTGCTCTGCCTGGCGGGCCTGCCGCCGGGCATCATCGGGCTCTTCGCCAAGGTCACCGTCTTCCGGTCCGCGGTCGATGCGGGCCTGGGCTGGCTGGCCGTGGTCATGGCGATCAACGTCGTCATCGCCCTGTACTACTACCTGCGCTGGACGGCCCTGCTCTTCCGCACCCCCGAGGGCGCGCAGACCCGTACGCGCGCCCCCTGGCCGGTGGCGGCGGCCGTCATCGTCACCGCGATCACGGCGGTCGTCCTCTCGGGCGCCCCGGAGATCATCCTGCGCGTCACGTCGGGCAGCCTCTTCGCGCAGTAGCCGGCGCGTGTAACCCGTACGGAGTAAGGCCCGCCGCGGCGCCGCCGCCCCCCGGGAAGGGGCGGCGGCGGGCGGCCGCCCCGCCGCGCCCTGGGAACCAGACGCCCTCACCTCGCGTTGACCAGGAAGGGAGGGTCCACTGGACCGTAGACCCTCACATCCATGACGGGCTCCCCTGCCGCACCACTTGGAGGGCGTACCGTGCACCGCCGGCACAACGGGCTGAAGACCGCCGTACTCCTCGGCGGGCTGTCCGCACTCATCATCCTCATCGGAAGCTTCTTCGGGCGGGGCGGCCTGATCATCGCCGTCCTCGTCGCCCTCGGGACGAACGCCTACGCGTACTGGAACAGCGACAAGCTGGCTCTACGCGCGATGCGCGCCCGCCCCGTGAGCGAGTTCGAGGCTCCTCAGCTCTACCGCATGGTGCGCGAGCTCTCCACGTCCGCGCGCCAGCCCATGCCACGCCTGTACATCTCACCCACCGAGGCACCCAACGCCTTCGCCACCGGCCGCAACCCGCGCAACGCCGCGGTCTGCTGCACCGAGGGGATCCTGCGGATCCTCGACGAGCGCGAGCTGCGCGGGGTCATCGGCCACGAGCTCAGCCACGTCTACAACCGCGACATCCTGATCTCCTCGGTCGCCGGCGCCCTCGCCTCGGTGATCATGTTCCTGGTGAACTTCGCCTGGCTGATCCCGATCGGCCGGTCGAACGACGACGACGGCCCCGGCCTCCTCGGCATGCTGCTGATCATGATCCTGGGCCCGCTGGCCGCCTCCGTGATCCAGCTGGCCATCAGCCGCTCGCGCGAGTACGAGGCCGACGCCTCCGGCGCCCAGCTCACCGGCGACCCACTCGCCCTGGCCAGCGCCCTGCGCAAGCTCGACGCCGGTACCAAGCAGCTCCCACTGCCCCCCGAGCCCCGGTTGGAGGCGGCGAGCCACATGATGATCGCCAACCCGTTCCGCCCAGGTCAGGGCCTCTCTAAGATGTTCTCCACCCACCCTCCGATGGCCGAGCGCATCGCCCGGCTCGAACAGATGGCAGGCCGCCGCCAGTGAAGACAATCCTCAACATCATTTGGCTCATCCTCAGCGGCATCTGGCTGTTCCTGGGATACCTGCTCGCGGGTGTGCTGCTCTGCATCACGATCATCGGCATCCCGTTCGGCATCGCCGCCTTCCGGATCGCCGTCTACGCCCTCTGGCCGTTCGGCTACACCACGGTCGAGCGCCACGACGCGGGCGCAGGGTCCTGCATCGGCAACGTCCTGTGGCTGGTGCTGGCCGGCTGGTGGCTGGCCCTCGGCCACATCGTCACGGGCATCGCCCTCTGCATCACGATCATCGGCATCCCCTTCGGCATCGCCAACTTCAAGATGGTCCCGCTCTCCCTGCTCCCGCTCGGCCGCGAGATCGTCCCGACGGACGCGCCGTTCGCCTCGCGCTGACACGGCCGCCGGCGTCGTGGACGCCGCCGCACACCCCGCCCGCACGCCGACCGGATCGGCCTGCGGGCGGAGTTGTCCACAGGCCCCGGCGGCTGTCGGTGGGGTGCGTCACCAGGAATGCATGAACGAGACCGAGCAGTTGCTGGAGCAAGTCGCCGCGCGTGCGCACCACTCCTCACAGGGGCACGGAAAGCCCCTGCCCGCCGCTCTGGGCGCGGAGGAGATCGCCCGGGCCGAGGGCATACTCGGCTTCGCCCTGCCGCCCCTGCTCGCCGCGCTCTACACCCGTGTCGGCGACGGCGGATTCGGCCCGGAGTGCGGACTGCTGCCACTGCGCGACGCCGTCCGTGCCTACGGGGCGGGCCGCTCGTCGGCCTGGCGCTGGCCCGAGGGCGTGCTGCCGATAGCCGACTTCGGCTGCTCCATGTCCGTCTGCGTCGACTGCCGCTCCGACACCGCCCAGGTCCTGCTCTTCGACCCCGGCCTCGGGGAGCCGGAGCTCGCCTGGTCCATCGACACCCCCAGCCTCGCGGCCTGGCTGCACGGCTGGCTCGACGGCACCGCCTGGTACTGCGACGGGTCTGGAGCGGGGGAGGAGTTCGACCTGGAGCTGACGCCCTGGGACGGATTCAGATCCCGGATCTGAGACGCCCCCGCACCCCGTGGACCACTACGCCCACCGCCAGCACCGCCGCCCCCCAGGCCGCCGACGCGAGGGGCAGCGCACACGCCAGCACCACACAGCCGGCCAGTCCGACCACTGCCACGGCCCGACCCTTGACAGCTGAATCGAGAGTCCACGCGGAGGCGTTCGCGATCGCGTAGTAGACGAGCACTCCGAAGGAGGAGAAACCGATCGCGCCCCGCAGATCGGCGGTGGCCGCCAGCACCGCCACGACCACACCCACTGCCAACTCCGCATGGTGCGGAACCTGATGCCGGGGATGTACGGCCGCCAGCGCACGCGGCAGACGGCCGTCCCGGGCCATCGCAAGAACGGTCCGTGAAACCCCGAGCACGAGCGCCAGCAGCGACCCCAGCGCGGCCAGGGCCGCGCCCACCCGGACCACCGGGGCCAGTCCGGGCCGCCGGCCGCCCGCACCGCGTCGGCGAGCGGGGCCGACGACTGCGCCAGCCCCTCCGCACCCAGCACCGACAGCGCCGCCACCGCCACCGCGGCGTACACCAGCAGCGCGATCCCCAGCGCGATCGGCACCGCCCGTGGGATCGTCCGTTCCGGATCGCGCACCTCCTCGCCCAGGGTGGTGATCCGGGCGTAGCCCGCGAAGGCGAAGAACAGCAGACCCGCGCCCTGCAACAGCCCGAGGACGCCCCGGTCGGACCCGCTCAGCCGCCCCGGGTCGGCCGCCTCGGAGGACAGGCACACCACGACCACCCCGGCCAGGACCGCCAGCACCACCGCCACGATCAGCCGGGCGACGCGGGCCGACCTCTGCACGCCCCCGTAGCTCGCGGCGGTCAGCGCCACCACCGCCGCGACGGCCACGGCGTGCTGCCGCCCGGGCCACAGGTACGCCCCCACCGTGAGGGCCATCGCCGCACAGGAAGCGGTCTTGCCGATCACGAAACCCCAGCCCGCCAGATACCCCCAGAAGGGCCCGAGCCTCTCGCGCCCGTAGACGTACGTGCCGCCGGACGCCGGGTAGCGGGCGGCCAGCCGCGCCGAGGAGTGCGCGTTGCAGTAGGCCACGAGACCCGCCACGCCCAGAGCGGCAAGCAGGGAGCCACCCGCCGCCCGCGCCGCGGGAGCCAGGGCGGCGAAGATACCGGCGCCCACCATCGCGCCGAGTCCGACGACGACGGCGTCGGACACCCCCAGGGTGCGCTTCAACTGGTCTTCCACGGGCGGAGGGTAACCCCCCTAGATGACGCCCTCCCGGCCGGGCAGCGGCGCCCGCGTACGCTCCCAGCCCTCCAGGGCCGTCAGACAGGCGTGGTCCAGGTGGCGCAGCCCGCTCAGATCCAGCCGCACCGGCTGCCCGTGCGGCAGCGCCTCCAGGGCGTCGAGCAGCTTGGGAAGCCGCAGGAAGCTGGCGTTCCCCAAGACCTGCACGCACAGCTCCTCGTCCTCCCACACCTCCTCGATGTGCACATGGGAGGTCTCCCAGGCCGCCTTGGCGACGGCGAGCCCCAGCCCGATCAGCACCCCCTCGAAGAGGTTGGTGACCACGATCGCCGAGGCCGTGACCACGAGCACCACCGCCTCACCCCGGTGCGTCCGCCACAACGCGGCCACCGCCCGCGCCGGCAGCAGCTTCCAGCCCGCGTGCAGCAGCACCCCGGCCAGCGCCGCCAGCGGAACGCTCTCCAGGAGCTGGGGAAAGGCCACGGCGAAGAGCAACAGCCAGCCACCGTGCAGCACCCGGGCCGCACGGGTGCGCGCCCCGGCCTCCACATTGGCGGCGCTGCGCACGATGACGGCGGTCATCGGCAGCGCGCCGAGCAGCCCGCACATGCTGTTGCCCACGCCCTGGGCGATGAGTTCCTTGTCGTACTCCGTCCTCGGACCGTCGTGCATGCGGTCCACGGCCGCGGCACTGAACAGCGTCTCCGCGGAGGCGATCAGTGCCAGCGCGACCACGGTCCCGGCCGCGCCGACCGAGGCCAGCACCTCGAAGTCGCCCCAGCCGGGCGGGGACACGGCCGCCAGTACGCCCGTCACCCGCACCTTCTCGACGGGCAGCCGCAGCAGGACGGCCGCGGCGGTGGCGGCGGCCACCCCGATCAGCGCCCCGGGCACGATCCGAAGCCTTGCCGGCATCCTGCGCCAGGCGACCATGGCGGCGATCGTCCCGACCCCCAGCAGCACGGCCGCCAAGTCGGCCTGAGTGCCGAGCTCGTGCACCCCGCGCAGCTTCGCCAGGGTCTGCCCCGGCGCCTCGACCCCGCCCAGGGCGTACAACTGCCCGGAGATCAGCACCAGCCCGATCCCGGCCAGCATCCCGTGCACGACGGCGACGGAGATCGCCCGGAACCACCGCCCGAGCCGCAGCATCCCCATGCCCAGCTGCACCACCCCGGCGGCCAGCACCAGCACCCCGAGAGCGGGAAGACCGTAGGCCTGCACCGCCTCGTAGACGAGGACGGTGAGCCCGGCCGCGGGCCCGCTCACCTGGAGGGCGCTCCCGCGGAACCATCCGGTGACCAGCCCGCCGACCACCCCGGTGACGATCCCCAGCTCGGCCGGTACCCCGGAGGCGACCGCCACCCCGACGCACAGGGGTAGAGCGACCAGCGCGACGACCACGGATGCCCCGAAGTCATCACGGAACGTGCCGGCCCCAGGCATGCGAGAACCCCCTGCCACGCGGTGATGTGATGCCAACCAGCGTGGTGGGCGCACTCATCGCGCCCCAAGTGCCCACAGGAGTCCAAGGTGGCGCGTGCGCCGCACACGCCCCGCACACACCCCCTTCGCGACCGCCGCGGCCCGGCGGTCGGTGAAGACCGCCGGGCCGGCGTGGGGCAGATCGCGGAACAGGGTCAGCGGTAGTTCACGAACTGGATCGCGAAGTCCAGGTCCTTGCCCTTGAGCAGCGCCTGGACCTCCTGGAGGTCGTCACGGCTCTTGGAGCTGACACGCAGCTCCTCGCCCTGGACCTGGGCCTTGACGCCCTTGGGACCCTCGTCCCGGATGATCTTCGCGACCTTCTTGGCGTTCTCCTGGGAGATGCCCTCCTCGATCGTGGCGAAGATCTTGTACTCCTTGCCGGACAGCTGCGGCTCGCCGGCGTCGAGCGCCTTCAGCGAGATCCCGCGCTTGACCAGCTTGGTCTCGAAGACGTCGAGGACGGCCTTCACGCGCTCCTCGGAGTTCGCCTCCATCAGGATCTTCTCGCCGGACCAGGCGATCGTGGCGCCGGTGCCCTTGAAGTCGTAGCGCTGCGAGAGCTCCTTGGCGGCCTGGTTGAGGGCGTTGTCGACCTCCTGCCGCTCGACCTTCGAGACGATGTCGAAACTGGAGTCGGCCATGTGCTGTGGCTCCTTGAAGTCGGTTGTGATCACCCCGGAGGGCGCGGCCGGACATGCCCGGACCGCTCGGCAAAGCCTAGCCACCGTGCCCACCCCCAGCGCTGATCAATCCGGTGGTGAAGCACCCCCGGTCATCAGGTATCGTTTACGTCGTTGCCAGGGAGCGCCGCCGCAAGGCGGAAAAAATGGCAGCAAATCTTGGCGGTGTGCCCGAGTGGCCAAAGGGAGCAGACTGTAAATCTGCCGGCTCAGCCTACCCAGGTTCGAACCCTGGCGCCGCCACGCGAGTGGAACCCCCGTTCATCTGCGGAAACGCAGCGAACGGGGGTTTCTTCGTTTTCGAACACGGAGAGTCGACTGTCTCGCTCTGTCTCCCCCCTTCACGCTCTCTACCAGCCTCTGTGGACGGCGCGTGGACGGGATTTCCATCCCTGGCCGGACGCTCCGCCGTCCTCCGCTGCTTCAGGTCAAGACGGGCCAACGCCTTGGGGCATACCGCGTACATCCGTTGGAGCGGCGCCGTCGGACCCCTGCGGTGCGTGCCGCAAAGATCTGAGGCACCGGTGCTGAGCTGTGGGCAGGCAGCCTGCCGGAGGTCGTGCCGATACGGGATTGGAAGGCGTGCGCGTCGATCATGTGACGAACACCTCCCGTAGACCCCGCGTCTACGTAGAATGCCGCATCGGTGACGGGCCGCTGTTCCCCCCACACGGGGCCCATCTGCGCAAAGGAACAGGAACGCATGCCCTCCTCCACCTCGCTGCCCTCCAGCTGGCAGTACGACGTCCCGACCAGCGGAAGCACGCGACTGCCCCCGGATGCCGGGTACGCCAAGGCGCTAACCAACCAGGGGTATAGCTTCGAGGCGGCCGTCGCAGACCTCGTCGACAACGCGATCGATGCCGAAGCTGACGCCATCGTGGTGCACTTTCTCCGCGCCGATGCCCGCATCGTGTCCTTGCTGGTTCTGGACAACGGGCGGGGTATGGACGATGCGGGCCTCGACCGAGCCATGACTGTCGGCCGTCGCCGCGACTACGGAGGCCATGCACTCGGCATGTACGGCACTGGCCTCAAAGCCGCCTCCCTGTCTCATGCTCGATCGCTCACAGTCATCAGCCGGACCCGGCGCAGTCGCGCAGCAGGCCGCAAGTTGACCGCAGAAGGCATCGAAGACGGCTTCCGATGCGACACAGTCGAGCCGGCGTTTGCCCAGCAGCAGATCGATGTCTATGACGGCCTGATCGAGTGGCAGGGGACGATCGTGCGCTGGGACCGCGTACGGGCCTTTGAGACCGTGGCGCCGGGCCAAAGCGAGCAGTTTCTCTCAAAGGCTATTTCGCGGCTTGAGACGCATCTCGGACTCTACCTGCATCGGTTTCTGAGTCGAGGGCTGAAGCTCGACATAGCCGTCTGGGACGTGGCAACTGGCGAGGAAACTGATCACATAAGCGTGGACGCGCTCGACCCATTCGGCTACAAGCTGCCCGGAAGGGCCGGCTATCCGAAAAAATTCAGTGCCTCAGTAGAGGGAGTGGGGCAGGTAGGCCTTGAGGCGCACATCTGGCCCCCCAGGTCCAATCTTGCCGGGTTCCGACAAATTGGTGCAGTGCATGATCGTCAGGGTTTCTATTTCTATCGAAATGATCGACTCGTGCAGGCTGGCGGATGGAGTAATCTCCGCAGTCCCGAGGGGCATCTGGCGCTTGCCCGTGTAGCCGTGGATCTACCCGACGAAGTCAACGACGTTTTCAGTCTTACGGTAAAGAAGGATGGAGTCGAGGTTACGCCCGCCTTTACTCTAGGAGTGCACGAGGCCGTCGATGCAGCAGGCGCTGAATGGGGCTCCTACATCCTCGATGCGCAGGTCGCCTACCGTGAAGGAACTTCCCGGTCGAACATTGAAAGGCCTTCTGTCATCGAGCCCGGAAAAGGGCTCGACCCGAAGGTTAAGCGGGCTGTCCGCGAGGAACTGCCGCTAAAGAATGGTGAGGAACCTATCCGTGTTGACTGGGTAGCCTTGCCCGAAGGGCAGTTCTTTCAGCTCGACCGAGAGAACCACATCATCCTTCTCAATAGGGATTTCCGTGAGGACTTCAACGATGGGCGGCGGGGCGGGGCGAATGATGCGCCGGTCACCAAGGCATTGCTTTACCTGCTGCTCCAGGACTGCTTCGGTCTCGGCCGCTGGGAGAAGAGGCGTGCTGACCGAATCGAATACTGGAACAACATTCTATTCGCAGCGGTCCAAGCTCAGCGTGAACGCCGGAACCGGATCGACTATTGACCTGCCGTCGTTTGTGAATGGGGAAAGCTGACATGACCGACGCGCTTCTAGCAGTCCATGCTGAAGTCCTGAATGGGATGAAGGCGAGTCCGCGCCATTTTGAGAAGTTTGCCGTTCTGACTGCCGAAGAAGATTTCCCGGGAACTGATCTGGGTGAGGAGACCTTCCGTGCGCGCCTGGTTGAAGAGGCCCTGACTGGCGGACCGCTTTTCACCCTCTGGTCCCGATCTCTAACAGCGTGGGACTTTGCGGAGGAGTCTCCCTGGGCACTGGCGACAGCACCGCGTACTGATGAGCGCCGTACCGCCGCGTATGACCGGCTTCGCTTCGGCGCTGACCTGCGCAAGGTGCTCGACGCGGCGATACCAGTGGCTCACACGGCAGGCGCCACCGTCATCGCTAAAGAGCACACCCCGTGGTACACGGCCGAGCGCGCTTCAGCGCGTTCCTTCTACTGGCGGGCGTACGAGAGCAAACTCAGGGACAAGGGCTGGTCTGAGGCTTCGATCGCAGGTCTGGACGAGGCCAGTAGGGCGGTCGTCGAGCGTCTCTGCGACCCCGAGCAGAGGGCGGTTCGGCAGGCCAAAGGCCTCGTCGTGGGATATGTGCAGTCCGGCAAGACAGCCAACTTCACCGGCGTCATCGCAAAGGCACTTGATGCGGGCTACCGCTTGGTGATCGTCCTTGGCGGCACCCTCAATCTGCTGCGCGCCCAGACACAGCGCCGCTTGGACATGGAACTGATCGGCCAGGAAAATATCCTCCGCGGGGCGGACCCTACAGACCTCGACTCCCTCGTGGGTATCGACTACGTGGGTGACGACACAGACTGGCCCCAGTTCGTGCAGCATGGTGGACGCCCCTCGGCGCAGCGGGCATTTGACATCGAGCGCCTGACTACTCGGGAAAAAGACTACAAGAGTCTTGACCAGGGGATCAGAACCTTGGAGTTTGAAAAGCGTGAGCCCACGCTGCCCCTGCACGACCCCGCCAACCTTCACCATGCCGCAGCACGGGTAATGGTTGTCAAGAAGAATAAACTGGTTCTGGAAAAATTGGTAAAGGATCTTAAGCAGGTCCACGGCGTCCTCGGCGAGCTGCCGGCGCTGATCATCGATGACGAATCCGACCAGGCTTCTGTCAATACTTCTAATCCCGAGAAGTGGCAGAAGGGCGCCACTGAACGCACGGCTATTAATAAACTCATATCGCAGCTGCTGCAGCTGCTCCCGCGGGCGCAGTACATCGGGTACACGGCGACGCCCTTCGCAAACGTCTTTGTCGATCCCGGAGATGCCCAAGACATCTTCCCTAGCGACTTCCTGATTTCCCTGCCACGCCCTGAGGGGTATATGGGTGTCCAGGACTTCCATGACCTCGACTCCACCTTGAAGGGCGCCGAACGCACAGTCGCCAACTCGCAACAGAAGGCGCATGTACGAGGAATCCGCAGCGGAACCGGCGACCGCCTCCAAGAAGCAATGGACAGTTTTGTGGTCACCGGAGCCCTGAAACTCTTCCGGGCCGATCGCGGCATCCCCGATGGTCCGTTCCGCCATCACACCATGCTGGTTCATCAGTCCGTGCGCACGAACGACCACGCCGAATTGGCCTTGCGTATCAATTCAATGTGGCACCAGGCCGGCTACACATCTACAGAAGGCCATGCGCGCCTGGCCGCCCTGTGGGCAGCCGACTTTGCTCCCGTTTCCTCCGCCCGCGCAGCTGATCTCCCCAACCCCGTCTCATACGACGAACTCCGCCCCTATGTCAGTCGAGCGCGCCAGCTCATCGGCGCTGGGGGCAATGCAGTAGTAATAGTCAACGGCGATACAGACAAATACTTCGAGCAGCTTGATCTCGACTTCGACCGCACGCCTCACGTCTGGAAAATCCTCGTAGGTGGAACAAAGCTGTCGCGTGGCTTCACGGTCGAAGGTCTCACCGTCACGTACTACCGTCGCACTGCCCGCCAGGCTGACACGCTCATGCAAATGGGTCGATGGTTTGGGTTCCGTCCGGGATATCGAGATCTCGTTCGCCTCTACATCGGCCGAGAGGAGCAGCTGACGAAAAAAACCACCGTCGATCTTTACGAAGCCTTCGAAGCTATCTGCCAGGATGAGGAACTCTTCCGCCAGCAGCTCGCCCAGTACGCCGAACTCGTCGACGGAAAACCCCAAGTCACTCCTTCTCAGGTACCCCCTCTGGTCGGGCAGCATCTCCCATGGATCAAGCCATCGGCCCGCAATAAGATGTTTAATGCTGAGCTCGTGGAGGTGCGTTCGCCAGGAAAGCCAATCGAGCCGGCCGCGTACCCGACGGACTCCGCCTCCTTGCGGCGTAACACGGAGCGCTGGCGTCCCCTGCTCGAGGCCTTCTCTTCACAGCGGACCCCTGTTGCCTACCCGGCGGGCCCAACAGGTGCAAGCCGGACTTTCCCCGCGCTTACCGCGAGCGTCAGCCACGCTGAGCTGCTCTCAGTGCTTAGCGGGCTGGAGTGGGCGCGTGAGGGCATTTTCCGACCCCATCTTCGTTACCTGGCTCAGCTCGACGGCCGTCTGGCCACCGTTGATGACTGGCTGCTGATCGCCCCGCAAGCTGTCCAGGACGACCGGGTCGAGGCATCCGTCCTGGGTTCAGTCCCACTTTCATTGGCCCGCCGCAGTCGGCAGGAAGGCAAGTCCTCGTTCAGCCGTATCGCGGGTGTGGAGCACAAGAAGGCGGCCCTGCAGATGATCGAGGTTGCGGCACTTGAGTCGGACCGGAGCCCGGTAGTTGGAGCAAGAACGGGCGTTGCACTGATCTATCCGGTCGTCGAAGGCACGGAGGAAGCGGATGTAAGGGCGGCTGTCTCACGTGGCAACGCGGATCCAGCGAAGGTCGTGATGGCATTCACCTTGATTCCGCCGAAGTCAGCGATCGATTCTTCGCGCCGTCTGGTCCGCTTTCAAGCAAAGGACTCCCGTAACGAGGATGACGCGATCGTTTCGGCGACTAGCGTGGAGTAAGTCACACTCCGTCCGACGAGCCTGTGTATCTGTAGGGCGAGGACTGCCCTTGTAGCGCGGCTCGTTCAGGACGGCATGCGTGCGGGTGCCTCCGTCTGCCTAGGGCCCATCAGCTGCTGCTGTAGCTGCCGCCAGCACGAGCCTGGCGGCAGCACGGCATTGCAGTGGCGGGTTGAGCGCCTGACCCGTCCTGCGGCCCTCGTCCTACTTACGGTCCAAACGCGCAGAGATCTTGGCGTTCGCTGCCTCCTCCCCGTCCTTCAGGAACTTCGCATACACCCGGAAGAGCACCGCCAGGCTGTGGCCCGCCCGCTCGGCAACGATCTGCGGCTCCACCCCCGCGCTCAGCCAGGTCGACACCGCGGTGTGGCGAAGGTCATAGGGCCGTTTCGCCAGCTTGGAGGCCTGATCCTGCGGGCTGAGCACTTTGGCCCTGGCCTCCGCCCACACCTCCCCGTACCCGCTCTCCTGCACCATGCCGCCGCGAGCCGTTCGGAAGAGCCGGCCGTCCGCCGCGACGCCGTGTGCCGTGACGTGCCACCGGAGCAGTGACACGAGCTGCGGCGGGATCGGGACCTGCCGTACGGCGCTGCGCGGCCGGTGCTTGAGCCCCTTCCGATCGTGGGCCTCGCCAGAGTCCGTCCAGGACCGGCCGGCACGCGGTCGGCTTTCCCGCAGCCACACCGTCCCCCACCCTCGCTGGGGCAGGTGGAAGTCCGCGGCCCGCAGCCCGACCGTCTCCCCGGGGCGGGCGGCGGCATAGAGGATGCAGGCGAAGAAGGCCTCCAGATGCCGCCCCCGCGCCCCCTGCGATCGAACCCCGGCCAGTAGCCGCTCGGCGAGCTCTGGACCGGGCACGCACGCGCGGTCCAGTTCTTCGCCGACCTTCTCAGGAGCCGACCACTGGAGGGAATGGAGCGGGTTCTCCGCCAGCAGCTCCGCGTCCACCGCGTACCCGAGAGCCTGGTGGAAAATGGCCCGTTTCCGAGTGATGACGGACCCTGCGGACGTCCTCCCGTCCAGCCGCTTGGTGCAGGCGTTCAGGGCCTTCCGCGCGAGCATCCGCTCGGAAAGGGCTGACACCGGAACTGACTTCCGCTCGAACCATGCCAGCACCGCCTTCACTTCGTCCGGCTGCTCCTTGTCCCACTGGTGCACGTTGAACGCCCAGCTGTAGAGCACCCGCCGGGCGATCCTCGGCTCGGCCATGCCCTTCGTGTCCTTCACCAGAGCCATGGTGACCGTGGCCATGGCCTCGGCCAGCGTCTTCCGCGTGCTGGCGGGGGAGTGGTCCCACTTCATCTCGATGTAGTTCCGGGCGTGCTGGTACCAGGGGATGTCCTTCTCGCGCTGGATCAGCGACCGGGGGAGCCCACTGTCGACGTCGAAGGGCTCTCCGGCCCGTGCGGCGGTGATCAGCTGCGCGCGCCGGCTCTCGGCAAGCCCGAGCGTCAGGAACGACTCGGAGTGAGGTCGGATCCCCACCTGCCAACGGAGTTGGTAGGGCTTCCGGTAGGGCCGCTTGCGGATGGCCCACATCTTGACCGTGTAGCTCCAGTCGGTCACGCAGCCTCCAGGCCGTTGTTGAACTCGTCCAGAACACTTCGGCGCACCCGAAGGTGACCGTTCGGAAGGCGGCGCGCCGCCGGGCCATAGCCACGGTTTCGCCAGCGGTACCAGGTGGCGCGGGTGATGCCGAGTTCCTCAAGTACCTCGGTGAGAGGCAGCCATTCGTCCACTGGCGTTCGCTGCCGTCGGGACGTTGCCATCGTCGTCTCCTCGTGAGTCAGTCGGTGAGGCCCAATGAGCGCTGAGGAGCGGAGGGCGCGTCGGCCTCCCCTCTCAGATGTCCGCTACCGCCGCTACTCCGCTACCGCGCAGGTCAGGGGCGGTGTTTTGGTAGCGGAAGGTGTAGCGGTAGCGGATGAGTGAGTGGCCCCGGCCCGTTGCCGGGGCCACGCCGGTAGCGGTGTTTTGCCGCTACCTCAGGTGGTGCCGCTACTTCTCGCAGGTGCTCTGACCTGCGAGGTAGCGGAGGTAGCGGCGGTAGCGCTCTTTCAGGGGGTGGGGGGTGGGCAGTACCGAATCCAGGCATCGGCGAGGTCGGCGGCGTAGTAGCCCTTGAGGACCGCGCCCGCGCTCTTGATGTTCCTGGCGACGATGGGCTTGTTGTCCACGGTCATGTACTCCCGGAGCATCTGCCCGAGGCCTCGGGCGTCGAGCGGCCGGCCGTTCGCCATGTCCCCCCAAGGCGCTTCGTCGAGAGAGCGGAGCTGTTCGAGGACGGCGGCGGTGGGCAGGCGGGGGATGTCGCCAAAGACGTGGTCGCGCAGGTCGGTGAGAAGACGGATCCCGATGCTGGCCTTGTCATCACTCTGGGAGGCGTTGACCAGTTCCAGGCACGCGACACGGGCTCGCTCCGGCCAGTCCCCACCGGCCGCATCCGCCACGGCGAGGAGCGGCTCCCATACGTCGGCGGGCCGGTCGGTGACCCCGTCGGGCATGACGGGGAAGGCGCCCATGACGCGGTCGCGGACGGTGTCGGCCCAGTCTGCGAGCCTGTCGCGCAGAGCATGGCCTTCGGAGGTGTGGAGGCGGGCACGGAACGGTTCGACGCGCTCGTTGCGGGCCCGACGGCGCATGCGGATGACCACGGAGCGGGTCAGGATCGTGTCCGGCAGGTTCCCCAGTCCGGCGACAGCGAGGGCGCAGTACGACGGGAAGGCGACGACGGACTGGTTGCCCTGTCCGTCGCTGACGCAGCGGTAGGTGACACCGGAGCGGCGGTGGCCTGCGTTGATGAACCCGCGCAGTTCCTCGTTCTCACCGGCCTTGGGGCCGAAGACGGTGTCGATCTCGTCGAAGAGGATCGTCGGACGTCCCTCTCCTCCCGAGACAGCGCGGAAGAGTGCGGCCGGGGAGGCGTTGACCGCGACCATCGGCGCGGGCACGAGGGTCTCCACGATCTCCAGCGCCCGGGACTTCCCGGACCCGGGTTCCGGGGAGAGGAACGCGATCCGGGGCGTGGCATCGAACGTGTCGAGGAGGTGTGCGTGCGCGTCCCACAGCACGACGGCGACGTATGCGGACTCGCTTGGGAAGACGTTGAAGCGGCGGTGGAAGGCCTCCACCGCGTCGAGGACGGCCGCTCCCTCCGGCGCCTGCTCCTGGGCCTCGGTGGTGTCAGCGGGGGCGGGAAGGACGGTGGTGAGAGTCATGCGGCTGCACTCCTGTCGTCGGCCCGCAGAGGGCAGATGGTGCGGTGGACGTTGTGGTCGTTGATTAGGGCGAGGGCGCGTCGCTGGCCCGCAGCGAACAGGTCCCGCCCGCACCGGCACCAGGACCGGACGGACGGGGCGACGCCGCGGCCGGGGGCGACGATGTGGAGCCAGGCCACGGGGCGGCGTCCGTCGTCGGCGTGCGGGTCAGGGCGAACAGATGAAGGGACGCCTTCGGCGACGACTTTCGGCGCGCTAGGGCCGTCGGGGGCGGGGGCCGGTTCGGCGGGGCTGGTCCCGGCAGGGGTGGGGGTGGGGCCTTCCAAGGGGGAGTGGGATTGGGTGGTCATGCCGTCTCCCGGGCGCGGACCGTGCGGGCGGAGCTGTCGAGGGCGCTGCGGATCGTGGCGCGGCACTCGGCCACGGTGAGTCCGCGTTCCTCCCCCGCCGCTTGGAAGGCCTCCTCAACCTCCTCGCGGGGGAGGTCGCCCCACGCGACGAAGCGCCCCACCTTGAAGGCGCTGCGGTTGAGCGTGTTGTTCGCCTGCTTCGCGGGCGCCCGGCGGACGACGCTGCACTCGGCTTCCAGCGCTGCGCGGGCCGCACTGCCGCTGCGGAACGCCCCGGGCATCCGCAGGCAGAGCGGGCGAGGTGCCGGAGGCTGGAGCAGCGCCAGCAGCCACGCGGGAAGTCCGGCGACCGGGGACGGGTCTGTGACCTCGTAGGTACCGGCAGCTGTGGCGCTGCCGGGGGCGACGACGTATCCGCCGTGCGCGCGGGTGTCGATGAGCGGGGCGAGCTTGCCCGCGGTGTTCCCGAGCCGGATTCCGTCCGCAGCGGTGAAGTACAGGTGGATCCCGCCGGAGGGAGTCCGCACGGTGAGGGTGGCCGAGACGGGCTGCCCGGCGCGCTCGCAGAGCGCCAGGAAGTTGCCCGCGCCGCCAGGCGCGTCCTGACCGGTGTTCGCCTTGGGCATGTCCAGGTCGACCACGATCAGCCCGGCGGGGCCGGTGGCCAGGCCGATGTTGTACGGCTTGTGGCTCCAGCACCGGACGATGGCCGCCTGATCGGTGGTGGCGCGCTGCTCCCACTTCACGTGCCCGCCGCCGCATACGCCGGTCCGGGGGCAGCGGTCCTGGCGGTGCAGGGCGGGAGTCTTGGAGCCGGGCCGGAGGGGGAAGACGGGCCAGCCCCGGGCGGCCATAGCGAGGGCTGCGCGGAGCATGTCGTTCATGCGGCCACCGCCGGCGCAGGGAGGTGGATGAGGGCGTGCTGGCCGATCCATTGGGCGTAGGCGGGCGGGATGCATTCGCGGATGCCGTCCCGGTTCATCCAGGGCACGCCCATGACCTGGCGGGCCAGGGCGACGCCGGAGAAGTTCCCGACGAACTGCCCGAACCAGCCGTCGGGTACGGGGCGGCCCATCTTGGCCTGCGGGGCAGTGTGGGTGGGGTGCGGGAGCTGGGGGAGGGCGAACCCGCCGCCGGTCTCGAAGTACCGGTGCCGGTACGTCTGAAGCCCGAACATCGCCCCGCACAGCATCACCGGCTGGTGCAGCTTGGGGGCGGCGCCCCGGACGTTCTCCATGACCCACGGGCGGCCGGTCGATTCCAGCGCGTCGCGGGTGGGCCCGATCAGGTCGGGGTGGGCGCGGCCCTGGATGCGCTGGCAGTCGGTGTCGTGCTGGCAGGGCGGGGAGGCGTGGATGAAGTCGAAGCCAGAGCCGAAGGTGCGGATGAAGTCGATGGCGTCGCCCTGGTCGAAGCCGAGCGGGTAGCGGATCTGGGCGTCCTTGTCGACGCCGGTCACTTCGAACCCGGCGCGGTGGTAGCCCATGCCGGCGCCGCCCTGGCAGCAGAACGCGTCCAGTAAGCGCGGCTGGTGCTCTCGCCTGATGTCGGTGGTCTGGGTCATGCTGGTGGTCTCCAGTTCTTGAGAGTGCTGGAAGAGGGGGCGGCCCGGGCTTTGCCGAGAGCGGGCCGCCCTCGCTGATTCACGCGGCGGCCTTCTCCTCCTGAGCGCTGAGGTACTGGCCGCCGATCCAGTGGGCGTAGGCGGGAGGTATGGCTTCGCATACGCCCCGGATGGTGGTGATCCATGGGGTGCCCATCGCGCGCGCCGCAGCGCGCTGCCATGCCTTGGAGTGGCGGCCGCCGGTGATGGTCATGAACGGCTTCTCGGGTGTGGGGAGGTAGCCGTTTCGGGTGCAGATCGCCGTGTGCGCGGGGTGCCGGGGTCCGGTGAGCTGGAAGCTGGTCTCGAAGAGCCGGTGGCGGTACATCCGTAGGCCGAACATCGGGCCGCACAGCCTGACGGGGTTTCGCAGTTCGGTGTGGGCGGCTTCGACGTTCTCGATGACGTAGGGCCGCCCTGCCGCGTCAATGGCTTCCCGGGTGGGGGCGATCAGTTCGGGATACGACTTGTGGTTGTAGGCGTTCAAGGGGGTCCAGGCCTGGCAGGGCGGGGAGGCGTGGATGAGGTCGAACTCCGCACCGTGCTCGCGGATGAACGCGACGGCGTCGCCCTGGATGAAGGTGAAGGGGTATTCGGGCTGGGGCTCGATGTCGACTCCGACCACGTCGAATCCGGCGAGGTGGTAGCCCATGGCCATACCGCCCGCGCAGCAGAACGCGTCCAGCAGGCGGGGTCGGGGAGGGTACCGCCTGGCGGCACTGGGGTGGATCATGCTTGTGATCTCCTTGCGGGTGGAGGAGCGCGGGGCGGCTGCGGATCCAGATGAACTGGCGCCCTGTCCCTGGGGGTTCGCGGATGAGGGGGAGAGTGTGGCGACTGCCTGGCTTGTGCTGGCTGTGGGGGATGGCCGAAAGCACGGGGGGAACAGCGGGTACGACGATCTCCCGTCGGAGCACTACAGCTGGGACAGCGCGGTGCCCCACCACGCGGAGCTGACCGTCGGGGACGTCATCGCGCTGTGGGACACGACGTCACTTCTGGGGATCTCGGTGATCGAGGCCATCGACACGGGACAGGCGGTGAAGGACGTCTTCTTCTGCCCGTCGTGCTCCACATCGGAGTTCCAGCCCCGCAAGACGAAGAGCCCCAAGTACAGGTGCCTCAAGTGCAAGGCCGAGTTCGATGACCAAGACCGAGTCGCCGGCAGCAAGCCGGTGACGACCTACCGTTCACGCCACGGCCGGTACTGGGTCGACATGCCGGGCGTACTCAGCGGCGCCGAACTCCGCCCCCTGTGCGATAAGCCCAAGACACAGCACAGCCTGCGTTCGATGCGATGGGAGAAGCTGCGCGCCGCGATCACCGCCAGCGGGGCGACGACGACGATCGCCATCGCTGAGCAGGCACAGCGAGTGCTCGCGGGCGGGCACCGGCAGGTCACGGTCCGGGCCCGGATCGGGCAGGCTTCCTTCCGCCGGACGCTCCTGGAGGCCCACGGGGAACACTGCGCGTTCACAGGCCCCACGCCCGCCGCCGCTCTCGAAGCCGCCCACCTCTACAGCTACGCCGGAAGCGGTCAGCACCACAGCGACGGAGGTCTCCTCCTGCGCCGCGATGTACACCGCTTGTTCGACCTCGGGCTCATCGCGGTCGATCCCGGACGGTTCGTTCTCGACGTCAGCCCGTCTCTGCACGGTTATGTCCCGTACAGGCAGCTCCATGGCCAGCCGCTCACCACGCGACTGCGGCGGGAGCACCGGATGTGGCTGGCGGCCCACTGGGACATGCACCGGAAGACCTCCAGCACCAGTTGAGATGCACTCCGATGTCTGAACCGAGTGCGTTCAGCGGTGGTTGATAGTGCCTCTAGCCCGGCCGAAGAGGCCGGTGGCGGTGACGTGCTGGGTGATGTGGGTGGTCGGCCGGGCGGCGCTGCGGCGAGGCCGGGCGATCGTGACGACAGCTCCGGCGGCGACGAGGGCTATGGCGGCCCAAAGGGCTTCGGCCATGGCGATCAGTCCCGGTGCTGCGTAGGCCAGCCCGGCGGAGGCGGCCGCGATACCTCCGCCGACGGTCGGGGCGAGGAGTGCGGTTGTCTTGGCCCATGTGGGGACAGGCCGCACGACCGGTGCCTCCGGCTGGGCGGTGTAGGCCAGGGTGCGTGTGCCGTCGGGGAGGGTGACGTACTGGACGCCGGGCGCTATCTCGGCGGGCAGCATCCGTGGCTCGGGGACGGCCGGCGGGTACAGGACCGCTTCCCCGTACAGGAGCGGCGCCGGGGTGGTCGGGTGGGCGGGTTCGTAGGCCATGGCGGACTCCGGGGAAGAGCGACGGGGCCCGAGCCGGGGTGGCTTGGGCCCTATCTGGGCGGGGTGTCTGGGGTGTCAGGGCGGGTGTCTGGTGGGGGTGTCTGACGCGTCAGACACCCGTCTGACACCCCTCGCGCGCACGTATGACCTGTGGATTGGGGCTGTTCCCTGTTGGGGGTGTCTGACGCGTCAGGCCGCTGCCTGGTACGGGACGATCCGGTAGCGGCCGACCTCGCAGGTCTCAGCGAGACGGCCCGCGAGGACGAACTGGGCGACCTGTCCGGAGACCCAGGAACGGCCTCGGCCGTAGCGGTCGCAGTACTCCATGAAGTCCGCCGGGCCGACCACGTCCCGTCCCTCGTCCTCGAACTCTTCGAGGACTTCCTCCATCGCGGCCCGCGCTTCGGCGGTGCTGATCTTCGGACGGGGTTCGTCGGCCGGCGGCCGGGCGGCGAGCTGGACGACCTGGTCGACTTCGGGGAGTTCCTGCTCCGCGTCGATGAACTCCCCCTCCGCGTAGTCGTCCTCCTCGTCGGCCCCGTTCGGAGGGCGCCGGTCGTACTCGTCCTCGGGGTAGTAGTCGTGCTCTTCGTCCTCGTCCTGGCCGTAGCCGTTGGACATGGTGGTCTCCGGCTGGTCGGTGGTGCCGGGCATCGGGTAGCGGGTGCGGCCGGTGAACGCCCGGTCGGCGGAGCGTGCGGCCGCTCCGGCGGTGACGGGGTCGATCGCGGCCCGGATGTCGGAGAAGGTGACGACGACCCAGTTCAGGTAGTCGACGCTGCACAGGTAGTCCCGCATCGGGGTGGCCCACTGGCCGTCGGGCACCCCGTTGGCGACGAGGTAGGAGTAGCCGGGCTTCTTGTCCTTCCACACGTGCGGGGCCGCCCCGGCGTCGAGTACCTCGTCGTCGAGGGCGAACCGGGCGTCCTGCTCGGTGCGGACACCGTGGCACCAGGAGGAACCCAGGGAGGCGCGGGTGTCGGTGGAGACCTGGTTGCCGGAGGCCCGCTGCATCGACAGGACGAGGGAGACGCCGGCGGAGCGCGCTTCCTGGGCGAGGCCGGTGAACACGTCGTCGTCGATCTCACGGATCGTCTTCGCGGCCTCTTCGAACCAGGCGACCAGGTAGGGCATGCCGGGGGCGCCGTCGGACTGGGTCTCGGCGCAGGCGGCGACCCACTGCTTGTAGCCGTATTTCGCCAGCCACGCGGTCCGGGCGGGGATGACGGCGGTGAGGGCTTTGATCATGGCTTTGGTGGAGGGCATGTCGAGGGCGGCCCAGTCGATCGCGGGCAGGAGCGGGCCGAGGGTCTGCTCCTTCTTCGCCGGGTCCGACGCCCACACGATCACGTCGCGGCGCGTGAGGATCTCGGCGAGCGCGGTCAGGCCGCCTTCGGACTTCCCCGAGCCGGTCATGCCCATGAGCAGGAGCATCATGGCGTTGCGGGCTTCGTCCGGGTCTCCGGGGAACCACATGACCGCCGGGGTTCCGTCCTCGTAGATCCCGACCACGACGGGGAAGCTGATCGACTCGCCGGGGGCGCTGGGGCCGGGGCAGGGGACGGTGTTCTTCAGCAGGTCCAGCGGGACCACGGTCAGCATCACCCTGGACGCGGAGTCCGGGTTCTCCTGGATCCGGATCGCTGTCTTCGGCACGTCCAGGGCGCCGGCGATGCGGGTCAGGTTCTTCGACACGTCGTCGGGGGTGAGTTCGCCGCGGGGGAGTTGGAGGTCGAAGGAGGCTTTGTTAGGGCCGACCTCCGTGCGGAGGACCTGGGTCTTGGCCAGGCCGACCTTCTCCAGGAACCCGCCGTCCGCGCCGGCGGCGGGGCCTTCGACGTTCTTGCGGAGGATCTGGCGGATGTTCCACGACAGGGCGAGGGCGGGGGCGCCGATGAAGTACAGCTCCCCCAGCGGCCCCGCCCCGGGTCCGGCGATCGCGGCCGCGGTGAACCAGGTGGATGCGGCGGCGACGGTGACGGCGGAGTGAAGGCGGCGCTGTTGGGTGGTCGACTTGCCCGCCCACCAGGTGAGGCCGGTCAGGGCGACGGAGGCGAGGGTGAGGCCGGCGGTGACGCCGGGCTCGCCGGACCAGAAGTAGTGGGCGGGCAGGGAGGCCAGGCCCGTACCGGCTCCGGCGAGCCACGGCGGCAGGTGGGGCTTGGCGCGGTGGAGCAGGTACTCGCCGATCCCGCCGCCCTCGCCGTGGACGTCGTACTGCTGCCGGGTCTCTTCGGGTGAGATGGTTCGGGGCATGGTCTGACCTCCCTGCGATCAGGTGTCGTTAGCCGTTGAAGTCGAAGCGGCGGCCCTGGCGCGGGCGGGCGTGCGGGGCGAGCTGGGGGTCGAACTCCCGCTGGAACGCGGCGTAGGTGGCGGCGAGGTTCTTCGCGGTGCCGAGGGCGTCCTCGGCGGCCTTCTTCATCCGCCGAGACACCCTGCGGGCCCGAGCCCGGGAGCCGAAGGGGCGGCCCTCGGGGTCGGGGATCTCTTTGAGGACGGCGTTGAGCATCTCGGCGGCGTTGGCCAGCTCGAACGACATCTGCAGGAACAGCCCGCGGCCGCCCTCGCAGTAGTTGCGGATGTCCACGTTGGAGAAGAACTCCGGGTCACCCAACGGCGAGTGCATCCGCCCGCCCGCGCCCTGCTGGAAGCCGTTCTGCTGGCCACCGGCCCCGCCGTTGCGGGGGCCGGAGTCGTTGATGTGGAAGTGGTACTCCCGCGTGCGGTTCGACGTCCGCGAACGCGACGCACCACCCTGCCCGCCGGGGGCGCCGGCCGGGCCCGGCTGCTGCCACGGACCCTGCTGCGGGCCGGCCTGCTGGCCGGTGCCGTTCTGCGGACGGCGGGGGCCGGGAGTGCTGCCGTTGTTGGGCATCCAGGTGTTGTTCGACATCAGCGGGTCCCCTCAGGAGCGGTGGCAGACTGGGTGGAGCGGCGGCTGATCAACCAGATGACCTGGGCGGCGAGTGTGGTCAGCGACCACAGACCCATCAGCACGGGCACGAACGGTCCGGCCCACAGGGCCAGCGAGAACCAGGTGAGTCCGGCCGTGGCGAGGGCGGCCAGGGTGGTCAGCCATGCGGCCTCGGCGCGGGTCCGGACGGGGCGGCCCTTGGCCTTCCACCCCAGGACCGCCAACGGGACGGCGGCGGCCGGGGCCGCGGCGAGCGCGGCCCACGGCGTGATCAGGTGAACGACGCCCGTTACGGGCAGCAGCAGGATCGCGAGGCTGGTCGGAGCCCAGGTGCGGCGGTGCTTCCACACCCAGCGGCCCGTCGCAGCGGTGGCGCGAGCTGTCAGGGTCGGCTCCTCGGAAACGACCACGATCACCTGCGGCCCCTGGCGTCGTCCGCGCTGGCGGGGGATGTGAACGGTGGGCGCGGAGCCCTTCGCGGTGTGTGTGCGGGTACGGCGAGACACAGCAGAACTCCTTCAGGCAGCGGAGAGGGTTCGGGCGGCGCGCTGTTCAGGGAAGTCGTGGCAGGCCACGCACATGCCGAGCGAGGTCGGGATCACGTACGGGAGGTGGTCGCGGCAGACGGGGCAGCGGCGGCGGGCGGCGTCCGCCTTTGCCAGGGCAGCCCACCGGTTGGGGGTCATCGGCCGGACCGGCTTTGCGAGGTCGACCCGGTAGAGGTAGGCGACCAGCGGGCCCCGCCGGCGGCGGGGCCGCTCCAGCTGGGCGACGACGTCCTGGCCGCCGGGCCGGAGCCCGGCGGCGCGGAGCTGACGGCGGGTGGCCAACCCCTCAGGTGCGAGGCGCCACCGGTAGACGGGCAGGGTGTTCATCGGCCGAGGGCCGGAGCGGCGGCGGCGTTGCCGTCGCGGTGTTCCTGGTAGCGGGCGGAGGCCCAACCGACCGACCAGCCGGACAGCTCCGCAGCGACCCGCACCGGCACCCCGGCCGCGAACGCGGCGGCCACGGTGGCGCGGGCCTGCTCCTCCGGCAGCTTCACCGGCGGCGGCCCGGCGGCGAGGAGGGCGGCGCGTTCACGCTCCATCCGCTCCTGTTCACGGACCCGTTCACGGCGCTCACGCTCCGCCTGTTCCTGCGCCTGCAGTTCGCACTGCTGGGCGGCCTGGCGTTCAAGGCGTTCACGCTCGGCCTCGGCCTGTTCACGCTCACGTTCACGGCGTTCACGGGCCTCCAGCTCCGCCCACTCCGCCGCTGCGGTCCGCTCGGCTTCCTCTCGCCGGATCCGGTCCTGCCGGTCGGCTTCCTCGCGGGCCAGACGCTCCTCGTGTTCACGCTCTTCACGGGCGATGGCTGCCTCATGCTCGCGCTGTTCACGAGCGGCCCGGAGCCGGTTCTCCTCTCGCTCCGCCGCCGCCCGCTCCCGGGCGTCCTGCTCGGCGCGCTTGCGGGCCTCCATGGCCAGGACGGCAGCGGTCAGGGCCCGCCGGTATGCGAGCCCAGCTTCTGCCGTGACGATGAGGAGGAGGGGTGCGACGGAGTGCACGGCGACCCCGACCAGGTCCCCTGCCAGCGCGGATACGCCGATGTTCAGGGCGAGGGTCATGGTGCCGGTCATCCACCGCAGGGCTACCGGCCAGGCACCGCCGTGCCCGCCGAGGCGGGCGAGGACGGAGTCGAGGCGTACCACGATGACCACCGCGGCGTCGACCACTAGGGGCAGGATCGGGGCGGTCCACCGCCACTCGGCCGGCGTGTGCGCGGCCATGAGCGGCGTGACGGTGAGGACGGAGTAGAGCATCGCTCCGCCGACGATCAGCCATGTCCCGACCGACAGGGCCCGCTCGGATGAACGGATCTGAACACGGTTCACGGGCCGACCTCCGCCCGTGAACGCGTCCCCTCCGGGGCGGGGATCGTGGTGAAGCAGATCAGCTTCACGGGGCCGCCGGAGTAGTTGGTCACTGCCTTCATGACGCTGGTGCGGCCGTCGCTGTGAACGCTGTGCTGCACCGCTCGGGGGCGGATCCCGAGTGCCTGGCACCAGGTCTCGAACCCGTCGGCATCGTCGTGGAACGACAGCTCCAGCAGGTCGGGGTAGACCGTGGAGATCGTCACGCACGGCGCCGGCAGGTGCCGGTACTCGTCATCGAAGATCCGCAGCGCCATCAACGGCGCGGCCATGGACGAGAGGGGCATCGGAGTGTTCATGCGGCACCGCCCGCCATGCCCACTTCGGCCGCGGCCTGGTTGGTCAGGTCCCGCCGGGCGGCGAGGACTCGGTTGCGGGCCCGGCGGATCCGCCGCTCGTCCAGCACGGACGGCGTCCGGTCCAGCACGGCGATCTGCGCGTCGAGGAGCTCGACCCTCGCCTCGATGAGGGGCATCTCGCGCTCGGTCGCGTCCAGCTCCGCAGCCGACGGCTCCAAGCCGTCGGACCACGGGGTAACGAGGTTCTGAAGTGCAGCGATGGACTTCACGGGTCTTGCTCCTTCGAGAGAGGAACGGGACCCAACAGCAGCCCCCGGCGCGGACACGTCGGGGGCTGCACTGAGTTGGGGGGAGCGGAAGCACTCGGCTCCCTGCAACCCCGCCCGTACGGCCCGGGGACCGGACGGGTGGAGGAGGCAGCCGACCGAGACGGCCAGGCGACTCGGAAGGTGTTGCCCGGCGAGCGACTGCGGGCCGTGAGCCCACAGCTGCGTCGCACGGCGGTTGAGCGGTGACGCGGAGGGCGCGGCCAGCCGTACCGGTCCAGTACGGCGAGCGCCCATAGATGTCGGTGGAACACAGCAGCCTCTTAGCCGGAGGGCGAGGCTTCGCCGGAGCACCGTTGCCACGGCGTTCCGGTCCCGAGCCTGGGAGTCGGGTGCGTCATCGTCGCTGCTCTGACGCCAGCAGGGCGGCGCGTACCGGATGGCACCCGAAGGTGTTCTCCAGAGCCAGCACGCAAGAGAAGGTGTTGCCGCCGGCGACAACCCGTCGCCATGGGGAGGGGGATCACGCCCCGTCTCGTATCGCTTGACACGCTGTTGAGTTCTTAAGGAACGGACGCTGCCTTCGTACTCGCCCCCTCGGGCTTTCCTCCGGGCTGTAAAGCGGGCTCTCGGTCGTGCGTACACACCGAAGCCGAGCCCTTTCGGGCCATTTGGTGCGCACCAGAAGCATGGCATCTGGTGCGCACCAGATGCAAGCTCCTGGTTCGTTCGGGGCTTGCCGGTGTGTTCCGGTGTGACTTCAGGAAACGGCCCAGGCAGGGGGTCTCGGTAGCCAACAGGGGTTAACCTCAAGGGTGTTAACCCGCTCCCACCTGCGGCGATTTGGTTAAGCCCTCCCCAGGTGGCACGGCCATCGGAGGCGATGCACGTGGGCAAGGGATTACGAGGTGTTCGTACCGCGCGGGGATGGTCGCAGGAGCGGCTGATCTTCGAGCTTGAGCGCTATGCGCGGCAGCACATGTTGAACGTCGCATCCAGCGCGAGCCTGAAGACCTACGTGTCGGAGTGGGAGAACGGGCGACGGGCCATCACGGAGCGGTACGCCGCAATCCTCCGGCCGCTGCTCGGGGTGACGGACGCCGAGTTGGGCGGGGAGCCTGCTCGTTCAATCCCCCAGCAAGCTGATGGCTACGAGGATCTGTTGAGCCGGATCGACTCGGCGCGGAGCGTCAGCGATTCCATGGTGAGCGCGTTCATGGACCAGACCGAGCTACTGCGGACCATGGACCGGCAGATGGGTGCATCGGGCCTGGTGGATCAGATGAACGGCCACCTGACGGCGATGGAGGACGCGCTCACCTTCGCGGTCCTGCCAGGGACGCGCCGTCCCATCGCGACGGCTCTGGCAGGGGCGGCGACCCTGGCAGCCTGGCAAGCGTTGGACGCAGGTTCTGTGGAGCGCGCATGGCGGCACTACGAGCTGGCGAAGCGCGCCGCGCAAGACGCTGATGCGCCGCAGTACTTGGCGCACGCCATGGGGGAGCAGGCGTACGTCCTGGGTGATGCCGGCCGACCCGAGATGGCAGTGGAGCTCATTCGCGACGCGCAGCGCACTCATGCGGAGCGGCAGTCGTCTCGCCTTCGAGCTTGGCTGAGTGCGGCCGAAGCTGAACTGTGTGCCGCGGCTGGCATGCACGACGACGCTCGGCATGCGCTGGACCGGGCGGCGGCCGCGCTGCCGGAAGGTGCGCACGCTCGTGATTCCGACATGCTGAGCATCTTCCTGAACGCGGACCACCTGGCGCGCTGGCGGGGAAACGTACTGGCGCTCTTGGGCGACAGCTCGGCCATGGGTGACCTCTACGCGTCTCTCCAGGCGACGGACCCCACGTTCGTCCGCGCCAAGGCAGGACTGCACAGCGACCTGACGCAGGCCCACCTTGCCCGCGGCGAGTTCGACGAGGCCCGCTCGAACCTCCAACAGGCGCGCCTGCTGGCGAACCGCACGGGGTCCGTGCGGCACCGCCGGCGTGTGGAGCTACTTACGGGGCGGCTGTAGCCCGCGACGCGAGGACGTGCAGCAGGGCGACCAGGGTTCCTGACCCCATGAGCTTCCCCTCGGCCATGAGTCGGGGGATGTCCGCCAGAGGCACCCAGGCGATCTGTCCGGCTTCCTCGATGTCCGTGGGTTCGCCCACCTTCACCGCACCCCGTGCCACGAAGATCTCGTGAGGCGAATCGACCATGCCGATCATGGGCTGATACGTCACAACGTGCTCGACGTTCGTCGGACGCCAACCGGTCTCTTCCTCGGTCTCCCGCGCCGCCGTGGTCGCCGCATCCTCGCCGTCGTCCACGATCCCGCCGGGGAGCTCCCATCCCCACTGCTGCGGGACGAAGCGGTAGCGCCACATCATCAGGACGCGCTGCTGCTCATCGATCACAGCCGTGATCGCAACGTGGTGCAGGCGCACTACATGGTGCTCGAACCGCTCGACCCCGGGCGGCTCAACGTCGACGAGGTCGAGGCTTACCCACCGGTTCTCGTAGACCGTCCTGCTGGCGTGGATCGTCCAGGGTTCCAGCTCTGCCGGCGTGGGTACGGTCTCGCCACCCACGACTCGGTACGAGCTGCGGTCGTACGCCTTGATGAGGTGTTCGCTCGCCAGTCGGGCTAGCACCTGGCGGAGGGCGGTACGGCCGATCTCCAGCTCAGCGCTCATGGTCCGCTCGGAGGGAAGTTTTTCGCCGGGGCCGTACTTGCCCGACTCGATCCAAGACCGGATCGTCTGGTAGACCCTCGTCGACTTCGGTCCCATCCTCAGAGCACTCTCCCCGTTCGTCAGCTGGTAACAGCCAGCGTAGTCGGGGGTCAGCTCGGGGGACTCGGTCATACCTGTCTCTCTTCCCGTCTGATGGTGGAGCGATGTACCCAGGGCGCCCGGAGGCTGCCCCGAACGACTCGCGTCGATGCTTGGGTCGGGTAGCGATCGCCTTGCGAGGAGGGCGGGGTCGGAGGCAGTGCTGCAAGCGGAGTGCTTTCGAAGACCGTTGTGACGCAAGCCTGGTAGTCCGTCCGCCGCCGGAAAGCGAGTGGGCGGGCCCCTGTCGTGCGGGGTCCGCCCACTTACTTCACCTTGCCTCGCCAGTCCGGCGTTGGGGGTCCCTCAGCGTTCTGATTCAGGCTCGTTGAGATCTAGATTGAGGAGCGTGTAACTGTGATGCTCGCGGCCGCCGGGCGACCTGGCAGTAAGTACGTGCACATCAGCACTGACCTGCCGCTCGGCGTAAGTAGCCAGCAACTGCGTGACAGCGTCTTTCTGCGTGCGGATCAGAACCACGCGACCGCTTGTCTCAAGCTCAATAACGCCGCGGATCTTGCTGCCACCAACGACGGTTCCCGTGAGCCGATCAGTGCTGTCCTCGACCTGAGCAGATCTAAGTGCCTTACGGCAGTGATCAGCACTCGACGTCGTCAGGCGAGAAACCCTTCGCTCTGTCGCCTCGGATTGCCACGTAAAAGTGACGTTGGTACCCGTGGACGCAAGGATCTCTGAGAGCTCAGCGAGGTGGCTGATTGCCCGCCTGCCGAGCGGTAGAGCCGCATCCAGAACGGCTTCTTCCGCTCCCGAAGCTGAGTCAGCCTCGTCGGCGACATCCAGAATTCGATTGATCGCCCGGTCCAGCAGTTGGTCATTTCCGGTGCCGGGGAGCTCACGCTGCCCCGGTGTTGCGGAGCCTTCCAGAACCATGCCGTACGAGGAGGCGAACACCGGTCCGGCGAGCAACTTAGTAGCCGCTTGAATGCCCTTCGGTACTGGGCCCGCCTGATGCGTAGGCCGCATCTCGTCGAGCGCGTACGCAACGGAATGGACGGCGGTCTGTAGCGCCTCAAGCCAGGTACCGAGGACCCCCGCTTCCACTTTGTGCCCCGGGACGGATTCGCCGTCCAGCGCAAACTGCAGGATCGGACGCCTGGGCTGCTCTGAGGGCTCTGGGTCTACACCGTCACGCAGAGTGCGGGAAATTTTCTGCAACTGGCGCGCACGGAGCTCAGCCATCGTGCGAGCCGGCGGCCTCACGCCGTCGTCACGCCGAGCCACCATCCATTCGCGCAATGCAGCCTTGTCCGCAAGATCGGGCCACGCTTTAGGAGTGCTCATAGCGATACCTCCACGTAGCCCCTTCGTCGACCGTTGCCTACTCTGCAACGCTGCCAGATCTCGTCGTACAGTCCAAGCTGTTGGAAGACTTCAGCGTCCTCCGTTGCCATGGCACCGGTCAAACCAAGGTCTCGAAAATCTTGAGTCGCTGGAAGGCTCAGGATGTAGGCATCGACTCGTAGCCCTTGCCGGATGCACCACTCACGATCCGCAAGGTTGCCCAGGTATGCAACGTCGTTCTCATCCGAGACTGCCCCATGAACAGCTGCGTCAAGCAAGTAGGTGACATCGACGTCGGCAGGGTCGGGCTCGCCGCTAACGAAGCTGCCAGCAAGCCAAATGCGGCTTATGGACCCGACCAGGCACTCGACCATCGCCCGGTGCGTACCGAACTCGCCCCACAGGTCACGCCTTGTAGTCGAGTCCTTGAAGGCACCCGCCAGCACCAACGACGCTTCTATGTCACTCAAGGTCATGGGGTAGCGGCCAGGCGGTGGGCACTGGGTGTCCGGGTTGAACGGCGGCAGCGCTGACATACAGCTCCCGGTCGGTCTGATTGATGGCGCAACATTACGTGCCTGCGGGCTACGAGATAGGCCGATCGGGGGATCTCTGCAGCGCAGGCTACTGACGTGTGCTTGGTGTGCTCCGCGCGACGTAGTCAGGGCCGCTCGCGGCGAGCAGAGCAGGCCGCCTGGTGAGCCAGAGGAACCTGCGACCAACACCTGTTGCGTGGGAGGGGGATCTTGGGCCGTCCCGGGACAGCCGGCCATGCCCACCAAGCACAACAACCTGGACGGTCCCGACGCTCATGAGTGCCGGGACCGTCGTTTCAGCTGCTAGGCCCGGGTGTCCAGCCACATGCTGCGCCAGGAGTCCCCAGCGGGAGATCTGGCTCGTGCAAATCGGCCAGAAGTGCATGTCAGACCCTCAACGGCTGCTGTTTCCTCCCACAGCCCGATGTGGCCCGCGTTCACTCGTTCGCAAGCTTGCGAGTGCCATCGTGGCGTCACGGCGTGAGCATGACTCTCATGGCCATGCCCCCAGGCGAGCCCCCAACCGAGGAACCTCCTCCTGCTGCCCACTACGACACATTGAAGATGGAGTGGGAGGAGTTGCGGGCCGAACGGGCAAACCAGTACTCGCGCAATGCTTCCATCAGTGTGGTCGCAACAGCCTTGCTAGGGTTCGAAGGCGTGCTCGTCACTCGCCTTCCAGATCTCGATGTGCACGTTGGTCTGCGCACTGCCGCAATGATTGCGCTCAGTGTGAGCATCGTCCTGCTCCTGGACTGTCTCCTTGATATGCCTGGCCGTGGGCCTAAGGAATGGCGCAAGCGCAGCAAGCGGGCACTAGCAGCCAATGATCCATCCTCAATGAGGGAGGACGTGGAGGCATTGCCTCCTGCAGAGGCGGTCGTTAGACTCCTCCAGCGCTCCGGGAAGATGATCGAGGAGAATCACAACCTCCTCCTGAAGCGCCGACGGCATATGCTTCATGCAGCGGTAGGTCTCTTCGGTGTTGCTTTCGTGCTGCTAGGAGTGGGCGCGATCCTAACTGCCGTCGGTGGGACAAGCGCCATCTCTGACTTGGTGGGATCATGGCCGATCTTTACTATCACGTACTCGCCGCCGTTCACGGTTCGCTGGAGTCTGTCAGGCGGCGGATGACCAGTCGGCCCAGAACCACCTCAAGGGGGAAGGCCGAGGATGGGGCGGTGAAGGGAGGCGGCAAGCCGAGCCCTGTTACGGCGTACGTTCGCCCGGCGCGATCAAGGCCGGTAGAGACGCAGATCCGATCTCGACGGGCAGCTCCAGGGCAAGGGCGGGGCCTCCAGGAATTGACAGTTGAGCCGCAGCAAGGTGTCACCAGAGGCAAGCCGCGAGTAGCGCAGCCGGGCGAGCGCATGGCCGTGATCATGCCCGATGGTGGCATTCAGATGGTTGATGTCCAGCGTGTTGACTTGACCAAAATTGGCTACGTCGACACTGGCGAATTCGGACGCGGAGTTGACCAACCGGAATGCGAAGGGCGCGAATAGTTGTCTTCAGCCCTTGCTCGGGCGACTGCCCAGGCCACCGCGGGGTTCACTCCACCAATCCCCTAGCCGTTTGGCGTGCAACCGGAGCCGGGGCCAGAGCGGGTCGGAGAGAGCAGGCCTGGGCCTATTCTGTGGGCCGTCCAGGGATGGGCTGGCGATGCCCGAACAACGACCGCAACAACCACGACGGCCCCGGCGCTCGCGAGCGCCGATGCCATCCTTTCGGCTGCTTTAGACCCAGGTATCCAGCCACATGCGGTTGTGCCAGGAGCCCATCGGGATGGTCTGGCCCGTGTAGATCGGCCAGAAGTTCACGAAGTCCTCGCCCCCGGGGTGTGCCTCTGTCCGCCTCGTCTGCGCCTCCCGCGTAGCCGGGCGGAGCGGGACTATGCCGAGGTCTACATGACCAGCACACATGATCGGCGGTGACGCGATGGCCGGCCCCAAATGCGGGTGGCGCACAGAAAAGAACCGACCGTGCACCCGGGACGTGATGGGTCGCACTTCCCGTTGTTGGCAGCATCAGGGCAAGTGGTCTGCCCATGAGGCGGAGCGGCGTCGTAAGAAGGCTGCTGAAGAGAAGCTGAAGAAGCTCCGGCAGCGGTAGCGCTTGCGCCTCGTGCAAGATCAGGACGAGGTGTGGACGGCAAGGCGGTCGCCGAGCCGGATGGCTGCTTTCACCGCAGGTCAGAGGGCGTGCGTGCGTAGCCAAAGCGGAAGTCTGTAAATCTGCCGGCTCAGCCTACCCAGGTTCGAACCCTGGCGCCGCCACGCGAGTGGAACCCCCGTTCATCTGTGGAATCACAGTGAGCGGGGGTTCTGTCGTTCCCGGCCGGCCGCGGTCGCGACCCCGGCCCGGACGCGAGGCTGAACCTCGAACATTGCTCCGGGCAGATGAACTACTCACCTGCCTGGGCCACAGCCCCGGCCCTGCCAGCGTCACGGTGAGACCGGGGCCAGGTCGGATGGGCGGCGCGTGACGCACGCACCCCTCCCATCGCATCCCGCGGCAGCCCTCGGCGCCGGCGGGTAAGGAAGCCATGAACCTGAAGCATCAGTCGGCGACGATTCGACGGCCCCGGGGGCATTCCCGGGTTCTGCTCGCCTCCATCGCCGCTGCGGCGGCCCTCACCGGCCAGTTGATCGTCCTGGCTCCCGCCGCATCGGCGGACGGCCCCAAGCCGGCGGGCCACCAGAACGTGAAGCCCGTCGACGGCGGGAAGCACGGCCACTCGGAGCACGACAAGGGCAAGAAGCACGGCCCACCGGCCGTCCACGGCCTGAGGCAGTTCACCTCGGACAACACCTTCACGCCGCCGCCGGGCGTCACGTCGGTGTTCGTCCAGGCCTGGGGCGCCGGCGGTGGCGGCGGCGGTGGCGGCGGGTCCGCGCGCAACAACGGCGGCGGCAACCCGAACAACCCGAACAACCAGAACCCGAACGCCTCGGCCGACGGCACCGTGGAAGCGGACAGCGCCGCCGCCCGCAACAACACCGGCGGCCACGGTGGCGGCGGCGGTGGCGGCGGCTTCACCTGGTGCGTCATCCCCGTCACCCCCCTGACGGACTACGGGGTGGACGTCGGCACCGGAGGCGCCAACGGCCTGGGCGGCGCACCGGGCGCCAACGGCACCGCCGGAACCACCGGCACCACCACGTCGCTGACCGTGGCTTCGACCAACACCGTTCTCCTCACCGCCACCGGTGGCACCGGCGGCGGTGGCGGCGGCGCCGCGGACCGCGGTCCCGGCGACCCCGGCACGCCCGGCCTGGGCGGCAGCGGATCGTGCTCCTCGGGCGGTGTCAACCACTCCGGTGACCCGGGCAACGCCGACGGGACCGGCGGCGGCACCGCCGACGGCATCGTCGAGCTCCCGGCAGGCGCGGCCGTCGGCGGCGACGGCGGCCGCGGTGGCGGCACCAACCGCGCCATCGGCAACTCCGGCTCCCGCGGCAAGGACGGCGGCGACGGCTACGTCGTCATCTACTGGTAGCCGTACCGCCACACCGCAGCACAGCACCGACCGGAAGCCCGCCCGCCCGTCACGGGCGGGCGGGCTTCCCGCCGTCACCCGACGAGGCGCTGATCACGGCCGCAACGTCGGCGGCTCCGTCTCGTTCTCCAGGGGTGAAATGGACATCTGACACGCGCGGGAAGGTCGGCGGCGGGGTGCTCATGGCCCTGCTCGGCGCAGGGATCCCGGCTCTGGTGGGAGCGGCCCTCCACCCGGACGTCGGGCAGCCCTACCAGGAGACCCGGCTCTACTTCGGCACCCAGCGGGCCGACGGCCGCGACCCGGTCGAGGAACGCGAGTTCATGCGCTTCCTGGACCTGGAGATCACCCCCGCCTTCCCCGAGGGACTGACCCTCCACGACGGGTACGGCCAGTGGCGCGGCCAGGACGGCAAGATCGTCCGCGAGACCTCGTACGAAGTGGTCCTGCTCTACCCGGAGAAGGAGGCCGACGAGCGCAGCACGCGCATCGAGCGGATCCGCCAGGCGTACGAGGACCGGTACCAGCAGGACTCCGTCGGCCGGTCCGACGACAAGATCAGCGCCGGGTTCTGACCACCGGGCCACCGGACCACCGGACCACCGGGCCGCCGGGCCACCGGGCCACCGGGCCACCGGGTCATCGGGTCACCGACGGCGGGCCACCGGACGGCCCGACTGCCGATACGCCGGACTGCCAGGGCGTCGGCCTCAGTTGCCCGCCACGTCCTTCACGGCCACCTGCACCGGCGTCGAGCCCGAGACCAGCTCCAGGGTCAGGCCCGCCGTCGCCGGAGTCTCGACCAGCTCGGCCAGCACCGCCGCCACGTCGTCGCGCGGGACGGCCCCACGGCCCGTCCGCGCCTCCAGACGGACCAGGCCCGTCCCGGCGTCGTCGATCAGCGAACCGGGCCGCAGAACGGTCCACTCCAGGCCCAGCCGGGTCCGTACGTGGTCATCGGCCTCGCCCTTGGCCCGCAGGTACGCGTCGAAGACCTCGTCGCCTCCATGGTGCGAGTCGGCACCCATCGAGGAGACCATCAGGAAGCGCCGTACACGGGCCCGTTCGGCGGCGTCGGCGAACAGCACCGCCGCGCCCCGGTCCACGGTGTCCTTGCGCCCGATCCCGCTGCCGGGGCCCGCACCGGCCGCGAACACCGCCACGTCCGCGCCCTGCAGGATCCCCGCCACATGCTCCACCGAGGCCGACTCCAGATCGCAGAGCACCGGCTCGGCGCCGGCCTGCCTCAGGTCGTCGCCCTGTCCCGGATCGCGGACGATGCCCGCGACCTCGTACCCGCGCGCGGCGAGCAGGCGCTCCAGCCGCAGCGCGATCTGACCGTGTCCACCCGCGATGACGATGCGCATGACCCGACCGTACGACGAGCCGGGCGCCGACGCCCGCGAGCGGACGGCGAACTTCAGGGCCCCGGCTCCGTACGGCCCTGCCGGGGCAGGTCCAGGGCCACCGCGACGGCGGAGTCGCAGTACTCCCGTACGGCACTCGTACGGGCTACCACGCGCCCGCGGTGGATCACGATCCGGCTGTACGCGAGGGACAGCACGCCCGCGATCCGGTCGCCGCGTACGGCGAGCAGCTCCGCCGGGAAACCGGCCTCCACCCGCACCTCCGGCAGGCCCATGGCCTCACGGACGCAGCCGCTGACGGACTCGTAGGCCTCGGCCGCCCGGAGCCCTCCCTGGGAGGCCAGCAGGTACGCGGCCTCCAGCGGGTCCCCGCGGCCCACGGGGTTCCCGGCGTCGCGCAGCGCCCCGCTGCCGGCCGCGACGCGCACACCGGCGGCCCGCAGCAGCCGGACGGGTGCCGTGCGCAGGCCGCGGCGTTCCAGGGCCGCGCAGTCGCCCTGGGGCAGGCAGGTGACCCGTACGCCGGCCGCGGCCAGTTGGTCGGCGGCGCGGGCGGCGGCGTCCATCGGGAGCCGGGAAAGGCCGCCGCAGGGGCCGATGGTCACTCCGGGGCGCAGTCCGCCGGCCATCGCCGCGAGCCGGGCCAGGCGGCCCGGATCGTCACCGTCCGTGTGCAGATCGACGGGGCAGCCGTGCTCGGCCGCGAGTTCCAGTACGGCTTCGAGGAAGCCCGTCGGGTCCGGGTCCAGGTCCGGGCAGCCGCCGATCACCGAGGCGCCCATCTTGACCGCGTCCCGCAGCATGGCCAGCCCGTCCGCGCCGGCCACCCCGGTCAGCAGCCGGGGGACGGCCACGGCGGTGAGGTCGGCGAGCCCCCGCAGGGAGCGGCGGGCCTGGAGCACGGCTTCCATGGGCCCGAGGCCGTGCACGTCGCCGATGCGGACGTGGGAGCGGACGGCGGTGGCGCCGTGGCCGAGCTGGAGCAGGGCGGCCTCGGTGGCCCGGCGCTGCACCTCGTCGGGGGTGTAGGAGACGGGCCCCTCGGCGTCCGCGGTCAGCGCGGTGTCCCCGTGGGCGTGCGGCTCGGCGGGGGCGGGGAGCAGCAGGTAGCCGGTCAGGTCCACCCGGGACAGCGCGGGGGAGGGGAGGCTGCCGGTGGTGCCGACGGCCTGGATCCGGCCGCCGCCGAGGCGGACGTCGACGGTACGGCCGTCGGTGAGGCGGGCCCCGGCGAGCAGCAGGGTGGTGGCCTCGGCCGCGGACGCGTTGCCGTTGCCATTGCCGTTTCCGCTGCGAGGCGAATGGAACGGCTGCTGCGGCTGGCTGTCGGACATCGCGCTCCTGCGGTGGCTCGGGCGGTTCCTGGAGCCGTGGCCCGCGGCCCAAGATCACGCAGCGTGCTCCAGAGCCTAGGGCGCGGCGCGCCCCGCTTCGCGGAAGAGCGCAATAGTCGTACCGGTGTGGTGCCACGCGCCGGAGCGCCCGCGCGTGCGCCCCGACGGGCTCCGGTGCCCCGACCGGCGGTCGCGCGACTGTGAGCCCGGCCACAATCTGCCCGAGAAGTGGGGCGGAAGTGATCCACGGGTTGATCGGGAACGGCTCGCGAACCCCGTCGGAGCCCGGTCCCCGCAAAGGATTTGGGCGATCGGCAGGCAACCGTGTAATGTCTTCATCGCTCGCCCCAATAGCTCAGTCGGTAGAGCGTCTCCATGGTAAGGAGAAGGTCTGCGGTTCGATTCCGCATTGGGGCTCTGGTGAGAGAGGTTCCCCACCCTCGGGTGGGGAGCTGATCACATCAAAGCGGCGTAGCTCAGTCGGTAGAGCAAGCGGCTCATAATCGCTGTGTCACCGGTTCAAGTCCGGTCGCCGCTACACACAGTAGCCGATTGCGGGGTCGGTCTCCCGGTCGGCTACTCTTGTATGCGTTCATCCGTCCCAATTTCCGTCAAGGAGCACTCACGTGGCTGCCACCGACGTCCGCCCGAAGATCACGCTGGCCTGCGTGGAGTGCAAGGAGCGGAACTACATCACCAAGAAGAACCGGCGTAACAACCCGGACCGTCTTGAGATGAAGAAGCACTGCCCGCGCTGCAACTCGCACACCGCGCACCGCGAGACCCGCTGACCCCAGCGAAGTCTCGAATAACAGGCACCGTCATGAGGTCGTCCCCTTCATTGGGGGCGGCCTCGTGTCGTTTCCGTACCGCCCGTCTTCGTGTTCCTGTCTTCCCGTCTTCCCGTCTTCCTGTCTTGTCGTCTTCCCGTCTTTGTTCTTGCGGCATTCGTGTCCCTTCATCAGGAGGTAGTGAGTCATGGCTCTCGACCAGTCCTTCGTGGGGCGGAGCTACCCGCCCACCGATCCGTACGAGGTCGGCCGGGAGAAGATCCGCGAATTCGCGGCTGCGGTGGGTGACACCAATCCCGTCTACAGCGATCCCGAAGCCGCGAAGTCGCACGGCTACCCCGATGTGATCGCTCCTCCGACTTTTGTGTTCGCGATCACTTTCAAGGCCGCCGGCCATGTCGTCGAGGACCCCCAGCTGGGTCTGGACTACAGCCGCGTCGTGCACGGCGACCAGAAGTTCGCGTACTCCCGCCCGGTGCGTGCCGGTGACCGTCTGTCAGTGGTCTCCACCATCGAGTCCGTGAAGTCGCTCGCGGGCAACGACGTCATCGACATCCGCGGCGAGGTCCACGACGAGACCGGCGAGCACGTGGTGACGGCGTGGACGAAGCTCGTCTCCCGCGCCCCCGAGGAGGCCTGACATGGCAGCGCAGATCCAGTACGCCGACGTCGAGGTCGGCACCGAGCTGCCGGCGGCGTCCTTCCCCGTGACGCGCGCCACGCTCGTCCAGTACGCGGGCGCCTCGGGTGACTTCAACCCGATCCACTGGAATGAGAAGTTCGCCAAGGAGGTCGGACTGCCGGACGTGATCGCGCACGGCATGTTCACCATGGCCGAGGCGATCCGCGTGGTCACCGACTGGGTCGGCGACCCGGGCGCGGTGGTCGAGTACGGCGTGCGCTTCACCAGGCCGGTCGTGGTCCCCAACGACGACCAGGGCGGCCTGATCGAGGTCACCGCGAAGGTCGCCGCGAAGCTGGACGACAACCGCGTCCGCGTCGACCTGACGGCCACGAGCGCGGGCCAGAAGGTACTGGGCATGTCCCGCGCGGTGGTCGAACTGGCCTGAGCCGACAGGCGAACCAGGCGGGGCGGGGCAGGGGTGGGGCGAAGCAGGGCAGGGCAGGGCGGGGGTGAGGCGGGGCGCGGAATGGCGCCCCGCCTTGCGCCCGCCTTTCGCCTTCCGCGTGCGGTGTGCTGGGCGGGAGCTGCTCGGGCGGTGGTCAGTGATGTGTATGGGGGTTTCCCGTCAGTCTCATCGTTTCTCCGTGTCGGGCCGGTCCCTCAAGGGCGCTCGTTCCTCGCGTCGCTTCGCGATGGCCTTCGGCCACCCTTGACCGACCGTCCCGCCCCGGAAATCCGAAGACTGACGGGAAGCCCCCAAAAGAACGAGCCGGGCACTCAAGACAGGGACGGGGCGGCCAGAGACCCCCTGCCCGGTCCCGGGTGGGCGCGCTCCCGAGGCGGGGCCCATCCGGACCCGGGCCCGGGTCGGGGGAAGCGCACCACATCGCTACGCGCTCCCCATCTCTCGGCGTCCGACGGCCGTCCTGGGCTGGACATAGGCCGCCCACGCTCCCGGTCCCACGCTCGACGTGCGTATCCACGACGAAATAGCCGGAGTCTCGCGTGTTTTCACCCCGGGGCGACGGTCAGGCGCAGGCAAAGAGGGCCCTCGGTGCGCCTGGGCGCGCCGGTCGTCGGCTGCTGTCCCTCCCCTCGCGCCCTGCCTTCGTGGGTTCCGCCGCGCCTTTCCGCCTTCGGCCGTCCGGCGTCCCCTTGACTGGTTAGTGATTGCGTACTAACTTTGCCTCATGGTCAGGATGAGCGCAGACGAGCGGCGTGAGAGCGTCATTCGGGCGGCGATGCACGAGTTCGCGCGTGGGGGTTACTACGGGACCTCCACCGAGGCGATCGCCAAGCGGGTGGGGGTTTCGCAGCCGTATCTCTTCCGGCTCTTCCCGAACAAGCCCGCCATCTTCCTCGCCGCGGCCGAGCGCTGCATGAGGGATACGCGGGAGGTCTTCGCCGAGGCGGCCGAAGGGCTGCACGGTGAGGAGGCCACCCAGGCCATGGCGAACGCCTACACCCGGCTGATCTCCGAGGATCCCGACAAGCTCCAGATGCAGCTCCAGATGTACGTCACCGTCGCCGCCGCCGAGGCGGCCGGGGACCACGAGCTCGGCGAGGTCGTGCGCGAGGGCTGGATGAAACTCTGGGACACCGTCAACGTGCCCTTCGGTGGGGACGCCGGCGAGACCACGACCTTCATGGCGTACGGAATGCTCATCAACACCCTCGCCGCCATGGGGTTCCCGCCCGGGCACCGGGTCTGGGGAGGGCTCTACCCGTCGGCAGGCACCACGGGCCACCTGGAGAAGTGAGAGCGCGCGCGGTCTGTCCGCGCGCATTTTCCTGGCCATGAAAGTTAGTCAGCAATAACTAACAAACCGCAGGGGGAACCGTGCACACGCAACAGCCGGACACCAAGCTCCGCGGGCCCGCCGTCTGGGCCCTGATCCTCACCGGGGTGGCCAGCTTCATGGCCGCACTCGACAACCTGGTCGTCACCACCGCCCTCCCCGCCATCCGTGAGGACCTCGGCGGCAAGCTGGAGGATCTGGAATGGACGGTGAACGCCTACACGCTCACCTTCGCCGTCCTCCTCATGTTCGGCGCCGCCCTCGGGGACCGCTTCGGCCGCCGCCGACTGTTCGTCGTGGGCCTCTCGGTCTTCACCGGCGCCTCCGCCGCGGCCGCCCTCTCGCCCGGCATCGACGCGCTCATCGCCGCCCGCGCCGTGCAGGGCGTCGGCGCGGCGATCATGATGCCGCTCACGCTCACCCTGCTCACCGCCGCCGTTCCGGCCGCCCGCCGCGGTATGGCCCTCGGGATCTACGGCGCCGTCACCGGCCTCGCCGTCGCCAGCGGCCCCCTGATCGGCGGCAGCCTCACCGAGCACATCTCCTGGCAGTGGATCTTCTGGCTCAACGTGCCGACAGGCCTCGCCCTGATCCCGCTCGCCCGCCTGCGCCTCACCGAGTCCACCGCCCCCGGCGCGCGCCTCGACATCCCGGGCACCCTGCTCATCAGCGGCGGCCTCTTCGGCATCGTCTACGCCCTGGTCAACGCCAACTCCGAGGGCTGGACCAGCGCCCCCGTCCTGACCGGCCTGATCGTCGGCGGCGCGCTCGTCGGCGGCTTCGTCCACCACGGCCTCAACAGCGCCAACCCCATGCTCCCCATGCGGCTCTTCCGGGACCGGGGCTTCCTCGGCATCAACCTGGCCAGCCTGCTGATGTTCCTCGGCATGTTCGGCTCGATCTTCCTGCTCAGCCAGTTCCTCCAGGGCGTCGCCGGCTACTCGCCCACCGAAGCGGGCCTGCGCATGCTCCCCTGGACCGGAATGCCGATGATCGTCGCCCCGCTGGCCGGCATCCTCTCCGACCGCATCGGCGGCCGCCCCGTCGTCGCCGCCGGGCTCGCCTTCCAGGCCCTCGGCCTCGGCTGGTTCGCCGCCATCCTGAGCGCGGACGTCTCGTACGCTGCCCAGCTCCCGCCGCTGATCCTCAGCGGGATCGGCATGGCCCTCTACTTCGCCCCCGCCGCCAACGTCCTGATGTCCACCGTGCGGCCCGCCGACCAGGGCAGGGCCTCCGGCGCCAACAACGCTCTGCGCGAGCTCGGCGGAGCGCTCGGCGTCGCGGTCCTGGCCTCCGTCTTCTCCGCACAGGGCGGCTACGAATCGCCGACCGCCTTCACCGACGGCACCGTCCCCGCCCTGTGGATCGGCGCCGGCGCGGTCGCCCTCGCCGCCGCCCTGGCCCTGCTGGTGCCCGGCAGGGGCAAGGCCGCCCGAGCCGCCGCCGACAGCCGGATCACCCCCGTCCCGGAGAAGGTCCCGGCCGCGAGCTGACCCGCCCGCACACAGCCCGGTACACACCCCGTACGCCCCGCCCCGCAGCCAAGGAGCGCCCGCCGTGCCCGACATTCCCTGGTCCACGCCCACCCCGGCCGCCCCCGACGCAGAGGTCTACGTCATGGCCTCCCGTTTCGAGACCGCCACCCTCACCGGCGCCGTCAGGTTCTTCCTCAAGGCGCCCGGCATCATCCGCCAGATCCGCAAGGCACCCGGTGCCCACGGCGTCGCCCTGCGGGCCCGCGTCCCGCGCCGCACCTTCCTCACCCTCTCCGCATGGGAGGACCGGGACGCGCTCTACCGCTTCGCCCGCAGCGAGCCCCACCGTTCCAGTTCCCGTGCCGCGAGCACGTACATGAAGGAGTCGGCCTTCACCTACTGGACCGGTCCGGCCAGCGAGCTCCCGCTCACCTGGGCCGAGGCCGAACGCCGCCTCGCCGAGCAGGAGACGCCCCGCTGACCCGGCCGGTACGGGGGACGAGTGAGTACGGTCCGTGGCCCCGCAGGGATGCGAGGGGCGCGGACCGTACTCTTGTCCACGTGCAGGAACTCCACGATGCCCCCCTCGCCCCGCTGACCACCTTCCGTCTCGGTGGCCCCGCCGCCCGTCTGGTCACCGCGACCACCGACGCCGAGGTCGTCGCCACCGTGCGCGCCGCGGACGAGAGCGGAACCCCGCTCCTGATCATCGGTGGCGGCAGCAACCTGGTCATCGGCGACCGGGGCTTCGACGGCACCGCCCTGCGTATCGCGACCACCGGCTTCACCCTCGACGGCACCACGCTGGAGCTCGCCGCGGGCGAGAACTGGAGCGACGCCGTCGCCCGTACCGTCGAGGCCGGTCTCGCCGGCATCGAGTGCCTCGCCGGGATCCCCGGCTCGGCCGGCGCCACCCCGATCCAGAACGTCGGGGCGTACGGCCAGGAGGTCTGCGACACCATCACCGAGGTCGTCGCCTACGACCGCACCACTGGCGAAACGGTCACCCTGAGCGCCGCCGAGTGCGCCTTCCGGTACCGCAACAGCACCTTCAAGGACCAGCCCGACCGCTACGTCGTGCTGCGCGTGCGCTTCGCCCTGGAGGACGCCGGCGGCCTGTCCGCGCCGATCAAGTACCCCGAGACCGCCCGCGCCCTCGGCGTCGGGGCCGGTGACCGGGTCCCCGCCGCCACCGCCCGCGAGACCGTGCTGCGCCTGCGCGCCGGCAAGGGCATGGTCCTCGACCCCGCCGACCACGACACCTGGTCGGCCGGCTCCTTCTTCCACAACCCGATCCTGACCGACGAGGCCTACGCCGCCTTCCTCGCCCGTGCCCAGGACCGGCTCGGCCCCGACACCGCCCCGCCCGCGTACCCCGCCGGCGAAGGCCGTACGAAGACCAGCGCGGCCTGGCTGATCGACAAGGCCGGTTTCACCAAGGGCTACGGCACCGGCCCCGCGCGCATCTCCACCAAGCACACCCTCGCCCTCACCAACCGCGGCGAGGCCACCACCGAGGACCTCCTCGTCCTGGCCCGCGAGGTCGTCGCGGGCGTCCACGCGGCCTTCGGCGTCACCCTGGTCAACGAGCCGGTGACGGTCGGCGTCAGCATCTGAGGAGCCCCGGCCGCCCATGCTCTGTCCCCTGCACGGGGCCGGTACGGACCCCACCCGTCTCGTGGGGCGCACGCTCAGCCGAGTCGTCGCGTCCTGGCACATCAGTGACGGCGAACGTTCCGAGGCGCCCCTCGACGTCTGGCTGATCGACAGCATCGGCGACACCATCCGGATCACCACAGGATCGGACCAGTGCCTCATCGTCGAGTCCGCCACCCCGCACGAGGCGTACGACATGGGGGAGTGGGGCCGCATCGAGGTCGGGGAGGACCTCGGCGACCACCCCTTCCTGCGGCACCTCGGCGAGACCGTCGCCTCGGTCGCCGAGTTCGCCCTGCCCGAACAGGGCCGTACCCACCTGGAGATCGGCTTCCTGGACGGCGGACGGGTCCGCGCCGACTGCTACGAGGGGGACCTGCGGCTCACCCGGTGAGCCAGTGGTCGATCCCCGCGAGCAGCTTGGCCTGCACCTCGTCCGGCGCCGCGCTGCCGCGTACCGACTGACGGGCCAGCTCGGCGAGCTCTGCGTCCGTGAAGGCGTGGTGGCGGCGGGCGATCTCGTACTGGGCCGCGAGCCGGGACCCGAAGAGCAGCGGGTCGTCGGCGCCCAGCGCCATGGGGACCCCCGCCTCGAAGAGGGTGCGCAGCGGGACGTCCTCGGGCCGCTCGTAGACCCCGAGGGCGACGTTGGAGGCCGGGCAGACCTCGCAGGTGATCTGCCGGTCCGCGAGCCGCTTGAGCAGCCTGGGATCCTCGGCCGCCCGCACCCCGTGCCCGATGCGGGAGGCGTGCAGGTCGTCGAGGCAGTCGCGGACGGAGGCCGGGCCGGTGAGCTCGCCGCCGTGCGGGGCGGCGAGGAGGCCGCCCTCGCGGGCGATGGCGAAGGCCCGGTCGAAGTCACGGGCCATGCCGCGGCGCTCGTCGTTGGAGAGCCCGAAGCCGACGATGCCGCGGTCGGCGTAGCGGACGGCGAGGCGGGCGAGGGTGCGGGCGTCGAGGGGGTGCTTCATGCGGTTGGCGGCGATGAGGACCCGCATGCCGAGGCCGGTCTCGCGGGAGGCCGCGTCGACGGCGTCGAGGATGATCTCGACGGCCGGGATCATCCCGCCGAGCAGCGGGGCGTAGGAGGTGGGATCCACCTGGATCTCCAGCCAGCCGCTGCCGTCCTTGACGTCCTCCTCGGCGGCCTCGCGGACCAGGCGCCGGATGTCGTCGGGCTCGCGCAGGCAGGAGCGGGCGGCGTCGTAGAGCCGCTGGAAGCGGAACCAGCCGCGCTCGTCGGTGGCGCGGAGCTTGGGGGGTTCGCCGGCGGTGAGGGCGTCCGGGAGCCGGACGCCGTACTTGTCGGCGAGCTCCAGGAGGGTCGATGGTCGCATCGACCCGGTGAAGTGCAGGTGGAGGTGGGCCTTGGGCAGAAGCGTGAGATCGCGTGCGTGCTCCATCTGGTGATCCTGCCGTACCGCTGCGCTCGGCGGGAGGGGGTTTTACCGATCGGGGGCTTGCGCGAACGCGTGAGCGGGGGCGGATCCGCTGCGCGGGGGCCTTCCGGGCGCCGCCCCGGACCCCGCGCCTCAATCGCCGGCGGGGGGATATGCCTGAGCGGCGCCGCCCCGTACAGGGGAGACGCCGCTCAGGTTCGGGCTGCGGGCCGCGTCAGGCCTAGGCCTTGGCCTCGGCCAGGAGCTTCTGGATGCGGGACACGCCCTCCACCAGGTCCTCGTCGCCCAGGGCGTAGGACAGGCGCAGGTAGCCGGGGGTGCCGAAGGCCTCGCCCGGGACGACCGCGACCTCGACCTCGTCCAGGATCAGCGCGGCGAGCTCGACGGAGCTCTGCGGGCGCTTGCCGCGGATCTCCTTGCCGATCAGGTCCTTGACCGACGGGTACGCGTAGAACGCGCCCTCGGGGGTCGGGCAGAAGACGCCGTCGATCTCGTTCAGCATCTTCACCATCGTCTGGCGGCGGCGGTCGAAGGCCTTGCGCATCTCCGCGACCGCGTCCAGGTTGCCCGAGACGGCGGCCAGCGCGGCGACCTGGGCCACGTTGGACACGTTGGAGGTGGCGTGCGACTGCAGGTTGGTCGCCGCCTTGATGACGTCCTGCGGGGCGATGACCCAGCCCACGCGCCAGCCGGTCATCGCGTACGTCTTGGCGACGCCGTTGACGATGATGCACTTGTCGCGCAGGGCCGGGACCAGGACCGGCAGCGAGGTGAACTTCGCCTCGCCGTAGACCAGGTGCTCGTAGATCTCGTCCGTCAGGACCCACAGGCCGTGCTCGGCGGCCCACTCGCCGATCGCCTTCGCGTCGGCCTCGCTGTAGACGGCGCCCGTCGGGTTGGACGGGGAGACGAACAGGACGACCTTGGTGCGCTCGGTGCGCGCGGCCTCCAGCTGCTCGACGGAGACGCGGTAGTTCGTGGTCTCGTCGGCGACGACCTCGACCGGGACACCGCCGGCGAGACGGATGGACTCCGGGTAGGTGGTCCAGTACGGAGCCGGGACGATGACCTCGTCACCCGGGTCCAGGACGGCCGCGAAGGCCTCGTAGATCGCCTGCTTGCCGCCGTTGGTCACCAGGACCTGCGAGGCCTCGACCTCGTAGCCGGAGTCGCGCAGCGTCTTGGCGGCGATCGCGGCCTTCAGCTCGGGCAGGCCGCCGGCCGGCGTGTAGCGGTGGTACTTCGGGTTGCGGCAGGCCTCGACCGCCGCCTCGACGATGTAGTCCGGGGTCGGGAAGTCGGGCTCGCCGGCGCCGAAGCCGATCACCGGGCGTCCGGCGGCCTTGAGGGCCTTGGCCTTGGCGTCCACGGCGAGGGTGGCGGACTCGGAAATGGCGCCGATACGGGCGGACACCCGGCGCTCGGAGGAAGGCGTTGCAGAGGTCATACGAGCAATCGTCCCAGACGGCAAAGAAGCGCCGCACACCGTTTCAGTCAACGGACCGACGCATGTCAGCTCGGGTGCTGTTCGACGTCACGGCCCGGTTCACGTACACTCACCTGTCGTTGGACCTCGCCAGCCGCTGCAGAGCGTGAGCACTCCGTGCACTCGCTCGGATGCGGTAGGTTGGGGGACGCAAAGGGTCGTAGCTCAATTGGTAGAGCACTGGTCTCCAAAACCAGCGGTTGGGGGTTCGAGTCCCTCCGGCCCTGCTCCACACTCCATCTCGGACGTGTGTGCGCAGGTACGTACTTAGATGCAACGCCGTGCGGCGCAACCGGGCGCGGTACGGCCATGACCCGGATTCAGGTGAGAGACGTGACGGACGCCCTGGGCTCCATCGACATGCCTGACGCCGAGGACGAGACGCGCGAGAAGAAGGCCCGCAAGGGCGGCAAGCGCGGCAAGAAGGGCCCCCTGGGCCGTCTCGCGCTTTTCTACCGCCAGATCATCGCGGAACTGCGCAAGGTTGTTTGGCCGACTCGCAACCAGCTCACGACGTACACCACCGTAGTGATTGTCTTCGTGGTCATCATGATCGGTCTGGTGACCGTGATTGACTTCGGGTTTGAAAAAGCCATCAAGTTCGTCTTCGGCTGATCCCCGCGGGGGGCGGCGCCTTGATGGTGTCGCCCGTTTTCGCATGTTCCACCACCTTTTGTATCCAGGAAGAAGCAGCCACCGTGTCTGACCCGAACCTGAACGCGAGCCACGACTCCGTCGAGTCCGTCGAGGACGAGCTCGACATCGTCGAGGCGGCAGACGCTGTGGACCCCGACGAGGCCGAGCTCGCCGACGTCGAGGCGGGTGTCGCCGCCGAAGAGGCCGCGCTGCACGTCGAGTCCGACGAGGACGAGGCTGACACCGAGGTTGACGCCGAGGCCGACGCCGAGGTCGACGAGGCTGCTGACGACGCCGAGGCCGACGAGGAAGAGGCCGAAGAGGCCGCTCCGGTCGAGCCCGCCGAGCCCGTCGACCCCATCCAGGCCCTCCGCGAGGAGCTCCGCCTGCTCCCCGGCGAGTGGTACGTGATCCACACCTACGCCGGCTACGAGAAGCGCGTGAAGGCCAACCTGGAGCAGCGCGCCGTCTCGCTGAACGTCGAGGAGTTCATCTACCAGGCCGAGGTGCCCGAGGAAGAGATCGTCCAGATCAAGAACGGCGAGCGCAAGAACGTCCGGCAGAACAAGCTGCCCGGCTACGTTCTCGTCCGCATGGATCTGACGAACGAGTCCTGGGGTGTCGTCCGCAACACGCCTGGCGTCACCGGCTTCGTCGGCAACGCGTACGACCCGTACCCGCTGACCCTGGACGAGATCGTCAAGATGCTCGCCCCGGAGGCGCAGGAGAAGGCCGCCAAGGCCGCCGCGGAAGAGGCCGGTCTGCCCGCGCCCGCCGTCAAGCGCACCATCGAGGTCCTGGACTTCGAGGTCGGCGACTCGGTCACCGTCACCGACGGCCCGTTCGCGACGCTGCAGGCGACGATCAACGAGATCAACCCCGACTCGAAGAAGGTCAAGGGCCTCGTCGAGATCTTCGGCCGCGAGACCCCGGTCGAGCTCAGCTTCGACCAGATCCAGAAGAACTGATCTTCTGAGCGACAGCTTCCGGACAGGTCAGATCGCCCCGTTGAGGGCGGTCTGACCTGCTCGGTTTTTAGCCCCGCACCGATACCCGTTATCGTGGTGCGGTATGCCTCCATCCGGATGACCGGATGGGCGGCTGAAAACTCTCACTAGGACCCGGAGAGAGCAATGCCTCCCAAGAAGAAGAAGGTCACGGGGCTTATCAAGCTCCAGATCAAGGCCGGTGCGGCCAACCCGGCTCCGCCGGTCGGCCCCGCGCTCGGTCAGCACGGCGTCAACATCATGGAGTTCTGCAAGGCCTACAACGCCGCGACCGAGTCGCAGCGTGGCATGGTCGTGCCGGTGGAGATCACGGTCTACGACGACCGTTCCTTCACCTTCATCACCAAGACTCCGCCGGCCGCGCGCCTCATCCTGAAGCACGCGGGCATCGAGAAGGGCTCCGGCGAGCCCCACAAGACCAAGGTCGCCAAGCTCACGGCTGCCCAGGTCAAGGAGATCGCCGAGCTGAAGATGCCCGACCTGAACGCCAACGACATCGACGCCGCCGTCAAGATCATTGCCGGCACCGCGCGTTCGATGGGCGTCACCGTCGAAGGCTGATCCAGCCACCCCCCAGCACCATCAGTGGTAGGACCAAGCGCTGGTCCGCACCACGACTCCATGCCTGAAGCCGAAATACAGGAGCAGAAGTGAAGCGCAGCAAGACTCTCCGCGCTGCGGACGCCAAGGTCGACCGGGAGAAGCTGTACGCCCCGCTCGAGGCCGTCCGTCTCGCCAAGGAGACCTCCACGACCAAGTTCGACGGCACCGTCGAGGTCGCCTTCCGCCTGGGTGTCGACCCGCGCAAGGCCGACCAGATGGTCCGTGGCACCGTGAACCTCCCGCACGGCACCGGCAAGACCGCCCGGGTCCTGGTCTTCGCGACCGGTGACCGTGCTGCGGCCGCGGAAGCCGCCGGCGCCGACATTGTCGGCGACGACGAGCTGATCAACGAGATCGCCAAGGGCAACCGCCTGAACGAGTTCGACGCCGTTGTGGCCACCCCGGACCTCATGGGCAAGGTCGGCCGCCTCGGCCGCGTGCTCGGTCCCCGTGGCCTGATGCCGAACCCGAAGACCGGCACCGTCACGATGGACGTCGCGAAGGCTGTCACCGAGATCAAGGGTGGCAAGATCGAGTTCCGCGTCGACAAGCACTCGAACCTGCACTTCATCATCGGCAAGGTCTCCTTCTCCGATGACAAGCTGGTCGAGAACTACGGCGCGGCCCTGGACGAGATCCTTCGTCTGAAGCCGTCCGCCGCGAAGGGCCGCTACATCAAGAAGGCCGCCCTCAGCACCACCATGGGCCCCGGCATCCAGCTGGACCCGAACCGCACCCGGAACCTCCTCGTCGAGGAAGACCCGGCTGCTGTCTGAGCCTGACGGCTCACCGAGTGGCACAGCGGGCCCCTCGCCCCCTTCACAGGGTGGCGGGGGGCCCGCTTCCGTGTTCCGGGACACATATCCCCCGACGGGGGCGTAATGAGGGCGCGATCCGGCCGGGGGAAGACGTAGGGTCGGCTCGAACAAGCGATTGACCAAGGGGTGGGGATGCGCGTGTCCGCGTACCGGAAGAAGACCATCGGCGCCGCACTGGCCGCCGTACTGCTCGTCGGCGGTGCCACGGCGTGCGAGAGCGGCAAGAAGGACGATGCCGGCAAGGCCCCCACGGGGTCGTCCGCACAGCCGGGCAAGCCCGCGGCGGGCGGTTCCGCCACCGAGGCGCTCACGGCCGCGTACAAGAAGACCTCCGCGGCCAAGTCCGCCAAGGTCCGCATGACCATGTCGATGCCCGCGTCGCTGGGCGCCGGCGGCACCGTGGACATGTCCGGTGTCCAGGGCTGGGATCCGCAGGTCATGGACTTCACCGTGACGGGCGGGCCCGCCTCGGGTGCGGGCTCCGGCTCCATGCGCATGATCATGACCAACGACATCATGTACATGCAGCTCCCGAAGGGCTCCCCGATGTCCGCGGGGCTGGAGGGCAAGAGCTGGATGAAGCTGGACGTCAAGGCCGCCGCGGAGGCCACCGGCGACACCGAGGCGCTCAAGAAGCTCAGCGGCATGAACAGCATGGACCAGAGCCAGGACCCGGCCAAGCAGCTCGCCCTGCTGCTCACCTCGCCGAACGTGAAGCACATCGGAGCCGAGAAGGTCGACGGCTCGGGCGTGGACGCCGAGCACTACCAGGGCACCCTGACCTTCGAGGAGATGCTGGCGGCGAACGGGTCCGCCACGGTGCTGTCCGACGCCGAGCGCGCGCAGCTCGTCGAGGCCACGAAGAAGTCGGGCATCAAGGGCTACGACATGGACGTCTGGGTGAACAAGGACGGCTACCCGGTCCGCATGAAGGCTTCCATCGCGACGCCGCAGGGCGCCTTGAACATGGACGCCCACTACTCGGACTACGGCTCCGCGGCCACCGTCCAGACCCCGCCGGAGAACGAGACCCTCGACCTCTTCGCGATGCTCAAGGAAATGGGCGACCTCGGCTCGGGGGCCTGACCCTCCCGCGCGCCGAGCGCCGTACGCATCTTCGGAACAAAGATCCATTCACGGGGGAGCACCACCAGATGAACAAGGCTGTCCGGATCCGGGCCGGTATCGCGGTGGCGGGCACCGCACTGCTCGTAGGCGGTCTCACGGCCTGCGGAGGCGACAAGGCCGACGCGGGCACCGACGGGGGCACCGGCAAGGCCGACGGGGGCAAGGCGGCCGCCGAGACGGCGCACTCGCCCGTGGAGGCGGTGAAGGCGGCCTACGTGAAGACGGCGGCCGCCAAGTTCGCCAAGGCCGAGCTGTCGATCGTCGGGGCCGACGGCAAGACCACCGGCCAGTCCGGCACCAAGGGCTGGTACCCGTCCAGCCACGACGTGATCCTCAAGAGCGAGAAGCCCGCCACCCGCTCGATCATGATCGGCGACATGACCTACACCGGTCTGGCCCAGCCCCGGGACGGCAAGTCCTGGATGAGCATGGACCTGGCCAAGGACGGCAAGCCGGGGGTGCGGCTCAACGACGACCCGGCCGAGTACCTCGCCATGCTGCTGGGCCAGGAGAAGCTCACGCACGTCGGTGCGGAGAAGACGGCCGACGGCGTCGACGCCGAGCACTACAGGGGCAGCCTCGCCACCGCCGACCTGCTCAGGGCGGACGAGTCCACCAAGGTCATGGAGGAGGCGAACCGCCGGTACCTCCACGAGGCCGTGAAGCACATCACCACCTTCGAGGTGGACCTGTGGATCGGCAAGGACGGCTACCCGGTCCGCGCGGACACCGTGAGCACGGACGCCGAGGGCATGACGAAGACCACGGCGAAGTTCTCCGACTTCGCCGCGGCCGCCCCGGTCCAGGCCCCGCCGGCCGGGCAGGTCGTCTCCCTCGACGACATGAACAAGGAGACCGACCGCAAGCTGAAGGAGGCCGACAAGACCCTCCGGGACGCCGGACTGGGCGGTCTGGACCTCGGCTCCTGAGGCGATTTGCCTCGGCTGCACCCCTTCACGTAGTCTTCCCCGGAAGCCAAAGACCGCTGGTCGTTGCCGTGCCCGCAAGGGTTCGGTGGCCGAAGGATCCGTTGAATGCGGACGACCCGCGTAGGTGACTGTGGAAGGTTCCCGGAATTCGTTCCGGTCGAGCCACGCCCTGGCGCCTGCGCCGGGGCGTTTCTTGTTCAGCCCCTTCTGAGCGGTCCTCATCACCCGGAAGGAGGCGAACGCACCATGCCGACGCCCAACAAGGCTGCATCGGTAGCCGAGCTCAAGGACGCGTTCCAGAGCTCGAACGCCGCCGTGCTGACCGAGTACCGGGGTCTCACCGTCGCGCAGCTCAAGACGCTGCGTCGCTCCCTTGGTGAGAACGCCCAGTACGCCGTGGTGAAGAACACGCTGACCAAGATTGCGGCCAACCAGGCCGGGATCACCGCGCTGGACGAGCACTTCGCTGGTCCGACCGCGGTCGCCTTCATCACCGGTGACCCGGTGGAGTCGGCGAAGAGCCTGCGTGACTTCGCCAAGGACAACCCGAACCTCATCATCAAGGCGGGTGTCCTTGATGGTAAGGCGCTCACCGCCGATGAGATCAAGAAGCTTGCGGACCTCGAGTCCCGCGAGGTTCTGCTCAGCAAGCTGGCCGGCGCGTTCAAGGGCAAGCAGTCTCAGGCTGCCTCGCTCTTCCAGGCGCTGCCGTCGAAGTTCGTCCGCACCGCGGAAGCGCTTCGCGTCAAGCTCGCCGAGCAGGGCGGTGCCGAGTAATTCGGCTCGCGCACTGATCCACGCCGCCTAGTGCGTGGGTCGTAGCGGGCCGTTACGCCCGCCTCTATATACATCCGGCACCTGCCGAATTAGTGGAAGGATCGCCCATCATGGCGAAGCTCTCTCAGGACGACCTCCTCGCCCAGTTCGAGGAGATGACCCTCATCGAGCTCTCCGAGTTCGTGAAGGCCTTCGAGGAGAAGTTCGACGTCACCGCCGCCGCGGCCGTCGCCGTTGCCGGTCCGGCCGGCCCGGGCGCCGTTGCCGACGCCGTTGAGGAGCAGGACGAGTTCGACGTCATCCTCACCGGTGCCGGCGACAAGAAGATCCAGGTCATCAAGGTCGTGCGTGAGCTGACCTCCCTGGGTCTGAAGGAGGCCAAGGACCTCGTGGACGGCGCTCCGAAGCCGGTCCTCGAGAAGGTCGCCAAGGAGGCCGCTGACAAGGCCGCCGAGTCCCTCAAGGCTGCCGGCGCGGCTGTCGAGGTCAAGTAACACCTCTGAGGCCCTCCAGGGCCTCATCCAAGGGCGATCACCCGTAAGGGTGGTCGCCCTTCGGCGTACCCGCAGTGCCTGACTTGCCCTGGTCTCGTTGGGGAGTAGGGTGATCATCGTTGCTCCGGAGCAGGGTCCGAAGATGATCCGCTCGGAGCAGGGGGCCTTGACGAACGGGACGCGGCGCGCAATTCTCAGTCCCGTCGAGAGGTCGACCGCCTGGATCCGAGATCCGAGGCATGGATCGACTACGAAGAGGGCAGTACTGATACGCGCTCTGTGTACGAGTACGGGCGCCGCAGCGTTGGACACAGTGTTGGTTGAACGACATGGGGAAGGCCTGTTGCCGGTTTCCGGAAACCTGGTCTGGACATCAGTGAGCCGAGTGGCTACACTGACCCTTTGCGCTGCCTGTTAGCTGTCCCCTGCCCGTCGCCAGGGACATGCCCACGCTTGAGCACACTTGATTGATCCACCCTGACCTGGCCTTTCGGTTGGATTTGGGGGGCTTGTCTTCTGTGTCTGCTGGGACCGGTACGCGCGTAGTGAGTCCGAGCCCTCGGAAGGACCCCCTCTTGGCCGCCTCGCGCAACGCCTCGACCAATACGAACAACGGTGCCAGCACCGCCCCGCTGCGCATCTCCTTTGCAAAGATCAAGGAGCCCCTCGAGGTTCCGAACCTCCTGGCGCTGCAGACCGAGAGCTTTGACTGGCTTCTCGGCAACGCCGCCTGGAAGTCTCGCGTCGAGTCGGCGCTTGAGAGTGGACAGGACGTCCCCACCAAGTCCGGTCTGGAAGAGATCTTCGAGGAGATCTCGCCGATCGAGGACTTCTCCGGGTCGATGTCGCTGACCTTCCGCGACCACCGTTTCGAGCCGGCGAAGAACTCTGTCGACGAGTGCAAGGAGCGCGACTTCACGTACGCGGCTCCGCTGTTCGTCACGGCCGAGTTCACGAACAACGAGACCGGAGAGATCAAGTCTCAGACGGTCTTCATGGGCGACTTCCCGCTCATGACCAACAAGGGCACCTTCGTCATCAACGGCACCGAGCGTGTCGTCGTGTCGCAGCTTGTCCGCTCCCCCGGTGTCTACTTCGACTCCTCCATCGACAAGACGTCCGACAAGGACATCTTCTCCGCCAAGATCATCCCGTCCCGGGGTGCCTGGCTGGAGATGGAGATCGACAAGCGCGACATGGTCGGTGTCCGCATCGACCGCAAGCGCAAGCAGTCCGTCACCGTCCTCCTCAAGGCTCTCGGCTGGACCACCGAGCAGATCCTGGAGGAGTTCGGCGAGTACGAGTCCATGCGCGCCACCCTGGAGAAGGACCACACCCAGGGCCAGGACGACGCGCTGCTCGACATCTACCGCAAGCTGCGTCCGGGCGAACCGCCGACCCGTGAGGCCGCTCAGACGCTGCTCGAGAACCTCTACTTCAACCCGAAGCGCTACGACCTCGCGAAGGTCGGCCGCTACAAGGTGAACAAGAAGCTCGGCGCCGACGAGCCGCTCGACGCCGGTGTGCTCACCACCGACGACGTCATCGCGACGATCAAGTACCTGGTCAAGCTGCACGCCGGCGAGACCGAGACGACCGGCGAGTCCGGCCGTTCGATCGTGGTCGAGACCGATGACATCGACCACTTCGGCAACCGTCGTCTGCGCAACGTCGGCGAGCTCATCCAGAACCAGGTCCGCACGGGTCTGGCTCGTATGGAGCGCGTCGTCCGCGAGCGCATGACCACGCAGGACGTCGAGGCGATCACGCCGCAGACCCTGATCAACATCCGGCCGGTCGTCGCCTCCATCAAGGAGTTCTTCGGCACCAGCCAGCTGTCGCAGTTCATGGACCAGAACAACCCGCTCTCGGGCCTGACCCACAAGCGCCGCCTGTCGGCGCTGGGCCCCGGCGGTCTGTCCCGTGAGCGGGCCGGCTTCGAGGTCCGTGACGTCCACCCGTCGCACTACGGCCGCATGTGCCCGATCGAGACCCCTGAAGGCCCGAACATCGGTCTGATCGGCTCGCTCGCGTCCTACGGTCGCGTCAACGCGTTCGGTTTCGTCGAGACCCCGTACCGCAAGGTCATCGACGGTGTCGTCACCGACGAGGTCGACTACCTCACGGCCGACGAGGAAGACCGCTTCGTCATCGCCCAGGCCAACGCCGGCCTGTCCGAGGACATGCGCTTCACCGAGAACCGCGTGCTGGTGCGCCGTCGTGGCGGCGAGATCGACTACATCGCCGGCGACGACGTCGACTACATGGACGTCTCCCCGCGCCAGATGGTGTCCGTCGCGACCGCGATGATCCCCTTCCTGGAGCACGACGACGCCAACCGTGCCCTCATGGGCGCGAACATGATGCGCCAGGCCGTTCCGCTCATCAAGGCGGAGGCCCCGCTCGTCGGCACCGGCATGGAGTACCGCTGTGCGGTCGACGCCGGTGACTCGATCCGTGCGGAGAAGGACGGTGTCGTCCAGGAGGTCTCGGCCGACTACATCACCGTCGCCAACGACGACGGCACGTACACCACGTACCGCGTCGCCAAGTTCTCCCGCTCGAACCAGGGCACCTCGGTCAACCAGAAGGTCATCGTCAACGAGGGTGACCGGATCATCGAGTCCCAGGTCCTCGCCGACGGTCCCGCGACCGAAGAGGGCGAAATGGCCCTCGGTAAGAACCTGCTCGTCGCGTTCATGCCCTGGGAAGGTCACAACTACGAGGACGCGATCATCCTGTCGCAGCGCCTCGTGCAGGACGACGTCCTCTCCTCGATCCACATCGAGGAGCACGAGGTCGACGCCCGTGACACCAAGCTGGGCCCCGAGGAGATCACCCGGGACATCCCGAACGTCTCCGAGGAGGTCCTCGCCGACCTCGACGAGCGCGGCATCATCCGCATCGGTGCGGACGTCGTCGCCGGCGACATCCTGGTCGGCAAGGTCACGCCCAAGGGTGAGACCGAGCTGACCCCGGAGGAGCGTCTGCTCCGCGCGATCTTCGGTGAGAAGGCCCGCGAGGTGCGTGACACCTCGCTCAAGGTTCCTCACGGTGAGATCGGCAAGGTCATCGGTGTCCGCGTCTTCGACCGCGAGGAGGGCGACGAGCTTCCTCCGGGCGTGAACCAGCTGGTCCGCGTCTACGTCGCCCAGAAGCGCAAGATCACCGACGGTGACAAGCTCGCCGGCCGCCACGGCAACAAGGGTGTCATCTCCAAGATCCTTCCGATCGAGGACATGCCCTTCCTTGAGGACGGCACGCCGGTCGACATCATCCTGAACCCGCTGGGTGTCCCGTCCCGAATGAACCCGGGACAGGTCCTGGAGATCCACCTCGGCTGGCTCGCCAGCCGCGGCTGGGACGTCTCCGGGCTCGGCGAGGAATGGGCCGAGCGTCTGAAGGTCATCGGGGCCGACCGTGTCGAGCCCGGTACCAACGTCGCCACCCCCGTGTTCGACGGTGCCCGCGAGGATGAGCTCGCCGGCCTCTTCGAGCACACCATCCCGAACCGCGACGGTGACCGCCTGGTCCTCCCGTCCGGCAAGGCGCGCCTGTTCGACGGCCGCTCCGGCGAGCCGTTCCCGGACCCGATCTCGATCGGGTACATGTACATCCTCAAGCTCCACCACCTGGTCGACGACAAGCTCCACGCTCGGTCGACCGGTCCGTACTCGATGATCACGCAGCAGCCGCTGGGTGGTAAGGCGCAGTTCGGTGGCCAGCGCTTCGGTGAGATGGAGGTGTGGGCGCTTGAGGCTTATGGCGCCGCTTACGCCCTCCAGGAGCTGCTGACCATCAAGTCCGACGACGTCACCGGCCGCGTGAAGGTCTACGAGGCCATCGTCAAGGGCGAGAACATCCCCGAGCCGGGCATTCCCGAGTCCTTCAAGGTGCTCATCAAGGAAATGCAGTCGCTCTGCCTCAACGTGGAGGTGCTGTCCTCGGACGGCATGTCCATCGAGATGCGCGACACCGACGAGGACGTCTTCCGCGCGGCGGAGGAGCTCGGTATCGACCTGTCCCGGCGCGAGCCGAGCAGCGTCGAAGAGGTCTGACGGGCCTGACGGGGGGCTCGCTCAAGAGCCCCCCGTCATCCCCGGGACCGTTCAGACCATGATTGAGACTCGACCCCGAAAGAGGGATTGACGCACAGTGCTCGACGTCAACTTCTTCGACGAGCTGCGGATCGGCCTTGCCACCGCGGACGACATCCGAACCTGGTCGCACGGCGAGGTCAAGAAGCCGGAGACCATCAACTACCGCACCCTCAAGCCCGAGAAGGACGGACTCTTCTGCGAGAAGATCTTCGGTCCTACCCGGGACTGGGAGTGCTACTGCGGCAAGTACAAGCGTGTCCGCTTCAAGGGCATCATCTGTGAGCGTTGTGGCGTCGAGGTCACGCGCGCCAAGGTGCGCCGTGAGCGGATGGGCCACATCGAGCTTGCCGCTCCCGTCACCCACATCTGGTACTTCAAGGGCGTCCCGTCGCGCCTCGGATACCTGCTGGACCTCGCGCCGAAGGACCTCGAGAAGGTCATCTACTTCGCCGCGTACATGATCACGTTCGTCGACGACGAGCGTCGCACCCGCGACCTCCCGTCGCTGGAGGCTCACGTCTCCGTCGAGCGCCAGCAGATCGAGAACCGCCGTGACGCGGACCTCGAAGGCCGGGCCAAGAAGCTTGAGACCGACCTGGGCGAGCTGGAGGCCGAGGGCGCGAAGGCCGACGTGCGCCGCAAGGTGCGCGAAGGCGCCGAGCGCGAGATGAAGCAGCTCCGTGACCGCGCCCAGCGCGAGATCGACCGCCTCGACGAGGTGTGGGCCCGCTTCAAGAACCTCAAGGTCCAGGACCTGGAGGGCGACGAGCTCCTGTACCGCGAGCTGCGTGACCGCTTCGGCACGTACTTCGACGGCTGCATGGGCGCCGCCGCGCTGCAGAAGCGCCTGGAGTCCTTCGACCTCGAGGAGGAGGCCGAGCGCCTCCGCGAGATCATCCGTACCGGCAAGGGCCAGAAGAAGACCCGTGCGCTCAAGCGCCTCAAGGTCGTCTCCGCGTTCCTGCAGACCAGCAACAAGCCCAAGGGCATGGTTCTGGACTGCGTGCCGGTGATCCCGCCGGACCTGCGTCCGATGGTGCAGCTGGACGGTGGCCGCTTCGCGACCTCCGACCTGAACGACCTGTACCGCCGCGTGATCAACCGCAACAACCGTCTGAAGCGTCTCCTCGACCTCGGTGCCCCCGAGATCATCGTGAACAACGAGAAGCGCATGCTTCAGGAGGCCGTGGACGCCCTCTTCGACAACGGTCGTCGTGGTCGTCCGGTGACCGGTCCCGGCAACCGTCCCCTGAAGTCCCTCAGCGACATGCTGAAGGGCAAGCAGGGTCGATTCCGTCAGAACCTTCTCGGTAAGCGTGTGGACTACTCCGCGCGTTCCGTGATCGTCGTCGGTCCGCAGCTGAAGCTGCACCAGTGCGGTCTGCCCAAGGCCATGGCGCTGGAGCTCTTCAAGCCGTTCGTGATGAAGCGCCTGGTCGACCTGAACCACGCGCAGAACATCAAGAGCGCCAAGCGGATGGTCGAGCGCGGCCGCACGGTCGTCTACGACGTGCTCGAAGAGGTCATCGCCGAGCACCCGGTTCTCCTGAACCGTGCGCCCACGCTGCACCGCCTCGGCATCCAGGCCTTCGAGCCCCAGCTGGTCGAAGGCAAGGCCATCCAGATCCACCCGCTCGTCTGCACCGCGTTCAACGCGGACTTCGACGGTGACCAGATGGCCGTGCACCTGCCGCTCTCCGCGGAGGCGCAGGCCGAGGCCCGCATCCTGATGCTGTCCTCGAACAACATCCTCAAGCCGGCCGACGGCCGTCCGGTCACGATGCCGACCCAGGACATGGTCCTCGGTCTGTTCTTCCTGACCACCGACGGTGAGCTCCGTGACACCAAGGGCGAGGGCCGCGCGTTCGGCTCCACGGCCGAGGCGACCATGGCGTTCGACAACGGCGAGCTCGCGCTGCAGTCGTCCGTCGACATCCGCTTCCCGGTGGGCACCATCCCGCCGCGCGGCTGGGTGGCGCCGGTCGCCGAAGAGGGCGAGCAGGAGTTCCAGCCGGGCGACAGCTTCCGTCTGAAGACGACCCTGGGTCGCGCGCTCTTCAACGAGCTGCTGCCCGAGGACTACCCGTTCGTCGACTACTCGGTGGGCAAGAAGCAGCTCTCCGAGATCGTCAACGACCTGGCGGAGCGCTACCCCAAGGTCATCGTGGCGGCGACGCTCGACAACCTGAAGGCGGCCGGCTTCCACTGGGCGACCCGTTCGGGCGTCACCGTGGCCATCTCCGACGTCGTCGTGCCCGAGGCCAAGAAGGCCATCGTCGCGGGCTACGAGGCGATGGACGAGAAGGTCCAGAAGCAGTACGAGCGCGGTCTGATCACCAAGGACGAGCGCACGCAGGAGCTCATCGCGATCTGGACCAAGGCGACCAACGAGGTTGCCGAGGCGATGAACGCGAACTTCCCCAAGACGAACCCCATCTTCATGATGGTTGACTCGGGTGCCCGAGGAAACATGATGCAGATGCGACAGATCGCCGGTATGCGTGGTCTGGTGTCGAACGCGAAGAACGAGACCATCCCGCGTCCGATCAAGGCGTCCTTCCGTGAGGGCCTCACCGTTCTGGAGTACTTCATCTCCACGCACGGTGCCCGTAAGGGTCTGGCGGACACCGCCCTGCGTACCGCCGACTCGGGTTACCTGACCCGTCGTCTGGTGGACGTCTCGCAGGACGTCATCATCCGCGAGGAGGACTGCGGCACCGAGCGCGGTCTGAAGCTGAAGATCGCCGTTCGCGGCGAGGACGGCGTGCTGCGCAAGGCCGACGACGTCGAGACCTCGATCTACGCCCGCATGCTGGCCGAGGACGTCGTCATCGACGGCAAGGTCATCGCGCCGGCCAACGTCGACCTCGGTGACGTGCTCATCGACGCCCTGGTCGCCAACGGCGTCGAGGAGGTCAAGACCCGCTCGGTCCTGACCTGTGAGTCCGCGGTCGGCACCTGTGCCTTCTGCTACGGACGCTCGCTCGCCACCGGCAAGCTGGTCGACATCGGTGAGGCGGTCGGCATCATCGCCGCCCAGTCCATCGGTGAGCCCGGTACCCAGCTGACGATGCGTACCTTCCACACCGGTGGTGTGGCCGGTGACGACATCACGCAGGGTCTGCCGCGTGTCGTCGAGCTCTTCGAGGCCCGTACCCCGAAGGGTGTCGCCCCGATCTCCGAGGCCGCCGGCCGCGTGCGGATCGAGGAGACCGAGAAGACGAAGAAGATCGTCATCACGCCCGACGACGGCAGCGACGAGACGGCCTTCCCGATCTCGAAGCGCGCCAAGGTCATCGTGCACGAGGGCGACCACGTCGAGGTGGGCCAGAAGCTCACCATGGGTGCCACCAACCCGCACGACGTGCTGCGCATCCTCGGCCAGCGTGCCGTCCAGGTCCACCTGGTCGGCGAAGTCCAGAAGGTCTACAACTCGCAGGGCGTGTCGATCCACGACAAGCACATCGAGATCATCATCCGGCAGATGCTGCGCCGTGTGACGATCATCGAGTCCGGCGACGCGGAGCTCCTGCCGGGCGAGCTGGTCGAGCGGTCGAAGTTCGAGACCGAGAACCGTCGTGTGGTCACCGAGGGCGGTCACCCCGCCTCCGGCCGTCCGCAGCTGATGGGTATCACCAAGGCCTCGCTGGCGACGGAATCCTGGCTGTCGGCCGCCTCCTTCCAGGAGACGACCCGAGTCCTGACGGATGCGGCGATCAACGCCAAGTCCGACAGCCTCATCGGCCTCAAGGAGAACGTCATCATCGGTAAGCTCATCCCGGCCGGTACGGGCCTCGCCCGCTACCGCAACATCCGGGTGGAGCCGACCGAAGAGGCCAAGGCAGCGATGTACTCGGCCGTCGGTTACGACGACATCGACTACTCGCCCTTCGGCTCCGGCTCCGGCCAGGCCGTCCCGCTGGAGGACTACGACTACGGCCCGTACAACGGCTAAGAGCTCGTAAGAAGAAGCCCCCCGCCACTCCGAGAGGAGCGGCGGGGGGCTTTTTCGTTCCCACGGGGGTGGCCGTCGGGTGTGCTCGCGGCAGCCGGGGGCGCACCAAGCGTCAGCGGCGGCGGCGCAGGCGGGTCGAGGTCTGGACGGCGGCCAGGGTCAGGAGCGCCAGGGCCGCGCCGGCCAGGCCCGGGTGCAGGCCCTTCGGGGTGAAGGTGCAGGAGAGCCGGGTGGTGCCCGGGGGGAGGTCCACGGCCAGGAGGCCGTGGAAGGGCTTCAGGGGGGCCGAGCACTGCCAGCCCGGGACGGCGGTCGTGGCGATGACCGCCGTGCCGCCCGCGGATGCGGGGAGGGTGGCCTCGATGGTGTGGCCGCCCGGGCGGACCGCGGTGGCGCCGGTGGCGGTGAGGTGCCGGACGGCCGTGCCGAGGGCCTCGCGGTCCAGGCACCCGAGCGGGTGCGTGCCCGCGTCCGCGTCCTTCGTACGGGTCTCCACAGTGACGTCGACCCGGCCCGAGGCGGGGACGGTGCCCAGCGGGGTCACGCCGGCCATCCGGTCCTCCAGGAGCCGCCGGGGGCCGCCGTCCGCGCGGACCGTGCCGTACAGGGCGGGGGAGTACCAGTAGGCCTCGGAGCCGGGGGTGCACCGGGCGGCGTAGGTCTGCTCGGTGGCGGGGCCGCCGCGGGTGACCGGCGGGACCTGGTAGACGGTGGCGCCCAGGACGTTCTCCTGGCGGGCGTAGACGCTGTCCGCCGGGTTGGGGGAGGTGTACGGCGCGGTGCGGACGGTGACCAGCGGCGGCGCGGGGAACTTCGAGGCCGTCCAGGTGTCCGGTGCCGCCCCCGGGCGGACCCGCGCGCCGATCGAGAAGATCGCGTCGAGTACCGGGTTGTCGGCGCCGAAGAAGGTCCGGCCGTCGTTCTTGAAGCCGTACCCCAGGGGCTCCAGGGCCTGGTACGTGGCCTCGGGGAGGTAGCTGCTGTAGTACTGGGGGCCCTCCGCCCGCAGCGCCAGGGCGTCGTTGTACGCGCTCTGGGGCGCGCCCGAGTCGGTCCGGTACGCGGGCCAGCCCGCCACACCGCGCACGGCGTCGAAGTGGTTGCCGATCGACCGGTTCGAGGTGGCGACCGGCTTGGCCCAGCGCTCGCGGGCGCGGCGGGCGTCCGCGTTGGCGGCGGCCACGGTGGACTCGGCGAACACGACGCCGATCATCAGGGCGGCGGCCACCGGGATCAGGAACCGGCGCTTCTCGCCGAGCCGCAGCAGGACCAGGGCCAGCAGGGAGACCGCGCCGCCGCCGAGCACGGCCGGCCAGGTCCAGCCTCCGAAGTCGTCGGTGCGCCGCAGTACGTAAGTGGCGGCCACCAGGAGGGCCGCGGCCAGGGACAGGTGCAGCGGGCGCGGCCGGTTGGCCAGGGCCAGCCAGGCCACGATCACGACCATCCCGCTGAAGACGAAGGTCTCGCGGTACGGGTTGCCGTTCGGCACCGCCAGCCCGTGCCACACGTACTGCGTGGGCGGGAACTGGAAGGAGGCGGCCACGAGCAGCAGTGCCGCCGCCCACACCAGCCGGGTCCGCCGGGCGACGGCGCTGTTGAGGACGAAGGCGCCGGCCAGGATCAGCCCGAGCGAGGCCACGTAGAGCCGGGGGCGGCCGCCCCACAGGTGCGTGGCCGGGAGCATGCCCGCGAGGAAGACCTCGATCCGTACGGGGTCGAAGGCGGCGGCCTTGGTGGGCTGCGCCGCCCCGCTGGACAGGAACGACGGCAGGAGCAGCGGAAGGGTCAGCAGGATTCCGGTCCCGGTGGCCGTGGCGGCCCGCCACAGCGCGCGCAGCCGCTGCCGGCCCGTCATGTCGCGGGTGGCCATGCGGATGGCCAGCAGGACGCAGGCGGCCATCGTGGCCATCATCGCGGTGTAGAAGTTCCCGAACCAGGCGAGCGCGACCAGCAGGGCCACGCCCGGCCAGCGGCGCTCCTCCAGGCACCACTCGACGGCGATGCCGAGCAGCGGGAGCGCGACCAGGCCCCAGAGCCACATCGGGATGTACGAGGCGTCGCTGAGCGCCCAGCCGCACAGGCCGTACGTCGCTCCGAGCACGCCCCGCTGCCACCACGGGCCGGGGTGCAGCTTGCCGAGGTACACCGTCATCACGGCCGCGGCGGCGCCCATGGTGACCGGGGTGACCGCGAAGACGGCGAGGTCGACGTGGGCGCGGGGGACGAGCACGGCCAGCCAGGAGAAGGGGTTGCCGAGATAGGTGTGGTAGTCGGACAGGAACTGTTGTCCGAAGCCGCCGCGCCAGGTGAAGAGCACGTCCCCGGCGGCCTGCCCGTGGACCAGGTCCCACAGCGCCCGGTGGAAGGGCACGTACTGGTTGGCCTGGTCGTTCAGGGCCCGGCCGGTGTTGCCGAAGGGGAAGGTGCCGCGTGCCGCCCAGGCGGCGCAGAAGGCCCCCATGGTGATCCATAAGGCAAGCAGGGGGCCGCGGGAACGGGTGATCCGGCGGACGGCGGGTCTGCGGGGGGCGGGTCCGCGCGGGGCGGAGGGACGGGCGTCGACAGTGGTCGGCTCGGGTGCCACGGTCCCCAATGTCCTGCTCCCTGCTGATCGACTCGCGGGCGTCCCGCGCCCGGTCAAGCCGCCAGTTTAGGGTGCGGGGCGGGGCATATGGCGGATCGGACCGCTCCCCGCTTGCGCGCGGCGGGTTTTCGTGCTGGGCATTTGTTTTGACCTACCTCTTTGAGGTAGGTACGCTCTGACCTTGTGCCTGGGGTGTGCCCTGGGCTCCCGCGTGTGCTTAAGACCCCGCGGTGAGCCGAGAAGACCACACCGCAATCTGCGCCTGCCTCACTTCGGTGAGAGCGTGCAGTATTCGACACACCCGACCGCGTGGGTCGGGGAAGTTCCAGGTTAGTTTCACTACACGGCACACAGAAACCGGAGAAGTAGTGCCTACGATCCAGCAGCTGGTCCGTAAGGGCCGGCAGGACAAGGTCGAGAAGACAAAGACCCCCGCGCTTGAGGCTTCGCCCCAGCGTCGCGGCGTCTGCACGCGTGTGTTCACGACCACCCCGAAGAAGCCGAACTCGGCGCTCCGTAAGGTCGCGCGTGTGCGTCTGACCTCCGGCATCGAGGTCACCGCTTACATTCCGGGTGAGGGACACAACCTGCAGGAGCACTCGATCGTGCTCGTGCGTGGTGGCCGTGTGAAGGACCTGCCGGGTGTTCGTTACAAGATCATCCGCGGTGCGCTTGACACCCAGGCTGTCAAGAACCGCAAGCAGGCCCGCAGCCGCTACGGCGCCAAGAAGGAGAAGTAAGAATGCCTCGTAAGGGCCCCGCCCCGAAGCGCCCGGTCATCATCGACCCGGTCTACGCATCTCCTCTGGTGACGTCGCTCATCAACAAGATCCTCCTGAACGGCAAGCGCTCCACCGCCGAGCGCATCGTCTACGGCGCCATGGAAGGCCTCCGCGAGAAGACCGGCAACGACCCGGTCATCACGCTGAAGCGCGCGCTGGAGAACGTCAAGCCGTCGCTTGAGGTCAAGTCCCGCCGTGTCGGTGGCGCGACCTACCAGGTCCCCGTCGAGGTCAAGCCGGGTCGCCAGTCGACCCTGGCCCTCCGCTGGCTCGTGGGTTACTCCCGCGCCCGTCGTGAGAAGACCATGACCGAGCGCCTCATGAACGAGCTGCTCGACGCCTCCAACGGTCTTGGCGCTGCCGTCAAGAAGCGCGAGGACACGCACAAGATGGCCGAGTCCAACAAGGCCTTCGCGCACTACCGCTGGTAGTCCCACCCCACATCGAGACCGAGAGAAGACCGAAGCCTTATGGCTACCACTTCGCTTGACCTGGCCAAGGTCCGCAACATCGGGATCATGGCCCACATCGACGCGGGCAAGACGACCACCACCGAGCGCATCCTGTTCTACACCGGTGTGTCGTACAAGATCGGTGAGGTCCACGACGGCGCCGCCACGATGGACTGGATGGAGCAGGAGCAGGAGCGTGGTATCACCATCACGTCTGCCGCGACGACCTGCCACTGGCCCCTCGAAGACGTTGACCACACGATCAACATCATCGACACCCCGGGTCACGTCGACTTCACCGTCGAGGTGGAGCGTTCGCTCCGCGTCCTCGACGGCGCCGTCACCGTCTTCGACGGTGTGGCCGGCGTCGAGCCGCAGTCCGAGACCGTTTGGCGTCAGGCGGACCGCTACGGCGTCCCGCGCATCTGCTTCGTCAACAAGCTCGACCGCACCGGCGCCGAGTTCCACCGCTGTGTCGACATGATCAAGGACCGCCTCGGTGCGGTTCCGATCGTCATGCAGCTCCCCATCGGTGCCGAGGCCGACTTCCAGGGTGTCGTCGACCTCGTCACGATGAAGGCGTTCGTCTGGTCCGCCGAGGCGACCAAGGGCGAGATGTACGACATCGTCGACATCCCGGCCACGCACACCGAGGCTGCTGAAGAGTGGCGCGGCAAGCTGGTCGAGACCGTCGCCGAGAACGACGACGAGATCATGGAGCTGTTCCTGGAGGGCAACGAGCCCTCCGTCGAGCAGCTGCACGCCGCCGTCCGTCGGATCATCCTGAACTCCGGCAAGGGCAAGGGCGAGCCCACGATCACCGCGGTGTTCTGTGGCACGGCGTTCAAGAACAAGGGCGTTCAGCCCCTGCTCGACGCCGTCGTCCGCTACCTGCCGTCGCCGCTGGACATCGAGGCCATCGAGGGCCACGACGTCCGCGACCCCGAGGTCGTCGTGAAGCGCAAGCCGTCCGACGAGGAGCCCCTCGCCGCGCTCGCGTTCAAGATCATGAGCGACCCGCACCTCGGCAAGCTCACCTTCGTCCGGGTTTACTCGGGCCGCCTGGAGGCCGGCACTGCGGTGCTGAACTCCGTCAAGGGCAAGAAGGAGCGCATCGGCAAGATCTACCGCATGCACGCGAACAAGCGTGAGGAGATCGACTCGGTGGGCGCCGGCGACATCGTCGCCGTGATGGGCCTGAAGCAGACCACCACCGGTGAGACGCTGTGTGACGACAAGAACCAGGTGATCCTGGAGTCCATGGACTTCCCGGCGCCGGTCATCCAGGTCGCCATCGAGCCCAAGTCCAAGGGTGACCAGGAGAAGCTGGGTGTCGCCATCCAGCGTCTCGCGGAGGAGGACCCCTCCTTCCACGTTCACTCGGACGAGGAGACGGGCCAGACCATCCTCGGCGGTATGGGCGAGCTGCACCTTGAGGTGCTGGTCGACCGTATGAAGCGCGAGTTCAAGGTCGAGGCCAACGTCGGCAAGCCGCAGGTCGCGTACCGCGAGACGATCCGCAAGGCCGTCGAGCGTCACGACTACACGCACAAGAAGCAGACCGGTGGTACCGGTCAGTTCGCCAAGGTGCAGATCGCGATCGAGCCCATCACCGAGACCGACGGTCCGGCGTACGAGTTCGTGAACAAGGTCACCGGTGGACGCGTCCCGAAGGAGTACATCCCTTCGGTCGACGCCGGTGCGCAGGAAGCCATGCAGTTCGGCATCCTGGCCGGATACGAGATGACTGGCGTTCGCGTCACGCTTCTCGACGGTGGCTACCACGAGGTCGACTCCTCCGAGCTCGCCTTCAAGATCGCCGGTTCGCAGGCCTTCAAGGAGGCCGCGCGCAAGGCTTCTCCCGTGCTCCTTGAGCCGATGATGGCCGTAGAGGTCACCACGCCCGAGGACTACATGGGTGACGTCATCGGTGACATCAACTCCCGCCGTGGCCAGATCCAGGCCATGGAGGAGCGTCACGGTGCTCGCGTCGTGAAGGGCCTCGTGCCCCTTTCGGAGATGTTCGGCTACGTCGGAGACCTCCGCAGCAAGACCTCGGGTCGCGCCAGCTACTCGATGCAGTTCGACTCCTACGCCGAGGTTCCCCGGAACGTCGCCGAGGAGATCATCGCGAAGGCCAAGGGCGAGTAACTCTTCCGAGTACACGCTTTAGGCTTGTCACCGGAGCCTCTGGGGCAACAGGAGTAATCATCCGTTGCCCCGGGGGGCCGGCTTTCCAGCAAAGATCACCTGGCGCCGATCTGTAAGGCGTACAGAACCACTCTCCAGGAGGACCCCGTGGCGAAGGCGAAGTTCGAGCGGACTAAGCCGCACGTCAACATCGGCACCATCGGTCACATTGACCACGGTAAGACGACCCTCACGGCCGCCATTACCAAGGTGCTGCACGACGCGTACCCGGACCTGAACGAGGCCTCGGCCTTCGACCAGATCGACAAGGCTCCTGAGGAGCGCCAGCGCGGTATCACCATCTCGATCGCGCACGTCGAGTACCAGACCGAGGCGCGTCACTACGCCCACGTCGACTGCCCGGGTCACGCCGACTACATCAAGAACATGATCACCGGTGCCGCGCAGATGGACGGCGCGATCCTCGTGGTCGCCGCCACCGACGGCCCGATGCCGCAGACCAAGGAGCACGTGCTCCTGGCCCGCCAGGTCGGCGTCCCCTACATCGTCGTCGCCCTGAACAAGGCCGACATGGTGGACGACGAGGAGATCCTGGAGCTCGTCGAGCTCGAGGTCCGCGAGCTCCTCTCCGAGTACGAGTTCCCGGGCGACGACCTGCCGGTCGTCCGCGTCTCCGCGCTGAAGGCGCTCGAGGGCGACAAGGAGTGGGGCGAGAAGCTCCTCGGCCTCATGTCCGCCGTCGACGAGGCCATCCCGACCCCGCCGCGTGACACCGAGAAGCCGTTCCTCATGCCCGTCGAGGACGTCTTCACGATCACCGGTCGCGGTACCGTCGTCACCGGCCGTATCGAGCGTGGTGTCCTGAAGGTCAACGAGACCGTCGACATCATCGGTATCAAGGAGACCAAGACCACCACCACGGTCACCGGTATCGAGATGTTCCGCAAGCTCCTCGACGAGGGCCAGGCGGGCGAGAACGTCGGTCTGCTCCTCCGTGGCATCAAGCGCGAGGACGTCGAGCGCGGCCAGGTCATCATCAAGCCCGGTTCGGTCACCCCGCACACCGAGTTCGAGGCCCAGGCCTACATCCTGTCGAAGGACGAGGGTGGCCGTCACACCCCGTTCTTCAACAACTACCGTCCGCAGTTCTACTTCCGTACCACGGACGTCACGGGTGTCGTCACCCTGCCGGCCGGCACGGAGATGGTCATGCCGGGCGACAACACCGAGATGACGGTCGCGCTGATCCAGCCGGTCGCCATGGAGGAGGGCCTGAAGTTCGCCATCCGTGAGGGTGGTCGTACCGTGGGCGCCGGCCAGGTCACCAAGATCACGAAGTAATTTCGTGCTCTGACCTGGTAGCCCGTTCACCGGGCACCAAGTTGCACTGAAGGGCCCCGGCCCATCGCCTCGGCGGTGGGGCGGGGCCCTTCGGCATGTCCGGGCCCGCGGGACGCGCGGGACGGGGCGGGCGGGCCGGGGCGGGTACGAGTGAGGGCCGCACCCCGGACGGGGTGCGGCCCTCAGCCGCGTACGGCGGCGGGTCAGTTCACGCGCAGGGACTCGGTGAACTCCACGCAGGTGGCGTAGTCGGGCAGCAGGCCGGTCGCGATGGCGTCGGCCAGCGAGGGAGCGGCCTCGTCGCGGGCGGACAGCAGCGGGATGTCGGCCGGCCACTCGATGCCCAGGTCGGGGTCGAGCGGGTGCACCGCGTGCTCGGCGGTCGGGTTGTACGTCTCCGAGCACAGGTACGACAGCGTCGCGTCGTCGCTCAGCGCGCAGAAGCCGTGGCCGAGGCCCTCGGGGATGTAGACCGCGCGGCGGTCCACGTCGTCGAGGCGGACACCCTCCCACCGGCCGAAGGTGGGGGAGCCGACCCGCAGGTCGACCATGACGTCGAGCACGGCGCCGCGTACGCAGGTCACGTACTTGGCCTGGCCGCGCGGGACGTCGGCGAAGTGGATGCCGCGGACCACGCCGGCGGAGGAGACCGAGAGGTTCGCCTGCGCCAGGTTCAGCGGGTGGCCGACGACCTCGGCCAGCCGGTCGAAGCGGTACCACTCGGTGAACATGCCGCGCGGGTCGCCGTGCACCTGAGGGGTGATCTCGAAGGCGCCCTCGATGGAGAGTTCGCGGAACTTCATCGGGCGTTCTCCTCGTCGAGCAGCATCAGCAGGTAGTCGCCGTAGCCGCTCTTGGTCAGCGGTTCGGCGAGCGCGCGCAGCTGCGCGGAGTCGATCAGGCCGGCCCGCCAGGCCGCCTCCTCGATGCAGCCGATCTTGAAGCCCTGGCGCTCCTCTATCACGCGGACGAACTCGGAGGCCTGCACCATCGAGACGAAGGTGCCGGTGTCCAGCCATGCGGTACCGCGGTCGAGGATGGTGACGTTGAGCTCGCCGGCCTGGAGGTACGCGTCGTTGACGGCGGTGATCTCCAGCTCGCCGCGGGCGCTGGGCTTCAGGCCGCGGGCTATCTCGACGACCTGGTTGTCGTAGAAGTACAGACCCGGCACCGCGTAGCGGGACTTGGGCTTCTCCGGCTTCTCCTCGATGGAGATGGCCTGGCCGTTCTCGTCGAACTCGACCACGCCGTAGGCGGTGGGGTCGGCCACCGGGTACGCGAACACGCGGCCGCCCTTGGCGTCCGTGTGCTGGGCGAGGCGGGTGCCGAGGCCACTGCCGTGGAAGATGTTGTCGCCGAGGATCAGCGCGACGGACTCGTCGCCGATGAAGTCGGCGCCGAGGACGAAGGCCTGGGCGATGCCCTCCGGGCGCTCCTGAACGGCGTACTCCAGCCGGAGGCCGAACTGCGAGCCGTCGCCGAGCAGTCGCTCGAACTGGTCGCGGTCGTCCGGGGTGGTGATGATCAGAATTTCACTGATCCCCGCCATCACCAGGGTGGAGAGGGGGTAATAGATCATCGGCTTGTCGAAGACGGGCAGCAGCTGCTTCGAGACTGCCCGGGTCAGCGGCCAGAGTCGCGATCCGGTGCCACCGGCCAAAAGGATTCCACGCATGGGTGAACCCTATGCGAGAGCGCGCAGGGGAGCCGAGCCAAGGGAATGTGACGTTCGGCAGGCCGCTAGACTCTTCGTATTATGCGCATCCTCGTGACCGGCGGCGCCGGCTTCATCGGTTCAGAATTCGTCCGCCAGCAGCTCACCGCAGATGCAACGGCGCAGATCACTGTCTTCGACAAGCTGACCTACTCGGGCGTCGAGGCCAACCTCGCCCCGGTCGCGGACCACCCCGGCTACACCTTCGTCAAGGGCGACATCTGCGACGCGGATGCCGTCGACCAGGTCATGCCCGGTCACGATGTCGTCGTGCACTTCGCGGCCGAGTCCCACGTGGACCGATCGATCGCCGGCGCGGGCCCGTTCGTGATGACCAACGTCGTGGGCACCCAGGTGCTGCTCGACTCCGCCCGCAAGCACGGCGTCGGCCGCTTCGTCCACATCTCCACCGACGAGGTCTACGGCTCGATCAGCGAGGGCTCCTGGACGGAGGAGTGGCCGCTGGTGCCCAACTCCCCGTACTCCGCCTCGAAGGCGTCGTCCGACCTGCTGGCGCTGGCCTACCACCGCACCCACGGCATGGACGTGGTGGTCACCCGCTGCTCCAACAACTACGGGCACTACCAGTTCCCGGAGAAGGTCATCCCGCTGTTCGTCTCGAACCTGATGGACGGCAAGAAGGTCCCGCTGTACGGCAACGGCGGCAACGTCCGCGACTGGCTGCACGTCTCCGACCACTGCCGCGGCATCGACCTGGCCATGCGCAAGGGCCGGGCCGGCGAGGTCTACAACATCGGCGGCGGCACCGAGCTCACCAACAAGGAGCTCACCGGTGTCCTGCTGGAGGCCGCCGGCCTCGGCTGGGACATGGTCGAGCAGGTCGAGGACCGCAAGGGCCACGACCTCCGCTACTCCATCGACATCAGCAAGATCGGCGCCGAGCTGGGCTACGCCCCGCAGGTCACCTTCGAGGACGGCATCAAGGCCACCATCGACTGGTACCGCGAGAACCGTGCCTGGTGGGAGCCGCTGAAGGCGAAGGCGGCCCTGCAGAAGTGAGCACCGACTCGTTCGCCGGCCGCTGGCTGGTCACCGGCGCCGCCGGGATGCTCGGCCAGGACGTGCTGTCCGTCCTGAAGCGCGCCGGGATCGAGGCCGTGGGCCTGCGCCGTGCCGACCTCGACATCACCGACCGGGACGCGGTCCGCGCCGCGGTCGAGGACGTCACCGTGGTCGTGAACTGCGCTGCCTGGACGGACGTCGACGGTGCCGAGACCGCCGAGGAAGCGGCGACCGCCGTCAACGGCACCGCCGTGCGCCTCCTCGCCGAGGCGTGCGCGGACGCCCACGTGCGCCTGATCCACGTCTCCACCGACTACGTGCTCCCCGGCGATGCCGTGGAGCCGTACCGCGAGGACGCCGAGACCGGCCCGGTCAACGCCTACGGCCGTTCCAAGCTGGCCGGCGAGCAGGCCGTCGCCGAACTGCTCCCGCAGGACGGCTACATCGTGCGGACCGCCTGGCTGTACGGGGAGCACGGGGCGAACTTCGTCGCCACCATGCTGAAGCTGGCCGCCCAGCGGGACACCCTCGACGTGGTCGACGACCAGCACGGCCAGCCCACCTGGTCCAAGGCGCTCGCCCGCCACCTGGTCGAGCTCGGCCTGGCCGCCCTCCGGGGCCATGCCATGGGCGGGATCTACCACGGCACCGCGAGCGGCCGGACCACCTGGATGGGACTGGCCCGCGAGACCTACCGGCTGAGCGGTCTGGACCCCGAGCGGATCAGGCCGACCACCTCCGAGGCGTTCGTCCGCCCCGCCGTGCGCCCCGCCTTCAGCGTGCTCGCGCACGACGCCTGGGAGGAGGAGGCCGGACTGGCCCCGCTCGCCGACTGGCGCGAACAGCTCGCCGAGGCGCTCGCCACCCCCGGCTTCACCGCACTCGCGAAGGCGGCCCGGGACGGCCGCGCGGGATGAAAACCCTGCTGAACAAGTTGAGCGCGGCGCTGCCGCCGGGCACCGTCGCGGTGGCCGGCGGCACCGTCGTGCTCGGCGCGGCCTCCTACGCACACCTGGGCGTGGCCGGCCACAGCCTGTCCGACGCGGGCTATGCGAACGTCTCCGTGCTCTGGACGATCGTGATGTCCATCGGCATCGGCATCTTCTTCCCGATGGAGCAGGAGCTCACCCGGATCGTCTCCGCGCGCGTGGTCCTCGGCCAGGGCGCGGCCCCGGTGCTGCGCCGGGCCGGGCTGCTCACCGCCGGGATCCTCGGCGCGACCCTGCTCGTCCTCGCCCTCGGCGCCGGCCCCCTCGCCGACCTGCTGTTCCACGGGGACCGCGCCCTGGTGGCGGCGCTCGGCAGCGCCTTCGCCGGTATGGCCCTGTGCTACCTCACCCGCGGTGTCCTGGCGGGCCTCGGCCGGTTCGGCGCGTACGGCACCCAGCTCGCCGTCGACGGCGGCCTGCGCATCGTGCTCGCCTTCGGCTGCCTGCTGTTCGGGCTGCACTCGGCGCTGGCCTTCAGCCTCATCCTGGCCTTCGCGCCGGTGATCGCGACGCTGGTCACCCTGCCCACGCTGCTGCGCGCGGTCGGGCCCGGCGAGCCGATCGCCTGGCGCGAGCTGTGCAACGGCCTCGGACTGCTCGTCTGCGCGACCCTGCTGTCCCAGGTCGTCGTCAACGCGGCCGTCATGAGCACCAAACTGCTGGCGCCCTCCGACAGTGCGCTGATCTCGGCGCTGATGAGCGCGACCGTCCTCGCGCGGGTACCGCTCTTCGTCTTCGGTTCCCTGCAGGCCTCGCTGCTCAGCGGGCTCACCGCCGCCTTCACGGCCGGCGACCGGGTGGCCTTCTGGGCGATGCTGCGCCGGATCGCGATGGTCGTCGCGGCGCTCGGACTGCTCGGCGGCGTACCGGCCACGGTCCTCGGCCCCTGGCTCATCGAGGTGCTCTTCGGTACCGAGGACCCGGTGCTGGGCAGCTTCGACTTCTTCCTGCTGTCCGCGGGCACCGCGGCGTACATGTTCGCGATGGTCCTCGGACAGGCGCTGATGGTATTCAAGCGGCACAACCTGCAGCTGCTCTCCTGGGCCCTGGGCACGGCGGTCCTGGTGGGCATCACCCTGATACCGGGCGACGTTGCCGTGCGCGTGATCGTCGCCTACGCCCTCGGTTCGACCGCCACCGTCCTCGCTATGCTGACAGCCCTCAGGCTGAGCTTCCCCGGAGCCGCCGCCGCAGCCGGTGAGGGGACCGCGCAGCCGGCCGACGCAGGCATCCCGGGAGTGGGAGCGGTCGGGAAATGACCAAGCCTCCCCACGACGTCACACCGATCACCGAGCACTCGTTTGTGCCACATTCCGCTGGAGCTACCGTGTCCCAATACGACGATGTCTGGCTGGTCATACCGGCCTATAACGAGGGCCAGGTGATCGCCGAGGTGGTCGAGGGGGCCCGCAAGACGTTCCCCAACATCGTCGTCGTCGACGACGGCAGCACCGACGACTCGGCCAAGCACATAGCGACGACCGGTGCCCACCTGGTGCGCCACCCGGTCAACCTCGGTCAGGGCGCGGCCCTGCAGACCGGCCTGACCTACGCGCTGGCCCAGCCCGGCGCCCGCTACTTCGCCACCTTCGACGCCGACGGCCAGCACCAGACCAAGGACGTCGAGACGATGGTCGCGGTGCTCCGCCGCGACGAGGCCGACGTCGTGCTCGGCTCCCGCTTCATCGAGCAGAACGGCCAGGTGCCGTGGATCAAGCAGGTCGTGCTGCGCACGGCCGCCGCCGTCAGCCCGACCGCGCGCAAGCTCAAGCTCACGGACGCGCACAACGGTCTGCGCGTGCTGGGCCGGGAGGCCGCCGAGCAGCTGAACATCACCATGAACGGCATGGCCCACGCATCCGAGCTCGTCGGCTTCCTCGCCGGCTCCACGCTGCGTGTCACCGAGGTACCGGTGGACATCCTCTACACCGACTACTCGCGCGCCAAGGGCCAGTCCCTGATCAACGGCGTCAACATCCTTTTTGACATTTCGCTTCGGGAGCGTGGGCGTCGATGAAGTACTTCTGGATTCAGCTGCTGCTGATCGTCGGCTCGGTGTCCATGGCACTGATGTTCATCCGGACGTGGAGCCAGGCGAAGAACCGGGCTTGGAAGCGCATAGCCTTCTCGCTCTTCGTCATCGTCAACGTCTACGCGGTGCTCCGCCCGACCGACGTGACCTGGGTGGCCCACCAGCTCGGCGTCGGCCGCGGCACCGACCTGGTGCTGTACGTCATGGTGCTCGCCATGGGCTTCCTGACCCTCAACACCTTCCTGCGTTTCCGCTCGCTGGAGAAGAAGATCACCGACCTGGCCAGGACGGTGGCGATCAACGAGGGCGTGCGCCACAACGACGAGCGCCTCAGCACGACCACGGACACCGGCACCGACTCCGTGAAGGCCTGACGCTCCATGGTGACTTTCGACTTCATGCTCCCCTACTACGGGGACGTGCGGCTGATGCAGGACGCCGTCCGCAGCGTGCTGGCCCAGACCGACGGTGACTTCCGGCTCGTCGTCATCGACGACGGCAAGGAGCCGGAGGTGCCCGGCTGGTTCGAGCAGCTCGGTGACGAGCGGGTGCACTACACGCGCAACGAGCAGAACCTCGGCATCACCAAGAACTTCCAGAAGTGCGTGCGGCTCTCCGAGGCCGACTACGTGGTCATCATGGGCTGCGACGACCTCCTGCACCCGCACTACCTGGAGACCGTGCGCGCGATCGTCGCGGACCACCCGGGCATCGGCATGGTCCAGCCCGGTGTCGAGGTCATCGACGGCGACGGCCGGGTGACGCAGGGCCTGGCGGACAACACCAAGAAGCGGCTGTACTCGCCGCAGGTGAAGGGCCGCCGTCTGATGGCCGGTGAGGAGCTGGCGGCCAGCGTGCTGCGCGGCAACTGGCTCTACTTCCCGTCGATCGCCTGGCGCGGCGAGGCTCTGCGCGCGGTGAACTTCCGGGACGACTACTCGGTCATCCAGGACCTCGCGCTCGTCGTCGACCAGCTCGAAGGCGGCGAGCAGATGGTCATCGACAACTCCACCACGGTGTTCCAGTACCGCCGGCACGCCGTCAGCGAGTCGTCGGTGCAGGCCTTCTCCGGTACCCGGTTCACCGAGGCCGAGCGGTACTTCGCCGCGGTGGCCGCGCGCATGGACGCCCGCGGCTGGCCGAAGGCGGCCCGGGCGGCCCGCTTCCACAGCGCGTCCCGCCTGCACGCGCTCACGATGCTCCCGGGCGCGCTGCGCCGCGGGCAGCGCGAGGGCGCCCGTACGCTCGCCAGGCACGCCTTCACCGCCGGGCAGCGCTGACGCCCCGGCCGTCACGGCACAGCAGAACGGCCCTGCCGCCGGTCCTCGGACCGGCGGCAGGGCCGTTCTGCTCTACGTGGAGCCGTGGCCCCGGGGCCGTCAGCCGCCCGGGCGCTGCGGCATGGGCCGCTTCGGCATCTCGAACGGGGTGCAGACGCCGCCCGGGGCGTACTTGGGGCAACTCCCGTCGGGCTGCTGGACGGTGTGCGAGTACCAGGTCAGCTCCCCGAGCCCGCGGTGCTTCTCGGGGTTCTTCGGCATGAAGGCGTCGGAGGTGGCCGAGCCGGCCGAGCCGAACAGCAGGGCCAGCCCGCACAGCGCGCCGATGACGACGGTCCGGCGGCCGGCGGGAGCGTCGATCCGGCCCGTGATGCCGCTGAGGACCTCGGTGGTGCGGACCCAGGACCTGATGCGGTCCACCGAGTAGTACAGGGCCAGCCCGGTCAGCGCGATCATGCAGTACATGATCTGCATGCTGGTGCGCGGGTAGAGCTGGACGACCTGGTCCTGGTACATGTGCGAGGCGTACCAGTAGCGCAGCAGGAACGCGCTGCCCGTGCACGCCGCGAGCGTGAGCACCACCGGCTTGCGCAGCGCCAGCCCGAACGCCACCGCCATGCCGGTGATCAGCAGGATCGGGACGATGCCCACACCGCCGAGCTCACCGGGCAGCGGCCAGCCGCTCTCCTGGAGCTTGGTGGGCATGGAGGCGGACCACATCGCCCAGTACGCCGGGTCGATCCAGGTGTCGAAGTAGAAGTACGTGTCCTTGGTGGAGCCGCTCGCACCCAGCAGCCGCACCATGTACGGACCCGCGAGCGCCAGGAACACCGCCACCGAGGCCGCCAGCGGCAACACCGCCTCGCCCAGCGCCCGCAGCCCGCGCTTGCGGGCGATCGAGCCGAGGACGAACAGGAACAGCACCACCACACCGACCGCGGACCACACGAACCAGCCCGCGTACAGCAGGAACAGCCCCGCGAGCAGCAGACCGAGACCCGCGCCGATCAGTGAGGCCCGGCCGCGCCCCAGCTTGTACGCGTCCTGCACCACCTGCACCAGCTTGGCGAAGACCGGGATCACCACGACGAGGACGAGCGCCGAGTACGGCTTGTACGGGTCGACCAGCGGCAGCGTCGCGGTCACCCCGACGCCGAGCGCCCACAGCGGCGGCAGCAGCATCCGCCAGGCCAGGTAGGCCACGGGGCCCGTGATCGCGAGGAAGCCGGCCATGACCCACTTGACGGCCTTCGTCGGGTCACCGTCGAAGACCAACTGCGCGATCCAGGCCAGCACGTGGGGGAAGCCCGGCGGGTACTCCTCGGGCAGCGGCACGCCGTCGATGACGTTGTACGCCCAGGTCTGCAGGTTGCCGATGTCACCGCCGAACCCGTTGATCGGCCAGATCGTGCCGCGCAGGGAGATGACGCTGCCGCTCGCGGTCACACCCGTGGCCAGGCCGGCCACCGCCGCCGCGCCGATCCGCACCGCAGCCCGCGGCAGCAGCCGGGACAGCACCAGGTACAGGGCCACGGTCGCCGTCAACAGCACCAACAGCCGCAGCTGGACGCCGGCCAGGCCGCTGACCTGCCCGATCCGGTTCATCGGGTTGACGTGGAGGCGCCTGCTCATCCATGTCAGGAGGAGCGCCGCGAAGACCGAGACCCCGGCCTCGGCCAGGGTGAACAGGAAGGCGCTCCGGAGGCGGCCACTGTGGCCACGCTGGGCCCGGCCATCAGCTACCGGGACGGGTGTGGGAGCGGTGACAGTCATATCTGTTCACTCTACCGGCCCCGCATCCCACGTCGGCCGCCGAGGGTCAAGTACCCTACCCCGCGCCCCGACTCCCCAATCACGTCAGTTGGTACGGTTGCCGCTGAGGGGGACGCGGCGGACGGGGACGGCTGTTCCCGGAGCAAGGCCCCCACCGCGGTGACACGCGCACGCGATGGAAATGGACGACATGACGAAGGTGGCCCCCGACGTGGTCGAAGAGTCGGGTACGGGGACCGGGCGGACGGCCGCCGGGCGCGAGGAACGCGAGGGGCGGACGGCGCGCACAGGACGCGGGGGCATACCCGAGTGGGCCACCCGGCGCCGAGTGCTCTTCTGCGCCGAGATCCTGGTGAGCCTCGCGGCGGCCCTCGGCTACACGCTCCTCTGCGGACGCATCGACGTGAACCCGATGATCCGCGTCGCCCAGGTCAGCGGCCTCGCCAAGATGCAGCAGTACGCGGCCCTCCTCGGCATCCCGATCCTGGCGCTGCTCCTGTACACCGCCCACCGGGGCTCCCTGATGCGCCATCAGCTGGTCAAGCGGCTGGTCTGCGCCGCCCTGGCCGGCCTGTCCACCGGCGTCGTCGCGGGCGGTGTCGTCGTCGCCCTGAACGGCACCCCCTGGGCCCTCGGCGGCCAGGAGGGCGACCCGAGCGTCCTGATCGACATGGGCACCTCCTTCCTGCGCGGCGAGGGCATGTCCGGCATCTACCCGCCGGCCTTCCCCGCGCTGATCGCCGTCTGGGCCAAGCTCCGCCACGGCGGCACCCTGGGCAGCGGCATGGCCCTGCAGGACCTCCAGATCTTCTTCACCGCCATCGCCGGCCCCATGGCGTACGCCGCCTGGCGGCTGCTGCTGCGGCCGTTCTGGGCGCTGCTCATCGCGGTCCCCTCGGCCGTGCTCTTCATCGACCCGATCCGCCCGTACAGCCACGGCACGATGATCGTCCTGCTGCCGCTGCTGGGCTACTGGCTGCGCGAGATGCGCCGCGCGGAGCACCGTACGACGCGCCGCAACCTGGTCAGCGGCATCCTGCTCGGCCTCGTCTTCGGCGCCCTGTTCCTCTGGTACTCCGGCTGGTACGTGTGGGCCGCGCCCGGTGTGGGCCTGCTCGCCCTCTTCCTCTTCCCGTGGCGCGGGGGAGCGCGGAAGGTGAAGGCCACCCTCGTCTACATAGGGGCCACGGTGGCCACCGCCGCGGTCGTCGGCGCCCCGCTGCTCTACCAGATGGTCCGCCTGGGCGCCGACAACCCGGACCGGTACGCCTTCCTCTCCGTCTACGCGGACCCGGCGTACGTCCTCGGCTGGGTCTCCGACCGCTCCGGGGGGCTGACCTACCGGACCTGGCCGGTCTCCGGCGAGATGGCGGGCCAGACCGGCTTCACCCTGCTGCTGCTCTTCGGGGCGGGACTGGGCATCGGCCTGGGCCTGCGCAACATCATGGTGCGCACGGCCGCCGCCGTCCTGGCGGGCGCCTGGCTGGCACGGTTCTGGTTCGCCTCCCACATGGTCCAGGCCAAGGCGGTCCAGCTCTACCCCCGTACCACGTGGATCATCATGTACTGCCTGATGATCCTGGCCGTGCTCGGCCTGATGGTCGCCGTCGACCGGGGCTCCGGCTGGCTGGAGCGCACCGTGCGGCCGCGTTCCGCGGACGGAGACGGTGACGGGGCGCCCCGGGGCCCGGTGCTGCCCCGCCGCGCGGTGCAGCAGCTCTCCGCCGGCATGGTGTGCGTCCTGGCGCTGTTCGCGACGATGGGCGCCTCCTGGTCGGTCAACCGGTACATGCCCGACAAGGACGAGAAGTCCATGGGGGTCGACGCCTGGCGCGCCCACACCCTGAAGAAGCCGAACGGCACCTGCCCGCGTTTCGCCCCGGTCAAGGACTGCGCGGACGTGAAGATCCAGAACTGGAAGCCGACCGCCGACCGCGGCTACCTGTGGTGCGGCGGCCTCGATCCCGAGGAGTGGCCGGCCGTCTGCGGGCGCCGGGCCCCGAAGGACTGACGGCCGGATCCGGAGCGCGGGCATCCCCTGGAGGGCCCCGCCGCGACGGGCGTGGTGCGGTTTGACCACGCAGCGTGGCGGGGTATTCTCTTCGGCCCGATTGGCCAGGTACGTGCCTCGTATGGCAGACTACTCAAGTTGCTCGGCTGAGTGCCGATGCTGCGCGCCTCCCGCCGGGAGGACCGGAAGCGAGTCCCACAGTACTCGTCGTCCTTAATCTGCCTCTCGGGGCAGCAATGGGGACGGACGTACGGGAATCTTCTGGGAAGTGTCAGCACGGTGCCCACCAGGCACTCGGTGGGTGTTTCTCCCCCGAATCGCGGTCTCAGGGACCGCACCCCCTTGGACGAGGGAATTTCCGTATGGGAATTTTCTGTAGAGGGAGTGCGACACGCCCGACCGCGTGGGTCGGAGGAGAGGCCGCGGGATCCGTCCCGCAGCCGACCGGGAGCCAGAGCGTTTCCACATAGAGACAGGACTACGGAGTAGCCATGGCGGGACAGAAGATCCGCATCCGGCTCAAGGCCTACGACCACGAGGTCATCGATTCCTCGGCGAAGAAGATCGTCGAGACGGTGACGCGCACTGGTGCGTCGGTCGCGGGCCCGGTGCCGCTGCCCACTGAGAAGAACGTGTACTGCGTCATCAAGTCGCCGCACAAGTACAAGGACTCGCGCGAGCACTTCGAGATGCGCACGCACAAGCGCCTGATCGACATCCTCGACCCGACCCCCAAGACCGTTGACTCGCTGATGCGCCTGGACCTTCCGGCCGGCGTTGACATCGAGATCAAGCTCTGAGAGGCGTCGAGAAGATGGCAAAGCAGATCAAGGGCGTCCTGGGCGAGAAGCTCGGCATGACCCAGGTCTGGGACGAGAACAACCGTGTCGTCCCGGTGACCGTGGTCAAGGCCGGACCCTGCGTCGTTACCCAGGTCCGTACGAACGACATCGACGGCTACGAGTCGGTCCAGATCGCCTTCGGCGAGATCGACCCGCGCAAGGTGAACAAGCCCCTCAAGGGCCACTTCGCCAAGGCCGACGTGACCCCCCGCCGCCACCTGGTGGAGCTCCGCACCTCCGACGCCAGCGAGTACACGCTCGGCCAGGAGATCACTGCTGAGGTGTTCGAGTCCGGCGTCAAGGTTGACGTCACGGGCAACAGCAAGGGCAAGGGCTTCGCCGGTGTCATGAAGCGGCACAACTTCCGGGGCCTCGGCGCCGGTCACGGTGTGCAGCGCAAGCACCGCTCCCCCGGTTCGATCGGTGGCTGCGCCACCCCTGGGCGTGTCTTCAAGGGCATGCGCATGGCCGGTCGTATGGGTAACGAGCGCGTCACCACCCAGAACCTGACCATCCACGCGGTTGACGCGGAGAAGGGTCTGCTCCTCATCAAGGGCGCAGTCCCCGGTCCGAACGGCGGCCTCGTCCTGGTCCGTACCGCGGCCAAGGGGGCTTGAGGTAATGAGCACCATTGACATCCTTTCGCCGGCAGGCGACAAGGCCGGTACCGTCGAGCTCCCCGCGGAGATCTTCGACGCGAAGACCAGCGTTCCGCTGATCCACCAGGTCGTTGTCGCTCAGCTGGCTGCTGCCCGTCAGGGCACGCACAAGACCAAGCGTCGCGGCGAAGTCCGTGGTGGTGGCCGCAAGCCGTACCGCCAGAAGGGCACCGGCCGTGCGCGCCAGGGTTCGACCCGTGCGCCGCAGTTCGTCGGCGGTGGCGTTGTCCACGGCCCGCAGCCGCGTGACTACTCCCAGCGGACCCCGAAGAAGATGAAGGCCGCCGCCCTCCGCGGTGCCCTCTCGGACCGTGCGCGTCACTCCCGCATCCACGTCGTCACCGGCGTGGTCGAGGGTGCCGCCTCCACGAAGGCCGCCAAGACGCTGTTCGGCAAGATCTCGGAGCGCAAGAACCTGCTCCTGGTCGTCGACCGCGCCGACGAGGCCGCGTGGCTGTCCGCCCGCAACCTGCCCCAGGTTCACATCCTGGAGCCGGGCCAGCTGAACACGTACGACGTGATCGTCTCTGACGACGTGGTCTTCACTCAGGCCGCTTTCGAGTCCTTCGTGTCTGGCCCCAAGGCCGATGAGACCGAAGGGAGCGACGCCTGATGTCTGAGGCGACCGTTACCAGCAAGACCTTCACTGACCCGCGCGACCTGCTGATCAAGCCGGTCGTCTCGGAGAAGAGCTACGCGCTGCTGGACGAGAACAAGTACACGTTCATCGTCGCGCCTGGCTCCAACAAGACCCAGATCAAGCAGGCCGTGGAAGCGGTCTTCGGGGTCAAGGTCACCGGGGTCAACACGATCAACCGTCAGGGTAAGCGCAAGCGCACCAAGACCGGTTTCGGCAAGCGCGCTGACACCAAGCGCGCCATCGTGACCCTCGCTGAGGGCGACCGAATCGACATCTTCGGCGGCCAGGCCTCCTAACGGAGGTCTAGTCGTCCGGAATCGGACGAGGACTGAGAAATGGGTATCCGCAAGTACAAGCCGACGACCCCGGGCCGTCGTGGCTCCAGCGTCGCCGACTTTGTCGAGATCACGCGGTCCACGCCGGAGAAGTCGCTGGTTCGCCCCCTGCACAGCAAGGGCGGCCGTAACAACACCGGTCGGATCACCGTTCGCCACCAGGGTGGTGGACACAAGCGCGCCTACCGCGTGATCGACTTCCGTCGTCACGACAAGGACGGCGTGCCGGCCAAGGTCGCGCACATCGAGTACGACCCCAACCGCACCGCGCGCATCGCGCTCCTGCACTACGCGGACGGCGAGAAGCGCTACATCATCGCGCCGAAGGCTCTGAAGCAGGGCGACCGGATTGAGAACGGCCCCACGGCCGACATCAAGCCCGGTAACAACCTCGCGCTCCGCAACATCCCGGTCGGTACCACGATCCACGCGATCGAGCTCCGTCCCGGTGGTGGCGCCAAGTTCGCCCGCTCCGCGGGTGCCTCCGTGCAGCTGCTGGCGAAGGAGGGCACGATGGCCCACCTTCGTATGCCGTCGGGCGAGATCCGTCTCGTCGACGCCCGCTGCCGCGCCACGGTCGGCGAGGTCGGCAACGCCGAGCAGTCGAACATCAACTGGGGCAAGGCCGGCCGTATGCGCTGGAAGGGCGTTCGCCCGTCCGTCCGCGGTGTCGCGATGAACCCGGTTGACCACCCGCACGGTGGTGGTGAGGGCAAGACCAGTGGTGGTCGCCACCCGGTCTCCCCGTGGGGTCAGAAGGAGGGTCGTACTCGCTCGCCGAAGAAGGCTTCGAGCAAGTACATCGTCCGCCGCCGCAAGACGAACAAGAAGCGCTAGGAGCGGGTTTAGATGCCGCGCAGTCTCAAGAAGGGGCCCTTCGTCGACGACCACCTCGTAAAGAAGGTGGACGTCCAGAACGAAGCCGGCACCAAGAACGTCATCAAGACCTGGTCCCGTCGCTCGATGATCATCCCCAGCATGCTGGGTCACACCATCGCGGTGCACAACGGCAAGACCCACGTCCCGGTGTTCGTCACCGAGTCGATGGTCGGCCACAAGCTCGGCGAGTTCTCGCCGACTCGCACCTTCCGCGGCCACGTCAAGGACGACCGGAAGTCGAAGCGCCGCTAAAGGCGGGGTGGTTACGACTATGACTTACACCGAAGGGACAACCATGGAAGCCAGGGCCCAGGCGCGGTACATCCGCGTCACGCCCATGAAGGCCCGCCGAGTGGTGGACCTTATCCGTGGCATGGATGCCACGGAGGCTCAGGCGGTCCTGCGTTTCGCCCCGCAGGCCGCGAGCGTGCCGGTCGGCAAGGTGCTGGACAGCGCCATTGCCAACGCCGCACACAACTACAACCACCCCGACGCCTCCACGCTGGTCATCAGCGAGGCGTACGTGGACGAGGGCCCGACCCTGAAGCGGTTCCGTCCGCGTGCCCAGGGCCGTGCCTACCGGATCCGCAAGCGGACCAGCCACATCACCGTGGTCGTCAGCAGCAAGGAAGGTTCCCGGTAATGGGCCAGAAGGTAAACCCGCACGGGTTCCGGCTCGGCATCACCACCGACTTCAAGTCGCGTTGGTACGCCGACAAGCTGTACAAGGACTACGTCAAGGAAGACGTCGCCATCCGTCGGATGATGACGTCCGGCATGGAGCGCGCCGGCATCTCGAAGGTTGAGATTGAGCGCACCCGTGACCGCGTGCGTGTGGACATCCACACCGCTCGTCCGGGCATCGTCATCGGCCGCCGTGGCGCCGAGGCCGACCGCATCCGCGGTGACCTCGAGAAGCTCACGGGCAAGCAGGTTCAGCTGAACATCCTCGAGGTCAAGAACCCCGAGCTCGACGCTCAGCTGGTTGCCCAGGCCGTTGCCGAGCAGCTCTCCTCCCGCGTCTCCTTCCGTCGCGCCATGCGTAAGAGCATGCAGGGCACGATGAAGGCCGGCGCCAAGGGCATCAAGATCCAGTGTGGCGGTCGTCTCGGCGGCGCCGAGATGTCCCGCTCCGAGTTCTACCGCGAGGGTCGTGTGCCGCTGCACACGCTGCGCGCGAACGTGGACTACGGCTTCTTCGAGGCCAAGACCACCTTCGGCCGTATCGGTGTGAAGGTCTGGATCTACAAGGGCGACGTCAAGAACATCGCCGAGGTTCGCGCCGAGAACGCTGCGGCCCGTGCGGGTAACCGCCCGGCCCGTGGCGCGCAGGGCGCTGGCGACCGTCCCGCCGGCCGTGGTGGCCGTGGTGGCGAGCGCGGCGGCCGTGGTGGCCGCAAGCCGCAGCAGGCTGCTGGTGTGGAGGCCCCCAAGGCCGACGCTCCCGCCGCCGCTCCGGCCGAGAGCACCGGAACGGAGGCCTGACCGACATGCTGATCCCTCGTAGGGTCAAGCACCGCAAGCAGCACCACCCGAAGCGCAGCGGTATGGCCAAGGGCGGTACTGAGGTCACGTTCGGCGAGTACGGCATCCAGGCGCTGACCCCGGCGTACGTGACGAACCGCCAGATCGAGGCGGCTCGTATTGCGATGACCCGCCACATCAAGCGTGGCGGCAAGGTCTGGATCAACATCTACCCGGACCGCCCGCTGACGAAGAAGCCTGCCGAGACCCGCATGGGTTCCGGTAAGGGTTCTCCTGAGTGGTGGATCGCCAACGTGCACCCGGGCCGGGTCATGTTCGAGCTGTCCTACCCGAACGAGAAGATTGCTCGTGAGGCGCTCACCCGCGCTGCTCACAAGCTTCCGATGAAGTGCCGGATTGTTCGGCGCGAGGCAGGTGAGTCGTGATGGCGACGGGAACCAAGGCGTCCGAGCTGCGTGAGCTCGGCAACGAGGAGCTCGTTGGCAAGCTGCGCGAGGCCAAGGAGGAGCTGTTCAAGCTCCGCTTCCAGGCGGCCACGGGTCAGCTGGAGAACAACGGCCGGCTCAAGTCCGTCCGTAAGGACATCGCTCGCATCTACACCCTGATGCACGAGCGTGAGCTCGGTATCGAGACGGTGGAGAGCGCCTGATGAGCGAGAACAACGTGACTGAAAAGACCGAGCGCGGTTTCCGCAAGACCCGTGAGGGTCTGGTCGTCAGCGACAAGATGGACAAGACCGTCGTCGTCGCCGTCGAGGACCGCGTGAAGCACGCCCTGTACGGCAAGGTCATCCGCCGTACGAACAAGCTCAAGGCTCACGACGAGCAGAACGCTGCCGGCGTCGGCGACCGCGTCCTCATCATGGAGACGCGTCCGCTGTCGGCGAGCAAGCGCTGGCGCATCGTCGAGATCCTCGAGAAGGCCAAGTAATTCGTCCGGGGGGTTTCCCCCGGATTCGTTCCGCCAGGCTCGGTGGGGGCGACGCTCTCCGGAGTGAAGCCCCCGCCGGGAACCGGCAGACAAACAGGAGATACACGTGATCCAGCAGGAGTCGCGACTGCGTATCGCCGACAACACTGGTGCCAAGGAAATCCTTTGCATCCGTGTTCTCGGTGGTTCCGGTCGCCGCTACGCGGGCATCGGTGACGTCATCGTCGCCACCGTCAAGGACGCGATCCCCGGTGGCAACGTGAAGAAGGGTGACGTCGTCAAGGCGGTCATCGTTCGCACCGTCAAGGAGCGTCGCCGCCAGGACGGCTCGTACATCCGCTTTGACGAGAACGCCGCCGTCATTCTGAAGAACGACGGCGACCCTCGCGGCACCCGTATCTTCGGCCCGGTGGGCCGTGAGCTGCGCGAGAAGAAGTTCATGAAGATCATCTCGCTCGCGCCGGAGGTGCTGTAAGCATGAAGATCAAGAAGGGCGACCTGGTTCAGGTCATCACCGGTAAGGACAAGGGCAAGCAGGGCAAGGTCATCGTCGCCTTCCCCGCCGACAACCGCGTCCTCGTCGAGGGTGTCAACCGGGTCAAGAAGCACACCAAGGCTGCGCAGAACCAGGCCGGTGGCATTGTGATCACCGAGGCCCCGGTCCACGTCAGCAACGTTCAGCTGGTTGTGGAGAAGGACGGCAAGAAGGTCGTCACCCGCGTCGGCTACCGCTTCGACGACGAGGGCAACAAGATCCGCGTTGCCAAGCGGACGGGTGAGGACATCTGATGGCTACCACTCCGCGTCTCAAGACGAAGTACCGCGAGGACATCGCGGGCAAGCTGCGTGAGGAGTTCTCCTACGAGAACGTCATGCAGATCCCCGGCCTCGTGAAGATCGTGGTCAACATGGGTGTGGGCGACGCCGCCCGCGACTCCAAGCTGATCGACGGCGCCATCCGCGACCTGACGACGATCACCGGTCAGAAGCCGGCCGTCACGAAGGCCCGCAAGTCCATCGCGCAGTTCAAGCTGCGCGAGGGTCAGCCGATCGGCTGCCACGTCACCCTCCGTGGTGACCGCATGTGGGAGTTCCTGGACCGTACGCTGTCGCTCGCGCTGCCGCGTATCCGTGACTTCCGTGGTCTGTCGCCGAAGCAGTTCGACGGCCGTGGCAACTACACCTTCGGTCTCACGGAGCAGGTCATGTTCCACGAGATCGACCAGGACAAGATCGACCGTACCCGGGGTATGGACATCACCGTGGTCACCACGGCGACCAACGACGCTGAGGGCCGCGCGCTCCTTCGTCACCTCGGCTTCCCCTTCAAGGAGGCGTAAGCGAGATGGCGAAGAAGGCTCTCATCGCGAAGGCTGCCCGCAAGCCCAAGTTCGGTGTGCGTGCGTACACCCGCTGCCAGCGCTGCGGTCGTCCCCACTCCGTGTACCGCAAGTTCGGCCTGTGCCGCGTCTGCCTTCGTGAGATGGCTCACCGTGGCGAGCTGCCGGGCGTGACCAAGAGCTCCTGGTAATTCCCTTCCGTCCGTAAGGACTTGGGAAGTTCCAGAGACTCTCGGTAAGCATCTGGTCGGTGGGTGCCCAGCTCCGCATGCCGTAGGCTTGTGGGGTTGGGCGTCCGCCGCCCTATCGACTTACTACGCCGTAGGTCCCCGCACCGCACCCGTCCCGCCACTGAGTGGGGAGAGGGATGGCGCATACAGGAAACCCCGGCGAGAGAGGCCGAAGGCCACTTCATGACCATGACTGACCCGATCGCAGACATGCTGACCCGTCTGCGTAACGCTAACTCGGCGTACCACGACACCGTCGTGATGCCGCACAGCAAGATCAAGTCGCACATCGCAGAGATCCTCAAGCAGGAGGGTTTCATCACCGGCTGGAAGGTCGAGGACGCCGAGGTCGGCAAGAACCTCGTCCTCGAGCTGAAGTTCGGGCCGAACCGTGAGCGCTCCATCGCGGGCATCAAGCGGATCTCGAAGCCCGGTCTGCGCGTGTACGCGAAGTCCACCAACCTGCCGAAGGTGCTCGGCGGCCTGGGCGTGGCGATCATCTCCACGTCGCACGGTCTGCTCACCGGCCAGCAGGCAGGCAAGAAGGGCGTAGGTGGGGAAGTCCTCGCCTACGTCTGGTAGTCGGGAACGGAGGAAAAGCAATGTCGCGAATCGGCAAGCTCCCCATCCAGGTTCCCGCCGGTGTGGACGTCACCATCGATGGCAGCACGGTCGCGGTGAAGGGCCCCAAGGGTTCCCTCTCCCACACCGTCAAGGCTCCCATCACCGTCGTTAAGGGCGAGGACGGCGTTCTGAACGTCACCCGTCCGAACGACGAGCGTCAGAACAAGGCCCTGCACGGCCTGTCCCGCACGCTGGTGGCGAACATGATCACCGGTGTGACCACGGGATACGTCAAGGCTCTCGAGATCAGCGGTGTCGGTTACCGTGTCCTGGCGAAGGGCTCCAACCTGGAGTTCCAGCTGGGCTACAGCCACCCGATCCTGGTGGAGGCGCCCGAGGGCATCTCCTTCAAGGTCGAGTCGCCGACCAAGTTCACGGTCGAGGGCATCGACAAGCAGAAGGTCGGCGAGGTCGCCGCCAACATCCGCAAGCTGCGGAAGCCCGACCCGTACAAGGCCAAGGGTGTCAAGTACGCCGGCGAGGTCATCCGCCGCAAGGTCGGAAAGGCTGGTAAGTAGCCATGGCATACGGTGTGAAGATCGCCAAGGGCGACGCGTACAAGCGCGCTGCCAAGGCTCGCCGCCACATCCGCATCCGCAAGAACGTCTCGGGTACGGCGGAGCGTCCGCGCCTCGTCGTGACGCGTTCGAACCGCAACATCGTTGCTCAGGTCATCGACGACCTCCAGGGCCACACCCTGGCGTCGGCGTCGACCCTGGACGCTTCGATCCGCGGTGGCGAAGGCGACAAGAGCTCGCAGGCCCAGGCTGTCGGCGCGCTCGTCGCCGAGCGTGCCAAGGCTGCGGGTGTCGAGACCGTCGTGTTCGACCGCGGTGGCAACCGATACGCCGGGCGCATTGCCGCTCTGGCTGACGCCGCCCGCGAAGCCGGGCTGAAGTTCTAAGCCCCGGTTCCGGGACTCACGGACGTAACAGAGAGAGGTAATCCAATGGCTGGACCCCAGCGCCGCGGAAGCGGTGCCGGTGGCGGCGAGCGGCGGGACCGGAAGGGTCGCGACGGTGGCCCTGCCGCCGAGAAGACCGCTTACGTTGAGCGCGTTGTCGCGATCAACCGCGTCGCCAAGGTTGTCAAGGGTGGTCGCCGCTTCAGCTTCACCGCGCTGGTCGTGGTGGGCGACGGTGACGGCACTGTAGGTGTCGGTTACGGCAAGGCCAAGGAAGTTCCCGCGGCCATCGCCAAGGGTGTCGAGGAAGCCAAGAAGAACTTCTTCAAGGTTCCGCGCATCCAGGGCACCATCCCTCACCCGATCCAGGGCGAGAAGGCTGCGGGCGTCGTTCTGCTGAAGCCTGCTTCCCCCGGTACCGGTGTTATCGCCGGTGGCCCGGTGCGCGCCGTTCTGGAGTGCGCCGGCGTTCACGACATCCTGTCGAAGTCCCTGGGCTCCGACAACGCGATCAACATCGTGCACGCGACCGTGGCGGCCCTCCAGGGCCTGCAGCGTCCCGAGGAGATCGCGGCTCGCCGTGGTCTGCCCCTCGAGGACGTCGCCCCCGCGGCTCTGCTTCGTGCACGTGCTGGGGCGGGTGCGTAATGGCTCGCCTCAAGATCACGCAGACGAAGTCGTACATCGGCAGCAAGCAGAACCACCGCGACACGCTGCGTTCGCTCGGGCTCAAGCGCCTGAACGACGTCGTCGTCAAGGAGGACCGCCCCGAGTTCCGCGGAATGGTTCACACCGTCCGCCACCTCGTGACGGTTGAGGAGGTTGACTAATCATGGCTGAGAACAGCCCGCTGAAGGCCCACAACCTCCGTCCCGCCCCCGGCGCCAAGACCGCGAAGACCCGTGTCGGTCGTGGTGAGGCGTCGAAGGGTAAGACGGCCGGTCGTGGTACGAAGGGCCAGAAGGCCCGTTACCAGATCCCGCAGCGCTTCGAGGGTGGGCAGATGCCCCTCCACATGCGCCTGCCGAAGCTCAAGGGCTTCAAGAACCCGTTCCGCACCGAGTTCCAGGTCGTGAACCTGGACAAGCTCGGCGCTCTCTACCCCGAGGGTGGAGAAGTCACGGTGGCCGACCTGGTCGCCAAGGGCGCGGTTCGCAAGAACAGCCTCGTCAAGGTCCTGGGCCAGGGCGAGATCTCCGTGGCGCTGCAGGTTTCGGTTGACGCCGTCTCCGCCTCCGCCAAGGAGAAGATTGCCGCTGCCGGCGGCACCGTCACCGAGCTCGTCTAAGACGATTTCAGTGGCTGAATAGCTCGAAACCCGACCGGGGATGCCTCACATATGGGGCATCCCCGGTCGGTCGTTCCACGGAAGGCACACTCGCCGGTAAGGTGGCGTGCACCTTTGCTTTGTCGTATTCGTCGATCCCTCAGACCGTCACCTCTGACGCAGTAGCGCGGGGGTCGCAGGAGGCACCGTGCTCACCGCGTTCGCCCGGGCGTTCAAGACGCCCGACCTGCGCAAGAAGCTGCTCTTCACGCTCGGCATCATCGTGCTGTTCCGGCTCGGGTCCCACATTCCGGTACCCGGCGTGAGCTACAAGAACGTTCAGATCTGTGTGGAGCAGGCAGGCAGCAGCAATGGGCTGTTCGGCCTGGTCAACATGTTCAGCGGCGGTGCGCTGCTGCAGATCACGATCTTCGCGCTCGGCATCATGCCCTACATCACGGCGAGCATCATTCTGCAGCTGCTGACCGTGGTCATCCCGAAGCTGGAGACCCTCAAGAAAGAGGGCCAGTCCGGTACGGCGAAGATCACTCAGTACACGCGCTATCTGACGGTCGCGCTGGCGATCCTGCAGGGCACGGGCCTCGTCGCCACGGCCCGCACGGGCGCCCTGTTCCAGGGCTGCTCGGCCGCCCGCGATATCGTCCCCGACCGTTCGATCTTCACCACGGTCGTCATGGTGATCACCATGACCGCCGGTACCTGCGTCGTCATGTGGCTCGGTGAGCTGATCACCGACCGCGGCATCGGCAACGGCATGTCGATCCTCATGTTCATCTCGATCGCCGCCGGCTTCATCGGAGCCCTCTGGCAGATCAAGCTCCAGGGCAAGATCGCGGACGGCTGGGTCGAGTTCGGTGTCGTGATGCTCGTGGGCCTCGCGATGGTGGGCCTGGTGGTCTTCGTCGAGCAGGCGCAGCGCCGGATCCCGGTCCAGTACGCGAAGCGCATGATCGGCCGCCGTGCGTACGGCGGTACGTCGACCTACATCCCGCTCAAGGTGAACCAGGCGGGCATCATCCCCGTCATCTTCGCCTCGTCGCTGCTCTACATCCCGGCGCTGGTCGTGCAGTTCAGCGGATCCCAGGCCGGCTGGGCCACCTGGATCCAGAAGCACTTCGTCAAGGGCGACCACCCGTACTACATCGCCGCGTACTTCCTCCTGATCGTCTTCTTCGCGTTCTTCTACGTGGCGATCTCGTTCAACCCCGAGGAAGTTGCAGACAACATGAAGAAGTATGGTGGGTTCATCCCGGGCATCCGCGCCGGTCGGCCCACCGCCGAGTACCTCAGCTACGTACTCAACCGGATCACCTGGCCGGGGTCGCTGTACCTGGGTCTCATCGCTCTTGTGCCGACGATGGCGTTGGCCGGCTTCGGAGCGAACCAGAACTTCCCGTTCGGCGGGACGAGCATCCTGATCATCGTGGGTGTGGGTCTGGAAACCGTGAAGCAGATCGAGAGCCAGCTCCAGCAGCGTAATTACGAAGGGTTCCTCCGCTGATGCGAATCGTCCTCGTTGGACCGCCCGGTGCGGGCAAGGGAACGCAGGCTGCGTTCCTTGCCAAGAACCTGTCGATTCCGCACATCTCCACGGGTGATCTGTTCCGGGCCAACATCAGCCAGGGCACCGAGCTCGGCAAGCAGGCGAAGGCGTACATGGACGCCGGCGACCTGGTGCCCGACGAGGTGACCATCGGCATGGCCAAGGACCGTATGGAGCAGCCGGACGCCGTGAACGGCTTCCTGCTCGACGGCTTCCCCCGCAACGTCTCGCAGGCCGAGGCGCTCGACGTGATGCTCCAGGCGGAGGGCATGAAGCTCGACGCCGTCCTCGACCTGGAGGTCGAGGAGGACGAGGTCGTGAAGCGGATCGCCGGTCGGCGGATCTGCCGCAACGACTCCTCGCACGTCTTCCACGTCACGTACGCCCCGCCGAAGGCCGAGGGTGTCTGCGACACCTGCGGTGGCGAGCTGTACCAGCGGGGCGACGACTCCGAGGCCACGGTCCGCAACCGGCTGGAGGTCTACCACACGCAGACCGAGCCGATCATCGACTACTACAAGGCCCAGGGCCTGCTGGTGACCATCCCGGCCCTCGGTGAGGTCGCGGACGTCACGAAGCGCGCGATGGACGCCCTCAAGAAGTAGTAACCCTCTGTGCGCAGGTACGGCCGCGGTGTCCCCAGGACATCGCGGCCGTACTGTTGAGAAGACCTGAACAACGCAGATCACGCAGATCACGCAGATCCGAAGGTGGAAGGCATTTCCCATGGTCCAGATCAAGACCCCCGAGCAGATCGCGAAGATGCGCGAGGCAGGGCTGGTCGTCGCGGCGATCCACGCTGCGACCCGTGAGGCGGCCGTACCGGGTGCCACGACGCGGGATCTGGACATGGTGGCCCGCAAGGTCATCGCCGACGCCGGGGCCAAGTCGAACTTCCTGGGCTACGGCGGCTTCCCCGCGACCATCTGCACCTCGGTGAACGAGGTCGTCGTCCACGGCATCCCGGACGACAAGACGGTCCTCAAGGACGGCGACATCATCTCGATCGACGCGGGCGCGATCGTGGACGGCTGGCACGGCGACGCCGCGTACACCGCCTTCGTGGGCACAGGGCACGCTCCTGAGCTCGTGGAGCTGTCCCGGGTGACCGAGGAGTCCATGTGGGCCGGCATCGCCGCCATGAAGCTCGGCAACCGCCTCGTGGACATCTCCAAGGCGATCGAGACGTACATCAAGCGCCAGCCCCGCCCCTCCACCGGTGAGCACAGCCTCGGCAAGTTCGGGATCATCGAGGACTACGGCGGCCACGGCATCGGGACCGAGATGCACATGGACCCCCACCTGCTGAACTACGTCTCGCGCAAGCGGGGCAAGGGGATCAAGCTGGTCCCGGGCGTCTGCCTGGCGATCGAGCCGATGGTCTCCCTGGGCACCGCCCAGACGGAGGTCCTTTCGGACGACTGGACGGTCATCACCACCGACGGCACCTGGTCCTCGCACTGGGAGCACTCCATCGCGCTGACGGAGGCCGGTCCGATCGTCCTGACCAGCCCGGACTGCGGTAAGGCGAAGCTGGCGGAGTACGGAGTCACCACGGCTCCGGACCCCCTCGGTTAATGATCTAGACTCTGGGGCAAACTTTCCGGATTCGTCTTTCTGGGTGCCCTGACGTAGACTGACTCGTCGGCTCTCGTGCACTTCCATGCCTGCATGGCGCACTGAGCCGATCAAGGTAGCCGATTCGAAAGGCGAAGCGTGGCCAAGAAGCAAGGTGCCATCGAAATCGAGGGCACCGTGATCGAGTCCCTCCCGAACGCGATGTTCAAGGTGGAACTCCAGAACGGTCACAAGGTCCTCGCGCACATCAGCGGCAAGATGCGTATGCACTACATCCGCATCCTCCCGGATGACCGGGTCGTTGTGGAGCTGTCTCCGTACGACCTGACGCGTGGCCGGATCGTCTACCGATACAAGTAGATCTTGCTCTCACTCCTGCCTGGGCATCCGTCCCGGTGCGGGTGGTGGCACTGACCCGGAGAACCTCACCAACATGAAGGTCAAGCCGAGCGTCAAGAAGATCTGCGACAAGTGCAAGGTGATCCGCCGTCACGGCCGGGTCATGGTCATCTGCGACAACCTGCGCCACAAGCAGCGCCAGGGCTGACGCACGCCGACCGACCTGCCTTCCGCAGTTCTTCGCGCGACGTAAGAAAACGTACATACGCAGAACCCGCCCAGCCCTGTACGGGGCCGGCGGTACCTCCGGCGGGGGCCGGGGACCCGGGCGTACCATCACCCACTTCGGGGTGGTCGGCGGTCGGGGTCGGTTCTGCTGAAGACCCCCGAACACACAGGAGCCATTGAATGGCACGCGTTTCCGGTGTTGACATCCCGCGCGAAAAGCGCGTGGAGATCGCACTCACCTACGTCTTCGGTATCGGGCGCACCCGGTCCAAGGAGATCCTCGCCTCCACCGGCGTGAACCCGAACACCCGCGTTCGTGACCTGGCCGAAGAGGACCTCGTCAAGATCCGCGAGTACGTGGACGCCAACCTCCGTACCGAGGGTGACCTCCGCCGCGAGATCCAGGGCGACATCCGCCGCAAGATCGAGATCCAGTGCTACCAGGGTATCCGCCACCGTCGCGGCCTCCCGGTGCACGGTCAGCGCACCAGCACCAACGCGCGTACCCGCAAGGGCCCGCGTCGCGCGATCGCCGGTAAGAAGAAGCCGGGCAAGAAGTAGTCCTGTTCAGCGGTCTTGCGCTGTAGGACCGACCACCTCCCGTAGGAGATTTAGATGCCCCCCAAGGGTCGTCAGGGCGCTGCCAAGAAGGTGCGCCGCAAGGAAAAGAAGAACGTCGCTCACGGGCACGCCCACATCAAGAGCACGTTCAACAACACCATCGTTTCGATCACCGACCCCTCGGGCAACGTGATCTCCTGGGCCTCCGCCGGCCACGTCGGCTTCAAGGGCTCGCGCAAGTCCACCCCCTTCGCCGCGCAGATGGCCGCCGAGTCGGCCGCCCGTCGCGCGCAGGAGCACGGCATGCGCAAGGTTGACGTCTTCGTGAAGGGTCCGGGCTCCGGCCGCGAGACCGCGATCCGCTCCCTCCAGGCCACCGGCCTCGAGGTCGGCTCGATCCAGGACGTCACCCCCACCCCGCACAACGGCTGCCGCCCGCCGAAGCGCCGCCGCGTCTGACGCAGCGGACGCACCTGTGCGTTCTTGAGTGTCCGGGCGGTACGACCCCTTCGGGGGACGTACCGCCCGTACCCTTGCAGTAGCCGTACCCCCGGTACGGCATCCCGTCGGGCGTCAAATAGTGGGCGTCCACGAATGAAGGAACACAGACATGCTTATCGCTCAGCGTCCTTCGCTGACCGAAGAGGTCGTCGACGAGTACCGCTCGCGGTTCGTGATCGAGCCGCTGGAGCCGGGCTTCGGCTACACCCTCGGCAACTCCCTGCGCCGTACCCTCCTGTCCTCCATCCCGGGTGCCGCTGTCACCAGCATCCGCGTGGACGGCGTCCTGCACGAGTTCACCACCGTGCCGGGCGTCAAGGAAGACGTCACCGACATCATCCTCAACATCAAGCAGCTGGTCGTCTCCTCGGAGCACGACGAGCCGGTCGTGATGTACCTGCGCAAGCAGGGTCCCGGCCTGGTCACCGCTGCTGACATCGCGCCCCCGGCCGGTGTCGAGGTGCACAACCCGGACCTGGTCCTCGCCACGCTCAACGGCAAGGGCAAGCTGGAGATGGAGCTGACCGTCGAGCGCGGTCGCGGCTACGTCTCCGCCGTCCAGAACAAGCAGCTGGGCCAGGAGATCGGCCGTATCCCGGTCGACTCCATCTACAGCCCGGTCCTCAAGGTCACCTACAAGGTCGAGGCGACCCGAGTCGAGCAGCGCACCGACTTCGACAAGCTGATCGTCGACGTCGAGACCAAGCAGGCCATGCGCCCGCGTGACGCCATGGCGTCCGCCGGCAAGACCCTGGTCGAGCTGTTCGGTCTGGCGCGCGAGCTCAACATCGACGCCGAGGGCATCGACATGGGCCCGTCCCCGACGGACGCCGCCCTGGCCGCCGACCTGGCGCTGCCGATCGAGGAGCTCGAGCTCACGGTCCGCTCGTACAACTGCCTCAAGCGCGAGGGCATCCACTCCGTGGGTGAGCTCGTCGCCCGCTCCGAGGCCGACCTGCTCGACATCCGCAACTTCGGTGCGAAGTCGATCGACGAGGTCAAGGCGAAGCTGGCCGGCATGGGCCTGGCCCTCAAGGACAGCCCGCCCGGATTCGACCCGACCGCCGCCGCCGACGCCTTCGGCGCCGACGACGACGCGGACGCCGGTTTCGTCGAGACCGAGCAGTACTGATCCATCCCGCCGCCGGCGGCCGAGGTCCTCGGACCGTGGTCGCCGGCCGGGCCTGGAACCAAGACTTTCCCGCGGCATCCGCCTCGGGGGAACTGACACCGGTACCTGACACGGCCGGTGCAGATATGAAGGAGTAACACCATGCCGCGTCCCGCAAAGGGTGCCCGTCTGGGCGGCAGCGCCGCGCACGAGAAGCACCTCCTCGCGAACCTCGCGAAGGCGCTCTTCGAGCACGGCCGCATCACCACCACCGAGGCCAAGGCCCGCCGCCTGCGTCCCTACGCCGAGCGTCTGGTCACCAAGGCCAAGAAGGGCGACATCCACAACCGTCGCCTGGTGCTGCAGACGATCACGGACAAGAGCATCGTGCACACGCTGTTCACCGAGATCGCCCCGCGCTACGAGAACCGCCCCGGTGGTTACACGCGCATCACCAAGATCGGCAACCGTCGTGGCGACAACGCCCCGATGGCCGTGATCGAGCTGGTCGAGGCCCTTACGGTCGCCCAGCAGGCCACCGGTGAGGCCGAGGCCGCCACCAAGCGCGCGGTCAAGGAGGCGGAGGCTGTCGAGACCCCCGCCGAGGAGACCAAGGAGGCCTGATCCCCCGGGATCACGCTTGCTTGAACGGCTCTGAACGGGCCCGCCCCCTTCCGGGGCGGGCCCGTTCTGCATATGGGTGATTCTGAGAGGATCGGTCACGTGAGTGACGAGGTGGAGCCCGGGCACGTCCGGGTGCGGCTGGACCTGAGCTACGACGGCAAGGACTTCTCCGGCTGGGCGAAGCAGCGCGTGCTGCGGACGGTCCAGGGTGAGCTGGAGTCGGCCCTGCAGACCGTGATGCGGCTGCCGGACCCGGTCGAGCTGACCGTGGCCGGGCGGACCGACGCGGGGGTGCACGCCCGCGGTCAGGTCGCCCAGTTCGACCTCGCCGAGGAGGTGTGGGCCGAGCACCACGACAAGCTGCTGCGCCGCCTCGCGGGCCGGCTGCCGCACGACGTACGGGTGTGGAAGGCCGCCGAGGCCCCCCAGGGCTTCAACGCGCGTTTCTCGGCCATCTGGCGCCGCTACGCCTACCGCGTCGGCGACCACCAGGGCGGTGTCGACCCGCTGCGCCGCGGGCACGTGCTGTGGCACCAGTGGCCGCTCGACGTGGACGCCATGAACGAGGCCGCGGCCCCGCTGCTCGGCGAGCACGATTTCGCGGCGTACTGCAAGAAGCGCGAGGGCGCCACGACCATCCGCACGCTCCAGCAGCTGAGCTGGGAGCGTGCCGAGGACGGGATCGTCACCGCGACCGTCCGGGCCGACGCCTTCTGCCACAACATGGTCCGCTCGCTGGTGGGAGCGCTGCTGCACGTGGGCGACGGCCACCGGCCGACCGACTGGCCCGGCAAGGTGCTGGCGGCCGCCGTACGGGACTCCTCGGTGCACGTGGTCAAGCCGCACGGCCTGACCCTGGAGGAGGTCGGCTACCCGGCGGACGAGCTGCTGGCCGCCCGCAGCAGGGAAGCGCGCAACGTGCGGACCCTGCCGGGCGCCGGCTGCTGCTGACGCCCCCGCGGTGCGTCCACGGGCGTCCGGCTAATCCGTTTGGGCGGATCGGCGCCGGACCTGGACAATGCCCGGCATGGGACATCTCGAAGCCAGCCACCTGGAGTACTACCTTCCCGACGGGCGGGTCCTGCTCCCTGACGTCTCCTTCCGCGTGGGGGAGGGGTCGGTCGTCGCGCTCGTCGGGGCGAACGGGGCCGGCAAGACCACCCTGCTGAAGATGATCTCCGGCGAGCTCCAGCCGCACGGCGGCGGGATCACCGTCTCCGGCGGCCTCGGCGTGATGTCGCAGTTCGTGGGCTCGGTGCGGGACGAGACGACCGTACGGGACCTCCTGGTCTCGGTGGCCCAGCCGCGCATCCGGGAGGCCGCGAAGGCGGTGGACCGCGCCGAGCAGCTGATCCTGACGGTGGACGACGAGGCCGCCCAGATGGCCTACGCGCAGGCGCTGAGCGACTGGGCGGACGTCCAGGGGTACGAGGCGGAGACGCTCTGGGACGTCTGCACCATGGCCGCGCTGGCGATCCCGTACGACTCGGCGCAGTTCCGCGAGGTGCGCACGCTCTCGGGCGGTGAGCAGAAGCGGCTCGTGCTGGAGGCGCTGCTGCGCGGGCCGGACGAGGTGCTGCTGCTCGACGAGCCGGACAACTACCTGGACGTCCCGGGCAAGCGCTGGCTGGAGGAGCAGCTGAAGGCCACCCGCAAGACGGTGCTCTTCGTCTCGCACGACCGGGAGCTGCTGACCCAGGCCGCCGAGAAGATCATCAGCCTGGAGGCGAGCCCGACGGGCTCCGACGTCTGGGTGCACGGCGCGGGCTTCGCCACGTACCACGACGCCCGCAAGGAGCGCTTCGCGCGCTTCGAGGAGCTCAAGCGGCGCTGGGACGAGGAGCACGCGCGGCTGAAGGCGCTGGTGCTGCGGCTGCGCAACCAGGCCGCGAGCAGCCCGGACATGGCCTCGCGGTACCGGGCGATGCAGACCCGCTTCCAGAAGTTCGAGGAGGCCGGCCCGCCGCCGGAGCCGCCGCGCGAGCAGGACATCAAGATGCGGCTCAAGGGCGGGCGGACCGGCGTGCGCGCCCTGACCGTCGAGAACCTGGAGCTGACCGGCCTGATGAAGCCCTTCTCCCTGGAGGTCTTCTACGGGGAGCGGGTCGCGGTCCTCGGCTCGAACGGCTCGGGCAAGTCGCACTTCCTGCGCCTGATGGCGGGCGAGGACGTCAAGCACACGGGTACGTGGAAGCTGGGCGCACGGGTGGTTCCCGGCCACTTCGCGCAGACCCACGCCCACCCGGAGCTCTTCGGGCGGACCCTCGTCGACATCCTGTGGACGGAGGCGGCCAAGCCCCTGGGCCAGGCGATGGGGGCCCTGCGGCGGTACGAGCTGGAGCGCCAGGGCGAGCAGCCGTTCGAGAAGCTCTCGGGCGGGCAGCAGGCGCGTTTCCAGATCCTGCTCCTGGAGCTGGCGGGCACCACGGCGCTGCTGCTGGACGAGCCGACGGACAACCTGGACCTGGAATCGGCGGAGGCCCTGCAGGACGGGCTGGAGGCGTACGACGGCACTGTGCTGTGCGTCACGCACGACCGGTGGTTCGCGCGCACATTTGACCGTTACCTGGTCTTCGGTTCGGACGGTGTTGTGCGGGAGACTCAGGAGCCCGTCTGGGACGAACGTAGAGTCGAACGCAAGCGCTAGGGGGCGACCGTCACCCCCTCGGTGGAGTGAGGGGCAGGCGTCGTGGGGCTGCGGCCTAGCATCTGGCTGATGAAGTGGGAGAACCAGAGCGTCGGGATCCGGGGGGCCGGGGACGGGGGCTCCGGGCACGGGGGAGCCGGGGGCGGGACCTCCGGCAACAGGCTCATCGACTGGCTGCTGCAGCCCGCCGCCCGGTCCTGGCAGGTCCTCTCCCTCGCGGTACTCCTCGGGATCGCCGTCTCGACGAGCCTGCGGGCGAACTGGGGCTCCGACAACGCGTTCGTGGTCAAGGCCGCCGAGACACTGCTGGCGGGCGGCTCCCCGTACGAGGACAAGCGCTTCCTCTACCTGCCCAGTGCCGTGATCATGGCGGTTCCGGAGGCGCTGCTGCCGCGCGAGGTGCTGCGGTGGCTGCTGCCGCTCGGGATGTCGGGGCTGCTGGGTGTCGGCTGGCTGGCCTCGCTGCGGATGTTCGCGGTGCCGCTGCGCTCGCGCTTCGCGGTCGGCGGTTTCGCGGTGTTCGCCCTGGCCTTCAAGCCGTACGTGAACCTCGTGCTGATCGGCAACTGGACCGCCATCTCGGCGGCCGCGCTGCCGGTGGCGCTGCTGCTCGCGCAGCGGCACAGGTGGGGGTCGGCCGGGCTGGTGGTGGGGCTCGCGATTGCGTGCAAGCCGATGCTGGTGCCCCTCGGGCTGCTCTTCCTGGTCGCCCGGCGGTGGAGGGGGCTGGCCGCGGCCGTGCTGGTGCCGCTGGGGTTCTCGCTGGCCGGTGCGCTGGTGATGCCGAACCCGTCGCTGTTCTTCACCAAGACCCTGCCCTTCCTGCTCCAGGGGCAGGACGCGTACGCGCTCCCGTGGGACGCCTCGCCGATCGCCGTGCTGCCGCGGCTGGGCGTGCCGGCGCCGCTGGCGGTGCTGGTGGCCTTCGCGGGGGCCGGGGCGGGCCTGTGGGCGGCCTGGGTGCGGTGGCGGCGGGAGGACGCCGACGGGGGTGAGCTGCGCCTGGTGGAGACGGCCTGCATGGTGATGCTCGCCGCATTCCTGGTGTCCCGGCCGTCCTTCGACCACTACCTGCTGGTGGTGCTGCCGCTGCTGCTGGCCTCGCTCGTGCGGCCGGACTCGGCGGCCCGTTCGCCCTGGTTCTGGGCGGCGTTGGGGCCTCAGCTGGCGGGTGTTCCGTGGCCGTCCGAGCTGGAGGCGAAGCGGCGCGCGTTCAAGGACTGTTTCACCCTGTGCGTGCTCGCCGGTCTGCTGGCGCGTCGCTGTCTGCGCTCCGGTCGGGTTACTCTGGAGCCCGTAACAACTGCGGGGTCCCCATCCAGGACCGAACCGGAGTGCGCCGCGACGCCAGCAGAATCGGCATCGCGGACCGCGTTTTGACCCGTACGGGTCTGCTTGGGTATCCTGCTGGTTTGTTATGCGTATTGGCTTTCTCATTCTCACGTGAAAGGGCCTTGCGCCGGTCCACCGGACCGATGACCAGCAGTTCACACGGGTTGCGTCCCCGCTGTGAATGAGGGCTGTCGTGATCGTCCGTGGTGACCCTGTCAGGACCTTCCCGTTGGGGCTTGCGCCCTTGGGATACCACCACCGAAGAAGCGAAGGCATACGCGTGCGTACGTTCAGCCCCAAGCCCGGCGACATCTCGCGCCAGTGGCTCGTCATCGACGCCCAGGACGTTGTCCTCGGCCGTCTGGCGACCCAGGCCGCAGCCCTCCTGCGCGGCAAGCACAAGCCGACTTACGCCCCCCACATGGACATGGGCGACTTCGTCATCATCGTCAACGCCGACAAGGTTCACCTGTCCGGCAACAAGGCGTCGCAGAAGATGGCGTACCGCCACTCCGGCTACCCGGGCGGTCTCCGCTCCGTGCGCTACGACGACCTCCTGGCGAACAACCCGGAGAAGGCCGTCGAGAAGGCCATCAAGGGCATGCTCCCCAAGAACACCCTGGGCCGTCAGATGCTCTCGAAGCTGAAGGTCTACTCGGGCGACCAGCACCCCCACGCTGCCCAGCAGCCGGTGCCGTTCGAGATCACCCAGGTCGCGCAGTAGTTCCGGCCACCCCCTAAGACGTAGAAAATTCTGAGGAGCATCGTGGCCGAGACCACCGCCGAGACGACCCCCGTCGACGAGTTCGAGGGCAACGTCGAGGAGTACACCAGCGAGTCTGAGGTCGTCGTCGAGGGCGACTACACCTCCGAGTCCCTTGCCGGCCGCTTCGGCGACCCCCAGCCGGCCGCCGGCCTGGGCCGTCGCAAGAACGCCATCGCCCGCGTCCGGATCGTTCCGGGCACCGGCAAGTGGAAGATCAACGGTCGCACCCTTGAGGACTACTTCCCCAACAAGGTGCACCAGCAGGAAGTCAACGAGCCCTTCAAGCTCCTGGAGCTTGACGGCCGCTACGACGTCATCGCCCGCATCTCGGGTGGCGGCGTGTCCGGCCAGGCCGGCGCCCTGCGCCTCGGCGTGGCCCGTGCGCTGAACGAGGCGGACGTGGACAACAACCGCCCGGCGCTGAAGAAGGCCGGCTTCCTTTCCCGCGACGACCGTGCGGTCGAGCGCAAGAAGGCCGGTCTCAAGAAGGCCCGTAAGGCTCCGCAGTACAGCAAGCGTTAATCTGCGCCTGCTGTTCTGCAACGAAACCGCCCCGGCAGCACTCTCCGTGCTGTCGGGGCGGTTCGTTTACCGCCACAAGCGGCAAATATCTGTCACAAGCGGTCATACGCGAAGCGGAAACTCGGGAGGACAACAGTGGGACGACTCTTCGGGACGGACGGTGTACGCGGCGTTGCCAACGCGGATCTGACGGCGGAGCTCGCGCTCGGCCTCTCCGTGGCAGCTGCCCACGTACTGGCCGAGGCAGGCACCTTCGAAGGCCATCGGGCGACCGCGGTGGTCGGCCGGGACCCCCGCGCCTCGGGTGAATTCCTGGAGGCCGCTGTCGTGGCGGGCCTCGCGAGCGCGGGCGTGGACGTCCTGCGCGTCGGTGTGCTGCCCACCCCGGCGGTGGCGTATCTCACCGGTGCGCTGGGCGCCGACCTCGGCGTGATGCTCTCCGCCAGCCACAACGCCATGCCCGACAACGGCATCAAGTTCTTCGCGCGCGGCGGCCACAAGCTCGCCGACGAGCTGGAGGACCGCATCGAGTCGACCTACGAGCAGCACCGCACCGGCGCCCCCTGGGACCGGCCCACCGGCTCCGGCGTCGGCCGCGTCTCCGACTACACCGAGGGCTTCGACCGGTACGTCGCCCACCTCATCGGGGTCCTCCCGAACCGCCTCGACGGCCTGAAGGTCGTCCTGGACGAGGCCCACGGCGCGGCCGCGTACGTCTCGCCCGAGGCCTTCACCCGGGCCGGCGCGGAGATCGTCACGATCGGCGCCGAGCCCAACGGCCTCAACATCAACGACGGCTGCGGCTCCACCCACCTCGGCCTGCTCAAGGCGGCCGTGGTCGAGCACGGCGCCGACTTCGGCATCGCGCACGACGGCGACGCCGACCGCTGCCTGGCCGTGGACGGCTCCGGCGAGGAGATCGACGGCGACCAGATCCTCGCCGTGCTGGCCCTGGCCATGCGCGAGGCCGGCCAGCTGCGCGAGAACACCGTGGTCGGCACCGTGATGTCCAACCTGGGCTTCAAGCTGGCCATGGAGGCCGAGGGCATCCAGGTCGTGCAGACCGGGGTCGGCGACCGCTACGTGCTGGAGTCGATGAAGGAGCACGGCTACGCGCTCGGCGGCGAGCAGTCCGGCCACGTGATCATCCTCGACCACGCGACGACCGGCGACGGCACGCTCACCGGCCTGCTGCTCGCGGCGCGCGTCGCGGCCACCGGCAAGTCCCTCGCCGAGCTGGCGGGCGTCATGCAGCGGCTGCCGCAGGTGCTGATCAACGTTCCCGACGTGGACAAGTCCCGCGTCACCACCTCCGCCGAGCTGGCCGCGGCCGTCGCCGACGCCGAGCGCGAGCTGGGCACCACCGGTCGGGTGCTGCTGCGCTCCTCCGGTACGGAGCCGCTGGTACGGGTGATGGTGGAGGCCGCCGACATCGAGCAGGCCCGCTCGGTCGCCGGGCGCCTCGCGGACGTCGTGAAGTCCGCGCTCGGCTAGAAACGGCCCGGGCCCTTCCAGGCACCACCGCCAGGCCCGCGTGGCGCACCCGGTTTCCGGATCATCCGGCTCTCCTGGGTGCGCCACAGCAGTTTCCAGCAGACGAGCGTCAGCGTCCCGGACAGGATGATGCCGCCCAGGTTCACCGCCAGCTGCACCGCCGAGCCCCACATCTGCGAGAAATCGCCGTAGCTGAGGGCCACCGCCGCGTTCGCGCCCGCCGGCACGGTGGTGACGGAGATCGCCACCCCGACCAGCGCACCGGCCTTCGCCGAGGTCAGCGACAGCATGCCGGCGACACCGGCGAGCAGTGCGACGACGAAGGAGAACGGGTCGGGCTGCCAGATGAAGCTGGTGTTCGGCCGGGGGTTCTCCAGCATCGCCTCGTGGAACAGGCCGAGCGCGGTCATGCCCAGGCTGAAGACGGTCGTCGCCACGATCGCGGCCGTGAAGCCGACGAACAGAGCGAAGAGCGAGCGGCCGGCGAGCCTGGGGCGGCGCTGCACCAGGCCGGTGCAGATACCGGCGAGCGGGCCGAATTCCGGGCCGACCGCCATGGCGCCCACGATCAGGATCGCGTTGTCCAGGACCACCCCGCACGCCGCGATCATCGTCGCCACGATCATGAAGGCGGCGTAGGTGATCGTGAGGGTGGACTCCTCGTGCGTCGACTCGGCGAGCTGCTCCCAGACCACCGCGTCGGCGGCCTCGCCCGGCGCCTCCTCCTCGGCCTCCTCGGCGCGCCTGGAGATCGACAGGTCGATGTTCTCCACGGCGATCGAACCGCTCTCGTCGACCCCGAGCCGGCGCATCGCCTGGAGGAGTTCGTCGGCCGCCTCGCGGGCGACGTCGCACAGGACGACATCGCCCTCGGGGTCGCGCGCGGCGCCGGTCAGCACGACCAGATGGGTGGTGCCGACCGTCTCGTCGATCAGCCCCACCAGCTGCTCGGTGAGGTGGTGCGGGGTGATCATCCGCAGATGCAGCATGCCCGCACCCTAGCGACTGCCGGCTAGAGCTTGCGGAGGCTCAGCTTCTGCACCTTGTGGTCGGGTCCCTTGCGGACGACGAGCGTGGCCCGGCCGCGGGTGGGCGCCACGTTCTCCAGCAGGTTGGGCCGGTTGATCGTCCGCCACATCGTCTGCGCGTACTCCATGGCCTCCTCCTCGGAGACCTGGGTGTACTTGCGGAAGTAGGAGAAGGGGTTCTGGAACGCGGTCGCGCGCAGCTTCCGGAACCGGTTGAGGTACCAGCGCTCGATGTCCTCGGGACGCGCGTCCACGTACACGCTGAAGTCGAAGTAGTCGGCGAGGGCGACGCGGGTACGGCCGTCCGTGCCCGGGAGGGCCGGCTGGAGCACGTTGAGGCCCTCGACGATGAGGATGTCCGGGCGGCGGACGACGAGCTCCTCACCAGGGACGATGTCGTAGATCAGGTGCGAGTAGACCGGGGCCCGCACCTCGTCCTTGCCGGCCTTGATGTCGGCGACGAAGCGGGTGAGCGCGCGGCGGTCGTAGGACTCCGGGAACCCCTTGCGGGAGGTCAGCCCACGCCGCTGGAGCTCCTTCATCGGGTACAGGAAGCCGTCGGTGGTCACCAGCTCCACGCGCGGGTGCTCGGGCCAGCGGGCCAGCAGGGCCTGGAGCAGGCGGGCCACGGTGGACTTGCCGACGGCGACCGAACCGGCCACGCCTATGACGAAGGGGGTGCCCTGCTGGGCGCCGTGCCCGTTGCCCGCGTCGCCGAGGAAGGTGTTGAGGGTGCCGCGGAGGTTGCTGGTGGCGCCCACGTAGAGGTTGAGGAGCCGGGACAGCGGCAGGTAGACGTCGCGGACCTCGTCGAGGTCGATGACGTCACCGAGACCGCGCAGCCGCTCCACCTCGTCGGCGGTCAGCGGCAGCGGGGTCCGCTCCCGCAGGGCGCTCCACTCGGCGCGGGTGAGGTCGACGTAGGGCGAGGCCTCGGGGCCCCGGCGGTGTCCGGGGCGTGTGGGGTGCCCCTCCCGGCCGGTGCGCTCCGTTGCGTTGTCCGGCGTGTTGCTTCGTGGCGGCGAAGTGATCACACCGCCATTGTCGGGGCTCCGGGGCGGTTGTGGGTGGTGTGGTCGGTCACGTGCCCGGCGGGGGCGGCTGCCCGGCGGGGGCGGCCGGTGCCGGACAGGGCCTGGCCGGTACGGGTGTGGTTGTACGCAGGGTGGTTTCGATTGGAAATTCTTGGGGTCTCGTCCGGGTCACGATCGGCCGCGGAACCCATAAGGAGTCACGGGGTGATCGATTGCCCCGTACATTGTTGATCACCGCAGTCGTGCCCACGTCCCGCTTCGAGGGGCGCGGTTCGGGCTGCGCTGCAGCCGCCTTACTCCATGGGGGAGATTTCTCGTGCGTACCGCTCTTGTCCGTCGTACCGTCCTGACCGCGTCCGCGGTGTCCCTGGCCCTGCTGGCCACCGCCTGCGGCGGCGAGAAGGCCGACAAGGCCGACGGCAAGACGGACACCAAGGCCTCGGCCCCCGCGACCTCGGCTGCCCCGGCCGCCAAGGGCAAGACGGATGCGGAACTGGCCAAGCTCCTCGTGGCCCAGGCCGACCTCGCGGACCACACCTTCAAGGAGGCCACGCCCGCCGAGGCCGCCGCCGGCGCCACCGCCACCAGCGACAAGCCCGAGTGCAAGGTCCTGGTCCAGGCGCAGGCGTTCGTCCCGGCCGGCACCCCCTCCGGGACGGCCCGCACCAAGGCGATCGCCACCCCGAAGCCCGCCGCGGGCACCTCGCCGGACGACATGGCGAAGGCGATCACGGGCGCCCTCGGCTCCACGGCCACGACCGTGACCCTCGCCTCGTACGAGGGCAAGGGCGCCGAGGAGGCGTTCGCCGCAGTGAAGACCGCGAGCGAGAAGTGCTCCGGCGGCTACTCGGCCACCCAGGACGGCGAGACCACCAAGATCACCAAGGCTGCGCCCGGTGCCGCCGTCACCGGTGGTGACGAGGCCCTGCCCCTGACCATCGAGCTCGACGCCGACGGCGAGAAGCTGACGACCCAGCTGGTCCTCGTGCGCAAGGGCAACACCGTCGCGACCTTCTCGTCGCTGAGCCTGGCCGGCATCGCCGAGCAGCCGAAGGCCCTCGTCGACGCCCAGGTGAAGAAGCTCGGCTGACGCCTGCCCGACACCACGTCAACCCGCTCCGGCCGATGCGCCGGGGCGGGTTTTTCGTCTTGTTCGGCTACGGGGCAGACGGCCAACTACGGCGTACGCTGCGGCCTATGTGCGGAATTGTGGGTTACGTGGGAGCGCAGTCGGCGCTCGATGTGGTCATCGCCGGACTCAAGCGGCTGGAGTACCGCGGCTACGACTCGGCCGGGGTCGCCGTGCTCGCGGACGGCGGCCTGGCGGCCGTCAAGAAGGCCGGGAAGCTCGTCAATCTGGAGAAGGAGCTGGTCGGGCATCCGCTGCCGGCCGGTTCCACGGGGCTCGGGCACACCCGGTGGGCGACCCACGGCGGGCCCACCGACGCCAACGCCCACCCGCACCTCGACAACTCGGGGCGCGTGGCCGTCGTGCACAACGGCATCATCGAGAACTTCGCCGCGCTCCGCGCCGAGCTGGCCGAGCGCGGACACCGGCTGGAGTCCGAGACGGACACCGAGGTCGTGGCACACCTGCTGGCGGAGCGGTTCTCGGCGACCGGCGATCTCGCGGAGGCCATGCGGCAGGTGTGCCGGCGGCTGGAAGGCGCCTTCACCCTGGTCGCCGTGCACGCCGACGAACCGGACGTGGTGGTCGGCGCGCGCCGGAACTCGCCCCTGGTGGTGGGCGTCGGAGAGGGCGAGAACTTCCTCGCCTCGGACGTGGCCGCGTTCATCGCCCACACGCGGTCCGCGATCGAGCTGGGCCAGGACCAGGTCGTCGAGCTCCGCCGCGCGGGTGTCACGGTGACCGACTTCGACGGTTCGCCCGCGACCGTGCGGGCGTACCACGTCGACTGGGACGCCTCGGCGGCCGAGAAGGGGGGGTACGACTACTTCATGCTCAAGGAGATCGCCGAGCAGCCGAAGGCCGTCGCCGACACCCTCCTGGGCAGGATCGACGCGAGCGGCTCGCTGACCCTGGACGAGGTGCGCATCCCCGTCTCCGTGCTCAGGGAGGTCGACAAGGTCGTGATCGTGGCGTGCGGTACGGCGTACCACGCGGGCATGATCGCGAAGCTGGCCATCGAGCACTGGACCCGCATCCCCTGCGAGACCGAGCTGGCGAGCGAGTTCCGCTACCGGGACCCGATCCTGGACCAGCGGACGCTGGTGGTCGCGATCTCGCAGTCCGGCGAGACCATGGACACCCTCATGGCGCTGCGGCACGCGCGCGAGCAGGGTGCCAGGGTGCTGGCCATCTGCAACACCAACGGGTCGACGATCCCGCGGGAATCGGACGCGGTCCTCTACACGCACGCCGGTCCCGAGGTGGCGGTCGCCTCGACCAAGGCCTTCCTGACGCAGCTGGTGGCCTGCTACCTGGTCGCGCTCTACCTCGGCCAGGTCCGCGGGACGAAGTGGGGCGACGAGATCGAGGCGGTGATCCGGGAGCTGTCGGACATCGCCGCCGCGGTGGACACCGTACTGGAGACCATGGAGCCGGTACGGGAGCTCGCGCGCTCGCTCGCCGACAAGGACACCGTGCTGTTCCTGGGACGGCACGTCGGCTACCCGGTGGCGCTGGAGGGCGCGCTCAAGCTGAAGGAGCTGGCGTACATGCACGCCGAGGGCTTCGCGGCGGGCGAGCTCAAGCACGGGCCGATCGCGCTGATCGAGAAGGACCTGCCGGTGGTGGTGGTCGTCCCGTCGCCGCGCGGCCGGTCGGTGCTCCACGACAAGATCGTGTCGAACATCCAGGAGATCCGGGCGCGCGGTGCGCGGACCATCGTGATCGCGGAGGAGGGCGACGAGGCGGTCGTCCCGTACGCCGACCACCTGATCCGCATCCCGGTGACGCCGACGCTCCTCCAGCCGCTGGTGGCGACGGTGCCGCTGCAGGTGTTCGCGTGCGAGCTGGCCACGGCGCGCGGCAACGAGGTGGACCAGCCGCGTAACCTCGCCAAGTCGGTGACCGTGGAGTAGCAGTCGGCCAGTGGAGTTGTCGTTGTGATTATCGGCGTCGGGATCGACGTAGCGGAGATCGAGCGGTTCGGAGCGGCGCTGGAGCGCACGCCGAACCTGGCCGGACGGCTGTTCGTCGACGCCGAGTTGACACTGCCGAGCGGCGAGCGGCGCGGGATCGCCTCGCTCGCCGCGCGGTTCGCCGCCAAGGAGGCCCTCGCCAAGGCGCTGGGCGCGCCCGCCGGCATGCTCTGGACCGACGCCGAGGTGTACGTCGAGCCCACCGGGCAGCCGCGGCTGCGGGTGTCCGGGACGGTCGAGGCGCGGGCTCGGGCGCTGGGTGTGAAGTCCTGGCACATCTCGCTCAGCCACGACGCGGGCGTCGCCTCCGCCGTGGTGATCGCAGAAGGTTAGGGGGCAGTCCGTGCGTACTGCTTACAGCGTGGAGACCGTACGGGCCGCCGAGCGGGCGCTGATGGCCCGGCTGCCCGAGGGCGCCCTGATGCAGCGGGCGGCGGCCGGACTGGCCGCCGCGTGCGCCGGGCTGCTGCGCCGGGCCCGCGGCGGCGTGTACGGGGCCCGGGTGGTGCTGCTCGTCGGCCCCGGGGACAACGGCGGCGACGCGCTGTACGCGGGCGCCCGGCTGGCCCGGCGCGGGGCCGGGGTGACGGCCGTGCCGATGGACCCCGGGCGGATGCACCCGGGCGGGCTGGCCGCGCTGCGGGCCGCCGGGGGACGGCTCGCCGGATCGGTCCCCCCGCGCGCGGACCTCGTACTGGACGGGCTCCTCGGCATCGGCGGGCGGGGCGGACTGCGCCCGGCGGCCGCGGCCCTGGTGGAACGGATCCCGCCGGGGGTCCCCGTGGTCGCGGTGGACCTGCCGAGCGGGGTGGACGCGGACACCGGCGAGGTGGCGGGTCCGGCCGTGACGGCCGATGTGACGGTGACCTTCGGGGCGTACAAGCCCGGCCTGCTGATCGACCCCGGGGCCTCACGGACGGGCGCGGTGCACCTCGTCGACATCGGGCTGGAACTGCCGTCGCCGGAGGTGGAGGCCCTGCAGCACGCCGATGTGGCGGGGCTGCTGCCGGAGCCGACGGCGTCGAGCGACAAGTACCGGCGGGGTGTGGTCGGGATCGTCGCCGGGTCGGCGCAGTACCCGGGCGCGGCGGTGCTGGCCGTGGCGGGAGCGCTGCGGGGCGGCGCGGGCGCGGTGCGGTACGTCGGGCCGGCGGCGCAGGCGGTGCTCGCCCGCTACCCCGAGACGCTGATCGGCCCCGGCCGGGTGCAGGCATGGGTGGTCGGCCCGGGCCTGGGCGAGGGGCGCGCCGGTGAGGTCGCGGAGCTGCTGGCGCAGGACACGGCGGTGCTGGTCGACGCGGACGGGCTGCGGGGGCTGGACGCGGCGGCGCTGCGGGCCCGGACGGCCCCGACCCTGCTGACCCCGCACGCGGGGGAGGCGGCGGCGCTGCTGGGGGTGTCGCGGGAGTCGGTGGAGGCGGGCCGGCTGGACGCCGTACGGCGGCTGGCGCAGCGGTACGGGGCGGCGGTGCTGCTGAAGGGCTCGACGACGCTGGTCGCCTCCGGCGGCGGAGCCGTCCGGGTGAACCCGACGGGCACCCCGTGGCTGGCCACCGCGGGCAGCGGGGACGTGCTGTCCGGGCTGGTGGGCTCCCTGCTGGCGGGCGGGCTGTCCGGGGCGGACGCGGGGGCGGTCGGCGCGTACCTCCACGGCCTGGCGGCCCGCCGCGTCGGCGGCCCCCTCCTGGCCCAGCAGGTGGCCGAGGCCCTCCCGGACGCCTGGCGGGACACTCGCCACCCCTGACGCCGGCGACCCCGGCGCGCCGGCCGCCGGACGACATGCGCCCCCGGTTCGCCCAGCCCCCGCAAGGCCGGGCGGGGGTTCTGAGAGACTGGGGGCGATGAACGAGACAGCGACGCGCGTGTACGCCGAGATCGATCTTGACGCCGTACGGGAGAACGTGCGCGCACTGCGCGAGCGAGCGCCCCGGGCCGAGCTGATGGCCGTGGTCAAGGCGAATGCCTACGGGCACGGGGCCCTGGAGTGCGCCGAGGCCGCCCAGCAGGCCGGTGCCGCCTGGCTCGGCACGGCCACCCCCGACGAGGCCCTCGCGCTCCGCGCCGCGGGGATCCGGGGGCGCCTCATGTGCTGGCTGTGGACCCCGGGCGGGCCCTGGCGAGAGGCCGTCGAGGCCGACATCGACGTCTCCGTCAGCGGAATGTGGGCCCTCGACGAGGTGCGGGAGGCCGCCCGCGCGGCGGGCCGCACCGCGCGCATCCAGCTCAAGGCCGACACCGGCCTCGGCCGCAACGGCTGCCAGCCCGCCGACTGGGAGGAGCTGGTCGGCGCGGCCGTCGCCGCCCAGGCCGAGGGGACCGTCCAGGTCACGGGCCTCTGGTCGCACTTCGCCTGCGCCGACGAGCCCGGTCACCCCTCGATCCAGCTCCAGCTGGCCGCCTTCCGCGACATGCTCGCGTACGCCGAGAAGGAGGGCGTCGAGCCCGAGGTCCGGCACATCGCCAACTCGCCGGCCACCCTCACCCTGCCCGAGTCCCACTTCGACCTGGTGCGCTGCGGGCTGGCCGTCTACGGCGTCTCGCCCGCGCCCGAGCTCGGCACCCCGGCCGAGCTGGGCCTGCGGCCCGCGATGACCCTGAAGGCCTCCCTCGCCCTGGTCAAGACGGTCCCCGCCGGGCACGGGGTGAGCTACGGCCACCACTACGTCACCGACACCGAGACGAACCTCGCGCTGGTCCCGGCGGGCTACGCCGACGGCATCCCGCGGCAGGCCTCGGGCCTCGGCCCCGTGCTCGTCGGCGGCAAGATCCGCCACGTCGCCGGACGCGTCGCGATGGACCAGTTCGTGGTCGACTTGGAGGGAGACCACGCCCGCGCAGGCGACGAAGCCGTCATCTTCGGGGACGCGGAGCGCGGTGAACCTACCGCCGAGGACTGGGCACGAGCGGCACACACGATCGCGTATGAGATCGTCACCCGTATCGGTGCACGTGTGCCCCGGGTCTACCTGGGCGGCTGAGCGGAGTGAGGGCGGCGGCGTGAGCGAGAACTGGCGCAAGGCCGGCTGGGCCGGCGCCGCCATCGGCGTGATAGCCGCGGGTGCGGCGGCCGGTGTCGCGGTCGAACGGATCACCGTCGGGCGCGGCATGCGGATGAAGGCGCGCCTCGCCCTCGACGCGGCCGGGGACTACGGGTCCCTGCGCGGCGCGGAGGGAATCTGCCGGGCCGAGGACGCCACCGAGCTCTACTACGAGGTCGACGAGCTCCCCGAGGACGGCAAGCGCCGGCGCCTGCGGCGCAAGGCCGAGCCCCCGGCCACCGTCGTCTTCTGCCACGGCTACTGCCTCGGCCAGGACTCCTGGCACTTCCAGCGGGCCGCCCTGCGCGGCGTGGTCCGCGCGGTCTACTGGGACCAGCGCAGCCACGGGCGCAGCGCCCGCGGCCTGGGCCACGCGGACGGCGAGCCGGTGAGCATCGACCAGCTGGGCCGGGACCTGAAGGCCGTCATCGACGCGGCCGCCCCCGAGGGGCCGCTGATCCTGGTGGGTCACTCGATGGGCGGAATGACCATCATGGGATTCGCCGAGCAGTACCCCGAGATCGTCCGCGACCGCGTCGTCGGCGTCGCCCTGGTCGGAACCTCCAGCGGTCGCCTCGACGAGGTGACGTACGGGCTGCCGGCCGCCGGCATGGGAGCCGTACGCCGACTCCTGCCGGGCGTGCTCAAGGCGCTCGGCTCCCAGGTGGAGCTGGTGGAGAAGGGCCGCCGGGCCACCGCGGACCTCTTCGCCGGAATGATCAAGATGTACTCGTTCGGCTCCCGGGACGTGGATCCGGGCGTCGCGCGGTTCGCGGAGCGCCTGATCGAGGCCACTCCCATCGACGTGGTCGCCGAGTTCTACCCGGCCTTCCAGACCCACGACAAGACCTCCGCGCTCCAGCTGTTCGCGGACCTGCCGGTCACGGTCATAGCCGGGGACCGGGACATGATCACCCCGCCCGCGCACAGCGTCGCCATCAAGGAGGCGCTCCCCGGCGCCGACCTCGTGGTCCTGGAGTCCACCGGGCACCTGATGATGCTGGAACGCCCGGAGACCGTGACGCGGCTGCTCACCGAGCTGCTGGCGCGCACCGGGGCGGTGGCCGCCCCCGCAGCGACTAACGTTGGCGGGCATGGAAGAAGTACCGCTGGAAGCACAGCGCAGCCAGGCGCCGGCACCTGAGGCCGCGGCCGGCTCGGAGACCCGGATCACCATCGACTCCCCGGACGCGATGCAGGAATTGGGCCGCAGGATCGCCGCCCTGCTGCGCCCCGGCGACCTCGTCCTGCTGACCGGCGAGCTGGGCGCGGGCAAGACCACGCTCACCCGGGGCCTCGGCGAGGGGCTGGGCGTGCGCGGGGCCGTGACCTCGCCGACCTTCGTGATCGCCCGTGTGCACCCCTCGCTGACCGGGGGACCCGCGCTGGTGCACGTGGACGCGTACCGCCTGGGCGGCGGGCTGGACGAGATGGAGGACCTGGACCTCGACGTCTCGCTGCCCGAGTCCGTGGTCGTCGTGGAGTGGGGCGACGGCAAGGTGGAGGAGCTCTCCGACGACCGGCTGCACGTGGTGATCGCGCGCGCGGTCGGGCACGAGGAGGTCCTGGACGACGTTCGGGAGGTCCTCGTGCGCGGTGTCGGGGCGCGCTGGAGCGCAGGGGCCGGGCTGGACGCCCTGGCGGGCGCCCTCTCGGAGTAAACGTACCGACAACTCGTCGGCAAGATATTGCGCTGTCGGCAGCCCTCGTGGTGACATGGTACCGAGAGTTTCTTAGGTATGCCTAAGTACGGTGTCCCGGGTCCAGGAGGCAGCCATGTCGGCACCAGCAGGAGCACATCGCGAAACCCGCCCGTCCGCCGTCTCCATGTGGACGCTCCTCGCCGCCGGCGTGGCCGCCACCGCCGTCTCGACGCCCCCCGCACGGGAGTACGCCACGGGCACGGGCGGGCCCGCGGACCCCGCACGCGAAGAGGCCGCTCCGGAATCCGAAGCGGCCTAGACGGCCCAGGCCGGGCGGCGTCCTGCCGCGGCATCACCCGGTCGGGTGAAGCGGGGGCGATCCGTCAGGGAACGACGACGACCTTCGCGGCGATCGTCGCGAACGCCCACATCGCGTCGCCGTCGGCGCGGGCCATGCGGATGCCGCCGGTCTTCTTGTTCGGGTCCGGCTCCGGCAGCGCGCCGTCCGTGCGGGCGCTGAAACCGACCGCCACACCCTCCGCGGTGGCGAACCGCACGACGTGCTCGATCGGCACGCCGTCCGAGCCCGTGACCGAACCGGAGCGCGAACCGACCATGTAGCTGCCCGGCTTCGGGTGGACCGTGCTCGGCATCACCGGGAACGTCTTCGGCGGCTGCGCGGGGTCACCCACCAGCCACACCCGCTTCTGGCCCACCGAGTACACGACGCGCACCCCGGTGCCGGAACCCTCGGGCACGGGCGCCGGCTTCGCGGGGTCCTGCCTGGCGGCCGGACTCGCGGCGGGGGCCGGTTCCTGCACCGCCGCCTTCGGGGGACGCGCGGGCGCCGTGGCGGAAGCCTGGTAGCCGAGGAAGCCGACGACCGCCACTGCCGCGGCGGTGAGCCCGGCCACGATTCCCGAGCTGCTGCGTGCCACCTTGCTCCACCTCTCCGCGCCGACCGATACCACGTCCGGTACCCCGTCGAAAGGTAGCAGTCACCCTGCTCCGAGACCGGCCGCGAGGGGTGCCGTCGCCGGAGTCGTAGGCTGTTCGCGTGCTCTTGCTCGCCGTAGATACCGCCACGCCCGCCGTCACCGTCGCCCTGCACGACGGTGAGTCCGTCGTCGCCGAGTCGAACCAGGTCGACGCCCGCCGCCACGGGGAGCTCCTGCTGCCCTCCGTGGACAAGGTCCTCGCCGAGGCCGGGGTCACGCTCGAAGCCGTCACCGGTGTCGTCGTCGGCGTCGGCCCCGGCCCGTACACCGGGCTGCGCGTCGGCCTCGTCACCGCCTCCACGTTCGCCGCCGTGCTGGGCGTGCCCGTGCACGGCCTGTGCACGCTCGACGGCCTGGCGTACGCCGCCGGGGCCGCCGGCGTCGAGGGCCCCTTCACCGTCGCCACCGACGCGCGGCGCAAGGAGGTCTACTGGGCCCGGTACGAGGACCCGCGCACGCGCGTCGGCGAGCCCGCCGTGGACCGCCCGGCCGACATCGCCGAGCAGGTCGCGGGCCTGCCCGCGGTCGGCCAGGGCGCATTCCTGTACCCCGAGGTGTTCACGGACGCCCGGAACCCCGAGCACCAGTCGGCCGCCGCGCTGGCCTCGCTGGCCGCGGAACGGCTGGCGGCCGGCCTGGAGTTCCTGCCTCCGACGCCGCTCTACCTGCGCCGCCCCGACGCCCAGGTGCCGAAGAACTACAAGGTGGTCACCCCGCAGTGACCCCGGCGACCCCCCACACCCTGCGCGAGATGCGCTGGTGGGACATCGGCCCCGTACTGGAACTGGAGCACGAGCTGTTCCCCGAGGACGCCTGGTCCGCCGGGATGTTCTGGTCCGAACTCGCCCACGCCCGCGGCCCCCAGGCCACGCGCCGCTACGTCGTCGCCGAGGACGCGGCGGGCCGGCTGGTGGGCTACGCCGGGCTGGCCGCCGCCGGCGACCTGGCCGACGTACAGACCATCGCGGCCGCCCGCGACCAGTGGGGGACCGGGCTCGGCGCCCGGCTCCTGACCGACCTGCTGCGCGCCGCCACCGCGTTCGAGTGCGCCGAGGTGCTGCTGGAGGTACGGGTGGACAACACCCGCGCCCAGAAGCTCTACGAGCGCTTCGGTTTCGAGCCCATCGGCTTCCGGCGCGGCTACTACCAGCCCGGCAACGTCGACGCGCTCGTCATGCGACTGACCGACCCCGCACAAGCACGAACTGAGAGCAGTGAGAGCAATGGCTGACGAACCGCTCGTCCTCGGCATCGAGACGTCCTGCGACGAGACCGGCGTCGGCGTCGTCCGCGGCACGACCCTGCTCGCGGACGCGATCGCGTCGAGCGTCGACGAGCACGCGCGCTTCGGCGGCGTCGTGCCCGAGGTGGCCTCGCGGGCCCACCTGGAAGCGATGGTCCCCACCATCGAACGGGCCCTGAAGGAGGCCGGCGTCAGCGCCCGCGACCTCGACGGCATCGCCGTCACCGCGGGTCCCGGCCTCGCCGGGGCGCTGCTCGTGGGCGTCTCGGCGGCCAAGGCCTACGCGTACGCGCTCGGCAAGCCGCTGTACGGGGTGAACCACCTGGCCTCCCACATCTGCGTGGACCAGCTGGAGCACGGGCCGCTGCCGGAGCCGACGATGGCGCTGCTGGTGTCCGGCGGGCACTCCTCGCTGCTTCTGGCCCCGGACATCACCTCCGACGTACGGCCGCTCGGCGCGACCATCGACGACGCGGCGGGCGAGGCCTTCGACAAGATCGCGCGGGTGCTGCAGCTGGGCTTCCCCGGCGGCCCGGTCATCGACCGGCTCGCACGCGAGGGCGACCCGAAGGCGATCAACTTCCCGCGCGGGCTGACGGGGCCGCGCGACGCCGCGTACGACTTCTCCTTCTCCGGCCTCAAGACGGCCGTCGCCCGCTGGATCGAGGCGAAGCGGAACGCGGGTGAGGAGGTCCCGGTGCGCGATGTGGCGGCGTCCTTCCAGGAGGCCGTGGTGGACGTGCTGACCCGCAAGGCGATCCGCGCGTGCAAGGACGAGGGCGTCGACCACCTGATGATCGGCGGCGGTGTGGCGGCCAATTCCCGCCTGCGCTCGCTGGCGCAGGAGCGGTGCGACGCCGCGGGGATCATCCTGCGCGTGCCGCGGCCGAAGCTGTGCACGGACAACGGCGCGATGGTCGCGGCGCTCGGCGCGGAGATGGTCAAGCGGAACCGGCCCGCATCGGACTGGGACCTGTCGGCCGACTCCTCGCTGCCGGTGACGGACCCGCACGTGCCGGGCACGGCGCACACGCACGGCCACGATCACGACCACGTGCACGAACTGAGCAAGGACAACCTGTACTCGTGAGCACCGTCGCGCTGATGTGGGAGGCCCGGGCCGCCGACGGCCGGGGCAGGGAACTGCTGGAGTGGGCCCGGGCCCAGGTCCTCGCCCGGGAGCCGGTGCGCCGCGAGGTGTTCCGGGCCCCGCAGGACCGGGTCCTCGTGATCACCTGGTGGGAGGCCGCCGAGGGCGTGGCGGCCGACCTCCCCGAGCTGCCCGAACCCGCGGCCGACCTGATCACGCGGGCGGTGCACCGCTGGCGGTTCGAGTCGGTGGACGTCGACGGGGGCTGAGGCCCTCTAGGGGGTGTCGGTGCGGGCCGGGGCCGGGGCGCCGATCAGCATCGAGGGGGCCCCCGCCACCCGGGTCAGGAAGACGGTCGCGGAGTTCGGCCCCTGCGGCCTGACCTTCTTGCGCAGTTCCTCGGGCTCGATCGCCGAGCCGCGCTTCTTCACGGTCAGGATCCCCACCCCGCGCTCGCGCAGCAACGCCTTCAGCTTCTTCAGCCCGAACGGCAGCACGTCGGTGATCTCGTACGCCGTCGCGTACGGCGTCGCGCGCAGCTCGTCCGCCGTGATGTAGGCGATCGTCGGGTCGATCAGCCGTCCGTCCAGCTGCCCGGCGACCTCGGCGACCAGATGGGCGCGGATGACGGCGCCGTCGGGCTCGTAGAGCCAGCGGCCCACCGGCCCGGCCTCCGGATCCGGCAGCGGATCGGCGGTGTGCAGCGCGCGCGGCCCGGGGAGCAGGGTGGCGCGCACGGTCCCGGGCGCGGTCCCGAACCAGAGCACGGCCTCTTTGACGTCCCCCTGGTCGGAGATCCACTCCGCCTCGGCCTCCGCGGGCACGGCCTCGTGCGGGATTCCGGGGGCGATCTTGATGGCGGCGTACTTCGCCGCGCGGGCCGTCTCCACCGCCCATGACAGCGGGGGCGAGTACGACTCCGGGTCGAAGATCCGGCCGCGCCCACCGCGCCGGGCCGGGTCGATGAAGACCGCGTCGTAGCCGGAGGTGTCCACCTCCGTCACGTCCGCCTCCCGGACCTCGATCAGGTCCGCCAGACCCAGCGCCTCGGCGTTGGCCCGCGCGACGGCGACCGTGAGCGGGTCGTGGTCCACCGCGAGCACCCGGATCCCGAGCCGGGCCAGCGCGAGGGCGTCCCCGCCGATGCCGCAGCACAGGTCCGCGAGGCTGCGTACGCCGAGGGCCGCGAGCCGCTCGGCCCGGTACGAGGCCACGGACGCGCGGGTGGCCATCTCGCCGCCGCCGGACGTGAAGTACATCCGGAAGGCGTCCTCGGCCCCGAACTTCGCCACCGCGCGCTGCCGCAGCCGGGCCTGCCCGAGCGCGGCGGAGACCAGGGCGGCGGGGTGCTCGCGGCGCAGCCGCGTGGCGACGGCCAGCTCCTGGGAGGGGTCGTAGTCGCGGAGCGAGTCGAGGAGGGCGCGGCCCTCGGGGGCGAGGAGGGCGGCGAAGTCTTCGGGGGTCACGGGTCCATTGTCGGCGACGGGCCGGCCCCGGGGCGGCGCGGGAGGGTGCCCCCGGGCGGCCCGGTGTGGGCCAGTCGAAGGAAGGTCGGACCGCGTTCGCGGTGTCTTCCGGAGAGCCCGTGTGTCGGGTGCCAGGATGCGCAGCTATGCAGCTAGTACGACAAAAGGGAAATAAGTCGCAACAGGGTCACCGGTACGCGGCAGGTCCGCGCGGCCGGTTCGGGGTGGCCGTCGCAGCCCTGCTCGTCGCCGCCCTCGGAACGGCCTGCGGATCCGGGCAGTCCGGGCCGGACAGGCCCGCGAAGGAGAAGGCCGCGGAGGCGGGCGCCGCGGGCGCGCTCAGCGCCGCCGAGAAGGCCAAGGCGGCCCAGCAGGCACGCATCGTCGCGGCGAAGAAGTGGGGGCTGCGCAAGACCCCGCTCACCGCCCCGCCGGCGCCGAAGGAGAAGCCCGAGATCCACACGCGCGACGGCTTCGAGGTGGAGGACCAGGAGGAGTACCCCAACGTCTTCACCACCGTCCCCACCGAGGACAAGGTCGTCTTCCTGACCATCGACGACGGCTCCGAGAAGGACCCCGAGTTCCTGAAGATGATGCAGGAGCTGAAGATCCCGTACACGGCCTTCCTCAGCGACTACGTCGTACGGGACAACTACCCGTACTTCAAGAAGATGCAGGACGCGGGCGTCACCCTGAACAACCACACGCTCAACCACCGCTACATGCCCGGTCTGTCCTACGAGCAGCAGCGCGAGGAGATCTGCGGCCAGCAGGACACCATCCAGAAGCAGTTCGGCAAGCGGCCGACCCTCTTCCGGCCGCCGTACGGCAACTACAACCAGGACACGCTGCGCGCGGCGAAGTCCTGCGGCATCAAGGCGGTCCCGCTGTGGAACGCGGAGGCGTTCACGAACCGGATGGACTACCGTGAATGGGACCGCGATCTCCACCCCGGCGACATCATCCTCACCCACTTCCGGGGCAAGGAAGACTGGAAGGGCACGATGCCTGACATGATCCGTCATGTCATGAAGACCGTCACGGACAAGGGGTACGCCGTGGCTCGCCTGGAGGACTATCTGTGAAGCACGCGCGCCGGTTGGTAGTCGGAACGCTGGCGGCCGGCGCGCTGGCGCTGTCCCTGACGGGATGCGGGGACAGCGCGGCCCCCACCGAACGACTGGCCGCCAAGACGGCGCAGCCGACACCGGCGACGGGCAGCGCCACGCCGACGGCGTCGCCGTCGGCGGGCGCCTCCGACGAGGCGTACAAGAAGTGGGGCCTGACGGCCCCCCTCCAGTACGCGCCCAGGCCGGCCCAGAAACCGCAGATCCCGAAGCCGGGGCCGGGCAAGGTCCCGGTGATAGACCGAATACCCGTCCCGGCGGACGACAAGGTCGTCTTCCTGACCTTCGACGACGGCGCGGAGAAGGACCCCGAGTTCCTGAAGATGGCGGCCGACCTCAAGCTGCCGATCAGCATGTTCCTCACGGACAGCGTGGCCTCGTCGGACTACGGGTACTTCGAGAAGATCCGTGACAACGGCTCGGCGAGCACGATAAACAACCACACGCTGACGCACCCGAATCTGCGGACCCTGTCCTTCGAGGGACAGAAGAAGGAGATATGCGGCCAGCAGGAACGCCTGGAGAAGCGCTTCGGCAAGCGTCCGCCGCTTTTCCGCCCGCCCTTCGGCAACTACAACGACGACACCCTCCGGGCCGCCTCGGAGTGCGGAGTCTCGTCCCTGGTGCTCTGGCGGGCCTCGATGCAGATCAACAACTTCCAGTACGCCGAGGGCTCCGCCCTCAAGCCGGGCGACATCATCCTCGCCCACTTCCGCGGCCCCGGTGAGCTCAAGGGCACGACGGAGACCCAGATGGCGACCCGCATGCTCCAGCGGATCCAGGAGCAGGGCTACCGGATCGGCCGCCTGGAGGACTACCTCTAGCGGACGCCCCGTGGGCCGTACCACGCGCCCGAGGTCGTCCCTTCCGGTGATTGCCGGGCGCCGCGCGGACGCGTGGGTGCCGGGCCGGGTACGTCCTCCTCGCGACGACGCCGAGCACCGTTGAGGAGATCAACCATGTACGCAGCAGTCCGGCGGTACGAAGGAGTGACCGACCCGGCCGAGGCCGGGCGCATCGTCGACGAGGGGTTCGTGCCGATCATGCGTCAGGTCCCCGGGTTCGTGGCGTACTTCTGGGTCGATGCGGGAGCCGGGGTGATGGTGTCCACCAGCGTCTTCCGGGACCGGGCGGGCGCCGACGAGTCGATCGAGAGGGCGGCGCACTTCGTACGCGACCACCTGGCCCGGTTCCTGCCCAACCCGCCGCAGGTCACCTCCGGCGAGGTCGTCGCCTCCGCCTAGGGGGTGTCCGACGGACGGGACGGGGTGCAGACGCCGAGGAGAGGCGGGGAGCGCGTGGCGGCGCCGCGCGCTTGCCCGCCCGTGCCCCGGCCCTACACCCGCACCACCGGCGTGATGATCGTTTCCACCGGGCCGTGGGTGTCCGCCTCGCGTTGGCGTTCCGCGCTGTCGCTGATGCGCAGGAGCAGCGCGATCATGATCCAGTTGGCCAGGAGGGACGAGCCGCCCTTGGCCAGGAAGGGCAGGGCCTTGCCCGTCAGGGGGATGAGGCCCGTCACGCCGCCCGCGACCACGAAGACCTGGAGGGCCAGCGCCGCCGCCAGCCCCACCGCGAGCAGTTTGCCGAAGGGGTCTCGGGCGCCGAGTGCCATCCGCAGTCCCCGCTGCACGAGGAGCGCGTAGAGGATCAGTACGGCCATGACCCCGGCCAGGCCCAGCTCCTCGCCCACCGTGGTCAGGATGAAGTCGCTGCGCCCGGCGAACGCGATCAGCTCGGGGTGGCCCACGCCGAGGCCCGTCCCGGAGACGCCGCCTGTGCCGAAGCTGAACAGCGCCTGCGCCGACTGGTCCGAGGTGACTCCGGCCGGCGGGTTCTCCCAGTAGTACGACAGCGGGTTGAGCCACGCGGCCACGCGCGCCTTGACGTGCGGCTCCGTCGAGCCGACCACGAAGGCGCCCGCCGAGGCCATGAGCAGGCCGCAGACGATCCAGCTGGTGCGTTCGGTGGCGACGTACAGCATCACCACGAACACCCCGAAGAAGATCAGCGAGGTGCCGAGGTCGCGTTCGAAGACCAGGACCAGCATCGAGACGATCCACACCGTCACGATCGGGCCGAGCTGGCGCATCGGAGGCAGTCGCATGCCCAGGAACCTGCGGCCCGTCAGGGCCAGCGAGTCCCGGTGGATGACCAGGTACCCGGCGAAGAAGATCGCGATCATGATCTTCACGAACTCACCCGGCTGGAGCGAGAGGCCGAAGAGTTTGATCCAGCGCTTCGCGCCGTAGGTGTCCGCGCCGAAGAAGGCGGGCGCGATCAGCAGCACCAGCGCGACGGCCATGGTGATGTAGATGAACCGCTGGAGCAGCCGGTGGTCGCGCAGCAGCGCCAGCACCAGCAGGCAGGCGGCGACCCCGACCACCGTCCACATCAGCTGGCCGGGGGCGTTCGCGTCCGAGTTCCAGCGCTCGATGTAGCCCTGGTCGAGGCGGTGCAGCAGGACCAGCCCGAGGCCGGTCAGCAGCATGGCGAGCGGGAAGACCAGCGGGTCCGCGTAGGCCGCGAAGCGGCGCACGCCCAGGTGTCCCACCAGGGACAGCAAGGTCATGCTGACGGTGAAGTCGACGAATTTGGGCGGCAGCTCGCCGTTCATGGCGAGGCCCGCGGCGGCGTGGCCGAAAACGGCGATGGCGATGACGAAGACCAGGAGCAGCGCCTCGGTGCGGCGGCGGGCGACCGCCGACGTCAGGGGTTTCAGTCCACGCACGGGATGCCGCCACCCTCCTTGGGGGCGGACAGGGAGGGCGCGGGTGAAGGTGAGGGCCAGGGTGAGGGCGAGGACGTGGCGCCCCGTGCGCCGGGGTCGACGGAAGCTTTCGGTCCGATCTGTTCGGCAATGAGGCGCTTTATCTTCATATCATCTACGACGTTGATGCCCTCCCCATGGTTCCTTCCGGAGCGTTCGACGGGAAGTGCCGTGCGTGTGGTGCGGTGAGTGCGCTTCCCGCAGGACGGGCGCCCCGGTGGGTCACGCGGACGGGAGGGGGCCCCACGAATCGGCGTCGTGGCCGATGCTCTGCGGCGGGCTGTTCCGGCGCCGCCTGCGGCGGTCGAGGGCGTCGCGGGTGGCCGCGGTCAGCGCCCAGGCCGGGAACGCGAAGGCGGTCAGCCCCATGCCTATGGCCGCGAGCGAGGCGCCGAACTCCATCTGCACGGCGTGGTCGGCCGACGGCCCGCTGACGCGGGCGCTCACCGGCTCCTCCGGCCATTCGTCGAACACTCCGTCGATCTCGATCCCGGGGAGGGCGAGCGATCCGTCGGTGGCGGTGAAGTCCCCCGCGCACGTCATGGTCCGCTCCCCGTCGGAGTCGAGGTCGCCCCAGGTGCAGCGCTCCGCGAGGAAGGTGCCGTCCACTCCCGTCAGTTGGGTGATCAGCCGCGGCACCGCCATGTGCCACATGAGGATCCCGCAGATGATGCCGATGGCGATCGGGATGGTGTGGATCCACCGCACGCCGGAGTTCGTCCTGGTCATAGCGCGGACAGTAGTGATCCCGAACGGACGTGTGTGCGGTTTTCCGGCAGGCGGCCCGGTCGTACGGCCGGGACGGCCGACGGCATGGGCGGTCAACGGGCTCAACGCCCCAATGGCTCAACGGCCAATCGGGTCCGACGGCCCGAGGGGTCAAAGGGGCCCCGTCGGCCGACGGGGCCGCCGGCTCCGCGTTTCGCCTGGTCATGCGGTGCCGTGCGGCGCCATGCGGTGGAGAGCGGCGGGCCGGCGCGTCCGCGAGCCCCCGGAGGGCGGCGTTCCGGTATCGGTCCGCGCAACGCGCGATCGGCGGGAATTGGCACTCCGCTTGACCGAGTGCTAATCGCCGGAATAGTCTCGCACCTGGCACTCACCCCTGGTGAGTGCCAACACAGCGACAGGCAGATCCGGCACCCGCGACGACGGATCGACCTGGTCGCCACCTCAGACAGTTAACCCCGGATCTCCGAAGGGGGAGGTCGGATCGTGACGACCGCCAGCTCCAAGGTTGCCATCAAGCCGCTTGAGGACCGCATTGTGGTCCAGCCGCTCGACGCCGAGCAGACCACGGCCTCCGGCCTGGTCATCCCGGACACCGCGAAGGAGAAGCCCCAGGAGGGCGTCGTCCTCGCGGTGGGCCCGGGTCGCTTCGAGGACGGCCAGCGTCTCCCGCTGGACGTCACCGTCGGCGACATCGTGCTCTACAGCAAGTACGGCGGCACCGAAGTGAAGTACAGCGGCGAGGAGTACCTCGTCCTCTCGGCTCGCGACGTGCTCGCGATCGTCGAGAAGTAATTCTCTTCATCAGTACTGCTTTGAGTTGCGCCCCTGGTCACCCCGCTGATTGCCGGGCGGCGAGGGGCGCAGCTCGTTAAACCCGAGTTTTCGAGAGGGCTGAACCGCTCCCATGGCGAAGATCCTGAAGTTCGACGAGGACGCCCGTCGCGCCCTCGAGCGCGGCGTCAACAAGCTTGCCGACACGGTCAAGGTGACGATCGGCCCCAAGGGCCGCAACGTCGTCATCGACAAGAAGTTCGGCGCCCCCACCATCACCAACGACGGTGTCACCATCGCCCGCGAGGTCGAGCTGGACGACCCGTACGAGAACCTGGGCGCGCAGCTCGTGAAGGAGGTGGCGACCAAGACCAACGACATCGCGGGTGACGGCACCACCACCGCCACCGTGCTGGCCCAGGCGCTGGTCCGCGAGGGTCTGCGCAACGTCGCCGCGGGTGCCTCCCCGGCCGCCCTGAAGAAGGGCATCGACGCCGCGGTCAAGGCCGTGTCCGAGGAGCTCCTCGCGACCGCCCGTCCGATCGAGGACAAGTCCGACATCGCCGCCGTGGCCGCGCTCTCCGCGCAGGACCAGCAGGTCGGCGAGCTCATCGCCGAGGCGATGGACAAGGTCGGCAAGGACGGTGTCATCACCGTCGAGGAGTCCAACACCTTCGGCCTGGAGCTGGAGTTCACCGAGGGCATGGCCTTCGACAAGGGCTACCTCTCGCCGTACATGGTCTCCGACCAGGAGCGTATGGAGGCCGTCCTCGACGACCCGTACATCCTGATCAACCAGGGCAAGATCTCCTCGATCCAGGACCTGCTGCCGCTGCTGGAGAAGGTCATCCAGGCCGGCGCCTCCAAGCCGCTGCTGATCATCGCCGAGGACGTCGAGGGCGAGGCGCTCTCCACCCTCGTCGTCAACAAGATCCGCGGCACCTTCAACGCGGTCGCCGTCAAGGCCCCCGGCTTCGGCGACCGTCGCAAGGCGATGCTCCAGGACATGGCCACCCTCACCGGTGCCACCGTCATCGCCGAAGAGGTCGGCCTCAAGCTCGACCAGGCCGGTCTGGACGTACTGGGCTCCGCCCGCCGCGTGACCATCTCCAAGGACGACACCACCATCGTCGATGGTGGCGGCAGCCACGAAGCGGTCCTCGGCCGCGTCAACCAGATCAAGGCCGAGATCGAGTCGACCGACTCGGACTGGGACCGCGAGAAGCTGCAGGAGCGCCTGGCGAAGCTCGCCGGTGGCGTCTGCGTCATCAAGGTCGGCGCCGCCACCGAGGTGGAGCTCAAGGAGAAGAAGCACCGTCTCGAGGACGCCATCTCGGCGACCCGCGCCGCGGTCGAGGAGGGCATCGTCTCCGGCGGTGGCTCCGCGCTCGTCCACGCCGTCAAGGTCCTCGAGGGCAACCTCGGCCTGGCCGGCGACGAGGCCACCGGTGTCGCGGTCGTGCGCCGCGCCGCCGTCGAGCCGCTGCGCTGGATCGCCGAGAACGCCGGCCTCGAGGGCTACGTCATCACCTCGAAGGTCGCCGAGCTCGACAAGGGCCAGGGCTTCAACGCCGCCACCGGCGAGTACGGCGACCTGGTCAAGGCCGGCGTCATCGACCCGGTGAAGGTCACCCGTTCCGCGCTGGAGAACGCCGCCTCCATCGCCTCCCTGCTGCTCACGACCGAGACCCTGGTCGTCGAGAAGCCGGCGGAGGACGAGGGCGACGCCGGTCACGGCCACGGCGGTCACGGCCACAGCCACTGATCGCACGCACCACGCCGAGAAGGCCCCGTCCCGCAGCCGCGGGACGGGGCCTTCCCCGTAGGCTCTCCGGACGGCTCACCGCCGGCTTCCCGGACGCTCACCGCCGGCTCCCCGTCGGTGCGGTACTCCCCGTGGTCCGGACGCCTCAGGTTCCGTAGGGGGTGCCCGTTCCGCCCATCTGCCGTTGCAGGGCTCCGGGGTTGTAGTGCCACCAGCCCTCGACGATCTCGCCGCCCAGGCAGCGGAAGGTGGTGCTCCCCGACATCTCGTACGTCTTCCCGGTCGGTGCGACCCCCATGAACGGACCCTTGTTGTGGGTGCCGCGCCAGTTCCACACCGTGGTGACCAGATCGCCCTCGGCCAGCTGGGCCGTCGGCTCGAAGGTCATGTCGAAGGCCGCGCGCCAGGTCTCCATGTCCGAGCGCATGGCGTCGCGTCCGATGACGGTGGACTCCTCCTTGCTGACGTCGTGGTCGATGTAGTTCGAAGCGAAGCACTCGTCGAGGACGCTCATGTTCCCTTCCATGGCGGCTTCCTGGAACACCCGGTGGGCGAGCTGCTTGTTGAGGTGTTCGTCGCGGACCACGTCGAGGTTCATGAACTTCGGCATTCCTTCGCAGAGGGCCACCATCTGCTGGAACATCCGGTCGGTCTCGGGGAGTTGGGAGTTCTTCATGGCCTCCTCGTACGACGCGAACTCCACCATGTCCACGTAGTGGTTCCGGGCTTCGCGGTCCTGGCCGATCATCGTGTGCGTGGCGGTGCGCCTGCCGCTGCTCTGCTCCGCCCAGCGGTCGATGAGGGCGTTCATCTCATCGAACCGCGTCGTCTCATAATCGATCACTTGTACGAATGTCATCGCGTCGCCTCCCGCGCTGGATGGGACAGGTCCAGTTTAGGGAGATATCACCCGATCGGCCGCTCGTGCCGGGCTTCGCCGGGGCCCCTCCCGGGCACGCCCTCGCGCACGCCGGGGCACCTGCCCGACCACGTGCCCGGGCTACTGGGGGCCGTACTTGCGGCCTGTACGCGAGGACATCCCGCCCAGCAGTCCGCGCGGCGTCAGCTTCACCACGCCCATCAGCGCCTTGTACCGCGGGTCCGGGATCGACACCGTCTTCCCGCGGGCCAGGTCGGCCAGAGCCGTGGCCACCAGCTTGTCCGCGTCCAGCCACATCCAGCCGGGGATGTTGTCGGTACCCATGCCGGCCCGCTGGTGGAACTCCGTCCGGACGAAGCCGGGGCACAGCGCCATCAGCCGCACCCCGGAGTCCGTCAGGTCCCGCGCCGCGCCCTGGGTGAACTGCACGACCCACGCCTTGCTCGCTCCGTACGTGCCGCGCGGTAGGAAGGCGGCCACCGAGGCCACGTTGATCACACCGCCGCGGCCGCGCGAGCGCATCGATTCCGTGGCCGCCGAGGTCAGCCGCAGGACCGCCTCGATGTGCACCTTCAGCATGGTCAGCTCATCGGCCATGGGCACTTCGAGGTAGCGGCCCTTGTTGCCGAAGCCCGCGTTGTTGACCAGCAGGTCCACCGGGTGGGTGCGGTCGCCCAGGCGCTGCTCCACCGCCGTGATGCCCTCCTCCGTGGAGAGGTCGGCGGCCAGTACCTCGGCCTCGATGCCATGCCGGTCGTGCAGCTCGGTGGCCTGCTCGCCGAGCCGCTTCGTATCCCGTGCCACCAGCACCAGATTGTGTCCCTGGGCGGCCAGCCGCCGGGCGAAGGCGGCGCCGATGCCCGCCGTGGATCCCGTGATCAACGCAGTCGTCATAGGCGCAACCTAGCTTCCCCGGCTGACGGTGCTACCTCGCCCCGGCCCCCGCCCCGTACTTCTCCACGTACAGGCGAACCCGCTCGTGGGCCTCCGGCTCCATCGCCTCGCCCGCCGCCAGGGTGAGCGGCAGCAGGGTCCGCTCGGTGGTGAAGGCGCGGAACCACAGCTGCACGGTCACCTCGTGGGCCGGCCGGTGGATGATCTCGATCGGGTCGCCGGGGGAGACCGAGCCTTCCTCGATCACCCGTAGATACGCACCCGGCCGGGCCTCCCGCGTGAACCGCTTGACCCAGCCGGCCTCGCCCATGGCTCCCTGGAAGGTCCGGCACGGGATGCGGGCCGAGGCCACTTCCAGGACGAGGTCCGAGCCGACCCGCCAGCGTTCGCCCAGCCGCGCGGTGTTCAGGTCGACGCCGGAGGTCGTGAAGTTCTCGCCGAAGAGCCCGCCGGGCAGTTCGCGGTCCAGCTCGCGCTCCCACAGGTCGAGGTCCTCGCGGGCGTACGCGTAGACGGCCTGGTGGTCGCCGCCGTGGTGGCGCCTGTCGCAGACGGCGTCGCCCGCCAGGCCGCTGCCGAGGCCGGCCGCCTTGGAGCCGGGGGCGGTGACGTGGACCGGTCCGGGGACGGGGCGCTTGCCGATGCCCGTCAGCCCGGCCTCCGCGTCCGTGTAGTCGACGGCCGTGGCGCGGCCGAGGTTCACAGAGATCAATCGCATGGAGCCCATGGGACCACGCTAACCGAGCTTCCCAAAGAGGTGACGGGAGATTTCCGCAACAGTCAAAGCGACCCTTATGCTCGAAGGGTGATCGAAGCACGCCATCTCCGGGTTCTGCGCGCTGTCGCCGGTACCGGGTCCTTCTCCGCCGCGGCCCGCGAGCTCGGCTGCACCCAGCCCGCCGTCTCCCAGCAGATGAAGGCGCTGGAGCAGTCGGCCGGTACCCCGTTGCTCATCCGCACGGGCCGCGAGATGCGGCTGACCCAGGCGGGCGAGGCCCTGGTCCGCCATGCCGCCGGGATCCTGGCCGGGCTGACCGCCGCCGAGGAGGAGGTCGCGGCCATCGCCGGGCTGCGCGCGGGCCGGGTCCGGCTCGTGTCCTTCCCCAGCGGCAGCTCCACGCTGGTGCCGACCGCGCTCGCGGCGATGCGCGCCGAGCACCCCGGAACCCGTATCTCGCTGGTCGAGGCGGAGCCGCCGCGTTCGGTGGAGATGCTGCGCGAGGGCGACTGCGACCTGGCGCTGGCCTTCCGCTACGGCGGGGCGTCCCACTCCGCCGCGGAGTGGGACGACCTCGTGGTGCGGCCGCTGCTGACCGACCGGCTCGTCGGGCTGGTCCCGGAGGGGCACCGGCTGGCCGGGGCGGAGCGCGTGGGCATGGCGGAGCTGGCGGACGAGCCCTGGATCGCGGGTTGTCCGCGCTGCCGCCGTCATCTCGTGGAGGTGTGCGAGGGTGCGGGCTTCACCCCGCGCATCGACTTCGCCACCGACGACTACCCGGCGGTGGTCGGACTGGTCGGCGCCGGGCTGGGCGTGGCGGTGCTGCCGGAGCTCGCGGTGGAGTCCGTACGGGCCAAGGGCGTGAGCACGGTGGCGGTCGAGCCGGCCGTCGAGCGTGAGGTCGTGGCGCTGACCCTGCCCGACCTGGCCCGGGTGCCGGCCGTGGCCGCGACCCTGGCCGAGCTGGAGCGGGCGGCCGCGCGCTGACCCGCGTCCGCCCCCGGCGGTGGCCGGGGACGAACACATCGGACGGCCGGATACGGCCGAACGGGTGAATCGCGGGCCGGGCGGCGACACGCCCGGGCGTGCCGTTGATTCGAGGAAACGTTCCTTCGGGCGTTTCGTCGGCTCTCAGTTCGGCGCGATCGGTCCGATCGCACTCGACGCGGGGATCAGGCGGTGCCGGGCGCGGCCCATCAGTTCCTCGCGCTCGTCCTCGGTGAGGCCGCCCCACACCCCGTAGGGCTCTCGGACGGCGAGTGCGTGCGCGGCGCATTCAGAACGCACCGGGCATCTCATGCAGACCTCTTTAGCCGAGGCCTCGCGCGCGCTCCTGGCCGCGCCCCGCTCGCCTTCCGGATGGAAGAAGAGGGAGCTGTCGACCCCGCGGCAGGCGGCTAGCAGCTGCCAGTCCCAGAGGTCGGCGTTCGGTCCGGGGAGGCGGGAGAAATCTGCCATTGGTAGTCCCTCTTGGTGCCGGTACTGAGGCGGATACGGTCCATGTCTCCACACCTACTGTCGGAGTAGATGTAAATATGACTCATTGGGAATCTAGCCTCAGACACGTGCCAAACGGAAGGAAAGCCGCCAAATAGGGCATAGCTCCAGATGGAGGACAAGCGGCTCGTGGCTCCTGCGCCGTGATCGCTTCCTCACGTAGAGTGCTGAAGGTGTCCGTCCGACCCGTAACTCTTTCGAGTGACCATCGTTGAGAGTGCGAAGGCGGTTGAACCAACAAGTTCTCGGACAGGTGTCCGGGAGCATCGACCGCACAGGTGACGATACGTACCAGCCTGGAGGCTCAAGGTGACGCGCATCAGCAGCTGCGGAGGGCGGTCATGACATCCGTCCTCGTCTGCGACGACTCCCCGCTTGCCCGAGAGGCGCTCCGTCGCGCGGTTGCCACCGTGCCCGGCGTCGAGCGTGTGACGACGGCTGCCAACGGCGAGGAAGTCCTCCGCCGCTGGGGCGCCGACCGCTCCGACCTGATTCTGATGGATGTACGGATGCCCGGGCTGGGCGGTGTGGAGACGGTCCGCCGACTGCTCTCGGCCGACCCCGGCGCCCGCATCATCATGCTGACGGTCGCCGAGGACCTGGACGGAGTGGCCCTCGCGGTCGCCGCCGGCGCCCGCGGGTACCTGCACAAGGACGCCTCGCGCGCCGAACTGCGGGCCACGGTCACCCAGGCCCTCGCCGACCCGACCTGGCGACTGGCACCGCGCCGGCTCCGCTCGGCCGAGATGGGCGCCGCGCCCACGCTCACCGCGCGCGAGATCCAGGTACTGGAGGGCATGAGCCACGGCCGGTCCAACGCGGAGATCGGGCGCGAGCTCTTCCTCTCCGAGGACACGGTCAAGACGCACGCCCGCCGTCTGTTCAAGAAGCTCGGCGCCTCGGACCGCGCGCACGCCGTGGCCCTCGGTTTCCGCTGGGGTCTGGTCCGCTGACCTCCCGGTCGCGGCCGGGCCCGGCCCGGCCCGGCCCGCCGCAGGTCGCGGATCGTCGGGAGCGGTCCCGTCCGCCACCCGCTGACGGGGTGGCGCGCCGCCCTCGGCGGCTCCTGTTGTCGAGGGCATTCTGTCCCCGCCGTACCCGGTGCGCACCCGGGGATTGGCGGGGCACAATCCGGGGGACGACTCGCTTCGTGCGCGATGCCGCATCCTTGAGGGTGTGGAGTCTCTCGGGGACTATTCGGCCGAGCGGGAGGGGAGGGCGCAGATGATGAGTTCCGGCGCACCTGCTCATAACGCTTCGATGCACAACAAGGGCCATGGCGGCGCGGATGCTCCGGCGCCAAGGCACCATGGATTGATGCGCGACGACGAGGCCCTGGGGTCACCCGCGGCCACAGGCCCGACCGGCGCCGCCAAAGGCGGCAGTGCCGGGGGCGTCAGCGCGCTCGTACGCAGGGCGGTGGAGGGCGACGAGCAGGCCACGCACGACCTGCTCGCCTTCGTGCACCCCCTCGCGATCCGCTACTGCCGCACCCGGCTCTCGCGATTGCCGGGTGACGCTCGTCACTTCGTGGAAGACCTGGCGCAGGAGGTGTGCGTCGCCGTCCTGATGGCGCTGCCGCGCTACCGGGACACCGGGCGGCCCTTCGAGGCCTTCGTCTTCGCGATCGCCGCACACAAGGTCGCCGACCTGCAGCGGGCCGCCATGCGGCACCCGGGCAGCACCGCCGTGCCCTCCGACGAGATGCCGGAGCGGCCCGACGACTCGCTGGGCCCCGAGGAGCGCGCGCTGCTGAGCAGCGACGCGGCCTGGGCCAAGAAGCTGCTGGCCAATCTTCCGGAGAACCAGCGCGAGCTCCTCGTGCTGCGGGTGGCCGTCGGGCTGACCGCGGAGGAGACCGGGCAGATGCTCGGCATGTCCCCGGGGGCCGTGCGCGTGGCCCAGCACCGCGCGCTCAGCCGGCTGCGGGCCCTCGCCGAGCAGTAGGCGGGCGGCCGCTCGGACCGCATGGACCGTCGTCGGCTCCCTCGGAGCCCTGCCGGGGTCCTGGAAAGCCTCGTCGGCGTCTCTCGGGTTTCACGCGGGCCGGCCGTCGCGGTCCGTGCCGGTAGCTCCGCGTGGGCCTCGGTCGCGGGCCGCAGTCGTAGGAAACGACGAAACTTCCGCATGACCTTGGTCGTGGAATGAGACGCGTCGGGATCCCGTTAGCATGGACATCCGCGCTGAGCAAGACCATTGGGAAGGTGTCATGACCGCCGACGGAGTGCCCGACAAATTCGCCACGCTCGGACTGACCTACGACGACGTGCTGCTGCTGCCGGGCGCGTCGGACATGTCGCCTGACGCGATCGACACCTCTTCCCTCATCTCGCGCAACGTGCGCGTCAACGTTCCGCTGCTGTCCGCCGCCATGGACAAGGTCACCGAGGCCCGCATGGCCATCGCCATGGCCCGTCAGGGCGGCGTCGGCGTGCTGCACCGCAACCTCTCCATCGCCGACCAGGCCAACCAGGTCGACCTGGTCAAGCGCTCCGAGTCCGGCATGGTCACCGACCCGATCACGGTGCACCCGGACGCGACGCTGCGCGAGGCCGACCAGCTCTGCGCGAAGTTCCGCATCTCCGGCGTCCCGGTCACCGACCCCGCCGGCAAGCTGCTGGGCATCGTCACCAACCGCGACATGGCCTTCGAGTCGGACCGCAGCCGCCAGGTGCGCGAGGTCATGACCCCGATGCCGCTGGTCACGGGCAAGGTCGGCATCTCCGGCGTGGACGCCATGGAGCTGCTGCGCCGCCACAAGATCGAGAAGCTTCCGCTGGTCGACGACGCGGGCATCCTCAAGGGCCTCATCACGGTCAAGGACTTCGTCAAGGCCGAGAAGTACCCGAACGCCGCCAAGGACAAGGGCGGCCGGCTCCTCGTCGGTGCGGCCGTCGGCGTCGCCGGCGACGCGTACGAGCGCGCCCAGGCCCTGATCGAGGCGGGCGCCGACTTCATCGTCGTCGACACCGCCCACGGTCACTCCCGCCTGGTCGGCGACATGGTCGCCAAGATCAAGTCGAACTCCACCGTCGACGTCATCGGCGGCAACGTCGCCACGCGCGACGGCGCCCAGGCGCTGATCGACGCCGGCTGCGACGGCATCAAGGTCGGCGTCGGCCCCGGCTCCATCTGCACCACCCGCGTCGTCGCCGGCATCGGCGTCCCGCAGGTCACCGCGATCTACGAGGCCTCGCTCGCCGCCAAGGCGGCCGGTGTCCCGGTCATCGGCGACGGCGGCCTCCAGTACTCCGGCGACATCGCCAAGGCCCTGGTCGCGGGCGCCGACACGGTGATGCTCGGCTCGCTGCTCGCGGGCTGCGAGGAGTCCCCGGGCGAGCTGCTCTTCATCAACGGCAAGCAGTTCAAGTCGTACCGCGGCATGGGTTCGCTCGGCGCGATGCAGTCCCGCGGCGAGCAGAAGTCCTTCTCCAAGGACCGCTACTTCCAGGAGGGCGTGGGCGGCGACGACAAGCTCATCCCCGAGGGCATCGAGGGCCAGGTCCCCTACCGCGGCCCGCTGTCCGCGGTCGTGCACCAGCTCGTCGGCGGCCTGCGCCAGTCGATGTTCTACGTCGGCGGCCGTACGGTCCCCGAGCTGCAGGACCGCGGCCGGTTCGTCCGGATCACCTCGGCGGGCCTCAAGGAGAGCCACCCGCACGACATCCAGATGACGGTCGAGGCGCCGAACTACTCCCGCAAGGGCTGAGTCGGCGCGCGCGAGCGGTGACGAGGGGGCGGGCCCGGACGACCGGGCCCGCCCCCTCCCCGTTGCCGGGCCACGGCGTCCGCACAGCGGTCAGGGGAACGCGACTCTCCGGCGTTCGGGGATACTGGACGGGCAGACCCAGAGGAAAGGCCACCACACGTGACTGAGATCGAGATCGGGCGCGGCAAGCGCGGCCGCAGGGCGTACGCGTTCGACGACATCGCCATCGTCCCGAGCCGGCGTACCCGGGACCCGAAGGAGGTCTCGATCGCCTGGCAGATCGACGCATACCGCTTCGAGCTCCCCTTCCTGGCCGCCCCCATGGACTCGGTCGTCTCCCCGCAGACCGCCATCCGCATCGGCGAGCTCGGCGGCCTCGGCGTGCTGAACCTCGAAGGCCTGTGGACCCGGTACGAGGACCCGCAGCCGCTGCTCGACGAGATCACGGAGCTGGACGAGGAGGCGGCCACCCGCCGCCTCCAGGAGATCTACTCCGCGCCGATCCAGGCGGACCTGATCCGGCAGCGGATCAAGGAGGTGCGCGACTCGGGCGTCGTCACCGCCGCCGCGCTCTCCCCGCAGCGTACGGCCGAGTTCTCCAAGGCCGTCGTCGACGCGGGCGTGGACATCTTCGTGATCCGCGGCACCACCGTGTCGGCCGAGCACGTGTCGGGCGCCGCCGAACCGCTGAACCTCAAGCAGTTCATCTACGAGCTCGACGTCCCGGTCATCGTCGGCGGCTGCGCCACCTACACGGCGGCCCTGCACCTGATGCGCACCGGCGCGGCCGGTGTCCTCGTCGGCTTCGGCGGCGGCGCCGCGCACACCACGCGCAACGTGCTCGGCATCCAGGTCCCGATGGCGACCGCCGTCGCGGACGTGGCCGCGGCCCGCCGCGACTACATGGACGAGTCCGGCGGCCGCTACGTGCACGTCATCGCCGACGGCGGCGTGGGCTGGTCGGGCGACATCCCGAAGGCCGTCGCCTGCGGCGCCGACGCCGTGATGATGGGCTCCCCGCTGGCCCGCGCCACCGACGCGCCCGGCAAGGGCAACCACTGGGGCATGGAGGCCGTCCACGAGGACGTGCCGCGCGGCAAGAAGGTCGACCTCGGCACCGTGGGCACCACCGAGGAGATCCTCACCGGTCCCTCGCACACCCCGGACGGGTCGATGAACATCTTCGGCGCCCTGCGCCGCTCGATGGCCACCACCGGCTACAGCGAGCTCAAAGAGTTCCAGCGGGTCGAGGTCACGATCGCGGACTCGCAGCACAGCCGCTGACCGTTCCCCCGGTACGCACGGAGGGCCGGCACCCCGCTCGGGGTGCCGGCCCTCCGGCGTGTCCGGGGCCGTGGGCCCGCTCAGCGGGCGGCGGCCGTGCCTGCACGCCGGGCGCCGGTACTCCGGGCTCCGTGCCCCGCGGGGGACGGCCGGTGCGTCAGGCGGCGGCCTTGCGGGCCGTCTGGAAGGCGGCGTAGGCCCCGATCGCGAAGAAGAGCACCGAGATCGGCTCGAACGTCTCCGTGTAGGACTGGTGCACCTGGGAGATCTCGCTCGTGAGCAGGTCGGTCACCGTGACGTCGTAGTCCTTGGAGATGGCGATCGCCTCGGCCAGGACGTAGCCGGCGTAGACGCCGGCGAGCGTCAGCGCGGCGCTCAGGACCGGGAGGACCGGGTTGCGGCCGCCGAGGCGGACCGCGACGAGGGCGACCAGGAATCCGACGCCGGCCGCCGCGTAGCCGATCTGGTACTCGATCGCGCCCATGAGACCGCCGTAGGCGGCGCCCGCGACCAGGGCGGTGACGGCCGCCCCGAGGATCGCGAGGCCGATGTTGCCGCTGCGGGCCGGGGCGGGGGCGGGGGCCGCCGTGAAGGAGTCGGGCGCGGGCGGCGTGAAGTTCTGGCTCATACGGAAGATCCCCCCGGGGATGTGCGCGCACATCCCCGGGGGACGTATGTGCGAGATAAGTGACGCCGCAGGCTAGCAGTGGCCCCGGACATTCCGTAGGGGGATTTTCCGGAGGTCAGAGGCGGTGGGCCGCGCCCACCGGGCTGGCGCCGCGGGTGTCCAGGAGCAGCTGGGCCTTCACGGCGAGGCCCTGCAGGTCGTAGGTGCGGTGGTGCTGGAGCAGGATGGTCAGGTCCGCGTTCGCGGCGGCCTCGTACAGCGACTCGGCGCGGGGGACCGGCTGGTCCCTGACCCGCCAGCCCGTGATGTACGGGTCGTGGTAGCTGATCAGCGCGCCCAGGTCGAGGAGGCGGCTGGCGATCTCGCGGGCCGGGGAGCCCTCCTGGTCGGCCAGGTCGGGCTTGTAGGTGACGCCGAGGAGCAGGACGCGGGCCCCGCGGGCGGATTTGCCGTGCTCGTTCAGCAGGGTGGCCGAGCGCTGGATGACGTACTGCGGCATCCGGTTGTTGATCTCCTGCGCCAGCCCGACCATGCGCAGGGGGTGCCCCGGGGTGCGCGTGGTGTGCGGGAGGTAGTTCGGGTCGAGCGGGACGCCGTGGCCGCCGACGCCGGGGCCGGGGCGGAAGGCCTGGAATCCGTAGGGCTTGGTCTCGGCGCAGCGGATGACGTCCCACAGGTCGACGCCGAGGTCGTGGCAGAGCACCGCCATCTCGTTCATGAGGGCGATGTTGACGTGGCGGTAGTTCGTTTCGAGGAGCTGTACGGTCTCGGCCTCGCGCAGCCCGCGGGCGCGGACCACCTTCTCGGTGAGGCGGGCGTAGAAGGCGTGCGCGGACTCCGTGCAGGCGGGGGTGAGGCCGCCGATCACCTTGGGGGTGTTGGAGATGCCGTGGGTGCGGTTGCCCGGGTCGTGGCGGCTGGGGGAGTAGGCCAGGTGGAAGTCCCGGCCTGCCCGCAGCCCGGATCCGGCTTCGAGGATCGGGCGGAGGTAGTCCTCGGTGACGCCCGGGTGGACGGCGGATTCGAGGATCACGGTGGTGTGGGGGCGCAGCCGGGCGGCGAGCGCGTGGCCGGCCTCGCCGACGGCGGAGAGGTCCAGTGCGCGGTCGGCGCCGAGCTGGGTGGGTGCGCAGATGACGGCCGTGCGGACCCGGCCGAGTTCGGCGGGGTTGGTGGTGACCCGGAAGCCGGCCGCCGACATGCGGCGGATCTCGGCGGCGGTGAGGGTGGAGTCCGTGACCGGACCGCTGTCGTAGCCGACCGTCTCGATTCCGGCGGCGACGGCCGCCTGGGCGAGTGGGAGGCCGAGATGGCCGAGTCCGATGACGGCGAGATCTGCGGGCATGGGGGTGCCGTCCCTTCCCTGACATGAGGGGGCTGCCGCGCAAGTTCTCCGGGGGGCAGGGGAGCTGGCGCAATGTCAGACTAGGCGTATATATGACAGATATGTCGCATTCTGGGGTGAACGCCACCGTTGTGTTGTCCACAGGCGGTGGCTGATGTGGGTGCGGGCGGTCAGAATCGTGGAACGGGGCATGTGAGCGGGATCTCATCCGCACCAACGGGAGGCAGCCGTGAGGACAGCGACACTGGGGCCGGTGCAGCGGGCCGAGGCCCTCACCCGGATGGCCGAGCGGGAACTGGACGTGCTGGTGGTGGGCGCGGGCGTGGTGGGCGCCGGCACCGCGCTCGACGCCGTGACGCGCGGCCTGTCGACCGGGCTGGTGGAGGCGCGTGACTGGGCCTCGGGCACCTCCAGCCGCTCCAGCAAGCTGATCCACGGCGGCCTGCGGTACCTGGAGATGCTCGATTTCGCCCTCGTGCGCGAGGCGCTGAAGGAGCGCGGCCTGCTGCTGGAGCGCCTCGCCCCGCACCTGGTGAGGCCCGTGCCCTTCCTGTACCCCTTGCAGCACAAGGGCTGGGAGCGGATCTACGCCGGAGCGGGCGTCGCGATGTACGACGCGATGTCGGTCTCCAGCGGCCACGGACGCGGCCTGCCCGTGCACCGGCACCTGTCGCGGGGACGTGCGCTACGGGTGGCGCCGGCGCTCCGCAAGGACGCACTGGTGGGGGCCCTGCAGTACTACGACGCCCAGATGGACGACGCGCGCTACGTCACCACGCTGGTGCGCACGGCCGCCGCGTACGGGGCGCACTGCGCCAATCGGGCGAGGGTCGTCGGCTTCCTGCGCGAGGGCGAACGGGTGGTCGGCGCGCGGGTACGGGACGTGGAAGGCGGAGTCGAGTACGAGATCCGCGCGAAGCAGGTCGTGAACGCGACGGGGGTGTGGACGGACGACACCCAGGCGCTGATCGGGGAACGCGGCCAGTTCCACGTGCGGGCCTCGAAGGGCATCCATCTGGTCGTACCGAAGGACCGGATCCATTCGAGCACCGGGCTGATCCTGCGGACCGAGAAGTCGGTGCTGTTCGTCATCCCGTGGGGCCGGCACTGGATCGTGGGGACCACGGACACCGACTGGGACCTGGACAAGGCGCATCCGGCGGCGTCGAGCGCCGACATCGACTACCTGCTGGAGCACGTGAACTCGGTGCTGGCGGTGCCGCTCACGCGTGACGACGTCCAGGGCGTGTACGCGGGCCTGCGGCCGCTGCTGGCCGGGGAGTCGGACGCGACGAGCAAGCTGTCGCGCGAGCACACGGTGGCGCACCCGGTGCCGGGGCTGGTGGTGGTCGCCGGCGGCAAGTACACGACGTACCGGGTCATGGCGAAGGACGCGGTCGACGAGGCGGTGCACGGCCTGGACCAGCGCGTCGCGGAATGCGTGACGGAGGACGTGCCGCTGGTGGGGGCGGAGGGGTACCGGGCCCTGTGGAACGGGCGGGCGCGGATCGCGGCCCGGGCGGGCCTTCATGTGGTGCGGGTGGAACACCTGTTGAACCGCTTCGGGTCGCTGACGGAGGAACTGCTGGACCTGATGGCCGCCGATCCGGGACTGCGGGAGCCGGTGTCCGGGGCGGACGACTACCTGCGCGCGGAAATCGTGTACGCGGCCTCGCACGAGGGGGCCCGGCACCTGGACGACGTGCTGACGCGGCGGACGCGGATCTCGATCGAGACCTTCGACCGGGGGACGCGGTCGGCGCGGGAATGTGCGGAGTTGATGGCTCCGGTTCTGGGGTGGGACAAGCAGCAGATCGAGAAGGAAGTGGAGCACTACGAGAAGCGGGTCCAGGCCGAGCGGGAATCGCAGCGCCAGCCGGACGACCAGACGGCGGACGCGGCGCGGCTGGGGGCGCCCGACATCGTTCCGTTGTAACTCCGGGATGCGGAGGGGGGAACCGCAGACCCGGGGCGCCCGTCCGTTGCGGAGTGAGGAACAATGAGGGTTCTGCCGGGGCGGGTTATCGCGAGCCCCGGCCGCCGGGTCGCTCAGCCGCTGGGGCAGGCGGAGCAGCGGCACGATCGCAGAGGGGACGCATGTCGAAGCCGGAGCACACCGAGTCGCCTGCCGGGTCGCCTGCCGGGTCGCCTGCGGCGAAGCCCAGCAGCGAGAAGTCCGGGGCAGACGCCGCGGCTTCGGCTGCCGGGACGCCTGCGGCGAAGCCTGAGGGTGGCAAGCCCGGGCTGGGCAAGGCCGTGCCCGCGCCCGAGGGTGCGAAGCCTGCGGCTGATGCTGCGTCGGCGGCGGAGCCCGAGGACGTGAAGCCCGAGGCCGCGAAGCCGGGGCCGGGCAAGGCCGTGCCCGAGGCCAAGCCTGAGGGCGTGAAGGCCGAGGCCGGCAAGCCGGCGGTCAATCCTGTCGTCGAGAAGGCCGATGCCATGGCCGCCGCCGTCAAGGCCGCCGCGGCCAAGGCCGCCGAGAGCGGGCAGGACGAGGGGCGGCTGCTGGCCGGGCGGTACCGGCTGGGGGCCGTCCTCGGCAAGGGCGGGATGGGTACCGTCTGGCGGGCCCAGGACGAGACCCTGGGCCGGACCGTCGCCGTCAAGGAACTCCGCTTCAGCACCGGGGTCGACGAGGACGAGAAGCGACGCCTCATCACCCGTACCCTCCGCGAGGCCAAGGCCATCGCCCGGATCCGCAGCGGCGGCGCCGTCACCGTCTACGACGTCGTCGACGAGGACGGCCGGCCGTGGATCGTCATGGAGCTCATCGAGGGCGCCTCGCTCGCCGAGTTCATACGGGAGAACGGCCCCCTCACGCCGCACCGCGCCGCCGAGGTCGGCCTCGCGGTGCTCGACGTGCTGCGCGCCGCGCACGGCCAGGGCATCCTGCACCGGGACGTGAAGCCCTCGAACGTGCTCATCGCCGGCAACGGCCGTGTCGTCCTGACCGACTTCGGCATCGCGCAGGTCGAGGGCGACCCCTCCGTCACCTCCACCGGCATGCTCGTCGGCGCCCCCTCCTACATCTCCCCCGAGCGCGCCCGCGGCCACAAGCCCGGCCCGCCCGCCGACATGTGGTCGCTCGGCGGTCTGCTGTACGCCTCCGTCGAGGGAGTGCCCCCGTACGACAAGGGGTCCGCGCTCGCCACCCTCACCGCGGTGATGACCGAGCCCGTGGACCCGCCCAAGAACGCCGGTCCGCTGACCGAGGTCATCTACGGCCTGCTCGCCAAGGACCCGACCCACCGGCTCGACGAAGCCCGCACCCGGGCCATGCTGACGGCCGTCCTCGCGGCGCCCGAGCCCGTGCCGGCCCCCGTGGCGGTTCCGGTGGCGGAGGAGACCCGGCAGATCTCGCTGGCCGACGCCAAGGAGGCCGTGGAGAAGGCCGCCGCGGACAAGGCGGAGAAGGCGGCCGAGCGGGCGGCGAAGAAGGAACGCGAGCGCCGTGACCGCGAGCAGCGCGAACGCGCCCGCGCCGCGCTGAAGGCCGCCCGCAAGGCCGCGACGGCCGCGGCCGCCACCACGGCCGCCTCCGCCGCGGAGCCGCCGAAGTCCAAGCCGTCCCCCGTCAAGGCGCCGCTCACGGACGTCATGCAGCGCCGCACCATGGTGCTCGCGGCGGCGGCCGTGGTCGTGGTGCTGGCGGTCGTCGGCTCGCTCATCGTCTACGCCCTGAGCGGCGACGACAAGGACCCCAAGGACGAGAGCAAGGGCGGCGGCAAGCCCACGCCGGCGGCCTCGGCCCCGAAGGACCCGGGCAGCGGCAGCGGCAGCGGCGGGACCGGGGAGACCTCCCCGAAGCCCTCGGGGAACACCGGCGAGACGGCCGGAAACGGCAGCGCGGGCACCGGAGCCGGTACCGGTACAGGTACCACCACCGGTACGGGCGGCGATGCCGGCCAGGGCCAGCAGCCCACGGCCGCCATCGCGGGACAGGGCGCCACCTCCGGGGGAGCGGGCGGTACCGTACCGGCCGGATTCGCCCTGGTGCAGGACTTCGGGTTCCACTTCTCGATGGTGATGCCCGAGGGCTTCAAGCACCTGGAGACGGCGGGCAAGAACTCGGGCGCCATCTACAGCCGCGCCAAGGACTTCCCGAAGATCCAGGTCGACTACACCGGACAGCCCGGCGACGACGCGCGCGCCGCCTGGGTCCAGCTCGCCCGCTCCGTGGGTCCCAGCAGCAGGGGGTACAAGCAGATCCGAATAGACACGGTGGAGTACAAGGGCTACCCGACCGTCGCGGACTGGGAGTTCGAGCGCCAGGAGAACGGCGTCACGATCCGGGTGCTCAACCGCGGGTTCAAGGTGGACGCCACGCACGGGTACGCCATCATGATCAGCTGCGCCGCCGACCAGTGGGACGGCCCTCAGTGCACCCAGATGCGCAACCTCGCCTTCGAGACCTTCCAGCCGCTCGGCTGACCCCGGGACGCGGGCGGCCCCGGCGACGTATCGTGTCGGAGGGGCCATGGGGAGCCCGCCGCACTCGGGGGAGGCGATGTGGAGGAGTACGCGGGCCGGATCCTGGCCGGCCGCTACCGCCTGCCCCTGCCGCCGTCCGATGAGTACGAACTGATCGAGACCCGCGCCTTCGACACGCGCAGCGGACAGGAAGTCCTGGTACGGCAGGTGCCGTTACCGGAAGTCGTGGACGCGGAGCTGCTGGACGGGCCGAGGGCCGTCCCGGCGGCGCGCCGCTCGCCCGCCGATCTGCCGGCCGTGCGCCGCGCCATCGAGGCGGCACAGGCGGCGGCTTCGATCCCGGACCATCCCCGGCTGGACCAGGTCTTCGACGTGTTCGCCGAGGGCGAGTCGCTGTGGATAGTGAGCGAACTGGTCCCGGCCAGGCCGCTGGCCGCGCTGATAGCCGATGAACCGCTGAGCCCCTACCGGGCCGCCGAGGTGGCGTCGGACGTGCTGACCGCGCTGAGGGTGCTGCACGCGCACGGCTGGACGCACCGGAACATCACCGTCCGGACGGTGTTGGTGTGTGAGGACGGGCGCGTCGTGCTGACGGGCCTCGCGGCCGGCGCGGCGGAGGAGGCCCTGTGCGGGTACGACCCCGTCCCGAGCGCCGAGGACTCCGGTGGCGGAGGGGCGGGGTGGGATGCCGCCAGCGTCAGCGCCAGCGCCACCGCCACCCCCGGCGTCGGAGCTCCGGTTCCGGCCTCGCTCCCCGGCCCTGCCGATGCCCCCGACCCCGACCCCGACCCCGGTCCGGTCCCGGCGCCGGCCGCCGACCCGGTCGACGTGGCGTACGCGCCGCTGGTGGCCCCCGGTTACGACACCGGGCCGCGGTACACCGACCACATCACCCCCGGCCGGCCGCAGGACCGCCCCGACCTCCAGGCCGCCGCGCGGGCCGGGGCCATCGCCGCCTACCGGGCCGGGGCCCGGGCGGCCGCCGCCCGGGTGACCGAGGAGCGCAGGGCCGGGGCGGGCGCCGAAGTCGAGGCCGGCGCGCCGCCCGAGCGCAGGCCCGCGGGGTCGACCCTCCCGCAGGGGTACTCGTACCCGTACGGCGGCCCGGAGACCGGCGTCGCCGCCCCCTGGCACGGCGCGACCCCCCGCCGGGCGGAGCTGCCCGCGGCCGCCGCGGAACCGGAACCGGAGCCCGCGTCCGTACCCGTACCCGTACCTCAGCCGGAACCGGTGCCGGAACCGGAACCGGCACCGCAGGAACAGTCCGAGCGCCCCGCCCTGCCCGCCCAACTCGCCCTGCCCCAGGGCTACCGGCAGGCCGAGGCCCCGGCCCCGGCCGCCCCCGGCCGACCCCGGCCGAACGGCTGGTCCGGCGGCCCCCGTACCGGCCTGGACGCCGAGCGCGCGCGGCAGACCCGGATGGCCGTCGTCGGGGCCGTCACCGAGCGGTGGGCCCCCGAGCAGGCCGGCCCCGTGCACGGACACTGGCAGCTCGCCGCCCCCGTCGGGCCCGCCACCGACCTCTGGGCGCTCGGCGCCCTGCTCTACCGCGCGGTCCAGGGGCACGCCCCGTACCCTGAGGACAGCGTCGCCGAGCTGGTCGAGATGGTCTGCGCGGAGCCGCCCGCCTTCGCCGAGGAGTGCGGTGCGCTCCGGCCGGTCGTGGAGTCGCTGCTGCGCCAGGACCCCACCGAGCGGCCCGACTTCGAGGAGCTCCGCGGCTGGCTGCGCTCGCTCGTACGGTCCGCGCCCGAGCCGGACGCCGGGTTCGCGACGCTCCCGATGCCGGAGCCGGATCCGGCGCGGCTGCCCGTCGTACGCCGCCGCGGCGAGGTCCACGGGCGGCACCGCAATCCCGCGGGACCCCGCAAGCCGCCGGCCCTCGGCCGGAGCCTGCTCGTCGGGATCCTGGTCCTCCTCGCCGGCGGGGTGGCGTACGCGATGCTGTTCCTGCCCCGGGCCGCCGACCAGGAGCCCGCGGGTGACGCCCGGGGCAGCACGACGCAGGCACCGGCGAAGCCCAGCCCCTCCCAGGTCCCTTCGGGTACGCCCGAGTCCAGGCCCGCCCCGCAGACGACGGCGCCCGCCGAATCGTCGGCCGCCCCGGCCCCCGCCCCGGCCGGCTACACCACCCAGCAGGACCCGGAGCACTTCGAGATCGCCGTGCCCGACGGCTGGGAGCGTCGCGGAATCAATGAGTCCGGTCAGGTGCGGTACACCGACGGGCAGTTCGTGCTGACCGTCGTTCCCGGCCGTGACAAGGTCCAGGGCAATCCGGATCCGGCGGCCTACCAGAAGGACAAGGAGCCGGAACTGACCCCGTACCGGACGTCCACCTGGTCGACCGTCGGCGATGTGAAGACCACCAAAGTGGGTCAGCAACTGCGGGCTACGGGCCGGTACACGTGGATCGACGGGACCGGCCGCAACGTCTTCGCGCGCAACTTCGTCGTGGCGCTGGGCGGCAGTTACCACGTCGTCCTGGTCACCGGTCCGGAGGACGAGCAGTCCAAAGTCACCGAGGTCTTCGAGAAGGCCACGGCGAGTTACAAGGCGGGCGGTTGAACGGATACTGACGACTGATCAGTACGGCGATTGCGTCACAGTGCCGTCTTTCGGCGCCCGGGCGGTTCCGGCAGCCCCTCCGGGCTCCGTAATCTGGCCTGAAGTGCAGAGAGCGGCGGGATTTCGTGGAACAGCAGACAGGTGGGGGCGCCGTGCTGGCGGGCCGGTACCGGCTCGTCGAGCCGATCGGCCGGGGCGGCATGGGCAAGGTGTGGCGTGCGCATGATGAGCTCCTCCACAGGACCGTCGCCGTCAAGGAACTGACGGCGGGTCTGTACGTCGCCCAGGCCGACCGGGACGTCATGCATGCCCGGACGCAGAAGGAGGCCCGGGCCGCGGCCCGGATCCAGCACCCGGCGGTCGTCACCGTCCACGACGTCCTGGAGCACGACGACCGGCCGTGGATCGTCATGGAGTACATCGACGGGCCCTCACTCGCGGACGCGGCCAAGGCGGCCGGGCGGATCGAGCCCCGCGAGGCGGCCCGGATCGGACTGCACGTGCTGGGCGCGCTGCGCGCCGCGCACGCGGTCGGCGTACTGCACCGTGACGTGAAGCCGGGCAACGTACTGCTCGCCAAGGACGGCCGGGTGCTGCTCACGGACTTCGGGATCGCCGCGATCGAGGGCGACTCGTCCATCACGCGCACCGGCGAGATCGTCGGCTCCATCGACTACCTGGCTCCCGAGCGCGTCACCGGGGGGATCCCCGACCCGTCCTCGGACCTGTGGTCGCTGGGCGCCACCCTGTACACGGCGGTCGAGGCCCGTTCCCCGTTCCGCCGTACGTCGCCCATCTCCAGCCTGCAGGCCGTGGTCAACGACGAGCCGCCGGCGCTGCGCCAGGCCGGGGCGCTGGGTCCGGTCATCACCTCCCTGCTGCGCAAGGATCCGACGGAGCGCCCCTCGGCCGAGGAGGCCGAGCGGATGCTGCTGGAGGCGATGGAGGGCCGGGAACCGAAGGCCGCGCAGGCGTACGTGCCCACGCGCGCGGTGAGTTCGGAGGAGCTGGCCCCGGCGCAGGAGCGGCCGCAGGCGCCGGCTCCGCCGGCGGAGATCGGACCGACGGCCGCACTGGCGGAGCCCCTGACGCCCGCGGCCACCACCACCACGACCACCGCCGACCCGGCCCGGGGCTGGCGGGGGCGGGCCGTGGTCGTGGCCCTGGTGGCGGCGCTGCTCGGCGGCGGCGGTGTGTTCGGGGTGCTCAAGTACACCGGGGACACGGGGGAGGACGACGGCCCGGACGAGGTGGTCACCACGGCGGGGCCCCCGGCGGGCTGGTCCAAGGTGACCGACCCCCTCGCCGGTTTCACCCTGTACGTCCCGGAGGGCTGGACGCGCAAGGCGAACGGCGACCAGATCGACTACACGCCGGACGACGGGAAGCACTTCATCCGGATCGCCTCCGACTCCACCCCGGACTACCGGGACCCGTACTCGCACCTGCTCGACCTGGAGAAGCAGGTGGCGAAGCGGACGGACTACAAGAAGGTGCGGCTGAACCAGAACACCTTCCGCGACAGCACCCGCGCCGCGCTCTGGGATTTCACCTGGACGGAGAAGCAGACCCACCCGGGTCCGCGCCGGGCCAAGGAGCAGATGTACGTCACCCCGGACGGCACGGAATACGCGATCTACATGTCGAGCCCGATCGCCGACTGGGCCACGACCGAGCAGCAGTTCGACATCGTGCTCAGCGGCTGGGAGCCGCCCAAGAAGCCCTGATCCCGGCATCCTGCCAGCGATCACTGGCGGAAAAGGCAAAATCCGGTTACCGGCGGGTACCCAAAGGCCTCCGGGCGCAATACGCTCACCGGCATGACGGACTCGCAGGCCTCCGACGCCCCCCTCCGCACCGCACCGCAGCCCACCAACCCGGTGGCCCCGGCCCCGGCCGGTGCCCGCACCGCCGCCGATGTGGTGACCCCCGACCTGGTCGCCCGGCTGACCCGCGGAGTGATCGGCTCCGGTCGTACCGCCAACCACACCCCCTTCACCGGGGCCCGGCTGGCGGAGCTCCCGGAGGCCACCCCCGAGGACGTCGCCGAGGCCTTCGACCGGGCCCGCACCGCCCAGGCCGCCTGGGCGGCCGTCCCCGTACGCCGGCGGGCGGCGGTCCTGCTGCGCTTCCACGACCTGGTCCTCGCCCGGCAGGCCGAGGTCCTCGACCTCATCCAGCTGGAGACGGGCAAGGCCCGCCTGCACGCCCACGAGGAGGTCCAGGCGGTCGCCGTCTCGTCCCGCCACTACGGCCGCAAGGCCCCCGGGTACCTGCGCCCCAAGGGCCACACCGGCGCCATGCCCACCCTCACCAAGGTCACCGAACTGCGCCAGCCGCGCGGGGTCGTCGGTCAGATCGCCCCCTGGAACTACCCCCTCGAACTGTCGGTCGGCGACGCCCTGCCCGCCTTCGTGTCGGGCAACGCGGTCGTCATGAAGCCCGACACCGAGACCGCCCTGACCGCCCTGTGGGCCCGTGACCTGCTGATCGAGGCCGGACTGCCCGCCGAGGTCTTCCAGATCGTGCTCGGCGAGGGCCCGGTCGTCGGCCCCGAGGTGGTCCGGCACGCCGACTACGTCTCCTTCACCGGCTCCACCCGCACCGGCCGCGAAGTCGCCCGGGGCGCCGCCGACCGCCTCGTCGGGGTGTCCCTCGAACTGGGCGGCAAGAACGCCATGCTCGTGCTGCACGACGCCGACATCGAGAAGGCCGCCGCGGGCGCCGTCCGCGCCTGCTTCTCCTCCGCCGGCCAGCTCTGCATCTCCATCGAGCGGCTCTACGTCCACGCCTCGATCGCCGACGCCTTCGTCGAGCGGTTCGCCGCCCGTACGAAGGCCATGCGGCTCGGCGCCTCCCTCGCGTACGGGGCGGACATGGGCTCCCTGGTCGGCGAGCGCCAGCTGGAGACCGTACAGCGGCACGTGGACGAGGCCGTCGCCAAGGGCGCCACCCTCGTCGCCGGCGGCACCGCCCGCCCCGACATCGGCCCGCTCTTCTACGAGCCCACCATCCTCGACGGCGTCGAGGCACCCATGGCGGTGTGCGGTGAGGAGACCTTCGGCCCCGTCGTCTCGATCTACCGCTTCACCGACGAGGACCGGGCGATCGACGAGGCCAACGCCACCGCCTACGGCCTGAACTCCAGCGTCTGGACCAAGGACGCACGCCGCGGCCACGCCGTCGCCGCGCGCCTGCGCACCGGCACCGTCAACATCAACGAGGGCTACGCCCCCGCCTACGGCAGCGCCCAGGCACCGATGGGCGGCATGAAGGACTCCGGCCTCGGCCGCCGCCACGGCTCCGAGGGCATCCTCAAGTACACCGAGGCCCAGACCGTCGCCCACCAGCGGCTGCTCCCGATGGCGCCCTCGCTGGGCATGGACGACGAGAAGTACGCGGCGTTCATGACCCGCAGCCTCAAGGTCATGAAGGCCCTCCGACTCCGCTAAGGGGCAGCACCGTGTCTGAGTCGTACGACTACGACGTCCTCGTCATCGGATCCGGCTTCGGCGGATCGGTCTCGGCCCTGCGGCTGACCGAGAAGGGCTACCGGGTCGGCGTCCTGGAGGCCGGACGCCGCTTCACCCGCGAGAGCCTGCCGAAGAACAGCTGGGACCTGCGCAACTACCTGTGGGCTCCGGCCCTCGGGCTGTACGGGATCCAGCGGATCCACCTGCTCGGCAACGTGATGGTGCTCGCGGGCGCCGGTGTCGGCGGCGGCTCGCTCAACTACGCCAACACCCTGTACGTGCCGCCCACCGCCTTCTTCGAGGACCCGCAGTGGGCCTCGGTCACCGACTGGCGGGACGAGCTCACCCCCTACTACGAGCAGGCCAAGCGGATGCTCGGGGTGCGCCTCAACCCGACCATGACCCCCTCCGACGTCCACCTCAAGGCGGCCGCCGGGAAGATGGGCGTCGCGGACTCCTTCCACATGGCCCCGGTCGGCGTCTTCTTCGGGGACGGGCAGGACGGCCAGGAGGGAGCGGCGCCCAGGGTCCGGCCCGGGGACGAGGTCCCCGACCCGTACTTCGGCGGCGCCGGCCCCTCCCGCAAGGCCTGCACCGAATGCGGCGAGTGCATGACCGGCTGCCGGCACGGGGCGAAGAACACCCTGAACGAGAACTACCTGTACCTCGCCGAACGGGCCGGCGCCGTCATCCACCCGATGACCACGGTCACCGCGCTCTCCGACCACCCCGAGGGCGGCTACCGCGTCCGCACCGTCCCCACCGACGGCCGCCGCCGGGGCCGGGCGAAGGTGCTGCGCGCCCGGTACGTCGTCGTCGCGGCGGGCACCTACGGAACGCAGACCCTGCTGCACACGATGAAGGACCGCGGCGAGCTCCCGCGGCTCTCGCGGCGGCTCGGGGAACTGACCCGGACCAACTCCGAGGGCATCGTCGGCGCGCAGACCGACGACCGCCGCTACCGCAGGCGGCACGGAGACGACCGCCGGACCGACTTCACCCGGGGCGTGGCGATCACCTCGTCCGTGCACCCCAACGCCGACACCCACATCGAACCCGTCCGCTACGGCAAGGGCTCCAACGCCATGGGGTTCATGACCGTCCTGCAGGTGCCCTACAGCGCCCACCGGGTGCGTGCCTGGTTCGCGCGCAGTGCCCGGCACCCGGTGCAGTTCGCCCGCTCGCTGTCCAACCGGCGCTGGTCGGAGCGGACCATCATCGGCCTGGTCATGCAGTCGCTGGACAACTCCCTGACCACCTACCGCAAGCCCGGCGGGATCGGGAAGGGCCTGCTCACCGCCCGCCAGGGCCACGGCACCCCGAACCCGGTCCAGATCGCGGAGGCCACACAGGCCGCCACCCTGCTGGCCGAGGAGATCAACGGCTTCCCGGGCAGCAACGTCGGCGAGCTGATGGGGACCCCGCTGACCGCGCACTTCCTGGGCGGCTGCCCGATCGGCGCCTCGCCCGAGGAAGGTGTGGTGGACCCGTACCACCGGCTGTACGGGCACCCGGGCATCTCGGTGGTGGACGGCGCGGCCGTCTCCGCGAACCTCGGGGTGAACCCGTCGCTGACGATCACCGCGCAGGCGGAACGGGCGATGTCGTACTGGCCGAACAACGGCGAGCGGGACCCGCGGCCCGAGCAGGGATCCGCGTACGTCCGCCTGGAGGCGGTGGAGCCGGTGCGCCCCGCGGTCCCCAAGGACGCGTTCGGCGCGCTGAGGCTGCCTTTCCTGGCGGTCCCCGAAATTCCCCCACGGGATCCGGAACCGGCCGGATGACAGCGGTGGGTACCGCGCTCCCCCTCCGAGCGCGGTACCCACCGCGGTACATACGTGACAGATGTTCAGCCTTGATGGTTGTACCGGAATCCGCAGGGCCGGGCTGTGGTGTCGATCACACAGGGGAGTGTGCAACTGCGACTCCTGTTCGGCAGTCAACGGCTGCATGAGAAAGCGCACCTCCCTGCTGGCTGCCGGTGCCCTCGTGGCCCTGGGGCTGGCCACCACTCCCGCACATGCCGCGGACCCCGTCTTCACCCTGGCCGGACCGGCCGGGATCGGCCTGCGCCCGCACCCCGGACAGGGCGGTGAGCCGCAGAAGACCTCGGTCGAGTTCCGGATCGTCAACGACTCCGACAAGACGTTCGACCGCCAGAGCACCTTCACGATCGACCTGGGCGCCCTCAAGGGCATCGCCGACGTGACGCTCGCCAAGCACCAGGGCGCGGACTGCAAGCTCACGGCCGCGGCCGTGACCTGCAAGCGCTGGGCCCTGTGGACGGGCGAGAGCACCGTCGTGGACCTGGACCTCACTGCGGCCAAGGACAGCAAGGTCGGTGCGACCGCGGACCTGACGGTCACCGGCGCGGCGGAAGGCGCCACCTTCAAGTCCGCGACGACCAAGGTGCGCGTCGGCGGCCCCGACCTGGTGCTGGAGCGGGCCAGGCTGAAGGCGGAGCAGAAGCCGGGCGACAAGCAGAACCTGTCGATCGTCTTCGCCAACGAGGGCACGGACCCCGTCGACGGCGTGGTGCTCGAAATGCGCACCTCGCACGGCATCGACCTGGTCGAGCAGTACGACAACTGCTCCTACTCCGACGACACCCGTCCGGGCCGGCCGTGGACCACGGGCTGGACCACGGTCCAGTGCCTGCTGGAAGGCGAGTACGAGCCGGGCGCGGTCTACGGCGTCGACGGCCCGCTGACCCTCAAGGCCGCCCCGCACGCCTTCATGGACGGCCTGACCTACGCGGTGTACGCGGCCGGCGACCAGCCGAAGGCGGCGAAGAACCGCGCGCCCGCGAGCGCGGCCAAGCCGGCGGGCGGCAACAAGCTGGCCGCGGCGAAGCAGGCTCCCAAGGCCGCGGCCCGCTCCGCCCAGCCGGCGGCGGACCTCGACCCCTGGAACAACATCCAGGAGTTCGACTTCGCGACGCGCAACACCGCCGACCTGGTGGCCACGGGCGCGTCCCTCACGGGCAAGGCCGGTGACACGGTCGACGTCGACTTCGGGTTCCGCAACAACGGCCCCGCGTGGGTCGCCGACCTGCGCCTCGGTGACGACATCGCCCGGACCGACGTCGTGATCCCGGCGGGAGCGAGGGTCACGAAGGTCCCGGCCGGATGCAAGGGTGTCAATGCGGACGGCGGCGACCGCGAGCAGGCGCTGGGCGCGCCGCGCTACTTCTGCTCCTCCGGCCATGTCGTCGGGGAGAAGGAGACGTTCTCCTACCCGTTCCAGCTGAAGATCGAGAAGGCCGTGGCGGACGCCAAGGGCTCGGTCACGGTCGGCCGGGCGACGCCGCAGGGCACCACGGGCCAGCGCTGGGACCCGAACCACGGCAACGACACGGCGGCCCTCGTGATCAACGCGAAGGGCACCGGACCGACCCCGTCCCCGACCCCGAGCGGCACCACCACGGCCTCGCCGGCCCCGACCGGCTCCGCGACGCCCACCGCGACCACGACGCCGAGCGGCTCGGCCACCGGTACGGGTGTCACGGCCAACGGCGGCGGCCTCGCCTCCACCGGCAGCTCCGCCCAGGCGATCGCGCTCGGCGGCGCGGTGCTCCTGGCCGTCGGCGGCGGGCTGTTCCTGGCGTTCCGCCGCAAGGCGGGCGGGCACGCCTGACCGCGTACGCCACGTACGCGCGACCACGCAGAACGGCCGGCCCGGGGCGTCCCCAGGGCCGGCCGTCCTTTACGGGGTGACCGGGCTGCTGTCCCCTGCCGTCCGGTCACGCGAAGGAGCGAGGTCCCACGACGCACGCTCCACGGGGCGTGCGTCTCATCGCTCCAGCGGATCCACGCGTGGTGTTGCGGTTCCGCGGCTGGCTGTCGCGGACATCCTCACCAACGAAGGGCCCCGGGGCCGGTCACGGTCCGGACGGGTGACGAACAGCCGTCACACACGCCCGCGGCACAGCTCCAGCAGGGTCATGGCGAGGGCGGTGCCGGGCTTCCCGAGCGCGTCGCTCCAGTGCGAGAGCACCTCCATCTCGCGCGACAGGTGCACCCGGCGCCCGCCGGACGCGATCCGGGCGTCCTGGATGACCGTCGAGACGGCCATCCGCTCCTGGATCAGGCCGATGATCCGGTCGTCGAGGGCGTCGATGCGCGTACGGGAGTCGGCGATCAGCTGCTCGGGGGTGGTGGTGACGCTCATGGTGTTCTCTCCTGTGGGTCGTGTCGTGCCGGCAGGAGCGGAAACGCGCAAGCGCCCCGGTCCTGTCGGACCGGGGCGCTTGCGGGAAGTCAGTGGCTCAAGCGAGCATCACGAGGACCCATGGCGACCGGACCGACCGGTGCCATAGGTAAAGAGGAAGCTCAGCTGCTTGCGCATGGAACGGATTATTACCGGTCCGTCCCCCTCCGGGCCAACCCGATTCGGATGGTGAGACGAAGAGGGCCCGGCGTCCCCCGTTAGAATCGACAAAACAGCCACCTCTTCCGCCGGAAGGCCGCCCCGTGCCAGAAGCACCCTCCGCCGCCCACGACAGCGCCCCGGACACGGTTCTCGTCGTCGACTTCGGCGCCCAGTACGCCCAGCTCATCGCCCGCCGAGTCCGCGAAGCACGGGTCTACAGCGAGATCGTGCCGAGCTCGATGCCCGTCGACGAGATGCTGGCCAAGAACCCCAAGGCGATCATCCTCTCCGGCGGTCCGTCCTCCGTGTACGAGGAGGGCGCCCCGCAGCTGGACCGTGCGCTTTTCGAGGCCGGCGTCCCCGTCTTCGGCATGTGCTACGGCTTCCAGCTGATGGCGGTCACCCTCGGCGGCCAGGTCGACAACACCGGCGCCCGCGAGTACGGCCGCACCCCGCTGGCCGTCTCCAAGCCCGGCTCCACCCTCTTCGAGGGCACCCCCGACAACCAGTCGGTGTGGATGTCCCACGGTGACGCCTGCTCCGCCGCCCCCGAGGGCTTCACCGTCACCGCGTCGACGAACGTCGTCCCGGTCGCGGCCTTCGAGAACGACGAGAAGAAGCTGTACGGCGTGCAGTACCACCCCGAGGTGATGCACTCCACGCACGGCCAGCAGATCCTGGAGCACTTCCTCTACCGCGGCGCGGGCCTCGCCCCCACCTGGACCACCGGCAACATCGTCGAGGAGCAGATCGCGGCCATCCGCGAGCAGGTCGGCGACAAGCGCGCCATCTGCGGTCTCTCCGGCGGCGTGGACTCCGCGGTCGCCGCGGCCCTCGTGCAGAAGGCCATCGGCTCGCAGCTGACCTGCGTCTACGTCGACCACGGTCTGATGCGCAAGGGCGAGACCGAGCAGGTCGAGAAGGACTTCGTCGCCGCGACCGGCGTGCAGCTGAAGGTCGTCGACGCGCAGGAGCGCTTCCTGAACGCCCTGGCCGGCGTCTCCGACCCGGAGACCAAGCGCAAGATCATCGGCCGTGAGTTCATCCGCGTCTTCGAGCAGGCGCAGCTGGAGATCCTCCAGGAGGACGGCCCCGCGGTCGCGTTCCTGGTCCAGGGCACCCTGTACCCGGACGTCGTCGAGTCCGGCGGCGGCACCGGCACCGCCAACATCAAGTCCCACCACAACGTGGGCGGGCTCCCCGACGACATCGAGTTCGAGCTCGTCGAGCCGCTGCGCCAGCTGTTCAAGGACGAGGTCCGGATGGTCGGCCAGGAGCTCGGCCTGCCCGACGAGATCGTCCAGCGCCAGCCCTTCCCGGGCCCCGGCCTCGGCATCCGCATCGTCGGCGAGGTCACCAAGGAGCGCCTGGACCTGCTGCGCGAGGCCGACGCCATCGCCCGCCACGAGCTCACCGCGGCCGGCCTGGACCGCGAGATCTGGCAGTGCCCGGTCGTCCTGCTCGCGGACGTCCGCAGCGTCGGCGTCCAGGGCGACGGCCGCACCTACGGCCACCCGATCGTGCTGCGCCCCGTCTCCTCCGAGGACGCGATGACCGCGGACTGGACGCGCATGCCGTACGAGGTCCTCGCCCGGATCTCGACCCGCATCACCAACGAGGTACCGGAGGTGAACCGGGTGGTCCTCGACTGCACGAGCAAGCCCCCGGGCACCATCGAGTGGGAGTAGTCCCACCCGGATCGCCGTGAAGCCGCCGCCCCGCACCCGCGGGCGGCGGCTTCGCCGTTCCTCTGGCCACTTGGCAGGGGCCCGGGTACCTTGCGCGGCGAACCGAGCCGTCCGAAGGAGCGCCCATGCCGGACCAGCCCGTACCCGTGCCCGTGGAGCGGCTGGGCTTCGAGATGCCGCCCGTGCACGACACCGCCGAAGCGGCGCGCGCCCACCGCAAGGAGCGGCTCGCCGAGGCGCTGCGGCTGCTGGGGCGCCTCGGGTACGACGAAGGGGTGGCGGGGCAGGTCACCGCCCGGGACCCGGAGTTCGAGGACTGCTACTGGGTGAACCCCTTCGGCCGGGCCTTCGCCGGGCTCACCGCCGACGACCTGCTGCTGGTCGACGGGGACGGGCGTGTGGTCCGGGGCGGGCGCCGGGTCAACCAGCTGGCCTTCGCCGTGCACGCGGCCGTCCACCGCCGGCGCCCCGAAGTCGTCGCCGTCGTCCGCGCGCAGGGCCCCTACGGCCGTGCCCTCGCGGCCCTGGGCGAGCTGCTGGCCCCGATCACCGAGGAGGCCTGCGCCTTCTACGAGGACCACGCGCTCCTCGACGAGTACACCGGAGCCGACGAGCCGGAGCGGACCGCGCTCGCGCTCGGCCCGTACAAGGCCCTGGTCCTGCGCAACCGGGGACTGCTGACGGTGGGGGACTCCGTGGACGCCGCGGTCTGGTGGTTCATCGAGGCGGAACGGGCCGCGCAGGTGCAGCTGACCGCCCGCGCCGCCGGGAAGCCGGTGCCCATCGACCACCGTGCCGCGGCCCTGACGCGCGAGCGGTTCGGGTCCGATCTGGCCGCCTGGGTGAGCTACCAGCCACTCAGGGAGCTGGTGGCGTCAACATCATGAACCGTTAATCACCTGCTCTGACATCGTGCGCAATCCGGAGCACTGCCGCAGTGGTGCACAATTCGCTGGCATTGCACCGAAGTTCAGAGAGGCGGCACGTACGTGGCTGTCCAAGAGATGTCCCGAAGCACCCATACGACCGCCTGCGCCTGCGACGAGTGCGCCCGCGAGGGCCACCGCCGCGCGGTCGCCGCGTTCCTGGAGAAGCGCGACGAGTTCGCCTCCGGGCAGGGCGTGCCGGCCGCGGTGGCCCACTCGCTCGGCGCCTCCCGGCAGTGGGTCTCCGACGAGCTGACCCTGTCCGCCCGCACCGTCGCCGACCGGGGCCGGGAGGCAGGGAACTCCTGGCTGTACCTGTTCTCGCGGCGGGCCGTCCTCGCCGTCTGGATCGCCGCCGGGGTCCTGCTGCTGGTGCAGGTCGCCGCCGCGCTCGGCACCGGCTGGTCCACGGCGCGCACCGCCGGGCTGCTGGCGGCCCTGGTACTGGCCGGGCTGCTCACGGTCGCGGCCCGCGCCCAGTCCGTGCGCGGCGGGCTGCTCGCCCCGCTGGTCGGTGAGGACAACCGGCTGTCCACCTCGAAGGCGGTGCCCAGCGCCTGGGTGGTGCTGACGGCCTTCGCCACGCTGCTGCCCGCGCTGCGGCTGGCCGCCTCGGCGCCCGGGCCCGAACGGCAGGCGCTCTACGCGGGCCTCGCGCTGGACCGGGCGCTGCCGCTGCTGGCGGTGGTCTCGCTGACCTCGGCCGTGGCGGTGCTGGTGCGCCGGGTGGTCTCCGTGCGGATCGCGGGCCAGCGGTTGCAGAAGCTGCCCGCCGACCGGCCGCGCGGGGCGGACCTCCTGACGGACGACGCGGGCCGCGGGAGCTTCCCGGACGCGCAGTACGTGCTCGTCTCGACGGTGGTCCTCGCCTACGCGGCGGCCTCGCTGGCGCGCTTCCCCGACCGGCTGCCGCAGCTGCCCTGGGCGCTGGCCCTGCTGGTGGCCCTGTCGGCCGCGGTGTACCTGGCGGCGAAGTACGCGGAGGGCAGCCGCCCGCTGGTGCTGTCGGTGGTGCGCAGACGGGAGCCCGGGGACCTGGACGCGGCCGTCCGCCCCGGGGACGACATCGAGATCCGGGGCGTGGGCTTCGTGCCGCCCGGCGCGCAGACGCCGGAGATGCTGGCCCGTCTGGTGGTACGGATCGGGGCGGTGCACGTGCACGTGCCGCTGGTCCCGGTGGCGGGCGGATTCACCAACCCCTCCGACGCCGTACTGACGGTTCCGGTCCCGGCGGAGGTGGAGCCGGGCCGCGTCGAGGTCCAGGTGGTCACCGCCGCAGGGGTGGAATCCAACCGCTGCACCATCGATGTTGCCGAGTGATCGGGGTACACATGTCCCGTGAACCGAACCGATGTTCTTGAAACCGGCACCCCCAGCGTCGCGGCGGGGCTGCGTGAGCTGGCCTCCCGGCACGCGCTGCTGCCCCTGCGGCTCTTCCTCGGCGTGACCTTCGTGTACGCGGGGATCGACAAACTGACCGACCCGGCGTTCCTCTCCGCCTCCGGGGACGGTTCCATCGGCGACCTGATGCGCGGGGTGCGCGACACCTCCGCGATCCCCGCCATGGTGGACCTGGCGCTGAACTCACCCGTCGGCTTCGCCGTCGCCCTGGCCATCGGGGAGATCCTGGTCGGCCTCGGGGCCCTGGCCGGCCTGCTGACCCGCATCGCGGCCGTCGGCGGGGCGCTGATCGCGCTCAGCCTGTGGCTCACGGTGTCGTGGGCGGTGACCCCGTACTACTACGGCAACGACCTGATCTACATGATGGCGTGGACCCCGCTGATCCTCGCCGGGGCGCCCTACCTGTCGCTGGACTCGGTGATCCGGTCGCGCCTGTCCCGGCGCACGGCATAGGTCACCAGCCCGACCAGCGCGGCGAGCGAGAGCCCGCCCATGGCGATCGGGACGACCGCGAACCACGGCAGGTCCGCCTCGCCGGTGCTGTCGAGCAGGTAGAGCACGCCCGCCACGGTCAGGGCCAGCCCCGCGATCAGCCGTCCCGGCTGGAACTCATGACGCCGCACGGGCCACCTCCACCTGTCCGAAGTCCGCGCCGAGGTGCAGTTCGATCGTGCCGCCGGCCTCGGTGCCGGCCGCCGGCGCGAGGGTTTCCGTACGGTTCTGCGGTCCGGCCCGCTCGATCCGGTCCGCCCGGTCCCCGGGCATCTGTACGTCGCCCACCCGCCGGATGGTGACATCGGCCAGGGCGGTGACCTCCCGCGGCAGGACCACCTTGAGCCGGCCCGCGTCGATGGACGCCTCGACGGCGACCGTGGTGCCCTTCGGCACGTCCAGGCGGCTCAGGTCCAGCGTGGCCAGCCCGGTCCCCGCCTCGTACACGGGCTTCACGTCGGCCACCGCGGCCGGACGCCACTCGACCTCCCGCCAGTCCGTGCCGATCTCCCGGGGCAGTACGGCCGCGCCCGCGAGCAGGCCCGCGGTGCACACGGCCAGCACGATCGTGCCGAAGCCGGTGCGTCCCAGCAGGGAGCTGACTGCGAGGCCCAGACCGAAGACGACCAGCGCGGCGGCGAGCCCGGTCTGCAGGGCCTCGCCGAGCGGGTTGCCCTCCCAAGTGGCGGCGGTCCCGGCGATCGCGGCCAGCAGCGCCAGTACGAACACCCGGCCGCCGATGCCGCCGCGCGGGCGGGCCGGGGCGACGGGCGCCTTCGCGGCCGCCGCGGGGGTGCGGCCGGTCACCGCCGCGTCGGCGGTGTCGTCGGGCCCCCACAGGTAGCCCGTCCCGCCGACCGGCCCGGTCGTACCGTCCTTGACCAGCGGGTCCCGCCACCAGGACGGGCCGCCGGGAGTGGGCGGCGCCTGCGTCTCCGGCGGGGCCGGCGAGTGCGCGGCCCGGGAGGCATGACCGGCCGGGGCGGGCGCCTGCGCCTCGGGCCGGCCGGAGTGCCGCTTGCGCTGCGACCAGTACGAGGCCCCGCCCAGCGCGAGGACGACCAGCACCGAGAAGGCCGCCAGCCCGCCGTTGTCCAGCATCGACAGGAACAGCGCGCAGCCCACCAGCGCGGCGAACACCGCCGCCAGGGTGGCGCCCTCGACCCGGCCGGTCAGCAGCTTCTTCGCCTCGCTGTCCTCCTCGTCCTCCTGCGGGAGCAGCAGCCACGCGAAGCCGTAGAAGATCAGACCGACGCCGCCGGTGATAGCGAGGACACCGAGGACGACGCGGAAGACCACCGGGTCCAGGTCGAAGTACCGGCCGAGGCCGCCGCACACGCCCGCGAGGACCTTGTCGCGCTTGCTGCGGTGCAGGGGCGGCCTGGCATCGGCGGCCGGCGGGGCCCCGTGCCCGGTCGGCGGGGCGTCGTGTACTTCGGTCATGGGTCCATGGTGACGGGCCGCCGGAGCGCGCGGCATCCGGCCCTACCCTGGTGCAACCCTGATATCCCCCCGGTCGATCTGGGGGGATGCCCTGATGCCCCGCCCCCACCGGGCATGTGACCCTTGGTGACATGCCCGTAGCCGCCGCTCCCCGTACCCCGCACGCACCGGACGCCGACGAGGTCCCGCAGCGCAAGCTCTACCGCAGCGCCGACGGCCGGATGCTCGGCGGTGTCGCGCGCGGTCTCGCCGGGCACCTCGGGCTGCCGGTGGGCTGGGTCCGGCTGGCGTTCCTCCTGCTGTTCATGTGGGGCGACGGACTGGGGGTGCTGCTGTACGCCGCGTTCTGGGTCTTCGTACCGCTCGGCGTCGGCGGCCGGACCGGGCACCGCTCCTTCTTCGAGAACCTCCCCGACGGCACCCGCCGGCTGCGCAAACCCGACCGGGGGCAGATCACCGCGCTGATCGCGCTGTTCGTCGGCGCGGGCATCTTCATCTCCAAGGTCCAGGCCGGCGGTGCGTCCGGCCGGTACGTGTGGCCGACGCTGCTGGTCGGGGCCGGGGTGGTGCTCGTATGGCGACAGGCCGACAACGCCCGCCGCGCCCACTGGTCGACGGCCGCCGGACGCAACGGCCGGCTCTTCCAGGCCGCGCGGGCCCTCGCGGGCGTCGCCCTGGTCGGGGTGGGCCTGACCGTCTTCATCGTCGTACGGGGCTCCGCCGCGCAGCTCGGCAACGTCCTCACGGCCACGCTCGCCGTCCTCGTCGGCGTGGCCCTGCTGGCCGGACCCTGGCTGATCCGGATGACCCAGGACCTCTCCGAGGAACGCCTGATGCGCATCCGCGCCCAGGAGCGGGCCGAGGTCGCCGCCCACGTGCACGACTCGGTGCTGCACACCCTGACCCTGATCCAGCGCAACGCGGAGGACGTCTCCGAGGTCCGCCGCCTCGCGCGGGCGCAGGAACGCGAACTGCGGAACTGGCTCTACAAGCCCGAGGGCACCGGCAAGGACGAGGCGGAGGAGCCGGCCACCCTCGCGGAGGCCGTGAAGAAGACCGCCGCCGAGGTGGAGGACCACCACGGCGTCCCGATCGAGGTCGTGGTCGTCGGCGACTGCCCGCTCGACGAACGGCTGGCCGCACAGGTCCAGGCCGCGCGCGAGGCGATGGTCAACGCCGCCAAGTACGGTGGCGAGGGCGGGCCCGTACAGGTGTACGCGGAGGTGGAGGGGCAGACGGTGTTCGTGTCCGTACGGGACCGGGGACCGGGCTTCGACATCGACGCGGTACCGGGCGACCGCATGGGCGTACGAGAATCGATCATCGGCCGGATGCAGCGCAACGGCGGGACCGCACGGCTGCGGTCCGCGCCCGACGGCGGCACGGAAGTCGAGCTGGAGATGGAGAGGGCGGCGAACACAGCATGACCGAGGCCGGAGAGAACGCGGGCGTGGGGGAGACCAGGCGGGTCCGGGTGGTGCTCGTCGACGACCACCGGATGTTCCGTACGGGCGTACAGGCCGAGATCGGAGAGACCGACCGCACCGGCGTCGAGGTCGTCGGCGAGGCGGCCGACGTGGACCAGGCGGTCACCGTCATCACCGCCACCCGGCCGGAGGTGGTCCTGCTCGACGTGCACCTGCCCGGCGGCGGTGGCGTCGAGGTGCTGCGGCGCTGCGCCCCGCTGATGTCGGCCGCCGAGAACCCGGTGCGGTTCCTGGCCCTGTCGGTGTCGGACGCGGCCGAGGACGTCATCGGGGTCATCCGGGGCGGTGCGCGCGGGTACGTCACCAAGACCATCACCGGCACCGACCTCGTGGACTCGGTCTTCCGCGTACAGGACGGGGACGCGGTGTTCTCGCCGCGGCTGGCGGGCTTCGTGCTCGACGCGTTCGCCTCGACGGACGCGCCCCCGGTCGACGAGGACCTGGACCGGCTCACGCAGCGCGAGCGCGAGGTGCTGCGGCTGATCGCGCGCGGGTACGCGTACAAGGAGATCGCCAAGCAGCTCTTCATCTCGGTGAAGACGGTGGAGTCGCACGTCTCGGCCGTCCTGCGCAAGCTCCAGCTCTCCAACCGGCACGAACTGACCCGCTGGGCGACGGCCCGCCGTCTGGTCTGAGTCCCCGGTGTCCGGCGTCTGACCTGCGGTGTGACCCACGCCGCAGGCCGACCTGGCAACCGGGAGCGCATACGCCGCCCTCTAGGCTGGCGTGATGAGCTTGACCGGTACACCCTTCTTCGCGACGGTGATCGCCCTGACGGCGATGGCCGTCGTCCTTCCGCTGGCCGTGTGGAGCAAGGTGCGCGGCCCGGCCGCCGTGCGTACCGTGCTGCGCGCGCTGATGGTGGTGTTCGCTCAGGTCACGGCCGTCGCCGTGGTGTTCGTCGCGGTCAACCGGGCCGAGCACTTCTACGCGTCCTGGAGCGACCTGTTCGGGACCGGCAAGTACGTCACGGCCGCCCCCGACCTCGGCCCGGACGGGCTCGGCGGCAAGAAGGTCGAAGAGGCGCCGAAGGTCAAGCAGGAGTTCCAGCCCGTGGAGGGGCTGGGCGGCCGGGTCAGGAAGACCGAGCTCGACGGCAAGATCTCCGGGGTCAAGGGCGACGTCATGGTGTGGCTGCCGCCGCAGTACGACGACCCGGCCTACAAGGACAAGAAGTTCCCGGTGGTCGAGCTGATACCCGGCATACCGGGCACGGGCAAGTCCTGGTTCCAGGGGCTCAAGGCGCACGAGGTGCTGGAGCCGATGATGAAGAGCGGCAAGGTGCAGCCGTTCATCCTGGTCTCACCGCGCGCCATGCTGCTCGGCAACGGCGACACCGGCTGCGCCAACATCCCCGGCAAGGTCAACGCGGACAGCTGGTTCAGCGTCGACGTCCGCAAGATGGTCGTCGACAACTTCCGGGCCTCGGACGAGGCCCGCACCTGGGGCGTGGCCGGCTACTCGGCCGGCGCCTACTGCGCGGCCAAGCTCGCGATCGCCCACCCCGACCGCTACAGCGCTGCCGTCTCCCTGTCCGGCTACAACGACCCGGGGCAGGAGCCCTCGTCGCTGGTCGCCAAGGACCCCGAACTGCGCAAGACGCACAACCTGAAGAACGTCCTGCAGGCCGCGCCCACTCCGCCGCCGGTGTCGCTGTGGATGTCGGGGGCCGAGCAGGACGGCTACCTGTCCGGCACGGACCTCAAGGCGATCGCCAAGAGCCCGACCGCGGTGCACGCGGAGAAGGTCGTCGGCGGGCACAACCTCGAGTCGTGGTCCAAGCAGCTGCCCCAGACCTTCGGCTGGCTGAGCGGCATCGTCAAGGCCCCGTAGCCCGCGCACACCCCCGCGTCCGCCGATCGGCGGACGCCGCCCGGGGCCGAGGGGTCACGCGGGGCGGGAGGCTCCGGCCCAGGGCATCGAGTCGATCGGCGCCAGCCGGACCGTCGAGCCGGGGCGCGGGGCGTGGATCATCTGGCCGTTGCCGACGTAGAGGCCGACGTGGGTCACCCCGGAGTAGAAGAACACCAGGTCGCCGGGGGCCAGCTGGTCGCGGGACACGCGCCGGCCGGCGTTGATCTGGGTGTAGGTGGTGCGGGGCAGGGAGACCCCGGCCGAACGCCAGGCCGCCTGGGTCAGGCCGGAGCAGTCGAAGGACCCCGGGCCCGTGGCGCCCCAGACGTACGGCTTGCCGATCGCCGTGTACGCGAAGGCCACGGCGCGGGCCGCGCGCGAACCGTCGGACGGGGGCGGGGGCGTGCTGTCCCGGGACCCGGCTGACGCGGCGGACGGGGCGGGTGCGGCGGCGGGACCGCCGGGCGACTGGGCCTCGTAGGCGGCCCGCTCCTCGGCGGTGAGCCGGGCCAGCAGGTTCTTGGCGGTGGTGAGCTTCTCCTCGATCACGGCCTTGTGCCCGGCGAGTTCGTCCTGCCGGGAGCGGAGGTCGGCGAGCCGCCCGGCGGCCTGCTCGCGGAGCTTGCCGACCTCGTCGAGCCGGCGGCGCACGGTGGTGATCCCGGCGGCGTTGCGGTCCCCGGCGCGCGCGATGAAGGCGGCCTGGGAGAGGTACTCCTGCGGGTCGGACGCCAGCGCGAGCTGGACGGCGGTGCCGAGGGACCCGCTGCGGTACTGGGAGGCGGCGAGCGTGCCGAGCGCGCTGCGGGCGGTGTTGAGCTGGTCGGTCTTGCGGGCGGTCTCCTCGCGCAGTCCGGTCAGTGCGCGTTCGGCCTCGTCCGCCTGCTCCTTCGCCCCGTTGTACTGCTCGGTCGCCGCCTCGGCCTCCTCGTAGAGCCGGTCCACCTCCGACTTCACCTGGGCGGGGGTGAGGCGGGGGTCGGCCTGGGCGGCGCCTTCGAAGGCGGTGGCGGTGGCAGCGCCCGCGAGGGCGAGGGTGGCGGCGGTCGCCCGTACCGGGCCGCCTGAGAGCGTGCGCTGCCTGGGCTTTCGATGACTGGCCACGAGGGCCTCACGTCCTTCCTCGGTCGGTGCTTGGAGGAGGACGCTAGACCCGGAGGTAACGGGCGGATGACGGGATGATCGTAAGTGGCTCGATACGACCGGAGTCGGCCGTCAAGGACCGGAGTGGATCGTTCCGGTGTGGGTCAGTGCCAGAGAACGGCGATGAAGATGTTGATCACGGTCAAACCGCCGACCGCACCGAAGAGCGCCTTGTCCACGTGCTCCTCGTCGCGCTTGACGTAGACGAGGCAGAGGATCACGAAGAGGAGCGCGAGCTTCACGCCGACCTTGACGTTGTTGACGGGGGTCCCGTCCATCTGGTTGAAGCCGACCAGGAGTACGCCGGTGACGAGCATCGTGAGCGCGCCGTGCAGCATGGCGGGCGTGAAACGGGCGGTGCCCGCGCTCATCGCCTTCATCTGGGTCAGGAAGCCGCCGAGCAGCGCGGCGATCCCGATGATGTGCAGGCCGACGAAGGCACTGATGAGTACGTCCATGGCGTCGAGCGTACGAGGCGCTCCGGTCGGCCGAAGAAGCGGGTCGGCTCGTCCGTTCGAGGATTTCGTACGGCCGAGTGTGAGTGGACTGTACGAAATCTTCGAATGGTCTGGCCGTGTCCGTACGAGAACTGCGTACAGTGGGGTCATGCCTGCTGCCGCCGCCGAGCCGACCCACCCCGCCGCCGACCGCATCGAGCTGGTCGAGGTCCTCGCGGCGCTCGGACACCCCGTCCGGCTGGAGATCGTCCGCAAGCTGGCCTCCGGCGAGGAGGCGTTCTGCGGCGAGGTCGTCCCCGACCTGCCCCGGTCCAGCGTCACGCACCACCTCAAGACGCTGCGGGAGAGCGGGCTCATCTGCCAGCGCCCCCAGGGCCGCAAGCTCTTCCTCGCGCTGCGCCGCGAGGACCTGGAGCTCCGTTTCCCCGGTCTGCTCGAACTCGTGCTGGCCTGTCGGTCCCGCCCCCTAGACTCGGAATGCGATGAGCAGCCTCTTTGACGACAGTTTCCTGGCGGACCTCACTCCCTCCGACGAGGTCCCGCCGCCGCCCGAGGACCACGCCGCCCCGGAGGCGGGCGCGGACGATCTCTTCGGGGGCGCCTTCGACGTACCCATGAGCGGGGACGCGTACTACCGGGACGGCGCCCCCAGGCCCGTCATCGACCCGGCGACGCTCCTGGACGGGCTCAACGAGCAGCAGCGCGCGGCCGTGGTGCACGCGGGCTCCCCGCTGCTCATCGTGGCGGGCGCCGGCTCCGGCAAGACCCGGGTGCTGACCCACCGCATCGGACACCTGCTGTCCGCGCGCAACGTCCACCCCGGCCAGATCCTGGCGATCACCTTCACCAACAAGGCCGCCGGTGAGATGAAGGAGCGCGTCGAGGGCCTGGTCGGCCCGCGCGCGAACGCCATGTGGGTCTCCACCTTCCACAGCGCGTGCGTGCGCATCCTGCGCCGCGAGTCCAAGCGCCTCGGCTTCACGTCCTCGTTCTCGATCTACGACGCGGCCGACTCGAAGCGCCTGATGGCGCTCGTCTGCCGCGACCTGGACCTGGACCCGAAGAAGTTCCCGCCCAAGGCCTTCAACGCCAAGATCTCGAACCTCAAGAACGAGCTCATCGACGAGGACGCCTTCGCCGGCCAGGCCGCCGACGGTTTCGAGAAGACGCTCGCCCAGGCGTACGCGATGTACCAGGGGCGGCTGCGCGAGGCCAACGCGCTCGACTTCGACGACATCATCATGACCACGGTCCACCTGCTCCAGGCGTTCCCGGACGTCGCCGAGCACTACCGGCGCCGCTTCCGGCACGTCCTCGTCGACGAGTACCAGGACACCAACCACGCCCAGTACACGCTCGTGCGCGAGCTGGTGGGCGCCGGCTATCCCGACCTGCCCCCGGCGGAGCTGTGCGTGGTGGGTGACGCCGACCAGTCGATCTACGCCTTCCGCGGCGCGACCATCCGCAACATCCTCCAGTTCGAGGAGGACTACAAGGACGCGACGACGATCCTGCTGGAGCAGAACTACCGCTCCACGCAGACGATCCTCTCCGCCGCCAACGCGGTCATCGAGCGCAACGAGAACCGCCGCGCCAAGAACCTGTGGACCCAGGCCGGCACCGGCGCCGTCATCACCGGCTACGTCGCCGACACCGAACACGACGAGGCGCAGTTCGTCGCCGACGAGATCGACCGGCTCACCGACGCGGGCGACGCCAAGGCGGGCGACGTGGCGATCTTCTACCGGACCAACGCGCAGTCCCGTGTGTTCGAGGAGATCTTCATCCGGGTCGGACTGCCCTACAAGGTCGTCGGCGGCGTCCGCTTCTACGAGCGCAAGGAGGTCCGCGACGTCCTCGCGTACCTGCGCGTCCTCGCGAACCCCGAGGACAACGTCCCGCTGCGGCGCATCCTGAACGTGCCCAAGCGCGGCATCGGCGAGCGCGCCGAGGCGATGATCGACGCCCTCGCGCTGCGCGAGAAGATCACCTTCCCGCAGGCGCTGCGCCGCGTGGACGAGGCCTTCGGCATGGCGGCGCGCTCCACCAACGCGGTGAAGCGGTTCAACGTGCTGATGGAGGAGCTGCGCACGATCGTCGACTCGGGCGCGGGCCCGGCGGTGGTGCTGGAGGCGGTCCTGGAGCGGACGGGCTACCTCGCCGAGCTCCAGGCGTCGACCGACCCGCAGGACGAGACGCGCATCGAGAACCTTCAGGAGCTCGCGGCGGTCGCGCTGGAGTTCGAGCAGGCGCGGGAGGCCGCGGTAGCCGAGGCCGCCGAGACCGGGGCCCCGGCTCCCGGCTCCGGCACCCTGGCCGAGTTCCTGGAGCAGGTCGCGCTGGTCGCCGACTCCGACCAGATCCCGGACGAGGACACCGAGGGCACGGGCGTCATCACGCTGATGACCCTGCACACCGCCAAGGGCCTCGAATTCCCGGTGGTCTTCCTGACCGGCATGGAGGACGGGGTCTTCCCGCACATGCGCGCACTGGGCCAGACCAAGGAGCTGGAGGAGGAGCGCCGCCTCGCCTACGTCGGCATCACGCGGGCGCGCGAGCGGCTGTACCTGACCCGCTCCAGCATGCGCAGCGCGTGGGGCACCCCCTCGTACAACCCGCCGTCGCGGTTCCTGGAGGAGATTCCGGCGGAGTACCTCCAGTGGAAGCGGACGGGCGCGACGCAGAAGCCGGCGGGTCCGATGCGCGGCTCGTCGTACGGGTCGTCGTACGGGTCCTCGTCGTCCGGATCGGGCAAGGCGACGTTCGGCACCTCGCCGGAGGCCTTCCTGTCCTCGTCGCGTACGAAGTCCGGCCCGTCCGGTTTCGCCACGCGGCGGGCCGCCGACAAGCCGGTCGTCGCCCTGGTGGTCGGGGACCGGGTCACGCACGACCAGTTCGGGCTCGGCACCGTCATGGAGGTCAGGGGAGCGGGCGCGGACGCGCAGGCCACCATCGACTTCGGGGACGACAAGCCCAAGCGGCTGCTGCTGCGCTACGCGCCGGTCCAGAAGCTGTAGGACCGGAGGACGACAGACGGCCGCGCGGCCTTCGGGCCGCGCGGCGCTCGCCTCGGACGGTTGCGCGGGGCGGTTACGTCGGGTCGAGGCCGTGGCTGCGCAGCCAGGGCAGGGGGTCGATCGCGGATCCGCCGCCGGGCCGGACCTCGAAGTGGAGGTGCGGGCCGGTGGAGTTGCCGGAGTTGCCCGAGTAGGCGATGACGTCGCCCGCCTTGACCTTGCCGCCGCGGATCTTGGTGGAGCTGAGGTGGCAGTACCAGGTCTCGGTGCCGTCGGGCGAGGTCACGATCGCCATGTTCCCGTAGGCGCTGTTGTACTGGGTGCGCACGGTGCCGTCGGTGGCCGACATGACCGGGGTCCCGTAGGAGACCGGGAAGTCGATGCCGGTGTGCACCGACATCCACATGCCGCCGGCCTGGCCGAAGTTGGCGCTCAGGCCGTGCTGGTTCACGGGGATGGCGAACTTGGGGCGGGCGGCCTCCTTGGCTGCGGCCTCCTCCGCCTTCTTCTTCTTTTCCTCTTCCTGGCGCTCGCGCAGGTCGATGCGCTCCTGCGTGCGGCTCGCGCGGTCCGCGAAGTCGCCCGCGTCGGCGCTGAGCGCGACCAGTTGGGTGTCGAGCTTGGTGTTCGCCGCGACCGGTTTCACCGAGGCCGGGTCGGGCGCGGCCATCGTGGTGGGCTCCTCGGCGGGCCGGTCCGTACCGGTGAGGCCGCCGACGGAGGCGGCCGCGACGCCCGCGACGCCCATCACGCAGGCGGAGGGCACGGCCACGGTCAGCAGGGCGGAACGCTTCGCCGGGTTGCGGCGACGGCTGCTGCCGCCGCCCGCGCCGTTGGTGCCGCCGGTGCCCGCCTTGGCGCCGGCGCCCGTCCTGCCGTTCCCCTTGGCGGCGGTCCGGCGCGCGGAGCGCGGAGCCGAGGTCACGGGCATGGCCTGGGTGGGGAGGTCGTGGACCTCGGGCAGATCCTGCTCCTCGTGCGTGTCGTGCGCCTCGTGCGCCTCGTGAGCTTCGTGGGCCTGCGGGGTTTCGTCGGAGAGCACCTCGAAGACGGCGGTCTCGCTGTAGGCGACGGAGCCGCTCTCGTAACCCGCCTCGAAACCGGTCTCGAATCCGCCCTGGTGCCCGGAGTCGATGACGACGGCCTGGGTGGCCTCGTAGGCGTAGCCGACGGTGGTCGCCTCGTACGTGTACTCCTGCTGCGCGGCGGGCTCGGGCGCGGGCTGGTACTCGTACGCGTAGCCGGCCTCGGGCTGGGCCGGGGCCTCGGCGACGGTGTTCCAGGCGGTGGCGTCGTAGGCGCCGGTCTCGGTGCCGGTGGTGCCGTAGCCCGGCATCGCCCAGTGCCCGGTCTGCTCGCCGGAGGTGTCGTAGCCGAAGGAGGGCTGCTGGTACTGCGCGTAGCCCGAGTAGTCCGCGCTCGGCGTGTTCCAGGCGCTCGCGTCCCAGCTGCCGGTGGTGTCCTCGGGGGCGGCCTGGGCCGGGATCGTGGACAGGTAACTGTCCTGCGAGGCCCACGCGGTGGCGTCGTACGCACCGGTGTCGTAGGAGCCGTAGGCGGCGTAATTGACCCCCTGGCCCTGCGTTTCATAGGCAACGTAGGTCGAATCACCAGCGAAAGCGGTGGTGGAAAGGCCGTCATACCCGGAATCCGGATACTGGCCCGACGTTGGGCGGTCGTTCACCAACTTCTCTTTCGCCTCGGCAGTGGGGGCCTGGGTGGCCGGGAACTCAAGGTTCACCGGAGGAGAGCAGTGGCGTGACTGTACCCGGCGGTTACTCGCATCGACAATCTTCGCCGGGTCCCCAGATCTCCGGAACCGGGCATTCGGCCGTCTTTCGGTCGCCGAAAGGCTCACCCTTGGCCTTGAGTTCGAAATTAGTTCGACTACTGGTCGCTCGTCGGCTAGGCGACGGAGGCGGCGTCCGTGCCCGTGACGGCGACCAGTCCGGGCCCGTCGAGGGTGCGCCGGACCGCCGCGATCACGGCGGGATGGGCGACCAGTGCGAGATGTCCGATACCGGTGACCTGCACGTTCTCCACACACAGATCCGGGTGTTCGATCCGCGCCGACCCGGCCGGGGTCATCAGCGCGTCGAACTCGCTCCAGAACGCGACGCACCGGGTGGTGCAGTCGGGCGCGGGCGCGGCGAGCTCGGCCATCACCTCGGAGTCCGGGCGGATCTGCCGCACCAGCGGGTGCGCGTCCATGAAGGGGGCGACCCGGGTGCCGGAATGCGGGGTGCCGAGGGTGACGAGGGTCCGGACGCGGGTGCCGCCGCCGAGCCGCTGCACGTAGTACCGGCCGACGAGCCCGCCCAGGCTGTGCCCGACCAGATCCACCCGGTCCTGTCCGGTGCGCTCGCACAGCTCCTCGACGTGCCGGGCGAGATGGCGGGCGGCGACGCGCAGATCCAGGGTGAAGGGCGAGTAGTTGTACGCCTCCACGTGCCGGCCTCCCGCCCCGAGGGCGCGGCGCAGCAGGACGAAGATGGACCGGTTGTCGGTGAACCCGTGCAGAAGGAGGACCGGCGGCCGTGTCGCGGGCGGGCGGGTGGTGACCTTCTCCTGGCACACTCCGGTGGGATACAGCAGGAGGTGCCCGCCGAGCACCACCACTTCGAGCGCGCCGGCCCGCAGTGCGGCGCCGGACAAGGGCATGGACATGGGTATGGACAGCCCCATCGACGGCCTCCCCTGAGCCTCAGCGGGACCCGCGGCGCTCGCGCCACCATGCCGTGCGGCTGGCGGCACGGTGGCGCAATGCCGTCCCACGTGTGATTTCCCCCTCGTGATTGACCGCGAAACGGCGGCGTGCGCGATGCTGTACTTAACGTTCGTTCACTCGGGAGGCAGTGCGATGGGTGTGACCGGTCCGATCCGTGTGGTGGTGGCCAAGCCGGGTCTCGACGGCCACGACCGCGGGGCCAAGGTGATCGCGCGGGCGCTGCGGGACGCGGGCATGGAGGTCATCTACACCGGCCTCCACCAGACCCCCGAGCAGATCGTGGACACCGCCATCCAGGAGGACGCCGACGCGATCGGCCTCTCGATCCTCTCCGGAGCCCACAACACGCTCTTCGCGCGCGTGCTGGAACTCCTCAAGGAGCGCGACGCGGAGGACATCAAGGTCTTCGGCGGCGGCATCATCCCGGAGGACGACATCGCCCCTCTGAAGGAGAAGGGCGTGGCCGAGATCTTCACGCCGGGCGCGACGACGACCGCCATCGTGGAGTGGGTCAACGCCCACGTCCGCCAGTAGCCTGCGGCGGTCCGGCGGAGGCCGGGCAGCGCCGTAGCGCGCACCTTCAGCCCCGCGAGCCGTTGCCGCGCCGGGTTCTGCGTGGCGCACCCGGTCTTCGGACCGGGCGGCGCCGCGCCGCGCCCATGCGGCCCCGGTCGGCCTCGGCCTCTGCCCCGGCCTAGGCCGGGGTCAGTTCGGCCAGCATCGCCGCGCGGAGCCGCAGGGTCGAGACGAGCCGCTGGAACGCCTCGGCCCAGTACGCGGCCGCGCCGGGGGCCGCGTCCGGCAGGTCCTCCGCGGCCGTGGTCAGGGCCTCCAGCCGGCCCGCTTCCGCCGGATCGAGGCAGCGCTCCGCCAGGCCCATCACCCCGCTGAAACTCCACGGATAGCTGCCCGCGTCCCGGGCCGTGTCCAGTGCGTCCACCACCGCCCGGCCGAGCGTCTCCGCCCACGGCACCCCACACACCCCGAGCAGCTGGAACGCCTCCGACAGCCCGTGGGCCCGTATGAACTCCGCGACCCACTCCGCCCGCTCCGCGTGCGGGAGGGTCTCCAGCAGCTTGGCCCGCTCCGCGAGCGAGGCCGTACCGGGACCCGCCGCGGGCGGCGCGGACGCCGGGCCGAGCAGGGCCCGCGACCACGGCGCGTCGCGCTGGCGCACGGCGGCCCTGCACCATGCCGCGTGCAGCTCCTCCGTCCAGCCGTCGCCCTCGGCCACCGGCAGCGCCACTATCTCCGCCGGGCCGAGCCCCCCGAACCGCTCCCGCCAGCACGACAGCGGCGCCGCTTCCACCAACTGGCCGAGCCACCAGGCCCGTTCCCCGCGTCCGGCGGGCGGTCGCTTGACCACCCCGTCGCGAAGCATCCCCGCGTCGCACTCGGCCGGCGGAGTCACCCCCTCGGGGCCTACGCAGGCCAGCGCGCGCTCCGCCATCCGCCCCGCCAGGGCCGAGGCCGGCAGTGCGGACAGCAGCTCGGCGGCCGTGGCGCGGACATTGCGGCTGCGGTCACCCAGCGCCGCCTCCAGGAAGGGCTCGTCCTGTGCCGACAGTCCCACCCGCAGCGAATCGAGGAACATCAGCCGGTCCTCGGCCCGTTCGGTGGCCCAGGTCGTCGCCAGCAGGCGCGGCGCGGCCGCCGCCTCATGGGCCCGGACGGCCCCGAGCAGGACCACCCGTTCCGCGAACAGTCCTTCCTGCCACAGCCGTTCCACCGCCTCCGGGTCCGTCACCGCCGGCAGTTCCCCGGCGCCGCCCGACCCGCCGCGCAGGGCGAACCGCCAGTCCGGATTCATCCGCGCCAGCCACAGCCCCCGCGTCCCGGCCAGGGCCAGGGCCTGCGGCCGAAGGTCCGTGCGGGCCCGGGCCGCGTCCAGCAGCGCCGGTACGAGCGCGGCCGGCGCGCGGTAGCCGTACCGCCCGGCCGCGGCCAGCCACTGCGGCAGCAGCTCCGTCAGGTCCGGCGCCGTGCCGCGCCGCCCGCCGCCGTTGACCGGGCCGCTGCGCCCGGCCAGCAGCTGCGCGAGCCTGCGGCCCGCCGCCTCCGGTGGCACCGGCCGGGGATCCCGGGGCGCGGGCTCGGGGCGCGGCCCGGCCTCGGCCGGTCGCAGCCCGGCCCGGCGCCGTACGGCATGCACGGCCGCCGCGTCGAGCAGCGCCTCCGGCGAGCCCGCCGGGCCCCCGCCCCGGCGCCGCTCGGTGCCCAGCAGGGCGGCGGCGACCAGCTCCTCCCAGTCCCCGTACCCCTCGTCACCCTTGTCCATCGGACCCCTCCCTCGTCGTGTCCTGCGCTCCGGTCCCGCCCCCTCCGCGGGACCGGAGCCGTCGATGTCCCCGTCTGCCCGCCCGAGTTCAGCTGGCGTGGTTGTCGTTCATGCAAGCCCCCCGGCTCGTCGTCGTTTCGCGTGCGGCGCCCCCCGGCGCCGTACGTCTCTCCTCGCCGCCCCCGTGTGACGGCACAGGACCCCCCAGGCCCCCTGCGATGTGTTTCCTTGTTCCCGCCCCTGATCAGGACAGGGCGACCGGCTCGGTCGAGTCCGGCTGCCAGGCGGCCAGAGGGGTGAAGCCGCGGTGACCGCACTCGCCGAACACCGTCACCGGGCCCCCGCCCGACAGCGCCGCCAGCTGCCAGAGCCCCCCGCGGGAGCGGCTCGCGCCCCCGGTGAGGGGCACCGGCAGGGCGGAGGTGCCCTCCGCGTCCGCCAGCTGCCAGCCGAGCTCCCCCGGTATCGGAACCACCGGACCGAGCACCACCGGCCAGGACTCCAGCCACGGGTCCCGCAGCAGCGCCGCCCCGTACGCCTCCAGAGCCGCCCCCGTGCTCACGCCGGCCGGAACCTCCGCGCACGGCACGGCAGCCGCGAACCTCTCACCGAGGTCCGCCCGCAGCCCCGCCGACCCGGGCCGGAAGCGCATCTCCGCCTCCAGCACCAGCCCCACCGGCAGCGCCAGCCCCGGTGGCCGCCCCGGCGGTCCGAAGTCCAGCACCAGAGCGGGCCGCCCGCCCGCCAGCCCGCGCAGCCATATCCGGCGGGTGGTGAGCCGGCCGTCCGGCGACACCGTGTCGTACTGGGCGAGCACCAGCCAGCGGTCCCGTACGGCCTCCCCCTCCCCGGAGGCCGGCAGTCCCACGCGGCCGCGCACCGTCGCAGCCAGCTCTTCCGGCAGCCCGGCCACCCCCAGCCACGCCCGGTCGAGCAGGTGCAGGAGCGCCGCCTCCTCCAGCATCCGGGCGGGCCAGCCGGGGCCGCAACTGGGTATCGTCCCCAACTCCCTTACCCGACCGGCCAGTCCGGGCGCCTGAGCGTCGACCATGCGCGCCGCCGTCTCCTCCCACCCCGCGTATCCCGCCTGCTCCTGGCCCGCGAGGCCGCCGCGCAGCAGATCGGCCAGCCGCTGCTCCAGCTCGGTGACGCCCGCGCCGATGCGCGCCGCCCGCCGCTCGGCCCGCTTCCGGGCCCCCTCCTCGTCGACCGGCGCGGCCCTCCCGCCGGGCGGCCGGGCCGCCTTGGCCGCCCGGTCCGCCAGCCACTGAGAGGCCCACTCCGGTGCCTCGTCCGGCTCGCCGACCCCCTCCGCCGACCAGAGCAGCAACAGCCCCAGCGCGTGCTTGCAGGGGAACTTCCGGCTCGGACAGGAGCACTTGTACGCGGGGCCCGTCAGGTCCACGACGGTGCGGTACGGCTTGCTGCCGCTGCCCTTGCACAACCCCCATACAGAACCGGAAGCGGAACCTCCAGTCTGCAACCACGGCCCCGCCCCGCCGAGTCTGCCCCCCGCCTTGCGTGAGGCATCGTCAGGAGCCAGATCCAGTACCTGTTCCGCTGTCCAGCGGTCCCCCTGATCAGTCATGTGAACCACCGTAGAGACCCCCACTGACAATCGCTCTGACCAGCAACAACGCGATCGGCAGGGTCCGTTGTCAGTGGCGTGGTGCACCGTGGGGTCAGCAGTCGGAAGCGGCTGCCGAGCATTGGAGGGGGACCATGACCACGCCCGAGAACGAGCAGCGAGCAGAGGCTCTTCGACCGCACGCCGAGGACGCCTTCGCGCACGAACTGAAAGCCCTGGCGGCCGCCGACGACCGGCCCCGCCCGACCCGCTGGAAGCTCTCCCCGTGGGCCGTCGCCACCTACCTGCTCGGCGGCACGCTCGACGACGGCACCGTGATCACACCCAAGTACGTGGGGCCGCGCCGCATCGTCGAAGTCGCCGTCACCACCCTGGCCACCGACCGCGCCCTGCTCCTGCTGGGCGTCCCGGGCACCGCCAAGACCTGGGTCTCCGAGCATCTCGCCGCCGCCGTCAGCGGAGACTCCACCCTCCTCGTCCAGGGCACCGCCGGCACCCCGGAGGAAGCCATCCGCTACGGCTGGAACTACGCCCGGCTGCTCGCCCACGGCCCCAGCCGCGAGGCGCTCGTCCCCAGCCCCGTCATGCGGGCCATGGCCGACGGCATGACCGCCCGCGTCGAGGAGCTCACCCGCATCCCCGCCGACGTCCAGGACACCCTCATCACCGTCCTGTCCGAGAAGACCCTCCCGATACCGGAACTCGGCGAAGAGGTGCAGGCCGTGCGCGGCTTCAACCTCATCGCCACCGCCAACGACCGCGACCGCGGGGTCAACGAGCTCTCCAGCGCACTGCGCCGCCGCTTCAACACCGTGGTGCTGCCCCTGCCGGCCACCGCCGACGCCGAGGTCGACATCGTCGCCCGCCGCGTCGACCAGATGGGCCGCGCCCTCGACCTGCCGGCCGCGCCCGAGGGCCTGGAGGAGATCCGCCGCGTCGTCACCGTCTTCCGCGAGCTGCGCGACGGGGTCACCGGCGACGGCCGCACGAAGGTGAAGTCGCCCAGCGGCACACTGTCCACCGCCGAGGCCATCTCCGTCGTCACCGGCGGCCTGGCCCTGGCCGCCCACTTCGGCGACGGCGTGCTGCGCCCCTCCGACGTGGCCGCCGGAATCCTCGGCGCCGTCGTCCGCGACCCGGCGGCCGACAAGGTGGTCTGGCAGGAGTACCTGGAGACCGTGGTCCGCGAGCGCGACGGCTGGAAGGACTTCTACCGGGCCTGCCGGGAGGTGACCGTATGAGCCCGAGCCCGACGCGGGGCCCGCTGCTGCTGGGCGTACGGCACCACGGGCCCGGCTCGGCCCGTGCCGTCCGGGCGGCCCTGGAGGCGGCCCGGCCCCGGGCGGTGCTGATCGAGGGCCCGCCCGAGGGGGACGCGCTGCTGCCGCTCGCCGCCGACGAGGGCATGCGGCCGCCCGTCGCGCTCCTCGCGCACGCGGCGGACGACCCGGGCCGGGCCGCGTTCTGGCCGCTGGCCGGGTTCTCGCCCGAATGGGTGGCCATCCGCTGGGCCCAGGAGCACGACGTCCCGGTCCGGTTCATCGACCTCCCGGCCGCGCACTCGCTCGCCGCCGGAGCGGACGGGCCGGAAGGGAGCGAGCCCGACGCCGTCCGGCTGGACCCTCTCGCCGTACTCGCCGAGACCGCCGGATACGACGACCCCGAGCGCTGGTGGGAGGACGTGGTCGAGCACCGCGGCGCCGGGGGAGGAGGGGAGGACGTGCTCGGCGCGTTCGAGGCGCTCGGGGAGGCCATGGGAGCCTTGCGCGAGGCGTACGGCGACGGAGGCCACCGGCGCGACCTCGTGCGCGAGGCGTACATGCGGCAGCGGATGCGGGCCGCCCGCAGGGAGTTCGGCGACGCCTACGCCGTGGTGTGCGGGGCCTGGCACGTCCCCGCACTGCGGTCCAGAACCACCGTGGCCGCCGACAAGGCCCTGCTGAGCGGCCTGCCCAAGGTCAAGGTGGAGACCACCTGGGTGCCCTGGACCCACCGCAGGCTCGCCCGCGCCGGCGGGTACGGCGCGGGGATCACCTCGCCCGGCTGGTACGCCCACCTCTTCACCGCCCGGGACCGGCCCGTCGAGCGGTGGCTGACCAAGGTCGCCGGCCTGCTGCGCGAGGAGGACCGGCAGGTCTCCTCGGCGCACGTCATCGAGGCGGTCCGGCTGGCCGAGACCCTGGCCGCGATGCGCGGCCGGCCGCTGCCCGGCCTGACGGAGACCCTCGAAGCGGTCCGGGCGGTGATGTGCGACGGCTCCGACATACCGCTCGCGCTCATCGAGGACCGGCTCGTCGTCGGCGACGTACTCGGAGAGGTCCCGGACGAAGCCCCCGTCGTACCCCTCCAGCGGGACCTGACCCGGCAGCAGCGCACGCTGCGGCTCAAGGCCGAGGCACAGGACCGCGAGCTGGAACTGGACCTGCGCAAGGACACCGACACGGCGAAGTCCCTGCTGCTGCACCGGCTGCGGCTGCTCGGGATCGGCTGGGGCACACCTGCCGCCTCCCGGTCCGGCACCGGAACCTTCCGGGAGACCTGGCGGCTGCGCTGGGAGCCGGAGCTGTCGGTACGGATCGCCGAGGCCGGGATCTGGGGGACCACCGTCCTCGGCGCCGCCACCGCCAAGGCCGAGGCGGACGCCGCCGGTGCCGAGGAGCTGGGCGAGGTGACGGCCCTGGCCGAGCAGTGCCTGCTGGCCGGGCTCGCGCAGGCGCTGCCCGCCGTACTGCGGGCCCTGGCGGACCGGGCCGCGCTGGACACCGATGTGGCGCGGCTCGCCAAGGCCCTGCCGGCCCTGGCCCGTTCGCTGCGGTACGGGGACGTCCGCGGCACCGACGCGACGGCGCTCGGCTCCGTGGCGGCCGGGCTCGCCGAGCGGATATGCGTGGCGCTGCCGTCGGCCTGCACGGCCGGACTCGACGCCGACGCGGCGGCGGAGATGCGCGGCCACGTGGACGGGGTGCACGGCGCGATCGGCCTGCTGGCGGACGCCGACGCAGGGCTGCGGGAACGCTGGTTCGCGGTGCTCGCCACACTGGCCGGCCGGGACACCGTGCCCGGGCTGATCCGCGGCCGGGCGGCCCGGCTGCTCCTGGACGACGGGAGGCTGCCGGCCGGGGAAACGGCCCGGCTGATGGGGCTCGCCCTGTCCCCGGCGTCCGCCCCGGCCGACGCGGCGGGCTGGATCGAGGGCTTCGCGGGCGGGAGTTCGGGCGGGGGCACGCTGCTGGTCCACGACGACCGGCTGCTGGGCCTGATCGACACCTGGCTGGTGGAGGTGCCGGAGCGCGCGTTCACCGACGTGCTCCCCCTGCTGCGGCGGACGTTCGGGGCGTACGAGCCGGGCGTGAAGCGGAGCCTGGGCGAGCTGGTGCGGAGGGGGCCGGGCGGTTCCGCCGCCGCGGTGCCCGGTGGTTCGGCTCCCGCGGGTTTCGCCCCGGAGCTGGATCCCGGGCGGGCGGACGCGGTGACCGGGCTGGTGCGGATGCTGCTCGCCGGGTGAGGTGCGGCGCCGTCTCCGGGGCGCCGCCCCGGGACCCCCGCGCCTCGAACGCCGGCGGTGCTGAACGAGGGGCTGGAACAGGTGGACACGACGAGTGGAGGGGGACGGACGGATGAGCGGTACGGACATGGGCACGGCCGGAGACGAGCGGCTGCGGCGGTGGCGGATGGTGCTCGGCGGAGGTGAGGCCGACGGCACCGGGTGTGCGCTGACCGGGCGGGACGCGGCGATGGACGCCGCGCTCGGCGCGCTGTACGGCGGGGGCGGCGAAACCGGGTCCCGCAGGACGCCGGGGGCGCGGTCGGCCGGGCTCGGCGGGTCCGCGCCGAACGTGGCCCGCTGGCTCGGGGACATCCGTACGTACTTCCCGAGCTCCGTGGTCCAGGTCATGCAGCGCGACGCCATCGAGCGGCTGGGTCTGGCCGCCCTGCTGCTGGAACCGGAGATGCTGGAGGCCGTCGAACCGGACGTGCACCTGGTCGGCACCCTGCTCTCCCTGAACAAGGCGATGCCCGAGACGACGAAGGAGACGGCACGGGCCGTGGTCCGCAAGGTGGTCGAGCAGCTGGAGAAGAAGCTCGCGGCACGGACCCGGGCGACCTTGACCGGCGCCCTGGACCGGTCGGCGCGGATCAGCCGCCCCCGCCACCACGACATCGACTGGGACCGCACGATCCGGGCCAACCTCAAGAACTACCTGCCCGAATACCGCACCGTCGTCCCCGAGCGGCTGATCGGCTACGGCCGGGCGGCCCGGTCGGTGAAGAAGGAGGTGATCCTCTGCATCGACCAGTCGGGTTCGATGGCGGCCTCCGTCGTCTACGCATCCGTCTTCGGGGCGGTCCTCGCCTCCATGCACTCGATCGCCACCCGTCTGGTCGTCTTCGACACCGCGATCGTCGACCTCACCGACCAGCTGGACGACCCGGTCGACGTCCTCTTCGGCACCCAATTGGGCGGTGGCACCGACATCAACCGCGCCCTCGCCTACTGCCAATCGAAGATCACCCGCCCCGCCGATACCGTCGTCGTCCTGATCAGTGATCTCTACGAAGGCGGAATCCGCAACGAGATGCTGAAGCGGGTCGCCGCGATGAAGGCGGCGGGGGTCGAGTTCGTGACCCTGCTGGCACTGTCCGACGAGGGCGCCCCGGCCTACGACCGCGAGCACGCCACAGCCCTTGCGGCACTTGGGGCGCCGGCCTTCGCCTGCACTCCCGACCTGTTTCCGGAGGTGATGGCCGCGGCGCTGGAGAAGCGCCCCCTGCCGGTCCCCTGACGGCTCCGTCCGGGCCCCGGCGCGGCGCCGTCCACGCCCGTCGTGTGAATCGGTGAATCACACGAACTTCCAGTTCAACCGTGAGGCGATCTGTGACAGGTATCACCGCTCAGGTGTGATCTGCGATTTAGGGACCCACGTCCCTCGGGGATAACCTGCGGGACGGACATGCCGCGTCCACGGTCACCGTGTGCGCCTTCCTTGTGACAGCGCCGTCACGTTGCCCTCCGCGGCACGCCCACGCAGATAGCAGACAACCGCGAATCACTGCGAATCTTTGAAGACAAGGGACGGACGCGCGTGGACCTGTTCGAGTACCAGGCGAGGGACCTCTTCGCCAAGCACGGTGTACCGGTGCTGGCCGGTGAAGTCATCGACACGCCTGAGGCGGCTCGCGAGGCCACCGAGCGGCTGGGCGGCAAGTCGGTCGTCAAGGCGCAGGTGAAGGTCGGCGGCCGCGGCAAGGCCGGTGGCGTGAAGCTGGCCGCCACCCCGGACGAGGCCGTCGCCCGGGCGACGGACATCCTCGGCATGGACATCAAGGGCCACACGGTCCACAAGGTGATGATCGCCGAGACGGCTCCGGAGATCCTGGAGGAGTACTACGTCTCGTACCTCCTCGACCGGACCAACCGCACCTTCCTCGCCATGGCGTCCGTCGCGGGCGGCATGGACATCGAGCAGGTCGCCGAGGAGACCCCGGAGAAGCTCGCCAAGGTCCCGGTGAACGCCAACGAGGGCGTGACCATCGAGAAGGCCCGCGAGATCGTCGCGCTGGCGCAGTTCCCGGCCGAGGTCGCCGAGAAGGTCGCCGAGGTCCTCGTGACCCTCTGGGCGACCTTCATCGCCGAGGACGCGCTCCTCGTCGAGGTCAACCCGCTCGCCAAGGTCGCGAGCGGCGACGTCATCGCGCTCGACGGCAAGGTCTCGCTCGACGAGAACGCCGAGTTCCGTCAGCCGGGTCACGAGGAGTTCGTGGACCACGCCGCCGCGAACCCGCTCGAGGCCGCTGCCAAGGCGAAGAACCTCAACTACGTCAAGCTCGACGGTGAGGTCGGCATCATCGGCAACGGCGCGGGTCTCGTCATGAGCACCCTCGACGTCGTCGCCTACGCCGGCGAGAACCACGGTGGCGTCAAGCCCGCCAACTTCCTGGACATCGGCGGTGGCGCCTCCGCCGCCGTCATGGCCAACGGCCTTGAGATCATCCTCGGCGACCCGGACGTCAAGTCCGTCTTCGTCAACGTCTTCGGTGGCATCACCGCGTGTGACGAGGTCGCCAACGGCATCGTCCAGGCGCTGCAGCTGCTCGCGGACAAGGGCGAGGCGGTCACCAAGCCGCTGGTCGTCCGTCTCGACGGCAACAACGCCGAGCTGGGTCGCAAGATCCTCTCGGACGCCAACCACCCGCTGGTCCAGCGCGTGGACACCATGGACGGTGCGGCCGACAAGGCCGCCGAGCTCGCGGCTGCGAAGTAAGGGCAGAGGTCACAGACTCACATGGCTATCTTCCTCAACAAGGACAGCAAGGTCATCGTCCAGGGCATGACCGGTGCCACGGGCATGAAGCACACCAAGCTGATGCTGGCTGACGGCACCAACATCGTCGGCGGCGTGAACCCGCGCAAGGCCGGCACCACCGTCGACTTCGACGGCACCGAGGTCCCGGTCTTCGGCTCCGTCGCCGAGGCGATGGAGAAGACGGGCGCCAACGTCTCCGTCCTCTTCGTCCCGCCGGCCTTCGCCAAGGCCGCTGTGGTCGAGGCGATCGACGCCGAGATCCCGCTGGCCGTCGTCATCACCGAGGGCATCGCGGTGCACGACTCCGCCGCCTTCTGGGCGTACGCGACCGCCAAGGGCAACAAGACCCGGATCATCGGCCCGAACTGCCCGGGTCTGATCACCCCCGGCCAGTCCAACGCCGGCATCATCCCGGGCGACATCACCAAGCCCGGCAAGATCGGTCTCGTGTCCAAGTCGGGCACGCTGACCTACCAGATGATGTACGAGCTCCGTGACATCGGCTTCACCTCCGCCGTCGGCATCGGTGGCGACCCGGTCATCGGCACCACGCACATCGACGCCCTGGAGGCCTTCGAGGCCGACCCGGACACCGAGCTGATCGTCATGATCGGCGAGATCGGCGGCGACGCCGAGGAGCGTGCGGCGGACTTCATCGCGAAGAACGTCACCAAGCCGGTCGTCGGCTACGTCGCGGGCTTCACCGCCCCCGAGGGCAAGACCATGGGCCACGCGGGCGCCATCGTCTCCGGCTCCTCCGGCACCGCGCAGGCCAAGAAGGAGGCCCTTGAGGCCGCCGGCGTGAAGGTCGGCAAGACGCCGACCGAGACCGCGAAGCTGGCGCGCGAGATCCTCGCCGCCAAGTAGACGGTCGCCGTACGGATCCACGGATCCACGTACGGACGCGCGAACGCACGGGCGTGGCCCGCACCCCTCGGGGGGTGCGGGCCACGCCCGTTCTCATTCGGCCTTCGGGGCGAGCCGCGCCGGTCCGGCCTCCGGGTCGGCGCGGAGCTTGTCGTGGAGCTGCCTGCTCCGTTCGGTGACCTGCGGGGGGCCGGCGAGCGGGGGCACCCCGGAGACGCTCTCGCCGGGTGCCAGCGGGGGCTCGTAGTGGGTGGGCGCGGTCATGAGGGTGTAGGCCGTCGAGACGGCGATCATCGCCGTCAGGCTGAGGGTCGCGCGGGTCCACAGCCGGGTGCGGCGTTCGCCGCCGCCGCGCACGGCGGCCGCCGCGCGCGGGTCGAGGTCGACGGCCGGTCGCAGCGCGGTGAACAGGTCGCGCAGCAGCGCGGACTGCTTCTCCAGCGGTACGTCGGCCAGTTCGGGGATCCGGTCGGCGAGGTCGGCGTGCGCGTGCACGAGCCGGTTGCCGGCGGTGGGTGTGGTGGCCTCGGTCTCGGCGGCGGTGTCGGGGAGGTCGAGCCCGACGGCGTCGTAGAGCAGGACGGTACGGCGGTTCGCGGGGGACAGCGAGAGCAGGGCGTCGAGCAGGATCCGGTCGGCGGGCTCGGCGGGCGGCTTGTCGGGATGGAGGTGGGCGCGCCGGAAGCGGTGCCAGGGGGAGAGCGCGTACTCGTACGTGATCGCGCGCACCCAGCCCACCGGATCCGGGTCGGCGGCCACCTCGGGCCACCGGTCCCAGGCTTGGACGAAGGCCTTCTCGACGGCCTCCAGGGCGAGTGCCCGACGGCCGGTCAGCAGGTAGGCCTGCCGGGCGAGGTCGCGGGCGGCGTGGGCGTAGAGGGCGTCGAAGGCTTCGGCGGGGCCCGGTGCCGGGACCCTCGCGGGGTGCTCCGCCGCGGGCTCGTCGGGGTCGGCCGGCGCGTCCGGGGCCGGTCGGTCCGTGTCCGGTCCGTTCGGCGCCGGTCCGCCCGTGACGGGGCCGTTCGTGAGTGGTTCGATCGCGGTTGGGCCGACCGCGGTTGGGCCGGCCGTGGTCAGGCCCGCCGTGGTGAGGCCGGCCGTGGTCGGGCCGGCCGGGGTCGGCGTGTCGGCGGCGGGTGGGTCCGCGGCGGGTTCCGCCGCAGCCTTCGCCGTCTTCGCCTCCCCGGGCGCCCCGGCGGGACCGGCGTGCGGCGGCGGGGCCGCCAGACGCGCCAGGAATTGCGAGTACACCTCGCGCTTGCGCCCACGGGGAGCCGTGCGGCCCGATTCCCAGGAGCGGACGGTCGACACGGTGACTCCTACCGCCGCCGCGACCTCATCGTGTGTCAGTTCCGCCGCCTCGCGCAGCCTGCGGCGCTCCTTGGGGGTGGGCAGGCTCAGCTCCGAGTCCTCTGGGGAGGTCGTCTCGACGCTTCGTGTCATGCCACACTCCCCGCAAACCGGCAGCTCTGGGCGAAAAAGTACATAAACGTATATTGAGCGACACCACGGGCATTCGCCTGTTACCCGTTCATAGCGCGTGTCGTTGGCACCATGGCGGGGTGACCCAAGTGACCGAACGCGGGACCCCGTTGTCAGCGGCCCCGCGAGCCGGAGTGCGGCGCCGTTCACCGGCCGCCGCCGCATGCGTCGTGGGCGGCGCCGTGGCGGCCGGACTCGGGCTCGGCTTCCTCGCCGTGCTCGTCATCGTGCTGTGGATCAGCTCCCCCTACCCCGACAGCGGCCCCGGCGGGGCCCTGCACCTCGCCGCCGGACTGTGGCTGCTCGCCCACGGGACGGAGCTGGTGCGCTACGACACCCTGTCCGGCCTCCCCGCACCCGTCGGGATGACTCCCCTGCTCCTCGTCGCACTGCCCGTGCTGCTCATGCGGCGGGCCGCCCGGCTGGGGAGCGCCGCCGAGGAGGACGACGAGGAGGTGCTGCCCGCCGGAGCCGTGCTCTCGGCCGTGCTCTGCGGCTATCTCGCCGTCGGGGCCCTCGTCACGGTGTACGCCGCCGGCGGCCCCATGTCGGCCGACCCCATCAGCGCGGCCTGGCACATCCCGCTGGTGGCCGTACTCGCCGCCGCCGGCGGGGTGTGGGGAGCCCGGGGACGCCCGCTCGGGCCGTTGCCGTCCTGGCTGCCGGGGGGCGTACGGAAGGCGGCCGCGCGCCCCCGGTACGCGCTCGCGCTCCGGGCGGGTGCGGGCGGTGCCCTGGTACTCCTGGGCGGTGGCGCGCTCGTGGTCGGCGCCTCGCTCGCGTGGCACGGCGCCGAGGTCCAGGCCTCGTTCCTGTCGCTGACCGGGGTGTGGTCGGGCCGCTTCGCCGTCCTGCTGCTCGCGCTCGCCTTGATCCCCAACGCGATGGTCTGGGGCGCGGCCTACGCGCTCGGGCCCGGCTTCGCCCTGGGCGCCGGCGTGACGGCCACCCCGCTCGGCTTCCCGGGCGCGCCCGCACTGCCCCGCTTCCCGCTGCTGGCCGCGCTCCCGGCCGAGGGGCCCGGAACCCCGCTGACCTGGGCGGCCGCCGGAGTGCCGGTGGTCGCCGGGCTCGCGGTGGGCTGGTTCGCGGTCCGCCGGGCGCGCGAGGTCTCGTACGGGGAGACCGCGCTCACCGCCGCCCTCGGCGCGGTGGTGTGCGGGCTGGCGATGGCCGGGCTCTCGGCGGCCTCGGCGGGGCCGCTGGGGTCGCGGCGGCTGTCGGAATTCGGGCCGGTGTGGTGGACCACCGGGGTGGCGGCCTTCGCCTGGACGGCGGTGCTGGCCGTGCCGGTGGCGGTGGCGGTGCACGCGTGGCGGACCCGGCCGGCGATCGGGCCGGCGGTGGGGGGCGCCGATGGCGATGCCGAGGCCGACGGCGACGGGGTGGTGGGCGTGGACGACAGGTGGCACGACAGCGGGGTGCGGGAGATTCGGTGGGCGGCACTGCGGAAGGCCGCGGGGGCGCTGGTCCCGGACATGGCGGGGTCGCCGCCGGAGCCTCCGGCGGTTCCGGTGGTGGCGGTCGGGCCCGTCGGGCCTGTTGGGCCTGAGGCCGGGGCCGGGGCCGGGGCCGGGGCTGTGGTGCGGGGGCGGCGGGCCGTGACCGTGGTGTCCGCGCTGGATCTGGACCTGGATCCCGGCCTGCTGGCGGCCGGGGCGGCGGGGCCGGGGCCGGTGTCGGTGCCGCTGGCTCCGCCGGTGGTCGGGGCACGGGTGCTGGCCCGGCGGAAGCCGCCGCCGGAGTAGGCCGTTCGGGTGGCGCGGGTGCGGCACCGCCGCTGGGGCTCCGCCCCAGACCCCGCGCCTCAAACGCCGGCGGGGCTGGAGGGGGCGGCGCAGGGCTGCCGGGGCTCAGGGTTGCTGGGGCTCCGCCCCAGACCCCGCGCCTCAAACGCCGGCGGGGCTGGAGGGGGCGGCGCAGGGCTGCCGGGGCTCAGGGTTGCTGGGGCTCCGCCCCAGACCCCGCGCCTCAAACGCCGGCGGGGCTGGAGGGGGCGGCGCAGGGCTGCCGGGGCTCAGGGTCGCTGGGGCTCCGCCTCGGGCCCCGCGCCTCAAACGCCGGCGGGGCTGGAGGGGGCGGCGCAGGGCTGCCGGGGCTCAGGGCCGCTGGGGCTCCGCCTCGGGCCCCGCGCCTCAAGCGTCGGTGGGGCTGGAGAGGGCGCGGCTCAGGCCGCTGGGGGGCCGGCCCGGGCCCCGTGCCTTCAGGGTCGGCGGGGCTGCGGGGGCAAGTGGGGGTGGGTGGGGGGTTACTGGCGGACCTTCAGGACGTCGCCCACCAGGTTGTCCGGGAGGAGGGTGTTGCACTGGAGTTCCGCCGACTTGGTGAGGGCGTCGTCGCGGCAGACGTAGAAGTCCTTGTAGGACAGCTGCAGGGCGTACGAGCCGAACGCCAGCAGGATCGCCAGCGACGCCGTGACCAGGCCGCTCACCGCCGCCGTGCGCTGGGGGCGGGCCGCCGGGCCCAGGGCGTCCAGGCCGGACGGGGCCGCCGGCGCCGCCGGGGCGCCCTCGGCGGTCGCCGGGGCGGGCTTGCCGCGCAGCGCGCTGATGCCCCAGTAGATGGCGAGGGCCCCGAGCAGCAGCCCGACCGACGGGATCTGGAAGATCGCGAAGAAGAAGCCCCACATGCCGGCCAGCAGCGCGTAGCGGGCGCGCCGCTGGATCGGGTCCGTCGGGTCCCAGCGTGCCGGACCCCGCTGGCCGTCCGAGTCCTTCGGGCCGTCGCCGTTCCCGCCACCGCCGCCGCGCGGCTGCCACGGCTGGTCGGGCCGGCCTTCCGGCGGGGCCGCGAAGGGGTTGTCGTCGGTCGGGGAGTCGGGCTGACGGCGGTCCGGCATCGGGTGTGTTTCTTCCCCTGTGTCAGGGACGTCGCGGGGACGTCGTGGCGAGGTGAGGCCAGTTTGCGGCTCGTAGGCCAGACGCTACCGCCCGGCCGTCCCCCCGTCCCTCGGGGGCTGTCCGGTGTACCGGTATCGTTGCAGGCGGTCGGTGGCTTCGTATGGTTCCCCATATATCGGTACCCCGAAGTTTCGTATGACCACACAAGACGAACACCGCAACCCCGCGAGAAAGGGCCTCCCATGGCCACCTCCCGCCTGGTCGTGCTGGTCTCCGGTTCCGGCACCAACCTCCAGGCCCTGCTCGATGCCATCGACGCCCACCCCGGCGGATCCGAGGGCTTCGGCGCCGAAGTCGTCGCCGTGGGGGCCGACCGCGAGAACATCGCCGGCCTGGAGCGGGCGGAGAAGGCCGGGATCCCCACCTTCGTCTGCCCGGTCAAGGGCTACGGCAGCCGCGAGGAGTGGGATGTCGCCCTCACCGAGGCGACCGACGCCCACGCGCCGGACCTCGTGGTGTCCGCAGGATTCATGAAGATCGTGGGCAAGGCGTTCATCGACCGCTTCGGCGGCCGGTTCATCAACACCCACCCCGCCCTCCTCCCCGCCTTCCCCGGCGCGCACGGCGTACGGGACACCCTCGCCTACGGCGCGAAGGTCACCGGCTGCACGGTCCACTTCGTGGACGGCGGCGTGGACACCGGTCCGATCATCGCCCAGGGTGTGGTCGAGGTCCGGGACGAGGACGACGAAGCCGCTCTCCACGAGCGCATCAAGGAAGTCGAGCGCCAGCTGCTCGTCGATGTCGTGGGGCGTCTGGCCCGGCACGGCTACCGCATTGAGGGACGAAAGGTAACAATCCAGTGACCGCCGCAGACAACGCAGCGAGCAACGACCCGACCACGAACCAGCGGCCGATCCGACGTGCGCTCATCAGCGTCTACGACAAGACGGGACTGGAAGAGCTGGCCCGCGGGCTGCACGAGGCGGGCGTCGCGCTCGTCTCCACCGGGTCCACCGCCTCGAAGATCGCCGCCACCGGGGTGCCCGTCACCAAGGTGGAGGAGCTGACCGGCTTCCCCGAGTGCCTCGACGGCCGGGTCAAGACCCTGCACCCGCGCGTGCACGCCGGCATCCTCGCCGACCTGCGTCTGGAGGACCACCGCAACCAGCTCGCCGAGCTGGGCGTCGAGCCCTTCGACCTGGTGGTCGTCAACCTGTACCCCTTCCTCGCGACCGTCCAGTCGGGTGCCACCCCCGACGAGTGCGTGGAGCAGATCGACATCGGCGGCCCGTCGATGGTCCGCGCCGCCGCCAAGAACCACCCCTCGGTCGCGGTCGTTACCAGCCCGGCCCGCTACGCCGACGTCATCGCGGCGGCCCAGGGCGGCGGCTTCGACCTCACCGCCCGCAAGCGGCTCGCGGCGGAGGCCTTCCAGCACACCGCCGCGTACGACGTGGCCGTCGCCTCGTGGTTCACGAACGCGTACGCCCCGGAGTCCGAGGACGGCGCGCTGCCCGAGTTCCTGGCCGGCGCCTGGGAGCGCAAGTCGACCCTGCGCTACGGCGAGAACCCGCACCAGGCCGCCGCCCTCTACACGGACGGTCAGCCGGGCGGACTCGCCAACGCCGAGCAGCTGCACGGCAAGGAGATGTCCTTCAACAACTACGTGGACACCGAGGCCGCGCGCCGCGCCGCCTACGACCACGCAGAGCCCTGCGTCGCGATCATCAAGCACGCCAACCCGTGCGGCATCGCGGTCGACGCGGACGTCGCAGCGGCCCACCGCAAGGCGCACGCCTGCGACCCGCTGTCGGCCTTCGGCGGCGTCATCGCCGTCAACCGCCCGGTGACCGTCGAGCTCGCCGAGCAGGTCGCGGAGATCTTCACCGAGGTCATCGCCGCCCCCGGCTACGAGGACGGCGCGGTCGAGATCCTGGCCAAGAAGAAGAACATCCGCGTGCTGAAGGTGGACGGCACCCCGCACCAGCCGGGCGACCTCAAGCCCGTCTCCGGCGGCGTGCTGCTCCAGCAGTCGGACGTCTTCCAGGCCGAGGGCGACGACCCGGCCAACTGGACCCTGGCCACCGGCGACGCCCTGTCCCCGGCGGAGCTCGCCGAGCTGGCCTTCGCCTGGAAGGCCTGCCGGGCCGTCAAGTCCAACGCGATCCTGCTCGCCAAGGACGGTGCCTCGGTCGGCGTCGGCATGGGCCAGGTCAACCGTGTCGACTCGGCGAAGCTCGCGGTCGAGCGGGCGGGCGCCGAACGCGCGCAGGGCTCGTACGCCGCGTCCGACGCCTTCTTCCCGTTCCCGGACGGGCTGGAGATCCTCACGGCCGCGGGTATCAAGGCCGTGGTCCAGCCGGGCGGTTCGGTCCGTGACGAGCTGGTCGTCGAGGCCGCGAAGAAGGCCGGTGTGACCATGTACTTCACCGGGACCCGGCACTTCTTCCACTGAGTCCGGCACACCCGGCACACGGCGAAGGCCGCGACCCGCACTGCGGGTCGCGGCCTTCGCCGTGTGCGTACAGGACGGCTCAGTACTGGGGACGCCGGAAGTAGTCCCCGGCCTTGGCGAGACCGATGACGATCGTGAGGCCGAGGGCGAGGGAGACCAGCGACGGCAGCACGGAGACGACGGTGAGGCCGCCGCCCGTGGTGTTGTCGGCCGCGCCGAACGCGATCAGGTTCACCACGATGCCGAAAACGGCGAAGAGGACCTGGAGCGAGCCGTAGATGATGCCGGAGACGCGCACTCCGCCACGGCCCTTGCCCATCTTGGCCGCGGTCAGGATGGGCCACAGGGCGAACCCGATGAAGACGAGGCCCACGATGACGCCCGCGGTGCCGGCGGCGGCGCCGGCGTCCTGGGAGGAGCTGGAGCTGGAGGAGTCCGAGAGCACCGCGGCGAACACGGCGCCGCCGATGATCACGAACAGGCCGCCCAGCACCTGCAGGCCACCCACGATGAAGAGGATGACGCGGGCCGCCTTCGCCCCGCCCGGCATCTCCATGTGGGCCCCGGGGTATCCGCCCGGGCCGCCGGGGTATCCGCCCGGGTATCCGGCGGGAGCGCCCGGGTAGCTCTGCGGGGCCTGCTGCGGGTAGCCGTAGCCGCCCTGCGGCGGGACGCCCTGGGGTGCCTGCTGGGGGTAGCCGTAGCCGGGCTGGCCCTGCGGCGGCTGCTGACCGTACGGGTTCTGCGGTTCGCCGAAGCTCATGTTGGGGTGTTCCTCCGTGGAAGTGCGGGGACGCACGGCATGAGCGCGGAGGAATCCTGCACGGTGCGGTCCCGCCCCCCGGCACTGCCCGCGGCACATCAGTCGTTTCATCGTGGTCCGACGGGCCTGGGCTTGTCCAGTTGGTTGGGGTACGGACAGTGACTTGTTGTGCAAGTGCAATGAACGCTGAACCCCTGTGAGCGCCTTGACTGGAACCGGGGCCACCTCATCCGGGAGGATGGGGTCATGACCGCCCAGATTCTCGATGGCAAGGCCACCGCCGCAGCGATCAAGTCCGAACTGACCGCCCGTGTGGCGGCCCTGAAGGCCCGGGGCATCACCCCCGGCCTCGGCACCCTCCTCGTCGGTGACGATCCGGGCAGCCGCTGGTACGTGAACGGCAAGCACAAGGACTGCGCCGAGGTCGGCATCGCCTCCATCCAGCGCGAACTGCCCGGGACCGCCTCCCAGGAGGACATCGAGGCGGTCGTCCGGGAGCTCAACGACAACCCGGAGTGCACCGGCTACATCGTCCAACTCCCGCTCCCCAAGGGCATCGACACCAACCGGGTCCTGGAGCTGATGGATCCGCTGAAGGACGCCGACGGCCTGCACCCCATGTCGCTGGGCCGGCTGGTGCTGAACGAGCCGGGGCCGCTGCCCTGCACCCCGTACGGGATCGTCGAACTGCTGCGCCACCACGACGTCGCCATCAACGGCGCGCACGTCGTGGTCCTCGGCCGCGGGATCACCGTCGGGCGCTCCATCGGCCTGCTGCTGACCCGCAAGTCCGAGAACGCCACCGTGACGCTCTGCCACACCGGTACGCGCGACCTGTCCGCGCAGCTGCGCCAGGCGGACATCATCGTCGCGGCGGCCGGCGTCCCGCACCTGGTCAAGCCGGAGGACGTGAAGCCGGGCGCGGCCGTGCTCGACGTCGGCGTCAGCCGCGACGGCGAAGGGAAGATCGTCGGCGACGTGCACCCCGGTGTGGCCGAGGTGGCCGCGTGGATCTCGCCGAACCCGGGCGGGGTCGGCCCGATGACCCGGGCCCAGCTCCTCGTCAACGTCGTCGAGGCGGCGGAACGGACCACCAGTGCAGGCTGAACCGGACGCGGAGAACGCGGCGGGAGGTGGCCCGGCCAGGGCGAACGGCACCCCCGTCGCCCCGGTCGCGCCCGCGACGCCCGGCGTGCCCGGCGCGCAGGCCCCTTCCGGCACGGCTGGGGCCGAGGCGGCGGCCCGGTCCCGCCGCTTCCCCTCCATCACCCGGGACACCGCCCGGCCCGAGGGCAGCGGCCGCGCCGTCCCCGGGGCCGTGTCCACGCCGGCCCGTCAGTGGCCGATGCTCAGCGTGCTCGCCGCGACCGCGGTCGGGCTGCTGGCCACGGCCTTCGGGTACCCGCGGGTCGGCTGCCTGGCCATCGGCGTCGCGCTGATCGCGGCCGCGGTGATGCGGCGTGTGCTGCCCTCGGTCGGGATGCTCGCGGTGCGCTCCCGCTTCACGGACATGATCACGTACGGGCTGCTGGGCGTGGCGATCACGCTGCTCGCGCTGGTGATGGCGGCGCCCAAGCCGTGGCTCGTGATCCCCTTCATGGAGAGTGCGGTCCGCTTCACCGTGCGGTGAGCGAAGCGAGCGATGCGAACTACGTGAGCGACGTCAGTGCGGCCAGGGTGGCCGCCACGGCCGGCTGGGTCTCCGTGCCCGCCCGGACCAGGACGTCCAGCGTCCGCCCCGGGCCCGGAAGCTCCCGCACGGCGACGCCGGGCGGCGGGGCGTCGCACAGCAGCTTCGGCAGGATCGACACCGCCTGCCCGGTGGCGACGAGCCACAGCCCGGACCGCAGGTCCGCGCACTCGTGCGCGACGCGCGGGGTGAATCCGGCGTTCCGGCAGGCGTGCAGCAGCATCTCGCGGCAGCTGCTCGGGGCCGGGGCCGAGACCCAGGCGTCCTCCCGCAGCGCGGCGAGTCCGGCCCGCTCGTAGGCGGGGACCAGGGCCTGCGGCAGGGCCAGGCACAGCGGGTCGTCGAAGAGCGGCACCGCGGTGGTCCCGGCGGCCGGCGGGGCCCCGAGCAGCGGGTAGGCGTAGGTCACCGCCAGGTCCAGGCGGCGCTGCCGCAGGCGCGGCACGGCCTCCTCCGGGTCGGCCTGCACGATGCGGGGGCGCAGCCGGGGATGGCGTACGGCGAGCTCGGCGACGAGCGGGGCGGCCACCGTGGCCAGGGCGCTGGGGGCGCAGCCGATGGCCAGCTCCCCGCTCAGCTCGGTGTCGAGGGCGCGTACCGCTCCCTCGGCCCGCTCCAGGGCCGCGAGCACCGGCTCGCACGCGGCGGCCAGCGCCACGCCGGCGGCGGTGAGGCGCAGCCCGCGCCCGTCCCGCTCGACGAGGGCGGCCCCGGCCTCGGCCTCCAGGGCGCGCAGCTGCTGGGAGACGGCGGAGGGGGTGACCCCGTGCAGGTCGGCGACGGCGGTGACCCGGCTGTGTTCCGCCAGGTCCCGGAGGATGACCATGCGCTTCACATCGAGCATGAGTTCATCTTAACGATGGCTGTAGCTGAGGTAGCTGGACTTAACTGTCAGGTCCCGGTGATGCTCGTGCCATGAACGCGAAGACGAAGAAGGTCCTGCTGATCGGCGCGCGCGGAACCCTCGGCCGGGCGGTCCACGAGGCCCTGCGCGAGCGCGGCCACCAAGTCGTCACCGCCTCCCGCACCGGCGCCGACGTCCACGTCGACATCACCGATCCGGAGTCCGTCCGTGCGATGTACGAGGAGGCGGCGCGGCGGGTGGGCGAGATCGACGCCGTGGCGAGCGCGGCCGGCAGTGTGCCGTGGCGCCCGCTCGGCGAGCTGACCACGGACGACATCCGCGACGGCCTCGAAGGCAAGGCCGTCAGCCAGATCGAGCTGGTCCGCCAGGGCGCCCGGCACCTGCCCGCGCACGCCTCGTACACGCTGGTCACCGGCATCCTGGCCCGCGAGCCGCTGCTCACCGGGTCGGTGGCGTCCCTGGTCAACGGCGCCGTCGAGGCCTTCGTGCGCGCCGCCGCCGTCGAACTGCCCGGCCGGCAGCGGATCAACGCCGTCAGTCCCACCGTCTTCGAGGAGTCCCTCGATGCGTACGGGGACACCTTCGCGGGCTTCGACGCCGTGCCCGTGGCCCGCGCGGCGAACGCCTACGTCAAGTCGATCGAGGGGCACCGGACGGGCCAGATCTTCCTGGTCGAATAGCGGTCCGGAGGCCGCTCGCACCTTCGAACGCCGGGGTCCGTGTGCCGCGCACCACAGGGACCCGGGGATTAGCCCGGTCCCGGGTCGGATAGCCTGACCGCGGATGTCTCTTCACGTCAAGATTTACTGGGGAGCGGCGTCCTCCAGCACATGGGGCAGGGACGCCCCACCGCCAGCTGTCTAACGGAGAAGGCCATGACCCGCACTCCCGTGAATGTCACCGTCACCGGCGCCGCCGGCCAGATCGGCTACGCGCTGCTCTTCCGCATCGCTTCCGGTCACCTGCTCGGCGCGGACGTGCCGGTCAAGCTCCGACTTCTGGAGATCCCCCAGGGCATGAAGGCCGCTGAGGGCACCGCCATGGAGCTCGACGACTGCGCCTTCCCGCTGCTCGCCGGCATCGACATCTTCGACGACCCGAACCAGGGCTTCGACGGTGCGAACGTCGCGCTGCTCGTGGGCGCCCGCCCGCGTACCAAGGGCATGGAGCGCGGCGACCTGCTCGCCGCCAACGGCGGCATCTTCAAGCCGCAGGGCCAGGCCATCAACGCGCACGCCGCGGACGACATCAAGGTCCTGGTCGTGGGCAACCCGGCCAACACCAACGCGCTCATCGCGCAGGCCGCCGCCCCGGACGTACCGGCCGAGCGCTTCACCGCGATGACCCGCCTGGACCACAACCGCGCGATCTCGCAGCTGGCCGCCAAGACCGGCAGCACCGTCTCCGACATCAAGCGCCTCACCATCTGGGGCAACCACTCGGCGACCCAGTACCCGGACATCTTCCACGCGGAGATCGCCGGCAAGAACGCCGCCGAGGTCGTCAACGACGAGCTGTGGCTGGCCGACACCTTCATCCCGACCGTCGCCAAGCGCGGCGCCGCGATCATCGAGGCCCGTGGCGCGTCCTCGGCCGCCTCGGCCGCCAACGCCGCCATCGACCACGTCCACACCTGGGTCAACGGCACCGCCGAGGGCGACTGGACCTCGATGGGCATCCCGTCGGACGGCTCCTACGGCGTCCCGGCCGGTCTGATCTCCTCCTTCCCCGTCACCTGCAAGGACGGCAAGTACGAGATCGTCCAGGGCCTGGACATCAACGAGTTCTCCCGCACCCGCATCGACGCCTCCGTCCAGGAGCTGGCGGAGGAGCGCGACGCGGTTCGCGAGCTCGGCCTGATCTGATCCGGTCGCCCGACCCGATCCGCTCTTCCGAAAGGCCCCGGCGCACCGCGCCGGGGCCTTTCGGCGTGATCCGGCCCGTCGCGCCCTGCGGCCGTCGGCGGATGGGCGGTGCGCGCGAACCCGACGGCGGCCGTGGAGTCGTTCAGGCCGGAACGACCACGACGGCCGACGGCCGGTCCTACTTGTACATGCCCGGGGTGTAGTGGCCCGGGACCAGGCGGGTGGTGACGCCGATGCGGTTCCAGACGTTGATCGTCGCGATGACGGCGATCAGCTGGGCGAGCTCGCGCTCCTCGAACTGCTTGGCGGCCTTCTCGTAGACCTCGTCGGGCACGAAGCCGTCCGTCAGGACGGTGACGGCCTCGGTGAACTCGATCGCGGCGAGCTCCTTCTCGGTGTAGAAGTGCCGCGACTCCTCCCAGGCGCCCAGCTGGACGATGCGCTCGACGCTCTCACCGGCGGCGATCGCGTCCTTGCTGTGCATGTCGAGACAGAAGGCGCAGTGGTTGATCTGGGAGGCGCGGATCTTGACGAGCTCGACCAGCGAGGGGTCCAGACCCTTCTTGGAGGCGATCTCCAGGGCGAGGACGGCCTTGTAGACCTCGGGGGCGAGCTTCGCCATCTGCATGCGCGGGGTGTGCTCGGGGGCGTGTTCGTGTGTGGTCGTCATGTGATCCACCCTAGGAGTGATGCGGCCCACCGATATGGTCCATATCCATGACGGAATCGTGGGCCACTTTCGGTGCCGACCTGCACCTGGACCTCACCGCCGGCCGCGGCCTGCGGGCCGGGCTCACCGAGGCCCTGCGCGAGGCCGCGCGCAGCGGGCGGCTGGCGGCCGGGACCCGGCTGCCGTCCTCGCGCACCCTCGCCGCAGACCTGGGCATCGCCCGGAACACGGTCGCCGAGGCGTACGCCGAGCTCGTCGCCGAGGGCTGGCTGACGGCCCGCCAGGGCTCGGGCACGCGCGTCGCCGAACGGGCCCGCCCGCGCCGGGCCGCGGCGGCGGCCGCCCCCGTACGGCGCCCCGCGCGCAAGGGACCCGCGTACAGCCTGATCCCCGGCTCCCCGGACCTGGGCGGCTTCCCGCGCGCGGCCTGGCTGTCGGCCGCCCGGCGGGCGCTGACCGACGCGCCGAACGAGGCCTTCGGGTACGCGGTCGACCCGCGCGGCCGCGTCGAGCTGCGGCAGGCACTGGCCGGATACCTGGCGCGGGCGCGCGGGGTGTACGCGGACCCCGGACGGATCGTGCTGTGCGCGGGCTTCCTGCACGGGCTGACGCTGCTGGCCGGCGTACTGCGGGCGCGACGGGTGCGGGAGGTGGCGGTGGAGGGGTACGGCCTGGACTTCCACCGGGACCTGCTGGTGCGGGCGGGGCTGCGGACGCGGCCGCTGAACGTGGACGCGCAGGGGGCCCGGACGGGGGAGCTGACCGCGGCGGCGGGCGCGGTGCTGCTGACCCCGGCGCACCAGTTCCCGACGGGTGTCGCCCTGACGCCGCAGCGGCGGGCGGCCGCGGTCGACTGGGCCCGCACGACGGGCGGACTGATTTTGGAGGACGACTACGACGGGGAGTTCCGCTACGACCGCCAGCCGGTCGGGGCGCTGCAGGGACTGGACCCGGACCGGGTGGTGTACCTCGGGACGGCCAGCAAGTCACTGGCACCCGGGCTGCGGATGGGCTGGATGGTGGTCCCGCCGGCGCTGCTGGAGGAGGTGCTGGCCGCCAAGGGCCCGACCGAGTGGGCCTCCGGCGCGCTGGATCAGCTCACGCTGGCCGAGTTCATCGCCTCCGGGGCCTACGACCGGCACGTGCGGGGGATGCGGCTGCGGTACCGGCGGCGCCGGGACGAGCTGGTGGCGGCGGTGGGGGACCGGGTGGGCGTGTCGGGGATCGCGGCGGGGCTGCACGCGGTGCTGGACCTCCCGGAGGGGCTGGAACGGTCGGTCCTGCAGTCGGCGGCCTGGCAGGACCTCGCCCTGCACGGGCTGGGGCGGTTCCGGCACCCGGAGGCGGTTGCGCTGCCCGCGCGGGACGCGGTGGTGGTGGGCTACGGGACTCCGTCGGACAGTGCGTGGTCCCCGACGCTGGCGGCCCTGGCGGCGGCCTTGCCGTGACCTGCGGCGCCGTTGCCGGGGGCGCTGCCCCCGGACCCCCGCGCCCCCAGCGCAGGCGGGGCTGAAGGAGCGCCTCAACGCTCCGCCGGGGCCGGGGGTTCGCCGAAGCGGGCCAGGGCCAGGGAGCCGGCCACCGCGACCGCGAAGCCGGTCACCGCCAGCCAGGTCAGGCCCTCGCGGGTGCTGTCTCCGAGCCAGACGACGCCCACCACCGCCGGGCCGATCGTCTCGCCGAGGACCATGCCCGCCGTCGCCACCGTCACCGAGCCGCGCGCCAGGGCCGAGGTCAGCAGCAGGAAGGCCGCGCCGCCGCCCAGCAGGAGGGCGTACAGGGCGGGGTTGGTCAGATCCCAGGGGGAGTCGATGAGCCGTACCGAGACCTCCACCACCCCGAAGCCCGTTCCCGCCGCGAGGCCGAGGGCCAGCGCCCGCGGCCCGTCCGGGAGCCGGCCCGCGACCACGCCGACCAGCAGCACCAGCCCCGCCACCGCCAGCATCCCCAGCTCCAGCGCGAGCGACCCGGTCCCCGTGCCCTCCTCCCCGGCGGAGAGCCCGAGCATCAGCAGCCCCGCGCACACCACCGCCACCGCGCCCCACTCCATCCGGGACAGCCGCACGCGCAGCAGCCGCGCCGCGACCACCGCCGTCACCGCCAGGCTGGCCGCCAGCGCCGCCCCCACCGCGTAGATCGGGATGTGTCGCAGGGCGATGATCTGCAGCACGAAGCCGGCTCCGTCGAGGCCCAGACCGGCGAGATACCGCCACTGCCGCACGGCCCGCAGGAACAGCGCCGTGTCCACCCCGGACCCGGTACCGGGCTCCGCCGCCCGCGCCGCGACCGCCTGCAGAACCGACGCCGTACCGAAGCAGACCGCCGCACCCAGCGCGCAAATCATCCCAATGAGCACGAACTGACTCTAGGTCACGGATCTCACGGCGGCCGGATTCCATCGGCCGGTGACCCCGCTCTAGTCTGTCGGCAGTACGCGAGGCCCCAGGGGGACAGCAGACATGGACAGCAGCAGCACCAATCAGCGCCGCATGCGCTCCGGCGCCGTGGCCCTCGGAGGCATGGGCCTGCTCGCCGCCACGCTCGTGGCCTGCGGCAGCAGCGACGAACCGGACCGGCGCTGTGCGTCCCGGTCCACGCTGCAGCACCTGAACAACAAGGACTGCAAGAGCGGCGGCACCGGCTCCTACTACTACGGCGGCTACGTCAGCTCCGGCAAGGTGGCCGGCGGCAGCTTCGACAAGTCCGCCGTCACCCGCGGCGGCATCGGCGGCCACTCCAGCTCCGGCTCCAGCGGCGGCTGACCGAGACGATGCAGCGGCACACCATCGAGCCCCGCCCCGACTGGCAGAAGACCGTCGAGGAACAGGGGCTGATCTACCCCCTGACCCGCTACCCCGACGACTCCCTGCGCCCCTACTGGGACGAGAGCGCGTACTACTCCTTCTCGCTCCCCGAGGTCGAGGCCCTGGAGAACGTCGTCGAGGAGCTGCACGCCATGTGCCTGGCCGCGGCCGCGCACATCGTCGAGCACGACCGCTTCGCCGACCTCGGCATCACCGACCCGAAGCTGGCCGCGCTGATCGCCGAGTCCTGGCGGCGCCGCGCCGAACAGCCGTCCCTCTACGGCCGCTTCGACCTGCGCTACGACGGCACCGGCGGCCCGGCCAAGATGCTGGAGTACAACGCCGACACCCCCACCTCCCTCGTGGAGGCGGCCAGCCCCCAGTGGTTCTGGATGGAGGACCGCTTCCCCGGCGCCGACCAGTGGAACTCCCTCCACGAGCGCCTGGTCGACGCCTGGCGGCGCCAGGCCGAGCTGCTCCCGCCCGGCCCGCTGCACTTCGCGCACTCCGAGACCGACGAGCTCGGCGAGGACCTGATGACGGTCGCCTACCTCCAGGAGACCGCCGAGCAGGCCGGCCTGGATACCCAGGCCCTGTCCGTCGAGCAGATCGGCTGGGACAGCCTGTCCGGCCGGTTCGTGGACGAGAAGCTCCGCTTCATCCGCTCCTGCTTCAAGCTCTACCCGTGGGAGTGGCTGGCCACGGACGAGTTCGGCCCGCAGGTCCTCGGCACGTACGACCACGGCGGCGGCTCCGGCTCCACCTGCTGGATCGAACCCCTGTGGAAGATGCTGCTGTCCAACAAGGCGCTCCTCGCGATCCTGTGGGAGCTCTTCCCGGAGCACCCCAACCTGCTGCCCGCCTACCTCGACGGCCCGCGCGAGCTCGCCGAGCCCGGGTCCGCCGGCTACGTGGCCAAGCCCCTCCTCGGCCGGGAGGGCGCGGGGGTCACCCTGCACCAGCCGGGAGAGGGCGGCGAGCCGTTCGTACCGGAGGAGGGCGAGCGGTACTGCTTCCAGGGCCTGGCCCCGCTGCCTGATTTCGACGGCAACCGGGTGGTGCTCGGCGCGTGGGTCGTCGAGGACGAGGCGGCGGGGCTCGGCATCCGCGAATCGGCGGGGCCGGTCACGGACGAGTACGCCCGCTTCCTGCCCCACGTCATCCTCTGAGCGGTACGGGGGCTCGCTACGCGCCGAGCACCGACCGGAGCTGGGCGAGTCCCCAGTCCAGGTCCTCCTTGCTGATCACCAGCGGCGGGGCGATCCGGATCGTCGAGCCGTGGGTGTCCTTCACCAGCACCCCGAGCTCCATCAGCTTCTCGGAGATCTCCCGGCCGGTGCCCCGCGAGGGGTCGATGTCGACGCCCGCCCACAGCCCGCGGCCGCGTACGGCGGTCACCGCACCCCCGCCGACCAGCAGGTTCAGCTCGCGGTGCAGGTGCTCGCCCAGCTCGGTGGCGCGACCCTGGAACTCACCGGTCCGCAGCATCGCGATCACCTCCAGGGCGACGGCGCACGCGAGCGGGTTCCCGCCGAAGGTGGACCCGTGCTCCCCGGGCCGGAACACCCCGAGCACGTCCCGGTCGGCGACGACGGCGGAGACCGGCACCACGCCGCCGCCGAGCGCCTTGCCGAGGATGTAGACGTCCGGGACGACCCCCTCGTGCTCGCACGCGAAGGTCCGCCCCGTGCGCCCGAGCCCCGACTGGATCTCGTCCGCCATGAAGAGGACGTTCCGCTCGCGGGTCAGTTCCCGTACGCCGCTCAGGTACCCGGCGGGCGGCACCAGCACCCCCGCCTCGCCCTGGATCGGCTCCAGCAGCACGGCCACGGTGTTCTCGGTGACGGCGTGGGCCAGCGCGGTGAGATCCCCGTACGGGACGATCTCGAAGCCCGGCGTGTACGGGCCGAAGTGGTCGCGGGCCTCGTGGTCCGTGGAGAAGGAGACGATGGTCGTGGTCCGCCCGTGGAAGTTGTCCGCGGCGACCACGATCTTGGCGTGCCCGTCCGGGACGCCCTTGACCTCGTAGCCCCACTTGCGGGCGGTCTTCACCGCCGTCTCCACGGCCTCCGCCCCCGTGTTCATGGGGAGCACCATCTCCTTGCCGCACAGCGCGGCGAGCTCGGTGCAGAAATCGGCGAAGCGGTCGTGGTGGAAGGCGCGCGAGGTGAGCGTGACCCGTTCCAGCTGGGCGCGGGCGGCATCGATCAGACGCCGGTTGCCGTGCCCGAAGTTGAGGGCCGAGTACCCGGCGAGCATGTCGAGGTATCTACGGCCCTCGACATCGGTCATCCAGGCGCCTTCCGCGGACGCGACGACCAGGGGCAGCGGATGGTAGTTGTGCGCACTGTGGGCGTCCGCGGCGCGGATGGCATCAGCGGTTGTCGACACGGGGTCTCCGATCGTCCGTCCGGCGCGGTCGAGCGCCGGTGCAGCGGTGACGAGGGTGGCGTCACCTTCTTATCGTCGCTCGTATCGCGGACGCAGAAACCTCTCTCCCGGCGCGCCCGCTAAGGTGTCCGATACGCACGGCGACTGGCGTACGGGGAACCAACTCCGGGGGAGTCGTGCGCGCTCGACCGCATACAGGGCCGCTCGCCTGGGCCTCGCGGGGTACCGATCACATCGACCCCGGAGGAGCCCGCCATGTCCGCGAGCCGCCATCCCGCCCTTCTCTCCACCGATCCCGAGCTGGCGTCCTTCGTCGCGGCGGAGGAAGTCCTGCAGGCGCAGACCCTGCGCCTGATCCCCAGCGAGAACTACGTGTCCGCGGCCGTCCTCGAAGCCTCCGGCACCGTGCTGCAGAACAAGTACAGCGAGGGCTACCCCGGCCGCCGCTACTACGAGGGCCAGCAGAACATCGACCGCGTCGAGGCGCTGGCGATCGAGCGGGCCAAGGGCCTGTTCGGCGTGGACCACGCCAACGTGCAGCCGTACTCCGGTTCGCCCGCCAACCTCGCCGTGTACCTGGCCTTCGCGAAGCCCGGCGACACCGTGATGGGCATGGCCCTGCCGATGGGCGGGCACCTCACCCACGGCTGGGGCGTCTCGGCGACGGGCTCCTGGTTCCGGGGCGTCCAGTACGGCGTCCGGGCCGACACCGGGCTCGTCGACTACGACGCGGTGCGCGAGCAGGCCCTCGCCGAGCGGCCCAAGCTGATCTTCTGCGGCGGTACGGCCCTGCCGCGCACGATCGACTTCGCCGCCTTCGCGGAGATCGCGCGGGAGGCCGGCTCGATCCTGGTCGCCGACGTAGCGCACATCGCGGGCCTGATCGCGGGCGGCGCGCACCCGTCCCCCGCGGACCACGTCGACGTCGTCTCCACCACGACGCACAAGACCCTGCGCGGTCCGCGGGGCGCGATGCTGATGTGCCGGGAGGAGCACGCGAAGGCCATCGACAAGGCGGTCTTCCCGGGCCTCCAGGGCGGCCCGCACAACCAGACGACGGCCGGTATCGCGGTGGCCCTGCACGAGGCGGCCCAGCCGTCCTTCACCGCCTACGCGCACGCGGTCGTCGCCAACGCGAAGGCGCTGGCGGCGGCGCTGCTGGAGCGGGGCTTCGACCTGGTGTCGGGCGGTACGGACAACCACCTGATCCTGATCGACCTGACGGGCAAGGACGTGCCGGGCAAGGTCGCGGCCAAGGCCCTGGACCGGGCGGGGATCGTCGTGAACTACAACACGGTGCCGTTCGACCCGCGCAAGCCGTTCGATCCCTCGGGGGTGCGGATCGGTACGCCGTCGCTCACGTCGCGCGGGCTGTCCACGGAGCACATGCCGGTGGTGGCGGACTGGATCTCGCGCGCGGTCGACGCCGCCGCGAAGGGGGACGAGCAGGCGCTCGCCGCGATCCGCGCGGAGGTCACGGACCTGATGGCGGCCTTCCCGGCCCCTGGGCTCCCGCTGTCCTGACCCGCGGCACCGTTCCCGGGGCTCCGCCCCGGACCCCGCGCCTCACACGCCGGCCGGGCTGGATTTCCGGCCCGCCCGGCGGTCGAGGCGCGGGTGCGGGCGGCGCCCGGCGGCGGGCCCGAGCCCGTCCGCGCACCTGAGAGAATGAAGCCATGGCTTCTGATCGTCCTCGCGCGCTCTCCGGCATCCAGCCCACCTCCGGTTCGTTCCACCTCGGGAACTACCTCGGAGCCATCCGCCAGTACGTCGCCCTGCAGGAGACGCACGACGCCTTCTACATGGTCGTCGACCTGCACGCGATCACCATGCCGCAGGATCCGAAGGACCTGCGCGCGAACACCCGCCTCTCCGCCGCCCAGCTGCTGGCCGCCGGCCTGGACCCGGAGCGCTGCACGCTCTTCGTCCAGAGCCACGTGCCCGAGCACGCGCAGCTCGGCTGGGTGATGAACTGCATCACCGGCTTCGGCGAGGCCAGCCGGATGACGCAGTTCAAGGACAAGTCCGCCAAGGGCGGCGTGAACAGCGCCAGCGTCGGCCTCTTCACGTACCCGATCCTCCAGGTCGCCGACATCCTGCTCTACCAGGCGAACGCCGTCCCGGTCGGCGAGGACCAGCGCCAGCACATCGAGCTGACCCGCGACCTCGCCGAGCGCTTCAACAGCCGGTTCGGCCGGACCTTCACCCTCCCGGCGGCGCACATCGTCAAGGAGGTCGCGAAGATCTACGACCTCCAGGACCCGGCGATCAAGATGTCGAAGTCCGCGTCGTCCCCCAAGGGCCTGATCAACCTCCTCGACGAGCCCAAGGTCACCGAGAAGAAGATCAAGAGCGCGGTCACCGACACCGAGGCCGAGATCCGCTTCGACTCCGAGAAGAAGCCCGGCGTCAGCAATCTGCTCACGATCTACTCCACCCTCACGGGCGAGACGATCGCCGAGCTGGAGGCCAGGTACGAGGGCAAGGGCTACGGCGCGCTGAAGACCGACCTGGCCGGCGTGATGGTCGATTTCGTCACACCGTTCAAGAAGCGGACCCAGGAATACCTGGACGACCCCGAGACGCTGGACTCCATCCTGGCCAAGGGCGCGGAGAAGGCCCGTGCGGTCGCCGCCGAGACGCTCGCGCAGGCCTACGACCGCCTCGGTCTGCTGCCCGCCAAGCACTGACGAACGCACCTACGGAAAGTCAGCCCTGGCACGAATGGGGGTGCTGCCGCCACACTGGGGCGGCAGCAGTCCACAGCGACAAGCGGAGGAGAGATACGTGGGGACCGTAACGCTCGGCGTTTCGATCGCGGTCCCGGAGCCCTACGGCAGCCAGCTCCAGGAGCTGCGCGCGGGCTTCGGGGACGCTGCCGCGCACGGCATCCCCACGCACGTCACCCTCGTCCCGCCCACCGAGGTGGAGGCGGACCGGCTCCCCGCGATCAGGGCCCACCTGGTCGAGGTCGCGGCCGCCTTCCGGGCCTTCCGGATGCGGCTGGGCGGCACGGGAACCTTCCGGCCCCTCTCACCGGTCGTCTTCGTCAAGATCGCCGAAGGGGCCGCGGGCTGCACCCGCCTCCAGAGCGAGGTCCGCGACCCCCAGGGGCCGCTCGACCGCGAGCTGGCGTTCCCGTACCACCCGCATGTCACGGTCGCCCACGGGATCTCCGAGGAGGCGATGGTCCTGGCGTTCACGACCCTCGCCGAGTACGCCGCCGAGTGGCTCTGCGAGGGCTTCGCGCTCTACGAGCAGGGCTCGGACGGGGTGTGGCGCAAGCTGCGCGAGTACCCGTTCGGGAGCGGGGCGAGCTGCGTCCCGGCGCAGGCGGGCTCACCCGCCGACCAGGCCACCGGGACGGCCGGGGCCGCGGGGGCCACCGCACCGCCCTCCTGACGGAGCGGGCGCGGGGCCGGGGACGGGCGCAGGGCCAGGGGGAGCCGGGCGATGCGCCGGGCACGGAATCTCAGCCTTCGCAGGACCAGGGTGTGGAAGGGGCGACCCGTAGGGCGCGTCTCGGGAAAAGTCACAATCGACGACCGTAGCCGCCGGAAGCGACAATCCCGGCTATTTCCGGCGGCTGAATTACGGTGACCCCATGGACTGGCTGACGAAACTCCCGGTGATCGGGCCGCTCGCGGTCCGCCTGATGCGGACGCACGCGTGGCGTTCGTACCAACGCCTCGACCGGGTGCACTGGACCCGTCTCGCCGCCGCGATCACCTTCATCAGCTTCCTCGCGCTCTTCCCGCTGATCACCGTGGCCGCCGCCATCGGCGCGGCGCTGCTCAGCCCGGAACAGCTGGACCGGCTGGAGAAGAACCTCTCCGAACAGGTCCCGGGCATCTCCGACCAGCTCAACATCGAGGGGCTCGTCGCCAACGCCGGCACGGTCGGTCTCGTCGCCGGCGCCCTCCTCCTCGTGACCGGCGTCAGCTGGGTGGGCTCGATGCGGGACTGCCTGCGCGCGGTCTGGGAGAAGGACGACGAGGACGACGGGAACCCGTTCGCCCGCAAGGGCAAGGACACGCTCGTCCTCCTCGGCCTCGGCGGCGTGGTCCTGGCCTCCGCCGCCGCCTCCATCCTCGGATCCAGCGCGGTCGGGAAGACCGCCGAATGGCTGGACATCCCGCGCGAGGGCGCGGGCGGCGCACTGCTGCGTTCCCTGGCCTTCCTCGTCGGCGTCGTGGCCGCCTTCCTGCTGCTGCTCTACGTCCTGACCCTGCTCCCGGGCGTCGAGCCGCCGCGCGGCCGCCTGATCCAGGCGGCCCTCATCGGCGCGGCAGGCTTCGAGCTGCTGAAACTGCTGCTCAGCGGCTATATGCGGGAGGTCGCCGCGAAGAGCATGTACGGGGCCTTCGGCGTGCCGATCGCCCTGCTGCTCTGGATCAACTTCACCGCGAAACTGCTGCTGTTCGTCTCGTCCTGGACGGCCACGCGCGACGACGAGGACGGCGACGGCGCTGCCGTCGGCGGCGCGGAAGACCCTCCGGCTGCCGAGGCGGCGCAGAAGGCGTAGGAACGCGCCGGTGGCGCACCGGTGTGGGGCCCGATGCGCCACCGGAGTACGGCCGGCGGGACGTCCTACCAGGTGCCGTTGCCGCAGCCGTACACCCACCGGTGCGAGGCGGCGTTGTCGTGGACCGCCTTCCACTGACCGCTGGCGTCGCCGTTGCGGGTCCAGTTGAACGTCTGCGCGTTGCCCCGCAGGTTCCACTCGGTGCCGTAGCCGATACACGCGTAGGCACCGGTGTTGTTCTCGTTGTAGTAGATGTTGACGTGGTCGCGGCCGCCGGCGCTGCCGCTGTTGCGGACCCAGTCGACCTTGTTCTTGACCTGGTACGGCCAGTCGCCGGAGTTGCCGGCGTTCTGGTAGAGGTAGTTGTAATCGTCCGAATAGGCGCAGAAGTTCGTGTAGCCGCAGCCGCCGTCGGCCTGCGCGGCGGTCGGAACGGCCACCACCGCCGCACCGGCGATCGCGAGCCCCACGAGGAGCGTCCTGAGCTTGTTCATCTGGGGTCCCTCCCAAAGAGTGCCGTACATGGTTCACCGCCGGTCGGCGGTACGCGAAGTCAGCCCCCGGGGTGCCGGGCGACCACATCGCGAGCTGTGGGCAGGGCCGCCGCCTGCAACCGGCGCATGGCGTCGAAGGCGGCCCCGTTCTCGGCGCGGATCATGGCCGAATAGCGCCGGTGCAGGTCCTGTGCGGTGTCGGCCAGGCCGGTCGAGCGGGCGCACTCGGCCTGGGCGACGGCCATCGGTACGTCCTGCGCCTCGGCTTCCGGGCCGGTCCGCGCCAGCTGCTCGTCGCGCTGCCGGACCGGGTGCTCCGCGGGGAAGCCGCGCCGGCCGACGCACTCGCTCCACCCGGCCAGGGCCGTCCGGAACGCGGGGTCCTGGTTCACCCGGCCGGTACGCGTCGCGCCGAGCTGTTTCACGGTTTCGCTGGAGCCGTACCAGAGGCGCGCGTCCCCGTAGAGCTGTCGCCACGATGCGGCGATGCAGCCCCGGTCGCTGTGGCTCAGTGTGCCTCCGCCCGGGTTCCGGACCTCCAGCCCCTTCGCGTCGGGTCCCATGAGGGCCGCTCCCAGAGCCTCCAGCCGCTCCGCGGAGAGCCCGCTGCGGTACCGGCCGCGCGGGCCCGAGGCCGCCTCCTCGTCCAGCTGCCGCTCGATGCGGCGCCCGAAGCCCTGGCGGCGGGCCCAGTCCACGTCGTCCACGCCGTACGGGAAGTCCCGGAAGTCCGGGTGCGGCACCCGCGGCACGGGCCAGTACGAGAATCCCCGCGCCCGCATGCAGTCCTGTACGAGCAGTTCTCCCGCGGTGTGGAGCAGGTCCAGCTCGGCGGTCTCCAGGGCGCGCGCCGGGGCCCGCTGCCCCGCGCCGCCGTCCGGGAGGGCGGTCCAGGCCGCCACGGCGAGCAGGGCGCCGCAGGCCGCGAGTGAGGCGGAGATCCAGCCCCGCCGGGCGGTGGTCAGCACGGGGTGCTCGCACCCCCGGACGCGGACCGCGCCCGCGCCGGGCCGTCCGCGTGTGCGGCGGGGCTCACGGCGCTCCCCGCGCTGCCCGCCATGACCGCACGGGCCACCATGACGGTGGCCGACCCCCTCCTCCGCACGGGAGGCCCCCTTCCCGACGGCGTCATACCGTCGGGAGCGAGCAAACCCTGCCGAAGTCCTGCGGTGAACCTGTGAGTTGCTAGGTGGCGCGAGTCCGGGAACGCCGCTAGGCCGCACGGCTCCCGGACGGGCTCAGATCAGCTCTTCGCCCCGGCCGCGGCGGCCCCGGGGCCAGCGGCGGTTGATCACGAAGGCGCCGCCCGCCAGGAGGGCCAGCGCGCCGCCGGCGACGCCCAGCGCGGTGCCCGCGCCGCCGCCCGCGTCCTTGCCGGCCGCCGACGGGTTGTTCTCGTGCGACTGGGCCGGGGAGCCGTGCGAGGAGGCGTCCGCGCTCTTCGGCGGCACCAGCTCACCCACCGGCTTGACCTTGCCGGCCGCCGCGAAGCCCCAGTCGAGGAGCGCGGCGGTCTGCTCGTACACCAGGTTCGCGCCGCCCCCGTCCGGGTTCATCACCGTGACCAGCAGCTTCCGGGGGCCCTGCTGGGCGACGCCGGTGAAGGTGGCCCCGGCCAGCGAGGTGTTGCCGTTCTTCACCCCCGCCATCCCCTTGTACGGGGTGATCCCGGCCGCGCCCGTCAGCAGCCGGTTGGTGTTCGCGATCTCGAAGTACTCGCGCGGCTTCCCGGGCTCCTGCAGCCCGGGGAACTTCGCGCTCACCGTGCTGCAGTACTCCCGGAAGTCCTGCTTCTGCAGTCCGGAGCGGGCGAACAGCGTGAGGTCGTACGCGCTCGACACCTGTCCCGGGGCGTCGTAGCCGTCCGGGGACACCACGTGGGTGTCCAGCGCCTGGAGCTCCTCGGCGTGCGCCTGCATGTCCTTGACGGTCTTGTCGATGCCGCCGTTCATCGCCGAGAGCACGTGCACGGCGTCGTTGCCGGACTTGAGGAACACGCCGAGCCACAGGTCGTGGACCGAGTACTCGAGGTGCTCCTTGACCCCGACCATGCTGCTGCCCGGGCCGACGCCCTCCATGTCCTTGTCGGTGACCTGGTGGATCTGTTCCTTGGGCAGGCTCGGCAGCACGGTGTCCGCGAAGAGCATCTTCATGGTCGAGGCCGGGGGCAGCTGCCAGTGCGCGTTGTGCGCGGCCAGCACCTCACCGGAGTCGGCGTCCGCCACGATCCACGACCGCCCGGTCAGGTTCGCCGGCAGGGCGGGAGCACCCGGCAGCAGGTTCACCTGGGTCCCCGGCTGGCCGAGCAGGGATCCGCCGACCGTGGACATCGAGACGGGCGGCGCCGGTGCGGGGGCCTTGCCCGGCAGGCCCTTCGCGTCGGCCGGCGGGGTCGGCGCGGCGTGTGCCGGGGCCACCAGCAGGGTGGGGACCAGCAACGCGGCGGATAGGACCGTCAGCGCGGTCGTCTTGGCGGACACGCAGGTGAAAGTACATCCCGATGAGCTGGAGGGCGCAACGGACCGGCCAATTCGAGGCAACCACCCCCGGGACAGCCCACCCCGGCGCGTCCGTCCTGGGGACGAATCCGATACTGAAGGCATGAGACTCAGCCGTACCGCCTCCTGGTTCCTGCTCGCCTTCGGCGTGTGGAGCTGGTTCATCTGGGTGTCTTTCGTCCGGAACCTGTGGAAGAACGGCAGTGGCCTTGCCTTCGATGCGGCGGGCGATCCCACTTCCTACTTCTGGGTGCACCTGACGCTCGCGGTGACGTCCTTTCTCCTGGGGACGGCGGTCGGTCTGATCGGGTTGCGCAGCGTCCTCGTCCTGCGGCGTGCGTCACGTGCGGAGCGCGCCGGAGGCACGGACCGTCCGCACCCGGGCACCTCGGCATGACGGTCCTGGTCTTCGCACTCGTCGCCCTGGCGGTCTGCGCCCTGCTGGTCCTGGTCCACCGCTGGCTCTGGATCCGCCTGGTCCGCGACACCACCGCGCCCGGCGGCCGGGCCCGGCGCATCGGCACGGCCTTGGCCATCGCCCTGCCCCTCCTCTCTGTGGCCGCGCTCACCACGGGCCGCGCGGGCGCCCCCTTCTGGCTCCAGCAGACGGTGGCCTGGCCCGGGTACCTCTGGCTCGCGGTACTCCTCTACCTGACCCTGACGATGCTGGTCGCGGAGCCGATCCGCGCGCTGTCGCTGCGCCGTCTGGCCCACTGCGACACCCCCGGGGCGGTGCCCGGCCGGCCCGGGCCCGTGGAGGCGCCCGCCGCGGCGGCGCCCGCGGCCGCCACCGTCACCGCCGAGCCGACCGCCGTGGGCGACGGGCTGACCCGGCGCCGGTTCGTCGCCCGCACGGTCGGCGGGACGGCCGCCGCCGTGGCCCTCGGCACGGTCGGGGCCGGGACCTACGGAGTCCTGCGCGGGCCGAGCGTGAAGCGGGTGCGGGTTCCCCTCGCCAAACTGCCGCGCGCGGCGCACGGCTTCCGGATCGCCGTCGTCAGCGACGTCCACCTGGGCCCGGTGCTTGGCCGCGCCCACACCCAGCGCATCGTCGACACCGTCAACCGCACCCAGCCCGACCTCATCGCCATCGTCGGCGACCTCGTCGACGGCAGCGTGCCCGACCTGGGGTCCGCCGCGGAGCCGCTGCGCCGGCTCGCCGCCCGCCACGGCTCGTACTTCGTCACCGGCAACCACGAGTACTTCTCGGGCGCCCAGCAGTGGATCGACCACGTCCGCGAGCTGGGGCTGACCCCGCTGGAGAACGCCCGCCAGGAGCTGCCCCACTTCGACCTCGCCGGGGTCAACGACATCCAGGGCGAGCAGGAGGGCAAGGGCCCCGACTTCGGTGCGGCCCTCGGCGACCGGGACCGGGCGCGGGCCGCCGTACTCCTCGCGCACCAGCCCGTCGTCATCCACGACGCCGTCCGCCACGGCGTCGACCTCCAGCTCTCCGGCCACACGCACGGCGGCCAGCTCTGGCCCGGCAACTACCTTGCGGAGCTCGCCAACCCCACCGTCGCCGGTCTGGAGCGCTACGGCGACACCCAGCTCTACGTGTCCCGCGGTGCCGGAGCCTGGGGACCCCCGGTCCGGGTCGGGGCGCCGTCCGACATCACGGTCGTCGAACTCGCCTCATTTCAGGCCTGACCCGCTCCAAACCCCGGGCCGCCCTTCTCAACTCGCCTTCCGGTGGCTGATATTCCGTGATGGGATGCCCGTTAATCGAACAGCGCATCGCTGTCATCGGGACAAGGGGTGGGGTTCAGGGGATGCGGTCTGTCCGCTCGAAGGTAATCGCGGCCGGGCTGGTCCTCGGCCTGGTCGGCGTGGGTGCCTGGCAGTTGCTGCCCGAGGACGGCAACGGCCGCGGTGCCGTCCGGGTCGGCACGAGTGACGTCGTCTCCTCCCTCGATCCCGCAGGGGCGTACGACGCCGGTTCCTGGGCCCTGTTCAGCAACATCTACCAGTCGCTGCTGACCATCAAGCCCGGCTCCGGCACCCCGGTGCCGGACGCCGCCGCCTCCTGCGCGTTCGTGGGCCAGAAACTCACCACGTACCAGTGCGAGTTGCGCCCCGACGTGACGTTCGCGAGTGGCCGCACCATCACCGCCGAGGACGTCAAGCACTCCTTCGACCGCATCAAGGCGATCAACTCCGACCAGGGTCCGGCTCCCCTGTTCAACACCCTGGAGTCGGTCAGGGCCGAGGGCCGCACGGTCACCTTCAACCTCTCCGCCGGCGACGCCACCTTCCCCTTCAAGATCGCGACGGGCGCCGCGTCGATCGTCGACAAGGAGAAGTACCCCGCGAAGTCCCTGCGCGAGGACGGCAAGGCCGACGGCTCCGGCCCGTACAAGCTGGGCGAGTACAAGGCCGGTGCGAGCGTCGAGCTCAAGCCCAACAGCTCGTACAAGGGCCAGGGAAAGCCCGCCCGCACGCCCGTCACCGTCAAGTACTTCAAGGACTCGCAGCAGCTCGACCAGGCCTGGAACGCCCACCAGATCGACGTCGCCCACCGGGACATGCCGCCCGCGGTGCTCGCCGGACTCAACCCGGGCATGAAGGACACCCGCTACCAGGCCTCCGGCGGCAGCGAGACCCGCTCCATCGTCTTCAACGTCCGCCCCGGCTCCACCGCGGCCCCGCTCGCCGTCCGCCAGGCCGTCGCCGCCGTGCTCGACCGCTCCAAGGTGGCCGCCGAGGTCCACCTGGGGACCGTCACACCGCTGTACTCGCTGGTCCCGGCGGGCATCGCCGGCCACAGCACGCCGTTCTTCGACGCCTACCCGACCCCCAGCCCGGCCGCCGCCAAGAAGCTCTTCAAGGACGCCGGGATCAACGCCGCCGTCCACCTCAACCTCGGCGTGAACGTGCGCGGCGCGAACATGCCCGAGGCCGAGGAGCTCAAGCGCCAGCTGGAGTCCACCGGCGTCTTCCAGGTGACGATCAAGCCGGTCGAGAAGTGGAGCGACTTCCAGAAGGCCTACGCGGCGGGCGAGTTCGACGCCTACACCATCGGCTGGATCGCGGACTTCCCGGACGCGGACAACTTCCTCGCTCCGCTCGTCGGCGCCGACTCGTCCATGAACAACGGCTTCTCCGACAAGCACGTCGACGAGCTGATCACCCGCACCCAGTCCCACTCGGAGCGCAGCGAGGCGGCCTCCGAGTTCCGCGACCTCCAGAAGCTGGTCGCCCAGCAGGCGCCGATGGTGCCGATCTGGCAGAAGAAGGACTACGTGATGTCCCGCGAGGGAGTCACCGGAGCCCAGTACCTGTCGGACGGCACCGGCGTCTGGCGGCTGTGGGAACTCGACTGGCTGTAGCCGGGGCCTGCCGCCGAGTTCCCGGCGGCTACGCGGGGTCCGTCTCCGGGTGCGGGTCCGAGGCCCTGCGCCGGGCCCCCGCCGTGGCCGTCTGGGCCATTCCCGGCAGGAAGTCCGCGAACAGCTCGTGCACCTCCCGCACCAGCGGCCGCAGCACCCGGAAGCGGGCCAGCACGATGCCCCGCGTCGTCAGCTGCGCGCCGCGCTCGGCGAGCCGCCGCGTCTTCTCGCTGTTCGGCGAGCGGTCGAAGACCCAGTACAGGACCAGGCCCATCTGCGCGAGCCACATCAGCTCCGGCAGTACGTCGGCCAGCTCGGCCGGGACCTTCGTCTTCGCCCCCGCCAGCACCTCGCGGTGGATGCTGATCGCCGCCTTGCGCGCCGCTTCCGATTCCGGCGAGAACGGGCTGAGCGGACTCTCCGGGTCGGCCGCGTTCTTGAAGAACTGCGAGGCGAACTCGTGGTACGGGGCGGCGATGTCCAGCCAGGCCGTCAACACGCCCGCGTACCGCTTCTGCAGGTCGGTCTCGTTGTCCAGGATGGGCCGGACCGCCGCCTGGTGGGCGGCGCCGATCCGGTCGTAGAACCCCTGGACCAGGTGTTCCTTCGACTCGAAGTAGTAGTAGGCGTTGCCGACCGAGACGCCGGCCTCCTTCGCGATACCCCGCATCGTCGTCTTGTCGAAGCCGCGCTCCTGGAAGAGGCGGAGCGCGGTTTCGAGGATGAGCGTGCGGGTCTGCTCGCTCTTGGGAGCCTTCTGATCAGTCACGGTGTATGAGCCTATCGGGGGACGGCGCACTGGTCGTCACAGGCCGGTCCCTCGGCACCCTCGGGGTGACCCTCGGTACGTACGGCCTCCCTCCACGCGGAGGCCGTGTGCATCGCCGCCCGGGCGAAGGGCCGGCCGGCCGGGGTGGCCAGCCAGTTCGCCTTCGGCCGGTGTTCGGCCAGCGCCCACAGGCACACGATGAAGGCGTCGGTCCCGGTCCACACCTGGCCCGAGTCCCCGATGACGGTGATCTCCCGGAGCGTCGAGGCGTGGTCGAGGCGGGGGAACCGCCGGTTCGCCTCCCAGGAGGCGGCGGGGACCAGGGCGAGCGGGACCAGCCACCGCTGCCCGAGCAGCCAGTGCCGGATGTGCACGCAGAGCGGGCAGCCGGCGTCGTAGAGGACGGTCAGTCTGCGCACGGGCGCGGCGGCGGTCGTCACGGCTCAGGCCCCGACCGGTGCGGTCCACGCCTGCGGCGGGACGGGCGGGGTCTGCTGGCGCTCCATGATCCCGCGGCGGCGCATCTTGTTCAGCACCCACACGTTCCCGAGGTGCATGAAGCCGAGGACCAGCAGGACGACGCCGAGCTTGACCGAGAGTGCCTCGAAGAGCGCGCGGGGGGTCAGGATCTCCACGCTCGACCGGAGGTAGAGGGTCACGAAGCCGATGTTCACGAGGTAGAAGCCGACCACGAGGAGCTGGTTGACGGCGTCGGCGAGCTTCTCGTTCCCGTGCAGGACGTCACCGATGAAGACGCGGCCGTTGCGGCTGAGCGTGCGGGCCACCCAGACGGTGAGGGCGATGCTGATGAGCAGGTAGATGACGTACGTGACGACGGTGAGGTCCATTGTCCCCAGCCCCTTTGAACGTGTTCAACTGCTGACAGGGATGACTGTAGGCCTCTTTTTGAACAAGTTCAAGCGATGTTCGGAGGGTGCCGCGGAAGCGGTGACCGGCCCGTCGGGCGAGCCCGGACGGCTGCACGGGCGGAACCGCGGACGAGGGGACCGTCATGCCGGTCTCGCTGACGGCCGATGTGGTGGCGGGGTGCGCGCGACGGCCCGGCGCGGGGCGGCGGCGGTCAGGACTGGAACCGGCACCGCCCGGCCGTGCGGTCTATCGGCTCCCGGGCCCGCCGGGGCGACCTCGCGGCGGGGCAGGTGTTCCTCTCCGGCCGGCGGCCGGGACCGGGCCGGCCGCCGCCTCTCCTACAGGCGGGCCGAGTTCCTCTTCAAGAAGGCCGCCGGGTCACTGGATCCGGCGGCCGGCTGCTACGCGCGCACGCCTCACATGCTGCACGAGCGCGCGTAGTTGACCTGGGACATCACCCACTGGTAGGTGTACGCGTCCACCGCCGGGATCATCGTGGAGTGGTGGCGGCCGCCGCTGGTGACGGTGACCTGGATGTAGCCGGTGGTGGTCTTCTGCTTCATCAGCAAGAAGAGCAGGCCGAGCAGGCAGAAGATGAAGAAGATGATCGCGAGCACGATCGCGTGCGGGGGGATCTTCTCCTCGGTGCGCGAGAAGTCGGTCGCGTTCCACATCGCGCCCCTGAGCGGCATGTTGCCCGAGGGGGTGATGATCTGGTCCCCGGCGATGGTGATGTCGCCCAGGGACAGACCGGCTGCGCCGACCGGAGCAGCGGCGTTGTAGGCGGGGGCCGGGATGCCGGCGCCGCCGATGGTCGGCTGGTAGGACGGGGGCGCCGGAGCCGGGTAGGGCTGCGGGTAGCCGTAACTGGCTTCACCGGGACCCCACTTGTAGTCGCCCTGGCCGGGGGTGGCGGGCGTGCCGGGCTGACCGCCCTGGCCGGCGGGGTCGCTCGTGTACGGATTCGGCTGCTGCTCGCTCATACCACCGATCCTTCCACAGGGACTTCCCCCCTGTACCCCCGGTCCCGCAACCAGGTCAGAGCGCCGCGCCGACGAGTTCCGAGATGTGCTCGCGCAGCAAGTCGCGGTCCCTGCCCGCCGGAAGGAGGGAGTAGACGACCGTGCGCCGCCCGCCCTCGGTGGCGAACACCCCGTTCGTGGAGCGGCCCATGGAGCCGGTCTTGCCCCAGACGACGGTGTGGTCGACCTCGGCGCGCATCAGCCCGCCCGCGCTGAAGCGGTCCCCCGCACCCGCGGAGAGCGCCGGCATGACGAACAACTGCCGTTGCTGGGCGGGCCTCAGCAGCCGGCCGCGCAGCAGGGCGGTCATGAAGCGTTCCAGGTCGGGGGCGTTGGAGAGCATGCCGCCCTCGGCCCAGGCCCACGGCTCGATCTCGCCGCCGTCGGCGAGCACCGGGGCGGGGACGGAGCGGTCCCCGGGCTTCGGGAGGTAGGTGTGGCGCAGCCCCAGCGGGCGGGCGATGCGGTGCTGGACCTCGTCGGCGTAGGAGCGGCCGGTGGCCTTCTCGACGACCATGCCGAGGAGGAAGTAGTTGGCGCCGTTGTACTGCTGTGTGAGCACGGGGTGTTGGGGCGCGGCGCACTTCGGGTCGGTCCAGTGGGAGACGGCCTGCTCCGGGGTGGGGGCCTCGCCCGGCCCGAAGGCGACGCAGGGCTCCGGGATGCCGCTGGTGTGGCTCAGCAGCCGGCCGACGGTGATCGGCTTCCAGTGCGCCGGAAGGGTTCCCGGCAGGAGCTCCTGGACCGGGGTGTCCAGGGTGAAGCGGCCCTCGCCGACGAGCTGGAGGACCAGGGTGGAGGTGAACAGCTTGGTGATGCTGCCGATACGGAAGTTCGCGGACGGGTCCTGCGAGAGCGGCCCCGTGGCCCCGGTCCATCCCGGGCCCGTCCCTCCCACCCGGACCATGGTGCCGCTCGCCATGGCGCCGGGCGCCATCAGCGCGGTCAGGGCGGCGGTGTCGACCGAGTGGTGCGCGCGGGCGGTACCGGTCACCGGTGGGCCGTGCGACTCGGTGGCGGAGGCGGGCAGGACGGCGCCGGCGGTGACCGACACGAGGGCCGCACCCGCGAGGGCCAGCGCGGTCCAGCGGGTCGGGCGGGTGGCGGCGGGAGCGGCGTACGGGGTCTTCGGCATGCCGCAAGTCTGCTGCGGGCAAGATCCACCGACCATGGGTGAAGCCCCCCACCGGACCCTGAGGGGCCCCTGACGGCGGCTGGGGCCGCACTCCGGGCGACGGCTGCCGCAGCGGCCGTCGCCCCGGCCGTCTGCCGCTGACGGGCCCCGGGGAACGGCGAAGGCCCCGCCCCCGGACGAACCGGGAGGCGGGGCCCTCGTACCGAGAAGGACCGGAAGGTCAGAAGCGGCGCGTGATCAGCGCGCGCTTGACTTCCTGGATCGCCTTCGTGACCTCGATGCCGCGCGGGCACGCGTCGGTGCAGTTGAAGGTCGTGCGGCAGCGCCACACGCCGTCCTTGTCGTTCAGGATCTCCAGCCGCTGCTCGCCGGCCTCGTCACGCGAGTCGAAGATGAAGCGGTGGGCGTTGACGATCGCCGCCGGGCCGAAGTACTGGCCGTCGTTCCAGAACACCGGGCACGAGGACGTGCACGCGGCGCACAGGATGCACTTGGTGGTGTCGTCGAAGCGCTCGCGGTCCTCGGCGGACTGCAGACGCTCGCGCGTCGGCTCGTTGCCCTTGGTGACCAGGAACGGCATGACGTCGCGGTAGGCCTGGAAGAAGGGCTCCATGTCGACGACAAGGTCCTTCATCACCGTGAGGCCCTTGATGGCCTCGATGGTGATCGGCTTCTCCGGGTTGATGTCCTTGATCAGCGTCTTGCAGGCGAGCCTGTTCTTGCCGTTGATCCGCATCGCGTCGGAGCCGCAGATGCCGTGCGCGCACGAGCGGCGGAACGTCAGCGTGCCGTCGAGGTCCCACTTGATCTTGTGGAGACCGTCGAGCACGCGCTCCTTCGGGTCGATCTCGATCTGGAAGTCCTGCCACTGAGACTCGTCGGAGATCTCGGGGTTGAAGCGGCGGATCCGGAAGGTGACCGTGATGAAGGGCGAGGCCGCGGCCGCGGCCTCCATCTTGTCCAGGGTCGGGGTGGCCATCAGTACTTACGCTCCATCGGCTGGTAGCGGGTGACGACGACGGGCTTGTAGTCCAGCCGGACGGAATCCTTGCCGTCGGCGCCGACCTCGCGGTACGCCATGGTGTGGCGCATGAAGTTGACGTCGTCGCGGTTCGGGTAGTCCTCGCGGTAGTGACCGCCGCGGGACTCCTTGCGCGCCAGCGCGGACACGGCCATGACCTCGGCCAGGTCGAGCAGGTTGCCCAGCTCGATGGCCTCCAGCAGGTCCGTGTTGAAGCGCTTGCCCTTGTCCTGGACGGACACGTTCTTGTAGCGCTCGCGCAGTTCCGCGATCTTCTCGACCGCGGTCTTGATGGTCTGCTCCGTGCGGAACACCATCACGCACGCGTCCATCGTCTCCTGGAGCTCCAGACGCAGGTCGGCGACCCGCTCGTTGCCCGTGGAGTTGCGCAGGTGCTCGACGAGGTCGACGACCTGCTGCGCCGGGTTCTCCGGGAGCTCGACGTAGTCGTTCTCCTGGGAGTACTTCGCGGCGGCGATGCCGGAGCGCTTGCCGAAGACGTTGATGTCCAGCAGCGAGTTGGTGCCCAGGCGGTTCGCGCCGTGCACCGACACGCACGCGACCTCGCCGGCCGCGTACAGGCCCGGGACGACGGTGGTGTTGTCGCTGAGGACCTCACCCTCGACGTTGGTCGGGATGCCGCCCATGGCGTAGTGCGCGGTGGGCTGGATCGGGATCGGGTCCGTGTACGGCTCGATGCCCAGGTAGGTGCGCGCGAACTCGGTGATGTCCGGGAGCTTCGCGTCGAGCTGCTCCGGCGGCAGGTGGGTGAGGTCCAGGTACACGTGGTCACCGGCGGGACCGCAGCCGCGGCCCTCACGGATCTCGGTGTAGATGGAGCGCGAGACGACGTCACGGGACGCGAGGTCCTTCATGACCGGCGCGTACTTCTCCATGAAGCGCTCGCCGTCCTTGTTGCGGAGGATGCCGCCCTCACCGCGGGCGCCCTCCGTCAGCAGGATGCCCATGCGCCAGATGCCCGTCGGGTGGAACTGGAAGAACTCCATGTCCTCCAGCGGCAGGCCGCGGCGGTAGCAGGCCGCCTGGCCGTCACCCGTGAGGGTGTGCGCGTTGGAGGTCACCTTGAAGAACTTGCCGGTGCCGCCGGAGGCGTAGATGACGGCCTTGGCCTGGAACACGTGGATCTCGCCGGTGGCGAGCTCGTACGCGACCACACCGGCCGACTTCTTGACGCCGTCCTCCTCGACCAGGAGCTGGTCCAGGACGTAGAACTCGTTGAAGAACTCCACGCCCTCCTTGACGCAGTTCTGGTAGAGCGTCTGGAGGATCATGTGACCGGTGCGGTCCGCGGCGTAGCAGGACCGGCGGACCGGGGCCTCGCCGTGGTTGCGCGAGTGGCCGCCGAAGCGGCGCTGGTCGATGGTGCCGTCCGGGGTGCGGTTGAACGGCAGGCCCATCTTCTCCAGGTCGAGGACCGCGTCGATGGCCTCCTTCGCCAGGATCTCGGCGGCGTCCTGGTCGACCAGGTAGTCACCACCCTTGACCGTGTCGAAGGTGTGCCACTCCCAGTTGTCCTCTTCCACGTTGGCCAGCGCGGCGGCCATGCCGCCCTGCGCGGCGCCCGTGTGGGAGCGGGTCGGGTAGAGCTTCGTCAGTACCGCGGTGCGGCTGCGCTTCGTCGACTCGATGGCGGCGCGCATGCCCGCGCCACCCGCGCCGACGATGACGGTGTCGTACTTGTGGATCTTCATTGGTTTCGCCTCAGCCCCGTTGCCTAGCGGATGTTCGGGTCGAAGGTGAAGATCACCAGCGTGCCCAGAAGGATGGTGAACACCGTGGCGGTGTAGAGCAGGCCCTTCAGCCACAGCCGCGTGTTGGCACGCTCCGCGTAGTCGTTGATGACGGTACGCAGACCGTTGGCGCCGTGCAGCATGGCCAGCCACAGCATCAGCAGGTCCCAGACCTGCCAGAACGGGGAGGCCCAGCGGCCGGCCACGAAGGCGAAACCGATCTTGGACACGCCGCCGTCGAGCACCAGCTGGATCAGCAGGTGGCCGATGACCAGGACGACGAGCACGATGCCCGAGAGGCGCATGAAGAGCCACGCGACCATCTCGAAGTTGCCGCGGGTCGAGCGCGGGGTCTTGCCGGTCCGCTTGCGCGGGGCCTCGATGTACGGCGCCGGGTTGTCGACGTCGTAGAGGGCCAGGTCGGACACGGACCCGCCGTCACCGACGCCCTTTTCGAAAGAAGTGTCAGAAGACATGCGTGTCACTTCCCGAACAGTTCAAGGTAGGCGTGGCCCAGGACGGGGTACAGAGCCCCGCCCATCAGCACGATCCAGGTGATCACGACGGTCCAGAGCATCTGCTTCTGGTAGCGCGGACCCTTGGACCAGAAGTCCACGGCGATGACACGGAGACCGTTGAGCGCGTGGAACAGGATTGCGGCGACGAGGCCGTACTCCAGCAGCGCGACGATCGGAGTCTTGTAGGTAGCCACGACATCGTCGTACGCCTCGGGGGAGACGCGGACGAGAGCGGTGTCGAGGACGTGTACGAACAGGAAGAAGAAAATGAGGACGCCGGTGACTCGATGAGCCACCCAGGACCACATTCCTTCCCGGCCGCGGTACAACGTTCCAGCCGGCACGGAAAACCCTCCGGAAGCGGGGCGGGGGCCAGCCGGCTTCTTTGTCGGTCGGGCCCGGCCGGGTACGGTCCTCCGGCCCCGGACATCGTAGCGACGCTTTGTCGGTTCCCTTGCGCGGGGGCCATCGGTGTGATCAAACAGGCACGTACGGGCTATCCCACAGGGGCGAATAGCCCGATTTCCGTGGCAGTCAGCCCATCCGGCGAGGTCAGCCAGCGTGTCAGATCCCGGAGCCGGGCCTGCGCGACACGACGCAGCTCGTCCGCGGAGATCGAGCGCTCCTCGTCCACCTCGTGGCCCATCCGCCGCCGGATCGCGCCCAGCAGCTGGTCGGCCTGCTCCTCCGGCGGATGGCCGTCGAGGCAGATCACGAAGGCGTGGCCGAACTTCCGTTCGTACTCCGCGTGGGCCGCGTCGAGGGCCAGCAGCGCGGCGTACGGGGCCCCGTGCTCCAGCTCCGCCGAGCACTCCGCGGCCAGCGCCTCGCTCAGATCGCCCTGCGAGAGGTCGTACGAGGCCTCGTCGGCGGCGGCGAGCAGGGCCCCGGGATCCGGGTAAGGGCGGTGCGCCGCCACCCGGTGCGCCCAGCGCCGGCTCCCGCAGCAGTGCAGCAGGACGGCCCGGGCGGCTTCGGGGGACAGGGCGTTGAAGCGGGTCAGTCCGAAGCCGTGGGCGGGGTCGGGGCTTCCCCCGGTGCCGGTCCGGGAGGTGCGCCCCGGGGCCTGTGCCGGAAAGTGGCTGGACAGCAGGGGGCTCCTCGGGGCGCGGCGGGGGTGTACCGCCACGCTATCGACGCAGGGCAGGGTGTGTCGTACCGATTCGGGGATTTCACCCGGAAGTGAGCCGAAAGGATGACGTGAGCGCCACGGGCAGGCATGGTGAGGGCCCCGGGGAGGGGAGGAGGGCGACCGAGGCCGCCACCCCCCACAGGAGAGGCCCCGGCCGCCATCCGTCACGGGCTCGTGCGACAAGCCCGTACCCCTGTCAGCGCCTCGGGTGCGTTTTGTGTCACACCTCGCTCCGCACAGGATTGGTTGCACGTTGTATCACTCGTGGACGAGAGGTGCTTGAAAGCCGTAACGTGCTGATTTGCGCCACACGTACAGGACAGTGAACGGGTTGGGGACTTTGCTGGGGGACGACGCGGAGCTGACCGCCGCGGTGCTCGCGGCACAGGACGGCGACGAGAACGCGTTCCGTGCTGTGTACCGCGCCGTGCACCCACGGCTGCTCGGTTACGTACGCACGCTCGTCGGCGACGGCGACGCGGAGGACGTGACCTCCGAGGCCTGGCTGCAGATCGCCCGCGACCTGGACTCCTTCACCGGCGACGCCGACCGCTTCCGCGGCTGGGCCGCCCGGATCGCCCGCAACCGCGCCCTCGACCACATCCGCATGCGCGGCCGCCGCCCCGCCATCGGCGGCGACGACACCGAGCTGACGGGCTGGGCCGGCGAGTGCGACACCGCGGGCGCGGCCATGGAGTCCCTCTCCACCGGACGGACCATGGCGCTCATCGCGCAGCTCCCGCAGGACCAGGCCGAGGCCGTCGTCCTGCGGGTCGTGGTCGGGCTGGACGCCAAGAGCGCGGCCGAGACCCTGGGCAAGCGGCCCGGCGCGGTCCGGACCGCGGCCCACCGGGGCCTGAAGAAACTGGCCGAGCTGCTCGGTCCGGAGGGCGGCTTCGATCCGGAACCGGACACCGGCGCGGATCCGGGCCCGGCGGTCGGCCATAATGCCCGTGGCCAGGCATGGGGCGGCGGGGGCGGGAGGGATCTCGACGCCGTACCCGCGCAACGCGGCCGGGGCGGGGGCTTCGCAGAGCAAACCGGTGTGACGGATTCACGTTGGCGGACGCAGAAGGACATGTGATGGCCGACGAGCGCAACAGGTGGCTGGACGAAGCCGCGGCGGAAAAACTGCTGCGCGGCGAACCGGTGGAACCTGTGGGGCCGGCCGCCGATCAGCGTGCCCGCATCGAGGCCGCCCGACTGCGTGCCGCCCTGGACGCCCTGGGTGGCGTGAACGGACCGCTGCCCGCGGGAGCGGAGGCGCCCGGCGAGGCCGCGGCGGTGGCCGCCTTCCGTGCGGCGCGCGGCGGCGCGCGCCCTTCCGCGGCACCTCCCGTGGCGGCCGCGTACGCCGAACCGCTGGTCGACCTCGGCCGCGTCGTCGTGCCCGCGCCCGCCCGCCGGCGCGGCCGGGCCGTGAGCTTCGGCCTGGCGGCGGCCCTGGCCAGTGTCGCCGTCGGCGGACTGGCCGCCGCGGCCGGCGCCGGACTGCTGGAGCGGTCCCGGCAGGACAGCGCGGGGCCCGGCCCGGCGATGTCCGTGAGCGCCGGCGAGAACCCGGCCCCCGGTATCGGAAGCGGAGCCCCGAGCCCCGGCCCGAAGCCGACGCCCACCCCGCTGCCCAGTGGCTCGAATCCGACGGCCGCCACCGGCGCGGCGCAGCCGCCGTATACGGACGGCCGTGCCGCGACACCCGGGACCGGCGCGGGCGCCGGCACCTCCTCGGGCTCGTCGGCGACGGCCGGTTCGGGCAGGGACCTCCAGGGCGGCACGGCCGCCGTGGGCGGTACGGGTGCCAAGGACGGCGACCGGGACACCTTCGGCGGCGGCACGGGCGGCAGGGATCGCGACCGTGACGGCGAGACCCGGCTCAAGGTCGCGGACCTCTGCCAGGAGTTCAAGGCGGGCCGGCTCGACGAGGCCCGCCGCGACCGGCTCTCGCGCCTGGCCAACGGCCTCACCCGGATCCCGGACTATTGCAAGGCGGTGCTCGACGACGGGGGCTCCGCCGACGGCAAGCACACCGACACCCCGCTGGAGGGCCGGACGCTCCGCGCGCCGACCCTGACGCCGTCGGCTCCGCAGGGTTCGACCGACCTGCGCACCGCCCGCTGATACATGTGCTGACCTGCCTGTAACACTTTTCGAACCGGTGGCGCAGTACATATCGAGCCGACTGGTCATCGGCCGCGCATGAGCCGGGGTTCCCCCCGTACCCCTGGGCTCTGCGCAACCGGCGCGGGCGGGGCACGTTCCCCCGGCCCTGCCCGCGCCCATTACTTCAGACCTCCGGCCCCGGCCCGCGGGTACGTCCCGCGCCCCGGGCACAGGGCTTCGCGGGACCGGACACCGGTCCCGCTCCCGGCCGCCGCAGCGGCATCACCAGTAGACGACGACCTTGTCGCCGACCTGCACCTGGTCGAACAGCGCCGACAGCTTGCCCTTGTCCCGGACGTTCACGCAGCCGTGCGAGGCCCCGTTGTAGCCGCGGGCCGCGAAGTCGGCCGAGTAGTGCACCGCCTGGCCGCCGCTGAAGAACATCGCGTACGGCATCGGCGTGTGGTAGATCGTCGACGTCCACTCCTTGGCCTTCCAGCCCACGTCGAAGACGCCCTCGCGGGTCGGGGTGTTCTCCGAGCCGAAGCGCACGTCCATCGTGGAGACGACCTTGCCGTCGATCATCCAGGCGAGGGTGCGGCTCTCCTTGCTGATGCACATGACGCGGCCCGTCATGCAGCGCGGGTCCGGCGCGTCGACCTCGTTGACGGTCGACGGGCGCAGTTCGTCGGCGGTGGGCTTCTTGCTGGCGCTCTGGATCTTCTTCCAGGTGGCATCGTCGACCGAACCGGTGGCGGTCAGCCCGTTCTTCGACTGGAAGGTCTTGACCGCGGCGGTCGTCTTGGAGCCGTAGAAGCCGGTCGGCGCGACCGACATCAGCTTGAGCTGCCGCAGCCGGGCCTGCAGCTCGCGCACCTGGTCGTTCTCGTCGCCGTTGGCCATGACCTGCTTCACCGAGGGCGAAGGGGAGGCCGAGGCGGAGGCCGACGCGGAGGCCGAGGCGGACGGCGACGGCGAGGTCTCGCCGGGCTTGTTGTCGGTGGAGGGGGAGGCTTCGGGGGAGGTGCCCGCCGTGGGCGAGGACGAAACCGAGGAAGAGGAGGCCACGGGCTCCGTCTTCTGCGGTCCGCAGGCGGTCGCGGCGAGTGCGACGGCGGTTGCCACCCCGAACGTGCGGATTATGACTCTCTGGCGCTGCATTGCAGTCCCCCCGGTTTCTACGTCGTGTATCTAGGTGATGCTCCGCGTGCGTGGACAGTTGCACTCGGCTCCGGGATGTTGCGCCATTGTGACCGGCAGTCGTCCGCAGCCTTACGAAGCGGTTCGCGGCTGGGCACCCCAGCGGTGGCTCGGGGAGGTTCTACCAGTCCCGGGCCCGGTTGCTCCACGGAGGACTACGTCACATGGCACATACCGAGAGCGGCATCCCCATCGAACCCGTCTACGGACCGGGCGACCTGACGGGGTGGGACCCGGCGGCCGAACTCGGGCAGCCGGGCGACTTCCCCTACACGCGGGGGATTTATCCGAACATGTACACCGGCCGGCCGTGGACGATGCGGCAGTACGCCGGCTTCGGCACCGCCACCGAGTCCAACGCCCGCTACCGGCAGCTCATCGAGGGCGGCGGCACCGGGCTGTCCGTCGCCTTCGACCTGCCGACCCAGATGGGACACGACTCCGATGCCCCGCTCGCCCAGGGCGAGGTGGGCAAGGTCGGCGTCGCCGTCGACTCGGTCGACGACATGCGGACGCTGTTCGACGGGATCCCCCTCGACCGGGTCTCCACCTCGATGACGATCAACGCGCCCGCCGCGCTGCTCCTGCTGCTCTACCAACTGGTGGCGGAGGAACAGGGCATTCCGGGCACACAGCTCACGGGGACGGTCCAGAACGACGTCCTGAAGGAGTACATCGCGCGCGGGACGTACATCTTCCCGCCCGGCCCCTCGCTGCGGCTGACGGCCGACACCTTCCGCTACTGCCGGACCGAGATCCCCCGGTGGAACACCATCTCCATCTCCGGCTACCACATGGCCGAAGCCGGCGCCTCGCCCGCGCAGGAGGTGGCCTTCACCCTCGCCGACGGCATCGCCTACGTCCGTACCGCCCTGGCGGCCGGGATGGCGGTCGACGAGTTCGCGCCCCGGCTCTCCTTCTTCTTCGTCGCCCGCACCACCCTGCTGGAGGAGGTCGCGAAGTTCCGCGCGGCCCGGCGGATCTGGGCCCGCGTCATGCGGGAGGAGTTCGGGGCACGGGACCCGAAGTCGCTGATGCTGCGCTTCCACACCCAGACGGCCGGGGTCCAGCTCACCGCGCAGCAGCCGGAGCTCAATCTCGTACGGGTGGCCGTGCAGGCCCTGGCCGCCGTCCTCGGCGGCACCCAGTCGCTCCACACCAACTCCTTCGACGAGGCGATCGCGCTCCCGACCGAGAAGTCCGCCCGCCTCGCCCTGCGCACCCAGCAGGTCCTCGCGCACGAGACGGACGTCCCGCACACCGTGGACCCCTTCGCCGGGTCGTACGCGGTGGAGCGGATGACGGACGAACTGGAGGCGGCGGCGCTCGCGCTGATGCGCCGGATCGAGGACCAGGGCGGGGCGGTGGCCGCGATCGAGGCCGGGTTCCAGAAGGCCGAGATCGAGCGGAACGCCTACCGCATCGCGCAGGAGACGGAGAGCGGGGAGCGGGTGGTCGTCGGGGTCAACCGCTTCACCCTGCAGCGCGAGGAACCGTACGAGCCGCTGCGCGTGGACCCGGCGATCGAGGCGCGGCAGTGCGCGGCGCTGGCCCGGCTGCGGGCGGAGCGCGACGGGGCGGCGGTCACGTCGGCGCTCGCGGCCCTGAAGGAGGCGGCGGCGGGGACGGCGAACGTGCTGTACCCGATGAAGGAGGCGCTGCGGGCCCGGGCCACGGTGGGGGAGGTGTGCGGGGCGCTGCGGGAGGTGTGGGGGACGTACGAGCCGACCGGTTCCACCTGGTGAAACAGACTGGCGCGACAGGTGCAACCTTGTGGGACACTCCTGCGCATGCTGGGTGTGACAGATCTTCCGACTTATCTCGCCGGCCTGGTGCTGATCATTCTGCTGCCGGGCCCGAACTCCCTCTACGTCCTCTCCGTGGCCGCCCGCCGCGGGGTGCGCACCGGGTACAAGGCCGCCGCCGGGGTGTTCACCGGCGACGCCGTGCTCATGCTGCTGACCGCGGTGGGCGCCGGGGCACTGCTGCGGGCGAGCCCGCTCGTGTTCACCGTGGTGAAGTTCCTCGGCGCCGGCTACCTGGCGTGGCTGGCCGTGGGGATGATGCGGGGCGCCTGGGCGCTGTGGCGCACGCGCGCGGAGCGGACCGAGACGGAGGCCGCCGTCCCCGCCGATCCGGCCGAGAACGAGCGGCCCTACCGGCGGGCGCTGCTGATCAGCCTTCTCAACCCGAAGGCCATCCTCTTCCTGATGTCCTTCTTCGTGCAGTTCGTCGACCCGTCCTACGCCTACCCGGCGCTGTCCTTCCTGGTCCTGGGCGGGCTGCTGCAGACCGGCAGCTTCCTGTACCTGACGATGCTGATCTTCGGCGGGACCCGGCTCTCGGCGGCCTTCCGGCGCCGCAAGCGGCTGTCGGCCGGGGCCACCTCGGCGGCGGGCGTGCTGTTCCTCGGCTTCGCGGCCAAGCTCGCCGTCAGCTGAGGCCCCTCAGCTGACGACGCGGCGCAGCCCCCCCATCCGCCGCACGACCCGGCGCACCGCCCGGCTGCGCGGCAGGAACGACAGCTGCGCCGGGATCCCGCCCGGCAGGCCGAGCGCGGTCAGCCGGCGGCGGGTGAAGTACCGCCGGGTGCGCGGGGTCAGGTGCCTGGCCAGATAGGCCTCGGCCGCCGGGCGGCGCGCGGCCAGGATCTGCGGCTGCATGGTGAACCCGACGGCGGTCAGCAGCGCGGCCGGCTCCGCGCGGACCTGCTCGGGCGTCGGAGGCGTCCAGGTACGCACCGCCTCGGCGTCGGCGAGGTCCGGCAGCAGGGCGTCCACCAGGGCCAGCGGAACGCGGTTGCTGTTCGGGTACGGGGTCAGCGCGGCCAGCACCGCGCCGGTCCCGGTCCGCGCCACCGGAAGCCCGTACAGCGTGGCGGCGGTCAGCAGCCCGGTGGAGAAGCAGCCGACGACCAGCGCGGGGCGCAGCCGCTGGTAGAGGGTCTCGGCCAGGACCGGGGCGGCCATCACGGTCAGCCGGGCGCCCAGCCGCCCGGCCTCCTCCTCGGCCCGGCGGCAGTACGCGGCCGGGGCGCCGGGGTGCGGTTTGAAGACCAGCTCCCGGTGGCCCAGGGCGTGCGCGCCCCGGACCATCGACACGTGCAGCTCCTCCTCCTCGGCCAGGGTCATCAGGTCGAGCGCCGAGAGGTACTGGCCCAGCAGGAGGGCCGGGGGCGGTCCGGCGGCCTCCACCTCGGTGGCGTCGGCGAGCTCCGCGAGGACCTTGAGGAACGGTTCCGTCGGTACCACTTCCACCCGCGCCCCGAACTCCGTCAGCAGCAGGGGCTCCAGCCCGGGCACCAGGTCCAGGTGGAGCACCCGCCGCACCCGCATCCCGAGCTGCGGGTCGAGGCGGAAGCGGGTGGGTCCGTAGCTCATGAGCCCGTCGGCGTAGACGTCGACGGCCGCGCCCGGGAAGAGCCGGCACAGGCTCTGGGCGGGCGGGACCTGGAGGGACTCCACGATCAGTTCGATCCGGTCCTCGCCCAGCTTCCACAGCATGCGCAGCTGCCGCTCCCAGACCGGCACGTCCTCCGCGCGCGGGGCCCAGGTGCTCGGGTGCTGCGGCTCGATGACGCGGTTCCAGTCCAGGACCTCGTCGAAGCGCGAGCGCAGGGCGGCGGGCGAAGCCCGGCATGTCCGTGAGCCCCGGGGTGACCTCGGCGGTGACGGCGTGGTTGCTGGTCAGCAGGATGCGGCGGCCGGCGGGCGGGAAGGAGCCCGCGTCGATGCCCGCCGCGAGCGTGGCCGCGCCGTAGAGGGTGGAGGCCAGGAAGATCTGGGTGGGCATCAGGCGTTCGCCCCCGACGGGGCGGTGCGGCGGCCCGTGCGCAGGCGGCGCAGCACGGTGGAGCGTTCGGCGTCCATCGAGTCCAGCACCCGGTCCAGTACGTCCTGCGGCATGCGGCCGAGCGCGGCCGTGCTCATGAGGCGGAGTTTCTTGGCCACGTCCGGCTCGAACCTTTCGATGGACCCGAAATGGTGGGCGATCATTGCACAATAGGTCCGGACGGCTTTCGGGAGCAGCCGGTCGCATTCCCGGTCGGCAATGACTTCCGCGAGTACTTGATCGAATGCGCGGATGAAATCGAGCTGCCGTTCGTCCCCCACTTGCGTCAATGAGGTGGAAACCCCGCGCCGGTAGAACACGCCGGGCAGCCCGACCGCGGCGAAGGACGCCGCCTCCCGGTGCAGCCGCCAGATCCACGGCCGGTCCTCGGCGGTCCGCAGCCCGTCGGTGAAGTGCAGCACCCCCCGGTCCAGCAGCCGCCGGTGGTACATCCCGGCCCAGGCGTACGGATAGTCCACCGAGGTGGCCCGGTCGGCGGGCAGGATCGCGGTGCGCGGTGCGGCGACCACCGACTGCGGGCCGAAGGGAACACGCTGCACGCTCCGCGTCCGGCCGGTGCACCTCACATGGTCGGTTCGGACGAAATCACAGCTCAGGGCCTCTATGGCGGCCAGGGTGCGGGCCAGGTGGCCGGGCGCCAGCCAGTCGTCGCCGTCCAGGAAGGCCAGGTACTCGCCACGGGCCGCGTCCAGACCGGTGTTCCGCGCGGTGGCCAGTCCGCCGTTGCGCGCGTGTCTGAGGTGCACCGCACCCGGCAGCTCGCGCGCCGCCCGTTCCAGCAGGTCGGGCGTCCCGTCCGTCGAACAGTCGTCGACGAGCAGGAACTCGAAATCCTCCCGGGCGTTGAGTTCGAGACTCTTCAGGGCATCCGGTGCGTATGTCTGCACGTTGTAGAACGGCACGACGACGGAGAGCTTGGGCACCAGCGAGACATTAGGGTGCCGCCCGGCATTCACTGTGGCCCGGATGCGGATTCCATGTGAACGGCGCGGGGCGGGCGAGTTAACCCGTCCGCTTTCGCATTTGGTCGACACGTTGTTAACCCGCTGTTGTGCGGTCGTTGGGCCGATCACCGAAATTGCGGAATAGCTTCTGCCGCGTGCCAGAACGCAAACGCGTCGCCGTACTCGCCGATTCCGATACGCGATGGAAATGGGGCGCACTCACCGCCCGCCGTCTCGTGCCCGACCACCAGCTCACCGGATTCCTGCTGCGCGGCCGCGCCACGCCCACCGCGCGCCAGCTCGGTGAGGTGGGGGTGCGGGCCGACCGGCTGTCCGAGGTGACCTGCGCCGAGTTCCTCGCCGAGATCGAAGGCGAGCACTACGACGTGGTCGTCCTCGCGCTCGTCGGAGGGGCCGTCCAAGCCGTCCTGCACGGGGCCCGCGCCCTGTGGCCCGCCCCGGCCCGGCGCCCCGTACTCGTCACCGGCTACGTGGGCGTCGTGTACGAGAAGCTCGCCGACGGGCTGCTGCTGCGGCACGGCGCCGACCTCGTCCTCGCCAACTCCCGCCACGACGCCCAGCGCTTCCGCGCCGTGTACGAGGGCGTCGGTGCGGACGCCGCCGCCGTCACCGAGACCGCGCTGCCCTTCCTGGGCGGAGCGCCGTACGAGCCGGCCGGGAGCCGCGCCCACACGGTGGTCTTCGCCGTCCAGCCCTCCGTGCCCGACAGCCGCGCGGACCGCGCCTACCTGCTGGAACGGGCCGCCGGACACGCGCGGCTGCACCCCGACCGGGAGGTGCTGATCAAGCTGCGCAGCAAGCCCGGGGAGCACACCACGCACCTGGAGGAGCAGCCCTACCAGCGGCTCGCGGAGCGGATCCCGGGCGGACTGCCCGCCAACTGCCGCCTGGTGTACGGAAACATGGGCGAGGTCCTGGACGGCGCCGACCTGCTGGTCACCGTCTCCTCCACGGCCGCCCTGGAGTCCCTGCACCGCTCCATCCCGACGGCGATCCTCACCGACCTCGGCATCCGCGAGGCCCTCGGCAACCACCACTTCCTCGGCTCCGGCTGCCTGGCCTCCTGGGACCAGATCGACTCCGGGCTCCTGCCGGCCGGCGATCCGCTCTGGCTGGCGGCGCAGGGCGTACTCCCGGGCCCGGGCCCGGGCCCCGACCCGGCCGGGACCGGCGCGGCCGCGCCGCGTTCGTCCGCCGAGGCCGCCGCAGGCGCGGCGCACGACCCCTACGCCGTCGCCCGGGCCAAGGTCGCCGGATTGCTCGCCGCGGCCCGGCTGCCCTCACCCGCCCCCTACTACACGCGCACCACCGCCCCCGGATACCTCCCCGGGATCCTCGCCCGCCACCACCTCGCGCCCGACGGCATCCCGCTGCCCGGCGCGGTGCGGCCAGCCGCGGGGGAGTCCCGGCTGCGCCGCCGGCTCCGCGCCCACCTGCGCGAGGCGGCCCGCGGGGCGTACCGGCACGGTGTGCAGCGCGTGGCCCCGGTGATCCGCAGGCTGGGGGAGCTGTGAGGGTCCTCGCCGTCATCCCGGCCCGCGGCGGCTCCAAGGGAGTCCCGGGCAAGAACCTCGCCGAGGTCGCGGGGACCCCGCTGGTCGCCCGCGCCGTCCTGGCCTGCCGGGCCGCGCCGACCGTCACCGACGTGGTGGTCTCCACCGACTCCGCGGCGATCGCCGCCGCCGCCCGCGCTGCCGGAGCGGACGTCGTCTCCCGCCCCACCGCCCTCTCCGGCGACACCGCGAGCAGCGAGGCCGTCGTCCTGCACGCGCTCGCCGCCTTCGAGGAACTGCACTCCCTCGCCGTGGACGTGGTCCTCCTCGTCCAGTGCACCAGCCCCTTCCTCGCCACCTCCGACGTCGAGTCCGTCGCCGTGGCCGTCGCCTCCGGGGCGGCGGACTCGGCCCTGACCGTGGCCCCGTTCCACGGGTTCCTCTGGCGGGAGGGGGCCGACGGCTCCGGGGCCGGCGTCAACCACGACAAGGCGCTGCGCCCCCGGCGCCAGGACCGGCCGCAGGACCTGCTGGAGACGGGCGCCGCCTACGCCATGGACGCCGCGGGCTTCCGCACCGCCCGGCACCGGTTCTTCGGCCGCACCCTCCCCGTCGCCACCGACCCCGCCCGGGTCCTGGAGATCGACGACCCGCACGACCTGGCCCGTGCCCGACTGCTCGCACCCCTGCTCGACCCGCGCCCGGGAGCACACCCCGCACAGCCCGCCCCGGACCGCGACGCGCACCCCGACCCGCAGCCCACACCCCGTACACCCCCGCACCGAAGGACGCCTCCTGCCATGACGACCACCCCCGACCCCCGCCTGCGTACCTTCGGCTCCCGCGCCGCGGGCCCCGGCCGCCCCGTCTACGTCGTCGGCGAGATCGGCATCAACCACAACGGCGACCTCGGCAACGCCTTCGCCCTCATCGACGCCGCCGCCGAAGCGGGCTGCGACGCCGTGAAGTTCCAGAAGCGCACCCCGGAGATCTGCACCCCGCGCGACCAGTGGGACATCGAACGCGACACCCCCTGGGGCCGGATGACCTACATCGACTACCGCCACAAGGTCGAGTTCGGCGAGGACGAGTACCGGGCCATCGACGACCACTGCGCCAGGCGCGGCATCGACTGGTTCGCCTCCCCGTGGGACACCGAGGCCGTCGCCTTCCTGGAGAAGTTCGACGTCCCCGCCCACAAGGTGGCCTCCGCCTCCCTCACCGACGACGAGCTGCTGCGCGCCCTGCGCGCCACCGGCCGCACCGTCGTCCTGTCCACGGGCATGTCCACCCCGCAGCAGATCCGCCACGCGGTCGAGGTGCTCGGCAGCGCCAACATCCTTCTCTGCCACGCCACTTCGACGTACCCGGCCAAGGCCGAGGAGCTCAACCTGCGGGTGATCAACACCCTCCGGGAGGAGTACCCCAACGTCCCGATCGGCTACTCCGGCCACGAGACGGGCCTGCAGACCACCCTCGCCGCCGTCGCCCTCGGCGCCACCTTCGTCGAGCGCCACATCACCCTCGACCGCGCGATGTGGGGCTCGGACCAAGCCGCCTCCGTCGAGCCCGGCGGCCTCACCCGCCTCGTCCGCGACATCCGCACCATCGAGACCGCCCTCGGCGACGGCGTCAAGCGCGTCTACGACTCCGAGCTCGGCCCCATGAAGAAGCTCCGCCGCGTCCGGGGCGAGCTGGCCGCCGTCTGACCCCCGGGGGTGTCGTGCCGGTCCTGCCGGGCCTGACCGGCACGCCACCCCCCGGGCCCGGCGCGTACGAGTTTCCGCCCCCCGACAAGGAGTACGTGGTGACCCCCTCCGCCCCCTCCGCCTCCACCCTGGCGTTCGTCGAGAGTCCGGTCCAGCTCCTGAACGTGCTGGAGTGGGCGTACGCGCGCCCCGGAGCGCAGCCGCAGCTGGACGGAGTCCCGCGCCAGCGGGGGCGCCGGACCGACGGCGGGGCCCCCTCCGGCACCGCCCCCCGGCCGGCGGGCGCCGCGGCACCCCTGCGGATCGTCGTCCTGCCGCCCACCGACCCGATGTCCCGCGGCCAGCTGCGCCGGGTGGCCGCGCTGGCGCGGGACGAGGGGCACGAGGTGCGGTGGCAGGAGGCGCGCGGCAGCCGGTTCGCGCCGCTGAAGGCGCTCGCCGCGCTGGCGCGCGAGGTGCGCGCCGCGCGCACGGTCGTCGTCGGCGACCCCTTCTCGCGCTACGTCCAGCTGCTGCTCACCCTCGTGCGCGCCGAGGAACTCGTGGTGGTCGACGACGGCACCGCCACCATGGAGTTCATGGCCCAGACCGCCCGCGGCGAACGGCTCGTACGGTGGCACCGGGTCGGCGGCGGCGGACTGCCCGGCCGGGTCCGCGAGCTGGCGTACGCACCCGTCTCGGCGACCGCGCGCCGCCGCTTCACCCCGGCCGCACACCGCGGCCACCGCGTCGAGGTGTTCAGCTCGATGCCCGTCACCGCGCACGGCGGCATGACACTGCGGGTCAACGACTTCGCCTGGACCCGCGCCCGGTTCGGCCCGCCCCGGCTGACCAAGGGCACCGACCTCGTCGGCACCTCGCTCGTGGAGACCGGGGTGGTCGACCCGGACCGCTATCTGGACGCCGTGCGCGCCCTCACCCTGGAGCACGGCGCCACCCGCTACTTCGCCCACCGCCGCGAGTCCCCGGAGAAGCTGCGCGCCCTGAGCCGGGCGACGGGGCTGGAGATCGTACGCCCGGACCTGCCGCTGGAGCTGATCGCCCGGCGCGGTCCGGTCGGCCGGACCATCGTCAGCTTTCCGTCCACCGTCGTCCACACGCTGCCCTACGCCCTGACCGGTACCGGTGTCACGGTCGCCGTATGCGATGTGGACCCCGCCTGGCTCACCGGGGCCGCCTCCCCCCGCGCCCGCAGCTTCCTCGCGGGGGTCACCGACACCGCCCGCGATGTGCGCAGACTGCCTGCCCAGGCGGCTCCCACGGCCGGATGAGCGCGCGAGTTTACCCCCGGGTGCATCCGGTCATGCGTCCAGAGGCCGGGTTTCTTTCCCCTAACGGCATGAACTTTTCGTGATCCCCGGCCAGTTGACCCGTCCGTGGGCCTACCCTTCAACGGGTGAACCAGTTGATGTCCCGCGAGTCCCAGACCGCCCAGCCCGCCGTGTCCGACCGGCCCGAGCTGCCCGGCAAGCTTCCGGACCACCTGCGTACCGAACTGATCGCCTTCCGCCGGGACTTGCACATGCACCCGGAGCTCGGACACCAGGAATTCCGTACCACCGCGGCGATCAAGGCCCGGCTGGAGAAAGCCGGCCTGCGACCACGCGTGCTGAAGTCCGGCACGGGCCTGATCTGTGACGTGGGCATCTGGGACGGCGGCCGGCCGATGCTGGCCCTGCGCGCGGACATCGACGCCCTGCCCATCCCGGACGCCAAGACGCACGTCTCGTACCGTTCGACCTTCCCGGACCGCGCCCACGCCTGCGGTCACGACGTGCACACCGCGGTGGTCCTCGGTGCCGGACTGGTCCTCGCCGAGCTCGACCGGCAGGGGCTGCTGCCCCGCCCCGTCCGGCTGCTCTTCCAGCCCGCCGAGGAGGTGCTGCCGGGCGGGGCCACCGATGCCATCGAGTCCGGGGTCCTGGACGGCGTCGGCCGGATCGTCGCCGTGCACTGCGACCCCCGGGTCGACGCGGGGCGCATCGGGCTGCGGGCCGGTCCCATCACCTCCGCCTGCGACCGGCTGGAGGTCACGCTCTCCGGCTCCGGCGGGCACACCGCGCGCCCGCACCTGACCACCGACCTGGTGACGGCCGCCGCCCGGGTGGCCGTCGACGCCCCGGCCCTGCTGGCCCGCCGGATGGACGCCCGCTCGGGCATGTCCGTCACCTGGGGCCGGATCGAGGCCGGGCACGCCTGCAACGTCATCCCGATGCACGCCGAGCTGTCCGGAACCGTGCGCTGCCTGGACCTGAACGCCTGGCACGAGGCGCCGGACATGATCCACGCGGCGATCGACGAGATCGCGACCATGCACGGGGCCAAGTTCGAGATCAACCACGTGCGCGGGGTGCCGCCGGTGGTCAACGACCCGGTGATCACCGAACTGCTGCGGGAGGCGATGGGGGTCCGCTGCGGAGCGGAGTCGGTCGAGGACACCGAGCAGAGCTTGGGCGGGGAGGACTTCTCCTGGTACCTGGAGCACGTCCCGGGCGCGATGGCCCGGCTGGGCGTGCGTACGCCCGGCGACAGCGCCAAGCGCGACCTGCACCGCGGGGACTTCGACGTGGACGAGTCCGCGATCGCGGTCGGCGTGGAGTTCTTCACGGCCGCGGCGCTGCTCGACGGGCGACGCGCGAGGCCCGCCGGGGACCGTTGACCGAAGGGGCCGGGCCGTCAGCGCCCGGCCCCTCCGGTGGATTCGAGCCACGCCTTGCCACCGGCACACGGCGCTTGAACGCTGCGTGCGGGAAGGCGCGGGCTCAGTGGCGGATCAGATGCGCCAGTGCTCGTATCCGAGCTTGTAGATGCCCGTGTTCGGGGCCCCGGGGCACGTGGCGGACGACGTCTCGCCGTTCTGCTTGGTGCTGCCCTTGATGACCGCCTGGGTGCCGTGCGAGTCGATGCAGGTCACCTTGACGCGGAAGCGGTCGATGAAGGGCCACAGCCCCGTACATTTGGCGTAACCGGTGCTGCCGGACTGCCACGTCTCGCAGCTAATCGCCTCGGCGCCATTGGTGGCTGCGGATGCGGAGGGCGCGGTAATGAGCGACGCAGCCGCCATTCCGATTCCGACGAGGCTGGCGATCTTGGCCTTGTGCATTTTATTCTCCCCGATTTTGATCGTACGAAGGACTTACGCGGATTCCTCTACGGCCACACTCAGGACGCCGACGTTCGGGTCGGACGAGCAGGTCGCGCTGGAGGTTTCGTTCGTGTGCTTCCAGGGTCCGTGGACGGTGAACGTCTGGCCGCGGTAGTTGATGCACGTGAGCTTCACGCGAAACGTGTCCGCCCAGGCCATGCCACTGCAGTACGCGGAGCCGCCCCAAGGGGCGCGGCTCGTCTTCCACGTGTTGCAACTCGCGTCCTGCGGCCCCGGCTTCGCACCGGAGACAGCGGCCGGAGCCGCCGACGCGGGGCTCGCGGCGATGGCCGGCGAGCCGACACCCACGGACATGACGGTCAGCGCGGCGGCGCCGAGCTGAACGATCGACTTCTTCTTCATGTCTCCGCTTCTCTTTTGTGTTTCTTCGACTCCCGGGAAACCGGTGGCGCATGAGGGAATTCCCGCCCGGACAGGTGTGATGCAGGGCGGGAATGCCCTTCGATCGAGTAAAGGTTTGCCCATCAGGTCCCCTTGGTTTGGTCATCTGACATGGAGGGCGGGCGGGTGGTCAATCTATTTTTCGTGATGTGGCGCGCATCACTTCATGCAGGTGGGTGAGGGATTGAGACAGGTTGGCGAAATTGCGTCCACTGGCTGAATCTATTCATTTGCGCATTGAGGTTCACCGGTTCAAGGGAAAGGGTGCGCATGGTCGATTCTCGGAATTTTGAATTCCGGCCGGTGTTGCCCGCCGGTGGGTCGAGAGCTCCCGTTGTGACCGGTTTCGAGGCCGCTTGCGTGTGCAGGTCGGTGACGGAAGGTAGTGGCTCGTGTCGAATGCGTCCCGATGCGCGTCGATCCGATAACGACTCATGAACGGGCCTTAAACTGACATCTACGCGCGTTACGATCGCCGCGAAACCAGCGCCGGAAGAGGCGCTTTCGGTCAGTCTCGAAGGGACCCTCCTCTTGCGCCGGGTATCCAAGATCGTCTCCGCGTCCATCGTGACTGCGGCCCTCGCTCTCTCCGCCACCGCTTGCGGTGAGTCGTCCACCGAGAGCTCCGGCTCCGGCGACGGCAAGATCAAGGTCGGCATGGCCTACGACGTCGGCGGCCGCGGCGACAACTCCTTCAACGACTCCGCCGCGCGTGGCCTGGACAAGGCCAAGGCGGACCTCGGTGTCGAGACCAAGGAGCTCACCGCCAAGACCGGTGAGACCCCGGCCGACCGCGAGCAGCGCCTCGTCTCCCTCGCCGAGGGCGGCTACAACCCCGTCGTCGGTGTCGGCTTCGCCTACAAGGACGCGCTCGAAAAGGCCGCGGCCAAGTACCCGAAGACCACGTTCGGCCTCGTCGACTCGGTCTCCGAGAAGCCGAACGTCTCCTCGATCGTCTTCACCGAGGAGCAGGGCTCCTACCTCGCCGGTGTCGCCGCCGCGCTGAAGTCCAAGGACGGCCAGATCGGCTTCATCGGCGGGGTGGACATCCCCCTGATCAAGAAGTTCGCCGCCGGCTTCCAGCAGGGCGTCAAGGACACCAAGCCGGACGCCAACGTCCAGATCCAGTACCTGTCCACCGGTACGGACATGTCCGGCTTCGGCGCCCCGGACAAGGGCAAGGCCGCTGCCAAGGGCATGCTCGACAAGGGCATCGACGTGATCTACTCGGCCGCGGGCGGCTCCGGCGCCGGCGCCATCGAGGCCGTCGCCGCCAAGCCGGGCGCGTGGGCGATCGGCGTCGACTCGGACCAGGCCAAGGACCCGGCGCTGGCCAAGTACGCCGGCTCGATCCTGACCTCGGTCGTCAAGAACGTCGACACCGGTGTCTTCGAGCTCGTCAAGTCCGTCCAGGACGGCAAGCCGATGACCGGCACCCACGCCTACTCGCTCGCCGAGAACGGTGTCTCGCTGACGACCACGGGTGACCACCTCAAGGACATCCAGGCCCAGCTGGACGAGGCCAAGAAGAAGATCGTCGACGGCCAGATCAAGGTCGCCACGACCCTCTGACACGGGTCACACAGGGGGCCCGGAGCGGCTTCGGCCGACACTCCGGGCCCCTTTCCGTGTATGCCTGCGGGCAGTTGAACATTTTTGCCAATGCTACGCGCGTAGCATGATTGGTCGCACGGTAGCTTTCGCCACCAGCGCCCGCGTTCCCGCCCCGTGTTCCCGGCTTCGTCCGAGCACCGTCCCAGCCTCGTCCTCCCACGCTCCCTTTCCTTGGAGAGTGCGCCATCAAAGCCTCCAGTCCCAACGCCGTAGAACTCCGCGGCATCACCAAGCGTTTCCCCGGAGTCGTGGCCAACCACGACATCGACATCACCGTGCGCCGCGGCACCGTGCACGCCCTCGTGGGCGAGAACGGCGCGGGCAAGTCGACCTTGATGAAGATCCTCTACGGCATGCAGAAGCCGGACGAGGGGACCATCACGGTCGATGGCGAGCAGGTGGTCTTCAACGACCCCGGCGACGCCATCGACCGCGGCGTCGGCATGGTGCACCAGCACTTCATGCTCGCGGACTACCTCACCGTCCTCGAGAACGTCGTCCTCGGCTCCGAGAAGCTGTACGGCATCGGCGACAAGGCCCGCGCCAAGATCAAGGAGATCTCGGACGCGTACGGACTGGGTGTTCGCCCGGACGTCCTCGTCGAGGACCTCGGTGTGGCCGACAGGCAGCGTGTGGAGATCCTCAAGGTCCTGTTCCGCGGGGCCCGGACGCTGATCCTCGACGAGCCCACCGCGGTCCTGGTCCCGCAGGAGGTCGACGCGCTCTTCGACAACCTCCGCGAGCTCAAGGCCGAGGGCCTCACGGTCATCTTCATCTCGCACAAGCTGGGCGAGGTCCTGTCGGTCGCCGACGACATCACCGTCATCCGGCGCGGCACGACGGTCGGCACGGCGGACCCGGCGAACATCACGACCAAGCAGCTCGCCGAGCTGATGGTCGGCGCCGAGCTGCCCTCCCCGGAGACCCGCGAGTCCACGGTGACGGACGTCCCGATGCTCACGGTCGACGGTCTGTCGCTGAGCGCCGTCGACCCCGACGGTGTCGTCCGCGCGGTCCTCGACGGCATCACCTTCACCATCCACAAGGGCGAGGTCCTGGGCATCGCCGGCGTGGAGGGCAACGGCCAGTCCGAGCTCGTCGACGCGGTCATGGGAATGCGCCACCCCGACCGGGGTGTGCTCACCCTCGACGGCAACGACATCTCCACCGCGCCGACCCGCAAGCGCCGCGAGGACGGCATCGGCTGCATCCCCGAGGACCGCCACCGGCACGGTCTGCTCCTGGAGGCCCCCCTCTGGGAGAACCGCATCCTCGGCCACGTCACCGAGAAGCCGAACTCCCGGGGACCGATCCTCGACCTGAAGGCCGCCCGCAAGGACACCGAGCGGATCGTGCGCGAGTACGACGTCCGCACGCCCGGCATCGACGTCACCGCGGCCTCGCTCTCCGGCGGCAACCAGCAGAAGCTGATCGTCGGCCGCGAGATGAGCCACAACCCGAAGCTGCTGATCGCCGCGCACCCCACCCGGGGCGTGGACGTCGGGGCGCAGGCGCAGATCTGGGACCAGATCCGCGAGGCGCGCCGCGAGGGCCTGGCGGTGCTGCTGATCTCCGCGGACCTGGACGAGCTGATCGGCCTCTCCGACACCCTGCGCGTGATGTACCGCGGCCGGCTGGTCGCGGACGCTGACCCGGCGACCATCACCCCGGAGGAGCTCGGCTCGGCCATGACCGGCGCCGCCGCCGGACACCTTGAGCACGAAGAGAGCCCTGAGGGCACCGACGGCCCGGAGGACGAGGCCCGATGAAGAAGATCGACAAGGAGCGGCTGCTCCTGGGTATCGCGGCACCGATCCTCGCGGTCGTCGCCGCGTTCCTGATCACCGCCCTGGTCCTGGCCGCGACCGGCAAGGAGCCGTTCAGCGCCTTCGGCATCATGTTCGAGTACGGCGTGAAGTCGGACAGCCAGGTCTACATCATCAACAAGGCGACGACGTACTACCTGGCAGGTGTCGCGGTGGCCGTCGGCTTCCGCATGAACCTGTTCAACATCGGTGTCGACGGCCAGTACCGTCTCGCGGCTTTCTTCGCCGCCGCCCTGGGCGGAGCGCTGACCCTCCCCGGCATCGTGCAGGTCCCGCTGATCATCCTCACCGCGATGATCGTCGGCGCCATGTGGGCGGCCATCGCCGGTGTCCTCAAGGTCACCCGCGGCGTCAGCGAGGTCGTCTCCACGATCATGCTGAACATGATCGCGACCGCGATCATCGGCTACCTCCTCCAGCCCGGCCGCCTCGGCCACCTGGACGCGGCCGGCACCAAGGTCGCCACGACCCCGCTGGCGGAGTCCTCGCACTTCTTCGAGATCCCGACCACGCCGACCCCGATCTACGGCTTCGTCGTCGTCGCGCTGATCGCGGGCGTCGCGTACTGGTTCACGCTGGCCCGCACCCGCTTCGGCTTCGACCTGCGCACCGTCGGCCAGTCCGACACGGCCGCCGCGGCCAGCGGTGTCAACGTCAAGAAGATGGTCGTCACCGCCATGCTGATCTCCGGCGCCATGGCCGGTCTGATCGGCATGCCGACGCTGCTCAACGACTCGTACGAGTTCGGCGGCGACTTCCCCGTCGGCATCGGCTTCACCGGTATCGCCATCGCCCTGCTCGGCCGCAACCACCCGATCGGCATCGGGCTCGCCGCGATCCTCTGGGCCTTCCTGGAGCGCGGCGGCCAGAAGCTGGAGTTCCAGGGCTACGACCGGGAGATCGTCGGCGTCATGCAGGGCGTCATCGTCCTCTGTGTCGTCATCGCCTACGAACTCGTGCGCCGCTACGGCCTCAAGCGCCAACAGCGACAGGTCGGCGAGAAGCTCGCCGCCCAGGCCCGTTCCAACGACCAGACGGAGGTGTCGGCGTGACCGCCACGGCGACTTCCACCCCGCCGCCCGCCGCCCCCAAGGCGGCCGGTGGCAAGGGCGGCCGCACCCGGCTCTCCCTCCCGGTGATCCTGCTGATCATCGCGGGCGCGCTCGCCGCGCTCTCCGCCGTGCGTGCCATCACCGGAGCGCAGGACCTGACCTCCGCGGGCCAGATCAGTGCGGCCCTGTCGCTGGCCGTGCCGATCGGCATGGCCGGTCTCGGCGGTCTGTGGGCCGAGCGCGCGGGCGTGGTCAACATCGGCCTCGAAGGCATGATGATCCTCGGCACCTTCTTCGGTGCCTGGGCCGGCTGGCAGACCAGCCCCTGGCTCGGCGTCCTCGTCGGCATCCTGGGCGGCATGTTCGGCGGCCTGCTGCACGCGGTCGCCACGGTGACCTTCGGCGTCGACCACATCATCTCCGGTATCGCGATCAACATCCTGGCGGTCGGTTTCACCACCTACTTCGCCAAGCTGTGGTTCAACACCGGTGCGGCCGCGGCCGCGGGCGGCAGCCCCAAGCAGTCGCCGCCGGCCGACAGCATCACCTCGATCACCGTGCCGGGCCTGTCCGACTGGCTGGCCGACATCGAGAAGCACCACTGGTTCCTCGTCTCGGACGTCGCGGGCATCCTCGGCGGCCTGGTCACCAACCTCTCGCTGCTGACGATCGTCGCCGTGGCGCTGGTCGTCGGCACGTTCTTCGTGCTGTGGAAGACGGCGTTCGGTCTGCGGCTGCGCTCCTGCGGCGAGAACCCGGTCGCGGCCGAGTCGCTGGGCGTCAACGTCTACAAGTACAAGTACATCGCGGTGATCGTCTCCGGCGGTCTGGCCGGTCTCGGCGGCGCCTACCTGTCGCTGGTCACCTCGCACATCTACAACGAGGGCCAGACCGGCGGCCGTGGTTACATCGGCCTCGCGGCGATGATCTTCGGTAACTGGCGTCCGGGCGGCCTCGCGATGGGCGCCGGCCTGTTCGGCTTCGCCGACGCCCTGCAGCTGCGCAGCGGCGGCCAGTCCGTGCACGCGCTGCTCCTGCTGCTGTTCGCGGTCCTCGTCGCGATCGCGGCCTGGAAGGCGTACAAGAAGCGCTGGATCACCTCCTCGATCGCCATCGTCATCGGCGTCGGTGTGTTCATCTGGTACCTCGGCACGGAGAGCGTCCCGGTCGAGTTCGTCAGCGCCACCCCGTACATCGTGACCCTGCTGGTGCTGTCGCTCTCCGCGCAGCGGCTTCGGATGCCCAAGGCGGACGGCATGCGCTACCGCAAGGGCGAGGGCAAGTGACCTCCGGACCCACGGTGGACTGGGAAGCCCTGCGGACGTCCGCCCGGGAAGCGATGACCCGGGCGTACGCCCCCTACTCGGGCTTCCCGGTCGGGGTCGCGGCCCTGGTCGACGACGGCCGCGTCGTGACCGGCTGCAACGTCGAGAACGCCAGCTACGGGCTGGGCCTGTGCGCCGAGTGCGGACTGGTCTCCTCCCTGCAGGCCACCGGCGGCGGACGGCTCACGCACTTCACGTGCGTGGACGGGAAGGGCGAGATCCTCGTCCCGTGCGGCCGCTGCCGTCAGCTGCTGTACGAATTCGGCGGCGACGAGCTGCTGGTGGAGACCCCGGACGGGGTCCTTCCGCTGGCGGCGATGCTGCCGCAGGCCTTCGGGCCCGACCATCTGAGATAGCCGTGCCGACGGCCCTTCGCCCCTGCCGGGCGGAGGGCCGTCGCACTTCCGTTCCCGAACCCCTCATCTCCCTCTCTCTATGCGCGTAGAAGGAAGCACCTCATGGACGTCATCTCCGTCATCCGGACCAAGCGGGACCGCGGTGAGCTGAGCCCCGAGCAGATCGACTGGGTCATCGACGCGTACACCCGCGGTGTCGTGGCCGACGAGCAGATGTCGGCGCTGGCGATGGCCATCCTGCTCAACGGCATGAACCGGACCGAGATCGCCCGCTGGACCGCGGCGATGATCGCCTCCGGCGAGCGCATGAACTTCGACTCCCTCTCCCGCCCGACCGCCGACAAGCACTCCACGGGCGGCGTCGGCGACAAGATCACCCTTCCGCTCGCCCCGCTCGTCGCCGCGTGCGGCGCGGCCGTGCCCCAGCTGTCCGGCCGCGGCCTCGGCCACACCGGTGGCACCCTCGACAAGCTGGAGTCCATCCCCGGCTGGCGCGCGCTGCTCTCCAACGAGGAGATGCTGCACGTCCTCGACACCACCGGCGCGGTCATCTGCGCGGCGGGCGACGGCCTGGCCCCGGCGGACAAGAAGCTCTACGCGCTGCGCGACGTCACCGGCACGGTCGAGGCCATTCCGCTGATCGCCTCCTCGATCATGTCGAAGAAGATCGCCGAGGGCACGGGCTCGCTCGTCCTGGACGTCAAGGTCGGCACCGGCGCCTTCATGAAGAACATCGAGGATGCGCGGGAACTGGCGCGCACCATGGTGGGCCTCGGCACCGACTCGGGCGTCAAGACCGTGGCGCTCCTCACCGACATGTCCACGCCGCTGGGCCTGACCGCCGGAAACGCGCTGGAGGTCCGCGAGTCGGTGGAGGTCCTCGCCGGCGGCGGCCCCGCCGACGTGGTCGAGCTGACCATCGCCCTGGCCAAGGAGATGCTGGACGCGGCGGGCATCAAGGACGCCGACCCGGCGAAGGCCCTGGCCGACGGATCGGCGATGGACCACTGGCGCCGGATGATCGCGGCCCAGGGCGGCGACCCGGACGCGACCCTCCCGGTGGCCCGCGAGCAGCACGTGGTCACCGCCCCCGAGTCGGGCGTCCTGACCCGCCTGGACGCGTACGGGGTCGGCGTCGCCGCATGGCGCCTGGGCGCCGGCCGCGCGCGCAAGGAGGACCCGGTGCAGGCGGGCGCGGGCGTCGAGCTGCACGCGAAGCCGGGCGACACGGTGACGGCGGGCCAGCCGCTGATGACCCTGCACACGGACACCCCGGAGAAGTTCGACTACGCCCTCGCCTCCCTGGCGGGCACGTACGACATCGCCCCGGCGGGCACGGCCTTCTCCGCCACGCCGATCGTCCTGGACCGCATCGCCTGACCCGTACTCACCCGTGCGGCTGAACGGGACCGGTGGACGTCCGCCGGTCCCGTTCGTCATGCTGGGATCGGTGCCAACAGCATGAGGAGCACACCATGAGCGCACTCACCGTCCAGCACGAGCCCGCGGGTGGCGAAGGCTGGGACGACCTCGTCCGCCTCTGGGAGGAGACGGACGGGCCGGAGGGCTGCAAGGTGGAGATCATCGAGGGGATCATCACCGTGGCACCACCACCCGTCAACGACCACAACTTGATCGCGGAGGCGGTGCAACGCCGCCTGTACACCGTGATCCCTGACGACTGGGATGTGTTCCAGACCCTCAACGTGGCCTTGCCCAGCCGTAGCGGGCTCTACGTCCCGGACCTCGTGGTCGTTCCCAGGGAAGACGTTCCGAGAGGTGAGAACTACGTTCCTGCGGCTGCCGCCGAGCTCGTAGTCGAAGTCACCGCCAACTCGAATGCCGTCAACGACCGTGTGTCCAAGCTCAAGGGATACGCCGCGGCGGGTGTCCCGCTCTACCTGCTCATCGACCCGCACGCGACGGGCGCTCCCACCATCCACCTGTACGGCGAGCCCAGCGACGGCAAGTACCGCGTTCTGCACGCGGGCAAGTTCGGCGAGGCCGTCCACCTTCCCGAGCCGTTCGACCTCGTCCTCGAGACCTTCGGCTTCCCCCGCCCCTGACCTCAGAGCCGAGGCAGGGCCTCGCCCGGCTTCGGCTCCCGGCGCTGTTCCAGCCAGAACAGGTAGCCGCGCAGGTAGGCCTCCAGCCCGTCGTCGATGTGGGCGACGAAGTCGCGGTGGCCCCGCGCCGCGTCGTGGTAGTGCCCCAGGTACTTCGGGTCGTTGTTGTAGCCCCAGTGGGGGTGGGTCTGCGCGCCCCAGTCGGCCGCTATGGCGACGGCCCATGCGCGGACCCGGCCGCGGTCCGCCCACCACGCGCGGACCGAGTCGACCGTCCAGTGGTCGTCGCCGTCCCAGTTGTAGCCCTCGTAGAGGTCCAGCGAGGCCCCGCACAGCACGTCGAAGACCTGGCCCTCGTCCGTCGGCTGGCGGAAGACGAACACGCCGCCGAAGCCGCCGCCGTGGTCGTCGTCGTAACAGATGTGGTCGGGGGCGTCCATGCGCCCGAGGGCCATCTCGTCGGTCTCCCCGGCATAGAACGGGCCGGGCACGTTGCGCCAGTTCCGGTCCTCCCAGCGGCCCTTGAGTATCCGGGGTTCGAACTGGGTCGTTGCCATGAGTCGGCGGGCCGTGGGCATCGGGTCCCAGTACGCCGGACTGTCCGCGTGCGTCATCAGGCCATTGTGCGGAGCGGCCGATGAGTTCCGGCCGGTGGGGGAGTCACCCTCATGTGGAGATCCAGAAACTCGTGCTGCCCGGCCCCGGGCCCGCCGCCCCGCAGGACGCCGCGCTGCTGTGCGCCAGGCTGGCCCGGCTCTACGACGGCGGGGCCGCCGCGGTGGTCTGTGACGCCGCCGCCGTGACGGCGCCCGGACTGGCCGACGTCGAGGTGCTGGCCCGGCTGAGGCTGGCCGCCCGGGGGCGGCCGCTGCGGGTGACCGGCGCCCCGCCCGCCCTCCGGTTCCTACTGGGCCTCGTGGGCCTCGTCGAGCTGCTCGGGGAGGCCGAACAGCGGGAACCACCGCGCGGTGTCCAGGAAGGCGTTGAGGCCGACGATCCTGCCGTCTGAGATCTCCAGCACCTGCAGGGCCCACGGGGTGTGCCCGGGCTTGCCGTCCTCGCGCGGACGGTACTGGCCGAAGGCGGGCAGGCCGTTCGCCGTCGTCGGGATCAGCCGGGAGCCCTTGCAGCCGATGCCCTGGTTCAGGTGCCAGGCCGCGATGTCCTCGTGGCCGCGCAGCCACAGGTCGAACGGCGGCATCGAGAGCACCGCGTCCTCGTGGAGGAGGGTGGTCAGCCGCGAGATGTCGTAGGCCTCGAAGGCGGAGAGGTACTGCTCCAGCAGCTTCGCCTGGTCCGCGTCGAGCGGATCCGCGGGGTCGCTGTCGCGCAGCGACTGCCCGGCGAGGGTGGCCCGCGCCCGCTGGAGGGCACTGTTCACCGAGGCCGTCGTGGTCTCCAGGAGGCGGGCCACCTCGTCGGCCTTCCAGGCCAGCACCTCGCGCAGGATGAGCACCGCCCGCTGCTTCGCCGGCAGGTGCTGGAGCGCCGCGACGAAGGCCAGCCGTACGGACTCCTTCGCCAGCGCCATCTCCGCCGGGTCGGCGGTCTGCGGCAGCACCCGGCCGTCCGGGACCGGCTCCAGCCAGGTCACCTCGGGGCGCTCGTTGAGCACGGCGGAGGCCTGGTGCTGCGGGGCGGTCAGGTCCATCGGGCGGGCCCGCCGGTTCCCGGCGTTCAGCAGGTCCAGGCAGACGTTGGTGGCGATCCGGTACAGCCACGACCGCAGCGAGGAGCGGCCCTCGAACTTCTCGTGGCTGCGCCAGGCGCGGACGTACGTGTCCTGCACCGCGTCCTCGGCGTCGAAGGACGAGCCGAGCATCCGGTAGCAGTAGCCGGTGAGCTCGACCCGGTACCGCTCCATGGCCGTGTCGAGGTCCATTTCGGTGGTGGCGAGATCACTCATGTCCGTCCGTCCCCCTGGTCGTTCCGCTCCTTCGGAACCTACCGGAGGGGTCTGACAACGGCAGCCGGAAGCCGGAGACGCGCCCACGGGAGCACACATATGTCGTCATCAAGTTTCTTGACGTCAAGATTTATTTCCGGCAGGCTTCCGCATGTATCTCGACATCGAGATACATGGCGGTGGACGCGGTCGATACGGGGGCTGGGATGCGGCGCGGCAAGGACATCCGGAAGGCACGGCGGGGGGACGACGGCCTGCTGGCGCAACTGCGCCGGCCGCCCGGCGGCCGTGACGCGCGGATCATGCTGCTCACCCAGGCGCTGGACCGAGCCGGTACCGGCGTGTGGGCCGCGTCCTCCGTCCTCTACTTCACCTTCGTCGTCGGCCTCGACGCCGGACGGCTGGGCCTGCTGCTGGGCGCGGCCGGGGTGGCGGGCATCGCCGGATCGCCGCTGGCGGGCCACCTCGCCGACCGCTTCCCGGTGCGCACCCTGCTGATCGGCTGCCATCTCGTCCGCCTCGTGGCGCTCTGCGTGCTGCTGGTGGTCACCGACTTCGGCCTGCTGCTGCTCCTGTTCGCCGTCACCCACCTGGGAGACCGGGCGGCCAAGACGCTGGAGATGCTCTTCGCCACCCGGGTCGCGGGCGAGCGGCGCTCCACCTACCAGGCGCTGTCGCGCAGTTCGGCGAACGCCGGCTACGCCCTCGGCGCGGGCCTCGCCGCCATCGGCCTCGCCGTCGGCACCCAGGGCGCCTACCAGGTGCTGATCCTGGCGAACGCGCTGTCGTTCCTCGTCGCCGCGGCCCTGGTGTGGCGCACCCGGGAGCCGCGCGGCGCCGGGCTCGTGGTCGCCCGGCCCGGAGCGGCGGAGGGCTCTCGGGCGGCCGGGACCGGCCCCTGGCGCGACCGCGGCTACCTGCGCTTCGTCCTGCTGGACATCCCGATGAACCTGGACGACTCGATCCTCGGCGTCGGCCTGCCGCTGTGGCTCGTCGGCCACACCACGGCCCCGCACGCCCTGATCCCGGCCTTCCTGGTCATCAACACCGTGCTCGTCGTGGCCCTGCAGCTACGGGTGTCGGCGCGGGTCCGGGACGCCCGCCAGGCGGCGGGGGCGGTCGCCCTGTACGGCCTCACGACCCTCGCCTCCTGCGTCTTCCTGGCCCTCGCCCCCGCGGGCGGGGCCTGGGCCGCCGCGGTGGCCCTGCTCGGCGCGGCCGTGCTCGTCACCGCGGCCGAGCTGATGCGCTCGGTGAGCTCCTGGGAGCTGGCGGTCTCCCTCGCGCCCCGGGAGGCGCGCGCCTCGTACCTCGGGGTGGCGGGCATGGCCCAGTCCGTCCAGAAGTCGGCGGGCCCGCTGCTGCTCACCGGTGCGGTGATGGCGGCCGGCCCCGTCGGCTGGCTGGCCCTCGGCGCCGGGGTGGCGGGCCTGTCCCTCGTCCAACGCCGCTCCGCACTGCGGAGGTTGGACCGCCTGAGCGCCGCCGCTCCGGAACCCGAACCCGCACCCGCCGCCTAGGTACCGGGCTTGCGTCCGTACACGTAGACGTCCTCGCCCTGCCCCAGCAGGTTCCAGTACGCCTTCGCGTCGGCGGAGCGCATGTTCACGCAGCCGCCCGAACCGGGCGGGTTCCACATGCTCTTGGTGGTCGAGTGGAAGGCGATGCCGCCGTCGAAGAACTGCGCGTACGGCATCGAGACGTTGTACAGCGTCGACCAGTGGTCGATGCTGCGGTAGTAGATCTTCTTCAGGCCGGTCCGGGTCTCCGTGCCGTCCTTGCCGGTGCGGACCGGGACGGGCCCGTACTTCAGGGTGGCGCCGTCCTGGATCCAGCTGAGCTGCCGCGTCAGGTCCACGCAGGCGATCCGCCCCCGGTTCACCGGGCAGTCGCCCGCCCTGTTCGGGGTGGTGCCGGCCGCCCGCTGCGCCAGCATCGTGCTCATCGCCTGCCAGGTCAGCGGCCCCGCGTAGCCCTGCGTCGGGGTGATCCCGTGGCTCGCCTGGAAGGAGCGGATCGCCGCGCAGTCCGCGGCCGACTGCGTCCCGTCCGCCGGCCGCCCGAGGAACTGCTCGACCTGCCGCTGGTACGGCCCCGTGGTGAGGTTGCAGGAAGCGGCGGCCTGCGCCGACCCGCCTCCCGCCACCACCACCGGCAGCGCCAGCGCGACCGCCCCGCCCAGCACCGCCGCCCGCGTCCCGATCCTCGTACCCATCCGGTCCTCCCCTGCTCGCACCGCATCGTCCTCCGTGTTGAATGCCCGGAAAACAAGCAGGGGTTGCTCATACGGGGAGCGTAGTTTTCGTCAGCGCGCGCCGATGGCCGACGCCGGCATCCGCCGCTCCGCACGCGCCGCGTGCGACCCGTACAGGGTGATCGACACGACGCCGAGCACCGCCAGCAGCGCGATGCCGACCGTGGCCGCCCAGCCCGCCGAGTGGTAGGCGAGGGCGCCCAGGGTGCCGCCCGCGCTGGAGCCGAGGTAGTACGCCGACTGGTAGAGCGCCGAAGCCTGCGCGCGGCCCGTCTTCGCCGTCCGGCTCACCGCGGCCGAGGCCACCGCGTGCCCCGCGAAGAAGCCCGCGGTGATCAGCACCAGCCCGGGCACGATCGCCGCCAGCGAGTCCGACAGCGACAGCAGCAGCCCGAGCGCCGTGGTCGTCACGGCCAGGTACAGCGCGCCGCGCCGCCCGGTGCGGGCCACCAGCTTGCCGGCGGCGGCCGAGGAGACCGTACCGACCAGGTAGATGAGGAAGATCGAACCGACCACGCCCTGCCCGAGCGAGAAGGGCTCGTCCACCAGCCGGTAGCCGATCACGGTGTAGACCGCGCCGAAGACCGTCATGAACAGCGCGCCGATCCCGTACAGGCGCAGCAGCAGCGGATCGCGCAGATGGCCGGCGACGGTACGGCCCACCGCGCGCGGGTTCAGCGACGCCGGGCGGAAGAACCGCGCCCGGGGCAGCAGCACCAGGAAGGCCACGGCGCACGCCAGTGCCATCAGGGCGACGGCCAGCAGGCCCGCCCGCCAGCCCCACAGCTGCGCGGCCCAGCCGGTGACCAGGCGGCCGCTCATACCGCCGATGGAGTTCCCCGCCACGAACAGGCCGATCGCGGCCACCAGGGCCTTCGGCCTGACCTCCTCCGCCAGGTACGCCATCGCGGAGGCCGGGATCCCGGCGATCGCCGCGCCCTGGACGGCGCGCAGCGCCACCAGCCACTCCACGTTCGGCGCGAACGGCACCAGCAGGCCGACGCCGACGGCGACGACCATCGAGTACGTCATCATCCGCGTGCGGCCGAACCGCTCCGACAGCGCGCTCAGCGGGAGGACGAACAGTGCGAGGGCGCCGGTGGCCGCCGACACCGTCCAGCTGGCCTGGCCCGCCGTCACCCCGAAGCCGGCGGAGATCGCGGGCAACAGCGCCTGGGTGGAGTAGAGGAGGGCGAACGTCGCGAGTCCGGCGGCGAAGAGCGCGAGGCTCATCCGGCGGTAGCCGGGGCGGCCGGGGGAGAGGGGCTGCGGTGCGGGGGACGACGGGGTGGAGGCACCCGGGATGACGGGTGCCCCGGTATGAACGGGAGGCATGCTTCGACGGTAGGCCTGTCATTTTCATGCGTCCAATGCACAGAATCGCGATAATCAATCCACTGATGCATCAACCCAGCTCAGAGGCGTGGATGTCGATGAACCGTTACGTAGAAGACATGGCAGTGACAACTCTGCTGGCGCCGCGGCTGGCGTATTTCGTCGCCGTCGCCCGCCACGAGCACGTCACCCGCGCCGCCCACGAGCTGGGCGTCCCGCAGTCCACCCTGTCCCGCGCCATGGTCCGGCTCGAACAGGACCTCGGCGTCACGCTGTTCGCCCGCAAGGGCCGTACGGTCGCCCTCACCACGGCTGGCCGCACCTTCCTGGCCTCGGCGGAGCAGGCCCTCACCGAGATCGACCGCGCCGCCGAATCCGTCCAGCAGGACGCCGATCCGGCGGCCGGCAAGGTGGCCTTCGGCTTCCTGCACACCCTGGGGTCCGAGACCGTACCCGGCCTCATCCGCGCCTTCCGCGCCGACCACCCGCGCATCCGCTTCTCCCTCGTCCAGAACTACGGCGAGGCCATGCTGGAGAAGCTCCGGGCCGGCGAACTCGACCTGTGCCTGACCTCCCCGCTGCCGGACGCCCCCGACCTGGTCGCACGCCGCCTCGACGAACAGCGGCTGCGGCTGGTGGTGCCGGACGACCACCGGCTCGCGACCCGCAAGCGCATCCGCCTCGCCGAGGCCGCCGAGGAAACCTTCGTCACCCTGGAACCCGGCTACGGCATGCGCCGCATCACCGACGACCTGTGCGCGGAGGCCGGGTTCACCCCGAAGATCGCCTTCGAGGGCGAGGAGGCCGAGACCCTGCGCGGCCTGGTCGCCGCCGGCCTCGGCGTGGCCCTCCTGCCGCCCCCGGCCGTGCCCCGCCCCGGAGTGGTCGAGCTGACCGTCACCGCCCCGCGCGCCGTCCGCGAGATCGGCCTCGCCTGGCTCGACGGCCATCCCGACACCCCACCGGTGGCGGAGTTCAAGCGCTTCCTCCTCTCCCGCCGCGGCCGCCTGATCCCCGAACTGGACCCGCCCGTCGGGTGATCGGCCCCGGCCTAGGCCGGGGTGTCCCGCCGGTCAGGCGTGGTGGGGGCCGCGGCCGCCGCGAGCAAGTAGCCCGCCTGGAAGCGGGACTTGGCGCCCACCGCGCGCATGATCTCGGCGATGTGGCGCTGGCAGGTGCGCTCCGACATGCCCAGGCGGCGTGCGATCACCTTGTCCTCCAGCCCCTCCGACAGCATCCGGACCATCGTCTGCCGCAGCTCGTCCGAGATCGACCGGGCCGCTTCCGGGCCGACCGACGTGGGGAAGGGCTCCGCGCCCACCCAGGAGCGCTCGAAGGCCGCCGTCATGAAGTGCACGACGCCCGGCTCCCGCACCACCAGTGCCGCACCGCTGCGGTCCGGCACCGCCATCAGGCCCGTGTGCTCGTCGAAGATCAGCATCCGCATCAGCCCGTCGCCCAGGGTCCGCACCTGGGCGCCCAGCGCCGTCACCCGCTCGACGTACGCCGCCGTCGGCCGTGAGTAGCGTGCCGTGTGCTGGTAGATCGTGCGCATCCGGACCCCGCGGGCCAGCAGCGACTCGTCCCGCCCGATGGACTCCTCCAGGGTCTCCTGCGGGCGGCCCCCGCCCGGCTGCGAGGTCAGCAGCTCCCGCTCGCACGTCGAGACCAGCTCCGCGATCAGCCCGCGTACCGCCCCGAGGTCGGTCACCAGCTCCAGCCGGCCCGAGCCGCTGAGGTCCCGGTGCGCGGTGCCCGCCTCGTACGCGGGCACCAGCGCCTCCAGCCGCCCGCGCAGCCGGTCCATCTCGTCGTGGGTCTCCCGTACGAGCAGGGTCAGCGGGGCCAGGGCGCGGGCCGCCGCGGCCCGGGGCGCCACCGCGCTCCAGCGGTCCGGGTCGCCGCCCGGGGCCCGCTGCAGCAGGTGCGCGGCGGCCAGCTCGGTGATCGCGGCGGCCGCGCGCACGCCCAGGGCCCCGGTGGCCTCGCACGCGTCGAAGGCGTGCCGCTCGACGGCGTACGCGTACAGGCGCCGGGCGGCGGGACTCAGCTCCCCGGAGGCTCCGGCCGGCCCGGGTTCCAAGGCAGGCATATGCGTATGCGTCCCGAGTTATGCCCTTTTGTAAACCCCTCGTGTTCCCGCAAGGCGGCAAGACGACGCCTGGAAGGCCGCCATCGGCATATGCCGAACCGGCACAGTGGCAGCACGGCGCGAGGGGGAAGCGCGGTCGCTGCAGCGGACACCCAGGCGAGGACGGGGGCCCGTGTCCTGCTGAGCCCGCGGCGCGCCGTGTGGTGGTCGTGCCGGGATCCGTCGGTGCCATCCGACCGCGAGGGGACGGAGCGGCGGGTACGGACGGATCGGCGCGACCACCGGTACCGCCCACGGCCACCACCGACAGGTCCCGCACCGCACCGCACCGCAACGCACCGCGCCGACCCGAACGGGCCGCCGGACCGCTCCGCGGCGCGGACCGGCGGATCCGTCAGCCGGAAGGCTTCGCGTAGTCGGCGAAGCCGGTCCAGTCCAGCGTCACGCAGGCTTCGTCGCCCAGGACCCATGCGTCGTGCCCGGGCGGCACCCGCATGTAGTCCCCGGGGCCGAACTCGGTGCTCTCCCCGTCGTCCATGACGACCTTGATGCGGCCGCTCACCACGTACCCGGTGTGATCGGCCCGGCAGCTGTCCGTCCCGGCCAGCGGCTTGACGTTCTCCGACCACTTCCAGCCGGGCTCGAAGACGGAGCGCCCGACACCCGCGCCGTCCGTCTCCAGCAGGTCCAGCCGTCCCTTGCCGTCGGTGAACGGCCGGGTCTCGTCCGCGTCGTCGAAACTCCTGGACACCAGGCCGGCCATGGTCATCGCCTCCGTCGGAGAAGAGCCCGAGTCCTTGTTCCCACTCTACGCGCGGGCGCCCGTCCGGGACCGGCCGTCTTCCGCCGCGGCGGGCGCGCGGGCCCCGCCGTCACCTCCGCAGCGACCTCCCGAAGCCCGAGGCGAGCGGCATCCGCAGACCCAGCGGCGGTGGCGCGGCCAGGGCATCGGTCACGGGCCGCGAGTACCGCCCCGAGGCGACCGCGCCCAGGATGAAGTCCACGGCCAGCGCCACCACTTCGGGCTGGTGCTCGCGCAGCCCGTGCCCGTCCGAATGCACCTCGAAGCGGCAGGTCGAACGATTCGCCTTCTTGGCCCGCGCCGCCAGCCGGAAGGAGGCTTCCGGGTCGCTGCGCGCGTCGTTGGTGCCGTGCACGATCAACACCTGCCGTCCCGACAGCTGTTTCACCGGTTCAGGGGTGCCGTCCGCAGCCGCCGCGTCTAAGCAAGGGGCGATCACCACGACCGAGTTGACGGCCCCGTGCCCCGCCGCCCGCAGGGCGGCCAGGCCTCCCGCGTCATAGCCGGCCAGGCACACCGGCACGTCCCCGTACCGCCGGACCGCCTCGTCCGCCGCCCATCCCGCCTGCTCCTCCCGGGCGGCGTCCCCGCCGTGGATGACCATGTGCGTGACGAGGCCCTCCGCCCCGCCGGCCCGGGCCAGTGCCCGCGCGAGCGGACGCACGGGACCGGGGGAGAACCGGGAGGCCCCGGGGAGCAGGAGCACCACCCCGTTGACCGTACTTTCCGTCGAACCCGAGCCGGTTCTCGCGCCGGCCGCCCGCCCCAGGCGGGCCCCGCGCGCCGGCGGCGCATGCTGTGCCATGGCGGAACAGTCTCAGACCTTGAGGTGTACGCCATCCGTCCGCGCGGTCTCTGTTACATATCGACGCCCGTCGCCGACACCCTGCTCTACGCGCGTAGGAGTTAGAGTGCCCAGATGACGAGCGAGACCCCCAACCTGCCGACCCCGGATCAGATCCGCCGTTCCCCGAAGGTGCTGCTGCACGATCACCTCGACGGTGGACTGCGCCCCGGGACCATCATCGAGCTGGCCCGCGAGGTCGGCTACGAGAACCTCCCCGAGACCGACGCCGACAAGCTCGGCATCTGGTTCCGCGAGGCCGCCGACTCCGGCTCCCTGCCGCGCTACCTGGAGACCTTCGCGCACACCTGCGCGGTCATGCAGACGAAGGCCGCCCTCTTCCGGGTCGCCGCCGAGTGCGCCGAGGACCTGGCCGAGGACGGCGTCGTGTACGCCGAGATCCGCTACGCGCCCGAGCAGCACCTGGAAGCCGGCCTGACCCTCGAAGAGGTCGTCGAGGCCGTGAACGACGGCTTCCGTGAGGGCGAGCGCCGCGCGAAGGCCAACGGCCACCGCATCCGCGTCGGTGCCCTGCTGACCGCGATGCGCCACGCCGCCCGTGCGCTGGAGATCGCCGAGCTGGCGAACCGGTACCGCGACAACGGCGTGGTCGGCTTCGACATCGCCGGCGCCGAGGCCGGGTTCCCTCCCACCCGCCACCTCGACGCCTTCGAGTACCTCAAGCGCGAGAACAACCACTTCACCATCCACGCGGGCGAGGCCTTCGGCCTGCCGTCGATCTGGCAGGCCCTGCAGTGGTGCGGCGCCGACCGCCTCGGTCACGGCGTGAAGATCATCGACGACATCGAGGTCGCCGAGGACGGCTCCGTGACCCTGGGCCGCCTGGCCTCGTACGTCCGGGACAAGCGCATCCCCCTGGAGATGTGCCCGACCTCGAACCTGCAGACCGCCGCGGCCGCCTCGTACGCCGAGCACCCGATCGGCCTGCTGCGCAAGCTGCACTTCAGGCTCACGGTCAACACGGACAACCGCCTGATGAGCGGCACCAGCATGAGCCGCGAGTTCGAGCACCTGGTCGACACCTTCGGCTACACCCTCGACGACATGCAGTGGTTCACCGTCAATGCGATGAAGTCCGCGTTCATTCCTTTCGATGAACGACTGGCCATGATCAATGAAGTGATCAAGCCCGGTTATGCGGAGCTGAAGTCGGAGTGGCTGTTCAAGCAGACCGCTTCCACCAGCGGTTCTGTCTCGGCCTAGGCCACGGCATGACGTACGGAAAGCGCCCGGGAGGCATAATCCCCGGGCGCTTTCTCGTATTTAAGGATGTTTGCGGGCGGGGGTTTCACGTGACTAGTTTGCGGAGCTGCTCAATTCCCCGTCGCAAGGACAACTCTTCATGAAGAAGTCAGCTGCCAAGACCCTCGGTACCGCCGTTCTCGGTGCCGCCTTCGCCGCCGTCGCCGCCGGTACCGCCTCCGCCGCCGTCCCCGCGGTCGGCCTCACCGACGCGCTGGGCACCGCCACCGGTGCGCTCCAGGGCGTCACCAGCCAGCAGCACGTGAGCCCGGAAGGCCAGCAGTCGAGCGACCCCACCTCTCAGGTCACCGGTGTGCTGACCCCGCTCACCAACGGCCTGAACGGGCTCGGCGGCTGAGACCTGCCCCGCCGCGACGCGCACGCGTGTGCGGTGGGTGTATGCCCATTCGAACGGGTATGTGTCCCACCGCACCGTGTGCCACGATCGCCACCAACTGCCCGCCGACGTCTTGGGTATGAGGTTCTCGGTCATGCGCATGAAGGCACGAGCGACGATGGTCGCGCTGGTCCCCGCCCTGCTCCTCGCGTCAGTGGGGTGCAGCAGTACGAACACCCCCGCGACGGGCAAGGCCCCCGATCCCAAGGGCTCCGCGGGCAGCGCCTCCGCCGCGCCCGGAGCCCCGGCGCCCTCCGCCCCGGCCACCGGAGCGGCCGCGCCGAAGACCGGTGGCAGCAGGCTTGAGCGGTCCGCGCTGGCACAGGGCGACCTCCCCGGCTACCAGATCTCCGCCCAGGGCAAGAATCCCAACGCCCCGGACGGCCAGCCACAGGCCGACAAGAAGGCCTGCCAGCCGCTGGCCGACATCATGGGCGACAAGCCGGACCCGTCCGCGCGCGAGACCCTCAGCCGCGGCATCGGCTCCCAGAAGCAGATGGGGCTGGCCGTCTCCGCCTCGGTCAGCTCCTACTCCGAGAGCGACGCCAAGGCGCTGATCGCCCGGCTCAAGGCCGCCGTCGCCGCCTGCGGTACGGGCTTCTCCGCGAAGGTCGAGAAGCAGACCGGCGCCTACCGCGAGGTGCGCGCGGCCGACTACCGCACGGGCGGCGACGAGAGCGTCAGCTGGACCATGACCGCGGCCGCCGAGGGCGTCTCGGCGCAGGTCCACCTGGTCGTCGTACGTGAGGGCGACACCGTCGTGCGGCTGATGGCCCTCGACGTGGCGGGGGCCCGGCAGAAGGCGCAGGTGCCGAAGGAAGTGGCCGACAAGCAGCTGGCGAAGATCCAGCAGGCCCGGCAGTCCGGCTGAGCGGCCGGGCACCCGGCCGGACGCCCCCCCCGGCCGGACGGCCCCCGGGCCGCCGGACTACCAGGCGGCCGAAGCGGACTTCTCGTTCGGCAGCAGCACCCACAGCGCTATGTAGATGAGGAACTGCGGGCCGGGCAGCAGGCACGAGACGGCGAAAATGGCGCGCATCGCGTTCGCGGAAATTCCGAAACGCCGCGCCAGTCCGGCGCAGACTCCGCCGATCCAGCGGCCGTCACGGGGGCGGACCAGGGCGCTCATGGGGTTCTCCTTCGTCGGGATCGCTTTCTTGCGATGACTCAATGCTCCCGCTGGACCGCCGACAGAACGTCGGTCCAGGGGCCGAGCCCGACCCTGGAAATCTTCGGGGTGTCCCCCTGATAAACGGTGTGTGAGCGCCTCAGCCGGGCCCGCAGCGCCGGTACGACCGCCACGTGCGCGAGCACCACGCCGACGGTGTTCAGCAGCACCGAGTCCACGTCCACGACCTGCCCCGGGACCGCGGTCTGCAGCATCTCGATGCACACCGAGACCAGTGCGCCCGCGGCGGCCGTCCGGGCCAGCGACGACCACGCGGACAGGGCGGACGGCGCGAGCCGCCCGCTGATCAACGGCACCAGCACCCCGAGCGGGGCCAGCAGCGCGAGTCCCTCGCCGATCTGCCGGGCGGCCTCCAGCGGCCCGAGGGCCAGGTCCGCCGCGATCCCCTCCAGCGGGCTCAGATTGGCCGCCGCGGCCCAGGGCACGTCCAGCGGCCGCAGAGTCAGCCAGCCGACGACCACGAGATGGGCGGCGAGCAGGACCCCGGCCAGGAGGCGGAGACGGAGGTGGATCGCGGTGGCGGCGGTGTCGCCGCCCTCATGACGCTGCACACCTGCGAGGACGCATCACCCGGTAGCCCCGGTTCCGGACCGGAGGGTGGTGTGGCGGGGAGCACCCGGCCGGGCTCGGACCCGGCGTTCGGGCCGGTCAGCGCGTGGCGACCAGGACGATCAGGATCAGCGCCCCGGCCAGGGCGGGCGCGATGATCTCGTACGACCAGCGCACGCGCACACTGCCCTGCGCGCCCGGCCGCGAAGCGTTCACCTCGGCCAGTTCCTGCAGCTCTTCGGCGATCCGGTCGGCATTGGCCCGCATCGGTTCGGAGGAGGAGGTACGGGACCGCGCGCCGGGGTCGGCCGTGCTGCCCGGGTCCCGGCGGTCGGCCGCGCTGCGGCGCAGCTGCTGCCGGCTGGCCTTCTTCCGCTCCCGCAGCGAGACCGGCACGGACCAGAGCTGGTACTTCGATCCCTCGGCCAGCACCTCGGCCGAGTACCCGGCGCGCACCGCGTCCACGGCCGCCCAGGGCAGTTCGATGATCCGGAAGGGGTTCCGCACGCGCATCCGGTCCTCGTTGGCGAAGACGGCCGGGCGGATCGTGAACGCGACGATCAGGGGTACGGCGCACAGCGCCACCGCCAGCCCGATCCACGGGGTGTTGCCGGAGCCCCGCAGCACGGCGTCGCCGCAGAGCCAGGCGGTCAGCGCGAGCAGCAGTACCCCCGAGACCACGCCCATGGGTGATCGGTAGACCCGCTCTGCGTACACCGGCTCGTCGGTCGGCTGCTGGCTGCTCATGGGGTCGATTCTGCCCCAAGGCGTCCCAGCCCACGAGATCGGTGTGCGAGATACCCCCGCCGGGCGCGGAGGTGTCGATTCCGTAGCGGATCCCGGGGCGGGGGTGACAGGTCGCTACGCGCGTAGATATGCTCATCTGGTGACCATGCCCACCACCCTCACCGCATTCGCTGACGTGACGACGTCCGACAGTGCGCTGCGCCGCTTCCTGCACGGGCTGCCCGGCGTCGACGCTGTCGGACTGGAGGCCCGTGCGGCCTCCCTCGGCACCCGTTCGATCAAGACGACGGCCAAGGCGTACGCCATCGACCTGGCCATCTCGATGATCGACCTGACGACGCTGGAAGGCGCGGACACCCCGGGCAAGGTCCGGGCGCTCTCCGCCAAGGCCGTCAATCCCGATCCGACCGACCGTACGACCCCGATGACGGCCGCCGTCTGTGTCTATCCCGACATGGTGGCCACGGCGAAGGCCGCGCTGAACGGCGCCGACGTCAAGATCGCCTCCGTCGCGACCGCCTTCCCGGCCGGCCGCGCCGCCCTGCCCGTCAAGCTCGCGGACACCCGTGACGCCGTGGCCGCGGGCGCCGACGAGATCGACATGGTCATCGACCGTGGCGCCTTCCTCGCGGGCCGCTACCTGGAGACGTACGAGCTGATCAAGGCCGTCAAGGAGGCCTGCGTCCGCGAGGACGGCAGCGTCGCGCGCCTGAAGGTCATCTTCGAGACCGGCGAGCTGTCGACCTACGACAACATCCGCCGCGCCTCCTGGATCGGCATGCTCGCGGGCGCCGACTTCATCAAGACGTCGACCGGCAAGGTCGGGGTCAACGCCACTCCGGCGAACACCCTGCTCATGCTCGAAGCCGTTCGCGACTTCCGCGCGCAGACTGGAATCCAGATCGGCGTGAAGCCGGCCGGCGGCATCCGCACCACCAAGGACGCGATCAAGTTCCTGGTCCTGGTCAACGAGACCGCGGGCGAGGACTGGCTGAGCAACCACTGGTTCCGCTTCGGTGCCTCCAGCCTGCTCAACGACCTGTTGATGCAGCGGCAGAAGCTGAGCACCGGCCGTTACTCCGGTCCCGACTACGTGACGGTGGACTGATCACCATGGCATCTGTATTCGAGTACGCACCGGCTCCCGAGTCCCGCTCGGTCGTCGACATCGCCCCCTCCTACGGGCTCTTCATCGACGGTGAGTTCACCGACGCCGCCGACGGCAAGGTCTTCAAGACCGTCTCGCCGAGCAGCGAGGAGGTGCTGGCCGAGGTCGCCCAGGCCGGCGCCGCCGACGTGGACCGCGCCGTCAGGGCCGCCCGCAAGGCCTTCGCCTCCTGGTCCGCGCTGCCGGGCTCGGAGCGCGCCAAGTACCTCTTCCGCATCGCCCGGATCATCCAGGAGCGCAGCCGCGAGCTCGCCGTCCTGGAGACCCTGGACAACGGCAAGCCGATCAAGGAGACCCGCGACGCGGACCTCCCGCTGGTCGCCGCGCACTTCTTCTACTACGCGGGCTGGGCCGACAAGCTCGACCACGCGGGCTACGGCCCGAACCCGCGCCCGCTCGGCGTGGCCGGCCAGGTCATCCCGTGGAACTTCCCGCTCCTGATGCTCGCGTGGAAGATCGCTCCGGCGCTCGCCACCGGCAACACGGTCGTGCTGAAGCCCGCGGAGACGACCCCCCTCTCGGCGCTGTTCTTCGCGGACATCTGCCGCCAGGCGGGCCTGCCCAAGGGCGTCGTCAACATCCTCACCGGCTACGGCGACGCGGGCGCGGCCCTCGTCGAGCACCCGGACGTCAACAAGGTGGCCTTCACCGGCTCGACCGCCGTGGGCAAGAAGATCGCCCGCCACGTCGCCGGTACCGACAAGAAGGTCACCCTGGAGCTGGGCGGCAAGGGCGCCAACATCGTCTTCGACGACGCCCCGATCGACCAGGCCGTCGAGGGCATCGTCAACGGCATCTTCTTCAACCAGGGCCAGGTCTGCTGCGCGGGCTCCCGCCTGCTGGTCCAGGAGTCGATCCACGACGAGCTGCTGGACTCCCTCAAGCGCCGCCTGTCCACGCTGCGCCTGGGCGACCCGCTCGACAAGAACACCGACATCGGCGCGATCAACTCCGCCGAGCAGCTCGCCCGGATCACCGCGCTCGCGGAGACCGGCGAGGCCGAGGGCGCCGAGCGCTGGTCCCCGGCGTGCGAGCTGCCGTCCTCCGGCTACTGGTTCGCCCCGACACTCTTCACGAACGTCACCCAGGCGCACACCGTCGCCCGCGACGAGATCTTCGGCCCGGTGCTGTCCGTGCTGACCTTCCGTACGCCCGACGAGGCCGTCGCCAAGGCCAACAACAGCCAGTACGGCCTGTCGGCGGGCATCTGGACGGAGAAGGGCTCGCGCATCCTCGCGGTCGCGAACCAGCTCCGCGCCGGAGTCGTCTGGGCCAACACGTTCAACAAGTTCGACCCGACCTCGCCCTTCGGCGGCTACAAGGAGTCGGGCTTCGGCCGCGAGGGCGGCCGCCACGGCCTGGAGGGCTACCTCGATGTCTGAGTCGTCTGCGACCCGTCTGAACGTCTTCAAGACCTACAAGCTGTACGTCGGGGGCAAGTTCCCCCGCTCCGAGAGCGGCCGGGTGTACGAGGTGTCCGACTCCAAGGGCAAGTGGCTGGCCAACGCTCCGCTGTCCTCCCGCAAGGACGCCCGTGACGCGGTCGTCGCGGCCCGCAAGGCCTTCGGCGGCTGGTCCGGCGCGACCGCCTACAACCGCGGGCAGATCCTCTACCGCATCGCCGAGATGCTGGAGGGCCGCCGCGAGCAGTTCGTCCGCGAGGTCGGCGAGGCCGAGGGCCTGTCCAAGTCGAAGGCCGGCGCGGTCGTCGACGCGGCCATCGACCGCTGGGTCTGGTACGCGGGCTGGACCGACAAGATCGGCCAGATCGTGGGCGGGGCCAACCCGGTCGCGGGCCCGTTCTTCAACCTGTCCACCCCGGAGCCGACCGGTGTCGTCACGGTCGTGGCCCCGCAGGACTCGTCCTTCCTGGGCCTGGTCTCGGTGATCGCCCCGGTGATCGCGACGGGCAACACCGCCGTCGTCATCGCCAGTGAGAAGTCCCCGCTGCCGGCCCTCTCCCTGGGCGAGGTGCTCGCCACCTCCGACCTGCCCGGCGGCGTGGTCAACATCCTGTCCGGCAAGGCCGGCGAGATGGGCCCGCACCTGGCGTCCCACCAGGACGTCAACGCGATCGACCTGGCGGGCGCCGACGCCGCGCTGGCCAAGGAGCTGGAGGTCGCGGCGGCCGACAACCTCAAGCGCGTCCTGCGTCCACAGCCTGTGGACGACTGGAGCGCCGACCCGGGCACGTCGCGCATGACGGCGTTCCTGGAGACCAAGACCGTCTGGCACCCCACCGGGTCGCTGGGCGCGGGCGGCTCGTCCTACTAGCAGGCCCCGTACGAGACCGGCCCCGGCAGCGTCCCCCGCGCTGCCGGGGCCTTCGTGTGCCCGGCGGCTACTTCTTCGGGAGTACCGGCCCGAGCAGTGAGGAGGCGGCGGCGGTCGGCAGTTCGCCGACCGAGGGGCCCTGGGTCAGGATGCCGGTGACCATGCCGGTGCCGACGGACGGGAAGTCGGCGACCTTCGTGGCGACGCCGTTGTCCAGCGGGTCCACGCCAGTGTGGGCGAGCGGGTTCACCTTGAGGTTCGCGATCGGGTCCGCGACCCCGGACAGGGCCGCCGGGATGTCGAGTTCACCGGCCTGCGCGCCGCCCGCGGCCATCGCCAGGGCCGCTCCGGCCATCGAGACGGTCAGTCCGGCGCTGCGGAGCCGGTTCGGAACGGAAGGGGCTGCGTGACGTGCCATGGAGATCCCGCCTGAGGTCGTAGTCGCGTGCGCACGCAGCGTAGTTGAGGTGTGTTCCTGGACACCAACCGGTCACCGGGAGGATCCCCTACCCGGGGGAATGGTTCAGACTGGTGTCCCGTGAGCTCCCCCTCTTCTTCGCCGACCCGAGTCGTCCTGCTGACCGGTCCGTCGGGCTCAGGAAAATCCTCGCTGGCCGCCCGCTCGGGGCTGCCCGTGCTGCGCCTCGACGACTTCTACAAGGAGGCCGACGACCCCAGCCTCCCGCTCGTCGACGGCAGCTCCGACATCGACTGGGACTCCCCGCTGTCCTGGGACGCGGACGCGGCGGTCGCCGCGATCGCCGAACTGTGCGCGGCGGGGCGGACCGACGTCCCCGTCTACGACATCGCGACGAGCTCCCGCACGGGAACCGAGAGCCTCGACATCGCCCGCACTCCGCTGTTCATCGCGGAGGGCATCTTCGCCGCCGACGTGGCCGCCCGCTGCCAGGAGCTCGGCCTCCTCGCGGACGCCATCTGCCTGCGGGGGCGCCCCTCGACGACCTTCCGCCGCCGCCTGGCACGTGACCTGCGGGAAGGCCGCAAGTCGGTGCCGTTCCTGCTGCGCAGGGGGCTGCGGCTGATGCGCGCCGAACGCGGCATCGTGGCCCGTCACGTGGCCCTGGGCGCGCACGCCTGCGCCGGTGACGAGGCCCTGGGCCGCCTCGCGGCGGCCGCGGCCGGCCGCCACCGCGCGACCGCCTCCGCGTAGCCGGCGCGAAGAGCGCCGAGGGAGGAACGGGCGCGCGGGCGCGCCCGCGGCGGCCTCACCGGCGCGACCAGCGGTCCGTCAGGGTGGCGATCGCGGCCGCGGCCCGGTCGAGGCCGCGGTCGTCGCCGCGGAGCGTCTTGTTCAGCTCGACGTGGAGGAAGCGGGACTGCCGGTCGGCGGCGGTCCGGCCCTGCTCGTTCTCCCGGCCGGCGAGCTTGCAGCGCGCGGAGTAGGCCGTGCAGACCTGGAGGCCGTCCCGCCGCAGCGCGGCGGTCAGCTGTTCCGCGTCCGCCACGGCGCTGTCACCGGCTCCGGTGGAGACCACCGCGTCGCGCCCGCGGAAGGACTCGTCGGCGAATCCGTGCAGCTGGATCCCCGGCAGGTTCCTCCGTGCCAGTTCCCCCACCACGCCGTGGAAGACCGAGTCGTCGCGGTGCGCCACGTCCGCGGCTCCGTCCTCGCCCGCATCGCGGTGGGCCCCCGCGAGCACGAGCACCCCGCCGGGTGCGCCGCGCAGTACCCGCGCGCCCAGGAGCTCGGTGCGGGCGTCCGCCACGGGGTGGGGGACCTGGACGGACCAGCGCGCGGGCGTGTCCAGGTCGACGTACACCCGGCCCCAGCCGCGGCTGGTGTGGCCCGATTCACTCACCCCGTCGGCCACCTCGGCGTACCGGTGTCCGGTGGCGGCGTCCGTGACGGTGCGGAGGGTGAAGTCGATCTCGGACAGGCCGGTCCGCGCCGCTTCCGCGTCACCGTCGAGCAGGTGCGCGAACGCCCGGGTGAACGCCAGTCGTTCCTGGTCCGTGGGGGCGCGGTAGCCGCCGCGCTCGCTGAAGCCGGCGGTGAAGCGGGCGATCCGCCGCTCCAGGTCGGTGTCGGCGGAGGGCCGGGGGGCGGGGGCGGCGGGGTGGGCCGGAGGTGCGCTTCCCGAGCCTGCCGCCCGAACCGTCAAAACGGCACATAGGGCAATGAAAGCGCCGCACAGAACCGCAATCGTTATCCGCCTGGTCAGTGGAGCGTTCATAGTCGTACGAAAATAACGGAGTGATGCATTCCGTTTCATCACACTCCCTAGGCCCCACCGGCTCCAGGACAGAACGAAGAGGAGCCCGCGTTGGCCGCGTCGCGATCGAAGCGGCGGCACCGGACCCGCCGCCGGGCCGACATGTCGCTGCTGGGCGGCATCCGTCCGCCCATCGCGGCCCTGTCCGCCCTGCTGCTGGCCCTCGCCGCCCTCACGGCGTTCCAGCTCGGCCACGTCGGCAGGGAGACCGTACCCCCCGCCGTCCTCACCTCCCAGCAGCACTTCGCGGAGGACGGCGCCATCGCCCTGCGCGCCTCCCTGGACGAGAGCATCACCGACATCGGCCGGACCGCCTCCCTGTTCAGCTCCGGCGAACCGGTCTCGCCCGACTCGGTGCTCGACAAGCTCGGCAGCGTCTACCAGAAGTGGCGCGGCACGGCCGTCATCGAGATCAAGTCGGGCCGCCTGGAGGCGCAGCGCGGCGAGAACCTCCCGCTGACCGCCCTCGACCTGACCACGCTGGGCGGCGAGTCCGGCCTCGCCCCCCGCATGGTCCGGCTGGAGAACGGCGAGACCCGCCTGCTCACCCTCGCCCTGCTGTCCTGGCCCGACCGCCCCCAGCAGCTTCTGGTCGCCTCCAGCAGCCTCAAGGTCCCGGGCATCAGCCTGGGCAGATCCCGCGCCATCGCCGTCCTCGACTCCTCCGGCCAGGTACTCGGCAGCGACGGCGCCGGCACCGGCCAGGAGAAGAAGCAGCTCGGCGCGTTCGCCAGGACCGTCGCCCAGAAGGCCGCGCGGCACCCCCTCCAGTCCAAGGAGCCCGGCTCCGGCGGCTTCGCCGGCGTCAGCGGCAGCCTGCTCGGCGACTCCCGGGACGGCCACCGCTCCGTGGCCGGCTACGCGAAGCTCACCGGCTCGCAGCCCGGCGTGGGCACCGACGCCTCCGCCCTCGGCCTCACCGTCGTCTCCTTCGTCGGCGTCGCCGAGGAGCGCTCCGCCGCCGTCGACTCCTTCTTCTGGATCGCCGCGTCCGCCGCCCTGCTGGTGCTCGGAGCACTGGCCGTGACCCTGCTCGTGGTCACCGTGCAGCGCCCGCTGCTCCGGCTGTTCCTGGAGAGCCGCCGGATCGGCCGCGGCGACCTGAACCGGCCCGTCACCGTGCCGAAGTACGGCGAGGCCGCCCGCATCGGCGCCGCCCTCGACCGGCTGCGCCGCCAGCTCCTCGGCGAGCCCGGCGCGGACACCGCGGCCCCCCGCGGCGGCCGCCGCGCCCGGATCGGCACCCGCGCCCTCCTCTGCGTGTGCGGGATCCTGCTCCTGGTGTGGTCGGCGCCCCTCCTGCTGACGCTCAACCGCGCGGGGGCCTCCGTCGCCGTGCCGCGGACGATCGTCGACGACCAGCGCGAACGCACCGACACCCTGGCCGACCGGGTACGCCGCGCCCTCAACGAGGGACACGCCGACCTCACGTCCGTCGCCTCCGTCCTCAGTGACAGGAGCACCCCCGCCGAGCTGACCGAGCTGCTGGAGCGCACCCGCAACCAGCACGGACGCTACGCGTCCCTCTACGTCCTGAAGGCCGACGGCACCGTCCTGGCCTACGCAGGCGGCAAGCCCCACCACCCCGCCGGCCAGGGCCCCCCGAAGCAGACCGTCACCCTGGTCGAGAGCGGCAACCGGCCGGTCATCACCGAGTACGCCGAGGCACCCGGCCTGGCCGGGGCCGCCGTGGTCGGCGAACTGCGCATCGACTTCCTCAACGCCCTGCTCAAGCGGCCCGGCCTGGGCGAGGTCCGTGTCGTCGACGCCGGGCACCGGGTGATCGGCGGCAACAACGGCTACCTGGCCTTCGCACCGCTGTCGGACACCGGGCTCGACGCCCTGGTGAAGGCCGCGAACGAGAAGGGCGACGCGAACGGGAAGGGCGCCGCGAACGGGAAGACGGCGAAGGCCCCGGGCGCCAGGAGCTCCCTGCTCCGCGACGGCGGCCTCACCATCGCCGCCGCGGCGCCGATGACCGGCGGGGGCGTGGCCCAGCCCCTGGACTGGACCGTCGTCACCTGGCAGCCCGCCAAGGGCCTCGAGCTCCCCGCGTACACCGCGCAGAACCGCACCGTCCTGGCCGGACTGCTCGGCCTCACGGGCGCCGTGGCCTGCCTCGGCTGGATGCACATCATCGTGGTGCGGCCGCTGCGCGACCTCGCCCGGCGTGCGGAGGCCCTCGCCGACGGCGACCGCCGCACCGTCGTCTACCCGACCCACCACGACGAGGTCGGCGCCGTCACCCGCAGCCTCGAAGTCATCCGCCTGCAGCTGCTGGAGCGGCGCAAGCGGGATGCCGCCGGTGGCACCACCGGCCGGACGCCCGGCCGTGCCACCCCGGCCGGAAGGAACTGAACCACCGTGCTCTTCCTCTACTGCGTGCTGCTCCTGTGCTGCCTGGTCCTGCTCGTCGCGGGTGTCGTCGAGCAGCGCCGGCACGAGGCCAACCTCGCGCAGATACCGAACCGGGTGCTGGTCAACGGCATCCGCGGCAAGAGCTCCATCACCCGGCTGTGCGCGGGGGCCCTGCGCGGCGGCGGGCTCGTGACGGTCGCCAAGACCACCGGCACCGCGGCCCGCTTCATCCACCCGGACGCCACCGAGGAGCCCGTCTACCGCAAGTTCGGCATCGCCAACGTCGTCGAACAGATCGGCATCGTCCGGCGGGCCGCCGCCTACCGGCCGCACGCGCTGGTCATGGAGTGCATGGCCGTCATGCCCGCGCTCCAGGAGATCAACCAGTCGAAGCTGATCCAGTCGACCATCGGCGTGCTGTGCAACGTCCGCGAGGACCACGTCGCCGAGATGGGACCCACCCTCGACGACATCGCCCGCTCCCTGTCGCGCTCCATGCCGCACGGCGGAATCTGCGTCACCGCCGAGAAGGAGCGCTTCCACGTCCTCCAGGAGGAGGCCGACGCGCGGAACTGCACACTCCTCTACGCCGACCCCGACACGGTCAGCGACGACGAGCTGCGCGGATTCAGCTGGTTCACCTTCAAGGAGAACGTCGCCATCGCGCTCGCCGTCGCCGAGCTCCTCGGCATCGACCGCGAGACCGCCCTCCAGGGGATGTACGACGCCCCGCCGGACCCCGGCGTGCTCTCCGTCGAGCGCTACGTGGCCCCCGGCGGCAAGCGGGTGCGCTTCGCCAACGTCTTCGCCGCCAACGACCCCGAGTCGACGCTGATGAACATCAACCAGCTCCTCGACCTCGGCGCCGTCGACCGCCCCCTCAACGTCGTGATCAACTGCCGCCCCGACCGCGTCGAGCGCAACGGCCAGATGGGCGCGATCGTCCCGGACCTGATGCCCGACAAGGTCTTCGTGATCGGGCACCCGGCCAAGAGCGCCATCGACGCGATCCCGGCCGCATGGCGCGGGCGCGCCGTCGACCTCGGCGGCGACCAGCGCGACGGCGGGGAGTTCATGGACGACCTGCTCGGCCACCTCGGCGAGAGCTCCTCGCTGGTCGCCATCGGCAACATCCACGGCCAGGGCGAGGTCCTCCTGGAACACCTGGCGGAACTCCCCGGCTTCGAGGACGAGCCCGAGCCGGAGGAACCCCACGGGGCGACCTGGGACCACGAGCCCGCCGTACCCCGGCAGGCCGCCCCCCAGCCGCCGCTGTACGTCCCGCACCTCGACCCGTACGCCGACCTCAGCGCCGCCCAGGAGGCCCGGTACGCGCAGCCTCCCGTGCCCCGGCAGTACGTCCACCCGCCGCACGGGCAGCCCTGGCCGCCGCACCCGTACGAGCCCCACCCGAACCCGCAGTGGCAGAGCCCAGGAGACCCCCGTTGATCCCCGCAGTCCTCACCCCCGAGATCGCCGCGATCGGCATCGCGCTGGGCCTGCTGTTCTCCCTGCTCTGCTACCTGACGACGAACCTCTCGCCCGGCGGCATGATCACCCCCGGCTGGCTCGCGCTCACCCTCATCGAGGACCTCCAGCGCGCCGCGCTCGTCGTCGGCATCACCGCCCTGACGTACGTGCTCACCCTGGTCACCCAGAAGTTCGTCATCCTCTACGGCAAACGCCTGTTCGCGGCCGTCGTCCTCATCGGAGTGCTCCTCCAGGCCACGGTGGTCATCGTGCTCCAGATGAAGTTCCCGCTGCTGTACGCGAACCAGACCCTCGGCTTCATCGTCCCCGGACTGATCGCCTACCAGCTCGTCCGCCAGCCCAAGGGCGCCACGCTGCTCGCCACCGGCTCCGCGACCCTCATGACGTACGTCGTCCTGACCGCGGGCATCCTGCTCGGCTTCATGCCGCACGCCTGACCGACGCCCGACCGCCGCCGGCCCGACCCACCCGCACCGCCCGGAGCACACCGATGACCGCCAAGCCCGCCCGCCGCACCCACCCCGTCCTGCACGCCGCCGTCGTGGCGGTCCTGCTGGCCGGCAGCGCGTACTTCACCTACGAGCTGCGCAAGGAGGAGCAGGCCAAGGCTCCCGTGGTGCTCACGGTCACCGACCAGGCGCACCAGGGCGGCGGCCAGGAGGGCGCACAGAAGTGGGAGCGGCTGAAGAACCCGGAGCGCTCGGTCCTGCGGGGCGCGGACGGCGCCGTCCTCGCCACCTTCACGGACGGCGCGCGCACCGCGTCGCTCACCGGCAAGAGCCGCACCTTCACGGAACCGGCGACCACCGGCACCCGCGTCGTCACCGACAACTGGGTCCGCCTGCTGCCGGAGAGCTGGCGCAGCGGCGCGGAGCGCGAGCAGTGGTTCCAGGACTGGTTCAAGAAGTACTACGGGAGCGAGGAGGACGACCTCTTCGCCATCGCCTTCCAGTACGGGGACCAGGCACCGGTCAAGAAGGACGCGGCCGGCGTCCAGTACGCGGGCGACGCGGCCTTCGGGCCGCTCAACCCGAAGGGTTCCGAGGGCAACGACCTGCGCCTGGAGCAGTCGGACTTCTACGACTACCTCGGCATCCCCTACACCTTCCGCAACGGCGTCACGGAAGCGCCGGAGAAGGCCAAGCACCGGGCCCTGGACTGCTCGGGCTTCATCCGCACGGTCTTCGGCTACCGCGGCCGCTTCCCGCTGATGGCCTCCGACACCAGCGGCAACGGACTGCCGCGCACCGCCAACGGCATGGCCCGTTCGAAGGCCGGCGTGGACATCCTGCCCCTCAAGGGCGTCGGCCCGCAGGACCGGCCGGCCTCCGTCGACCTCCTCCAGCCGGGCGACCTGGTGTTCTTCAAGCTGGACGCGCGCACCGGCGAGCGCCTGGACCACACCGGCATGTACCTCGGCAACGACACCGACGGACACAAGGTCTTCATATCGAGCCGTGAAGAGGCCAACGGCCCCACCATCGGCGACAAGGGCGGCGCCTCCCGCCTCGACGGCAACGGCTACTACGCCGCCGCCCTGCGCAGCGCCAAGCGCCTCTGACATGTGAAAAGGCGGGATCAGGCGGACCCCCGTCCGCTTGATCCCGCCTTTTCCCCCCGCGGCCCCCGCCCCACCCCCGTAGGACGGGCCCCCTGGCCCGATGGCTTTTGTGTGCCGCGTTACGCGACGAGCTCCTCGAAGGACTCCGCCTCGTCACGGCCGAAGCTGAGCGCCTCGTCCTCCCGCAGACGGCGCAGCGAGCGCCAGATGCTCGACTTGACCGTGCCGACGCTGATGCCGAGGATCTCCGCGATCTCCGGGTCCGTGCGGCCCTCGTAGTAGCGCAGCACCAGCATCGTGCGCTGCGGCTCCGGGATCCGGGTCAGGGCCTGCCAGAGCACCGCGCGCAGCTCCGTACCGCGCATCGCGTCCGTGTCGGAGGCCGTCTCCGGCAGCTCCTCCGTCGGGTACTCGTTGAGCTTGCGCCGACGCCACGCGCTGATGTGCAGGTTCGTCATCGTGCGGCGCAGGTAGCCTCCGACGGCCGCCTTGTCGCTGATCCGGTCCCAGGCGCGGTAGGTGGAGAAGAGCGCGCTCTGCAGCAGGTCCTCGGCCTCGTACCGGTCACCGGTGAGGTGGAAGGCCGTCGCGTACAGGGCGGCCCGCCGCTCCTGGACGTACGCCGTGAACTCGGCCTCCGAGTCGGAGGAGGGAGCGGAAGGAGTCTGCCCGGCGGGAACCGCCTGGTACTGGTTTGCGTCAATGGCTACGACGTGGGCCGGACGGGGACGGGTGACCGCCACCGTACGGACACCCGCCCGGCGGTTCACATCGTGCAGCCGCGTGACAACCGCGCTGGTCGTGGTGCTGTGCAGCGTGTTCATCTCGCGCCCCCCGTCGTGGAGTGTCTCTGCTTCGGTCCGTTGTGCGTTGATAGAAGACTGCCCGGCCGACTTAACCGGGGTGTCCGTCGACTGTCACAGCCGTGTCACAGCGACTTCTGACAGGGCCCCGACAGGATCACGCCGCGCGACGGTCGAACTCCCGACTGCCGATGGGACAGAATGAGCGCGTGCCTTTCCTGTTGCTGATCGAGGACGACGACGCCATCCGCACGGCCCTCGAACTCTCCCTGTCTCGCCAGGGCCACCGTGTGGCCACTGCGGCGACGGGCGAGGACGGCCTGAAACTGCTGCGCGAGCAGCGGCCGGATCTGATCGTGCTCGACGTGATGCTGCCCGGGATCGACGGCTTCGAGGTCTGCCGGAGGATCCGCCGCACCGACCAGCTGCCGATCATCCTGCTCACCGCCCGCAGCGACGACATCGATGTCGTCGTCGGGCTGGAGTCGGGAGCCGACGACTACGTCGTCAAGCCCGTCCAGGGCCGGGTCCTCGACGCCCGCATCCGGGCCGTACTGCGCCGCGGCGAGCGTGAGTCGAGCGATTCGGCGAGCTTCGGCTCGCTGGTCATCGACCGGGCGGCCATGACCGTGACGAAGAACGGCGAGGACCTGCAGCTCACGCCGACCGAGCTGCGGCTCCTGCTCGAACTGAGCCGCCGGCCCGGGCAGGCGCTCTCGCGCCAGCAGCTGCTGCGGCTGGTCTGGGAGCACGACTACCTCGGTGACTCGCGGCTCGTCGACGCCTGCGTGCAGCGGCTGCGCGCCAAGGTCGAGGACGTGCCGTCCTCGCCCACCCTGATCCGTACCGTCCGGGGCGTCGGCTACCGCCTGGACTCCCCGCAGTGATCCGGGCGTTGCTCGCGGGCCGGCGCTGGACCAGCCTGCGGCTGCGGCTCCTCATGGTGTTCTGCCTGGTCGCGCTCACGGCCGCGGTCTCGGCCCCCGGCATCGCCTACTGGCTCAACCGCGAGGCCGTCCTCACGCGCGTCCAGGACGCGGCCCTCGGCGACTTCCGGCAGGAGATGCAGAACCGTGCCGCCGCCCTGCCCGCCGATCCCACCGCCGAGGAGCTGCAGCGCACCGCCGAACTGATGGCGGGCAGCAGCCCCGGGTACAGCGTGCTGCTGGTGCAGGTCGGCAAGGACAACCGGCAGATCTTCGGCGCGGCGGGCCCCGACTCCTTCGGGCTGGCCAACGTACCGAAGTCCCTGCAGAACGCGGTGAACGACCGTCAGAAGACCACCGCCGCGAACGACTCCGAGTACCACGTGTACTGGCAGCGGACGAAGCCGCACGGCAACCCGTACCTGGTCGGCGGGACGCGGATCGTGGGCGGCGGGCTCACCGGCTACATGTACAAGTCGCTCGCGCAGGAGCGGGACGACCTGAACGCGCTCGGCTGGTCCCTGACCATCGCCACCGGTCTCGCACTGCTCGGCTCCGCCCTGCTGGCGCAGGCCGCGGCCCGTACCGTGCTCAAGCCCGTACAGCGGCTCGGGGACGCGGCGCGGCGGCTCGGCGAGGGCGAACTGGACCACCGCCTCGACGTGTCGGGCACGGACGAACTCGCCGACCTCTCGCACACCTTCAACAAGACGGCCGAGGCGCTGGAGAAGAAGGTCGCGGACATGAGCGCGCGGGAGGAGGCCAGCCGGCGCTTCGTCGCGGACATGTCGCACGAACTGCGGACGCCGCTGACCGCGCTGACGGCGGTCGCCGAGGTGCTGGAGGAGGAGGTCGAGGACCTCGACCCGATGATCGCGCCCGCCGTGGCGCTGGTCGTCAGCGAGACCCGCCGCCTCAACATCCTCGTGGAGAACCTGATGGAGGTCACCCGCTTCGACGCGGGTACGGCCAAGCTGGTCCTGGACGACGTGAACGTCGCCGACCAGGTCACGGCCTGCATCGACGCCCGGGCCTGGCTCGACGCGGTCGAACTCGACGCCGAACGCGGCATCGTCGTCCGCCTCGACCCGCGCCGCCTCGACGTCATCCTCGCCAACCTCATCGGCAACGCCCTCAAGCACGGCGGCTCGCCGGTACGGGTGTCGGTGACGGTGGAGGGGGAGTGGCTGGTGATCGCGGTGCAGGACAACGGCCCGGGCATCCCCGAGGAAGTGCTGCCGCACGTCTTCGACCGGTTCTACAAGGCGAGCGCGTCGCGGCCGAAGTCGGACGGCAGCGGGCTCGGCCTGTCGATCGCCGTGGAGAACGCGCACATCCACGGCGGTGACATCACCGCCGCCAATGTCGCGGGTGGCGGGGCGCTGTTCACGCTGCGGCTGCCGGTGGACGTGGGAAAGGTGATCGCGGGTGACGAGGGTGCGTAGGGCTGTGCCGGCGGTACCGGTGGTGCTGGTCCCGTTCGCCCTGGTCGCGCTGCTCGCGACCTCGGCCTGCGGGATCCGTGCGACGACCGTGCCGGTGGACGTGGGCGCGGCCCCGTCGCGCGTGTCGTGCGACACGCAGGAGCAGCCGAGCGGGGTGCAGGGCTTCCGGGCCACGGTGGAACTGGTCTGCGGTTCGCAGCTGGTCGGCGTGGAACGCGTGGTTCCGATGCCGGAGAAGAAGCCCGTACGGGACCCGCTGGCGATGGTCGCGCAGGCGCTGCTCGAAGCGCTGGAACGGACGCCGACCTCGGACGAGCGGGACGCCGGCTTCACGAGCGAGGTCCCGGCGGGGCTGTCGGCGGGCACGCCGAGGGCGGGCGACCCGGCGGGCACGGTGCGGCTCAGCCGCAAGCCGGAGGACCTGCCGCCGGTGGCGCTCTCGCAGATCGTGTGCACGCTGGCGGGCAGCGAGGCCCTGAAGGCGGACCCGGGCCCGGTGATCCTGGGCGGGCCGGACGAGGACCCGCCGCGGGCGTGGGAGTGCACGGAAGCGGTCCGCTCCCGGCCGGAGTCGGTGCCGACACTGGGCGAACTGGTCCGCCCGACCCCCACCCCGTCCTGACCTCTTCCCCCTCCGGCACGCCACCGGCCCCCCGGGCCGGGGCTCGGGGGGCCGGGGGAAGCCGAAGGCCCGGTCCCGCCGGACGGGGCGGGACCGGGCCGGGCGGGGGCCGAAGCCCCGGCCGCGCGCCCGACGGACGGAGTCGGGCGCGGCGGCACGAAGCCGGTGCGGCCCCCTGGAACCGGGGCGCGAGAGCGCCGCGGAAGAAGGTCAGATGCCCATGGCCGCGGAGAGGTCCTTCTTGATCGCGTCCAGGACCTCCTGGCCGCGGACGCGGGCCGCCGCCAGGTCGGAGGCCTCGGCCACCGGGACCACGACCTCCAGGTAGCACTTCAGCTTGGGCTCGGTACCCGACGGGCGGGCGATGACCCGGGCCTTGTACGCGCCGTCCAGGTAGTAGCGCAGGCCGTCCGTGGGCGGGAGGGACTCCGTGCCCTTGGACAGGTCCTCCGCCGAGACCACCCGCAGCCCCGCCAGGGACACCGGCGGCTGCGCGCGGAGCGCCGCCATCGCGTCCGCGATGACCGACAGGTCCGAGACGCGCACCGACAGCTGGTCCGTGGCGTGCAGCCCGTGGGCCATCGCCAGGTCGTCCAGCAGGTCGGTCAGGGTGCGGCCCTGCTCCTTGAGCACCGAGGCCAGCTCCGCCACCAGCAGGGCGGCGGTGACGCCGTCCTTGTCGCGGACGCCCTCGGGGTCCACGCAGTAGCCGAGCGCCTCCTCGTAGCCGTAGCGCAGGCCCTCGACGCGGGCGATCCACTTGAAGCCGGTGAGGGTCTCCTCGTAACCGACGCCCGCCGCCTCCGCGATCCGGCCCAGGAGGCTGGAGGAGACGATGGACTCGGCGAAGACGCCCCGCGCGCCCTTGTGGACCAGGTGCGCCGCCAGCAGCGCGCCGACCTCGTCGCCGCGCAGCATCCGCCAGCCGTCCGCGGTGGGCACGGCCACCGCGCAGCGGTCCGCGTCCGGGTCGTTGGCGATCACGATGTCGGGCTGGACCTCGGCGGCCTTCGCGAAGGCCAGGTCCATCGCGCCCGGCTCCTCCGGGTTCGGGAACGCCACGGTCGGGAAGGCCGGGTCGGGCTCGGCCTGCTCGGCGACGAGCACCGGCTCCGGGAAGCCGTGCCGGGCGAAGGCCGCCATGACGACGTCCTTGCCGACGCCGTGCATGGCCGTGTAGACGGTCCGCACGCCCCGGGGGGAGCCGGGGGTCAGGACGGCGTCCGTGCGCGCCAGGTACGCCTCCAGGACCTCGTCGCCGAGCTCCTGCCAGCCGGACTCCGGGCGCGGTACGTCGGCCAGCTTCTCGACCGCCGCGATCTGCGCCGCGATCTCGGTGTCGGCCGGGGAGACGATCTGCGAGCCGTCGCCGAGGTAGACCTTGTAGCCGTTGTCCCGGGGCGGGTTGTGGCTCGCGGTCACCTCGACGCCGGCGACGGCGCCGAGGTGCCTTATCGCGTACGCGAGGACGGGCGTCGGCAGGGGGCGGGGCAGGAGGGCCGCGCGCAGCCCGGCGCCGGTCATGACGGCCGCGGTGTCGCGGGCGAAGTCCGCCGACTTGTAGCGGGCGTCGTAGCCGACGACGACCAGGCCGCCGTCGTGGCCCTGGGCCTTCAGGTAGGCCGCGAGGCCCGCCGCGGCCCGGATGACCACGCCGCGGTTCATCCGCATCGGGCCGGCGCCGATCTCACCGCGCAGTCCGGCGGTGCCGAACTGCAGGGTGCCCGAGAAGCGGTCCGCGAGCTCCGCGGTGTCGCCGGCTCCGATGAGCGCGGCCAGTTCCGCGGCCGTCTCCGGGTCCGGGTCCTCGGCCAGCCAGGCCTGCGCCCGGATGATCAGGTCGTCCTGTGCCTGTGCCTGTTCCTGCACTGCTTCCGCCTTAGCTCTCGTACGTCGATCAGATGCGGGCGAGGACCTGCGTCAGCAGCGTGCCCATGCGGACGGCCGAGTCGCGGCCGGCCTGGAGGACCTCTTCGTGGTTCAGCGGCTCGCCGGACAGGCCCGCCGCCAGGTTGGTGACCAGGGAGATGCCGAGCACCTCGGCGCCGGCCTCACGGGCGGCGATGGCCTCCAGCACGGTGGACATGCCGACCAGGTCGGCGCCCATGACGCGGATCATGTTGATCTCGGCCGGGGTCTCGTAGTGCGGGCCGGGGAACTGGACGTAGACGCCCTCTTCGAGGCTCGCGTCGATCTCCTTGCACACCGCGCGCAGGCGCGGCGAGTACAGGTCGGTGAGGTCGACGAAGTTCGCGCCGACGATCGGCGAGGTGGCCGTCAGGTTGAGGTGGTCGCTGATCAGGACGGGCTGGCCGGGCTTCATGCCCTCGCGCAGACCGCCGCAGCCGTTGGTCAGGACGACGGTCTTGCAGCCGGCGGCGACGGCGGTGCGCACGCCGTGGGCGACGGCGGCGACGCCGCGGCCCTCGTAGTAGTGGGTCCGGCCGAGGAAGACCAGGGCGCGCTTGTCGCCGATCTTGTACGAGCGGATCTTGCCGCCGTGGCCCTCGACGGCGGCGGGCGGGAAGCCGGGCAGCTCGGTGACGAGGAACTCGGCCTCGGGGGCGCCGAGCGCCTCTGCGGCGGGGGCCCATCCGGAGCCCATGACGAGGGCGACATCGTGGGTGTCCACGCCGGTCAGCTCACGCAGGCGGGCGGCTGCGGCGTCGGCGGCGGCGAAGGGGTCGGTAACAGATGCGTTCACGCGGACGAGCGTAACCGCTTTCCGGCTACGCGCGTAGATGGCACAGCTCACGGTGTTCGGATCGTTGCCTTGTCGTTTCCGCCGAAACGTCCCCGAGGGGTGGCGGACCCGGGGCGGGGCTCAGCAGGGGCGCTTGCGGATTTCCATCACGTAGTCGTGGGGGGCGCCCGCCGATTCGGCGGCGTCCGCGATCTCGCCCAGGTAGCGGGCCGACGGGAGACCGCCCTCGTAGCCGTTCAGGACGTACACCCAGGCCGCCTCCTCGCCGTCCAGCGTGTGCACGCGCACCCGCATCCGGCGGTAGATGTCGAGTCCGACACCCTCCCAGCGGTCCATCGAGTCCTCGTCCAGCGGCGCGATGTCGTACAGCGCGACGAAGACCTGGTGGCGCGGGGCCTCGACGATCGTCGCGAGAGCACCCTCCCAGCCCATCTGCTCGCCGCCGAAGGTCAGCCGCCAGTCGTTGATCCAGCCCGTGCCGCGCAGCGGCGAATGCGGAGCGCGGCGCGTCATCAGCCGCGGGTCGAGGTTGCCGGCGTACGCGGCGTAGAGCGACATGGGGTCGAGAGTACGGGAGGGGTGCCGGTGCACGCGTGCCCGGATGGCGGGACCGGGCGCGAAGCACCTTGAAGCGTGCGGGACAATGGAGCACGGAATGCATCCCCCGGGGAGACCCCCCGGAACACCGGCCGGGGCGGCAGCCGGCCGGGTAGACGTGAGGCGGACTTTTCGTGACCCGGATCGTGATCATCGGCGGCGGACCCGGCGGGTATGAGGCAGCCCTGGTGGGGGCCCAGCTCGGCGCGGAGGTGACCGTCGTGGACTGCGACGGTCTGGGCGGGGCATCGGTCCTGACCGACTGCGTGCCCTCCAAGACTCTGATCGCGACCGCCGAGGTGATGACGACCTTCGACTCCTCGTACGAGGAGCTCGGCATCGTCGTGGCGGACGACACCCCGCACATCGAGCAGGCCGCGCGCGTCGTCGGCGTGGACCTCGGCAAGGTGAACCGGCGCGTCAAGCGCCTCGCGCTCGCCCAGTCGCACGACATCACCGCCTCCGTCACCCGGGCCGGCGCCCGCGTGGTGCGCGGCCGCGCCAAGCTCGGCGGGCCGCAGGGCATCGACGGCACCCGGGACGTCATCGTCACCGCCGCCGACGGGTCCGAGACGATCCTGACCGCGGACGCCGTCCTGATCGCGACCGGCGGCACCCCGCGCGAGATCCCCGACGCCATGCCCGACGGCGAGCGGATCCTGAACTGGACCCAGGTCTACGACCTCGACGAGCTCCCCGAGGAGCTCATCGTGGTCGGCTCCGGTGTGACCGGCGCCGAGTTCGCGGGCGCCTACCAGGCCCTCGGCTCCCGGGTGACCCTCGTGTCCTCCCGCGACCGCGTGCTCCCCGGCGAGGACCCGGACGCCGCCGCCGTGCTGGAGGACGTCTTCCGGCGCCGCGGCATGAACGTCGTCGGACGCTCGCGCGCCGAGTCCGCCAAGCGGGTGGGCGACCGGGTCGAGGTCACCCTCTCCGACGGCCGCGTGCTGACCGGTACGCACTGCCTGATGGCGGTCGGCGCGATCCCCAACACGAAGAACATGAACCTGGAGGAGTCCGGGGTCCGGCTCAAGGACTCCGGGCACATCTGGACCGACAAGGTCTCGCGCACCTCCGCGCCCGGCGTGTACGCCGCCGGTGACGTCACGGGCGTCTTCGCGCTCGCGTCGGTCGCGGCGATGCAGGGGCGCATCGCGATGTACCACTTCCTCGGTGACGCGGTGGCCCCGCTGAACCTCAAGACGGTCTCCTCGAACGTCTTCACCGACCCCGAGATCGCCACCGTCGGCTACACCCAGGCGGACGTGGACGCGGGCAAGATCGAGGCCCGCGTGGTGAAGCTCCCGCTGCTGCGCAACCCGCGCGCCAAGATGCAGGGCATCCGGGACGGCTTCGTGAAGCTGTTCTGCCGCCCGGGCACCGGGATCGTCGTCGGCGGCGTGGTCGTCTCCCCGCGCGCGAGCGAGCTGATCCACCCCATCTCGATCGCGGTCGACAACAATCTGACGGTCGAGCAGATCGCAAAAGCGTTCACCGTGTACCCCTCGCTCTCGGGATCGATCGCCGAGGTGGCCCGTCAGCTGCACACGCGGAAGGCCGCCGGCGAGGCCTGAGCCCCGCTAACCGCCCCACACCGTAAGGAGTTTGGGGCGGGGCGCGGATTCATGGCGAGATGTTCACGTAACGCTCGGGCCGCGTATACCACTAGTCGCCCCACCTTATGGACAACTTCGGTATTCCGGCGCAAAGAGCTGAAAGCAGACGGTCGTTGGGGTTACTGTCAGTTTCGTGTTCGCTGCAGAACGTCGCCAATTGATCCTCGAAATGGTGCGGGCCAACGGAGCGGTATCGCTCCGGGAGCTCGCCCGCGTCGTCCAGACCTCCGAAGTGACCGTACGGCGGGACGTGCGGGCACTGGAGGCAGAAGGACTCCTCGACCGCCGACACGGCGGTGCGGTCTTGCCGGGCGGTTTCACGCGGGAGTCCGGCTTTCCGCAAAAGTCCCATCTCGCGACGGCGGAGAAGACCGCCATTGCCGATGTCGCGGCCTCCCTCGTGGAAGAGGGCGAGGCCGTCGTCGTCGGCGCGGGCACCACGACCCAGGAGCTGGCCCGCCGGCTCGCCCGCGTGCCCGGACTGACCGTCGTCACCAACTCGCTGCTCGTCGCCCAGGCCCTGGCCCACGCGAACCGGGTGGAAGTGGTCATGACCGGCGGAACCCTGCGCGGGTCCAACTACGCCCTCGTGGGCAGCGGGGCCGAGCAGTCCCTCCAGGGGCTGCGGGTCTCCCGGGCCTTCCTGTCGGGCAGCGGTCTGACCGCCGAGCGCGGGCTGTCCACGTCCAACATGCTGTCCGCCAGCGTGGACCGGGCGCTGGTGCAGGCGGCGGCGGAGGTGGTGGTGCTGGCCGACCACACGAAGCTCGGTACCGACACCATGTTCCAGACCGTGCCCACCGACGTGATGACGCGGCTGGTCACGGACGAGCCGCCGCCGCACGACGACCGGGCGGGTACGGAGCTGCAGGCACTGGCGGACCAGGGCGTGCAGATCACCGTGGCCGGCGGGGCGGTGCCCTCCGGCGGTGTGGACGCAATGCAGGGCCGGCGGCCGCGCCGCGACTCGCCCCTGCCGGTACAGCGGCGGGGCGGACCGGCGGCGCAGTTGCGGGCCGCGGGCATGCTGCCGGAGCCCCAGCCGGGGGATCGGGCACGGGTCGCCGACATGCGCCGCCGTTAGTCGCAGGACCCCGGCCGCCGGCCGCTGTGGGCCGTGCCGATCATGCCGGGCTTTTCGGAGCCCGGCCCGATCGGGCCTTCCGTCTTCCGTCTTCCATCACCGAATCCGATCTTCAGGCGACTAGCCCGTCCGAGTGAATTCAGCCGGTTGTCCGATCTGATCACACGGTGGGCTCCAGGATGCTCCAGCGCCCTGGAGCCGTGTGACCGCACGGCGGGAGGGGCCTGAAGGAGGGTTCGATGACTGTGGTCCCGTCCGGTATACCGCCCCTACGCGACCGGAGACTGCCGGTTGCCCGCCACGTACTTCGTCGTGTCGTGAGCGTCCTCGTGACGGTCCTGCTGACGTCGCTGTTCTCCGTGGTGGCCGTACCGTCGGCATCCGCCTGGAGCGACGACTACCCCGCGAAGTGGCGAAACGTCCCCATGGACTCGGTGTCCGACGACTGGGGCATGTTCAACCGGGAGTGCACCAGCTTCGTCGCCTGGCGCCTGCAGAGCCGGAACGGCTTCGGCATGCCGTTCCACGCCGACGCCACCGACTGGGGGAACCGGGCCAGGGCTCTGGGCTTCCGCGTCGACAACATCCCCGCCAGGGGCGCCGTCGCCCTGGGCGTGGGACACGTCGCCTGGGTGGAGTCCGTAGGCAACGGCACGGTGACCATCGAGGAGTACAACCACGGCTACGACGGCAGATACAACGAACGCACCGTCCCGACGGGAGCGTTCCAGTACATCCACTTCAAGGACCTGGCGGACGTCCCCCCGCCACCGCAGTCCGCACCGGCCGCTCCGGCCGGAATCGCGGTGTTGGCCCATGGCTCACGGGTGGTCCTCCAGTGGAGCGCCTCGGCCGGCGCCGCCGACTACCAGGTCAGCCGGAACGGCACCCTCCTCGCCACGGTGACGGGCACCCGGTTGCTCGACGTCCAGGTGTCGCCGCATCAGGACTACGCCTACTCCGTCGTCGCCCGCAACGGCGCCGGCGTCTCGGCCCCTGCCACCCGGTACGTGCAGAACGACGTGGACTCGGCGGACCTCGCGTACCTGTCGACGAAGGACGGGCCCGCGGAGTGCGGGCGAGCCGGAGACCAGGGTGCGCAGAAGCTGGTCTGCAGCGTGCTGAAGCCGACCGGTTGGGTCACCGCGTACTCCGCGCCGAACGACTGGGGTTATGCGTCGGACCGGGCGTGGTTGGCGAATGCGGACGGGTCGGTGTCGTACTGCCGTCGGGTGGGTGCGGGTGATCAGGTGCTGTGTGATCGGTTCGACGGGAGTGCGTGGACCTCGTCGATGTCGCCGCACTTCGATCTCGGTTATCACGAGAATCGGGCGTATCTGTCGACGAAGGACGGGCCTGCGGTGTGTGGGCGGGCCGGTGATCAGGGTTCGCAGGGGTTGGTCTGCAGTGTGTTGAAGTCGTCGGGTTGGGTGAGCAGGTATGCGGCGCCGAACGACTGGGGTTATGCGTCGGACCGGGCGTGGTTGGCGAATGCGGACGGGTCGGTGTCGTACTGCCGTCGGGTGGGTGCGGGTGATCAGGTGTTGTGTGATCGGTTCGACGGGAGTGCGTGGACCTCGTCGATGTCGCCGCACTTCGATCTCGGTTATCACGAGAATCGGGCGTATCTGTCGACGAAGGACGGGCCTGCGGTGTGTGGGCGGGCCGGTGATCAGGGTTCGCAGGGGTTGGTCTGCAGTGTGTTGAAGTCGTCGGGTTGGGTGAGCAGGTATGCGGCGCCGAACGACTGGGGTTATGCGTCGGACCGGGCGTGGTTGGCGAATGCGGACGGGTCGGTGTCGTACTGCCGTCGGGTGGGTGCGGGTGATCAGGTGTTGTGTGATCGGTTCGACGGGAGTGCGTGGACCTCGTCGATGTCGCCGCACTTCGATCTCGGTTATCACGAGAATCGGGCGTATCTGTCGACGAAGGACGGGCCTGCGGTGTGTGGGCGGGCCGGTGATCAGGGTTCGCAGGGGTTGGTCTGCAGTGTGTTGAAGTCGTCGGGTTGGGTGAGCAGGTATGCGGCGCCGAACGACTGGGGTTATGCGTCGGACCGGGCGTGGTTGGCGAATGCGGACGGGTCGGTGTCGTACTGCCGTCGGGTGGGTGCGGGTGATCAGGTGTTGTGTGATCGGTTCGACGGGAGTGCCTGGACCTCGTCGATGTCGCCGCACTACGACCTCGGGTACCCGGACACGTTCGCGTAGCCGGGCCGGGGCCGCATCGCGGACCTGAACGAAGAACGCCGGCGGGGCTGGATCCCTCCAGCCCCGCCGGCGTCTCAGGTGGTGCGGGACGTCAGTCCTTGATCTCGCAGATCGTGGCACCCGAGGTGAGGGACGCGCCGACCTCGGCGGTGAGGCCGACGACGGTGCCGGAGCGGTGCGCGTTCAGCGGCTGCTCCATCTTCATGGCTTCGAGTACGACGACCAGGTCGCCCTCGTTGACCTGCTGGCCCTCCTCGACCGCGACCTTGACGATCGTGCCCTGCATCGGGGACGCGAGGGTGTCGCCGGAGGCCGCCGGGCCGGACTTCTTGGCCGCGCGGCGCTTCGGCTTCGCGCCACCGGCGGCGGCGGTGCGGGCCAGGGTCATGCCCAGGGACGACGGGAGCGAGACCTCGAGGCGCTTGCCGCCGACCTCGACGACCACCGTCTCGCGGCCCGGCTCGTCCTCGGTGTCGTCCGCGGCCGGGGCCGTGAACGCCGGGATCTCGTTGACGAACTCGGTCTCGATCCACCGGGTGTAGACGGTGAACGGGGTGCCGTCGGTCGGGGCGAACGCCGGGTCGACGACGACCGCGCGGTGGAACGGGATGGCCGTGGCCATGCCCTCGACCTCGAACTCGGCGAGCGCGCGGGCGGCGCGCTGCAGGGCCTGCTCGCGGGTGGCACCGGTGACGATCAGCTTGGCCAGGAGCGAGTCCCAGGCCGGGCCGATGACCGAGCCGGACTCGACGCCCGCGTCGAGGCGGACGCCAGGGCCCGAGGGGGCGGCGAACTTCGTCACCGTGCCGGGCGCCGGGAGGAAGCCGCGGCCCGGGTCCTCGCCGTTGATGCGGAACTCGATGGAGTGACCGCGCAGGACCGGGTCGCCGTAGCCGAGCTCCTCGCCGTCGGCGATGCGGAACATCTCGCGGACCAGGTCGATGCCGGAGACCTCTTCGGTGACCGGGTGCTCGACCTGGAGGCGGGTGTTGACCTCCAGGAAGGAGATCAGGCCGTCGGCGGAGACGAGGAACTCGACGGTGCCGGCGCCGACGTAGCCGGCTTCCTTCAGGATGGCCTTGGAGGCGGCGTACAGCTCCGCGTTCTGAGCCTCGCTCAGGAACGGTGCCGGGGCCTCCTCCACGAGCTTCTGGTGGCGGCGCTGGAGGGAGCAGTCACGGGTCGACACGACGACGACGTTGCCGTGCGAGTCAGCCAGGCACTGGGTCTCGACGTGGCGGGGCTTGTCGAGGTAGCGCTCGACGAAGCACTCGCCGCGGCCGAAGGCGGCGACGGCCTCACGGACGGCGGAATCGTAGAGCTCCGGCACCTCTTCGAGGGTGCGGGCGACCTTCAGACCGCGACCGCCACCACCGAAGGCGGCCTTGATGGCGATCGGCAGGCCGTGCTCCTTGGCGAAGGCGACGACCTCCTCGGCCCCGGAGACCGGGTCCGGCGTACCGGCGACCAGCGGCGCCCCGGCGCGCTGGGCGATGTGACGGGCGGCCACCTTGTCGCCGAGGTCACGGATGGCCTGCGGCGGCGGGCCGATCCAGGTCAGGCCGGCGTCGATCACGGCCTGGGCGAAGTCGGCGTTCTCGGAGAGGAAGCCGTATCCGGGATGGATGGCGTCCGCACCGGAGTCGGCTGCGGCCTGGAGGACCTTGGAGATGTCCAGGTAGCTGGTGGCCGGGGTGTCACCGCCCAACGCGAAAGCTTCGTCGGCCGCGCGGACGTGCAGAGCGTCCCGGTCCGGATCGGCGTAGACGGCTACGCTCCCGATCCCGGCGTCCCGGCAGGCCCGAGCAACGCGGACAGCGATTTCGCCACGGTTGGCGATGAGCACCTTGCGCACGATGGCTCCCTCCTTGAAACAAGCTGAGTTTAGGGACAGCCCACACGGCCTTTCGACCCTTCCCCGGTGGTGACCTTGCCCACACAGAGTGTGATGCGAGGGCCGAACCGCCGGAGAACCCTTGTGGCGCCCCAGGTCAGGGGGATCCCCGACTGCACAGTAACCCCGTCATGTAGCCAAGGTCTCTGTCCCCCCGGTCAGCGGCCCCGGGTGATTCTTTGTCGAGTCCCTACGAACGGCCCACGGTTTCTTTGCGGTCGTGAGAGGAGTTGTCCCCTTGTTTACTGATTGGTAGCCCGGTCGTCCCGCAGGCCGAACAGGGACAACACCGTACCCACAGCGATGTGGCCCACGCGGGCCCGGGCGGGCGACAGCGCGCCGGGCGTGTCCTGCGGATGGACGACACCGGGGCCCGCGACCGCGCGGCGGCGGCGCTGTCGGCGAGTTGACAACCCGGGCGGGCCGAACGGCGTCTTACGCACGGCGTCGAAATGACGACCGGCCGGACGGCGGTCAGACGACGGCGATACGACGGCGATACGACACCGAGACGAGGACGAGGCAATGGTCTTACCGCCCTTCTCCGGCGGGCCCCTGCCCGCCGGAGCCGACACGGCAGAGATCCGGCGGATCCGGCGGGTCCGGCGCTCACCGGCCGCTCGCGCGTGAGCGCCGGTACGCGGACGCCCGAGGACCGGGCCGGGCGCAGGGTCCTGTCGGCGGCGCTGTTCGCGAGCGCCCCGGCCGAGGTGCTCGACTTCCTGCTGCCGCTGTGGGCGGGGTCGGTGCTGGGCGCCGGGGCCTCCGCGGTCGGCGCGCTGATCGCCTTCGAGGCGGTGCTGTCGCTGATCGTGCGCCCGCTGGCCGGGGAACTGGCCGACCGTTTCGACCAGCGCCGGGTCGCCGCGGCCGGTGCGGGTCTGTACGCCCTGTCGTTCGCGGGGTACGCGCTCGCCGGCTCACTGGTGGGGGCCTTCGTCGCGGCGGGCCTGGGCGGCGCCGGAGGGGCCCTGTTCTGGGTCGGGCTGCGGGCCTGGACCGGACAGCGGTCGCAGGGCGGTGGCGGTGACGGCACGGCCGCGTACGGCAGGTTGCTGTCCGCCGAGGGGCAGGGCGCGTTCGTCGGCTATCTGGTGGCGTTCTCCCTGCTGGAACGCGGTGGCTACCCGCTGCTGTTCTGGCTGGGCAGCGCCGCCTGCGCGGTGGCCGCGGCGTCGCTGCTGCGCGGGCCCCGCCGGGAGCGGGACGCCGGCGCTCCCCGCGCGGTGGCCGGGCTCCGGGAGGGGCGGGGCGCGGCGGAGCGCCGGCTGCTGCCGCTGATGGCGGTGTCCGCGGTGACGGCCGCGGCCGAGGCCGGGCTGTGGATGCTCCTGCTGCTCCGGCTGCAGTCGCACCTGGAGCTGTCCCCGGACGAGATCGCGCTCGTCTTCGCCCCCGGTTTCGTGGTGTTCGTCCTGCTGCCGGCGCACGCGCACCGCCTCACCGGCCGGCTGGGCCGTACGCCGGCCATGGTCGCCTCGTTCGCGGCGAGCGCGCTGTTCGCGGCGGGACTCTCGGTCGTCTCCACGCCGCCGGCCGTCGCCGTCCTGTGGACCGTGGCCGCCGCCTGCTTCGCCGTGCAGGTCCCGGTGGAGCAGGCGGCCGTGGCCGCCGCCTCCGGGGGGCGGACCGGCCGGGCCATGGGCCTGTACGAGAGTGCCCGCCTGGCGGGTGTGGTGATCGGCCCGCTGGTGATGGGCGTGCTCTACGAGGAGGCCGGTTGGGCCGCCGCCTGCGGGGCGGCCGCGGTCACCTCGGCCGTGGGGGCGCTCGTGGTGCCGTACGCGGTCCGCGCACTGGGCCTGCCGGAGCGGCGTACGGACGGGGAGGAAGACACGGGCGGGCGGGAGGCGGCGCGGCCGCGGGCGGTGGCGGAGAGCGCCCTCGGGCCGAAGGCTCGCGCCCGCAAGGAGCGGCGGGACTGGTACGTCCACACCGCCGTGTTCGCGCTGGGCCAGGCGGTCCTGTGGGTCCTGGACTCCAGCTGGCTCGTGTGGCAGATCACCGACGGCGGTGTGCCCGACGACCAGCGGGGACCGCTGGTCTGGGCCGGGCGGATCTGGCTGACCATCTGGGTGATCGACACCGTCTGGTCCTGGTCGTACACCCTCCGGCCCCGGGAGAAGAAGCCGAAGCCGTCGGCGTAGCCGCCGCAAGCCGGGTGCGCGGATGTCTTGCCCGCCGGGCTACCCGTTAGTAGCCTCCAGGCGTCGAACGGGCTTGTGACTCGTGGGGGGTGGGGGCGTCGTGCTGCGAAGACTCGTGGCCGGACTGGCCGCGATCGTGCTCGTCGCGGAAGCGGCGGTGCTCGTGCTCGTCCACATCGTGCTGGGCCGGACCACGGCGAACCAGTCGATGTCGATCGCGGGCAGCGACCCGGATGTCATGTCCAAGGCGACTTACGCGATGGGGGCGGGCATGGGCGCCTTCCTCGTCCTGTGCGCCGTGCTCGCCGCCGTCGCCGCGATCCGCGACCGCTCCCCGGGCCGCTTCGGCCGCGTCGTGCTCATCGGCGCCGCCGTCACCCACGCGGTGCTCGGCATCCTCGCCGTCGGGCTGGTCGGCTGGGCCGCCTTCGCGACGCTGATGCTGATCCTGTGTCTCCTCGTACTGATCCTGACGCTCTACCCCGCCGCCCGCCACGGCGACGACGGGGACGCGGGCGGGGACCCGGGCGCCGACGCCCCGCCGCTGCCGCCGACGCCGCCGTACGGGGAGCTCAAGCCCACAAGTCCGTGATGGACACGTCCAGTTCGCCCAGCAGGGAACGCAGCAGCGGCAGCGACAGCCCGATGACGTTGCTGTGATCCCCGTCGATGCCGTCGATGAACGGCGCCGACAGCCCGTCCAGGGTGAACGCCCCCGCCACGTGCAGGGGCTCCCCGCTCGCCACGTACGCCGCCACCTCCGCGTCCGTCGGCTCGCCGAACCGGACCGTCGTCGACGCCGTGGCCGAGACCTGACGGCCGTCCGCCGTGTCGATCACGCAGTGCCCGGTGCGCAGTACGCCCGCCCGTCCCCGCATCGACTTCCAGCGCGCGGTGGCCTCCTCGGCGTCCGCCGGCTTGCCCAGCGCCTCGCCGTCCAGCTCCAGCACCGAGTCGCAGCCGATCACCAGGGCGCCCGCGGCCTCCTCCAGCCCCGCCACGACGGCGGCCTTCGCCTCGGCCAGCGCCAGCGCCAGGGCGGCCGGCTCGTCGTGGTTCAGGGTGTCCTCGTCGAAACCGCTGACGATCACGTGCGGGGCGAGCCCGGCCTGCCGCAGCAGGTTCAGCCGGGCGGGGGAGGCGGAGGCGAGGACGAGCTTGCGCCCGGTCGTCGAGGGCTCAGGTGTCGCAGTCATGGGGGCCATCGTAGGCGCGCCCCGCGCCCCCCGGACAAGCCCTAGAAGTGGCCCACACCCAGGACGTACACCACCACGAGCATGGCGATGGCGAGCACCAGGGTCAGCCGCCGGATCATCGCCTGCGCGTCGCGCATGTCCTTGGGCGGCTCGTTCTTCGGGTCGGACCAGAGCATGCCTCGATCCTGGCCCGGGAAAGGGTGTGGCGCCTGAGTACGAGTACTCAGGCGCCACCGCCCGTTCACATCATTTCGGCTACGCGGGCCAGTACGTACGGCCCCAGGCCCGCGGCCCCGGGTGCGGAACCCGCCGCCGGGCCACCCGGGCCGGCGCCGACCACTCGTCCGCGACCGGCGGAGCGCCCGACGGCGCCATGGCCAGCGCCGCCGCGCGCGCTTGGACCACCGCCAGTGCGGCGGCCAGCTCCTCCGGAGTCGGGTTGCCCTTGACGACCTTGATCACCACAGAGTCCTCCTGGACGGGCTAGAGGGGGATGTTGCCGTGCTTCTTCGGCGGCAGGGACTCCCGCTTGGTGCGCAGCTGCCGCAGCCCCTTCACCACGTGCGCCCGGGTCTCGGACGGCATGGTCACCGCGTCGATGTACCCGCGCTCGGCCGCCGTGTACGGGTTGAGCAGCGCGTCCTCGTACTCGGCGATGAGCCGGGCCCGGGTCTCCTCCACCTCCCCGGGAGCGGCCTCCGCGATGGTCCGGCGGTGCAGGATGTTCACCGCGCCCTGCGCGCCCATGACGGCGATCTGCGCGGTCGGCCAGGCCAGGTTCAGGTCCGCGCCGAGGTGCTTGGAGCCCATGACGTCGTACGCCCCGCCGAAGGCCTTGCGGGTGATGACGGTGATCAGCGGAACGGTGGCCTCGGCGTAGGCGTAGATCAGCTTCGCGCCGCGCCGGATGATTCCGTTGTACTCCTGGTCGGTGCCCGGAAGGAAGCCCGGGACGTCCACGAAGGTCAGCACCGGGATGTTGAAGGCGTCGCACGTCCGGACGAACCGCGCCGCCTTCTCGGAGGCGTCGATGTCCAGGCAGCCGGCGAACTGCATCGGCTGGTTGGCGACGACGCCCACCGGGTGGCCCTCGACCCGGCCGAAGCCGGTCAGGATGTTCGGCGCGAAGAGCGCCTGCGTCTCCAGGAACTCCGCGTCGTCGAGCACGTGCTCGATCACGGTGTGCATGTCGTACGGCTGGTTGGCGCTGTCCGGGATCAGTACGTCGAGCTCGCGGTCGGCGTCCGAGACCTCGGTGTCCGCGTCCTCCGGGAAGGCGGGCGGCTCGGAGAGGTTGTTCGACGGCAGGTACGCGAGCAGTGACTTCACGTACTCGATGGCGTCCTTCTCGTCGCCCGCCATGTGGTGCGCGACGCCGGACGTGCTGTTGTGCGTGCGCGCCCCGCCCAGCTCCTCGAAGCCGACGTCCTCGCCGGTGACCGTCTTGATGACGTCCGGGCCGGTGATGAACATGTGCGAGGTCTGGTCGACCATGACCGTGAAGTCCGTGATGGCCGGGGAGTACACGGCGCCGCCCGCACAGGGCCCGACGATCAGGCTGATCTGCGGGATCACGCCGGACGCGTGGACGTTGCGGCGGAAGATCTCGCCGTACATGCCCAGCGCGCTGACGCCCTCCTGGATGCGGGCGCCGCCGGAGTCGTTGATGCCCACCAGCGGGCACCCGGTCTTCAGCGCGAAGTCCATGACCTTCATGATCTTCTGGCCGTAGACCTCGCCGAGGGCCCCGCCGAAGACGGTGAAGTCCTGCGAGAACACGGCGACCGGACGGCCGTCCACCGTGCCGTAGCCGGTGACGACGCCGTCGCCGTAGGGCCGGGTCTTCTCCAGCCCGAAGCTGGTGGAACGGTGCCGGGCGAACTCGTCGAGCTCGACGAAGGATCCCTCGTCCAGCAGAAGGGCAACCCGCTCACGCGCCGTCAGCTTGCCCTTGGCGTGCTGCTTCTCCACAGCACGCGCGGACCCGGCGTGGGTGGCTTCGTCGATGCGGCGCTGCAGATCCGCGATCTTGCCCGCGGTGGTGTGCATGTCGATCGGCTCTGACGGATGTGACATCGGGGTCGCGGCTCCCTGCGTGGTGTCAACTGCCTGGTCAATTGATTGACTACTGCTGGCTACTGGTGCGTAGCGTATCGGCGGGCATGGCGCTCGGCAGTGCGGCGTTTGACACACCTACATTGGGTTGCATGACGCCATCAGATGCATCAGCCGGAGCTTCCGCAGGACGCTGGTCGAGCCTGGACCGGCCGCCCCTCAATGCCGCCGCCCTCCAGAGGGCCCTCGTCACCGGGGACGGGCTGTGGACCTCCGTGGAGGTCGTCGCCAGTACCGGGTCCACCAATACCGACCTTGCCACCCGGGCGGCGCGGCTGCCCGAGGGGGCCGTGCTCGTCGCCGAGGAGCAGAGTGCCGGGCGCGGGCGGCTGGACCGCAGCTGGGTCGCGCCCGCGCGGTCGGGGCTGTTCTTCTCCGTCCTGCTCAAGCCCGGCGACGCCGTGCCGCAGGAGCGGTGGGGGTGGCTGACCCTGCTGGCCGGTGTGGCCACCGCCACCGGCCTGTCCCGGGCGGCCGGCGTGGACACCGCCCTGAAGTGGCCCAACGACCTGCTGGTCAGCGTGGACGGCGAGGAGCGCAAGACCGGCGGGATCCTCGCCGAGCGGGTCGAGGACGGCGTGGTCCTCGGGATCGGGCTCAACGTCACGCTGACCGAGGACGAGCTGCCGGTACCGGCCGCGGGATCGCTGGCGCTGGCCAAGGCCTCCGTGACCGACCGGGACCCGCTGCTGCGGGCCGTCCTGCGGTCCCTGGAGGAGTGGTACGGGAACTGGCGCGCGGCCGCCGGCGACCCCGCGGCCAGCGGCCTCCAGGAGACCTACGCGGCGGGCTGCGCGACCCTCGGCCGGCACGTCCGCGCGGAGCTGCCCGGCGGGCGCACTCTCACCGGAACGGCCGAAGCGGTGGACACCGATGGCCGCCTCGTGATCCGTACGGCCGAGGGACAGCACGAGACGGTGGGCGCGGGCGACGTCATCCACCTGCGTTCCGTGCACTGACACGGGGTACGGGTGCCGGGTGCGGCGCCGTCCCGGGGCCGCGGCCCCGGACCCCGCACCCAGGTCGCGGGCGGGCCGGAAGCGGGGAGGGGGAGTGAGCTACGGCACACCTGCCGTATGGTTTAGGCGATCCCGGTGCTCGTGGTGATCAACCGGTTCGCAGGGCAGTGCGCACGGAATGGACAGGAGGCGGCCCTTGACCGTCGACGACCCTACGTCCAGCGCGTCCGCCGGTGGCGGCTCCGCGTCCGGCCCGGGTACCCCGATCGGCCGTGACCAGCACACCCCGCACCACGAGGTCGATCACACGGCCCAGCCGACGGCGGATCCCCTCGCCATCCGGCTGGAGCAGCTGATCCTCGGTGCCGAGCGCCGGTACACGCCCTTCCAGGCCGCCCGCAGCGCGGGCGTGTCCATGGAGCTGGCCTCGCGCTTCTGGCGGGCCATGGGCTTCGCCGACATCGGGCAGGCCCGGGCGCTCACGGAGGCCGACGTGCTGGCCCTGCGCCGGCTGGCCGGTCTGGTGGAGGCCGGGCTGCTGTCCGAGCCGATGGCCGTACAGGTGGCGCGGTCCACCGGGCAGACCACCGCCCGGCTGGCCGAGTGGCAGATCGACTCGTTCCTGGAGGGGCTGACGGAGCCGCCGGAGCCGGGCATGACCCGCACGGAGGTCACGTACCCCCTGGTGGAGCTGCTGCTGCCCGAGCTGGAGGAGTTCCTCGTCTACGTGTGGCGGCGCCAGCTGGCGGCCGCGACCGGGCGCGTGGTGCAGGTGGCCGACGACGACGAGATGGTCGACCGGCGGCTCGCGGTGGGCTTCGCCGACCTGGTGGGCTTCACCCGCCTGACGCGGCGGCTGGAGGAGGAGGAGCTCGGCGAGCTCGTCGAGTCCTTCGAGACCACGTCGGCGGACCTGGTGGCCGCGCACGGCGGCCGGCTGATCAAGACCCTCGGCGACGAGGTGCTGTACTGCGCCGACGACGCGGCGACCGCGGCCGAGATCGCGCTGCGGCTCATCGAGACGATGGAGGCCGACGCCCAGATGCCCGAGCTGCGGGTCGGGATCGCCTTCGGCACGGTGACCACCCGGATGGGCGATGTCTTCGGCACCACGGTGAACCTGGCCAGCCGGCTGACGTCCATAGCCCCCAAGGACGCGGTGCTGGTGGACGGGGCGATGGCCGAGGAGCTCGCCCGGACCGGGGCCGCTCCGGTGTCGGAGAAGGAGGCCGAGACGGCGCCCGACGAGGGCGCGTCCTACCGGTTCGCGCTGCAGCCGATGTGGCAGCGGCCGGTGCGCGGGCTCGGCGTCGTGGAGCCCTGGTCCCTGACGCGCCGCAAGCGCACCCCCTAGGGGGTGTCTTGCCGGCCAGGGCGGGCTCGCGGTGGTCGGCACCGCGCCTCGCGGCGTTGTCCTCGGTCGGCGACGCTCCGCGTCGCCTCCCTCGTCCGCCTTGCGATGCACGGTACCGACCACCGCTCCCTGATCCGCCCGGACCGACAAGACACCCCCTAGGATCCCCGGTAACGTTCGTTAACCGGGAGGGTTCTTATGGCGTCCGAGTCGGCATTCGAGTCGGAGTTCGTGGCGGTGCGCCGCCACGAGGGCGGGGTCGCGGAGCTGGTCCTGGACCGCCCCAAGGCGATGAACGCGGTGTCGACCGCCATGGCCCGCGCCATCGGGGCGGCCTGTGCCGAGCTGGCCGCCGACCGGACCGTGCGCGTGGTGGTGCTCTCCTCCACGTCGGAGCGGGCCTTCTGCGTCGGGGCGGACCTCAAGGAGCGGAACTCGTTCTCGGACGCCGAGCTGGTCCGGCAGCGGCCGACCACGCGGGGCGCGTACGGGGGCGTGGCGGCGCTGCCGATGCCCACGATCGCGGCCGTGCACGGGTTCGCGCTGGGCGGCGGCTTCGAGCTGGCCCTGGCCTGCGATGTGATCGTCGCCGACGAGACCTCGGTGGTGGGCCTGCCGGAGGTGTCGGTGGGCGTGATCCCCGGCGGCGGAGGGACGCAGCTGCTGCCGCGCCGGGTGGGTGCCGCGCGGGCCGCGGAGCTGATCTTCACCGCGCGCCGGGTGGAGGCGGCCGAGGCGCTGTCCCTGGGCCTGGTGGACTCGGTGGTCCCGGCCGGCCAGGACACGGCGGAGGCGCTGGCGCTGGCCGCCCGGATGGCGGCGAACTCCCCCGTGGGTCTGCGGGCGGCCAAGCGGGCGCTGCGGCTGGGCCACGGGATGGACCTGGAGGCCGGTCTGGAGATCGAGGACGCGGCCTGGCGGACGGTGGCCCTCTCGGGTGACCGGGTGGAGGGCGTCGCGGCGTTCAACGAGAAGCGCAAGCCGAACTGGCCGGGGGAGTAACCGTCCGGTCGGTCGTCGCCAGCCGCCCGCACCGCCGCGCAGTCGATCACCCTTGGTGATCTTCGCGGTACCGAATGTCGCGCTCACTGTCCCCAAATCGGACAAAACTCCCTAACCTGGGGTGATGGGAGTTGACGGGCGGCTACGAGCCGTGGTGGGACTCGCTCAGGCGATGGCCGCGGCGTGCGCGCCGCGGGACAGTGTGCGGGCGGCCGCGCGCGGGGCGCGCGTGGCGCTCGACGGCTCGTTCGCGGCGATCTCCGCCTGGGAGCGCGAGCGGGGGCGCCTGCGGGTGCTCGTGAACGAGGGCGAGCGGCGGGCGGGCGAGGAGGAGTTCCCCGAGGACGAGTCGTACCCGGTGCACGACTTCCCCGAGATCACCGAGTTCCTGCACGAGCTCTGGGTGGGCGGCGGCGGCCCGCACGCCTGGGTGGAGAGCGCCGTCGGCGACCGGCCGGGCCGGCGCGGCGAGGCCCTGCGCCGCCGCGGCCGCGGGACCTGTGTGGTCGCGCCCGTCGTGCTCAGCGGCCGGGCCTGGGGCGAGCTGTACGTCGCCCGCGACGAGGGGCTGCCCGACTTCGACGAGGACGACGCCGATTTCGCCACTGTGCTCGCGGCCGTGATCGCGGCCGGTCTCGCACAGAACGAGCGGCTGGAGGAGGCCCGGCGGCTCGCCTTCACCGATCCGCTGACCGGGCTCGCGAACCGGCGGGCGGTCGACATGCGGCTCGACGAGGCCCTGGAGGAGCACCGGCGGACCGGGGCGGTCGTCAGCCTGGTCGTCTGCGACCTGAACGGCCTGAAGAAGGTCAACGACACCCTCGGCCACGCCATGGGCGACCGGCTCCTGGAACGGTTCGGGTCGGTCCTGAGCCTGTGCGGCGCGATGCTGCCCGGATCGCTGGTGGCCCGCCTCGGCGGCGACGAGTTCTGCCTGGTCGGGGCCGGCCCGACGGCGGACGAGATCGTACGCGTCGCCGAGGAGGTGTGTACCCGGGCGGCCGAGCTGGAGCTGGGTGAGGGGGTGGCCTGCGGGGTCGCCTCCACCGGGGATCCGATCGGGCTGGTGAAGTCCTCCCGGAGGCTGTTCCGGCTGGCGGACGCCGCCCAGTACAAGGCGAAGGCGGCGCGCTCGCCGAAACCCGTCGTGGCGGGCCGGGACACCGCCGTGGTCCGGCTCGCGGACGCCGCCGCCGAGGAGGCTCCCGGGGAGCGGCGCCGGTTCCGGGGCCGCCCGTGACCGCATGTCCGCGGTGTCGGCCCGTAAGGGGTCCACCCGCGTCGCGATCGTGACGAACCAAGCTAGTGACATGAAGCGATTCAATCCGTAGGGTGCTGAATATGGATATGCACACTGTCGTGGTGGGGACGTCCGGGACCACCGCCGAGGACGTCATCGCCGTAGCCCGCGGCAACGCACGGGTCGAGCTGTCCGGCGAGGCGCTCGACGCGCTCGCCCGCGCCCGCGAGATCGTCGACGCGCTGGCCGCCAAGCCCGAGCCCGTCTACGGGGTGTCCACCGGGTTCGGTGCGCTCGCCTCCCGGCACATCAGCCCCGAGCTGCGTGCCCAGCTCCAGCGCAACATCGTCCGCTCGCACGCCGCCGGCATGGGCCCGCGCGTCGAGCGGGAGGTCGTCCGCGCGCTGATGTTCCTCCGCCTCAAGACCGTCGCCTCCGGTCACACCGGCGTGCGCCCCTCCGTCGCGCAGACCATGGCCGACGTGCTCAACGCCGGGATCACCCCCGTCGTCCACGAGTACGGCTCCCTGGGCTGCTCCGGAGACCTCGCACCGCTGTCCCACTGCGCGCTCGCCCTCATGGGCGAGGGCGACGCCGAGGGCCCGGACGGCACCGTCCGCCCCGCCGGGGAACTGCTCGCCGAAGCCGGCATCGAGCCCGTCGTGCTCCGCGAGAAGGAGGGCCTCGCCCTCCTCAACGGCACCGACGGCATGCTCGGCATGCTGGTCATGGCCCTCGCCGACCTCGGCAAGCTCTACACCTCCGCCGACATCACCGCCGCGCTGACGCTGGAGGCGCTGCTCGGCACGGAGAAGGTGCTCCAGCCCGAGCTGCACGCCATCCGCCCGCACCCGGGGCAGGGTGCCTCCGCCGCGAACATGGCCGCCGTCCTCAAGGGCTCCGGGCTCGTGCGCCACTACCAGGAGGAGACCGCCCCGCGCGTGCAGGACGCGTACTCCGTGCGCTGCGCCCCGCAGGTCGCCGGCGCCGGCCGCGACACCATGGCGCACGCCGCCCTGGTGGCTTCCCGCGAGCTGGCCGCCGCCGTCGACAACCCGGTGGTGCTGCCCGACGGGCGCGTGGAGTCCAACGGCAACTTCCACGGGGCCCCGGTCGCCTACGTGCTGGACTTCCTCGCCATCGCGGCCGCCGACCTCGGCTCCATCGCCGAGCGCCGCACCGACCGGCTGCTCGACAAGAACCGCTCGCACGGCCTGCCGCCGTTCCTCGCGGACGACGCCGGTGTGGACTCCGGTCTGATGATCGCCCAGTACACGCAGGCCGCCCTGGTCAGCGAGATGAAGCGGCTCGCGGTGCCGGCCTCGGCCGACTCGATCCCCTCCTCCGCCATGCAGGAGGACCACGTCTCGATGGGCTGGTCGGCCGCGCGCAAGCTCCGTACCGCCGTCGACAACCTGACGCGGATCATCGCCATCGAGCTGTACGCGGCCACCCGCGCCATCGAGCTGCGCCACGGGCTGACCCCGGCCCCGGCCAGCCAGGCCGCGATCGCGGCCGCGCGTGCGGCGGGCGTGCAGGGTCCCGGGCCGGATCGTTTCCTCGCCCCTGACCTGGCCGCCGCCGACGAGTTCGTCCGCACGGGCGGCCTCCTGGCCGCGGTGGAGCCGGTGACGGGTCCGCTCGCCTGACGGCAGGCCTCGTAACGCGGCGAAGGGCCGCCCCGGGATCCGGTCCCGGGGCGGCCCTTGCCGTGTCCGTGCGTGCCGCCGGGTGTCCAGGGGGTGTCCGGCCGCTACGGCGCGTGCGAGCGGCGGACCGAGAAGGCCACGAAACCGGCCCCGACGCCGAGGAACAGGGTGCCGCCCAGCAGGTAGGGGGTGGTGTCCACCGATCCGGTGTCGGCGAGCAGGGACTGCGGGCGCGAGGCGGGCCCGGAGGCCGTTCCCGTGACCGTCCCGGGGGCGTCCGGGCCTGCGTCGGAGCCGCCGGTGGCCGTACCGGCCGCGTTCGCGCCCGCGGGCACGCCGGATCCGGTCTCCTCGGTACCTGCCGAGGTGGCGCCCGCCGAGGGTACGAACCACAGGGCGGCGAGGAGGGTGGTCGCTCCGAGAGCGGTGAGCAGCGGTCGGCGTGCGGACACGGTGCGATCCCCCTTGTGGCAGCAGCGAATTGGCCGTGTGCGGTGATGCTACGGAAAGGGGCGGGTCGCGGGAAAGCCGGGGCTTCCGCGGGCTTACTCTCCGTCGTATGAACTCTTCTGAGACATCACGATACGTACGACTTAGGGTGGATCTGGTCCTGGAGGTGCCGGACGTCCAGGCACTTACCGGAGCCGCGCTCGCGCACATCAAGGCCGACGAGTTCATGCCGGACGAGGAGCGCGGCCACGCCGAGGCCGCCGTCCGAGAGGACGAGTCGGAGGCCCTCGCCTACCTCGTCGACCCCACTGACCTGGTCTCGGACATCCCCGGCGTGGAGCTCGCCCAGGCCTCCTGGAGCAGCGAGCCCGTCGAATACGACCCCGAGTCCATGGAGTGGGACCTGGACGAGGAAGATGGGGACTTCGACGAGGAACCCGACAACGCCTGACCGTGTGGTGGACCACATCCCAACGGAATGTGGAACCGGCCGGTGCCGTTAACGCGTTGTCAGGACCAGGCAGGGGGTCTGCCCCCTGCCCGGCCAACCCCGGGGACGGCCAGCCTCCGGGGTATCCGGCAACGATGGAGTGGCGTGTGAGGACGGACAGTAAGCGGCGGAGGCGGTCCCTGGTGGCCATATCCGCCGTTCTCGGTGGGGTACTGATGCTCACGGCGTGCGGCGGCGGAGACGACGCGAAGCCGAAGGGCGGCGAGTCGGGCAACGCCCAGGCGGACGTCGACGCGGCAGCGGCCAAGGACGCCTCGAAGGCGAAGATAACCATCACGCCGAAGGACGGCGCCACGAACGTCGGCCTCAACGACGCGGCCAATGTGGCCGTCGCCGACGGCACCCTCACCCAGGTCGAGCTGAAGACCAGCGAGGGCGCGGCCGTGGCCGGCAAGATCGCCGCCGACGGCAAGAGCTGGAAGCCCGACGCCGCCCTCAAGCGGTCCACGAAGTACGCCCTGGCGGCGACCGCCAAGGACGCCGACGGCAAGGAAGCGCACGAGAACGCCTCCTTCACCACCGTCTCCCCGGAGAACAGCTTCGTCGGCTCCTTCATCCCGGACGACGGACAGACGGTCGGCGTGGGCATGCCGGTCTCGATCACCTTCAACAAGCCGATCCAGGACAAGAAGGCCGTCCAGGCGGCGATCTCGGTCACCTCCACCAGCGGCCAGGAGGTCGTCGGCCACTGGTTCGGCGCCCAGCGCCTGGACTTCCGTCCGGAGAAGTACTGGCAGGCGAACTCCACCGTCACCATGAAGCTGGCGCTGGAAGGCGTCCAGGGCGCTCCCGGCGTCCAGGGCGTCCAGAACAAGACCGTCACCTTCAAGATCGGCCGCAGCCAGGTCTCCCAGGTCGACGTGAAGAGCAAGAAGATGACGGTCACCCGGGACGGCGCGGTCCTCAAGACCATCCCGATCTCGGCGGGCTCCCCGGAGAACCCGACCTACAACGGCCAGATGGTGATCTCCGAGAAGTTCAAGGAGACCCGGATGGACGGCTCCACCGTCGGCTTCAAGGACAGTGAGGGCAAGGGCGAGTACGACATCAAGGACGTCCCGCACGCCATGCGGCTGTCCCAGTCCGGCACCTTCATCCACGGCAACTACTGGGGAGCCGACTCGGTCTTCGGCAGCGCGAACACCAGCCACGGCTGTGTCGGCCTGAACGACGCCAAGGGCGCGGGCGACCCGAACCAGCCCGCCGCGTGGTTCTTCGACAACTCGCTCATCGGCGACGTGGTCGACGTGATCAACTCCCCGGACAAGGTCATCAAGCCCGAGAACGGCCTCAACGGCTGGAACATGGCCTGGGCGGAGTGGAAGGCCGGCTCGGCCGCCTGACCTCCCGCACCACGGACGCCGGACGGCGGGGACCCCTGGGGGTCCCCGCCGTCCGGCGTTCCCGCCCGAAAACCGCCGACCGCGCTCCGAGTGGATCATCTAGGGTCCCCGGTATGACCATCCGCGCGTTGTCCCGGCCGCCCACCGACACCGAGATCGACGCCTGGGTCGCGGTCCTCGCCGCCGCCCGGGCCGCCGACCTGCCGCAGGGGCCGCCTCCCGCCCGGACGGAGGTGGCCGGCCGGCTGCGCGTGACACCGGTCCGCGGCCGCGCCGCACTCTGGGCCGCCGACGGGGGAGCGGGCGTGGCCGCGCTGCTCCTGTTCACGGACGAGGCCAACGCGCACACCGCCTTCCTCGACGTGCTCGCCGTCCACCCCGACGCCCGGCGCCGGGGTCTGGGCCGAGCCCTGTGGGAGCAGGTCCGGGCCGAGCTCCTCGCGCACGGCCGGACCTCGGTCTCCACCCTGGTGGACCTGGGCGGGCCGGGACAGGCGTTCGCGCAGTCCCTCGGGTTCGTGAACGTCCTGCCCATGGCCTGGTACGAGCAGGACGTGACGCGGCGGCCCCGGGCCGCGGCGGGAGCCCCGCACCCCGTCGCCCCCGGGTACGAACTGCGGGCCTGGCACGGACTGGCTCCGGACGACTGGGCCGCGCCCCTCGCCACGGCCCACGGGGCGATGCAGGACGCGCCCGTGGGGGACGTCGACGAGAAGGCCGAGCCCTGGACCCCGCAGCGGCTGCACGCCACGCAGCAGCTGATCCTGGACCGCGGCGGCGAGATCACCACGGTCGCCGCGGTGACCGCGCGGGGCGAGGTGGCCGCGTACACGGAACTGGTCCTGCCCGACCCGGCCGGCCCGCGCGCCCTCCAGTACGACACGGTGGTCGTCCCCGCCCACCGCGGCCACGGCCTCGGCCGCGCGGTCAAGCTGCACATGCTGGAGCTGGCCCGCCACCGGTACCCCGCGCTGCGCCGGATCGCCACCACGGTGGCGGACGAGAACACCCCGATGCGGGCGGTGAACGAGAGCCTGGGCTACCGTCCGGCCCGCCCCGCGGCCTACTACCAGCTCAGCCTGTAGCCGCGGGGTTCCGCGCCCCGGCCCCCTCCGAAGGAGCCGACCACGACGCCGGCAGACCTCGCCGGGGTCACTCGGCCGCGGCCACGCCGATCGGGCAGGAGACGCCCGTGCCGCCGATGCCGCAGTAGCCGCCCGGGTTCTTGTCCAGGTACTGCTGGTGGGGCGCCTCGGCGGGCCAGAAGGGGCGCTCCGCCGCCGGCAGCACCGCCGTGGTGATCGGGCCGTAGCCCGAGGAGGCCAGCACCTGCTGGTAGGCCGTGCGGGAGGCCTCGGCGGTCTCCTGCTGGGCCGGGGAGTGCGTGTAGACCGCCGAGCGGTACTGGGTGCCGACGTCGTTGCCCTGGCGGAAGCCCTGGGTGGGGTCGTGCGACTCCCAGAACAGCTTCAGCAGCGCGGCGTAGGAGACCTGGGACGGGTCGAAGACCACGCGGACCACCTCGGCGTGGCCGGTCAGACCCGAGCAGACCTCCTCGTAGGTCGGATTCTCGGTGAAGCCGCCCTGGTAACCGGCCAGCGTCGTCCACACCCCGGGGGTCTGCCAGAACTTGCGCTCCGCGCCCCAGAAACAGCCCAGGCCGAAGTCGGCGACCTCCAGGTGCGCGGGGTAGGGGCCGGACAGCGGGTTGCCCAGCACGGTGTGCCGGTCGGGCACGGTGAACAGCGGCTCCGCGCGGCCCGTCAGGGCCTCCTCGCGGGTGGGGAGCTCGGGCGTACGGCGGTACGAGAACATGGATTCCCTCCTTTGTGGCAGTGACAACGTGCGGAGGGCGGGCCGGGATTCCCCGACCCGCCCTCCGCCGCCGCACGGGTCAGAGACCCGGCGTGGTCACGCCCACCGCCCAGTCCCGGGCGTACAGGTACCGGCTCTTCGGCGAGCCCGCGTAGGACCACGGCAGGGCGCCGATGTACCCGTCGATGTGCCGGAACTGCTCGACGGCCTCCGCGTCGCGGTCCTGCCAGAACAGCAGGTACGCCAGGATGTGCCGCATGCCCACCGTCCCGGGGTGGTCGTCGCCCGCCGCGGCCAGGTCCAGCAGCGCCGCGTCCACCGCCGCGACGATCTCCGGCTCCTTGAAGAACGTCTCCGCGGCCAGGTCGTCCTCGTACGTCTCCTGCTCGAAGTACGCGATCAGCGGCAGCCGCGAGAACAGCTCACCGGGCGCCCCGGCCGCCGCCGACTCGCGCGCGAAGGCCAGCGCCAGCTCGTGCGAGCCGCGCCACTTGCGGCACCAGTACTGCAGCGCGCTGACGTGCGCGCACAGCACCTTCGGATCGCGCTCGACGATCTCCGCCCACAGCTCGCGGTACCGCTCGTGCGAGTAGCCCAGGCCCTGCCCGATCGGCTGCTCCACGATGTACGGGGTCGGGTCCGCCGGGTCGGCGAGGCGCTGGGCCGCGTGGGCGGCCTCCTGCGCCTTGACCAGCAGGTCGCGGAAGAGCCGGAACTGCTCCTGCGTGGTGCGGCTGCCCGACTGGGAGCCGCGTACGTTCCACGCCACCTGGATCGCGGTGTCGGCGTCGACCAGGGCCGCCGTCGGGTCCGCGGGCCGCGCCGCACGCCAGGCCAGCAGCCACGCGTCGTCCTCGGCGGCCGCCTCGGCCAGCGGGCGGACCCGCTCCATGCGCTCGTGCCAGTTCTTGCCGGCCGCCTCGATGTACGCGGCTGCGGCCTCCCAGTCGCCCGACCGGACCGCCTCCAGGACGGCGGTGCGCTCCGCGGGCACGGGAGCCGGGTTCTCGGTGTCGAGGTCGGCTTCGGCCACGAAGCCCAGGGCGACCACCGCCGCCGCCTTCTCGGCCTTCCGCTCGGCCTTGATCGCGGCCGTCTCGGCGTTCGAGGCCTCGGTCCGGCCTTCGATGACGGCTATCTCCGCCTCCAGCCGCTTCGCCTTGCGGATGAAGTAGACGCCGCGCAGCACCTTGTACGCGCCGCCGGCCAGCAGGACGCCGAGGATGATGAGGCCGATCACGGGGCAAGCACCAGCTTTCGCAGGGGTTCGGTGTCGGGCAGGTCCGCCACGGCCGCGTCCAGGGCCGTGTCCAGGCGGTCCTCGAAACCGTCGGCCGGGTAGCCCAGGGAGGCCGAGTCGGACCAGGACAGCTGCCAGCGGGCGGCGCCACGGGCCGTCAGCTCGACGGTGACCAGCTGGTTCAGGGTGCGCCGGACGACCGGGCGGGCGAACTCGCGGGCCGTGCGGCCGGTGGCCGCCTGCGCCTCCTCGGACTTCGGGAAACGGTCGGCGACGCGCCAGCGCACCGCCGGGTCGGCGTCGAACGCGTCGAGCACGGCCTCAAGCCCCGGGCCGGCCCCCTCGGCGGCGAAGGCCTCGCGGATGTCCTCCGCGCCCCGGCCGACGTACACGGTCATGGACTCGTGGACGAGGTCCTCCCAGTCGACCCGCTTGAGTGCGAGCGCCTCCGGGGTGAGGACGACCTGCTCCAGCGCGGCCAGCGACGCGCCCGCGTCGGCCAGCAGCTCCAGGGCCGGCCGGGCGCTCTGTCCGCCGCGGCCGTCGTCGGGCAGCGCCTCGATGCGGGCCACGCGCTCGGCGAGCGCGGGGTGGGAGTCGTAGGGGGAGGTGGGCTCGGTCGACAGTTCCCGGCGCAGCCCGTCCAGGTCGGCCGCGCGCGCGTCCAGCAGCCGGCGCAGGCCGCCGAAGACCTCGCCCGGGCGAGGCAGCAGGCCGGCGCCGACGCCGAGGGTGGCGTACGAGCTCATGTAGAAGTCGTGCGCCGAGTCGAGGGCGTTCAACTCGCGCAGCGCGGACGCGGCGGAGTCACGGCCGGCGACCCGGACCGAGGCGAGGTCGGCGGCGAGCTCCTGGCGGCGGGAGGTGGAGAGGGTGGCGCGCATGTAGAAGTTGCCGTACGCCAGGTAGATCTTGGCCATGGCGCGGTACATCGCGCCCTCGCCCGAGGTGTCGACGCCCTTGGCCTTCTTGCCCTTGGCGATCCGCTTCTCGTCCTTGCGCTCCTGCTTCGCGCGCTCCTTGGCGACCTTCTTGTCGGCGCGCTCGTGGAAGTAGCCGATCGTGCGGATCAGCTGGGCGCGGCCGCGGGCGATCAGCGGGGTGAGGCGCGTGTCGAGGTTGGCGTAGTGGCCCATCTCGTGGGCGAGTACCGCGCGCAGCTGCATCTCGTCCAGGCCCGTCATCAGCGGCAGGCCGAGGTAGAGACGACGGGTTCCGGGCAGCAGGCCCAGCAGCCTGGCGTCCTCGCCGACGGCCGCGTTCACCTCGTCGATCAGCACGATCTCGTCGGGGGCACGGGTGCCGACCTGCTGCGCGATGTCACGCACGACCGCCCACAGCTCGGGCTCCTGGGCCTCGCCGACGGTGATCCCGGCCGGGGGCTCGCCCTTGGGGGTGCGCAGCATGAACAGACCACGCACGATCGGGACGGCGAGGACCACGGAGACCAGCAGCAGCTTGCCCGCGACCGCCCCGTGCAGGTGGGTGACGACGGCGTAGTCGATGCCGGCGAGGGCGGCCAGTAGGAACACGCTGAGCAGGTAGAAGCCTGCGAGCAGGACGAGGGCGCGCAAGGCGCGCAGTGAAGCGCCCATATGGACAGATCCCCCCACGGGATGAAAGCGGTGCTGAGGTGGGTGGCAGGGCAGAAGGCCGCCACCGCCGCATCATGCGGCCTGTGATTACTTACGGCAACCTTATTGGCCATGGCTCCGGACCATCCCGCGGGGTGGGGACGCGCGGGGTACGCGGCCGCAGGGGCGGGGGTACTCCGGGAGGCCCCCGCGGGCCGGGCCGTAGGCCCCCCTGGTGCGGCCTACGGCCGCAGGGTCGCCGGCGAGCCGCCGTTCGCCTCGTACCCCGCCACCGCCATCGCCCGGTACACCGCGTACACCGCGGCCGGGTCGTTCGCCTCCGACCACGGCAGCGCGCCCACGTACCCGTCCACGTGCCGCACCTGCTCCATGGCCTCGGCCCAGCGCTCCATGCCGACCAGGAACAGCAGCAGCAGGTGCCGGACGTGCGCCACCATCGGGTCGTCCTGCCGCGCCGAGTGCACCGCGTACAGCGCGCCCTCCACGGCCCGCGTGACGACCGCGCCGCGGTAGAAGCCCGGGCTCAGCACGATGTCCGGCTGGTTTTCGCGCAGCGCGAACAGCGGCAGGGCCGCCAGCAGCGAGCCCTGCGGGGCGCGCGCCGCGGCCGCGTGTGCGAAGGCGTCGGCCTGCTCCCGCGAGCCGTGCCACTGCGCGCCCCAGTAGTGCAGCGCCACGAGATGGGCGCCCATGTGCTCCGGGGCCCGGTCGACGACCTTCGCCCACAGCTCGACGAACTCCGCCTCCGGGTACGCCAGTCCCCGCGCGATCGCCAGTTCCGTGATGTACGGGACCGGGTCCTGCGGGCTCAGCAGCGCGGCCTTGCGGCACGCCTCCCGGGCCTCCTCCAGGATGATCCGGTGGTCCGCGGAGCCGACCCCGCCCGACTGCCGCCACGCCTGCTGCACCAGCAGCTCCGCGTGGACCTGCGCGCCGCCCGGGTCCTGCTCCGCCTCCAGCCGCCACGCCTTCAGCCACTGGGCACCCGCACCGGGCTGCGCCGCCAGTTCCAGGGCCGCCGCCCCGCCGAAGGCCTGGACGCGCTGCCAGCGCCGCTCGCCCTCCCGCGGGGTCCCGGCGAGCAGCTGCGAGGCCGCCTTCCACTGACCGGTGCGCCGCACGTTGTCGAGGGCGTCCATCAGGTCCTGGTCGGGCCCGGGGATGCGGACGTCGAGCTCCTCCTGCCGTTCGAATCCGTAGTTCGCCGGGTCGGCGGCGTCGGGGCTCCCCGGCGCCACCAGGCGGAGGGCATTGCGCCGGCGCCAGACGTACGGACCGAGAATGAACGCGAGGGTGAGTATCGCGAACGCGAACCACAGAATCTCCATGCCTCCAGCGAACCAGACCGACGGGGCAGTGGGCCAACAGGGGGTGCCGGACGGCGGGCGGGCATAGCATTCTGCTCATGAGCGATGACAGCCACGAGCACCAGAGCTTCGAGACCCGCGCGATTCACGCGGGCAATACCGCGGACCCGTTGACCGGCGCGGTCATTCCCCCGATCTACCAGGTGTCCACCTACAAGCAGGACGGCGTCGGAGGACTCCGCGGCGGTTACGAGTACAGCCGCAGCGCCAACCCGACCCGCACCGCGCTGGAGGAGAACCTCGCGGCGCTGGAGGGCGGCCGGCGCGGCCTCGCCTTCGCGTCCGGACTGGCCGCCGAGGACTGCCTGCTGCGCACACTGCTCTCCCCGGGCGACCACGTGGTCATCCCGAACGACGCCTACGGCGGCACCTTCCGCCTCTTCGCGAAGGTCGTCGCCCGCTGGGGCGTGGAGTGGTCGGTGGCCGACACCTCCGACGCGGACTCCGTACGGGCGGCCCTGACCCCGAAGACGAAGCTCATCTGGGTCGAGACCCCCTCCAACCCGCTGCTCGGCATCACCGACATCGCCGTCCTCGCCGAGATCGCGCGGTCGGCGGGTGTCCGGCTGGTCGTGGACAACACCTTCGCCTCGCCGTACCTCCAGCAGCCGCTGGAGCTGGGCGCGGACGTGGTGGTGCACTCGCTGACCAAGTACATGGGCGGACACTCCGACGTCGTCGGTGGCGCGCTCATCACCTCGGACGCGGCGCTGGGCGAGGAGCTGGCCTACCACCAGAACGCGATGGGCGCGGTGGCCGGGCCGTTCGACTCCTGGATCGTGCTGCGGGGCATCAAGACGCTGGCCGTGCGCATGGACCGGCACGCGGAGAACGCGGCCAAGGTCGCCGAGGTGCTCACGCGCCACCCGAAGGTCACCAAGGTCTACTACCCGGGCCTGCCCGAGCACCCGGGTCACGAGATCGCCGCCAAGCAGATGCGCAACTTCGGCGGCATGGTCTCCTTCCAGGTCGCCGGTGGCGAGAAGGAGGCGGTCGCGGTCTGCGGCCGCACCAAGATCTTCACCCTGGCCGAGTCCCTGGGCGGCGTCGAGTCCCTGATCGAGCACCCGGGTCTCATGACGCACGCGTCGGTGGCCGGCTCGGCGCTGGAGGTTCCGGCGGACCTGGTCCGTCTGTCGGTCGGCATCGAGAACGCCGATGACCTCATCGCGGACCTGACCCAGGCCCTGGGCTAGCCGCCCCGGCCCCCGCCACCCGGCGGGGGCCACCCCGGCCCGCCCTCCGGCTCCGCCGGGCCCCGACGGGCCTCGCCGGCGAGGCTGGAGGGCCGGCCGGAACGGGCGGGGGCTACCAGCCCTGCAACGGTGGGGAGACGTCCGTCGGGGGGCTGAGCCAGGGGCGGGTCAGCGAGGCCCACACGACGAACGCCACCGCCACGGCGAAGAGCACGGCCCACCCGAACCCGCGCAGCGCCCGCCGCCGGCGCAGGAGCCGGTCGCCCCGGGCCGCCGCACCCGCCGCGAGCCCCGTCGGCACCGGCGGGTACGGGCCCTCCAGCAGCCGCCTGACCTGGGCTTCCTTCCGGTCCGGGAGCCCGCTCACGCCGACTCCCGGTGCCTCAGCGCGGCCACGGCCCGGTTGCACAGCACCCGTACCCGCTCCACCGGCATCCCGAGCTGCGCCGCGGCGACCTCCTCCGCGACCCCTTCGTAGAGCCGCAGGACGAGTACGAGCCGCTCCGGCGGGCTCAGCCGGGCGAGCAGGCCGGGGCCCCCGTGGTGGCGCCAGCCGGTCCGGGCGAAGGCCGTGCACAGTTCCCGGCGGGTGTAGTCGTACGGGTCGTCCCCGCGCAGGCGCCGCCAGTTCGCGTACGTACGGGCCAGCGCGCCCGCCAGCAGCCGCCGGGCCGACTCCGGTTCACCGGTCAGCAGAACGGCGACATGCAGGAGGCGCCCGGCCGCGCCCGCGACGAAGGCCTCGAACTCCGCGTAGGAGCCCGCCTGTTGATCAACCACCCGCATAGTCCACATAGTGCGGGCAGCGGGCCCGCCCGGGTCAAGAGGGCTGACGGACTCCGCTCAGGAGGCGGGACCGGCTTCGGCCACGGCCGCCATGAGCTCCGACAGCGACAGGTTGAAGCGCGTCAGCAGGCCCGTGAAGGACTCCCGCTCGCCCTCGCTCCAGCCCTCGGTCACCCGGGCCATCAGTTCGCGCCGCGAGGAACGGACCTCCTCCAGCCGGGCCAGCCCCCGCGGTGACAGCGCGAGCACCACGGCCCGCCCGTCCTCGGGGTGCGAGGTCCGCTTCACCAGACCGCTGTCGACCAGGGGCGCGACCTGCCGGGTCACCGTGGAGGAGTCGATCCCCATGCCGCCGGCGAGCGCCTTCACGCCCATCGGGCCCTCCAGGTCGAGCCGGTTCAGCAGGAGGTAGGCGGCGCGGTCCATCGAGTTGCGGGCCTGGCCCACACCGCCCAGACGGGTCTGCTCGGCACGGCGGGCGAAGACCGCCACCTGGTGCTGGAGCGCGTCGAGGAGACCGGCTCCGGCGGGCGCGTCCGGCGCCGCGGGCAGATCGGAATTGGCCGGGGTGGAAGGCATGGCCGTGGGCTCTCTTCGCGTGGGTCCGACAAGGTTGGGGGACAGAGTACGCGGCCGTGCGGCGGCTCGTACGCCTCGTACGAGAACTGGTGCGGCCTCTTCGCGCCCCCGCCCCGCGGGTGTCCCGGATGGCGAGATATCGCCCCTCGCCCAGCCCCTCGCCCAGCCCCGCCCGCAGCCCTGCCCGCAGCCCTGCCCGCAGCCCCGTCGCCGGCCCCGTTCGCGGCCCGGAGCCGGCCCCTGCCCGGGCTGCGAGACTGGCGGCATGAACTACCGCGTGCCCCAGCCCGTCCCCCAGGTCATCCTCGACGACATCCGGGGGGCTCAGAAGATGCTGTCCGGCGTCTCCCGGGTCACCGCCATGGAGGGCAGCCGGCACCTCTCCGCACTCACCGGCTCCCCGGTCCACCTCAAGTGCGAGAACCTCCAGCGCACCGGCTCCTTCAAGCTCCGCGGCGCCTACGTACGCATCGCAGGCCTGCGCCCCGAACAGCGGGCCGCCGGCGTCGTCGCCGCGAGCGCGGGCAACCACGCGCAGGGCGTGGCGCTGGCCTCCTCCCTCCTCGGGGTCCGCTCGACCGTGTTCATGCCGGTCGGGGCGCCGCTGCCGAAGGTGGCCGCGACCCAGGAGTACGGCGCCGACGTGCGCCTGCACGGGCAGGTCGTCGACGAGACCTTCCTGGCCGCCCAGGAGTACGCGGACCGCACCGGCGCGGTGTTCATCCACCCCTTCGACCACCGCGACATCATCGCGGGCCAGGGCACGGTCGGCCTGGAGATCCTGGAGCAGTGCCCGGAGGTGCGGACGATCCTCGTCGGGATCGGCGGCGGCGGTCTCGCGGCCGGTGTCGCGGTCGCCGTGAAGGCGCTGCGGCCGGACGTACGGGTCATCGGGGTGCAGGCGGCGGGGGCGGCGGCCTACCCGCCCTCGCTCAAGGTCGGACACCCGGTCTCGATCGACGACCCGAACACGATGGCCGACGGGATCAAGGTCGGCCGCCCCGGTGACGTCCCCTTCGCCATCATCGGCGAGCTCGTCGACGACGTGCGCACGGTCTCCGAGGACGCCCTCTCCAGCGCCCTGCTGCTGTGTCTGGAGCGGGCCAAACTGGTCGTCGAACCGGCAGGGTGCAGCACGGTCGCGGCGCTGCTCAGCGAGCCCGAACTGTACGGCGGCGGCCCGGTGGTGGCCGTTCTGTCGGGCGGCAACGTCGACCCGCTGCTGCTCCAGCGGATCCTGCGCCACGGCATGGCGGCGGCGGGCCGGTACCTGTCCCTGCGGCTGCGCGTGGCCGACCGGCCGGGCGCCCTGGCCGGTCTCCTGGCGGTGTTGTCAGTGGTGGATGCGAACGTGTTGGACGTGAGCCATGTGCGGACGGACCCGCGGCTGGGGCTCACGGAGGTGGAGGTGGAGCTGCACCTGGAGACGAAGGGCCCGGAGCACTGCGCGGAAGTCGCGCGTTCCCTGCACGGCGCGGGATACAAGGTGATGAGCTAGGGCATCCCCCGTTCGGCCGAGCGGGACCTGCACGGTCCCCATAGGATTTGCGTAGAAATGCCCTGAATATCTTGATTCTACTGGCCCGATTCACTGGGAGAATCCATATGCCAGGCGCTATCTACGCCGAAGGTCTGGTGAAGACCTTCGGCGATGTACGGGCTCTCGACGGCGTGGACCTCGATGTCCCCGAAGGCACCGTCCTGGGTCTGCTCGGCCCGAACGGCGCGGGCAAGACCACGGCCGTACGCGTCCTGACCACCCTCCTGCGACCCGACAGCGGCAGGGCCGTCGTCGCCGGCGTGGACGTCCTCAAGCATCCCAACGAAGTCCGCCGCGCCATCGGCCTGTCCGGCCAGTTCGCGGCCGTCGACGAGTACCTCACCGGCCGCGAGAACCTCCAGATGGTCGGCCAGCTCTACCAGATGAAGGCCCGGGCGGCCAAGGCCCGGGCCGGCGAACTCCTGGAACGCTTCAACCTCTCCGACGCCGCCGACCGCACGGCCAAGACGTACTCCGGCGGCATGCGCAGGCGCCTGGACCTCGCGGCCGCCCTGGTCGTCAGCCCGCCCGTGATGTTCATGGACGAGCCGACCACCGGACTCGACCCCCGCAACCGCCAGCAGCTGTGGGGCATCATCCAGGAACTGGTCGCGGGCGGCACCACCCTGCTCCTCACCACCCAGTACCTGGAGGAGGCCGACCACCTCGCGCACGACATCTGCGTGGTCGACCACGGCAAGGTCATCGCCCGCGGCACCTCCGACCAGCTCAAGGCCCGTACCGGCGGCGAGCGCGTGGAGGTCGTCGTCCACGAGCGGGACCGCATCCCCGACGCGCGCGAGGTGCTCGCCGGCTTCGGCAAGGGCGAGACGACGGTGGAGGAGCACACCCGCAAACTGACCGTGCCCGTGGCGGGCGGCGCGAAGCTGCTCGCCGAGGTCATCCGCGAACTCGACGGCCGCGACATCGAGATCGACGACATAGGCCTGCGCCGCCCCACCCTCGACGACGTGTTCATCTCCCTGACCGGGCACGCCGCCGAACGGGCCGCCGAGGAGAACGGCGAGGGGCCGCCCGGTCCCGGGGCCATGGCCCGCAAGCCGGCCCGGAAGGAGGCGGCGAAGTGACCCTCACCTCCCCGGACCCGGGCACCTCCCCGCACCGCGAACTCGCGGCGCCCCGTCCGCGCGGCGGCGTCGTCCAGAGCGTGAACGACTCCCTCGTGATCGCGAAACGGAACGTCATCCGCCTCAGCAGGATTCCCGAGATGTTGATCTTCGGGCTGATCCAGCCGGTCATGTTCGTGGTGCTGTTCAGCTTCGTCTTCGGCGGCTCGATGATGATCGGCGGCTCGACCAGCGCCAGCGACTACCGCAACTTCCTGATGGCCGGCATCTTCGCCCAGACCGTCACCTTCGCCACCGCGGGTGCCGGCGCGGGTATCGCCGACGACATGCACAAGGGCCTGATCGACCGCTTCCGGTCGCTGCCCATGGCGCGCGGCGCCGTCCTGACCGGCCGCACCCTGGCGGACCTGATGCAGACCGCGCTGACCATGGTGGTGCTGGCGATGGTCGCCCTCCTCGTCGGCTGGCGCACCCACACGAGCGCCGGCGAGGTGCTGGCCGGCTTCGCCCTGCTGCTCCTGCTCGGGTACGCGTTCTCCTGGATCGGCGCCCTGATCGGGCTCTCCGTACGGACCCCGGAGGCGGCCACCTCGGGCGGGCTGATCTGGCTGTTCCCCGTCACGTTCATCTCGAACGCGTTCGTCCCCACGGAGAACATGGCGAGCTGGCTCCAGCCCATCGCCGAGTGGAACCCGTTCAGCGCCACCGTCCAGGCCTGCCGCGAGCTGTTCGGCAACCCGGGCGTGTCCCCGTCCGACGCCTGGCCGATGGTCCACCCGGTCTGGGCCTCGCTGATCTGGTCGGCCCTGATCATCCTGCTCTTCCGCACCCTCTCGGTCCGCAAGTACCGCGGGGCGGACGGCTGAGATCCGCGGCCCGTACCAGCGCGGCGGCAACGCACGATGCCCGGCCGGGAGGGTCCGGCCGGGCATCGTGCGCTGCTGTCGTCGGTCCGGGAGAAACCCGTGACCGAGGGTGATCAGCCGGTGAAGGGCTTGACGTCCAGGATCTTCACCGAGGCCTTCTTGCCGTTCGGCAGCTCGTACTCGGCGTCCTCGCCGATCGCCTTGCCCAGCACGCCGCTGCCCAGAGGGGACTGGGGGGAGTACGTCTCGAAGTCCGAGGACGCGTACTCGCGCGAGGCGAGCAGGAACTCCATGGTGTCGTCCTCGTCGCCGTCGAAGGCGATCTTGACGAGCGTGCCGGGGGCCACCACACCGTCGGACGCGGGCGCGGTACCGACCTTGGCGTTCTCCAGGAGCTGCGTGAGCTGGCGGACCCGGAGCTCCTGCTTGCCCTGCTCCTCCTTCGCCGCGTGGTAACCGCCGTTCTCACGCAGGTCGCCCTCCTCGCGGGCGGCTGCGATCTTCGTGGCGATCTCCGTGCGGGCGGGACCAGAGAGGTAGTCCAGCTCCGCCTTCAGCTGGTCGTACGCCGCCTGGGTCAGCCAGGTGACGCTTTCGCTCGTCTGGGTCACGGGTGCTCCTCGTCGGTACAGGGGACTACTGGCCGCCAGCGGCGGACGAAACCACGAGCCTAACAATTCGGAAAGAAAAGAGGGAGGACCCCACAGGCTCATTGCCTCGTGGGGACGACTTCAATCCTCTTCGGACCTCAGTGGGCGGAAGTCGCGGGCCGGCAGCCGACCAGCTCGATCATCGCCGCGCGGCCGGTGGTCTTCAGGGTGACGAGCTCGTCCACCCGCGACCGGGACTGCGCGAAGGTGAAGTCCGCGCGGCCCACCTCGGCGTGCTCCTTGTCCTGGGAGCTCAGGGAGCAGACCCCGGTGACCGAGGCCTCCTTGCGGACCTCCAGGTGCACCTTCACCTCGGTGTCCGAAATCACCTGGAATTTAATCACTTCGGCGCTCACGCTCTGTCCCGCGACGTAGTCCCAGCCGATCCAGCCGACCACGCCCAGCAGCCCGACACCCAGCACCGATCCGATGATCTTGAGCTTCCGGTCCGCACGCTCGTCCGCCGACCGGCCGTACCGGCCCTCGGGCAGTCCCTCGCGCACCGCGCTCATGATCGTTCCTCTCGCCGGGGACGGCTTGGTCACCCCTGGAATTTTCCGCCCCCCAGTTCGGTCACTATAGGAGCTGAGTGTCGCGCCGAATCGCAGAGGATCCTGTTTTGACCGAGCAGCTTCGACTGATGGCCGTCCACGCCCACCCCGACGACGAGTCGAGCAAGGGCGCGGCCACCATGGCCAAGTACGTGTCCGAGGGGGTCCCCGTGCTGGTGGTCACCTGCACCGGTGGCGAGCGCGGCTCGATCCTGAACCCCAAGCTCCAGGGCGACAAGTACATCGAGGAGAACATCCACGAGGTCCGCGCCAAGGAGATGGACGAGGCCCGCGACATCCTCGGCATCCAGCAGGAATGGCTCGGCTACGTGGACTCCGGCCTCCCCGAGGGCGACCCGCTGCCCCCGCTGCCCGAGGGCTGCTTCGCGCTCGCGGACGTCCACGAGGCCGCCGGCGAGCTGGTGAAGAAGATCCGCGCCTTCAAGCCGCAGGTCATCACCACCTACGACGAGAACGGGGGCTACCCGCACCCCGACCACATCATGACCCACACGATCTCCATGCTGGCCTTCGAGAGCGCGGCCGACACCGAGAAGTACCCGGAGAGCGAGTACGGCCCGGCCTACCAGCCGCAGAAGCTCTACTACAACCAGGGCTTCAACAAGCCGCGCACCATCGCCCTCCACGAGGCGCTGCTCGCGCGCGGCCTGGAGTCCCCCTACGGGGAGTGGCTGGAACGGTGGAAGGAGTTCTCGCGCAAGGAGCGGACCCTGACCACCCACGTGCCCTGCGCCGACTTCTTCGAGATCCGTGACAAGGCGCTCATCGCGCACGCCACGCAGATCGACCCGGACGGCGGCTGGTTCCGCGTCCCGATGGACATCCAGAAGGAGGTCTGGCCCACCGAGGAGTACGAGCTGGCGAAGTCATTCGTCGACACCTCCCTCCCCGAGTCCGACCTCTTCGCGGGCATCCGGGAGAATGCGTAGCTATGAGCGCTACGCAGGCAGCACTGACCCAGCTCCTTCCGCTGGCGGGTGACACCTTCGACAAGAACAAGGTGACGCCCGGAATCCTGGGCTTCATCGTGTTCGCGGCCCTCGCCATCGGCGTGTGGGCCCTGATGAAGTCCATGAACCGGCACATGGGCCGCGTGAACTTCGAGGAGGCCCCGGAGCCGGCCGCCCCGGCGGCCCCCGGCGCGGACGGCACCCGGGCCCCGTAGGGCCCTCCCACGCGAACGCCGCCGTCCCCGGCCGGGGCGGCGGCTCCCGCACGCGCCCGCCCGCCCCGGGGCCACGCCGGCCCCGCGGCCGGGTCAGGGGCGGGGCACTCCCATGATTTCGCGGGAGTGCAGGTTCGGGATCAGGCCGAGGCGCCACGCCTGCCAGCCCTCCGCCGGGTCCACCCCCCGGCCCAGGATCACCCCGTAGGTCTCCAGGCAGTCCTCCAGCCGGCCGTCCCGCGCCGGATGCGGCGCCTGCGCCAGCCGCCCCAGCTCCGCCCGGGCCTCCTCCGGCGCCGCGGGCACCGCGTACGGCAGCATCGTGCACCGCAGGAAGCGCGCCCAGTCCTCCCCGCGCCGGTCCCCGTACGAGATGAACAGCCGCACCGCCTCCTCGCACAGCCCCAGCGCCTGCGACAGCCGGCCGTTGCCCGCGTCGATCAGCGCCAGCTCCAGGCACGTCCACGCCTCGCCGTGCGCCAGCCCGATCCGCCGGAAGTCCGCCCGCGCGTCCACCAGCAGCTGACGGGCGAAGCCGGAGTTGCGCAGGTTCCCCGTCTGCGCCGCCCGCTGGTCCCGCGTCACCCGGCCCGAGTGGTGGCGGGCGTACGCCAGCCCGTACACGTCCCGCATCCGCGAGAACATCGTCCGCGCCCGCTCCAGCTCCCGTACCGCCTCGTCGCGCTCGCCACCCACCTCCAGCGCCTGCCCGAGGTAGTACTGCGTCCACGCCTCGCCGCGCGCGTCCTCCGCCTCCCGGTGCCGGGCCAGCGCCTCCCGCAGCCCCTCCACCGCCGGTCCCGGATCCCCGTCCACCACCCGGGCCCGGCCCAGCTGCGTCAGTGCCCAGGCCTCACCGCGGTCGTCGCGGGTACGCCCGTACAGGTCCAGCGCCAGCCGCAGCTCCACCTCCGCCCGCTCCACGTCCCCGAACCGCAGCTGCACCTGACCCAGCTGGAAATGCGCCCAGGCCTCCCCGTGCACGCTCTCGCTCTCCCGGTGCAGCGCCAGCGAGGTCTCCAGCAGCCGCGCCGCCTCCGCCAGGTGCGCCCGGTCCCGTTCCACCGCCGCCAGCGCGTGCAGCCCCCACGCCCGGTCGCCCGCCAGCTCCGCCGGCTCCTGCAGCACCAGCGCTTCCCGGATGCGCACCGCCGCCTCCGGGAGATTGCCCTGGTGGTGCAGGGTGATGCCGAGCGACACCAGGGCCATCGCCGCCGCGGCCTCCTGATCGGCCTCCATGTACTGGTCCACCACCGAAGCCAGCGTCGTCCGGGCCTTGTCCAGTTCGCCCAGCTGGCGCGCCGCGATACCCGTACGCCACTGCACGGACCGCACCAGCCGCCCCTGCTGCCCCTTCACCCCGTTCTGCCCCGCCGCCACCACCTGCGTCAGCTCATCGATCTCACCCAGCCGGTACAGGTCCCCGCGCAGCAGACAGAAGTCGCACAGCGCACCGAGCAGATCCAGCACCGCCTGCTGATCCACCCCCTCCGAATGCCGCAGTGCCGCCGTGATGAAGCTCGACTCGTCGTCCAGCCAGCGCAGCGCCGCATCCAGCGAGGTGAAACCGTGCCCCCCGACAGGACCCTTGAGGAACGTGTTCGCCCGCGTCGACATCTTCCCGTCGACCATCCGGATCACCGAGTCCGCGAGCCGCGCGTAGTCGCGGATCAGCCGCTCGTGCGCCGCCGCGGCCTGCGCCCGGTCCTCGTCCGCCGCCGACCGCGCCGCCGCGTACGAACGCACCGCGTCGTGCATCCGGAACCGCTGGCCGCGCACCCGCTCGATCAGCCCGGCCTCCCACAGCTCCTCCAGCGTGCGCAGTGCCGCCGCCTCCGGTACGTCCGCCAGCGCGGCCGCCGCCGCACCACCCAGCGACGCCCGCCCCGCCAGCGGCAGCCGCCGCAGCAGCTGCCGGGCGGGCTCGGCCAGCCGCGCGTCCGCCGCCCGCAGCGCCGCCTCCACCGGGTGCGCCGCCTCCACCGGGTGCGCCGCCTCCACCGGGTGCGCCGCCTCCACCGGGGCCGCCGCCCCGCCGGCCGGGGCCCGCCCCTCGCCCGCCGAGGGAGCCATCAACCGCAGCGCGAGCGGGAGCCCGCCGCTCAGCTCCACCACCGCGGCCGCGTCCTCTTCCGCCAGATCCGGCCGCACCGCCCGCAGCAGCTCCGCCGTCTCCTCCCGCGCCAACCGCTCCACCGGCAGCTGGTGCACCCACGCCGCCAGATCCGCCGGGAGCTCCAACGGCTCCCGCGCCGTCACCAGGACCAGGCTCTCGGAACGCTCCGGAACCAGCATCCGCACCTGCGCCGCGTCCACCGCGTCGTCCAGCAGCACCGTCACCGGCAGCCCCTGCAGATGCTGGTGGTAGAGCTCGCCCAGGCGCCGTACCTGCTGCTCCGCCGACGCGCCCTCCCGGAACAGCAACTGCTCGCGGGGCGCGCCCAGCCGGTTCATCAGGTGCAGCAGCGCCTCCCGCGTCGCCAGCGGCGCCGCCCCGGACGCCTCGCCGGCCGAACCGCCCCGCAGGTCCACCAGGCACGCACCCCGGAACTGGTCCCGCAGAGCGTGCGCCGCCCGCAGCGCCAGCGCCGTACGGCCCACCCCCGGCTCGCCGTGCAGTACCACCACCACCGGCCGGGTCTCCGTACTCGCCCGCGCCGCCTGCACCCACTGCGCGATCCGTGTCAGCTCGGACCGCCGCCCCGCGAACACCTGCGCCGGAGCCGGGAGCTGTTCGAAGGAGTGCTCCAGCGCATTGCGCCGCCGCGCCTCCGCACTGCGGTCCGTCCCCCGCAGCCGCGGAGCGGTCCGTACCGCCGCCGCCGGCCGGGCGACGGGCCGGGCCGCCCGCGCCGCCGCGGCCACCGTGCGCTGCTGTTCCAGGAACGGCCGTATCCCGCGCACCTCCAGCGCCGACAGCCACTGCAGCCTCAACTGCTCCGGCCCGCCCGGCCGGCCCCGCTCACCGGCCCGCCGGTTCGCGGCCGGCAGGTGCAGCGCCGTCACCTTCACCACCGTCGCCACCGCCCCGGAGATCCCCACCACGGCCCCCGCGGTCAGCGCCGTACCGGCCGCGACCCCCAGCGACAGGTCCGCCCCCACGGCCGTGGCCGCCGCCACCGCCGTCACCAGCAGCGCCGTGGAGTGGTTGCCCTGCCGGAGGGCCTCGCCGAGCGACTGGTCCCCGGCCGCCGCCTCGTCCAGGGCCCGTACGTACGCCTCGTACTCCGGCGCCGCGCTCGCGGCGAGCGCGTCCAGCGCCTCCCGGCCCCGCTCCAGCAGCGTCGACCGGTCGATGCCCGTACCCGTTCCCCGCTGCGCCGCTTCGTCCACGGCCCGCTCCAACAGCCGCTCGGCCTCACCGCGATGGCTGTCACGCATCGGCATCCCCCTCAGAGAGCTCCGGCAACGAGCCCCAAGTGTCCTGCGGGACTCCGCCGAGCGCGAGGGAATCTGAGCTAGTTCAGAGGGAAGTGCGCACTCTCTCCTACAGTCGGGTCGAAATGAGTCAACTGGCATATCCGGAGGGCAACATGACGCTACGTCGCTCACGCACCGCTCTGGTGTCGGCCCTGTGCGCGACGGCGCTGCTCGCGGCCCTGGCCGCATGTGAACTCCCGCCGCCCGAGCGGGGATTCGTATCGCGTCACGAGCAACCCGCCGAAGCCGACCGCGAAAGCGCCGACTTCCTGAAACGGTCGCGGCTCGTCGAGCTCGTCACCGCCGACCTCAACGCCTACCTCGACGTCCCCCACCGCATCACGGTCGTCGCCCGCTCCTGCGCGGGCGAGGGCAGCGGCTACGACCCCAGGACCCGCCGGATCGAGCTCTGCTACGACGACCTGACGGAGGACCGGAACCTGTTCGAGGAGGCCGACGGGCGCCCGGCGGACGAACCCCTCGCCGAGGTCGTCCGCGAGACCCTCCACCACGAGGCCGGCCACGCCCTCATCGACGCCCTGGACCTCCCCGTCCGCGACCGGGGCCGCGCCGAGGAGGACGCCGCCGACCGCTTCGCCCAGCTGATGCTCCTGCGCGACCCGCGGGGCGACCACGCCCTGCTGACCGCCGCCCGCGCCTACGACCTCGCGGCGGCGGCCGACCCCGCCCCGGACCCCGGCGACGAGCACGCCCCGGACCCGGCCCGCGCGGAATCGCACCGCTGCGCGGTCTACGGCGCGGACCCCGCCCGCCACCCGGAGCTCGCGACACCACCCCGCGCGGACTGCCCCCGCACCTGGACCACCACCCGCGAAACCTGGACCGCCGCCCTCACCCCGCTCCTCGGAAAGTGAGCCGGGCCCCGTCCGTCCTCCCCTCGCGGGGAGCGCCGTGGCGAGGTCGGCGGACCGGCCGCCCGACGGCCCGGTAACGAGGCACGGGCCGGGCGGTGCGGCAGGATGGACCCCATGCCGAACCGCCTCGCGAACGAGACCTCTCCCTACCTCCTCCAGCACTCCGACAATCCCGTCGACTGGTGGCCGTGGTCGCCCGAGGCCTTTGCGGAGGCGCGCGAGCGCGGGGTGCCTGTGCACCTGAGCGTCGGCTATTCAAGCTGCCACTGGTGTCATGTCCTCGCCAGCGAAAGCTTCGAGGACGAGCTCACCGCCGCGTACATGAACGAGCACTTCGTCAACATCAAGGTGGACCGCGAGGAGCGCCCCGACGTCGACGCCGTCTACATGGAAGCCGTCCAGGCCGCCACCGGGCAGGGTGGGTGGCCCATGACCGTCTTCATGACCGCCGACGCCGAACCCTTCTACTTCGGGACTTACTTCCCGCCCGAGCCCCGCCAGGGGATGCCCTCCTTCATGCAGGTGCTCGAAGGGGTGCGGACCGCCTGGGTGGGACGGCCCGAGGAGGTCGCCGAGGTCGCGCAGCGGATCGTACGGGACCTGGCCGGGCGGGAGCTGGACTACGGGAAGGCCGGCGCCCCCGGCCCCGAGGGGCTCGCGCAGGCGCTGCTCGGGCTGACGCGGGAGTACGACGAGGCGCGCGGCGGATTCGGCGGGGCGCCGAAGTTCCCCCCGTCCATGGTGCTGGAGTTCCTGCTGCGCCACCACGCGCGCACCGGGTCCGAGGGTGCGCTGCAGATGGCCGCCGACACCTGCGAGGCCATGGCCCGGGGCGGGATCTACGACCAGCTCGGCGGTGGATTCGCGCGGTACTCCGTGGACCGCGAGTGGGTGGTGCCGCACTTCGAGAAGATGCTCTACGACAATGCGCTGCTGTGCCGGGTGTACGCGCACCTGTGGCGGGCCACCGGGTCCGGTCTCGCACGCCGGGTCGCGCTGGAGACCGCCGACTTCATGGTCCGGGAGCTGCGCACCGAGCAGGGCGGCTTCGCCTCCGCGCTCGACGCCGACAGCGCGGACCCGCTGACCGGCGAGCACGTGGAGGGGGCCTACTACGCCTGGACCCCCGCCCAGCTGCGCGAGGTGCTGGGGGAGGCCGACGGGGAACTGGCCGCCGCCTGCTTCGGGGTGACCGAGGAGGGGACCTTCGAGCACGGGACGTCCGTGCTGCAGCTGCCCCAGGACGGCCCCGCGATGGAGGCGGGCAGGCTCGCCGGCATCAAGGAGCGGCTGCTGGCCGCGCGGGGGCTGCGGCCCGCGCCCGGGCGGGACGACAAGATCGTCGCCGCGTGGAACGGGCTGGCGATCGCCGCGCTCGCCGAGTGCGGGGCGTACTTCGAGCGGCCCGACCTGGTGGAGCGCGCGACGGAGGCGGCCGATCTGCTGGTGCGCGTGCACATGGACGGCCGGGCGCGGCTGTCGCGCACCAGCAAGGACGGCCAGGTCGGCACCAACGACGGGGTGCTGGAGGACTACGGCGACGTGGCGGAGGGCTTCCTCGCGCTGGCGTCCGTGACCGGCGAGGGGGTCTGGCTGGAGTTCGCCGGGTTCCTCGCCGACCTGGTCCTGGACCGGTTCACCGCCGAGGACGGGTCGCTGTACGACACGGCGCACGACGCCGAGAAGCTCATCCGCAGGCCGCAGGATCCGACGGACACGGCCGCCCCGTCGGGGTGGACGGCCGCCGCCGGGGCGTTGCTCTCGTACGCGGCGCACACCGGATCGCAGGCGCACCGTACGGCGGCGGAGCGGGCGCTCGGGGTGGTGCACGCGCTCGGACCGCGGGTGCCGCGCTACATCGGGCACGGACTGTCGGTGGCCGAGGCGCTCCTCGACGGGCCGCGTGAGGTGGCGGTCGTCGGTCATCCGGAGGACCCGGCGCTGGAGCTGCTGCACCGGACCGCGTTGCTGGGGACGGCTCCTGGGGCGGTGGTGGCGGTCGGCCTTCCGACCGCGGCGGACGGCGGTGAAGGCGAGTTCCCCCTTCTTGCCGAGCGCACACTCGTACGCGACCTTCCTACGGCGTATGTGTGTCGACATTTCGTCTGCGCGCGGCCTACGACGGAACCGGTCGAGCTGGCGGAGCAGTTGGGTGCGGTTCGTCCCTGAAGGGGCCGGAGTGCCGTCAATTCCGGTTGCGCGTGCATGAGTTGAGAAACGTGCTCGTTATTGTCGGTGCAGCTGGGTGTCATGTTCACTGCCTAGTCTCATAGCTTCGGGTGTCACCGAGTCGGCGCACTGGGGGGTGCGCGCACGGGGGAAGCGGGGGCGGCGGGCCGGGGGGCCCGCCGTGAGCCCCCGGGGGGTTTGCTGATCGCCGCCGGGGGGCGGCGGGTCTGTGGGGGACCTTTTGTACACATCTGTGTTCATTTCTGTGATTTCCCTGGCGCTCTTCTGGATGGCCGCGTTCACGCTGTGGTGGCAGATGCACGCGTGGCGGACCCCCGAAGTGCTCGCCTCCACGCGTTTCGACCGCCCCGACGGGGAGGGCCGCCTCGCCTTCTCGCTGCTGCTGCCCGCCCGCCACGAGCAGGCGGTCCTGGAACACACCATCGACCGGCTGCTGGAGTCGAGCCACACCGACTACGAGATCATCGTGATCGTCGGACACGACGACCCCGGGACGGCCGCCGTCGCCGAACGGGCCGCCGCCCGCGCGCCGGCCCGCGTACGGGTCGTGGTCGACCACCACGAGACGAAGAACAAGCCGAAGGCCCTCAACACCGCCCTCCCGTCCTGCCGCGGTGACATCGTCGGGGTCTTCGACGCCGAGGACCAGGTCCACCCCGAGCTCCTCGCCCACGTCGACCACGCCTTCCGCTCCACCGGAGCCGACGTGGTCCAGGGCGGGGTCCAGCTGATCAACTTCCACTCCAGCTGGTACAGCCTGCGCAACTGCCTGGAGTACTTCTTCTGGTTCCGCTCCCGGCTGCACCTGCACGCTGAGAAGGGCTTCATCCCGCTCGGCGGCAACACCGTCTTCGTGCGCACCGAGGTGCTGCGCGAGGCAGGCGGCTGGGACCAGAACTGCCTCGCCGAGGACTGCGACCTCGGGGTGCGGCTGTCGTCGGTCGGCAAGAAGGTGGTCGTCGCCTACGACTCCGACATGGTCACCCGGGAGGAGACGCCCGGCTCACTGGTCAGCCTGCTCAAGCAGCGCACCCGCTGGAACCAGGGGTTCCTCCAGGTGTACCGGAAGAAGGACTGGCAGCAGCTGCCCGGGCGCGGCCAGCGCTGGCTGGCCCGCTACACGCTGATGACGCCCTTCATGCAGGCGGCGTCGGGCGTGATCATCCCGCTCAACTTCGCCGTCGCGGTCCTGCTCGACGTCCCGGTGGGCATCGCGATCATCACCTTCCTCCCCATGATCACGGCGATGGTGACCTTCGTGTTCGAGATCGTCGGGCTGCACGACTTCGGCCGCCAGTACGGGCTTCGGGTCCGTTTCGTGCACTACGTCAAGCTCGTCGTCGGGGGCCCGTTCTACCAGGTGATGCTCGCCGGGGCCGCGATCCGCGCGGTCTGGCGCGAGCAGCGCGGCCGCAACGAGTGGGAACTGACCAGCCACACCGGCGCGCACCTCGCGGCGGCGGCCGCGGTGGAGGGCGCCGCCACCGTGCCCGCCCAGCGCGGCAGGAACACCGGGAGCGGTGGGGGCACCACGTCCACTCCCGCCGTGTCCGGCTCGGCCACATCCGGCTCCGCCGTGTCCGCCTCGGCCACGTCCGGCTCCGGCACGTCCACCGTGTCCGTCGCGATCCGAGAGGACGGCACCCGGTGACCGCCACCCTGCCCACGGCCACTGATCCCCGGTCCGGCGCGACCTCCACGGTCCCGGCCGAGGCCGGCGCGACCGCCCCGTCCGCAGCCCGCCCGGCACCGCACGGCGCCCCCGCCCGGCCGCTCGTACGCTTCCGTTCCTCGCGCCCCGACCTGCTGCTGTGCGGCGCCCTGCTGCTCGTGATCGTGCTGGTCCAGGGCTGGAACATCACGAACTTCCCGACCCTGAGCGACGACGAGGGCACCTACCTCGCCCAGGCGTGGGCCGTCCAGCAGGGCGACGGCCTCGCCCACTACACGTACTGGTACGACCATCCGCCGCTCGGCTGGATCCAGGTCGCGGCCCTGACCTACCTGCCGTCCCTCTTCGTGCCCGACTGGATGACCGTCGCGCCGATGCGGTTCTCGATGCTCGCCGTCTCCGCCGCCTCCTCGGTGCTGCTGTACGTCCTGGCGCGCCGGCTGTGGCTGCCGCGCTGGGCGGCCGGGCTCGCGATGGCCCTCTTCGGGCTGTCGCCGCTCTCCGTGGTCCTCCAGCGGGAGATCTTCCTCGACAACCTCGCCGTGATGTGGATGCTGCTGGCCTTCTGCCTGGCCGCGTCCCCGAACCGCCACCTGTGGCACCACTTCGCGTCCGGGCTGGCGGCCGCCACCGCCGTCCTGACCAAGGAGACGATGCTGGTGGTGCTCCCGGCGCTGCTGGTGACGATGTGGCGCCACAGCCACCGCGACACCCGGAAGTTCGCTGTCACCGGAGCGATCACCGCCTGCGTGCTGATCGGGCTCTCGTACCCGCTGTACGCCCTGCTCAACGGCGAGTTGCTGCCCGGCTCCGGACACGTGTCACTCATCGACGGCATCACTTACCAGATGGGCCGGGAGGGTTCCGGCTTCATCCTCACTCCCGGCTCCGGTTCGAACGGCGTGTTCCGGTCCTGGCTCTACTACGACACCGTCCTGCCGCTCGGCGGCCTGGCCGGCGCCGTCCTGCTGCTGGCCACCGTCCGCCGGTCGGTCACCGCCCGCGCGCTGGCCGGCCCCGCGCTCGCCGCCGTGATCCTCGCGGCCGTCGCGATGCGGCCCTCCGGCTACCTGCCGGCGATGTACGTGATCCAGGCGCTGCCGTTCCTCGCGCTCGTCCTCGCCGGGGGCGCGGCGAGCATCACGCACGCGGTGCTGAGCCGCCGCCGCGCGCCCGGCGAGCCCCGGCCGCGGGTGTGGGCGCGCCGGGCGCTGATTGCCGTACTCGCGGTGTCGGCCGCGGTGTACGTGCTGCCGCGCTGGTACGACGGCAACCGCACCGCGCTCACGGTGGACGCGAACGCCCCGTACCGGCAGGCCGCCGCCTGGCTCGGCAGCGAGGTCGCCGATCCGGCGAACACCCGGGTGCTGCTGGACGACGCGCTCTGGCTGGACGCGGTGCACCAGGGCTTCGAGCCGGGCCTCGGAGCGATCTGGTTCTACAAGGCGGACCTCGACCCGGCGGTCACCAGGACCCTGCCGCGGGGCTGGCAGGACATCGACTACGTGGTCTCCTCGCCCACCGTGCGCCGTGACGCGGTGAACCTGCCCAACGTGAAGGCGGCACTGGAGCATTCGGCGGTGGTGGCGGTCTTCGGGTCGGGCGAGGACCGCATCGAGATCCGGCGCACCGACCGCACCGACCGCACCGACCGCACCGACCGCACCGACCGCGCCGGCGGTGCCGGCCGTACGAGTGGGAGCTGAGCCGCCATGAGCGAGGACCTGAGGTCCCTCGATGCCCCGGCCGATGCGGAGCTCACTGCTCCGCAGGTCTTGACCGGCAGCGTCACCCTCGTCATCCCGACGTTCAACGAGGCCGGGAACATCGCCGAGTTGCTGCGCCGGCTCGCCGCCGCGCTCCCCGACCACCTGCCCTGCGAGGTGCTGTTCGTGGACGACTCCACGGACGACACCCCCGCCGTCATCGAGAAGGCCGCCGCCGACCACCCCTTCCCGGTGTCGGTCCTGCACCGGGAGACGGCCGACGGCGGGCTCGGCGGCGCGGTCGTCGAAGGGGTCAAGCGCGCGGACACCGACTGGATCGTCGTCATGGACGCCGACCTGCAGCACCCGCCCCACCTGGTCCCCGAACTCGTCGGCGAGGGCCTGCGCACCGGCGCCGACCTCGTCGTCGCCTCCCGCTACATCAGCGGCGGCAGCCGGGCCGGGCTCGCCGGGAGCTACCGCATCGCCGTCTCCCGCGCCGCGACCTGGCTGACCAAGGGGCTCTTCCCGCGCGCGCTGCGCGGGATCAGCGACCCGATGAGCGGCTTCTTCGCGATGCGGCGCTCCGTCGTCACCGCCGAAGCCCTGAAGCCCCTGGGCTACAAGATCCTGCTGGAGCTGGTGGTGCGCTGCCGCCCCGGCACGGTGGCCGAGGTGCCGTTCGTCTTCCAGGACCGCTACGCGGGGGAGTCGAAGTCCACCGCCCGCGAGGGCATGCGCTTCCTCGCCCATCTCGCCTCGCTGCGCTCGGCCGCCCCGCTGGCCCGCATGATCGGCTTCGGGCTGATCGGGCTCTCCGGCTTCGTCCCGAACCTGGCCGCGCTCTGGCTGCTCACCCACGCCGGAATGCACTACCTGCCGGCCGAGATCGTCGCCAACCAGGCGGGGGTCCTGTGGAACTTCCTGCTCATCGAGACCCTGCTCTTCCGCGACCGGCGCCGCCACCGCCACTGGGCGGACCGGGTCGGGCGTTTCGCGCTGCTCGCCAACGCCGATCTGCTGCTGCGCATCCCGCTGATCGCCCTGTTCGTCGCGCGGTTCGGGATCGAGGTGCTTCCGGCCACCGCGCTGGCGCTGGTGACCACCTTCGTCCTGCGGTTCGCGGCCACCGAGGCCCTCGTCTATCTGCCGCGCCACACCAGGAGTTGAGCCGCACAGAAGGGAACCTTTCCATGCGTCTGACGATCCGGCGGAAGGCCGGGCGGCGGGCCGCCCTGCTCGCCGTCGGGGCGATGACCGCGAGCCTGCTGCTCACCGCACCGCAGCAGGCCACGGCCGGTCCGCCCAATCTGCTCTCCAATCCCGGTTTCGAGACCGCCGGAGCCCCCGGCTCCGACATGCCGTCCTGCTGGTCCAGGTCCGGCTGGGGAAACAACGACTTCACCTTCTCCACCGTCGCCGACGCCCACGGCGGCACCAAGGCGATGAAGGTCTCGCTCACCCGCCGCGTGGACGGCGACCGCAAGGCCCTGGTCACCGAGAACAGCACCTGCGCCCCGACCGTCACGCCGGGCAGGCAGTACGACCTGTCCGCCTGGTACAAGTCGACCACCCCGGACGTGTCGGTGACCGTGTTCCGCCGTGACACGACGGCCGGCTGGCAGTACTGGACCGACCTGCAGAATCCGCCCGTCAGCGCGGCCTGGGCGCGCACGGAGGTCCGTACGCCGCCCGTTCCGCCGGGCACCGACAAGATCGCGTGGGGTCTGTCGGTCTACGGGGTGGGCACGCTCACCACCGACGACTACGCGCTTCAGGAGGTGGCCGCCGTCCCGCCGCAGCCGTCGTGTTCGGGGACCGCGGAGGAGTGCGCCAAGGGCAGGTGGCAGGTGATCCCCGCGCAGAACCCGGTGCGTTCGATGCACGCGGTCGTGCTGAAGAACGGCAAGGTGCTGCTGATCGCGGGCTCGGGCAACGACATCGCCCAGTTCAACGCGGGTACCTTCACCTCCGCCGTCTACGACCCGGCGAACGGGTCCTTCAAGACGATCCCGACCCCGGTCGACATGTTCTGCGCGGGCCATGTGCAGCTGGCGGACGGCCGGGTGCTCGTGATGAGCGGCAACAAGGGCTATCCGTCCGCCGACGGGAAGATCGGCTACCAGGGCCTGAAGGACTCCTACACCTTCGACCCGGCGACCGAGAAGTACACCAGGACCAACGACATGAACGGCGGGCACTGGTACCCGTCGGCGACGATCCTCGGCAACGGTGACGTGATCTCCTTCGGCGGCCTGAAGGAGGACTCGACGGGCAATGTGACCGCGGAGAAGTTCTCGGCGGCGCAGAACAAGTGGCTGCCGATGAACGAGGTCAACCAGACCTGGTCGTACTGGGGCCTGTACCCGTCCATGATCCTGATGCAGGACGGCCGGCTCTTCTACTCGGGCAGCCACACCTTCGGCAACGGCACCCCGGGTACCGGTGCCTCGATCTACGACTACGACGCCAACACCGTCACCGACGTGCCGGGCCTGCGGAACAAGGACGAGCGGGACGAGTCGGCGAGCGTGCTGCTGCCCCCGGCCCAGGACCAGCGGGTGCTGACCATCGGCGGCGGCAACAACGAGCGCAATCCGGCGGCCAACCGGCTCACCGACATCATCGACCTCAAGCAGCCCAGCCCCGGATACACGGCAGGCCCGCCGATCCCGCAGGGGCTGGTCGACCAGGGGCAGGGCAAGCGGCCGCAGACCGGAGCCGAGGGCAAGATGTTCGTCTCGGCGGTGCTGCTGCCGGACGGGAAGGTGCTGGAGACGGGCGGCGGACTGCACGACCGGGCCGACCCGGTCTTCGAGGCCTCCTTCTTCGACCCGACGACCAACACCTACCAGGCGGGTCTCGCCACCGACCCGATCCCGCGGACGTACCACTCGGCGTCGTTCCTGATGCCGGACGGCCGTGTCATGTCGGTCGGCGACAACCCGGGCAACGGGACGTACAACCACAACGTGTCGATCTACACCCCGCCCTACCTCTTCAAGGGCGCCCGCCCGCAGATCACCTCGGTGATCGACACGCAGTGGGTGTACGGGGACACGCAGCGGATCACCGTCAACCGGCCGGTCGCCAAGGCGGAGCTGATCCGTCCGGCAGCGGTCACCCACTCCTCGGACCCGAACCAGCGGTTCGTGGACCTGCCCATGACCGTCGACGGGAACAACATCGACCTGAACGTCACCAGCAACCCCAACCTGGCACCGCCCGGCTGGTACATGCTCTTCGCGGTCGACGCGAACGGCATCCCGTCGATCGCCACCTGGGTGCACCTGGGCGGCCCGTCCGCGCTGGCGGCCACCCAGGAGCGGCCCTCCGCGCACGAGCACACCTTCGCCGACAAGCTGGGGCCCGCCAAGGCCAACCCGGCCGAGCGGGACTCCGTCCCGGTCGCGTCCGGCGTCGCCGGCTGCGACCGGCACTACGGCACGGTCAACGTGTGCGTGCCGACCCGCTTCCCGGCCGAGGTGAAGGCGACGGCGCAGGCCCGCTGCGAGTGGCTCGCCGCCCACAAGTACCCCCGGCGCCTCAAGGTCAACGGCAGCGATCCGCTGCGCCTGGACCCCGACCGCGACGGCTACGCCTGCTGAGGCCGGAGCCCGTGGCGGACCCGGACCCCGCCGCCCTTGAAGGGCGGCGGGGTCCGGGTCGGTCGCCGGGCCGGCGCCGGGTCGGGCCGGGTCAGTGCTGGTACGCGGCGAGCGAGATGCCGACGTAGTGGGCGACGAACGCCGCGAGGGTCAGCGAGTGGAAGACCTCGTGGAAGCCGAAGAAGCGGGGTGAGGGGTTGGGGCGCTTCATGCCGTAGATGACCCCTCCCACGCTGTAGAGGAGGCCGCCGACGATCACCAGGACCAGCACGGCGATCCCGCCGGTGCGCATGAAGTCGGGCAGGAAGAAGACCGCCGCCCAGCCCATGGCGATGTAGCAGGGGGTGTAGAGCCAGCGCGGGGCGCCGACCCAGAAGACCCGGAAGGCGATGCCGGCGGCGGCCGCGATCCACACCGCCCACAGCAGGGTCCGCCCGGTGGAGGGCGGCAGCAGCAGGACGGTCAGCGGGGTGTAGGTGCCCGCGATGATCAGGAAGATGTTGGCGTGGTCGAGCCGCCGCAGGATGGCCTCGCCGCGCGGTCCCCAGGTACCGCGGTGGTAGACCGCGCTGACGCCGAAGAGCAGGCAGGCCGTGAGGATGTACACCCCGCAGGCGACCCGCGCCCGGGTCGAGTCGGTGAAGGCCATCAGCACCAGGCCGGCGACGACCACGGCGGGGAACATCCCGAGGTGCAGCCAGCCGCGCAGCAGCGGCTTCTCCTCCAGGGCGGTCTCGGCAGCCTCCAGGGCCTCGACTACCGGTGTGGCCTCGGCGGCCGGGACGGCGGCGGGGTCAGAAGTCATGAGCGCCATGCTACCTACGGGTCCGTAGGTTTCCGTCAGTCGTCTTTACGGAAGATTGACGGACGTGGCAATGCTCACGTGAGAGGCCCTCTGGACATATGCGCACATCCACCGGATGATCAGATGAGTGCGGTCGGCACCGGATGAGCGGAGCGCGAAGCGTCCGGGTCGCAGCCCCCACGGGGCAAACACCAAACACACCCCTCAACAAGGAGCAATCGTGGCGCGCGACAACGCGGCTCCCACTTCCATCCCGACGAACCACCAGGAGCTGATCTCCTGGGTGGACGAGATCGCAGCCCTCACCCAGCCGGACCGCGTCGTCTGGTGCGACGGCTCCGAGGCCGAGTACGAGCGCCTGTGCGAGGAGCTCGTCGCCAAGGGAACGTTCAAGAAGCTCGACGAGACGAAGCGCCCGAACTCGTACTACGCCGCCTCCGACCCGTCCGACGTCGCGCGCGTCGAGGACCGGACCTTCATCTGCTCCGAGAAGGAGGAGGACGCGGGCCCGACGAACCACTGGAAGGCTCCTTCCGAGATGAAGGAGATGTTCTCCGGCGAGAAGGGCATCTTCCGCGGCTCCATGAAGGGCCGGACGATGTACGTCGTCCCCTTCTGCATGGGCCCCCTCGGCTCCGAGCTCTCCGCGATCGGCGTCGAGATCACCGACTCCGCCTACGTCGCGGTCGCCATGCGCACCATGACCCGCATGGGCAAGGCCGTCCTCGACGAGCTCGGCACCGACGGGTTCTTCGTCAAGGCCGTCCACACCCTCGGCGCTCCGCTCGCCGAGGGCCAGGCCGACGTGCCGTGGCCCTGCAACACCACCAAGTACATCTCGCACTTCCCGGAGACCCGCGAGATCTGGTCCTACGGATCCGGCTACGGCGGCAACGCCCTCCTCGGCAAGAAGTGCTACGCCCTGCGCATCGCGTCCGTCATGGCCCGCGACGAGGGCTGGCTCGCCGAGCACATGCTGATCCTCAAGCTCACCCCGCCGGCCGGCGAGGGCGAGACCAAGTACGTCGCGGCCGCCTTCCCGTCCGCGTGCGGCAAGACCAACCTGGCCATGCTGGAGCCCACGATCTCCGGCTGGACCGTCGAGACCATCGGCGACGACATCGCCTGGATGCGCTTCGGCGAGGACGGTCGCCTCTACGCGATCAACCCCGAGGCCGGCTTCTTCGGCGTCGCCCCCGGCACCGGCGAGCACACCAACGCCAACGCCATGAAGACCATGTACGCGAACACCGTCTTCACCAACGTCGCGCTCACTGACGACGGCGACGTGTGGTGGGAGGGCATGACCGAAGAGGCGCCCGCGCACCTCATCGACTGGAAGGGCAACGACTGGACTCCGGCCTCGGAGACCCCGGCCGCCCACCCCAACGCCCGCTTCGCCGTCCCGGCCTCCCAGTGCCCGACGATCGCCCCCGAGTGGGAGGACCCCAAGGGCGTCCCGATCTCCGCGATCCTCTTCGGCGGCCGCCGCGCCTCCGCCGTGCCGCTGGTCACCGAGTCCTTCGACTGGAACCACGGCGTCTTCATCGGCTCGAACATCGCCTCCGAGAAGACCGCCGCCGCCGAGGGCAAGGTCGGCGAACTGCGCCGCGACCCCTTCGCCATGCTGCCGTTCTGCGGCTACAACATGGGCGACTACATGGGCCACTGGGTGAAGGTCGGCGCCGACAAGGACCAGACCAAGCTCCCGAAGATCTACTACGTCAACTGGTTCCGCAAGAACGACGCGGGCAAGTTCGTGTGGCCCGGCTTCGGTGAGAACAGCCGCGTCCTGAAGTGGATCGTCGGCCGCCTCGACGGCACCGCCGAAGGCGTCGAGACCCCCATCGGCGTCCTGCCGACCAAGGAGTCCCTCGACCTCGACGGCCTCGACCTCCCGGCCGAGGACCTCGACTTCCTCCTCACCGTCGACAAGGAGGTGTGGCGCGAGGAGGCCGCCCTGGTCCCCGAGCACCTCAACACCTACGGCGACCACACTCCCAAGGAGCTGTGGGACCAGTACCACGCCCTCGTGGAGCGCCTGGGCTGAGCCAGGACACGCCCTGAAGAAGGGCCAATGAACGTGGGAGCCCCCGACCAAGCGGCGCCCACCGCTGTGGGAGCCCCCGACCAAGCGGCGCCCACCGCAGCACCGGCCTGTCAGGAAGAGCGTCCGCGCTCCTCCAGATAGGCCGTGTGCGTCTGCTGACGGCGGGCCTCTGCTTCGCGGAGGTCCGCCGTCACGCTTTCCGCCTCCTCGTACAACAGGTCCAGCTGACGCTCCAGATGGCGCTCCGGCGACTCCCCGCCCGGAGTGAGGCGGTTCCACCAGCGCGTCCGGTTGTACGTGTCCACGCACTCCGGAACGTCCCGCCGGACCGCCCGGGACAGCGCGTGCACCGCCTCCGGCTCGGTGGCCAGGACCTCCGCCACCCAAATCGGCTCCAGCAGCGCCCCGTACAGCTCCAGCAGCCCGGCCCACCGGCCCTCCGCCGCCGCAGGCAGCTCCACCTCGCCCAGGTACTCCCGCAGCCGCGCGAAGTCGGCCCGCAGCGCGCCGACCTCCTCGCTCGGGTCGAAGGGCGGCGGCGCCACCCGCTCCGGCGGGGCGATCAGCGCGCCCGCCCCGTACAGACCGGCGACCACCACCGGCCAGTACGCGCCGGCCGCCCCGGCGAGGGTGAGGCCCACCCCGGCCACACCGCAGGCGGAACCCGTCAGGTTCTTCCCCGACTCCAGGTAACCGAGCATCCGGCGGGACCTATTGGTAGCCACGGATCTCCTCGAAGGCTCCGGCCAGCGAACTGTTCCCGCCGGTGGCGTCGAAGAGCCGCCCGCCGGTCAGTTCGGTGATGTGGGTGAGCTCCTTGCGGTCCGAGTCGCCGAACAGCACCGCGAACACGGGCGTCTGCTTCTGCGCCGCCGGCAGGGCGGCGTAGAAGGAGTCGAAGTGCCCCGCCCCGACGCCCTCCGTGTTCTCGCCGTCCGTCATCAGCACGATCGAGGTGAACGCGTCCGCGCCCCCCTTGCCGAGATGCCGGTACGCCGCCTCCAGGCTGCCGTACACCGCCGTACCCCCGTCCGGCTCCAGCGACTTCACGTCCCCCCGGATCGCGTCCAGGGCCGGACCCGGATTGCCGGCCTCGACGACATGCGTCCGCACCTTCTTCACCTTCGACCCGAAGGGCAGCAGCGTCACCTCCTCACGGTCCCGGAACCGCTGCCCGGTGCCCGAACTCCCCGAGCCCGTCAGATCGGTGAGCGCCGACTTCAGCCGCCCGATCCGGTCCTCCTCGCTCATCGAACCCGAGGTGTCCAGCACGTACACCGTCCGCGAGGGCCGGCGCAGCTCGTTCTCGTAACTGGCCAGCAGCCCGTCGGCCACCGAACGCGAGCCCGGGAAGGGCAGCTCGCGGCGCTTCTCCGCGTCCAGCCCGGCGGCCGGCGCCACCCCGGCCGCGACCGGGCGGCGGAAGGTCTGCCCGGTGATCGCCTTCTGTGCCTCCGGGCCCCGCAGATACTCCGCCAGCGCCCGCCCCGAGTCACGTGCTCCGGCCGGGGCCGAGGTCAGCAGGGTCAGCGGATAGTGCGCGGTGACCACACCGTCGCGCGGCCGGATCACCGTCAGCGGGGCCCCGGCCCCCTGGGCGTCCCGGTTCATGGACAGCAGCACCGACTCGTAGTTCACCAGAGCGTCCACGTCCCCGCGCTTGGCGTAGGCGGTGGCGAGCCAGCCCGAGGAGCCCGAGGTCAGCTTCTGCCCGGCGAAGAACTCCTTCAGCCGCGGCGCGGCCGCCTTCACGTCCGCGTCGCTCAGCGCCGCCTGCGCGCCCGACAGCCCCGAGGCCACCGACACCAGCGCCGAGAAACCGGAGTTGGAGCGCACCGGATCCGTCATCCCGTACGTCAGCTTCCCGGCGGCCACGGCCTCGTGCACCGCCGGCCAGGTGACCTCCCCGGGCTTCCAGCCGAGCCGGGCCAGCGCCTCCGGCCGCACCCCGAGCGCGACCGGCGAGGACATCACCGGGGTCTCGCTGGAGAGCTTCCCGGCGGCCTCCGGCCGCAGCCGCAGGTAGTCGTTGGAAGAGAGCCAGATCGCGTCGTACTTGCCGTCCGCCGCGCCCGAGGCGACCTGCTCGGCCGCGTCCAGCGTCCCGGACCAGGTGAGCTTCACGGTGACCCCGGTGGCGGCCTTCGCGGCCTTCAGCACGGGCTCCATGTCGCTGAGCTCACTGGAGGCCAGCACCCGCAGGGTGCCCTCCTTGTAGGCCGTCTCCACCGGCCCGGCCGCACCCTCGGAGGTGCAGGCCGTCGCCGCCGTGAACACGGCGAGGACGAGCGCGAACGCGAAGCCCGTCCGGCCCCGCCCGGCCGCCCTCACAGCGCACCCCCGTCGAGCGCACCGGCGGTTCGGGTACGGGCCAGGTACGCCGAGGCGGTCTGCAGCTCCCCGGCCAGCGACTCCACCGTCGCCGCCATGTTCTCCGCCGCCTGCACCTTGAACGTGTCGATCGCGTCCAGCGTCCGGTAGATCTGGGCGAAGGCGGTACGCAGGGTCTCCGCACCCACCGCCGGATCGGCCGCGATCCGCTGGATCTCACCGCTCTGCGTGGACAGCATCTCCGCGTTGCCCCGGATCAGCTCCTCGGTGGTCCCCTTCAGGGCGTTGACCTGCTCGACCACCCTGCGCTGGCTGTCGAGGGCCGAGGCCAGCATCACGGCGATCCGCAGCGCGGACACGGTGGTGGTCGCGGCCCGGTCGACGCCCTTGATCAGCTCGTCGTTGTTGCGCCGCACCACGTCCATCGCCAGGTAGCCCTGCGCGCACACGGCCAGCTGCGTCAGCAGGTCCTGGTGCTTCTGCCGGACCGGGAAGAGCACGTCCGCCCGCATCGTGTCGGCCGCACCCGGATCGGTGTGCTCCGCCTCGGCGACCCGCTGCTCGACGGCGCCGTCCAGGGCCTCGGTCAGGACCGCGAACTCCTGGAGCCTGCCCATGGTCTCCCACAGGCGCGAGCGCTCCGTGTGCAGGGCCGCGTTGTCGCGGCGCAGTTCGTCCTGGCCGCTGCGCAGCGAGCCCACGATCCTGTTGAGCGTGGCCTGCGAGGAGGCGTACTTCGCCACGTGGTCGCGGAACCGGTTGCCGCCCGGCAGCTTCGCGAGCAGCCTGCGCGCCCCCTTGGCGGGCGAGTCCCGCGGGTCGAGGTCCTCGACCGTGCGCCGCAGTTCCACCAGCGAGCCGGCGACCCGGGCCTGGGCGTCGCCGCCGCCGTCCGGGCCCAGCGAGCGCACGGCCCGCTCCAGCATCCGGTTGGACTGCTGCGCGGCGCTGCGGATGTCGGCCGAGCCGAGGCCGGCTATCTCCCCGATGCGCTGCGCGAACTCCGGGGAGTGGGCGTCGATCGCGGCGAGCGAGCCGACGTACTCCCCGGCCCGGCGGGCCATCTCCTCGCGGACCCCGTCCTCCAGCGGGACCAGCCCGGCGGCCTGCTCCTTGCGTACCGGGGCGACGGGCTCCGGAGGGCTCAGCCGGAAGGACGTGTCCTCGGGCGGTGTCAGTGTCATGGCGTGTCCCCCTGGCCCTTGGCGCGCTGGGCCAGCGCCATCAGGATCTTGACGGTGGGTGTGCCGACCTGGCGGATGCCGGTCAGCCCCGTGTTGAGGTAGGCGGTGTGCGGTGCGGTCGCGGCGGCGAACTCGGCCACGCCCTCCTGCGGGCGGAACCCGCGGAGCACGGCCAGTTCGCGCAGCTTCGGATCGGTGGCGAGGAGGGTGCCCAGCTCCTTCGCCCGCTCGGTCAGCGGCACGAAGGTGTGGGCCGAGTTGACGGTGGTGTCCGGGTAGAGCACGACCATGTCGCCCGGATCCTGCCTCTGCAGCAGCATCGAGGCCACCTGGGACTCGTACACCAGGATCAGCGGTTCGCCGCTGCCGCTGATGAAGGCCCGGAAGGGGTCGTCGGTGCTGGGCTCCAGCGCGCCCTGGACGGAGATCAGCTTGCGCATCAGGGGCGCGGTGCGGGCGATGCCGGCGTCGTCGGCGACCACGGTGCCGCCGTTCGCGACATTGGACGTGGCGGCGAGGAAGAGGGCGCCCGAGTTGGAGGAGGCCGGGTCGGTGGTCTTGACGAACACCGTGCCGGTCAGCTCGGCATGGGCCGCTGAGCCGGGCAGTTGCTGCCAGGTGCGGTCCTCGCCGGCGGCCTTCAGGAAGGGACCCATGAGCAGGGTCCCCGAGCTCGTGCCGGTCATCCGGGCGAGGCCGTTGTCGGCCAGCACCCGGGCGGCGCCCGGGCGGGCGATGACGACGAGGGGCGAGAAGAACGGCTTGGTCTCCTGGGCTCCCTTGAGCCCGGCGGCGGCCGCGACCTCCTTGGCCGGTTCACTGCTGCTGGGGAAGGCGAAGTCGAACTCCTTGAGGGCGAGTTGGTCCATCGCCCAGGAGCCCGAGGTCTCCGTCTTCACGGTGTAGCCCTTGGCGGCAAGGGCCTTGACGACGTCAGGGTCGCGGAAGAATTCGGCCTTCTCCGAGCCGATGACGCCACGCACGGTCTTCGTTGCCGTGGTTTCTGGGTGATCCTGCCCCTGGAAGGCGACGACGTAGAGCACGCCGCCGATCAGGAGGAGGCCCAGGACGATTCCTAGGATGCGTCTCACGGGTGCAGCGTGCTCGCGGAAACCCACATTCCGCGCCAGGTCGAATGAACGTCAGGTGTCCAGGCGGTCCCACTTCGAAATGCTGTGTGGGCCCTCGGGTGCTGGTGGGCGGGGCGGCGGCCCGGGAGGATCAGGACATGGCTGTGAGCACGTTGAAATGGCAGGGCTGGCTGGTCGGCCTGGTGACGGTGGCCGGGCTGCTGGTGTTCGCCCCGCTGGGTCTGTACGTGTGGGCGAGCGGCGGCGATCCGCCGCAGGCGCCACCGCGGGCGGCGGTGGAGGACGTACGGGTCACCGGGTGCCGAATCGATCCGGCCAGCCGCCGGGTGGTGGCGGCGGTGGAGGCGACGGGGCGGCCCGAGGGCCCCGGCGCGTACGTCGTCACGGTGGAGTTCCGCGACCGCGCCGAAGCGGACCCGCGGAGGCGGGCCGCCCAGGCGCTGGTGAAGATCCCGGGCGTGGCACCGGGCGCGACCGAGTACGGCGAAGTGGTCGGCCCGGTGTGGCCGGTGGCGACGGTGCCCTGGTGCGGGGTCGCCGGCGCGGAGTTCGCGCGGACGACCTGACGGGTGCCTCGCGGGCGCCCCGCGTCAGCACGCAGGGATGCGCCACCGGTCCTCACCGTGCGGCGATCAGCCGGCCTTGTTCACCTTGACGACGACGGTGCCGCACACCTTGTCGGAGAAGGTCTGCTTCTTCTCGTCCCACAGCGGCCACAGGTAGCCGATGTAGCAGGGGATGCCGTCCAGGATGTGCGCCAGCTTGCGGACGAACGCCATGCCGAAGCCGATCGTGGCGCCGTCGACCTCGCGGTGCACGCTGGTGCCGACGATCTTCTTGCCGAACGACTGGCCGGTCGTGCCCTCCTTGTACAGCTGGAAGAAGGCCATGCCGATGGCGTACAGCATGCCGAGCAGGCTGAAGATGCCGGCGATCGTGTCGCCCGTCTCGTCCCCGGAGACCGCCGCGCCGATGCCCAGCACCGCGTACATCGGCCCCGCGATGATCAGCACGTCGAGCAGGTACGAGCCCACGCGCAGACCCCAGTGGGCCAGCGGCGGCATCCCGGAGCCCGGCATGCCCGGCGCGTGCAGCCCCGGCTGCGGGTACGCACCGTACGGCGGCGGAGGCGTCTGCTGCGGGTAGCCGTACTGCGGGGCGGCGCCCTGCGGCGGCTGCTGCGGGTAGCCGTACTGCGGGGGCACACCCTGCGGGGCCTGCTGCGGGTGGCCGGGCTGGCCCTGCGGGGGCTGCTGGCCGTAAGGGTTGTTCGGGTCGCCGAAGCTCATGGGCGGATCTCTCCAGAAATGCTCGAACGGGGACGAAGCGGAGTGGAGGAGATATGCCATGTGGAGCGGCCTCCCCCGTGCTGCCGCGATCTTTCAGCCCTCATCGTGTTCGGAGCACCGGAATCTGTCCAATTTCCGCCCCTGCCGCAGCCCTCGCGCAAGGAACGTGGCGCCCGGTCCGGAGCCTCCGCGGCCCCGGACCGGGGCCGTCTAGAGGGCGCCGGCCAGGTCCGAGGACTCCAGGGCGGCGGCGTGCGCGTCCATGCGCTGGGCGGCGAGGATCGCGACGGTGGTGTCGGCGCGGGACGCGGCGACGAGCAGCGAACGGGCGGCGAGGTCGTACGCCCGCTGGTGGAGCGCGGCGGACTCCTCGGCGGAGCGGTGCGGCGCACGGGCGGGCTGGGCCCCGCGCAGGCGTGCGACCTGGGCGGCGATCTCGGCGGCACCCTCGTCGAGCCCGAGCCCGAGCTCGTCGGTCACGGCGAGAAGCGCCGCGAGGTGTCCGGCGAGCTGGATGTCCAGCGCTTCACCGCGGCTGCTGTGCGGGTAGTCGGCCGGAGTGGCGCCCGTACGGTGGACGACCGGCTTCGTGCGGCTCGGCTCGTACATGAGGTAGGCCTCCTGCGTGGTCAGGAGACCCACCCTACATTGGATCGGTTCTAAGATTGTGCTGAATCCTGTTCTAGGGTACGGATCTCGCCAGCCGGACGCCGGCGAGACGCACCGTGCACCGCACCGCTACAGCTGGCTGTAGCCGTCCAGGAAGTTCCCGATCCGGGTCACCGCGTCGGCCAGGTCCTTGGCGTTCGGCAGGGTCACGATCCGGAAGTGGTCGGGCTCGGGCCAGTTGAAGCCCGTACCGTGCACCACCATGATCTTCTCGGCCCGCAGCAGGTCCAGGACCATCTGCCGGTCGTCCTTGATCTTGTAGACCGACGGGTCCAGCCGCGGGAAGGCGTACAGCGCGCCCTTCGGCTTCACGCAGGTGACGCCCGGGATCTGGGTGAGCAGGTCGTACGCGACGTTGCGCTGCTCCAGGATCCGCCCGCCCGGCAGGACCAGGTCCTCGATCGACTGCCGGCCGCCGAGCGCGGTGGCCACGGCGTGCTGCGAGGGCATGTTCGCGCACAGGCGCATGTTGGCCAGAATCGTGAGGCCCTCGATGTAGCAGGTGGCGTGCTTCTTGGGGCCGCAGACGGCCATCCAGCCGGCCCGGTAGCCGGCGACGCGGTAGTTCTTCGAGAGCCCGTTGAAGGTCAGCGTCAGCAGGTCGGGGGCGATGGCGGCGGTGTTGTGGTGCACGGCGCCGTCGTAGAGGATCCGGTCGTAGATCTCGTCCGAGCAGACGACCAGGTTGTGGCGGCGCGCGATGTCCGTCAGGCCGCGGAGCATCTCTTCGTCGTAGACGGCACCGGTCGGGTTGTTCGGGTTGATGATGACGATCGCCTTGGTGCGATCGGTGACCTTGCGCTCGATGTCGGCGAGGTCGGGCATCCAGTCGGCCTGCTCGTCGCAGCGGTAGTGCACGGCCGTGCCGCCGGCGAGGGACACGGAGGCGGTCCACAGCGGGTAGTCCGGCGCGGGGACCAGGACCTCGTCGCCGTCGTCGAGCAGCGCCTGCATCGACATCTGGATCAGCTCGGAGACGCCGTTGCCGAGGTAGATGTCCTCGACGTCCAGGTCGATGCCCTTGGTCTGGTAGTGCTGCATGACCGCGCGGCGCGCGGAGAGCAGCCCCTTCGCGTCACCGTAACCGTGGGCGGTACCCAGGTTGCGGAGCATGTCCTCAAGGATCTCCGGAGGGCAGTCGAAGCCGAAGGCCGCGGGGTTGCCCGTGTTGAGCTTGAGGATGCGATGACCTGCTGCTTCGAGCCGCATCGCCTCTTCGAGCACGGGGCCGCGGATCTCGTAACAGACATTGGCGAGTTTGGTTGACTGGATCACCTGCATGACGGGAGCTTACGGGCCCGGGTGCGGGCTTGACGTGTGTTTTCGAAGAGAAACCCGAGGGGTGGTTTGTCCCACTTCGGGCAATGGGTGGGTGGGGGAGTGATCCCCCCTTGGAATCCGGGGCCGCGCCACGTGTCCGACCTGCGGAATGTGTGCGGCGCGGGCCCGCGCGAGCGCATGGTGTTGCGCTCGTCACCCCAGGTGGCCGGAGAGATCGGGGCGGCCGCGTAGGCCGCACGAGTACCGGCATCAGCGCCCCGGGCGTGAGTACCCCGGCTGAGTACGCGCACTCATGCCGCCGCCGGTGCCGCGGTGCAGGCTGGGCGCATGAACCAGGGCGAGTGGAAGCCGGCGGACCACCGCCGGGGAACCGAACGGGCCGGCGCGGTCGTCGTCGCTGCGGCGGGCGCCGTCATGGCGGCGGGGGCGATCTGTATCGCTTTCCTCCTGCTCGCCTACGTGAACAGCAGCAACTGAGGAGCGCGGGGCAGTGGTTTTCGCAGTCGGTGACATGGAGATCGCCACGGTCGGTACGGATGGCGACGACCGGGCGATCGAGTTCCTGGTCAGGCCGGAAGGGGTCCTGGAGGAAGCGCGCTTCGCGATCTCCCGCGAGCACGGCCAGGGCTGGGAGACGGCCCGCCTCACCCTCGACCCCCACACGGACGGCGTCCCCCTGGCGGCGGTGGAATGGGCGGTGGAGTTCGCCCGCGAATACCTCTGAGGAAGGGACGGCAGCTCCGGCGCGCGGAGGCTGTGCGGCGGGGACCGCGGCCTGGGGCGGTGGCTGCGGTGTGCGGGGGCTGGGCGGTCGGGGTCGGGACGTAGGGCGGGGGCCGACAGGCGGGGTCCGGGGCGGCCGGGGTCGGGACCGGTGGCGGCGACTCCGGGCGGCGGGATCCGCTCGGCCGGGTGCCAGGAGGTGCGGCGGTGGCTGCGGTGTGCGGGGGCTGGGGCGGCCGGGGCCGGGACCTGGGGCGGCGGCTGCGGCGCGCGGGAGCCGCTCGGCCGGGTGCCGGGGGCGCGGCGGTGGCTGCGGTGCGCGGGGGCTGGGCGGTCGGGGTCGGGTGTCGGGCGGCGTTTCGGCGTACGGGAGTGTGGCGGCCGGGGTCGGGTCCTGGAGCGGTGGCTGCGGAAAGCGGGAGCTGCTCATTCGGTAGTCAGTGATGTGTATGGGGGTTTCCCGTCAGTCTCATCGTCTCTCCGTGTCGGGCCGGTCCCTCAAGGGCGCTCGTTCCTCGCGTCGCTTCGCGATGGCCTTGCGGCCACCCTTGACCGACCGTCCCGCCCCGGAAATCCGAAGACTGCCGAGAAGCCCCCAAAAGAACGAGCCGGGCACTCAAGGATCAGGACGGGGCGGCCAGAGACCCCCTGCCCGGTCCCGGGTGGGCACGCCCGACAGACGGGGCCCATCCACACCGAGACCCGGACCGGGGGAAGCGCCCCAAATCGCTATACGCTCCTGACGTCTCAGCGTCCGACGACCGTCCTGGGTTGGACATAGGCCGCCCACCATCCCCACTGACTCCTCGGTCTCAGCGTCCGACGGCCGTCTTGGGTTGGACATAGGCCGCCCACCACTCACGGGTCTCTCGATGACGGCGTCCGACGACCGTCTGTGGCTGGTCATGAGCCGCCCACGCCCCTTGGGGCTCCCTTTTGGCGGCGGTCGACGGTCGGCGCGCCCGCCCAGGCGCATTGGGGGTCCTCTTTGACTGCGTCTGGCCGTCGTCCGGGGTGAAAAGACGTGGGACTGCGGCTATTTCGTCGTGGATGCAGGTCAGCGCACATGGGTGGCCCAGAAGGCCGCCAGTTTGCCCCAATTACCCCTGTTTGGGGGTGGGTTTGTGGTGTCGTGGTCTCGCTGACCCGGTTCTACGACGGAATACCGGAGCTGTCAGCCGTGAGTCCCTCTCGACGGCTCTCATCAGCCCCAAGCTGCCCGTCGGTCGCAGCCGGCGAGAAGCACATGGGTGGTGGGCGGCTTGTGCCCGGCTCCGGACGGTCGTCGGATGCGCGTCGATGGGGGGACCGGGGTCGGAGGCGGCTTATAAGCAGCCCAGGCCGGTCGTCGGACGCAGGTCGAGTGTCGGATCGAGGTCGTGGGCGGCCTATGTCCAGCCCAGGACGGTCGTCGGACGCTGAGACGTCAGGAGCGCGTAGCGATTGGACGCGCCTCACCCGACCCGGGTCCGGGTCTGGATGGGCCCCGTCTGTCGGGCGTCCCCGCCCCCGTCCGGGCAGGGGGTCTCTGACTACCCCGTCCCTTAAAGCTTGGACCGGCTCGTTCTTTTGGGGGCTTCTCGGCAGTCTTCGGATTTCCGGGGCGGGACGGTCGGTCAAGGGTGGCCGTCAGGCCATCGCGTAGCGACGCGACGAAGGAGCGCCCTTGAGGGACCGGCCCGACACGGAGAGACGATGAGACTGACGGGAAACCCCCATACGCGTCACTGGCCACGGGGTGCGCGGCTGCCGCTTTCCGGCGCTCGGGTCGTCGGGTTCGACTCCGGTCGGCTGGATCCCCTCCTCCCGCGCGGCGTCCTGGGTCCCGACCCCGGTCGAGCCGTGCGGTTGCCGGAGTTGCCGCCCTCGGTGCAGGCCCCGGGCGGTCGGCTTCCGGGCGTGGGGGCTTCCGCCGAGCCGCTCGGCTCCGGGCGAGCCGTCCGGGCGCCGGAGCCGCCGCCCCCGGGGCGTCCCGCTGATCACCAGCGGGCTGTGCGCGCGGGACGTGGAAGTGACGGTGTGCGACCACGCGTGAGCCGGCTCAGTGCCGGGCCGGCCAGGCCGGGTACCGGACGCGGGGCGTGTGCCGCTTGCGGGCTTCGCGTGCGAGGAAGCCGGCTCCTGAGGCGACCGTCGTGAGGAACGGCAGTGCCAGGGCGGCCGGCCGCCAGATGGCCCAGATGCCCAGGGCGCTCACCCATACGGCCGCCGAACCCGCGGCGAGGGCCACCAGCAGCGCGATCCTGGCGCCCAGCGGCAGCCTGCGGCTTGCCGCGACGGTCGCGTACCCGAGGACCGCGCTCGTCGCGAGGATCGCGGCGATACCCGCGAGGACTACGGCAAGCGCGATGACGATCACGAGCAGGCCCATGTCGAGCCCACCTCCCCACTCGCGGTGACCGGTCGCGAGGGCAGACGGATTCGCATCCCGCTGCTCCGGCAGGTTCACCGCAGGCCATACTGTCAGAGCGTTTGAACGCGTTCAACACCGCCCTCGTGTCACCCGTAGGCCCTGGTGTCGGCGGCGGGCTCCGGTCGCGCGGGCGTGGCACGATCGCGTGATGGAGTACCGGTACGCCACCGAGGCCGATGGGCCCGCCATGGCTGAGCTCTTCGCCGCCAACCACCACGACGCGCTCACGGAACGGCAGCGGGCGGAGCAGGGCTTCGTACAGGGCCGCTTCGGCGTCGGCGTGCTGCGGGCGATGGCCGGTGCGCGGGAGCTGCTGGTCGCGGACGACAAGGGCCGGATCGCCGGGCTGCTCGCACTGGCGGAGCCCGCGACCCTGGCCGACCCGTCGCCGCCGGTCGCGGGCCTGCTCCAGGCGCAGGAAACCCTGGAGTGGCAGGGGCGCCCGCTGGCCGAGGCGCGCTGGCTGCTCTACGGGCCGGTCGTGGTGGACGCCGCCTACCGGGGGCGAGGTGTGGCCCGGGCGCTGTTCACCATGGCCGTGGCGGTGGCCTCGGAGCGCGCCGAAGCCGTGGTCGCCTTCATCGAGGCCGGGAACGCGCCCTCCTGGAAGGTGCACGTCGACGGCTTCGGCATGGTCCCGCTGGGCGACTTCGTCGCGGACGGGCGCACGTACAGCGCGGTGGCCGCTCCCACCTACTAGGCCTCGCGCTCCAGGATCACCAGGGGGATCTCGCGGGGCCGGGCCGCGGCGCGGTCGTCCTCGAACGGGGGCCACAGGGCCGTCATCATCTCCCAGTACACCTCCCGCTCCTGGGGTGTGGCGGTGCGCGCCCGCGCCGTGAAGGCGGCGGCGCCGACCTGGAGGCGGACCTCCGGGTGGGAGGTGAGGTTCCGGTACCAGTGCGGGTGGTCCGGGGCGCCGTAGGCGGAGGCCAGGACGATGTGGCGGCCCTCGTCCTCGCCGTAGATCAGCGGGGTGCGGACGGTACGGCCGCTGGCGCGGTCGAGCGTCGTCAGCAGGAGGGTGCGGACTCCGTGCCAGAGGTGTCCGTCGGCTCCGGCGGTGCTCACGTAGGCGCGTACGTGGTCGAGCCGCGGGCCGGGGCGCGGGTCGGTGGGGTGGTCCCAGTCGACGTCGAGTGCGTGCATTTTCCTGTCCTTCGGATTGCGTCCCCCTTGCGGCTAACGAGCATTAACGATTCTGGATGCGCCCGACCCGTAGCGCATGCCCACAGGTCTGGACCAAGCTCGTCGTATGGATCTGGAGCTGAGGCACCTCAAGATCGTCAGGGCCGTCGCCGACGCCGGGAGCCTGACGCGGGCCGCCACCGTGCTCGGCCTCGCGCAGCCCGCGCTCAGTACGCAGCTCAAACGCATCGAGCGCGTGCTGGGCGGCACGCTGTTCGTGCGCGGCCGGGAGGGCGTACGGGTCACCGCGCTCGGGGAGCTGGTGCTGGAGCGGGCCAGGGTGCTGCTGCCCGCCGTGTGCGAGCTGCAGGAGGACGCCAGGCGCTTCGCCCGGCAGGATGCGCACGGCTACCGGCTCGGCGGCACGCACGGGCCGCTGCTCGGCGGGCTCGTGGACCGGCTCGCCCATCACGAACCCGGCGTGCCCGTGACCACGTACACCTCCTGGTCGGAGAAGGAGGTCGCGGGCGGCGTCGCCGACGGGCGCCTGGACTTCGCGCTGGTCGGGGTCTGCGGGGAGAGCGCGCCGCCCGAGCCGGGGCGGCTGGCCTGGATGGAGGTGGCGCGCGACCCGGTGTACGTGATGCTCGCGGAGGACCATCCGCTGGCCCTGGCCGCGCGTACGGAGATCGACCTGGCCGAGCTCGCCGCCGAGGCGTGGACGGACGTTCCCGGCGACGGGTGCTTCGGTGACTGTTTCGCCGCGGCCTGTGTGCGGGCCGGGTTCACGCCCGCCTGCGTCTACGAGACCGACACCGCCTCGTGCGTGCACCTGGTGCAGGTGGGGCGGGCGGTGGGACTGTGCCGGGCCACCTTCCCGGCGACCCCGGGGGTGGTCACCCGGCCCCTCGCCGGGGCCCCGCTCGTGTGGCGGCACCTGCTGGGGTGGCATCCCGCCGCGCGGGCGGCTGCGCGGGCGGCGGATGTGCTGGCGCACGCCAGGGCTGCGCATGCGGAAGCCCTGGGACGGTCTGCCGGAGCCCCGGCTCTGCGGGCGGGGCCGGCGCGGCGGGCCGCGCCGTGGACTGCGGCGTAGCGGGTGCGGCGCCGTTGCGGGGGCGCTGCCCCCGAGCCCCCGCGCCTCAAGCGCTGGCGGGGCTGGGTGGGGTGGGGTGGCGGGGCTGGGGGGTGAGATGCGGTGCCCCCGGCGGGGCCGGGGGCGGTGGGGCAGTCCTTCGGCGCCGTGCTCAGGGCAGGTAGCGCTCGATGACCTGCGGGCCCTCCTTCTCGATCAGCTTGCGGGCCTTCTCGACCCGCTCCGGAGTCGGGTCGTGGCCTGTCGCCATCACGAGGTCCTCGGGGTCGTACGGCCGTTCCCCGCCCGTGAAGAGCCGGTCCGACCGCGTGGGCTGCTCGTCCGATTCACTGACCATCGCGTACCTCCTACGGTTTCCCCTGGCCCCATAGTCCGGCCGCCGCCCCATGAACGCACGTCGGCCGCCGCGGGGCGACGGGCATAGCACCGGGGCAGGGGCCAACTGGCAGCTCCCGCGGCATGGTTCGGATTTCTACGGTTTCCGCAGACCCCACCGGAAACCGAGGAGATCCCCCATGCTCAAGCGACACGCCCGCGCGGCGTGTACCGCCCTGGCCGCCGCCGGGCTGCTGCTGACCGCCACCGGCGGTGCCACCGCCGGTCCCACCCCCGCCGCGCCCACCGCGGCCGCCACCCTGCGCACCGCCGACGCGCCGCCCGAGCTGCTCGCCGCCCTGCGGCGCGACCTCGGCCTGACCCCCACGCAGGCCGGGGCGCGCCTCGCCCACGAGGCCGAGGCGGGGGCCACCGCCGCCCGGCTGCGCGACCGGCTCGGCGCCGCCTTCGCCGGCGCCTGGGTGGACGGGGCCGACTCCGCCACCCTCACCGTGGCCACCACCCGGACCGCCGACACCGCCGCGATACGGGCCACCGGGGCCCGGGCGAAGCTGGTCACCCGCACCCTGGCCGAACTGGACGCCGACCGGGCCGTACTGGACCGGGCGGCCGGTCCCGCCACCCCGGTCCGCTATGTCGACCCGCGCTCCAACACCCTCGTCGTCGAGGAGACGGCGGCGGGGGCGGCGGCCGCGCTGCTGGCCGCCACCGGGATCGGCGCGGACCGCGTCACGGTGGTCCGTACGGACGAGGCCCCGCGTCCCCTGTACGACCTGCGCGGCGGCGACGCGTACTACATGAACGGCAGCGGCCGCTGCTCCGTCGGCTTCCCCGTCACCAAGGGGTCCGTGAACGGCTTCGCCACCGCCGGGCACTGCGGGCGCGCCGGAACCACCACCACCGGCTTCAACCAGGTCGCCCAGGGCTCCTTCCAGGCCTCGGTCTTCCCCGGTAACGACATGGCCTGGGTGGCCGCGAACACGAGCTGGACCTCGACCCCGTACGTCAAGGGCGGCGGCGCGGACGTGCAGGTCACCGGCTCGGTGCTGCAGCCGGTCGGAGCCTCGGTGTGCCGTTCCGGATCGACCACCGGATGGCACTGCGGCACGATCCAGCAGCACAACACCAGCGTCACCTACCCCGAGGGCACCATCTCGGGCGTGACCCGTACGACGGTCTGCGCCGAGCCGGGCGACTCGGGAGGCTCCTACATCTCCGGGAGCCAGGCCCAGGGCGTCACCTCGGGTGGTTCCGGCAACTGCTCCAGCGGCGGGACCACCTTCTTCCAGCCGCTGAACCCGATCCTGTCCGCGTACGGACTGACCCTCAGGGTCAGCGGCGGCGACCCCGGCCCGGGCCCCGGCCCCGGTGATCCCGAGCCGGGTGGCACCTGGAAGGCGGGCACCGTCTACGCGGCCGGCGCCACCGTCACCCATGGCGGCGCGACCTACCGCTGCCTCCAGGGGCACCAGGCCCAGCCGGGCTGGGAGCCGCCGAACGTCCCGGCCCTGTGGCAGCGGGTCTGACGGAACGGAGCGCGCGAGGACGAGGAACCGGTGCCGTGACTGCCAAGGGGGGAGTCACGGCACCTCCGCGTGCGCGCGGGTCACACCAGGACCGCGGCCAGCGTGCCGAGCGCGCCGAGGGCGGTCAGCAGACCGCAGATCGCCAGGTTCACGACCCGGTGCTCCCAGAAGACCGCGACGAACTCGCGGATGGTGGCGCTCGGCACGTAGTACTTCGCGGTCGGGGATCCCAGGACCTGCCCGTTGACGCCGGTCTTGCGGGCGAGCATCGCCGCCCGGAAGGCGTGGAAGTTGTTGGTGACCACCACGCACCGGTAGGCCGGGTCGTGCGCCGTCATGATCTCCCGGCTGAAGAGCATGTTCTCCTCGGTCGTCGTGGAGCGGTCCTCCAGCACGACGTGCTGCTCGGGCACCCCCTGCGCGATCAGCCAGTCGGCCATCGCCCGGGCCTCGGCGACCTTCTCGTCCGAGCCCTTGCCGCCCGAGACGAGGAGGACCGGCGGCCGGCCGCTCCGGGCCAGCTGGGCCTCGTAGATCTGCTGCCCCTTGCGCAGCCGCGAGGCCAGCAGCGGCGGCACGCGGTCGCCGCCGACCAGGCCCGATCCCAGCATCACCACGTGGTCGACGTCGCCACGGACCTTGATCCGCCCGTAGAGGAAGGCGTAGCCGAGGAAGCAGAAGAAGACGAAGGAGACGTACCCGGCGACCACGGTGAGCGTGCCGGCGATGCCGCCGAGGAGGGGGGAGCCGACCACGCCGACGAGGACCAGCAGCGCGATCAGCGAGAAGATCGCGAGGCCCGCGAGCATCGACAGCAGGTTGGCCGGCCGGAAGCCCTCCTTGCGGATCATGACCAGGCCGTTGCGGACGAGGTAGACGCCCAGCCCCAGGAAGGCCAGCGCGGGTGAGGCGAAGGCGAGGACGAGGACCGTGACGGCCGCCCAGACGGGCAGCTTGGCGACCTGGAGGAACACCGCGGAGAACGCGCTGAGGAAGGTCAGCCCCAGGAGCACGGCGTTCTGGAAGCGGCGCCGGTCCTGTCGGACGCTCACGCAGAATGCGAGGAAGAGCAGGGCGGCGAGGGCGAAGGCGACCATGCCGACCATCGTAGATGTCGGATCTACCGAAGATCGCGGGCGGTTCGCCGGACCGAGCGCCCGGCCAGCACGTCCGTCCGGCGCCCGTCGCGCACGACGAAACGCCCGTCGATCAGGACGTACGGGATACCGGTCGGCAGTACGCGGGGCCGCTCGTAGGTGGACCCGGCCGCGACCGTGTCCGGGTCGAACAGCACGAGGTCGGCGCGGTACCCCACGCGGACCAGGCCCCGGTCGGCCAGCCGCAGGCGCGCGGCGGGGCGGCCGGCCAGGTGCGCCACGCACTCCTCCAGGGTGAGCAGGCCGAGCTCGCGCACGTAGTGGCCGAGGTAGTGGGGGAAGGTGCTGTAGGCGCGCGGGTGCGGTTTCGTGCCCTGGAGGATGCCGTCGGAGCCGCCGGTGTGGACCCCGTGGCGCATGATCGCCCGGACGTTCTCCTCGTCTCCGACGTGCTGGAGGACCGTCGGCGCGAGCCGGTCGCCGAGCAGCAGCCCGCGGGCGGTCTCCCAGCCGTCCACGCGCCTGCCGACGTACCGGCCGTAGGCGGGGTCGGCGGTGCCCGAGATCTCGATCGTCGACCAGTCGACGGGCACCCCGTGACAGCCGTCGGCGCCCTCCACCTCCAGCGCGTGGCGGATCCGGTCGGCCTCGGCGTCGTCGCGCAGCCGGGCCAGGACCGCCTCCGGGCCGCCCTCGTTCGCCCAGCTGGGCAGGAGCGCGACGAGGGTGGTGCAGCCGGGGGTGTACGGGTAGCTGTCGAGGCTGATGTCGGCGCCCTCGGCCAGGGCCGCGTCGAGCAGGGCGAGCAGTTCGGGTGCCCGGCCGCGGTTCTCGGCGAAGTTCATGGTGGCGTGCGCGAGGTGCAGGGCGCAGCCGGCCTCCCGGGCGAGGGTGACCATCTCGGCGTAGGCGGCGAGCGCGTCGTGGCCGTAACTGCGGTGGTGCGGGCAGTAGTAGCCGCCGTAGTGGGCCACGACCCGGCACAGCTCGGTCAGTTCGGCCCCCGTGGCGTACATGCCGGGGGTGTAGGTGAGGCCGGAGGACAGGCCGACGGCGCCCTGCGCCAGCCCGTCGGCGACGAGCCGGCGCATCCGGTCGAGCTCGGCCCCCGTCGCGGGCCGGTCGTCCCAGCCGAGGGCGTACGCGCGGACCGTGCCCTGGGGGACCAGGTAGGCGGCGTTGACGGCCACGCCCTGACCGCCGTGGGCCCGGTCCAGCCGGTCGAGGTACTCGCCGACCGTGCGCCAGTCGAAGTCGATGTCGTCGCCGGGGCCGTTCCAGCCGGCGATGGCGGCCCGCACCTCGCCGAGGGTGCGCTCGTCGACGGGTGCGTACGACAGGCCGTCCTGGCCGAGGACTTCGAGGGTCACGCCCTGCGCGGCCTTCGCGCTGTGGTCCGGGTCGCGGAGCAGCGCGAGGTCGCTGTGGGCGTGCATGTCGACGAAGCCCGGGGCGAGGGCGAGGCCGTGCGCGTCGACGGTCTCGCGGCCCCCGGAGAGCCTGCCGACGGCGGCGATCCGGCCCTCGTGCACGCCGACGTCGGCGGTGTACGAGGGCCCGCCCGTGCCGTCGACGACGCGGGCCCCCCGGACGACCAGGTCCACCGTCCGGTGCCTAGAAGAAGGTGCGGACGTAGTCGGTGACGGCGCCGTCGGCCTCGACGACCGGGATCAGCGGCCACTTCTCGAAGATCGTGCAGGGGTGGGCCATGCCGAGGGAGACCCAGTCGCCGACCTCCAGCGGGGTGGCGTCGGCGTCCGTCTCGACCCAGGCGTGCTGGTCGGACAGCTTGGTCACCCGGATTCCGGTCGCGGCGCGCTCGACGCCGTCGCGGGCGCTGCGCACGGCGAGCACTTCGGGCAGGCCGAGGTCGTAGGCGATGTCGCGCTTGCCGGCGTTGACGAAGGCCTGGCCGGGCGTGGGGCGGGAGACCACCTGGGTCCACAGCCGGAAGGCGGGGAGCAGGCCGCCCTCCTCGGGAACGCGGTTGAAGGGGGTCAGGCCCGAGTACCAGCCGTGGTCGTGGGAGACGTACGCGCCGGAGCGCAGCAGCGGCAGGACGGGCAGCGACAGCTCCGGGATCCCGGCGAAGACCTCGGCGACGGCGTCGAACCATTCGCTGCCGCCGGCGCTGACGATGACCTCGTCCAGGCCGGTGCCGGTGAAGAGGCCCTGCTTGTCGAGGTCGGCGGCGAGCGCGGTGAGGCGGTGCAGCCAGGCGCGGACGCTGTCGGCGTCGGCGCCGGGCATGGTGGCCTCGTAGCCGGCCACACCTGCCAGGCGCAGGGCGGGGGACGCGGCGACGGCCTGGGCGACGGCCTGGCATTCGTCGTCGGTACGGAGCCCCGTGCGCCCCTCGGCTCCGGCGCCGAGTTCGAGGACGACGTCGAGGGTGGCGCTGTGGCCCTGCAGGGCGGCGTCCATCAGCTCGACCCCGCGGACGGAGTCGACGTAGCAGACGAACCGGAAGCCGGGGTCGGCGGCGAGCTCGTCGGCGACCCAGCGGAGGGCGGGAGCATCGACCAGCTCATTGGCCAGGAAGATCGTCCGGATGCCGAAGGCGCGGCAGACGCGGGCCTGGTGGGGCATGGCGACGGTGATGCCCCACGCGCCGTGCTCCAGCTGGCGGCGGAAGAGCTGCGGGGCCATGGGGGTCTTGCCGTGCGGGGCGAAGGCCAGGTCGTGACGGGCGGCGTAGGTGCCGAGCGCGGCGAGGTTGTGCTCCAGCGCGTCCGCGTCGAGGGTCAGGACGGGGGTGGTGAAGCCGCCGGTGTACAGGTCGCGGCGCTCGGCGGCGAGTTCGCCGACGGTGAGGCCGTGCGTCTGGGCGTCCGGGGGGAGGCCCTTGAACCGGTGGTCGACCGGCTCGTCGGCGAGGTCCTTGACGGGGTCGCTGGCGCTGGCCATGCGGATGCCTCCCAGAGGTTGCGCTTTGTGCAACGGTCGTTGCATGTACCGCTGCATGCTGTCTAACATCCCGGGTGACGGTGGGTCAACGCTGCCCGGTGCTCCGGCGGAGCCGGAGGCGCGGTGACGGTCACGAGAGGACGCGGCATGAGCCAGTCGGTGGAGCGCGCGCTCACCATCCTGCCCTTGCTCGCGCGCGGCCCGGCCTCGCTCGGCGAGGTCGCCGACGAGCTGGGTGTGCACAAGAGCACCGCGCTGCGCCTCCTGCGCACCCTGCACGAGCGCGGCTTCGTCTGCCGCCTCCCGGACGGCCGCTACCGCCTCGGCGCCCAGCTCTTCGCGCTCGCCGCCGAGGCCATCGAGAACCTGGACGTCCGGGAGATCGCGCACCCCCACCTCGTCGAGCTGAACCGGGCCACCGGGCACACCGTTCACCTCGCCCTCCACCAGGACGACGAGGTGGTGTACGTCGACAAGGTCGACAGCCGCTACCCGGTCCGCATGTACTCCCGCATCGGCAGGCCCGTGCCCCTCACCGTCGCCGCCGTGGCCAAGCTGCTCCTCGCCGACCTGCCGGAGGCCGAGCGCCGCGCCCTCGCGGACCGGATCGAGTACCCCCGCTACACCGCCCGCTCCACCCCGGACGCGGCGGCCTTCCTGCGCGAACTGGACCTCGTACGCGAGCAGGGCTGGGCCACCGACCTCGGCGGCCACGAGGAGTCCATCAACTGCCTCGGGGCGCCGGTGCGCGGGCCGGACGGGCGCGTGGCCGCCGCCCTGTCGGTGTCCGCGCCCGGTGTGGTCGTCGGCGCCGAGGGGCTGCTCGCACTGCTGCCGCAGGTGCTGCGTACCGCGGAGGCCATCAGCCAGGACTACTCAGGAGCACAGGAGCGCACGTGACCGAGAAGACCGCCGTCACCCCCGGCACCCACACCACCCCGCCCGCGAGGTTCTCGCACGGCGTGCGGAAGGGGAACATCCTCCAGGTCGCCGGCCAGGTCGGCTTCCTCCCGCACGTCGACGGGCAGCCGCCCACCCCCGCCGGGCCGACCCTGCGCGAGCAGACCCTCCAGACGCTGGAGAACGTCCGCTCCGTCCTGGAGGCCGGCGGTGCGGGCTGGGACGACGTGATGATGATCCGCGTCTACCTCACCGACACCGGGCACTTCGCCGAGATGAACGGCATCTACAACGGCTACTTCGAGGAGCAGGGCCTGAAGGAGGCCCCCGCCGCCCGCACCACGGTGTACGTGGGACTGCCGGCCGGGCTGCTCATCGAGATCGACGCCCTCGCCGTCCTGGGCTGACCCGGGTCCGTCCCCGGCGGGACACGCGGGCGGGGCGCCCCCCTGGCGGTGGGGCGCCCCCTTTCACCTGCCGCGCACGCTCACGGCGCCGCGCAGTACTGGGCTTCCTTGCCGATGGAGCGGTACATGCAGTCCGCGTTCTCCAGCAGTTGGAGCACGGCGTCCTTGTTGCGGGCGGTCTCGCGGTCGATGACCTCGTCGGGCGGGTAGAAGCCGCCGCCGCCGCTCTCCGGGTACATCTCGAAGGTGTAGGCGAAGATCTTCTGGTTGCCCCACAGCCAGTCGTCGATCGTCCCGTCGGTGATGTACAGGTCGCTCGACTGCTCCGGCGTGTAGCCGTTGCTCGACGCCATGCTGGTGCCGATCTTCTTGTAGACGGCGAGGTCGTCGGCGGTCAGGCCCGGGGCGGTGTCGTTGTAGGTGTAGCCGAAGGGCCACAGGACGAGCTCGCTGTAGGTGTGGAAGTCGATGGCGGCCTTGATCTGCTGCTTGCCGCCGACGACCCGGCTGCGTACGAAGTCGGAGACCACCTTCACCTCGGGGGCCGAGGCGGCGGACGGACCGCGGTAGGTCTCGGAGCTCTTGCTGCTGCTGGAGCCGCCGCAGCAGCCCCACTTGTAGTCCCAGTTCCGGTTGAGGTCCGTGCCGACGTAGGAGGAGCCGGAGTTGGGCTGCCGGTTCTTGCGCCAGGAGCGGTAGGAGCCGGTGGCGATGTCGTACTCGCCGCCGTCCGGGTTGAGGTCCGGGACGATCCAGATCTCCCGGCCGTTGACCGCGTTGGTGATCCGGGAGTCGCTGCCGAACTTGGAGGTGAACTCCTTGAGCAGGTACAGGGCCATCTCGACGGTCAGGTGCTCGCGCGCGTGCTGGTGGGCGGTGAAGAGCACCTCGGGCTCGGCCTCGTCCGTCGCGACGTTGTCGCTGATCTTGATGGCGAAGAGGTCCCGGCCTTGGTACGACTTCCCGATCACCTGCTTGCTCGCGATCGCGGGGTACTGCGCGACGAGCTGGTTGATCTCCGCCGTGGCCTCGGCGTAGTTGTGGTACTTCGAGTCCGCCGAGGGGAAGTCCATAGGGCTCGCCGCGATCCCCGGCAGCGAACGGTCCGGGGGTCCGGGCAGGGCCGTCAGCCGGTAGCCGAGCTCCTTGAGCTTCCTGGCCTGCATGGTGTCGGCGCTGACCACGACCGTGTGGTCGTCCACCTCGTCGATCGAGACGCCCGTACGGAGCAGGGCGGTGCGGTCCTCGGGGGTGGACGGGCCGTGGATCCGGTACTGGATGATCGCCTCGTCCTGGGTGGCGGTGGAAGGGGTGGGCGGAGGTGAAGCCGTCGCGCTCATGCCGTAGGCGGGTGCGCCCAGCGCGAGCGCCAGCAGGGCCGCCGTGACGGCGGCCCTCCGGCGGGTATGGAGCCGCATGCGTTCTCCTGGGTCGGGAGTGTGGGGGTAGCCGTGCGGACGCGCACAGCGTGCTCTCGTGGCATGTCCCGGTCAAGGACACCCTGTGCAGGCCGTACCGATCCGGCCACCCCCACACGTACCGCCTACGGGAGCCCGTGGACCTTGGGACCCACCGAGTTCGACCAAGCACTACCCGCCTTGGCGTCCCAGTTGGTCGACCAGGTCATCGCACCTCGCAGACCCGGGTAGGTCTTCGACGGCTTGAAGGAGCCGCAGTTCGTCCCCCTGGTCAGGCAGTCCAGGGCGTTGCCCACGACGGTCGGGGACACGTAGCCGCTGCCGGCGCCGCTGGGAGAGGCCGGGACGCCGATGCCCACCTGCGAGGGGTCGAGGCCGCCCTCCAGCTGGATGCAGGCGAGCGCGGTGAGGAAGTCCACCGAGCCCTGGGAGTAGACCTTGCCGTCGCAGCCGTTCATCGAGCCGCTGTTGTAGTACTGCATGTTGACGACGGTGAGGATGTCCTTGATGTTCAGCGCCGTCTTGAAGTAGCCGCCCTGCGTGGACTGCATGTCGATCGTCTGCGGGGCCATGGTGATGACGAGCGAGGAGCCCGCCTTCGACGACAGCGAGCGCAGGGCCTGCGTCATGTAGGTGGGGTTCAGGCCGTTCTCCAGGTCGATGTCGATCCCGGTGAACCCGTACTCCTGCATCAGGGCGTACGCGGAGTTCGCGAGGTTGTTCGCGGAGGCCGGGTCGTTGACCGTGATGGTCCCCTTCTCGCCGCCGATGGAGAGGATCACCGACGTGCCGGCCGCCTTCTTCGCGGCGATGTCGGCCTTGAACTGGGCGACCGTGTAGCCGCCGAGGCCGGCCGAGTCGAGGTTGAAGGTGATGGCTCCGGGCGTGGTGGTCGCGTCGGCGAAGGAGACGGCGATGATGTCGTACTGAGCCGAGACGTCGGAGATCCTCTGGACGGTCGCGCCGTTGTTGAAGTTCTGCCAGTAGCCGGTCAGGGCGTGCCTGGGGACCCCCGGGCCGGGGCCCGGACCCGGGTCGGTGCCGGTGGTGGTGCCGGTCACGGGTGCGGACTTCGGGCCCTCGCCCGCCGCGTTGTACGCGCTCACCTGGAAGGAGTACGAGGTGGCGGCGGCGAGCCCGGTGATCTGGGCGGAGGCGGCGCCGCCGGTCACGGTCCTGACGCGGACGCCGTCCTGGTACACGTAGTAGCCGGTGGCCGAGCCGACCGCGTTCCACGAAAGGGTGAGGGCGTTCGCGCTCTGGCCGGAAACGGCCGCCCCGGCCGGGGCGCCGGGGACGGACGGGCCGGGGTCGGTGCCGCCTCCGCCGTCCGGGCCGAAGACGCTGAACTCGTCCACGACGTACGCCGGCTGGCCGTACCAGCCGTGCGTGTAGACGGTGACCTGGGTGGTGCTGGGGCCGGTGGTGAAGGTGGTGGAGAGCTTCTGCCAGCCGGAGCCCGATCCGGGGGTCCAGGTGGAGACGTCCTGGGTGCCGGTCCCGGTCGCGCCGAGGTAGACGTAGCTGCCCTGGACCTGCGTACTCAGGGTGTACGTCGAGTTCGGCTTGACCGTGACGGTCTGGCTGCAGCGGGCGTTGTCCTGGCCCGCCGGGGTGGCCTTGAGGGCGCCGGATCCGGCGTAGACGGGCGAGGAGACGGAGGCGCCGGTTCCGCCGGTGCAGGACCAGTTGGCCAGACCCGACTCGAAGCCGCCGTTGCGAGCGACGTTCACGTCGGCGGCCTGTGCGGTACCGGCGGCCAGGGCGGACAGGGCGCCCGCGGTCAGGGTGACGGCGATGGGGAGGGCGAGGGAGCGTATGCGGTTCACGTGGGCTCCGGTGGGGGGAGGAAAAGGGGTGTGGGAAGAGGCGGACCGAGTGGGGTGGGTCCGCCTCACGGCGTTGGCTGCCAAGTTGGTCCAGACCAATCCCCGTGTCAAGAGTCTTCGCGATGTGGCTTGAAATGGCCCGCTATGCGATCCCTGTTGTCCGGGTTTCCGACCCCCGGGACAGGTGCCGGCAGCACGGGAATCCCCAAGGCCCTGCCCTGCCAGGGGTGACGCGGATATGGTGCTGGGGCAAGGGGGGAGCGGGTCGATCGGATGCGGTCGCGCAGTGCGGGAGCGGACGCGAGAGGTCCGTACCTCCACCGTGCCGAGTCCGCGTCAGGTCCGTGCCGAGCGCGCGCCGGGCACGTGAACGGCCCGCGGCGTACTGGGCGTACGGGGGCGTACGCGGGGGAACGGGGGAATGCGCGTGCCGACCGCCATCGCTGTCACCAGCGCCGATCTGGTACTTCCGGCCCCTGACCGGCACACGCCCGGGGCCGCCTTACTCCACCCGCCCGAGCAGCTCGACCTGGAGTCCGCGCTCGCCGAGGCGGGCGCCCTGCTGGAGCGCCACGGCCACCTCGTGGCCCTCGTACCGCCGTGGCTCCCGCGCTCCACCGTCCAGCGCCTGCACACGGTGCGCGCCATCCTCGAAACCGACCGGATCGCGCTCCTCGGCATCGATCTGCCGCCGCTGGGAACGGCGCTGCTGGCGCGTCAGCTGCGCCAGCTCAGCGTCTGCGACTTCAGTCCCGGAATCATCGCCTCCGCGGCCCGGCTGCTGTCCCACTACATCTACGCGGGCGCCCTGCTGGGCTCGGTCGCCAAACTCGACCGGGTCCGGGTCCCGGTCGGCCTGGGGGCCCACGCCAGATCCTGGTCGCCCAGCGCCCAGTTCGCCGTCATGGCCCACCCGAAACCGCACCTGGCGAAACTGGGCACGGGCGCGGGCGGCCACGGTGCCCACGGCCCGCGCAGCGGCGTGCTGCCGGCCGGTCCCGAGTTCGCCACGCACCTCACCTTCGCCCGCGGCCAGCTCACCTCCGACTGGGTCACCGCCGAACTCGCCCCCGCCTGGCAGGTCCAGGGCGTCATGGAGAACCCGCTGCCGGCCGCCTCGGCCGGCTGGTGGGGGACCCCGAAACTCGTCGAGTTCGCCGCCGGCATCCCGGACCTGTCCGTGCTCTACCAGCTGGTCGCCTCGGTCCGCCGGGAGGAGTGCCGCTGGTGCGGCCTCGAACTCATCGGCGACCGCTGCGGCTTCTGCGCGGCGCCGCTCACCGCACCGCCGGCGGCGCCGCCGCCCGCGAGCACCGCCCGTTCCAGACCCTGACCACTCGAACGCACGAATGAATGAAGAACGGCGAGGTAGGTAAGGCCCATGAACTCACGCCAGCGCCGCGGCGTCATCCTGCTGCTCCTGTCGGTCCTGTGCGCACTGGGGGCCTTCGCCGGAGTCCTCGTGGTGATCGGCGACGTCAACTCCAAGGTCGGCGCCGAGGTCGTCGCGTACCGGGCCAAGGGCGACATAGCCCCGTACAGCCCGCTGGCGGCCGGGCAGTTCGAGGAGGTCAGGATCCCGAAGCGGTGGCTGTCCGACACCGCCGTCACCGACCTCGGCGCACTGAAGGACAAGATCGCCCTCACCACGCTGAAGAAGGGCTCGCTGCTCCAGGCGGACATGTTCGTCGACCGGCCGCAGCTGCAGCCCGGTGAGCAGGAGATCGCCATCATGATCGACGCGGCCACGGGCGTGGCCGGGAAGATCACCTCCGGCGCCAAGGTCAACATCCTCGCCACCTTCAAGGGCGCCAAGGACACCGACCCCTCGCGCTCGGTCATCATCGTCGCCAACGCCCGGGTCCTGGGCGTCGGCAAGCTCACCGCCCTGGACAAGGACAGCGACCGCAAGGGCCCCGCCGAGGCCGTTCCGATCACCTTCGCCCTGAGCACCAAGGACACCCAGCGCGTCGCGTACGCCGAGTCCTTCGCGGAGCACGTACGCCTGGCCCTGGTGGCCCCCGGCACCGATTCGGCGCCCACCCCGGGCGACCGCACGTACACCCTCGACGGGGACAGGTGAGGCCCGGATGACCACCCGAATCCTCCCCGCGGTCGGCGACCCGGACGCCGCGCGCGCCATCGTGACCCTGCTCAGCCAGCTCCCGGCGGCCGAACCGGCCGCCCCCGTGCCCGACGCGACCACCCTCCTGGACACCCTCGCCCGGCTGGCCGCCGACTCCATCGACGAACTGCCCGAGGTCGTCCTCGTCCACGAGCGGATCGGCCCGGTGCCCGCCCTGGAGCTCATCCGGGAGGTCGCCCTGCGCTTCCCGGCGGTGGGCGTCGTCCTAGTCTCCTCGGACGCCGGCCCGGGGCTCTTCTCCGCCGCCATGGACTCCGGCGCGCGCGGCCTGATCGGCCTCCCGCTCTCCTACGAGGAACTCGCCGCCCGCGTCCAGGCCGCCGCCCAGTGGTCCGTGGGCGTACGCCGGCACCTGGGGCGCGGCGCGGCCGACGCCTTCCCGGCGGGACCCGGAGGCCGGGTCGTCACGGTCACCGGAGCCAAGGGCGGCGTGGGCACCACCTTCACCGCGGTGCAGTTCGCACTGGCCGCGGCCGCCTCGGGACGGCGCACCGCACTGGTCGACCTGGACCTCCAGGCGGGCGACGTGGGCTCGTACCTCGACGTGCAGTTCCGGCGCTCGGTCGCCGACCTCGCCGGGATCCAGGACATCTCGCCCCGGGTCCTCCAGGACGCCGTCTACGACGACGCCTCGGGTCTCGCGCTGCTGCTCGCCCCGGCCGACGGCGAACGCGGCGAGGAGGTCGACGACCGGGCCGCCCGGCACATCGTCGCGGCCCTGCGCAGCCGCTACGAACTCGTCGTCGTCGACTGCGGGACCCAGGTCACCGGGGCCAACGCGGCGGCCGTGGAGATGGCGGACGTGGCGGTGCTGGTCACCACCCCGGACGTGGTCGCGGTACGGGCGGCGAAGCGGATGGTCCGGATGTGGGAACGGCTCCAGGTGCGCAAGGCCGAGGACACGGCGATGGTCGTCAACCGCTGGAGCAAGCACACCGAGATCCAGCCCGCGCTGATCGAGAAGATCACCAAGACCCGCGCCACCCGCACCCCGGTCCCGGCCGCCTTCAAGGAACTCCAGGCCGTGGTCGACGCGGGCCGCGTCCAGGACCTCGACAACCGCTCGACGGTCAAACAGGCCCTGTGGACCCTGGCCGGCGAGCTCGGCCTCCTGTCGACCCCGGACACCGCCGCGACCGCGGCCGCCACCCCGGGCGCCTCGCTCGCGGTCCGCGCGTCGGGCCCGGTGGCCCGCCTGCGCCGCGGCCGGGAGGGCTGACCGGTGCCCGCCCGCAGACCGGGGCGCGGGGACCGGGGCCAGGTGGCGATCGAGTTCGTGGGCACGGTGCCGCTGATCCTGCTGCTGGTGGCGGCGGTGTGGGAGTGCGTACTGATCGGCTACGCCTTCTCCCTGGCGGGCAACGCGGCGGACGAGGCGGCGCGGGCGGGGGCGGTGGGCCGGTCCTGCGAAGCGGCGGCGGGGGAGCACATAGGCGAGGCCTGGGGCATGAAGGCGGAGTGCGGGCCCGCAGGTGACATCTACAAGGCGACCGTGACGCTCAAGATCCCCGTCCTGTACCCCGGGCTCAACTTCGGCAAGATCACCGGCACGGGCGGCGCGGCGATGGAGAAGGAGACGGAGTGACGTGAACCGTAACCGGCGATGGCGCTCCGACCGGGGCCAAGTGGCCATCGAGTACATCGGCTTCGTGCCGATCCTGCTGTTCGTCGCGCTGTGCGGGATCCAGCTGGGCTGGGTGGCGTACGTCCACGAGCAGGCGGACACGGCGGCCCGTACGGCGGCGCGCGTGGAGGCCCGTCATGGCAGCGGCGGGGAGGCGGCGGGCGCGGCCGCTGTCAGGGACGGGCTCGGCGTGACGGTGAAGGTGAGCAAGGACGCCGACACGGTCACTGCTGTCGCCACCATCCCGATCAACGCGATCATCCCTGGGCTCGATATCGATGACGCCAGGGCAACCGCCGTCATGCCCAACGACGACCCGAAGGGCGACCGACCATGAGCCTGCGTTCCCGGGTCAACACACCGGACGAACACCACAACTCCCGCGAAGACGGCCGACTGGTCTCCTCCTACCGCGCCAAGCTGCTGGAGGAGATCGACCTCGCCGAGATGTCCGCGCTCGCGCCCGCCGAGCGCCGGGCGCGCCTGGAGCGCGTACTCGGCCACATCATCAGCCGCGAAGGGCCCGTCCTCTCCACCGTCGAGCGCGCCCAGCTGATCCGCCGGGTCGTCGACGAGGCCCTCGGGCTCGGCGTCCTCGAACCGCTCCTCGAAGACGCCTCCATCTCCGAGATCATGGTCAACGGCCCCGATCAGATCTTCGTCGAGCGCGCCGGACGCGTCGAGCAGCTCCCGATCCGCTTCGCCTCGCACGAGCAGCTGATGCAGACCATCGAGCGCATCGTCTCCACCGTCAACCGCCGCGTGGACGAGGCCAATCCGATGGTCGACGCCCGCCTCCCCAGCGGGGAGCGCGTCAACGTCATCATCCCGCCGCTCTCCCTGACCGGCGCCACCCTCACCATCCGCCGTTTCCCGCGCGCCTTCACCCTGCACGAGATGATCGCCCTCGGCTCGCTCGACCAGCAGATGCTGCTCCTGCTGTCCGGGCTGGTCGGGGCGAAGATGAACGTGATCGTCTCCGGGGCCACCGGCACCGGCAAGACCACGCTCCTCAACGCACTCTCCGGTCTGATCCCGGAGGGCGAACGCATCATCACCATCGAGGACTCGGCCGAACTCCAGCTCCAGCAGGCCCACGTGATCCGCCTCGAATCCCGCCCGCCGAACGTGGAGGGCAAGGGCCAGATCACCATCCGCGACCTCGTACGCAACTCCCTGCGTATGCGCCCCGACCGCATCATCGTCGGCGAGGTCCGCGGCGGAGAGACCCTCGACATGCTCCAGGCGATGTCCACGGGCCACGACGGATCCCTGGCCACCGTCCACGCCAACAGTTCCTCCGACGCCCTGATGCGCCTGCAGACCCTCGCCTCCATGTCGGAGGTCGAGATCCCCTTCGAGGCCCTCCAGGACCAGATCAACAGCGCCGTCAACGTGATCGTCCAGCTGACCCGCTTCGGCGACGGTTCGCGCCGCATCACGGAGATCTCCATCCTCGAATCACACGGCCGCGAACCCTTCCGGATCACGACGGTCTGCCGCTTCGCGGCCCAGCCGATGGGGGCGGACGGGCGCGTTCACGGCTACTTCGAGTACTACCCCCTGCCCCGCCGGATCGCGGAACGCCTCTACATGAACAACCAGCCCATCCCGCAGGCCTTCGGCGTCGCGCCGGAAGACCCCCTGACCGCCCGCATCACCCGGACCGCCCTGTGAACCCACTCGTCCTCGCCACCCTCGGCGCCACGCTGCTCGCCTGCGTTCTGGTCGTCGTAGGCCTCCAGGCGTACCTCGCAGGCCGCGCCCAGCGCGCCGCCCTCATCGAGCGCCTCTCGGCGAGCGGTGCCCCGGAGCCCCTGGGGCGAAGGCGCCGTTTCCGGACCGTCGACCGGCGGCTGCGCAAGACGAAGCTCGGCCGCCGCATCGAGCTGAAGCTCGCGACCACTGGTCTGGACCTCACACCCGGCGAGTTCTTCGTCTACATGCTGGGTTCGATCGCGGGAGTCTGGCTCATCGCGTCCTCCCTCCTCGCGCCGTTCTTCGGCCCGGTGGCGGGCGCGATCGGCGTCTGGGCGGCGAACGCCTTCCTCAACTGGCAGCGTGCGCGGCGTACAGAGCGCTTCATCAACCAGCTCCCCGACCTGGCCCGGATCCTCGCCAACGCCACCCAGGCCGGGCTAGCCCTGCGTACGGCCATCGGCATCGCGGCCGAGGAACTGGAAGCCCCCGCGGGCGAGGAACTCGCGCGCGTCGCGGACCGCCTCGCCGTGGGCCACTCCATCGACGAATCCCTGGGGGAGCTCACCGAACGCCTCCCGTCCCGTGAACTGGTCGTCCTGGTCTCCACCCTCGTCCTGTCGGCCCGTGCGGGCGGCGCGATCGTGGACAGCCTGCGCAACCTGACGGTGACGCTGGAGCAGCGCAAGGAGACGCGCAGGGAGATCCGTACCCAGCTGTCCCAGGTCACGGTGACGGCGTACCTCGTCCCTGCCATCGGCCTCGGCTCGCTGCTCCTGGTCGACATGGTGATGCCGGGCGCGCTGGACCGGATGACGGGCGCGTTCCTCGGCCAGACGGCCGTCCTCGTCGCGCTCGGCCTCTTCGCCCTGGGGTTCATCCTCATCCGCCGCCTGTCCAAGATCGACGTGTGAGGGGGCGCGCATGATCGAGCTTCTCCTGGCCGTGCTCGTCGCGGTCTCCGTTCTCGGGATCTTCCACGGCATCGGCCTGTACCGCGCGGACGTGAAGCTCCCCACGGACCTGGCGCTCGCGCTGGAGGTCGGGGCCACCCGCACCACGGCGGTCGGCTCCCTGGTGGACCGGATGGGCATCCGCTGGGCCCCGGCCGTGCTGCGCCTGATGGGGCCGGCCCGGGTCGCCCGCAAGCGCCGCCAGATCGACATGGCGGGCAACCCGGCCGGCCTGACCATCGACCGGTACGCGGCCCGGCGGGCGGTGTACGGAGCCCTGGGCGCCGTCGGCGCCTTCTCGATGCTGATCAACGGTCAGCTGGTCGCCGCACTCCTCATGGTGGCCTTCGGCCTGTTCTGGATCGAGGTCGGCCTGTGGTCGGCGATCCGGGTCCGCCGCGACCACATCGAACGCACCCTGCCGGACTTCCTCGACGTACTCGCGGTCGTCGTCAGTGCCGGGCTGGGCTTCCGGCAGGCGCTGGACCGGGTCGCGGACAAGTACGAAGGGCCGTGGGCGGACGAAATCCGCATCACGCTCCAGCAGATGGACATGGGCGTCAGCCGACGTGAGGCCTTCGACGAGCTGAGGCGGCGCAACGACAGCGAACAGGTCGCGCAGTTCGTGACGGCCCTGCAGCAGGGCGAGGAGCTCGGCTCCCCGATCGTGGACACCCTGATCGCGATCGCCGAGGACATGCGCCGCACGGACGCCCAGAACGCCCGCCGCCGTGCGGCCCGGGCCGTCCCGAAAGCGACGTTCGCGGTCACCATGTTCATGCTCCCGGGCACGCTGATCCTGCTGGTCTGCGGCTTCGTCTACGGCGCGAACGTCGACTTCGACGCGCTGTTCGGGGGCGGCTGAACCATGACGCGACTGAGCGTCCTCATCGCGGACGGCAACCCGGTCATCAGGGCGGGCCTCGCGGCCATCCTGTGCACGGCCGAGGACCTCGACGTCACCGCCCAGGCGGCGGACGGCCGCGAAGCCCTGAGCCTGACCCGTCGGCATGCCCCGGACGTGATTCTGCTGGACGTCCGGATGCCGGGCGTGGACGGGATCTCGGCGCTGCCGCACCTGGTACAGCTGGCTCCGGTGCTGATGCTGACGTACAGCAGGGAAGCCGAAATCATCTGCGAGGCCCTGCTGCTGGGCGCCGGCGGGTACCTGGTGCACGGCGAGTTCACGGCGGACGACCTGCTCCGGGCCGTAAGGGATGCCCCGCTGGGCCGCCCCCACTTCACCCCGACGGCGGCGAGCGCCCTGCTATCCGAACTCCGGGCCTCTTCGCATCCGCAACGAGTTGTGGCACAGTCTTCTGAGCGGATGCACAACTCTGTTGTCTTCGGGCTGAGTTCCCGGGAGGTGGAGATTATGGATCTGATCGCGTCCGGGATGAGCAATCAGCAGATCGCAGCCGCCTGCTTCATCAGCGAGAAGACGGTCAAGAACCACATCAACCGCATCTTCGCGAAGCTCCAGAGCGCCACGCGCAGCGAGGCGATAGCCCGCTGGCTGGGAACCGCCCGTCCAGGAGTGACCGGTCATGGGTAGACAGAGTGCGCAGTGGGTCCGTAATTGGGCCCCGGGACCCTTGGTCACGACTGGTGACTCGCCGTACCGTCCGCAGATCGACACCGGTACCGGCCCGGGAGGGAACCCCCATGTCACAGAACACGCTGCTGAAGGCCGCCGTGGAGGCACGGATCAGGGTGAACGGCTGGGCGGACACGGCCCTGCAGAGCCTCCGCAAGCGCCACGCCAACCTCGACCGCGGCCAAACCGCCTTCGAGTACCTGGGCATCATCCTGGTGGTCGTGGTGATCATCGGCGCGATCGTCGGCACGGGCATCGGTACGGCGATCACGGACAGGATCGCGGCAGCGGTGCAAGCCGTCACGGCTGGTGGCGGAGGAAAATGACCTCAGGTCGCCAGGGCGACCGAGGGCAGGCATTTCCCATCTACATCGTGGTGATTGCGGGCCTTCTCTTTGCGGCGCTCGCGTTCTTTGTCGTCGGTCGAGCGGCAATCACTCGAAGTGACGCTCAGGGTGCGGCGGATGCGGCAGCACTGGCAGCTGGGCGGGAAGCCAGAGACGCTGTACTGCTCGACATCGATCTCGCCGCGTTGAAGCCTGCCGACTGGGAGAGGATCGTTGATGGGAAACGCTTCGGAGGCGGCCTACCCTGCGCGGCTGCAGACACGTTCGCGGCGAAGAATGACAGCAAGGTGACGCAGTGTGGTTCCGCGCCTCCGCGATTTACCGTATCTGTGGAGACGAACGCGGCCGTCGGCGATTCAGTGATCCCCGGGACGGGCGCTCAGCATGGAACGGCTACAGCCACCGCCTTGGTGCAGGCGAAGTGTTTCCTAAGTGCCACGTCCACGCCGAGCCCCACCCCCACCGTGCCGGATGAGGGCAGCTCGCCGGCGCCCACGCCGTCCCCATCGACGGTGGAATTCACCTGCGGTGGTGAACTGGTCAAGCTCGATCCGCTGAAGCCGGGCTCTCTGAGTGCATTGACCCGACGGCTGTTCAGCGTGCGACTCGTCGGCTGACAGGAACGAGAGACAAGGAAGAGTTCGTAGATGAGCATTCGGCACATGGTGAAGGTCCGTGGGGGCATGGCTGTTGCAGGTGCTGCGGCGGTCATGGTTCTCACGCTGGCCGGGTGCGGTGGAGAGGGCGCCAAGGAGCCGAAGGCCGACGGGAAGGCGCCCACTGCACAGCCGCAAGGCGGCGGCTCGAACAAGCCGACCTCCAAGGCGAGCCCGAGTCCCCAGCCGACCGAGACACTCGCTACCGCGAACGGCGATCCCGGCATTGTCCTCACGATCAACTCGGCCGTGCGTGATCCAGGTGGCTTCGTGACAGTCAGCGGACAGATCAAGAATGATGGAAGCGGGGTCTTCACGAAGATCACCGCTTGGCGTGGTGACGAGAAGAGCGCCAGTGGAGCGTCCATCGCGGGCGCAACCTTGATCGACAAAGTCGGCAAGAAGCGGTACTACGTGCTTCGGGACAGTGAGAACTGCCTGTGCACGACGGGCATTACACGAATCGACCCGGGCGCTTCGATCCCCATTTTCGCGCAGTTCCCCGCACCGCCTGCCAGTTCCACCGAGGTCGACTTCACGCTCCCCACGTTCGCCACGGCAACTATCAGGATTTCCGGGTGACGCCATGATTGCAGTGACCCACCGTCATCGAATGGCCGCGGCGACCGCTGTGGCCGGCCTTGTCATCGCCGGTGCCCACCTCATCGGTGCCAGCGCCGCCCACGCCGACGACGTCAAGCCGTCCGTACCCCCCGGCACCGAGCCCTCCGCCGCCGCGCCCGTGCCCATCGACTCCAACGCTCCCGGGCTGAAGATCCCGCAGGGTGGGACCCTCGCTCCGATCAAGGTGCTGGACATCGCCGAGGTCGTCGAGGACCTCGGTGGGGAGCAGCGGCGGCAGGAGACCAATCAGACCGTCATGATGGCGCTCCAGTCTGAGGTGTTGTTCCCCGAGGACAGCGCGGTCTTCACCGCGCAGGCCTCCGCCCGGATCCAGGCCATCGCGCAGGAGATCAACCAGCAGAAGGCCACCCGCATCCGCGTCTTCGGCTTCACCGACGACCAGGGGAGCTACGAGCACGGCAAGGAGCTCTCCAAGAAGCGGGCCGATGCCGTGCAGGCCGAGCTGGCCAAGACCGTCACCAACCCGAGCGTCGTCTTCGACGTGCGCGGCTACAGCGAGGACTACCCGATCGCCGACAACGGCACCGAGGAAGGCCGCAAGAAGAACCGCCGCGTCGAGATCACCTTCCCGCGCGGCGCGGGCTAGGCGGCGCCCGGCGTCCGGCCCCTCCCCGGTGGGGGTCGGACGGCGGGCGCGCCCGGTGCGGGTGTTCAGCCGAACTGGCCCGGCTGGTAGTCGCCCGCCGGCTGCTGGACGAGCACGTTCAGGCGGTTGTAGGCGTTGATCAGGGCGATGAGCGACACCAGGGCGGCCAGCTGGTCCTCGTCGTAGTGCTTGGCGGCCTCGGCCCAGGCCTCGTCCGTGACGCCACCGGCCGCGTCGGCGATGCGGGTGCCCTGCTCGGTCAGCTCCAGGGCCGCGCGTTCGGCGTCGGTGAACACCTTCGCCTCGCGCCAGGCCGCGACCAGGTTGAGCCGCACCGGGTCCTCCCCGGCGTGGGAGGCGTCCTTGAAGTGCATGTCGGTGCAGAATCCGCAGCCGTTGATCTGGCTGGCCCGGAGCTTCACCAGCTCCTGTGTGGCGTGCGGCAGGGTCGAGTCGGTGATGGCCTTGCCCGCGGAGTTGATGTACCGGCCGAACTTGGTCGCGACCGCGTTGCCGAAGAGGTTGAGACGCGCTTCCATCGTGATCTCCTTGCCGTGTCATCGGTTACACAGCTCTGACAGAAATCACGGCCCGGATGTGACAGCCCGGCGAGCCGAATGCGTGTGACCTGCGTCACCCTGTCGGCAGGAGGAGCTCCGCGATCTCGCGGGCGCGGCGGGCCGGCTCCGGGCCGGGAGCGAGGGCGGCCACCGTCGTCGCCCCCTCGGTCAGGATCAGGAGGCGGTCGGCCAGGGCGGGGTCGGAGGTCAGGTCGGCCAGCAGGGCGTGGAGTTCCGCCTTGTGGACCCGGACGATCTCCGGGGCCGCGGCGCCCAGCTCCCCGTACGCGTTGAGGAACGCGCAGCCCCGGAAGTCGGGCTCGGCGAACCAGCCGGCCAGCCAGTCGAAGACCGCGAGTACCCGTGCCCGCGGCTCCGCCGGGGCGAGGGCCGCGGTGCGCAGGGAGGTCAGCCACTGCCGGTCGCGGCGTTCCAGGTAGGCCGTGACGAGGGATTCCTTCGCGGGGAAGAGGCGGTACAGGCGCTTGAGGGGGACTCCGGAGGCGGTGCGGATGCGGTCCATGCCGACGGCCTGGATGCCGTGCCGGTAGAACAGCTCCTCCGCCGCGTCCAGCAGTCGGGTCCGTGCCTCTTCGTCGTCCATGGGGGCAGGGTAGCCCGTTTCCCGTTGCGGCGAGAACGACCGTTCTCGTAGAGTCGAGAACGATCGTTCTCGCCCGTCTTCGCTTCGGAGGTCCGACGTGACACGTCCACCCCTGCCCCCTTTCACCGAAGAGTCCGCCCGCGCCAAGGTCCAGGCCGCCGAGGACGCCTGGAACAGTCGCGACCCCGAGCGCGTCGCCCTCGCGTACACGGAGGACTCGGTCTGGCGGAACCGCGACCGCTTCCTCACCGGCCGCGCCGAGATCCGTGAGTTCCTCGCCGGCAAGTGGGAGCGCGAGCTCGACTACCGGCTCCGCAAGGAGCTGTGGGCCTTCACCGGCAACCGCATCTCCGTCCGCTTCGAGTACGAGTGGCACGACGCCGCGGGCCAGTGGTACCGCAGTCACGGCAACGAGCAGTGGGAGTTCGACGACGACGGCCTGATGCGGCGTCGCGAGGCCAGCATCAACGACGTGGCGATCGCCGCCGAGGAGCGCCGGCTCGGCTGAGCCGCTCGGGCCGCACGCCCGCCCGAGCCGTCGGTTCATCCGAGCCGCCCGCCGGGCCGCCCGCCGAGCCGCCCGCCGGGCCGCCCGCCCGAGCCGCCCGGCCCGGCGGGCGGACCGGTGCGTGCGTCAGGAGTGCCCCTCGTGGGCCTGGGTGATGAGGTCCGTGGCGACCTCCAGAGCGGCCAGGCGGGTCTCCTCCGGGTTGCCCTCGACGTGCTGGAGGAACATCATCCCGGCGTGCAGCGTGAACAGCGCGCTGACGCAGCGGACCTGGTCCGTCAGCGGCCCGTCCTTCGTGCGGAGCAGTTCGACCAGGGTGAACAGCCGCTTCTTCACCGTCTCGCCGATGCTGAGCTCGCGCATCGTCGCCTGGTTCTCCTGCATGAAGCGGTACAGCACGGCGCCCCCCGCCATCGCCTCGCTGTAGCGGCGCAGCACCTCGCGCTTGGTCTCCAGGGTGCGGGGCTCGCCTTCCGCCCATGTGATCAGCTCGTCGATGGGCCGCGTCAGGTCCTCGAAGATGCTGATGATGATGTCTTCCTTGGTCTTGAAGTGGTAGTACAGCGCCGCCTTCGTGACCTCCAGCCGCTCCGCGATCTCGCGCAGCGACGTCTTCTCGTACCCCTGCTCGGCGAAGAGCTCCAGTGCGACGTCCTGGATGCGCTGGCGCGTGTCGCCACGGCGTCGCTGCGGACTGCTGCTGGACATGGCTCTCCCCAAATTACTTACTTGACGCCCGGCTAGTTGCGGGTCTACCGTCCCTATTGTAGTGAACTAGCCGGGCGGCAAGTAAGTGCCGGTGCGGGACGTAGTGCGAGAAGCAGGGCCGTAGGGCCAGGGGAGTGGACATGGTGGACACAGTCAAGCCCGCGGGGACCTCGGGGGAGGTGAAGCCGCGCAGCGTACGGGTCGTCCTCATGGCCCTCATGATCGCGATGCTGCTGGCGATGCTCGACAACATGATCATCGGCACCGCGATGCCGACGATCGTCGGCGAGCTCGGCGGCCTGGAGCACCTCTCGTGGGTGGTCACCGCGTACACGCTGGCCACCGCGGCCTCCACCCCCATCTGGGGCAAGATCGGCGACATGTATGGGCGGAAGGGCTCCTTCCTCACCTCGATCGTCATCTTCCTCATCGGCTCCGCCCTCAGCGGCATGGCCCAGGACATGATCCAGCTGATCGGCTTCCGTGCGGTCCAGGGCCTCGGCGCCGGCGGTCTGATGGTCGGCGTCATGGCGATCATCGGCGACCTGATCCCGCCCCGTGAGCGCGGCAAGTACCAGGGCATGATGGCCGGGGTGATGGCCCTCGCCATGATCGGCGGCCCGCTGGTCGGCGGCACCATCACCGACCACATGGGCTGGCGCTGGTCCTTCTACATCAACCTGCCGCTCGGCGCGGTCGCGCTGGCCATGGTCAGCGCCGTGCTGCACCTGCCCAAGAAGCGGGCACAGGGCAAGATCGACTACCTCGGCGCCGCGCTGCTGACCGTCGCCATCACCTCCACCGTCCTCGTGACGACCTGGGGCGGCAACGAGTACGCGTGGGGCTCCGTCGAGATCCTCGGACTCATCGCCGTCGGCGTCCTGTCGACCGCCGCGTTCCTCTACGCGGAGACCAAGGCCGCCGAGCCGGTCATGCCGCTGCACATCTTCCGCAGCCGCAACTTCACCCTCATGTCGGTGATCGGGTTCCTCGTCGGCTTCGCGATGTTCGGCGGCGTGCTCTACCTCCCGCTGTTCCAGCAGTCGGTGCAGGGCGCCTCCGCGACCAACTCGGGCCTGCTGCTCCTGCCCATGCTGCTCTCGATGATGGTCGTCTCGCTGATCGCGGGCCGCGTCACCACCAGCAGCGGCAAGTACAAGATGTTCCCGATCGCCGGTGGCGCGCTCATGGTCGTCGGGATGTTCCTGCTCGCGACCATGGACACCGGCACCACCCGTCTCGTGTCGGGCCTCTACATGGCCGTCCTGGGCGCCGGTCTCGGCTTCCTGATGCAGATCACCATGCTGGTCGCGCAGAACAGCGTCGAGATGAAGGACATGGGCGTCGCCTCCTCCTCGGCGACCCTCTTCCGTACGCTCGGCGGCTCCTTCGGCGTGGCCCTGATGGGCTCCCTCTTCACCGCCCGGGTCACGGACACCATGTCCGAGCGCCTGGGTCCGGAGGCCGCCCAGGCCTCGGGCTCGGCCCAGCTGGACGCCGCGAGCCTGGCCAAGCTGCCCGAAGCGGTACGCGACGCCTACCAGCACGCGGTGGCCGCCGGCACGCACTCCGCGTTCCTGCTCGGCGCGGCCATCGCCGTACTGGGCTTCGCGGCGGCCTGGTTCGTCAAGGAGGTCCCGCTGCGCGGCGCGGGCCCGGCCGCCCCGGCCGGTACCGCGGACGGCGGCAAGGCGGCCCCGGCCGCCCAGGAGTCGCTCGCGCACTGACGGGCAGGCACCGCGTCGGCACGGCCGGCGCCCGCACCCAGCACTGCCAGGAAGGCGGCACCCCCGGGACGACCGGGGGCGCCGCCTTCCGGCATGCCCGGTCCGTGCCGCCCGGGCCGCCCGTGGCGCCCGGACCGGCTCGGAGGCCCGGCCGGACCTCCTGCGGGTCGTCCGTCTCCCAGGGATACACGAAGGCGCCGGGGCGCAGGCCCCACGCGGTGAGCGCGGCGAGCAGGGCGGCCTCGTCCGCCGCGTCGGCGGACGAGACGAGGACCGCGCCGATGTCGTAGTCGAAGCCGTCGATGCGCTCGCCGTCGTACTCCCGGTGCTGGAGGTGGAAGCGGCGGCCCTTGTCGCTGCGTGTCCAGCCCTCGGCCCGGGCCTGGTCGTCGGGCCGTGTGAGGGCGGGGGTTATGTCCACGAACGCGCGGCGGGACGGGGACGACGCCGGGACTTCCGTCACCAGTCTCCGGCCGAGACGGAGGGCGGTCAGCTTGTCCGCCGGCCAGTCGGGTCCGTCGGCCAGGGGGTCCATGAAGTCCATTCTGATCGCGCGGCGGCGGTGAACTCCCTCGCGGGGGCGCCGGTTTGGGGTCCGGCCGGGCGGCGTGGAGGATCTGCCCGTTTCGGGTGCGTTCGTGCGGGCAGGGATTCAACTCCATGCAGGACTAAAGTCCCATGGGTCCCATGAGTCCCATTACGGGGAAGTTCGGGGTCATTTGGCTGGAACTCCTCGGCGGCGATGAACGTCCTGATCCACAGAACGCTCGCACAGCGGATGGGGAGGGGACAGTTCATGAGTTTCCTGGCGCGTACGGACAGGAAGGGCCTCCGGGCCGGTGCGGTCGTCGTGGCCTCGGCCGCCGCCGTGGCGGCGACCGTGTGGGGCGTGGCGGCCCTGGTCGGACCGGGCGGAACAGCCGCCTCCCAGCAGAACATGGCCCGGCCGGGCGCCACCGACGGCTCCGGTCGCGGCGACGACGGCCGGCCCGGCCGGCAGCTCCAGGGGATACCCGAGTCCATAGCCCACGCGTCCGAGAGCGGCGGCAACACCGTCAACATCACCATCGACGACGGCCCCGACCCCCGCTGGACCCCCAAGGTGCTGGACGTACTCCGGCGGCACGACGTCAAGGCGACCTTCTGCATGGTCGGGCCGCAGGCCAAGGCCCACCCCGACCTGGTGAAGAAGGTGGTCGCGGCCGGACACCGGCTCTGCGACCACACCATGAACCACGACACGGCCATGGACAAGAAGCCGGTCGCCTACCAGGAAGCGCAGATCCTGGAGGCGAAGAAGCTGATCGAGGAAGCCGCGGGCGGCGGCGCGAAGGTCGAGTACTACCGGGCCCCCGGCGGCGCGTTCACCCCTGACAGCCGGCGCATCGCCGCCGCGCACGGTATGCGCCCGCTCGGCTGGAACGTCGACACCAAGGACTTCGACAAGCCGGGCACGGCCGCCATCGTGAACGCCGTCAAGCGCGGGATCGGCAACGGCCCGACGGTGCTCTTCCACGACGGCGGCGGCAACCGCGCCCAGACCGTCGACGCCCTCGACCAGGTGCTGACCTGGCTGAAGGAGCAGGGCCGGCCCACCGGCTTCCCCGTCCGCACCGCCCCGGACGCCCCCGGCGCCGCAGGGTCCCCCGACGCCGCGGGCGCCTCCGGAGCGCCCTGACACGCCGTCCGCCCGGCGAACGGGTGACGGTCGACGACGCGGACCCGCCCGCGTTGTTCCCTGGTCGGGCACGGACGAACGTACGCCCGATCAGGAGGCTCCTGTGGCCATCGCCCCCGCCAGACTGTCCGACCCGGTGGTCGGCGCCCTCGTCGCCGCCGTCAACGCGCACGACAAGGACGCCTTCCTCGCGGTCCTCACCGCCGACGCGACCATGTCCGACGACGGCTCCGACCGCGATCTGCACGACTGGATCGACCGGGAGATCTTCGATTCGGGCGGCCACATGGACGTCCAGTCCGAGTCCGACGGCGGCCGCACCCTGCTCGTCACCTACCGCAACGACACCTGGGGCGAGATGCGCACCACCTGGCGCTTCGTCATCGCCCCCGGTGGCGGCCGGATCAGCCGCTTCGAGACCGGTCAGGCCTGAGCCGGCTCCCGGACGGGCGCCGGCTCGACGCGGCGCCGCGTGCAGCCGTACGCGATGCCCGTGACCGGGTCGGCGAAGCCCGGGGCGCCCGCGGCACCCGAGTGCCCGAAGGCCCCGGGACCCACCACCGCCGGCTGCTGCGAGAAGCCGAACCCGAAGCGGTGGGATCCCCGGTCACGGCTGTCGCCTTCTCGCTCCGGACGGGGAAGGGGAGTTGACCATCCGCCATCTCACGGCTGCCCGAACCGGACGCTCCCGTACGGGTGAAAGCGCGCCCGGCGTCGTTCCGGCCCGCCGGGGGGTCCCGTTGGTCCGTGCATGAAGCGCACCCGCATCGCCGCTCTCGCCCTCGCCGCCGCCTCCGCCGCCCTCGCGCCGCTCCTGGGCCAGGCCGCCACCGCCGCGGAGGGAAAGTACCTCCAGGACCCGGCAGGCGGCGAGAAGACCATGAAGTCGGTGTGGACCAAGGACGAGATGCACAAGGTGGAGGCGCAGTTCCGCTTCCATCCCGGGGTCCAGTACAGGACGGTCACCCGCCCCGGCCCCTCGGGCGCACCGGACTACGAGCGCCGGGTCGGCGACCCCAAGACCCTGGCGTGGCTGCCCGGGTACGAGTTCGCCTGGTCGGTGTCGGACTCGACGGTGGTGAAGAGGGCGGTGACGGTCAAGGAGGGCGAGCACCCGATCGTCGTGCACGCCGTACTGCGCTCCGCGGACCGGGCCAAGGTGGCGGAGGTGCGCAGGGAGCTGACCGGGAAGCCGCCGACCGGGCGGGAGAAGGTCGCGGGCGCCCGGCGGATCGCGTGCGACACCGGGGAGTACACGGTGGAGTGGTCGGTCACGCGCTCGGGCTACGGAACGCTCGGCGGGACGCTGCGCTGGGACTCCAGCTGCGAGCAGTACCGGACGGCGTTCGCCTCGGAACACGGGCCGCGGCGCTGAGGGTCCGTACCGGGTGGAGGCCGGCCGCCCCGTGCACCTTGTGGGTGCCCGTCGGGCGACTGGGCCGCGGCCTTGGATCAAGTGCCGTAGGGGCCATGGTGCCGCACGGGGTGGTCTGCGGCATGGGTCGAAGGTCCCGTGTCGGGAAACTTCTCAATGCACTTCTCAGTGCTTCTTCGCGGCCCGGGAGGCCTGTTGGGCGATGTCCTCCAGCACGCCCTTCGGGCTGCCGGTCGGTTCCACGGCCCGTCCGATGTTGCGCTTGATGGTGTCGCTGACCGACAGCCAGGACGGGTCGTTGACCGGGTAGAGCTGTGCGCCGCGCAGCGCGTTGAGGAACTGCGTGTCGTTCTTGTCCAGGCCGCCCCCGGACGGGGTGCGCGAGGCCGTGACGGTGGACGGCAGCAGGTGGTAGCGGTCGGCGAAGGCCGACAGGTTCTCGTCCTGGTAGATGAACTCCAGGAACTTGGAGATCTCCGCGCGCTTGCCGTTCTGCTTGAAGGCCATCATCCAGTCGGCGACACCGACGGTGGGCGGCGGCACCCCGGTGCCGAGGTTGTCCGAGACGGGCATGGACGTCGTCGTCACGCCGATGCCCCTGGCGCGCGCCTCGTGGGCGAGCGAGGGATAGCCGTTGACCATGCCGACCTCGCCGCGCAGGAAGGCGGCGTAGGCGTCGGCGCGGTTCAGCTGGGACGGCGGGGTCGGACCGGTGAGCCCGGGGCCGACCATCTCCCGCTTGACCCAGTCCCAGGTGTCGATGTTCTGATCGGAGGCCAGGTTGTAGTTGCCGCTGCTGTCGGCGTAGCCGCCGCCGTTGCTCAGTTCCCAGATCAGCGCCTCGGCGTGCGCCTCCTCCGGGCCGAGCGGCAGGGCGTAGGGGTACTTCACGCCCTTGTCCTTGAGTGCCTTGGCGTCGTTCTTGAGGTCGGCCCAGGTCTTCGGGGCGTCCCTGATTCCGGCCTTGGCGAAGAGCGCCTCGTTGTAGAAGAGGAGCCGGCTGCTGGCCACGAAGGGCAGGCCGTAGAGGGTGTTCCCGACGGAGCCCGCATCGGCGAGCGGCTGGAGGAAATTCGCCTCGGCGGTGACCGAGAGAAGTTCGTCCGCGGGATACAGCTTCCCCTGGGCCGCGAAGTCCGAGTAGGACCCCATCAACGCCACGTCCGGCGCCTTGCCGGCCTTGACCATACGGGAGACCTCGCGGTCGATGTCGGCCCACGGCAGGAGCTTGACGTCGAGCTTGATTCCCGGGTTCGCCTCGGTGAAATCGGCCGCCATCTTCTCCCAGTAGGGCTTGGAACTGGTGGCGGGGCTGTCGCCGTATTCGGCGGCGACCAGATGCAGCGTACCGCTGTCACCTGCGCTGTCTCCGGAGCCACCACATCCGGCCAGAGGTATCAGCAGACCGAGCACGGCCGTGGTGGCGGCCGTGCCGGAAATTCTTCGTCGCACGGGTGTATTCCCCTGATTTTCTTTTGGATCCGGATATTACTTATGGGTTGCTCCGGGCTGGGGTGTCCCTCGATGGCCCGTTGGCCGGAATTCTCTCCTGAGGGAGGGGTGGTTGATTGCATTGGGGGCGCACTTGTGGTCAATGCTCCAAGTGGGCCTTTTCTTTATGGTGTTTTCCGATATGCGATCCATCCGGCGGACGCGCGTAGACATGCCGAAAAGCCCGTTTCCGGAATCGGAACGGGCTCTCGGGGCTCTACGTGTTCTTCGGGCGAGGGTGAGGGCGGGAGAGAGGGCGCGGACGCAGACGCAGGCGCGGACGCGGCCTAGTCGGCGAACTCGCCCGCGTACGGGTCGGGCTCGCCCGTCTCCGGGTTGCGGCCCTCCTGCCAGCGCCGCTGGGCCTTGCGCCAGTGCACGAAGCTGAGGTGGCCGCCGTCCCAGAAGGTGATGCTGACGGGGCTCACGTCGAACTCGTCGGAGCACAGCCGGTAGAGGAACTCGGCCATGCCGTACGGATACACCGCGAACGAGTCGGCGGTGTGCCGCCCGCAGACCAGGACCGGCCACCGGTCCGGGTCGGGGTCGGAGGTGAGCCAGCACAGGATGTCCGAGCCGCCCGTGACGCCCCAGGCGATGATCGACTCGGGGTCCACGTCGAAGGCGGAGCGGCCGCCCTCCGCCTCCCAGGTCTGGCGGGCGTTCTCGGTCTCCTCGGTCATCCCGGCCGGGTCCCACTGGAGTCCGGGCTTGGGCAGCGGGAGCAGGATGCTGGCCTCGCCGTTGATGGAGCCCGCGCCGAAGCGGCCCATGAACGCGATGAAGTCGGCCGGGAACCGGGTCCCCCAGACGGCCTCCACCGCCGGCCAGTCGATGTCCTCGTCGGCGCCGTGCGTCGCCGGCATGATCTGCTCCAGCGCCTTGATCCGCGCGTTCTCCGTCATGCCGCTCCCCTGATGCCCCAGCTCAACCGCCCCAACCTACTGCCAGCGGAGGGCCTCGCCTAGCGGCGAGTGAGACGCCCGGGTACGTCCACGTTGATGACGGTTCCGGCTCGCAGGCCCCAGCCCGCCATGGCTCCGGCCGCCGACTCCAGGACGTGCCGGGAGCGCAGCCGGGGCAGCCCGAGCCGGCCCGGCGCCATGGTGACCACGGCGAGCACGCCGAGGTCGCGGTCGAGGTACGCCACGTCGATCGCGAACCGCATCCGGAAGGTGTGCACGCTCGCCGCGGGGGTCAGCAGCATCGCGCCGTCGATCCCGTCCCGCCCGAGCAGGCCCCGGGTGCGGGCCCGGTAGGACGCGGCGACCTCCAGGGGGATGCGGTGCGAGCCGACGTGCAGTGTGCCGGGGCCGTCCTGCCAGTTCGCCATGCCGGCCAGCCTAAGGCCGGGTCCGCGAAGTCCCGCCTGCCCGCCCTTCCACCGTTCCCCGGGCGCTACCGTCGCCGCATGGGTGCCGTCTTGATCGTGCTCGCCGCCGGCTACGGCGCCACCGCGGGATGGCTGCTGCCGCGTGCCGCCTACCGCCTCTCCGTCGAGCCGGGGGAGCCGTGGCGCGACCGCTGCCCGCGGGGTCACCGGGTGCGCGGCTGGCTGGGGCCTGCCCGCTGCCGCGTTCCCGCGGAGGCTGTCGTGCAGGGCCGGGGCCAGGGCCGGGGCCGGGGCCCGGCCGGTCGGCCCCCCAGGTCCGCGGCGCCGCACGCCTACGGGAGGCGCGCCGTCCCCCTCGCCGTCCTCGTCGGGGCGCTCTGCGCCCTGCTCGCGGCCGCCGTCGGGGTGCGGCCCGAGCTGGCCGCCTACGTGGGCCTCGCGCCGGTGGCCGTTCTGCTCTCGCTCGTGGACCGCGCCGTGCACCGGCTGCCGGACGTGCTGACCCTGCCGCTCGCCGCCGCGGTCGCCGCCGGGCTCGGTACGGCCGCCCTCCTGCCCCGCGCCGGAGGCGACTGGCGGCTGGCGCTGCTGGGCGGCGGCGCGCTCGCGGGGGCGTACCTGCTGCTCCATCTGATCAACCCGGCGGGCATGGGCTTCGGGGACGTCAAGCTGGCGCTCTCGCTGGGGGTCGCTCTTGGGTGGTACGGGTGGGGGGTATGGGCCGCGGGGGCCTTCCTCGGCCTGCTCTACGGGGCCCTGTACGGGCTGGCCCTGCTGCTCCGAGCCCCCGACAAGCGCAATCAGGGCTACGCGTTCGGCCCCTTCATGGCGGCCGGAGCACTCTCCGGAGTGCTGCTGGGTGGTTTCGGAGCGTAATCATCACGCGCCAATGCACGCAGCATGCTTTACGAAGGGTTATGGTGGAACCCCCCCCTCGGGCCGGTCCGTATCCCCCCCACGGACCGGCCCGTTTTTTGTTTTCCGCCCCCTCGGCCGTGCTGCGCGGTAAATGCGCAGGTCAGCCGCGTTGGGCCCAGATGTTGGTGCCGGGGGTGGAGACGGCGAGGGAGTCGATCTCCTTCAACTCGTCCTCTCCGAGCGGCGCGGACGCCAGCGCGGCCACGTTCTCCTCCAGCTGCGGCACGCTCGACGCACCGATCAGTGCCGAGGTCATCCGGTCGTCGCGGAGCACCCACTTGAGCGCCAGCTGGGCGAGTGACTGCCCGCGGCGGGCCGCGATCCCGTTCAGACCGGTCAGCCGGCGCAGCACCTCGTCCGAGAGCAGGTCCGGGTTCAGCGACTTGCCCTGCGCGGCGCGCGAGTCCGCCGGGATGCCCTTCAGGTACTTGCCCGTCAGCATGCCCTGCGCGAGCGGCGCGAAGGAGATGCAGCCCATGCCGGCGTCCTCCAGGGTGTCCAGCAGCCCGTCCTCCTCCGTCCAGCGGTTGATCATGGAGTAGGAGGGCTGGTGGATGAGCGGGCGCACGCCCATCCCGCGCAGGATCCGCACGGCCTCGGCCGTCTGCTCCGCCGTGTAGGAGGAGACGCCCACGTACAGCGCCTTGCCCTGCTGGACCGCGGACGCGAGGGCGCCCATGGTCTCCTCCAGCGGGGTCTCCGGGTCGAAGCGGTGGGAGTAGAAGATGTCGACGTAGTCCACACCCATCCGCTTCAGCGACGCGTCGAGCGAGCTGAGCAGGTACTTCCGGCTGCCCCACTCGCCGTACGGCCCGGGGTGCATCAGGTAGCCGGCCTTGGTCGAAAGGATCAGCTCGTCTCGGTAGGACGCGAAGTCCTGCGAAAAGATCTTGCCGAAATTCAGCTCGGCCGAGCCGGGCGGCGGGCCGTAGTTGTTCGCCAGGTCGAAGTGGGTGATGCCGAGGTCGAACGCCCGGCGGAGGATCGCCCGCTGGGACTCCAGCGACCTGTCGTCGCCGAAGTTGTGCCAGAGGCCGAGGGAGATGGCGGGGAGCTTGAGGCCGCTGTGGCCGGTGCGCCGGTACTCCATGGAGTCGTAGCGCGAGGGCTCTGCCCGATAGGGATTGGTATCAGTCACGTTGTCCTCCCTATCACGGACTTGTGACAGACCGAGTTGGGTACCCGATCCCGGCGCGCAGTAATGTGGCGGACTCGGGGGAGGGACCGCATTTCGCACGGGGGCAAGGCACGGAGGGGCTGGAAGATCGTGAAGCTGCGCGACCTGGTGTACAGGCTGTATGCACGCCGGGTGGAAGGCCGCCTCGACCATGACGCGGCGCCGAAGCACATCGGCGTCATCCTGGACGGGAACCGCCGCTGGGCGAAGGCGTCCGGAGGCACCACGGAGCAGGGCCACCAGGCCGGCGCCGACAAGATCTCCGAGATGCTGGGCTGGTGCACCGAGACGGACGTCGAGGTCGTCACCCTGTGGATGCTCTCCACCGACAACCTGGACCGGCCCGAGGTCGAGCTCCGCCCGCTGCTCAACATCATCGAGAACACCGTGCGGGGCCTCGCCGCGGACGGCCGCTGGCGCGTCCACCACGTCGGCAACCTCGACATCCTGCCCACCCGGACGCAGACGGTGCTCAAGGAGGCCGAGCAGGCGACCCACGACGTCGACGGAATACTCGTCAACGTCGCCGTCGGCTACGGCGGCCGCCAGGAGATCGCCGACGCGGTCCGCTCGCTGCTGCTGGAGCACGCGCGCAAGGGCACCTCCTTCGAGGAGCTCGCCGAGATCCTCGACATCGACCACATCGCCGAGCACCTCTACACGCGCGGCCAGCCGGACCCGGACCTCGTCATCCGCACCAGCGGCGAGCAGCGGCTGTCCGGATTCATGCTCTGGCAGAGCGCCCACAGCGAGTACTACTTCTGCGAAGTCTTCTGGCCGGCCTTCCGCAAGGTCGACTTCCTGCGGGCCCTGCGCGACTACGCGGCCCGCCACCGGCGCTACGGCACCTGACACCTCACGGGTACCGGTAGGTCCCGCCGCTCCCTCCCCTCGAAGCCTTCACCAGGGATTCACCGAGCGTCCGTCATATGCCATGGCATGGCCTGGCCTGTTCGGGGAATATCCCTTTCAGGTCGATGCCCGATCCACGGGTGTCGAGTCTCAGCGGACGGCATGGGGTCGTCCGCCCGGGAGGCCCTTTGCACCAGGACGCACGTGCGGTTCGCACGGACGGAGTGGAGGGCCGGAAATCGGCCCTGGCATGGGTGCCGATGACCGGTCCGGTCTTCATGGCCCGACCTCTTCCGAGGGGGTACGTCCTTCCGTGGTGACCAGCACAAAGAGCCGCCTGCAAGACAGGCGGACCTACGTCCTCGACACCAGCGTCCTGCTGGCAGACCCCAACGCGATCTCCCGCTTCGACGAGCACGAGGTCGTGCTCCCGATCGTGGTGATCACCGAGCTGGAGGCAAAGAGGCACCATCCCGAACTCGGCTACTTCGCGCGCCAGGCCCTGCGCCTGCTCGACGACTTCCGGGTTCGCAACGGTCGCCTGGACGCCCCCATCCCGCTGGGCGATCTGGGCGGCACCCTGCGCGTCGAGCTCAACCACTCCGACACGAGCGTCCTGCCCGCCGGCTTCAGGTTGGGGGACAACGACTCGCGGATCCTCGCGGTCGCCCGCAACCTCCAGGCCGAGGGCTACGACGTCACGGTGGTCTCGAAGGATCTCCCACTGCGCATCAAGGCCTCCTCCGTGGGGCTGATCGCCGAGGAGTACCGCGCCGAGCTCGCGATCACCGACGCCGGCTGGACGGGCATGAGCGAGATCGCCCTCTCCGGGGAGCAGGTGGACCTCCTCTACTCGGAGGACCGCCTCTACGTGCCGGAGGCCGCGGAGCTGCCCGTGCACACCGGACTGGTCCTGCAGTCCGAGCGCGGCAAGGCCCTCGGCCGGGTCACGGCGGACGGCAACGTGAAGCTCGTACGCGGTGACCGCGAGGCCTTCGGGCTGCACGGCCGCAGTGCCGAGCAGCGCATCGCGCTGGACCTCCTCCTCGACCCCGAGATCGGGATCATCTCGATGGGCGGCCGGGCCGGCACCGGAAAGTCGGCGCTGGCGCTCTGCGCGGGGCTGGAGGCGGTCCTGGAGCGCAGGCAGCACCAGAAGGTGATGGTCTTCCGGCCGCTGTACGCGGTGGGCGGCCAGGACCTCGGCTACCTGCCCGGGGACGCCAACGAGAAGATGAGCCCCTGGGCGCAGGCGGTCTTCGACACCCTCTCGGCGGTCGCCGGGCGCGAGGTCATCGAGGAGGTGCTGAACCGCGGGATGCTGGAGGTCCTGCCGCTCACGCACATCCGCGGCCGTTCGCTGCACGACGCCTTCGTGATCGTGGACGAGGCGCAGTCGCTGGAGCGCAATGTCCTGCTGACCGTTCTGTCCCGAATTGGAGCCAATTCGCGGGTCGTTCTGACCCATGATGTCGCCCAGCGGGACAACCTCCGGGTCGGCCGGTACGACGGAGTGGTCGCCGTGGTCGAGAAGTTGAAGGGCCACCCGCTCTTCGCCCACATCACGCTGACGCGCTCGGAACGCTCCCCGATCGCCGCCCTGGTCACCGAGATGCTGGAGAACCTCTGACGGTCGTATCGGTCAAAAACCTCATAGCGGGAAGGTGAGTTGGCGCCGCCCGGCAAAGGCCCGAGAGCCTAGCCGGGCGGCGCCGTGCTGCACAGGTCTTTGCTCGAATCGGCAGCGACATGCCAGGTGTGACCTTTCACACGCAGTGGAGAATTGCCTTGCGGTGTCGCGTTCCGGCAGAGTCTGGTTTCCGTCAGGCCCCGCATACGGCACACCTGTATCTCCCGTGAGGTACACGCAGCACCACAACTCCACAGCCGATCGCCGTATGCCGCCCGGAGCTACACGCGGCAACCCCCGCAAGGGAGTTGCCCACGGGCCCGCGCCTCCAGTGACCGTAGAACCACGGAGGCCAGAGTCGAGGGCACTTTTGCGCCCGCGCGGTCACTGCGGACGCTGCTGGAAGGACACCGTGTGAGCCGGATCTCGGTCCGGGGGTTCGCCGTGGCTTCGGCCACCGCGGTCACCACCGTCGGCGCAGTCGTAGGCGTTGCCACCGGCGACCCCACGAACGATCTCGAGACGACCGCGTCCGGCGCGACTCTCCTTGCCGACATCCCGGTCGGCGACCAGGCAGAGGTCCAGAGCGCGTCCCTGACGCAGCAGGCCGAAGCCATCGCCCACGCCGCCGATGCCGACGCCAAGCGTTCCGCCGAGGAGGCGGCCCGCGTCCAGGCCGCCGAGGACGCCAAGTCCAAGAAGGCGGAGGCCGAGAAGGAGAAGGCCGAGGCCGACGCCAAGCTCAAGAAGGAACGCGAGGAGAAGGAGCAGGTCGCCAGCCGCTCCGCCGCCCGCGACGCCGGGGACTTCGCTCCCCAGAGCTCCTACACCGTCGCGCAGGTCAAGGCCATCGCCCAGCAGATGGTCCCGGCCGGCCAGTTCCAGTGCTTCTCGAACATCATCAACCAGGAATCCACCTGGAACTACAAGGCCGTCAACTCGTCCTCGGGCGCGTACGGTCTGGTCCAGGCGCTCCCGGGTTCGAAAATGGCCTCGGCCGGCGCGGACTGGCGCACCAACCCCGCCACGCAGATCAAGTGGGGTCTGAACTACATGGAAGACCGCTACGGCAGCCCCTGCAGCGCGTGGAGCTTCCACCAGGCCAACGGCTGGTACTAGGCCCGCCGCCGCGAGCACCGCGGCACCGGCGGCACCGCACAACTCCGGGGAGCCCCGCACCGTCCTACGGTGCGGGGCTCCTCGCGTGTACGGTCTTCGGGGTGAGCCCGTAGACCGGGGGCGGGGGAAGGAAAGCGACATGGCGAAGAGGGAAGGCTGGCTCGGCCGGCTCGGGAACAAGCTGAACCGGATGGAGGCGCGGCTCAACGAGCGGCGCGCCGAGGTCGAGGCGGAGACCCACGGGGACCTGCCGGGCCCCGCCGGATCCGGGCGGGCACCGGCGGACGCGGCTTCCGGGGCGCCGGCCGCCGTGACGACCGTTCCCGCGCCGCCCGACTACGCGCCCGCGGTCCCCGCGCCCCACCTGACGGCCCCGGCCGTGCCCGTGCGCCCCGACCCGGCGAGCGTCGTCCCCTGGGGGATGCGCGTCGCCGCCGAGGCCAGCTGGCGGCTGCTGCTGCTCGCCGGGATGCTCTGGGTGCTGATGAAGGTGATCAGCGAAGTCCGGCTGGTCGTCCTCGCCTTCGCCGCCGCCATGCTCGTCACCGCGATGCTCCAGCCCTTCGTGGTCCGGCTGCGCAGACTGGGCCTGCCGCGCGGTCTGGCCACGGCCGTCACGGCGATCCTCGGCTTCGTGGTCATCGGGCTCGTCGGCTGGTTCGTGGTCTGGCAGGTCATGGAGAACCTCGACGACCTCTCCGACCGGGTCCGCGACGGCATCAACGAGCTCAAGCTCTGGGCACTGGACAGTCCGTTCCACGTGACCGAGAAGCAGATCAACGACATCGCGAAGAACCTCAGCGAGACCATCGGCACCAACACCGAGCAGATCACCTCCGCCGGCCTGCAGGGCGTGACGGTGCTCGTCGAGGTCCTGACGGGCATTCTGCTCGCCATGTTCTCCACGCTCTTCCTGCTCTACGACGGGAAGCGCATCTGGAACTGGGCGCTGGGCCTGGTCCCGAACGCCGCCCGGGCCGGTGTCGCCGGAGCGGGTCCGCGGGCCTGGCGCACGCTCACCGCGTACGTGCGCGGCACGGTCATCGTCGCGCTCATCGACGCCATCTTCATCGGCCTCGGCATCTACTTCCTGGACGTGCCGATGGCGGTGCCGCTGGCCGTCTTCATCTTCCTGTTCGCCTTCATCCCGCTGGTCGGCGCCGTGGTGTCGGGAGCCCTCGCGGTCGTCGTGGCGCTCGTGACCCAGGGCGTGTTCACCGCCCTGATGGTGCTGCTGGTCGTGCTGGCGGTGCAGCAGATCGAGGGCCACGTGCTCCAGCCCTTCATCCTCGGCCGGGCCGTACGCGTGCACCCGCTCGCGGTGGTGCTCTCGGTGGCCGCAGGCGGCATGATCGCGGGCATCGGCGGAGCGGTCGTCGCGGTGCCGCTGGTGGCCGTCACCAACACGGTGGTGGGATACCTGAAGGCGTACTCGCGCGAGCAGCACCACCTCGGCTCCGGGACGGTCGGCCCGGGTCCGCACGGTGCGACGGCCCTGAGCGTGATCCCCGAGGGCGAGGGCGAGGGCGACGGCGCCTCCTGAACCGCCGCGCCGGCGGCGGGCGGTGGGCGGACGGTCCGGGCCCGCACCGGGCCGAGGGCGGCACTCAAGAAGCAGGGGGACGCACATGATCGGGGAACCCGAGCTCGACGGGGACTGGGGCCCCGCGGCCCCGGCCGAGGTCGTGGAGGGTGCCGCGGAGGGTGCCGCGGAGGGCGCGCCCGTACGGATACCGGCCCGGCCGTGGCGGTGGGTGGCGGCTGCGGTGGCGGTCACCTCCGCGCTGTGGGCCGTCGGACTGTACGCGTTCGGGGAGCGGACGGCCGGGCCGGAGATCCGCTACCGGGTCACGGACGATCTGTGCGGCCAGTTCAGGGCCGCGACCCTGGACGGGCTGCTGGGCGGTCTCGCGGTCACCTCGCCGCAGGCGGGCGGCCGGCATCCGGTGCTGGACTGGGCGTCGTGCACCCGGGGCAGCGACCGGCCGTCCTCGGACGGGGCGGTCCACGTCGAGGCCGTGGTCGAACTGCACAAGAGGACCGATCCGGCGGCGGAGTTCGCCGTCGGCTCCTCTGACGCCCGGTGGTTCGTCAACGACGGTGACGGCTGGGAGTCGGTGCCCGGCCTCGGGGAGGAGGCCCTCGTCTCCCGCCCCGGGACCCAGGACAGCTTCCGGCTGCGCGTCCGGGACGGCGGTGCGGTGTTCACCATCGATGTGATGATCTTCCCCGGGTCGGGCGAGGACGGTCCCGCCCCCCTGATGGAACCGCTGTCGCGCTCGGACCGGGAGGCCCTGGTGGCCGCCGCCGCCGAGGACGCGCGGGCGCTGATGGCCGCGCTGCGCACGCGCTGACGGCACAGGGCCCCGCGACCGTTTCCGGTCGCGGGGCCCTGTGGGCCGTACGGGGGCGCCGTTACTCGGCGGCGAGGGCGGCCTCGGCGTCGAGGGTGACGGCGACGGCCTGGATCACGGAGGCGATCTTGAAGGCCTCCTGGATCGTCTCGCGGTCGACGCCCGCCTTGCGCAGGACCTGCTCGTGCGAGTCCAGGCACTGGCCGCAGCCGTTGATCGCGGAGACGGCGAGCGACCACAGCTCGAAGTCGACCTTCTCCACACCCGGGTTGCCGATGACGTTCATCCGCAGGCCCGCGCGCAGCGTGCCGTACTCCGGGTCGGAGAGCAGGTGCCGGGTGCGGTAGAAGACGTTGTTCATCGCCATGACCGCGGCGGCGGACTTGGCGGCGGTGTACGCCTCCGGCGACAGGTTCGCCTTCGCCTCGGGTTCCAGCTCACGCAGCACGATGGCCGAGCGGGCGGCGATCGCGCAGGACAGGACCGTGCCCCACAGCTGCTGCTGCGGGAGGTCGCTGTTGCCGATGACCGAACCGAGGTTCAGCTTCAGGTCCTTGGCGAAGTCCGGTATGGCCGACTTCAGGGAATCGAGGGACATCCGTCACTCACCGGCCAGCAGCGCGCCGGCGTCGATGGTGGCCTCGCCCTTGTTCCAGTTGCAGGGGCACAGCTCGTCGGTCTGCAGGGCGTCGAGGACCCGCAGGACCTCCTTGGGGTTACGGCCCACGGAACCGGCGGTCACCATCGAGAACTGGATCTCGTTGTTCGGGTCCACGATGAACACGGCGCGCATCGGGAGGCCGTCCTCGCCCAGGATGCCCAGCTCGGCCGAGAGCTCGCGCTTGATGTCGGACATCATCGGGAAGGGCAGGTCACGCAGGTCGGCGTGGTCCTTGCGCCAGGCGTGGTGCACGTACTCGGAGTCGAGCGAGAAGCCGAGGACCTGCGCGTCGCGGTCGGCGAACTCCTCGTTCAGCTTGCCGAAGGCGGCGATCTCGGTCGGGCACACGAAGGTGAAGTCCAGCGGCCACGCGAAGACGACCTTCCACTTGCCCTCGTAGGTCTTGTGGTCGATCTGCGCGAACTCGGAACCGGCCTCCAGCGAAACACAGGCGGTCAGGTCGAAGGCGGGGAACTTGTCACCAACAGTGAGCACGCGCTCTCCTTAGGCAGTGGAAAATACCCCTTTTGGGGGTTTTCCGATGGGGTTGGACGTATCTCACATGCTGGCACACCTGCATTGATTACAGAAATAGCTACTCTTGTGCCGGGTGATCGGAGGTACCTATCAGTGGCTGTCAGTAGTAGGGGAGCGAAGCAACCGACGCTCGCGCAACTGCGCGCCTTCGCGGCGGTCGCCGAGCACCTGCACTTCAGGGACGCCGCCGCGGCCATCGGCATGAGCCAGCCCGCGCTCTCCGGGGCCGTCTCCGCGCTGGAGGAGGCCCTCGGGGTGCAGCTGCTGGAGCGCACCACCCGCAAGGTGCTGCTCTCCCCGGCGGGCGAGCGGATCGCGGCCCGCGCGCGGGTGGTCCTCGACGCCGTGGGCGGGCTGCTGGAGGAGGCTGAGGCGGTACGGGCGCCGTTCACCGGAGTGCTGCGGCTCGGGGTGATCCCCACGGTGGCGCCGTACCTGCTGCCGACCGTGCTCGGGCTGTTCCACCGGCGCTACCCGCGGATGGACCTCCAGGTGCACGAGGAGCAGACCGCCTCGCTGCTGGAGGGCCTCGGCGGAGGGCGCCTGGACCTGCTCCTGCTGGCGGTACCGCTCGGGGTGCCCGGGGTGACCGAACTTCCCGTCTTCGACGAGGACTTCGTCCTGCTCGCGCCCCGGGAGCACACACTCGCCGGGCGCCGGGACATCCCCCTGGAGGAACTGCGCGGACTGCAGCTGCTGCTGCTCGACGAGGGGCACTGCCTCCGGGACCAGGCCCTCGACATCTGCCGGGAAGCGGGGCGGACGACCGGCGCGGACGTCACCACGACCGCCGCCGGACTGTCCACCCTCGTACAACTGGTCGCCGGGGGACTGGGGGTGACGCTGTTGCCGCGCACCGCGCTGCGGCTGGAGACCGCCCGCAACGAGTACCTGTCCACCGGCTACTTCGCCGAGCCCGCGCCCTCCCGGCGGATCGCCCTGGCCATGCGGACCGGGACCGCCCGGCAGGAGGAGTTCAGGGCCATCGCCGCGGCACTGCGCGAAGCCGTACGCCCGCTCCCGGTCTGGCCCACCGACTGAGGGGGCGCCGCCGGGAGCGGGCGTACGGAGTCCGGGGTCCGGAGTCCGGGGTCCGGAGTCCGTGGTCCGGGGTCCCCGGACCGGGGGTCACGCGGCGGAGGTCACTCCGTACGGAGGCCGTCCGGGCGCATCAGCCGCAGCAGCGGCGGCAGGCTGAGCAGGGTCACCACGACCACCACACCCGCGCCGGCCGCGGTCATCCCGAGCACCGACGCCCAGTCGATCCGGACCGGCTGGGCCGCCATGCCCATCAGGACGGCGCCCAGCCCCACGCCGACCCCGGCCGCCAGTACCAGGCCGAGCACGATCGGCACGGCCGTCTGCCACAGCACCGACAGGCTCAGCGTGGAGCGCCTGGTCCCGAAGGCGACCAGGGAGGAGAGCAGCCGCCGGCGCTCGCGCAACTGCTCCAGCTGGGAGACGAGCAGGCTGCCGCCGATCAGGACCAGTACGGCGACGGCGCCGAAGAACAGCCCCGTGCGGATCGAGGAGTAGCCGGCGGCCTCCTTGGTGTGCCGCAGCGTCATCGCCGTGACGAACGGGTCCGCCTTGAAGACGGCGGTACGCGCCCGGTCCAGGGCGTCCGGGCGGGACTCGTCGACCTGGACGAAGATCTGCGCGTCCGGGAAGTCGCCGATCTCCTTCGGCGCGGCCGACGGGGTGACCAGCAGGCCGGTGCGCAGCTGTCCGCGGGGGTCCGGCCTGCTGGGGACCGTACGGGCGGCCGCCGGGACCGTCCACTTCTGCGGCTCGGGCGTCTCGCCCATGTCGGACGCGTACCCCCTGACGTTGCCGACGAACAGCTCGTCACCGGGCTTCGCCGCGCCCCCGAAGAGGCCCTGCGGGTCCTGCGGGGACGGTGCGGGGGCGCCGGTCAGCACGAAGGCGTCGCCCTCCGCGCAGGAGTCGAGCGTCGCGACCTCGCCGAGCGCGTCGCAGGTGCCGATGGTCAGCGTGATCGTCTCCTGCGTCGCGGGCACCTGGCGGGCGGCCTGCGCGGAGGTCAGCGGAACGGCGCGGGTGACGTCCGGTACGGCGGCGATCCGCCGCGCGAGGCCGTCCATGTCGGCGTCCGTACGGCGGTTGACCATGACCGCGACGGCGGCCCTGGCGGGGTCCTCGCCGGTCTCCTCGGTGTAGTCGCCCTCGACGCCCGCGAAGAGCATCTGGAGGGCGATGGCGCCCGCGACGGCCACGGCGATGCCGTTGACGAGGCGGGCGGCGCCACCGCTGTTGACCTGGAGCCGGCGCACGGCCAGCTGCCAGGAGACCGGGCCGCCGGACATCTTCCCGACGCAACGTTCCAGCAGCCAGGGCAGCAGTACGGTGATCCCCACCAGCAGCAGCACCACGCCACCGCTGACCTGCCACTGGTTGAACCTGCCGTGGTCGTTGCCGCGGCCGCCCAGGGGCACGAGCAGTCCCAGCCCGATCAGCGGGAGCAGCAGCCGCCACCAGATCCGGCGCCGGGAGGGCCTGGCCGTACGCACGACACCCAGCGGCTCGATGACCACACCGCGCAGCGCGAACAGGGTCACGGCCACCGCCGCCGCGGGCACCGCGAGGGCGACCAGCACCGCCAGCCAGGGCGCCGGGTCCAGGTCGCCGGGGAAGACGCTGCGCTGCTGGAGGCTGACGCTGGCGACCAGGGAGCGGCCGACGGCGAAGAAGCCGGTACCCAGCACCAGTCCGACCAGGGAGCCGGCCAGTGCCTCTCCGGCCGCGATCCGGCGCACCATCCTGCTGTCGGCGCCGACCAGCCGCAGCGCGGCCAGCCGCCGGTCGCGCCGCTCGCCGCCGAAGCGCACGGCGGTGGCGATGAACACGGCGACGGGCATCAGGAGGGCGACGAACGTCAGGACGACCATCAGCATGAGCACGGGGTCCAGGCCCTCGCGGTCCGCGTCGTAGCCGAAGCCGGTGACGCGCTCGACGCGGTAGTCGTCGGGACCGTTCTTCGCGAGGGTGTCGCTGCCCAGGTAGAAGAGCAGTTCGCCGGGGCCGACCAGCCCCGGGACGCCGATGATCTCACTGACCGGCCCGTCGAGCCGCTCGCGCAGCAGGGCGCCGTCGGAGGTCTTCAGCAACGCGTCCAGGGCGGGGGAGAGGGCCATCTCGCCCGGACCCGGGATCCGCTTCAGTCCGGGCGGCAGCGGGGCGTCCGGGCCCTCGGCCCGCACCATGTGCCCCTCGATGTCCTTGTGGTGGTACGTCTGCCCGATCCGGGCGATCAGCAGGGTGTCGGGCCCGGGCGCGTCGGCCGTGTCGGAGTGCATCGTCGACCGCGCGTCGCCGCGCTCGTACCGGGCGGCGAGGGCGCCGGGGATGGCGGTGCTGATCAGCAGCAGGGCGACGCCGAGACCGACGCCGACGCCGGTGAGCAGGGTGCGGATCCACCCCTCGCGGCCGCCGCCGAAGGCGAAGCGGGCGCCCATGCCGAGATCGCGGGTCCAGACCTGGAGCCGGCTCATACGATCCGCTCCATGTCGCGGGATCTGCCGTCGCGTACGACGATCTCGCGGTCGGAGTAGGCGGCCACGCGGGTCTCGTGCGTCACGAGCACGACGGCGGCGTTCGCCGACCGGGCGGCCTCGGTGAGCAGTTGCATGACGAGTTCCCCGTTGAGGGAGTCGAGGGCTCCGGTGGGCTCGTCGGCGAAGATCACCCGGGGGCCGGTGACGAGGGCCCGCGCGACGGCCACGCGCTGCCCCTGACCGCCGGATATCTCGCCGGGCCGCTTGGCGCCGAGGTCCTCCACCTGAAGCTGTTCCATCCGGCGCAGGGCGGTGCGTTCGGCCTCCTTGCGCTTGACGCCGGTCAGGCGCAGCGGCAGGGCGACGTTCTCCACGCAGGTCAACTCCGGTACGAGCTGGCCGAACTGGAAGACGAAGCCGAACTCGGTGCGGCGCAGGGCGCTGCGCTCGGCGTCGCTCATGGCGGCGAGCTCGCGGCCGGCATAGGTGATGGAGCCGGAGTCGGGCGCGACGATGCCCGCGAGGCAGTGCAGCAGGGTCGACTTGCCGGAGCCGGAGGGGCCCATGACGGCGACGACCTCACCGGCGTGGATGGAGAACTCGGCGCCGTCGAGGGCGGTGGTGCTCCCGTACGCCTTGCGCAGGTCCGTGGCGGCGAGCAGCGAGCCGGCCGGGGTCATCGGCGTACCTCCTGGGCGAGCTGGCCGAGACGGGCCGCGGTGAGCTCCAGCCACCGCAGGTCCGCCTCCAGGTGGAAGAGGGCGTGGTCGCAGACGAGCTGGTCGGCGATGTCCCCCTTGCGCTTGCGCTGGGTGAGGATGCGCATGAGGCGCAGGTGCTCGGCGCGCTGGGTGTCCAGCAGTTCGTCGGCGCGGCGGCCGGTGAGCAGGGCGAGCACGACCTTCGTGTAGAGGGTCGAGTGGAGGTAGGGCTCGGGCTTCTCGGGCTGCGAGAGCCAGGCCTCGACGTCGGTGATGCCGGCGTCGGTGATGGCGTACCGCTTGCGCTCGGGGCCGCCGCCGCTCTCCATCCCGTCGACCTCGACGAGGCCGTTCTTCAGGAGGCGGGACATGGTCGAGTAGACCTGCCCGTACGCGAGGGGGCGGTCGTGGCCGAACTTCTCGTCGAAGGCGCGCTTGAGGTCGTAGCCATGGCGCGGACCGGCCTCCAGGAGGCCGAGGAGGGTGTGACCGATGGACATGCCCGCGACTGTACACCGTGTGTATACGCGGAGTGTATAGAGGGCGGGTCGAGGGGGGCGGAACGTTTCCGGGGGCCGGCCCGGGTCCGGGCCGGGGCCCTGACGCCGTACGCCCGGTGGGGCCGGATCTCCGGCCCCACCGGGCGTACAGGTCACTCCGAGGCTTTCGGGGGGCGTCCCCGGCGCGGGATGGGGCCGGGCGCCGAGGGGAGCCGGCCGGTCTCGGCGAGGGCCCGGCGGAGCAGGAACTCGATCTGCGCGTTGGCGCTGCGCAGTTCCTCGCCCGCCCAGCGGGCCAGCGCGTCGTACACCTGCGGGTCGAGCCGCAGCAGCACCTGCTTGCGCGCCTGCCGGCCCGCCGGCTTCTCCTCGCCGGGGCTCACTGGTAGAGGGTTCCCGTGTTGACCACCGGCTGCGCGGCGCGGTCGCCGCACAGGACGACCATCAGGTTCGAGACCATGGCCGCCTTGCGCTCCGGATCCAGGTCCACGATGTCCTGCTCGGCCAGCCGGGTCAGTGCCAGTTCCACCATGCCCACCGCGCCCTCCACGATCTGCTTGCGCGCCGCCACGACCGCGCCGGCCTGCTGGCGCTGGAGCATCGCGGAGGCGATCTCCGGAGCGTACGCGAGGTGCGTGAAGCGGGACTCGATGATGTGCACTCCGGCCGCGTCGACGCGGTCGTGCAGTTCGGCCGCCAGCTTCTCGGTGATCTCCTCGGCGTTCCCGCGCAGCGACAGGCCGCCCTCCTCGTGCGCGTCGTAGGGGTACTCGATGGCGATGTGCCGGACGGCCGCCTCGGTCTGGGTCTCGACGAACTCCGTGAAGTCCTCGACCTCGAAGGTGGCCCGGGCGGTGTCCTCGACCCGCCACACCACGACCGCCGCCAGCTCGATCGGGTTGCCGTAGGCGTCGTTGACCTTCAGGACGGCCGTCTCGTGGTTGCGCACCCGGGTGGAGATCGCCCTGCGGGAGGTCAGCGGGTTGACCCAGCGCAGCCCGTCGGTGCGGACGGTGCCCTTGTAGCGGCCGAACAGCTGGACGACGCGGGCCTCGCCCGGCGCCACCGTGTTCAGCCCGCACATGGCGAACAGGGCGGCGAGGCCCAGGAGTACGCCGAGTGCTATCAGCGTCACCTTGGCCGCGGCGGCCGCGACCGCCGCGCCGGCCACGATCAGGCCCGCGCCCGCGACCAGACCCAGCAGGCCGAGCAGCAGCGCCAGGCCGCCGCCGACACTGCGCGCGGTGAACTCCCGTACTCCGTCAGGGGTGGCGATTTCGTTCGTCATGGTTTGCCCCGTTTCTCAGCTCACGGCCGATCGGGCCGTCTAGCAAAGTGATATCACTTTTTTGCGCTACGGCAACCCTTCGGCTTAGGTGAGCGTCGGTTCCAGTGATGTGGGTGCTGATTCTCACGTCCGAAATGACCGGAAATGGCCATGGTTGGCCAACTTTTCTCACAGCCTGCGGTGTTAGCTTTCTGAGCTGACGTCGGGGGGGTAATCGAGCGGAGCGGGAGCGATGGGCCGAGCAGAAGTGCGTAAGGCGCAGCAGCAGCGCGGTGCGCGGCGTGCGCCGAGCGGACGCGCGCAGGGCACCAAGGGAAGCGGAAGTGCCGGTAAACGCACCGGCATACGACGCTTCTTCACCTGGAAGAAGGTCCTGGGCACGTTCTTCGGGCTGGCCCTGCTCGGCATGGGCGCGCTGGTCGCCCTGTACTTCTACGTGGACGAGCCGGACCCCAACAAGCAGGCGCTCCAGCAGAGCAACGTCTACAAGTACTCAGACGGCACGATCATGGCCAGCAAGGGCAAGGTCAACCGCGAGATCCTGGCGATCGACAAGATCCCGATGGACGTGCAGGAAGCGTTCATCGCGATCGAGAACAAGTCGTTCCGCAAGGACCAGGGCGTGGACTTCAAGGGTCTGGCCCGCGGTCTGTGGAACACGGCCACCGGGCGCGGCAAGGCCGGTGGCTCCACGATCACCCAGCAGTACGTCAAGAACTACTACCTGACCCAGGACCAGACGGCGACCCGCAAGCTCAAGGAGCTGGTGATCTCCCTCAAGGTCGACCAGCGGATGAAGAAGCCCGAGATCCTCGCGGGCTACCTGAACACCAGCTACTTCGGACGCGGCGCGTACGGCATCCAGGCGGCCGCCCAGGCCTACTACGGCGTCGACGTCGGCCAGTTGACGCTGGAGCAGGGCGCCTACCTCGCCACCCTCGTCCAGGCCCCCAGCCAGTACGACTGGTCGACCGCCAGCGAGGACACCAAGAAGCGGATCACGATCCGCTACAACGCCACGCTCGTGAACATGGTCGACATGGGCAAGCTGGACGAGGCCAAGCGCCAGACGCTGAAGTTCGCGGAACCGCAGCCGCCGCAGCCGCCGATGGGCATGGACGGCCAGAAGGGCTACCTGGTCCAGGCCGCCGAGGCCGAACTCAACGCCCAGGGCGTCGAGAAGAAGCTGATCGACGCCGGCGGCTGGACCTTCACGCTGAACATCGACGCGAAGAAGCAGGAAGCGCTCGAGAAGGCCGTCCAGGACGAGCTGGAGTCCAAGCTCGACCGCAAGGACACCAAGGGCAAGCCCCAGGACCAGAGCGTGCAGGCCGGCGCCACCTCCGTGGACCCGAAGACCGGCGCGATCGTCGCGATGTACGGCGGCACGAGCCTGAAGGACCACTGGTCCAGCAACGCCCTGCGCAAGGACTACCAGCCGGGCTCGACCTTCAAGCCGGTCGTGCTCGCCTCCGCCCTGGAGAACGGGGCGAAGACCCAGGACGACAAGCCGATCACGCCGAACGCGCTCTACGACGGCACCAGCAAGCGCGCCGTCCTCGGCAGCGACATCCCGTTCGCCCCGCAGAACCAGGAAGACCGCAACTTCGGCACGCCGATGATGACGGTCCAGGAAGCGACCAACTACTCGGTCAACTCCGTCTACGCGCAGATGATCGTGGACGTCGAGCCGCGCAACGTGAAGAAGACGGCCCTGGCCCTCGGCATGCAGGACCGTCCGGGCTGGCCCGAGGACAAGCCGGCCATGTCGCTCGGCACCATGAGCGCCAATACCGTGGAAATGGCGGGCGTCTACGCCACCTTCGACAACCACGGCAAGAAGGTCACGCCGACCATCATCAAGAAGGCCGAGCACAAGGACCGCGAGGTCGAGCCGGCCCAGCCCATCGGCTCCCAGGCCATCAGCCGCAAGACCGCCGACACCGTCACCAAGGTACTCACGGGCGTCGTCAACGACGACGGCGGCTCCGGTAACAAGGTCCGCAGCAGCGCCTACGAGGCCGCCGGCAAGACCGGTACCACCGAGAACAACGTCTCCGGCTGGTTCTCCGGGTTCACCCCGGAACTGGTCACGGTCGTCGCGATCTTCGGTGAGGAGCCCGTCACCGCCAAGCAGGTCACCCTGACCGGTACCGCCGGCCTCGGCCGCCTGGGCGGTTCCAGCTTCCCCGCCTCGATCTGGAAGGCGTACACGCTCGCCGTCCTCAAGGGCAACGCAGGCAAGTTCCAGCTGAGCGAGGCGGAGATGGGCGCCGTGCAGACGCCGTCCCGCAGCGCCTCGCCGACGCCGTCGACGTCGCCGACCTCCAGCGCCCCGGCGGCCAGCAGCAGCCCGCCGGCGTCCCCGACGCCGACCCCGACGCCCACGGCGACCAAGACCACGCCGACGTCGCCGACCCCGACGACGCCGACCCCGACGCCCACGGCGACCAAGACCACCGGTCCCAAGCCGCCGGACCCGCCGGTGCTGGTCCCCGAGCGCTAGCCCCGACAGACCGCCGCCCCGCAGCCTTCAGGCTGCGGGGCGGCGGTCTTTTCGTTCTCGCGCGATCAGCGCCGTTCGGGCCTGCCCGGCAGCGACAGCTCGAACCAGACGACCTTGCCGCTGCTGAGCCGCGTCGCGCCCCAGCGCCGGGCCATCCGGTTGACCAGGAACAGGCCGCGGCCGCCCTCGTCGGTGTCCCGCGCCCGGCGCTGGCGCGGCAGCTGCGGCGAGTCGTCGCCGACCTCGCAGCGCAGTACGTCCGTACGCAGCAGACGCAGCGTCACCGGCCGCTCCGCGTACCGCACGGCATTGGTGACCACCTCGCTGACCAGGAGCTCCAGCGAGTCGCTCAGCTCCTCCAGGCCCCACCGGGTCAGGGCACGGCGGGCGAACCGGCGGGCCCGGCCCGGGGCGGTCTCCTCCGGGTCCAGGAACCAGTACGCGACGTCGCTGGGCGCGATCCCGTCGAACCGGGCCGCGAGCAGCGCGATGTCGTCGTCCCGGTCACCCGGGCCGAGCATGTCCAGCACGTCGTCGCAGAGCGCCTCCAGCGGCGGCGGGTGGTCCAGGCCGGTCAGCTGGGCGGTGGTGGCCAGGCGCTCGCGGAGCTGCTCGATGCCGGTCCACACGTCCCGCAGGCGCGATTCCACCAGGCCGTCGGTGTAGAGCAGCAGCGTGCCCCCGGCCGGCGCGTCCAGCTCCACGGCCTCGAAGTCGACACCGCCGACGCCGATGGGGGCGCCGGGGGGTACCCGGAGCACCTCGGCGCGGCCGCCCAGGTGCAGCAGCACCGGCGGCGGATGGCCCGCGTTGGCGATGGTGATCCGGTGCGCGACGGGATCGTAGACCGCGTACAGGCAGGTGGCCATCCGGTCGGAGCCGAGGCGCTGCGCCTGCTCGTCCAGGTGGTGCAGGACCTCGGCGGGCGGCAGGTCCAGCTGCGCGAGGGTCTGCGCGGTCGTGCGCAGCTGGCCCATGATCGCGGCGGAGGTCATGGAGTGGCCCATGACGTCGCCCACGACCAGCGCGACCCGGCTGCCGGGCAGCGGTATGGCGTCGTACCAGTCGCCGCCGACCCGTGCCGTCTCGGCGGCGGGCAGGTAGCGGGAGGCGAGCCGCACCCCGGTGGGCTGCGGGAGGCTGTCGGGCAGCATGGTGCGCTGCAACTCGTCGGCGATGTAGGCCTCACGGCCGTACAGGACCGCCTTGTCGATGCCGAGCGCGGTGTGGGTGGCCAGCTGGGCGGCGACCAGCAGGTCGTTCTGCTCGAAGGCGGGACGCTCCGGGCTGCGCAGGAACACGGCGGCGCCGATCACCCGGCGGCGGCCGCGCAGCGGCGCGAGGACGGCCCGGTTGCCGCCCGGCAGCGGGTGGTCCACGCCGAGCAGCTCGGGCAGCGCTGCCTTGGCGGCGGCGGAGGACCCGAAGACGGGCCGTACGCCGCGCAGCACCTCGGCGAGCGCGCCGCCGGGCCGGATCTCGCACAGCTCGGCCGCGGGCAGGTCACCCTGCGGGCCGACCAGCGGCAACTGGCTGAAGTCGAGCTCGCCGGTGGCCCCCGCGGCCCCGGCGAGGTCCATCCCCGCGCCGATGGTGCTGCTGATGTCCGTCAGGTCGTCGATCGGCCGGAGCCGGTCGGTGCGCCGGAGCCTTAAAACGACCGGCCCGAGAGGCCGCTCGTCGCCGACCGGCAGCGGGTCGCGCAAGTAGACGAGGATGGCGTCCGAGAAGGTCGGCACGGTGGCCCGGCACAGGCCCAGCACGATCTCGTCGAGGTCGATGCCGCGGGCGATCCGCCGGGTGGCGGCCCCGACGAAGCGCAGCCGGTCGCCTTCACGGCGCGCGGCGGACACCTCGCCGACCGGGACGGCGCCGCCTCCGTGACGGCCGGCCCCGCCGGCTCCGTGCGCTCCCGTCCCCGCCGCGCCGTCGCCGCTCGCGCCGGGGGCGGTGAGGCCGCCGTCCTCGTCCACCAGGTCGTCGCTGTCTCCGCGCGGGCGCGGGGGCTCGACGGCACCGCCCGGTCCGCCCGCGCCGGCGGCCGGGTCGCGGGTGGTCGCACCGGGCCGCGGGCGCGCCGCGTCCCGGCCGGGCTCCGCCGCGGCCGGTACCTCGCCCGGGACGGCCGCGTTGCGGCGGGGCCGGGGAAGTCCGGCGCTGCCGCCCGCGCCCGCCGCGGACCGGGCCGCGCGCGCGTCGGAGGCCGCCGCGGCGGCCGCGCCGTCCGGCTCCGCCGAGGCGGCGGCACCGGTGGCCGCGGCATGCGTGCGTACGGCCTCGGCGGCGGCGATGGGCGCCTTGCCGTGGCCGGCCTCGTCCGTACCTCCGCCGGAGGCGACGGGCTGCGGGCCCTCCTGGGAGGTGGGGTACTCCGTCACGCGTGGATTTCCGTCCGTTTGCGCTCGATGTGCGCTGCACACAACTCGGTCAGTCGCGGTATACCCGCTCAGCGGCCCGGGCACCATCGCCCCGAGGTTCCTGCCCCAAACTTCTCTCCCAACCTCCGGCCGGGAGGTGCCCCTGACGGACCCCCGCCCCCTCGTCACCTCTGGTCGTGCGCCTGACCTCCGGTCACATCCGCCGCTCGGTACGCCACTTGCGCAGCGGCGGACCGACCGCACCGTCCCGCGCACATGACCTCGTGGAGGACGATCCTACGTTTGAACCCTGGGGGCGCATCAAGGGTCTCATGAGCTCATATGCGCCGGGGTGCGGTCCCAGTCGTCCGGAAGGGGTGGAATGCTCCAGGCCGGATCAGGCCTCCAGTCCTCCCAGCCGCCGGAGAACGGGGCGCCCCATTCCTCGATGAGCCCGACCGCCGCGCGGCCCGCCTCCCGTACCCGGTCGGCCTGCTCACGGTCCATCAGGCCGCACCGCTGCGCCTGCGCGAACTCGTCCTCGTCCAGCCAGTTCCAACTGCGGTCCGGATAGACGGCGATGTCCAGGAAGTGGTCCACGGAATCCACCCCGCCGGCCCAGCGCGAGCGCGGCTCCTCCAGGTTCACGTACCAGTTCTTGAACTGCCAGCCGGGGCCCCAGAACAGCCACACGGACCAGGAGTCGCCGGGCCGGGCCAGTTTCAGGACACCGCCGCCGAACCAGCGCGACCGTGCGGTGGTCCGCGGCGCCGTGTAGCGGGTGGCGAGCGGTTCCTCGTGGACGGACGTGCCGTCGGCGAGGACCGGCTTCACGCACTCGGTGCCGGGGGCCATCCACACCGCCAGCAGCTCCTCCGTGTCCTGGACCACGGTCACCGGGCGGCAGATGTGGACCGGGCCCTTCAGCCCCGGGGCGTGGTCGCGGTAGCGCCAGAGGATCTGCTCCCCGGGCGCCCAGCGCGGGCCCTGCGCGGGGCTCGGCGGCGCGCTCCGCGCCGCGGAGCCCCCGGGCTCGGAAGTACCTGTCATGCGCAGATCTTAGGGCGGGGGTCCCCGGGCCCGCTGCGGCGCAGGTCACCGGGGTGTTCGGAGAGCGGAATCGACCGGATCCGGACCCCGCCCGCGGATGTGGCCGGACGGGTCAGGGATGCGTCATCCGGAGCACGTCGAGGGCCTCGTCGAGCTGCTCCAGAGTGAGGGCGCCGCGCTCCACGTAGCCGGACTCAAGGACCACCTCCCGGATCGTCCTGCGCTCGGCGAGGGACCTCTTGGCGACCTTGGCGGCCTCCTCGTAGCCGATGTAGCGGTTGAGCGGGGTGACGACGGAGGGCGAGGACTCTGCGTACTCCCTGGCCCGGGCCTCGTTGGCGGTGATTCCGTCGATCGTGCGGTCGGCCAGCAGACGGCTCACCGTGCCGAGCAGGCGGATCGATTCGAGGAGGTTCCTGGCCATCACCGGGAGCATCACATTGAGCTCGAAGTTGCCGGCCGCGCCCGCCACGGCGACGGTGGCGTCGTTCCCCATGACCTGGGCGGCGACCATCAGGACGGCCTCCGGGACCACCGGATTGACCTTCCCGGGCATGATCGAGGAGCCCGGCTGGAGATCGGGGAGATTGATTTCGGCCAAACCGGTGCGCGGTCCGGACGCCATCCAGCGAAGGTCGTTGGAGATCTTGGTGAGGGACACGGCGACCGTACGGAGCATTCCGGAGGTCTCCACGAGCGCGTCCCGGGCCCCCTGCGCCTCGAAGTGGTCGCGGGCCTCGGTCAGCGGCAGCCCGGTCGTGGCGGCGACCTCGGCGATCACCGCGGCGGAGAACCCGGGCGGGGTGTTGATGCCGGTGCCCACCGCCGTGCCGCCCAGCGGCAGCTCGGCCAGCCGGGGCAGGGCCGCCCGCAGCCGCTCGACGCCGTAGCGGATCTGGACGGCGTACCCGCCGAACTCCTGGCCGAGGGTGACCGGGGTGGCGTCCATGAGGTGGGTGCGCCCGGCCTTGACGACCTGCGCGAACTCGGCGGCCTTGCGCTCCAGCGCGGCCGCCAGGTGTTCCAGGGCCGGGATCAGCTCACCGGTGACGGCGGCGGTGGCGGCGATGTGGATGGAGGACGGGAACACGTCGTTGGAGCTCTGCGACGCGTTGACGTGGTCGTTGGGATGGACTTCGCGGCCCAGGCGCTCGGTGGCCAGGGTGGCGATCACCTCGTTGGTGTTCATGTTGGACGAGGTTCCGGAGCCGGTCTGGAAGACGTCCACGGGGAAGTGGTCGTCCCAGCGGCCGTCCGCGACCTCGGCGGCGGCGGAGCGGATCGCGTCGGCGACCTCCTGGTCCACCACGCCGAGCTTCGCGTTCACCACGGCGGCGGCCGCCTTGATCCGGGCCAGTGCCTCGATGTGGGCGCGCTCCAGCCGCTGCCCGGAGATGGGGAAGTTCTCGACCGCGCGCTGGGTCTGGGCGCGCCATTTCGCGTGCCGGGGCACCCGTACGTCGCCCATGGAGTCGTGCTCGGTCCGGTACGCGTCGGCCTGCTGGTCATCCGTCATGTGTGAAGCCTCCTCAATAAGTTGAGCAATTGTCTTGTTCGAAGTGTTCCCAACTCCCCTACCGGCCAGTAAATACCGGGGGTAACACTCAGATCCGGGGAGGCGTTCCATGGCACGTGCCCGTACGAGACCCATGCTCAGATCTACCTTCGCCGCCGTCGCGGCGATCGCGGCCGCCCTGGGAGGTGTCACCGCCGTCACCCCCATGGCCCAGGCGGCGCCCGCCCCCGGGGCCGCCGTCGCGCCGCTGTCGCCCGAGCTGGAGGCCATCCGGGCGGCGGAGGCGACCAAGATCTACGGCGACCCCGCCGTGCGCCCGCCGAACGAGCGGAAAACTGGCCTGATCTCGCTGGGCGACAGCGAGATTTCGGGCGAGGGCGTCGGCACCTACGACCCCGCGACCAACACCCCGGACAACCAGTGCCACCGCTCGCCGGACGCGGCGATCCACCGCACCGGCATACCGGCCGACCTGACCTTCAACGTCGCCTGCTCCGGCGGCTACACCGGCAACATCAGGATCGGCGGCAGCAAGCAGTACGCCGACGAGCTGGTCCAGAGCGACAACCTGGCCGTCAAGGCGCGCAACACGAAGATCAAGATGGTGCTGCTGGTCGCCGGGGCCAACGACGACCTGCAGTTCGGCCCCGTCATGACCGACTGCGTGACCCGCTGGGTGCTCGGCCAGGGCACCTGCGAGCCCAAGTACGGCCCCGGCTGGCAGGCCCGCGTCGACGGCCTGAAGCCCAAGGTCGAGGCCACGGTCGCCGACCTCAGGACCGTCATGCGCGACGCCGGCTACGCCGACTCCGACTACAAGCTCGTCGTGATGGGCTACCCGAGCCCCATCGGGCCCGACTTCCACGACAACCCGAACTTCCCCGGCAAGCTCCCCGGCGGCTGCGCGGGCTACGACTCCGACGCCGCGTGGGGCCGCAACTACGCGGTGCCCGCGTTCGAGAAGGGCATGCGCGCGGCGGCCCTCGCCTCCGGCGCGGTCTACCTGGACAACTCGCGGCTGTTCCACGGCCACGAGGTGTGCATGGAGGACACCTGGGCCCGTGGCCTCTACCTGGACCTCGGGGACCACTTCCCGTGGGACGAGAACACCGCCCGGCAGTCCTTCCACCCCAACTACCGGGGCCACGGCGCCTTCGCGTCCTGTCTGACCCAGCTCTACGACTCGGGCCTGCGCGAGGCCTCCTGCGCCGACCCCGCGAGCACCGGTACGCCCGTTCTCCGGGCCGGATCCTGGGACGCCGCGTTCAAGCCCCTGAAGAACGAGGCGACCGGCACCTGCCTCGACTCCTTCGGCGGCTCCAGCGCCAACGGGACCAGGATCGTCGGCTGGGACTGCCACGGCGGCCGTAACCAGGGCTGGTGGTACGACAGCGCCCGCACGTCCCTCCACGTCGAACTCACCCAGGACCGCTGCCTCGACGCCCCCGGCGCCGACTACGGCTCCGGCACCGCCCTGATCATCTGGAACTGCCACGGCGGCGCGAACCAGCGGTTCGTCCGCGACGGCGCCACCTTCCGGCCCGCCGCCGCCCCGGGCATGTGCCTGACGGTGGCCGCCGCCCACGAGCCGCTGCGCCTGCAGACCTGCAACGGATCCGCCGACCAGCGCTTCGCATAACCGCCCCGCACCCACGAACCCCCCACGCCCGGCCGGCGCACCCCGGCCGGGTGTTTCCGTGCCGGGCCGCGGGCCGAACGCGACGCCCTCACGTTCGACGAACGTATGTCCGCTGCTCGGAGGGGGTGTTGTGGCAGGGTGACCGTGGCGCCCCGCCCCTCGGCGGGCGCCTGCCTGAAGCACCGTTTCCACGTAAGGGTGAGTCCGATCCTCGTAGCAGCCGCAGCCGTCCTCCTGGCCCTCCCGGCCGGCGCCTTCCTGCTCGTCAAGGCGGTGCACCTGGTGGCGACCCAGAGGCCGGGCATGAGCCGCGGCGCCGTCGGCCCCTGGGTGGAAGGGGCCGTCGCCTGTCTGTGCCTCGCCGTCCTCGCCTTCGCCGTGGGCGGCCTCAGCGGGCTCAACTCCCGCCCCACGCGGCCCTGCCTCGAAGAACGCGCGGCACAGTTCGGCCCCGAGTCCCACCGGACCCCCGACGGCGACATAAAGATCACTTCGCGGAGCTTCCCCCTGTCGAAGGTGTGCGACTTCCCCGACGGCACCAGCGTCGAGCTCGTCCCGATCTGGGCCAATCCCCTGATCGTGATCGCGCTGGCCGGCGTCGCCGCCTGCGGCGTGGGCGCCGTACGCGCCCGCTCCTCGGCGAGGTCCCCGCGCACCGCGGGGCAGCGGGCCTGACCGGCCCGGCCTGCGGGCCGCGGGTCAGCGGGCCTCGAGCTGCTCCCGTACCTGCTTGGGCCGGTTGGTGATGATCGTGTCCACGCCGAGGCGCACGCACAGCTCCACGTCCTGCGGCTCGTCCACCGTCCACACCCGCACCGACAGCCCCTTCGCCTTGAGCCGGGCCACCAGCCCCGGGTCCCGGCGTACGAGGTCGATGCCCGGGCCCGCGTGGGTCGCGTAGGGCGGGCGCACCGGCCTGACCCTGTGCTCGATGAGGAACACGGTCGGCAGGCCCGGCGCGAGCCGGTGCGTCCGGACCAGCGCGTTCCGGGAGAAGCTCATCACCTCGACGCGGCCGGTGGAGCCGTCCGCCAGCCCGTACTCCCCGAGCATCCGGACCAGCTCGGCCTCCAGCCGGCCGCCCGCCCGGGTCGGGTGCTTGGTCTCGACGGCGAGCCCGACCGGCCGGGGCGCGGCCAGCGCCTCCCGGAGCAGGTCCTCGAAGAGCAGCACCCGGGCCCCGGCGTGCCCGGCCCCCTTCCACGCCCCGAAGTCGAGCGCGGAGAGCTCCGCGTACGTCATCTCGGAGACCACCCCGCGCCCGTCGGAGGTCCGCTCGACCCGCCGGTCGTGCACGCACACCAGCTTGTGGTCGGCGGTGAGCCGTACGTCGCATTCGAGCGCGTCGGCCCCGTCGGCGATGGCCTGCCGGTAGGCGGCGAGGGTGTGCTCGGGGTGCTCGTGGGACGCCCCGCGGTGGGCGACGACCCGGACGGCGCGGGCGGTGGCGGGGAGCATGGACTGCCGGTTCATGGAAGAAACGGTATCCGGATGCGGTGGCCGGCCCGGTGCCGCGTGCCGTCCGGACGGCGGAACGGAAGATGTACGGGACGACCCGCTGTCGGCGGCAGCCGGCCGTGGACCGGTGGGCGGCCGCACCGGGGTGGCCGCCGCGCGGTGGGCGGGGGACCGGGCCACCCCCGTTGAGGCCCGGTACCCGTCGGGTCCGACGCCGTGACTACGGCTTCGGCCGCGGGGCCAAGGGCGCCGGGGTGACCTTGAAGCCGCCCTTGGTGACCTCGGTGAAGGGGGCCGGGGCCATGCACGTGCCCACGCGGGGCTCGGCCACCGAGCCGTCGGGCTGTACGTCGACGTTGGCGATGCCCCACGAGAAGCCCACCCGGTCGGGGCCGCCGCGCTCGCCGTCCTGGACGCTGATCCCGATCCGCTTGCCCTCCCAGCCGACGTTCGAGGACGTGACCACCGCGGTGACCGTGGCCGTCTTGCCGCCGGTGACCATGCAGTCCACCTCCGCCTCGGCGACGCCGGTGAAGTTCGCGTCGGGCATGGCGTGGTAGACGGTCACCTTGCCGCGCGCGTCGACCGGCATGCCCTGTTCCCCGCCCGGGGCCGGGAAGGGCCTGCTCCACGGGGCGGCGTCGGCGTCGACGGTGAAGCGGATGTCGTGCTCCTTCGGGACGTAGGGGTAGGCCACCGTCCCGCCGCCGTGCACCGAGGCGAGCTTCGGCGCGGCCGGTGCGGCCGGCGCCGGGGCAGCGGCGATCAGGGTGGCCGCGAGGGCGGCGGCGGTTCCGGCCAGGATGAGGGCGCGCTTGCGGTTCTTCATCGTGAACTCCCTGTGAAAGGTGGCCCGTTCGGGTACGGGAACAGCCTCGCCGGGAGCCCGCCGCCCTGCCATCTGCCGATGGGCGGACATGCCTGAGGGTGTCTCCCCCGAACGGGGGAGACACCCTCGGACGGTCCTGTTCCCGTCGATCAGCCCGTCGGCCGGTCGTCGGCGGTCACCCCAGGGCGGAGTCCGCCGCCACGTGGAAGACCCGCGAGAGGCCCGCACGCACGGCACCCCGCCTGGTCAGTACGGACCGGTCGACCCCCGCGAAGACGAGGGCGAGCGCGATGTCGGCCCCGAGGGCCCGGCCGGTCACGCGCACGTCGACGCGCTTCCACTTGGCGATGCCCGATTCCTTGACCTTGACGGTGACACCGCGGTCCTGGTGGTCCGCCTCGCGCATGAGGACGTACTCCCGGCGGCTGACCGCCCAGAGCCGGTACCGGTCGCCGGCGTGCCCCATGTGCAGGGCGCGGCCCCGATGCGTGGCCCCCCACCGGTTCCGCTTCAGGTACACCACGGCGTCCCCGATGCGCAGCGTCGCCCCGTTCAGAGTCGGCCGTTCGGTGACCATCACCTGGATGCCGCGCGATTCGAAGACGCCCCGGGGGATGTGCTCGCCGGTGACCTCGGCGGCGCGGACGTCGTCGGCCGCGTGCGGCAGCGAGGCGACCGTGATCTCGCCCCACTCCATGGACGTCCCCTGCCAACCGGACCGGCGAGGCTGCCCCTTCCCGCCGCCCTGCCACGTGCTCAGTGCGAACGGGGTGCTCCGGGTGTGCATGTCCCTGCCCTTCCAGCGGAACGGGGTCGGCTGGGTGCCCGGTGACGTCGAAACGCCCCCGGGCCCCGGCCGTCGCGCTACAGACCCGGGCCGCGGACCGGGATGTGGGTGAAGGTCGGCTCCGGGGCCGGGTTCTGGAAGAAGTCGTTGCCCTTGTCGTCCACGACGATGAAGGCCGGGAAGTCCTCGACCTCGATCTTCCAGACCGCCTCCATGCCGAGCTCCTCGTACTCCAGGACCTCGACCTTCTTGATGCAGTCCTGGGCCAGGCGCGCGGCCGGGCCGCCGATCGAGCCCAGGTAGAAGCCGCCGTGCGTGCCGCAGGCGTCCGTCACCTGCTGGGAGCGGTTGCCCTTGGCCAGCATGACCTTGGAGCCGCCCGCGGCCTGGAACTGCTCGACGTACGAGTCCATGCGGCCGGCCGTGGTCGGGCCGAAGGAGCCCGACGCGTAGCCCTCGGGGGTCTTCGCGGGGCCCGCGTAGTAGACCGGGTGGTCCTTCAGGTACTGCGGCATCTCGGCGCCCGAGTCCAGCAGTTCCTTGATCTTGGCGTGCGCGATGTCGCGGGCCACGACCAGCGGGCCGGTCAGGGACAGGCGGGTCTTCACCGGGTGCTTCGTGAGCGTTGCCAGGATGTCGTCCATCGGCTGGTTCAGGTCGATGGAGACGACGTCCGAGGCCTCGTTCAGGTGCTCGTCCGTGGTGTCCGGCAGGAAGCGCGCCGGGTCCGTCTCCAGCTGCTCCAGGAAGACGCCCTCGGCGGTGATCTTCGCGGTGGCCTGGCGGTCCGCGGAGCAGGACACGGCGATCGCGACCGGCAGGGACGCGCCGTGGCGCGGGAGGCGCACGACGCGGACGTCGTGGCAGAAGTACTTGCCGCCGAACTGCGCGCCGATGCCGATCTTCTGGGTCAGCTCGAAGACCTGCTGCTCCAGGTCGAGGTCCCGGAAGCCGTGGCCGAGCGGGGAGCCCTCCGTGGGGAGCTCGTCGAGGTAGTGGGCCGAGGCGTACTTCGCCGTCTTGAGCGCGTGCTCCGCCGAGGTGCCGCCGACCACGATCGCCAGGTGGTAGGGCGGGCAGGCCGCCGTGCCGAGCGAGCGGATCTTCTCCTCCAGGAACTTCATCATGGAGGCCTCGTTGAGGACCGCCTTGGTCTCCTGGTAGAGGAAGGACTTGTTGGCGGAGCCGCCGCCCTTGGCCATGAAGAGGAACTTGTACGCGCCGCCGTCGGTCGCGTACAGCTCGATCTGCGCGGGCAGGTTCGAGCCGGTGTTCTTCTCCTCCCACATGGTGATCGGCGCCATCTGCGAGTAGCGCAGGTTGAGGCGGGTGTACGCGTCGTAGATGCCGCGCGAGAGCGCCGCCTCGTCGCCGCCCTCGGTCAGCACGTTCTGGCCGCGCTTGCCCATGACGATCGCCGTGCCCGTGTCCTGGCACATCGGCAGGACGCCGGCCGCCGCGATGTTCGCGTTCTTGAGGAGGTCGAGCGCGACGAACTTGTCGTTCGAGGAGGCCTCGGGGTCGTCGATGATGCGGCGCAGCTGCGCGAGGTGCGCGGGGCGCAGGAAGTGCTGGATGTCGTGGATGGCCTCTTCGGCGAGCTTGCGCAGCGCCTCCGGCTCGACCTTGAGGAACGTACGGCCGTCCGCCTCGAAGGTGGACACGCCCTCGGCGGTCACCAGCCGGTATGGGGTGGTGTCCTCGCCCAGGGGCAGCAGGTCGGTGTACGCAAACTCTGGCATGACGGCAGTCATTCCTCACTCGGCAGACGGCGCTGGCGACCAATTGGCAGCGCGGTTGTCCAGCGTAGGACCTTCCCGCGGGGGCGTGTCTGTGAGGTAAGGCTCACTCGGCAGTATCGCGATCTATCGTGTCTGGCTATGCTGGGCGTCGTGGACCTGGAAAAGCACCCCGCCGCCCCCGCCCCCGCCCCTGCGGCCTCCGCCCCCGCCGGGCTGCGCGCCTCCGACGCGGACCGGGACCGGATCGCGCAGATCCTCGGCGATGCCGTGGCCGAAGGCCGGCTGACGGCCGAGGAGCATTCCGACCGTCTGGACACGCTGTACGCGGTCAAGACCGTGGGCGAGCTGGAAGCGCTCGTACGGGATCTGCCCGCGCCCGGCGGCGTCCATGCCTCCCCGGTGTACGCGGCCCCCTCCTCCGCCCCGGGCGGTCCCGCCGAGACGATAGTGGCGGTGTGCAGCAGCTCGGCCCGCAAGGGCCGCTGGCGGCCGGGCGCGCAGACCCGGGCGATCTCCGTCATGGGCGACATCACCATCGACCTCACCGAGGCGGTCTTCGAGCAGCAGGTCACCGAGATCAACGTGACCTGCGTCCTCGGCAGCGTCGAGGTCCTGGTCCCGGAGAACGTCACCCTGCGCGGCTACGGCAGCGGGGTCCTCGGCAACTTCGAGGTGCGTGGCGAGGGCCGCGGGGAGAGCGACCCGCAGGCGCCGGTGGTGATCGTCAGGGGCTTCGCCCTGCTCGGCAACATCGAGGCGCGCCCCAAGCTCGGTGCCCGGCTGGTGGACCTCGCCCGCAAGCTGCGCAAGCGCCTGGACGGCTGACCCCGGAGGCTCGACGGGCCGGGGATCCAACGGAATTCGGCCGACGAGCGACAAGACACCCCCTAGTGTCCGGTTCATGACGACAACCACGTGGGAATTGCTCGACCAGGCGTACGAGACGCTGCGCGAGGCCGTCGCGGGGGTGCCCGCCGACGGCTGGGGCCGCCCGACCCCCTGCACGCAGTGGAACGCCGCCCAGGTCCTCCGGCACGCCGCGGGCGACCAGCTCGCCTACGCCGCCCGCCTGACCGGCGGGCCCGGGCCCGCCGAGGACCCCTTCGCGCCTTCCGGCACCCTGGCCGGCCCGCCGCGGAGCCTGCTGGATCCCGCGCTCGCGGCCGCTGCCGAGGCCTTCGCCGGGGTCGCCCCCGCAGACCCCGCGGTGGCGGTGCCGCTGCCGCCGTTCTCCGTACCGGCCGAGACGGCCGTCGGCGCCGCCGCCCTCGACGCCGCCGTGCACGCCTGGGACATCGCCGTTGCCACGGGCCGCCCCCCGGCCCTGACCGACGCGCTGGCCGCCGCCCTGCGCCCGGCCGCCGACGCCCTCACCGAGCCGCTGCGCGGCTTCGCCTACGGCCCGGCGTTCCCCCTCGCGCCCGGCGCGGACCAAGGCGCGGCGGCCGCCCTGCTGGCCTTCCTCGGACGGGATCCGGGATGGGCCGCACCCGCGGCGTGACGGTCCGGCCGGTGGGGTCTCCTTTCGGACGAACCCCCGGCGGCCGGTGGCGCGCGGTGCATAGGGGCGCGTACAGCGGGTAGGGACAGGTGCGTCGTCTCTCGCTCACGTATACGTCGTCAGGAGTAGACCGTGCCGCATCCGCCGCATCAGTCCTTGCAGGTAGCCGCCGTCCAGAGTTTTCCGGGGCGTGCGGCGGCCGTGCCGAAGCCGCGGGTGCCGGCGAGGGCGGAAGACGGCCCATGGCATGCGGAGGCGGTGTGCCGCCGAGACGAGGCGGGGCTCTTCTTCGCGCCGTCCAAGGAGCCGACCGCGGCCCGGCTCTCCCGCGAGGAGGCCGCCAAGCGCGTCTGCGCCCGCTGCCCGGTGATGGTCGCCTGCCGGGAGCACGCACTGCTCCAGCCCGAGCCGTACGGGGTGTGGGGCGGGCTCACCGCGGCCGAGCGCCGGGTGGTGCTGGCGCGGATGCGCCGCAGGGCCGCCGAGCTGCGCCAGGCCCCGGGTACCGGGCCGATCGCCGCGGCGGGCTGAGCCGGTCGCAGGCCGACCGTGGTCGGCCGCCGAGGCACCGGACGCAGGGTGCCGGACGGCAGGGCGCCGGACGCCGGACGTGAACGTACGAGAGGGGCGGTCCCGCCGCACGCGGTGACCGCCCCTCTCGTTTGCGCCGGTGACTAGTGCGCGCGGTCGAAGTCGATCGCGCTGTACGCGCGCAGCTTCGACAGGCGGTGCGTCGAGTCGATCTGCCGGATCGTGCCCGACTTCGAGCGCATGACCAGCGAGGACGTCGTCGCGGTCTCCGAGCGGTAGTGGACGCCGCGCAGCAGCTCGCCGTCCGTGATGCCGGTGGCGACGAAGAAGACGTTCTCGCCGGACACCAGGTCGTTCGTGGTCAGGACGCGGTCCAGGTCGTGACCGGCGTCGAGCGCGCGCTGGCGCTCGGCCTCGTCCTTCGGCCAGAGCTTGCCCTGGATGGTGCCGCCGAGGCACTTTATGGCGCACGCCGAGATGATGCCCTCGGGGGTGCCGCCGATGCCGAGGAGCAGGTCGACGCCGGTGCCCTCGCGCACGGCCATGACCGAGCCCGCGACGTCGCCGTCGGAGATGAACTTGATCCGGGCGCCGGTCTCGCGGATCTCCTTGACGATGCCCTCGTGGCGGGGGCGGTCCAGGATGACCACGGTGACGTCCTCGACGGCCATGTTCTTGGCCTTGGCGACCCGGCGGATGTTCACCGAGACGGGCGCGTTGATGTCGACGAAGTCGGCGGCCTCGGGGCCGGTGACCAGCTTCTCCATGTAGAACACCGCGGACGGGTCGAACATGGTGCCGCGGTCGGCGGCCGCCAGGACGGCGATGGCGTTCGGCATGCCCTTGGCGTTCAGGGTGGTGCCGTCGATCGGGTCCACGGCGATGTCGACCTCGGCGCCCGTGCCGTCGCCGACCCGCTCGCCGTTGAAGAGCATGGGGGCCTCGTCCTTCTCCCCCTCGCCGATGACGACGACGCCGTTCATCGAGACGGTGGAGATCAGGGTGCGCATCGCGTTGACCGCGGCACCGTCCGCGCCGATCTTGTCGCCGCGTCCGACCCACCGGCCCGCGGCCATGGCGGCGGCCTCGGTGACCCGTACGAGTTCCAGTGCGAGGTTGCGGTCGGGGGCCTCCGGAGAGACTTCGAGCTGGGGCGGCAGGTTGTGCTCGGTCATCGGAGCGCACCTTTCTGTACGGCGACGGCCGGGAAGTGAGGGTGCTGGAACTCTATCGGTACGTCGACATATTGAGCAGGGCGGGTCACGTATGAGCGGCATATCGGTCAGCCGATTGTCCTGAGCGGACGTCTTGCGGTCCTCCGGGACTCTCCAGGGTCCGCCGACACGCGCCGCACCGCGACCCCGGCGGTGATCGCCGCCCCGGGATGCGGGACGATGGGTCCCGTGGCAGGTATGAAAGGCAAGCAGACGGTCTGGGACATGGTCCGGTCGCTGGGGGTGATCGGCATCGTCGTCGCCGGGATCTACCTCTTCGTCCCGCATGACGACAAGGCCGATCCGACGCACGCGGTCGACTACCGGGTGGAAACCCTGACGGCCCGGCGCGCGGCCCCGTATCCGGTGGCGGCCCCCGTGGGGCTCCAGGAGCAGTGGCGGGCGACCTCGGTGACGTACGAGCGCAAGAACGCCAACGCCTGGCACCTGGGGTTCCTCGACCCGGACCAGCAGTACGCGGCGGTGGAGCAGTCCACGGACACCTCGGCCAAGTACCTCGCCAAGGTCACCCAGCAGGCGACGGCCACCGGGCAGACGCAGCAGGTCGGCGACCAGGCCTGGGAGCGCTGGGACGGCGAGAAGTACGACGCCCTCGTGCGGCAGGAGCAGGGCTACGTCACGGTGGTGACCGGGACGGCCTCCTTCGAGCAGCTCGGCACGCTTGCGGCGGCGCTGGAGTTCAAGCAGGGCAAGTAGCGCGGGCCGCGCCTCACCGGGCGCGGGCCGCGCCCGCCGTCGCGCGCGCGACATGCGAAAAGGGCCGTGCGCCCCGGTAATCCCGGGGCGCACGGCCCTTTTCGCATGTCCGCGGCGACGGTCAGACGGTCGTGACGACCTCGTCGTACGCCAGGCGCGGGGAGCGGTCGAACCAGGCACCCTCGGCCGCCGGCTTGCCGATGTTGACGATCATCAGCGGGGTGTGGTCGGCGTCCAGGAACTCCTTCTGGATGCCGGCGAGGTCGGCGCCGGTCATCGGACCCGCGGCCAGGCCGGCGGCGCGGACGCCGACGATGAAGTAGGCGGCCTGCAGCGCGGAGTTGAGCAGGGCGGACTGCTCACGGACCGGGCGCTCGGCGAAGAACATGTCCTTGGCCTGCGGGAAGTGCGGCAGCAGTGCCGGGAGCTCCTCGTGGAACTCGTTGTCCGCGGAGAGGATCGCGACCAGCGGCGCGGCGGCGGTCTTGGCCTGGTTGCCCTCGGCGAGGTGCTTCACGAGGCGCTCGCGGGCCTCGGGGGAGCGGACCAGGGTGATGCGCAGCGGGGTCTGGTTGAAGGCGGTGGGGCCGAACTTCACCAGCTCGTAGATCGCCTGGACCTGCTCCTCGGTGACCGGCTCGTCGGTGAACGAGTTGGCCGTGCGGGCCTCGCGGAACAGCAGGTCCTGCGCGGCGGAGTCAAGAACGAGAGACATCGGAAAGCCTTCTTCCATACGGAGGTGAAGCGATGTCCCCGACTCTACGGCGGAGGTAGATGAATTTTCAACTAAATCGGCCTCCGGGTGACCGGGCTCACTCCTCCCCGGCCGGCTCGCGCGCCGCGAGCGCCGAGTCCAGGCGGGCCCGGGCCCCCTCCAGCCAGTGCCGGCACACCTTCGCCAGCTCCTCGCCGCGCTCCCACAGCGCGAGGGAGTCCTCCAGCGAGGTCCCGCCCGCCTCCAGCTTGCGGACGACCTCGATGAGCTCGTCGCGGGCCTGCTCGTAGCCCAGCGCCGTTCCGGCCTCTGTCATTCCCGTATCCATCCTCTGTGTGTCGTGCGACCACGTGATTGCGGCCGTGTGTCGCTATTCCGAAGCGGCCGTCGCGGCAGGGGCTTCAGGGGCTTCAGGGACCCCGAGCGACGAGACCTCCACCGAGAAGGTGCCCTCCGCCACCCGCGCGCGCAGCACGTCGTGCGCAGCCACCTCCTGCGGCGAGCGCACCACGTGCCCGTCGGCCCGCTGGAGCACGGCGTACCCCCGCTCCAGGGTCGCCGCCGGGGACAGCGCCACCACCCGGGCGAGGGTGTGGGCGAGCTCCGAGTCGGCCCGGTCCAGCAGGTGCCCCAGCGTGCGCCGGGCACGGGCCAGCAGGGCGTCCAGCTCGTCCTCGCGGATCTCCACCATCCGCTGGGGGTGGACGAAGACCGGCCGGGCCAGGGCGTGCGCGAGGCCCCGCTCCTCCCGGTCGAGCAGCCCGGTGACCGCACGCAGCCCCCGGGCCTGCAGCTGGCGTACGCGCTCCAGCTCCTCGCCGACGTCCGGGACCACCTTCTTCGCCGCGTCCGTGGGCGTGGAGGCCCGGACGTCCGCGACCAGGTCCAGCAGCGGGGAGTCCGGCTCGTGGCCGATCGCCGAGACCACCGGGGTACGGGCCGCCGCGACCGTCCGGACCACCTCCTCGTCGGAGAAGGGCAGCAGGTCCTCCACGCTGCCGCCGCCGCGCGCCACGATGATCACGTCGACCTCGTCGATGGCGTCGAGCTCCTTGACCGCCTCAACCACCTGGGGCACCGCGTGCACCCCCTGGACGGCGACGTTGCGCACCTCGAAGCGGACCGCGGGCCAGCGGCGCCGGGCGTTCTCCAGGACATCGCGCTCGGCCGCCGAGGCCCGCCCGACCACCAGCCCGATCAGCTGCGGCAGAAAGGGCAGCGGCTTCTTGCGCTCCAGCGCGAAGAGCCCCTCGGAGGCCAGGGAGCGCTTGAGGCGCTCCAGCCGGGCGAGGAGCTCCCCGATGCCGACCGGCCGTATCTCCGTGGCCCGCAGGGACAGCTGCCCGCGCGGGGCGTACCACTCGGGCTTGGCCAGCAGCACGACCCGGGCGCCCTCGGAGACCACGTCCGCGACCTCGTCGAAGACCTGGCGGAAGCAGGTCACGCTGACGGAGATGTCGTGCGAGGGGTCGCGCAGCGTCAGGAACACCACCCCCGCTCCCGGCCGCCGCGAGAGCTGCGTGATCTGCCCCTCCACCCACACCTGGCCGAGCCGCTCGATCCAGCCCCCGATGAGCCGGGACACCTGGCCTACCGGCAGCGGCGCCTCGGCCGACGTATTCAGACCCATGCACGCAGGCTATCCGGCTCCGCCGACAGTGCGTCAGGCTCCGGCGCCGGTGTCGGCCGGGAGGTCGCGGCGGCCGCGCTGGACGAGCAGGACGCCCAGGCCGACCGCCAGCCACACCGCCCCCACCAGCTGCGCCGTCCACGAGGCCTCGAAGATCACCGCGACGGTCACCGCCGCGCCCAGCACCGGCATCACCAGGTGCTTCCACCAGACCGGCGGACCCTCCCGCCGCTTGACCACGAACCAGCCCACCACCGAGGCGTGCAGCAGGGTGAAGGCCACCAGCGCCCCGACGTCCACCACCGACACCAGCTGGTCGAGCCCGTCGTCCCGGCGGGCCGCCCACACCGCCGCGACCAGCGTGATCGTGGCCGCCACCAGCAGGGCGGGCCGCGGGGTGCCGCCCGAGACCCGGGCGAGGACCCGGGGCAGCCGCCGCTCCCGGGCCATCGCGAACACCAGCCGGCCCGCCGCCGCCTGCCCGGCCAGCGCCGCGAAGGCCGCCCCGATCGCCTTGCTGACGGCCACCAGGTCGTGCAGCCAGGCGCCGGCCGCGGACTCCACCGCATCGTAGAAGGCCGGACCCTGCAGCGCCGGCTCGGCCGCCAGCTCCGCCGCGGACACGGGCATGAGCAGCGCCGCCAGATAGCTCTGGGCGACGAACAGCACCCCGGCCAGCGCCAGGCAGAACAGCACCGCCCGCGCCACCCGCTCCGAGCCGCCCGTCACCTCCTCGGCGAAGGAGGCGATCGCGTCGAAGCCCAGGTAGGACAGGACCGCGACCGACACCGCGCCCAGCACCGCGGCCGTACTGAAGCCGAGTGAGCCGTCACCCGTCAGCGGGGAGAGCCAGCCGCGCCGCGCCCCGCCCTGGACCAGTACGGTCACCGCGGCCACCAGGAAGACGAGCAGCACCAGGATCTCCATGGCCAGCACGGCGAGACCCACGCGCGCGGCCGCCCGTACGCCCCACAGGTTCAGCAGGGTGGTGATCACGACCGCCAGGGCCGTCCACACCCACCGGGAGACCTCCGGGACCAGCGCGTTCATCGCGATCCCGGAGAAGAGGTACGCGACCGCCGGGATCAGCAGGTAGTCGAGCATCGCCATCCAGCCGGCGATCAGTCCGGCGCCCTCGCCGAGGCCCTTGCGGGCGTAGGTGAAGACCGAGCCGGCCTGCGGGGCGACCCGCACCATCTGCGCGTAGGAGAAGGCCGTGAAGGCCATGGCGACGGTCGCGCAGAGGTAGACGAGGGCGACCGCGCCGTGCGACTTGGCGTCGAGCGTGCCGAAGACGCCGACCGGGGCCATGGGGGCGATGAACAGCAGCCCGTAGACGACCAGATCCCGGAAGCCCAGGCTCCGCCGCAGCGTCGCGGGCGCCGCCGCACTGGAGTCGGTAACGGAAGCCATCCGTCCTCCGGGGTCTGGGGGGTAGGGGCAGTACGGGCTTTCGGGCCAGTGTGTGCAGGACGGGGGACGCCCGGCCTGCTGGAGACCCCCGTACGATGGAGCACATGACTGCTCCCGCCCCCGCTCCCGCTTCCCGCCGTGTCCTGCTCGCCGCGCCCCGCGGCTACTGCGCGGGCGTGGACCGAGCCGTGATCGCCGTCGAGAAAGCCCTTGAGCAGTACGGTGCGCCGGTCTACGTCCGCCACGAGATCGTGCACAACAAGTACGTCGTCCAGACCCTGGAGAAGAAGGGCGCCATCTTCGTCGAGCGGACGGAGGAGGTACCCGAGGGCTCCATCGTGATGTTCTCCGCGCACGGTGTGGCGCCGGTGGTGCACGAGGAGGCGGCGCGCGGCAAGCTCGCGACGATCGACGCGACCTGCCCGCTGGTCACCAAGGTGCACAAGGAAGCCATCCGGTACGCGAACGAGGACTTCGACATCCTCCTCATCGGCCACGAGGGCCACGAGGAGGTCATCGGCACCTCCGGCGAGGCCCCGGACCACATCACGATCGTCGACGGCCCGCACGACGTGGAGAAGGTCACCGTCCGCGACGAGTCCAAGGTCGTCTGGCTCTCCCAGACCACCCTCTCGGTCGACGAGACCATGGAGACGGTCGACGCCCTGAAGACGAAGTTCCCGCTGCTCGTCTCGCCGCCGAGCGACGACATCTGCTACGCCACCTCGAACCGGCAGGCCGCCGTCAAGGTGATGGGCGCCGACTCCGACCTGGTCATCGTGGTCGGCTCGAAGAACTCCTCGAACTCGATCCGGCTCGTCGAGGTCGCCCTGGACGCCGGCGCCAAGGCCGCGTACCTGGTCGACTTCGCCAGCGAGATCGACGAGGCCTGGCTGGAGGGCGTCACCACGGTCGGCCTCACCTCGGGCGCCTCGGTGCCGGAGGTCCTGGTCGAGGAGGTCCTGGAGTGGCTGACGGTGCGCGGCTACGCGGACGTGGAGATCGTCAAGACCGCCGAGGAGTCGATCGTCTTCTCGCTGCCGAAGGAACTGCGCCGCGACCTGCGTGCCGAGGCTGCCGAACTGGTCGCCGACAAGTAACTCGTTTCGTACGGTATGTCCATGCAGATCTTCGGCGTGGACATCGGCGGAACCGGGATCAAGGGCGCTCCCGTGGACCTGGAGCGTGGCGACCTTGCGCAGGAGCGCCACAAAGTACTGACACCGCATCCGGCCACCCCCGAGGGGGTGGCCGGATGCGTCGGCGAGGTGGTGCGCGCCTTCGACTGGGACGGGCCGCTCGGGGTCACCTTCCCGGGCGTGGTCACGAGCGGCGTCATCCGTTCGGCGGCCAACATGGACAAGTCCTGGATCGGCGTCGACGCGGCGGCGCTGATCTCGCGCGAGCTGGGCGGCCTGCCGGTCACTGTCCTGAACGACGCCGACGCGGCGGGCGTCGCCGAGATGACGTACGGGGCCGGACGCGGGCGCGGCGGCACCGTCCTGCTGCTGACGCTGGGCACGGGCATCGGGAGCGCCCTGTTCACGGACGGGCGGCTCGTCCCGAACTCGGAACTCGGACACCTGGAGCTGAAGGGCCACGACGCGGAGACCCGGGCGTCGGTGAAGGCCAAGGAGGACCACGACCTCACGTGGGAGCGCTGGGCGCACCGCGTGCAGAAGTACCTCCAGCACGTGGAGATGCTGTTCTCCCCGGACCTCTTCATCATCGGGGGCGGCGTCAGCCGCAAGCCGGAGAAGTTCCTGCCGCTGATCGAGGGCGTGCGGGCCGAGATCGTCCCGGCGACGCTGCAGAACAACGCGGGCATCGTGGGAGCGGCGATGACGGCGAAGGCGGCGAAGGCGGCGGGGGAGAAGTAGCGGGCCGGTTCACTGGGTGACGCGTCGGGGCATCCGCCGCCTGCCGATCAGCACCGCCTTGCGCACGACGGCGATCAGCGCGGCGACGAGCGTCCCCGCGTACAGCCAGCCGGCGTGCAGCGACAGGGCCGACACCAGGCCCATCAGCTGGCCGCCGACGCCGCCGGAGCCGCCCGAGATGGGCCACACTCCGGCGGCGAACGCGATGGGCACGCCGATCGGCGCGGTGATCAGGTCGGCGGGCCGTACCCAGAGCGCGGTGGCGGCCGCCACGGGCAGGAAGAGCAGCCCGTAGACGAAGAGCGAGGAGCCGAAGAGCAGCCAGCAGACCCCGCCCACCAGCACCATGGCGGCGCACGCGAACAGCCCGCCGCCGAGGCCGGTCAGCCGGGGCCGGGGCATCCGCCGCGCGAGCGGGGACCGCCGCGGGCCGCCGGCGGCCTGGGCGGGCACCGCCACCGACCGGGGGCCCTGGCGCTGGGCCGGCGGTCGCTGCTGGTGAGGGGCCGATCGCGTCCTGTATTGCTCCACGGCACCAAAGTAGGCGGGGAGCGGGCCGGATCGGGCGCCGGACACGCGTACATCCACCGCCACTCATCGGAAAGTAAACTGTCCGGTGGCCCACTCCCGGGCCGCCGCCCCCTCCAGCTACGGGAAGTCGCCAACGTGTCGCTCACGATCGGAATCGTCGGCCTGCCGAATGTCGGCAAGTCGACCCTTTTCAACGCCCTGACCAAGAACGACGTGCTGGCGGCCAACTACCCGTTCGCCACCATCGAGCCGAACGTCGGCGTCGTCGGCGTCCCGGACCCGCGCCTGGCCGTCCTGGCCGGCATCTTCGGCTCGGCGAAGGTCCTCCCGGCCACGGTCGACTTCGTCGACATCGCGGGCATCGTGCGCGGCGCCTCGGAGGGTGAGGGCCTGGGCAACAAGTTCCTGGCGAACATCCGCGAGTCGGACGCCATCTGCCAGGTCATCCGCGCCTTCAAGGACGAGAACGTCGTCCACGTCGACGGCAAGGTCTCGCCGAAGGACGACATCGAGACGATCAACACCGAGCTGATCCTCGCCGACCTCCAGTCCATCGAGAAGGCCGAACCGCGCCTGACGAAGGAGTCCCGCCTCCAGAAGGAGAAGGTCGCGGTGCTCGCGGCCGTCGTCGAGGCCAAGAAGATCCTCGAAGCGGGCGACACCCTCTTCTCCAAGGGCATCACGAAGGGCACGGAGCAGGGCGACCTCCTCCACGAGCTCCACCTGCTCACCACGAAGCCCTTCCTCTACGTCTTCAACGTGGACGAGGACGAGCTGACGGACGACGCCTTCAAGGCCGAGCAGTCGGCCCTGGTCGCCCCGGCCGAGGCGATCTTCCTGAACGCCAAGCTGGAGCAGGACCTCTCCGAGCTGGACGACGAGGAGGCCCTGGAGCTCCTCCAGTCGGTCGGCCAGGACGAGCCCGGCCTCGCCACCCTCGGCCGCGTCGGCTTCGCCACCCTGGGCTTGCAGACCTACCTGACGGCCGGCCCGAAGGAAACCCGCGCCTGGACGATCAAGCAGGGCGCGACGGCCCCCGAGGCGGCGGGCGTGATCCACACCGACTTCCAGCGCGGCTTCATCAAGGCCGAGGTCATCTCGTTCGCGGACCTGGTCGACTGCGGCTCGGTCGCCGAGGCCCGCGCCAAGGGCAAGGCCCGCATGGAGGGCAAGGACTACGTCATGCAGGACGGCGACGTGGTCGAGTTCCGCTTCAACGTGTAGCCGTCTCCGTGCCGCGTGTGCGGTAGCGGCGTCGCACGTGCAGGTCAGAAGGGGCCGGGCTCTGGTGAGCCCGGCCCCTTCTGCGTACCCGCGCTGACTGGGTGCCGACTTCTCAGCCGCTTCGGGGAGGCGGTCCAAGTCCTCCGCGAACCGGCCTTCCGGGCGTGGCGGCCGCATCCGGTCGGGCAGCGCGGTCGTGAGGCGGTCCCGGCGGTGGCGGGCGTCGCGCGGGCGGGTGTTTTCGGTGGGGGAGGGCCTAGCCTGGGCGGGCTCGGGTGTGGGTGTGGAGGGGCGGAGGGCGGACATGGGGCCGGGTGGGCAGTGGGAATGGCCGGAGCGGAGTCTGCTCGGGGTGCTGTCCGCTCCCGCGCGGGCCGAATTACTCGGGCTGGGTTCGGAGTTGACGCTCGGCTCCGGCGGTGTGCTGCTCACCGAGGGCGCCACCGACCGGCATCTGTACGTGATCCTCAGCGGGTTCGCCAAGGTCACCGCGACCGTGGAGAACGGGCAGGAGTCGCTGCTCGCCGTTCGTGTCGGCGGGGACAGCGTGGGCGAGATGGCCGCGCTCGACGGCGCGCCGCGGTCGGCCGGGGTGGCGGCCTGCGGGCCGTTGCGGGCGCGGGTGATCGGGCCCGGGGCCCTGCACGGGCTCATGCTGCGGCGGCCCGAGGTGGCGATGGCGCTGACCCGGATCGTGGCCGACCGGCTGCGCTGGGCCAACAGGCGGCGGCTCGAATTCCGCGGGTACCCGGTCAAGGTGCGCCTCGCGCGGCTCCTGGTGGAGCTCGCCGTGGCGTACGGGCGGCCCGAGGCGGGCGGCGGTCATGTGATCGGCTTCCAGCTCACCCAGCCCGAACTCGCCGCGCTCACCGGAGCCGCGGAGACCACCGTGCACAAGGGGTTGCGCGAGCTGCGGGACGAGGGGCTGCTCGGCACCGGGTACCGGACGACCACCGTGCACGACCTCGCCCGGCTCGCCCGGGTGGCCGAACTCGCCGAGCCCGTGGCACCGCCCGCCCCGCACGGGCCCCGGGGGTCAGCCGAGCAGCGGCCGTAGCAGCAGACAGAGCCCGGCGGTGGTTCCCATCACCGCCGTGCACACCACGGCGGCCGTGACGCAGCGGTACTTGCGCAGGGCCACGTCGGAGAGGAAGCGGACCATCGCGTTCAGCTGCCGCTCGTCCTCGGCAGGGGTGAGCGGCGACGGCGACGGAGACGGGTCCGATGCGGCCGCCAGCCGGACGAAGCTGTAGTCGTTGGGGCCGGTGGGCCGCCAGACGCGCGGTCGCAGCGCCAGTGCGAGCGAGGCCGCGCCGCCGAAGAGGCCGCAGGTGAACAGGGCCAGCAGTGCCCCGGCCAGCCAGCCGAGCGTGCCGCCGCGCCGCCAGCCGTCGAGCGCCGCCTCGCTCCACGCGCCCGCCGTCCCCACGAGCGCCGCCTGCACGGCGGAGAGGATGCCGGCCTTGGCGTCGGCGTGCTGGTGCGTCGTCTGCAGGACGGTCAGCATCGTGCGCGAGGCGGGGCCGGTGGGTGGGGTGGGGACGGTGGGTGCGGTGGGCGGGGTGGATGTCACGGAAACTCCAACGCGGCTCGGACGGACTTCCATTGAGCCGCCGGCCCACCGGGCGGACCAGGCACTTCTACGGGATCGGACGATTGCGCGAGATCCCGTATTTCCACGGGGTGCGCGTGGCCGGTTCCGGTGTACGACTGGCAGGGCGACCGGGGCTCCACGGGGGTGGGCAACGGTCCGGGGGCGGCGTGCCGCATCGCCGCGTACCTCGCAACTCTCCTGATTCGCGAGTGAGTTGGAGGTGCGGCATGCTGTGCTTCCCGATGTGACGGACGAGGAGGACGGGATGTCCGTAGGTGCGATGGGTACGTTCGGCAGGCGGCTTCTGCTCGCCGTCGACGCGCGAGGCTACGGCAGCGCGGACACCGCGCGACAGCGCGATATCCAGACAGTGTTGCCCCGGCTTCTCTCCGAGTCCGCCGACGCGGCCGGGCTGGACCGGGCCTCCTGGGTACGGCAGTCCGCGGGGGATTCCGAGTTCGCCGTGCTCCCGGCCGATTCCGACGAGCAGGCGCTCGTCGAGACGTTCATGCGCCGGCTGGACGCCGGGCTGCGGGCCCACAACCGCGACCGGGTGCCCGCCGCGCAGCTCGCGCTGCGCGCCGTCGTGCACTTCGGCCCGGCGTCCGAGGCTCCCAACGGCTTCGTGGGCCCCGGTCCCGTCGAGGTCTCCCGCGTCCTGGAGAGCGACCCCCTGCGCCGGGCCCTCGCCGCGGCCCCCGACGCCGCGCTCGCCGTCGCGCTGACCGCGCCGGTCTTCACGGAGCTGGTCGCGCAGCGGTACACCAACTTCCGGCCGGAGGAGTTCCGCGAGGTCGTCGTCGAGAAGAAGGAGTACCGGGGCCGGGCCTGGCTGTGGGTGCCGGGGTGCGACGTCCACACGCTGGACCTCGACGACCCCGACCCCGACCCCGACTCCGATTCCGGTTCTGGGTCCAGTTCCAACTCCGGTTCGGACTCCGGTCCTGGCCCTGCTTCTGCTTCCGATCCAGGTTCCCCCTCCGGTTCTGATTCCGGTTCTGCGCCCGCCGCCTCCGGTGGAGGCGACTGCGCCACCAACAACCTGTACGGAACCGTCATCAACGGCAACGTCGTCTTCGGCATCTCCAAGTGAGTTGAGCGGACGGGGAGACGGGGTGCACACGTGAGATCCACGGATCGGCCCACGCAGGATCACGCAAGGGGTGGGGAAGGAGACGGCGTGCCCGGCGAACCCCGGCAGTTAACCGACGAGGCGAACGGCACCGCCGATCCCCGCCCCGCCCCCGAGCCGCCTGCGACACCGGCCCCGCCCCCGGCTCCGACCCCGTCCACACCCGGGTCCCCGTCACCCTCACGAGTGAATTCCGGAATGAATTCCGGAGCGGACCCCGGGACCGATTCCTCCGACGGGGACTACCGCGTCTACAACAACTTCTACGGCCCGCAGTACCACGGCCGCGCCCACTTCGGCATCGCCACCGCCGCCGAGCGGCCCGGGCGGGCCCGGGCCACCGGCCTCCTCGACGGCGACGAGATCGACGCGCTGCTGCGCTCCTACATCCGCCCCGACTGCTTTGACGACGCCGCCCGCGAGCTCTCCCGTACCGGCATCGTCGTCCTGACCGGCCCCCAGGGCACGGGCAAGCGCTCCGGCGCGGTCGCGCTGCTCCGCGAGACCGTCGGGCCCTCCGCCGACTACGTGGTGCTCTCGCCCGACATCGGCCTCGACCAGCTCGCCGAGCGCACCTTCGACGCGGGCGTCGGCTACGTCGTCCTCGACCGCACCGGAACCGCCGCCACCGCGGGAACCACCCGTACCACCCGTACCACCGCGGACGCCGCCGGTCCGTCCTCCGACTTCGACTGGCGCCGGGTGCGCGACCAGCTGCGCCGCCACCGCGCCCATCTGGTGATCACCACCGTGCACGGCGTGCCCGGGCGCGCTCCCAAGGCCGTACGCCATCTGCCCTGGCAGCCTCCGGTCCTGGACAAGGTGGTACGGGCCCGGCTGGTCCAGGCCCGGATCCCGCAGGAGACCGTCGACCGGGCCGTGGCCGGCATCCCGCCCCGCTGCCCCATCGCGGTCGTCGCCGACGCGGCGCAGCGGATCGCGGAGGGCGCCGACCCCGACCAGGCGTGGAAGGAGCACAGCGGCAGCGCGCCGCAGGCGGTCCAGGAGTGGTTCGGCGCCGAGGAGGAGCGGAGCCTGCGCGAGATCGCCGAGGTCACCACCCTCGCCTTCGCTCCCGGAATCGGCCGGCGTGCCTTCGAATCCCTCCAGGACCTCCTCGAACGGCTCCTCGGACCGGTCTACTGCACGCCGGAGGCCGCATCGGCCGCCGCCGACGGCGCCGCGGCCCCCGACGCCACGGGACAGGCCGCCGCCGACGGCCAGGACGCGCAGCGCCGCCGTGCCCGCCCGGTGGACCGGCGCCGCTCGCTCTCCCGCAACGCCCTGATCACGACCGAGATGCAGATCTACGGCGCGACCACCCGCGAGGTCATGGTCTTCGCCGACGCCGAGCTGCGCCGCTGGGTGCTGCACGCGCTGTGGCGCGACCACCCCACCGAGTACTGGGACGCGGTCCGCCACTGGCTGGAGGCGCTCGTCGACGCCGATCCCGACCCCGCCCTCCAGCTCTCCATCGCCTCCGGGCTCACGCTGCTCGGGCACATCGCCTTCGACGAGGTCGTGCAGAGCTACCTCGATCCGTGGGCGCGCGGCGAGAGCGGCGAGACCGGGCAGACCCTCGCGGTGTACGTGCTCTGGTACATGTGCCTGGAGGAGACCCAGGCGGCCGCCGCCCTCACCCTGGCCCGCACCTGGGCCCAGTCCACCCACCCCACCCTGCGGGGCACCGCGCTCTTCGCCTTCAGCGGCCAGCTCGGCGTCACCTTCCCGACCGACGCGGTGAAGTGGCTCTGGTCGGTGCTCCGCACCGGCGTCCTGGAGAAGTGGGAGCAACGCGAACACGGGCTGCGGGCCTGGGCCCAGCTGTTCCTGACGCTGGTCGACTGCCAGGAGGACGCCGGCATCGTGCTCGACGCCCTGGCGCACCGGATCGGGAAGGAGCAGCGCACCCGCTCCGCCGCCTACTCGGCGACCGGCCTGCTCGTCCTCGAAACCACCCTCTGGGTCTTCACCGCCACCGAGCGGCTCTCGGGCCGCCCCGCCGTCGCACGGTACGTCGCCGACCGGCCCGAGGACGCCGACGTCGTCGCCGAGCTGTGGGCGGCGATCCTCTGCTACCGGCCGCTGCGCCGCAACGCCCTGTCCGCTCTGCTCGTCATGGTCCGTGGCCTGCCCGCCGTGACCTCCGACCCCACCGCTGCGGCCGCGCGACTCGGTCGCGCCCTCGCCGCCGCGCTTCCGCAGGTCGAGCACCCCTTGCTGACAAGCGAGCTGGGCCGACTCGCGGTCTCCCGTCCCACTCGCGCCACGGGTCCCGACTGCGTCGCGACCCTGCTCGGCGCCTTGAACAGTGCGAAGGACACCCACCCACGATGACCACCATCCGCAAGGCCTATCCCCTGGTAGAGGAGCGCGTGCTCGCCCCCGCGCCCCGCACCGGTCGCCGCTTCTGGAACCAGCCGACCCGCTCGCACGACGAACTGCCCCGCGTCTCCGCCCACCAGGTCCTCGTCTACCGCACGGGCGACCAGTACCTCACCGACCACGGCGTCCGGGGGCCCGGTGACGAGACCGTCCTGAACGCCGGCTCGGTCACGGTCGTCGACTGCCGCACCGACGTGCCCGTCACCGTCGGCACCGACGTACCGTCCGCCGAGACCGACGGCTTCACCGTCCAGGTCGCCTTCCACTGCACGGTCACCGACCCCGTGGCCGTCGTCCGCGAGGGCGTCGTCGACGTGGAGTCCCGGCTGCTCGGATATCTCCGGGCGCTGCCCGGACTCACCGACGTCACCCAGCAGTGGCCCCTCGAAGCGGGCAAGGAGGTGTCCCGGCGGCTGACGGCGCGCCTGATCGCGTACCTGGAGATGGAACCGCCCCGGATCACCGGTCTCTCCGTCGGCGCCCCGTACCTGACGGTGCTCACCCCGGAGGAGTTCGCCGCCCAGCGGCGCCGTGCCGACGAGGAGCGGCGTGAACACGAGCACGACCGCGTGAAGGAGGCGGTACGCCGTGAGCGCGAGGAGATGGAGCACGAGCGCGAGAAGGAACGGGAGCGGATGGACGCCGAGCGCAAGGCGCTCGAAATGCGGCACCAGCAGGAACTGGACGACCTCCGGCGGTCGTACACCCACCGGACCGACGCCGAGAACCAGCACTACACCCAGAAGCTCAAGCGCAAGGACAACGAGTTCGAGCGCACCGAGGCGCTCAAGGATCTCGAAGACTTCGGCACCGACCCGGCCAACACCGACATCCTCGCCCAGCGCAGGGGCGAGATCGCCTACTCCGAGCTCGCCGAGCGGCAGCGCGAGACCGACCGGGTGCGGCGCGAGCGGCAGCGCGAGGACGAGGAACGGCACTGGGAGAACGCCGAACGGCGGCGCCACGCCGAGCGGGAGGACCTCCGGTACAGCCTGGAGCGCGAGGACCGGCACCGTGAGGTCGACCGCCAGGACCAGCGCGCCGCGCTGGACGCCGCCCGGGACGAGCAGCGCGAGCAGCGGGCCGCGGACCGCGACGACCGGCTGCGCCGGCGCGCGGAGCAGCGCGAGGACGTGCTGGCCGACCGGGCCGAGCGGCGTCACCGGTCCGACCGGCGCGACAACATCAACCAGGAGCTGGGACGCCAGATGATCAACCGCGGCCTCCTCGACAACGCGCCGCTCGACGCCCGCGCCTTCGTCGAGCGCCTCAGCACCGGGCAGGGCCTCCTCGACCAGGACGAGCCCGCTGCCGCGGCCGGGGCGGTCGGCGCCGCCGCCGACACCCCGCAGCTGAAGGAGGGCAGCGGGACGTCGTCCCAGGACCGCACCGGCGAGCGCCCCCGGGCGTACGACGACGAGGCCCCGTACGAGCGGAAGCAGGAGCAGTACGGACGGGAGTACGACGCGGGCGACGGCCGGCGCGACGATCCGTACACCGACGACCGGTACGGGGACGACCGGTACGGCGACGGCGACGGGGGCGGCCGCGCCGACCGCCCCGCCCGCGACGGCAACTCCGGCCAGGACCGCGACGGCGACGACGACGCCCGCTCGGCGCGCCGCCCCCTGATCGCGGACGACGACGACCTCGGTGAAGCGGGGAGGGAGGAGCGTGGCCGCTGACACCCCCGTACGCCCGCCCGAGGAGGAGTACGACGCGTGGGCGGCCGACACCCGGCCCGCCTACCGCTCCTGGGGCGGCCCCCGCCGCAGCCCCGCAGCGCTCCTGCGCCGGCTGATCGGCATCCGCGAGGAGATCCTCGACCGCGAGGGCGCCGAGCGCGCCCGCTACACGTGGTACGGGGCCATCGTCCTCAACACCGCGCTGCTCGGCGGCGCCTCCATGGCCATGGCGATCAGCACGATCCGCGAGGGCACACCGGTCGCCGTGGCGGTCGTCGTCGGCGTGGTGTGGGCGTGGATCGTGCTCGCCCTCGACAGCTGGCTGGTCTCCAGCACCCACGGCTACACCGGCGGCCGGGCGGTCCGCATGCTGGTGCCCCGGCTGTTCCTCTCCGTGGTGCTCGGGCTCACGATCGCCGAGCCCCTGCTGTTCCAGATCTTCGACCGTGAAATACGCCAGGAGATGGCGGTCGGCAGGGAGCGCGACCTCGCCGACTTCCGGGGCGACCTCACCGCCTGCAACCCCCTCGACGGCCAGGACACGACGGACCGCGACGAGTGCGGCGACTTCCATCTGACGGTGCCGGGCGCCCCGGCCTCGATCAAGGAGGACATCGCCGACAACACGGCCGCCACCGCCCGCCTCGACGAGCAGATCAAGACCTACAACGGCACCCTGGGCGAGAAGCTGGAGACCGAGCGCCGCGAGTGCGCCAAGGACCGCTGGATCTGGCGCGGCAACGGCTGGGACACCACCGAGACCTGCGAGCGGGCCCGCGCCGACACCAGTGCGTACAAGGCGACCGGCAAGGTGGCCGAGTACGAGGCCAAGCGCGCCGAACTCGTCGGCAAGGGCAACCTCCTGTCCGAGGACCTGGTCAAGACCGGCACCGCCTACCGCGCGGACGTCAAGAAGGCGATCGACGGCAAGGTCGCCGAGCGGCAGACGTCGCAGCAGCACGACGGACTGCTGCTGCGCGCCGAGGCGCTGTCCTCGGTCGCCTGGTCCGACGGGTTCGCGCTCTTCATGATGTTCCTGCTGCACGCCGTCCTGCTGCTGGTCGACGCCATGCCGGTGCTCGCCAAGCTGATGAGCGGCCCCTCCGAGTACGACCGCAGGCTCGCCGAGCGGCGCGAGGCCAACAAGCGCATCCACCTGGAGGACCAGGAGGCGCAGCGCCGGGTCGACGCCATCGACCACGAGGTCCGGCGGTACGCGGCCGAGGTGTGGGCCGAGGAGGACAAGGCCCGCCTGGGTCACGACCACTACCGGGCGCGCACCGAGCACGCCCGCATGGTCCGGGAGGAGCTCGACGCCCGCACCGCCCGGCTGCTGGGCGAGTGACGTCCGGCGGCGCGTGACGTCCGGCGGTGACCGGTCGCTCCGACCGCCCCGGTCACCGTCGCACGGGGCCGGGACGGGTGACGGCCCCGTCGGCTCGCGGCCGCTCCGTGGCAGGTCAGAAGGGGTCGACCCGGTCGCGGGTCGGCCCTCTCGGCGTTGCGGGAAGGCCGCGGTGGCACTATGCGGGGACACGGAGAGAGGGGCCGGGGCCGGATGGGGCGCAGGGAACGGGAGGCGGTCGCCGGCGGAGAGCGGCTGTACGAGGCCGCGCAGGCGGTGGTCGCCGACCACCGGCAGGCCGTCGACGCGGTGCGGGCGGCGCTGCGGCCGATCCATGACGCGGCGGCGGAGCAGGCGCTCGACGCCATCCCCGTGGCCCGGCTCAAGGAGGTCACCGAGGGCCGGCTCAGGCTCGGGGAGGTCGAGCGGAGCGGGCTGGGCTCGGTGCGCCAGGTGCTCGACGCCGGGTCGTACCGGCTGCGGCAGATCCCCGGCGTGGGTCAGCGGACCGCCGATCAGGTCATCGCGGCGGCCCGTCAGATCTCCGACGCCGTGCGGGAGACCATCGCCGTCCACATCGACGTGGACCGGCCGGGGCCCCGGACCACCGCGCTCGTCCTGGCCCTGCACGTCCTGGTGGAGGCGGGACCCGAAGCGCAGCGTGCCGTCGACGCGGCCGCGGTGCTCGCGCGGCGGCTCGGCCCCCTGCTCACCGAGGCCGGGCCGGCCGCCGGGCGGCTGCGGATGCTGCTGGCGGGCCAGGCCAAGCGGGACCGGGCGCTCGCCGCCGTCGCCGAGGTCCGCGCACTGACCGGGGAAGCGGCGGAGGGCGCGGTGCCGGAGCTGCTCGCGCAGGCTTCGGTGGACCTGCTGCGCGGGCCCTCGACCGAGGTGGCGGCCTGGGTCGACTTCGAGCTGCGGTCCGCCGAGTACTACAGCCTGCTCGCGGAGATCGCCGGCCGCAGCCCCGACGCGGCCGCCGCCGAAGGGTTTCTGCCCGACGAGGTCGCCGAGCGGGTCCGCGGCCAGCACCTCGACGACACCCACCGCAGGGTGTCGCTGCGCGGCTACCAGTCCTTCGGGGCGCGCTTCGCGCTGGCGCAGCGCAAGGTGATCCTCGGGGACGAGATGGGGCTCGGCAAGACCATCCAGGCCATCGCCGCCCTGTCCCACCTCGCCGCCGAAGGGCAGAGCCACTTCATGGTCGTCTGCCCGGCCAGCGTCCTGATCAACTGGACGCGGGAGATCGAGGCCCGCAGCAAGCTGCGCGTGATGTGCCTGCACGGCCCCGACCGGCAGGAGGCGTTCGCCGACTGGAAGGGCCGGGGCGGGGTCGGGGTGACCACCTTCGACGCCTTGCGCGGATTCCCCACGCCCGGCGGCGGGGAGATCGGGATGCTGGTCGTGGACGAGGCGCACTACGTGAAGAACCCCAAGACCCGGCGCGCCCAGGCCGTCACCGAATGGTCCGGGCGCTGCGACCGCGTCCTGTTCATGACCGGGACACCCATGGAGAACCGGGTCTCCGAATTCCGCAGCCTGGTCGGCATCCTCCAGCCCGACCTGGCCGCGGCCGTCGGCGACCGGGACGGCGTGGCCGGCTCCCAGGCCTTCCGCAAGGCCGTCGCCCCGGTCTATCTGCGCCGTAACCAGCAGGACGTCCTGACCGAACTGCCCGCGCTCCAGCACACGGACGAGTGGGAGGAGCTGAGCGCCTCCGACGAGGCCGCCTACCGCGAGGCCGTGCGCTCCGGCAACTTCATGGCGATGCGCAGGGCGGCGTACGCGGACCCCGAGAAGTCGGCGAAGCTGAACCGGCTGCGCGAGATCGTCGGGGACGCCGCCGAGAACGGGCTGAAGGTGGTGGTGTTCTCCACCTTCAGGGAGGTCCTGGGGGCGGTGAAGGACGCGCTGGAGGACGCCCCGGGTCCCGGCGGCGGCCGGGTGTTCGGCCCGCTCACGGGGAGCGTGCCGCCCGCCCGCCGCCAGCAGGTGGTGGACGAGTTCGCCGCCGCGCCGGAGCACGCGGTGCTGGTGGCGCAGATCGAGGCGGCGGGCGTGGGGCTCAACATGCAGGCCGCCTCGGTCGTGATCATCTGCGAGCCCCAGGTCAAGCCGACCATCGAGAACCAGGCGGTGGCGCGGGCCCACCGGATGGGGCAGGTGCGTCCGGTCCGGGTGCACCGGCTGCTCGCCACCCGCGGGGTGGACGAGCGGATGGTGCGGATGCTGAAGAACAAGAGCCGCCTGTTCGACGCGTACGCACGGCGCAGCGCCGTCGCCGAGTCCACGCCGGACGCGGTCGACGTGTCGGACGTCGCGATGGCCCGCCGGATCGTCGAGGAGGAGCAGGCGCGCCTGGGTGCGCCCCGCCGGTGATTGTCTTGCGGCGCAAGGGAGTCGATGACTATCTTGTGCCGCATGACAAAGGAGCCGGCGGCGACCGCCGACCAACGGCGCAGCCAGCTCCTGCGCGGGGTGCTCGACCTCTGCCTGCTGTCCCTCATCGCCGAACGTCCCAGGTACGGCTTCGAGTTCGCGCAGGCCCTCGCCGACGGCGGGCTCGACCTCGTCAGCGACGGCAGCATTTACCCGCTGCTCGCACGGATGGAACGGGCGGGGCTCATCTCCTCGTACCGCGCCCCGTCCCCCAGCGGCGGAGCCCCGCGCAAGTACTACCGACTGACCGGGGCCGGGCGGGCCGAGCTGAGCGGGGGGCGGGGCGACTGGCGGTCCTTCGCCGGATCCGTCGGCCGGATCCTGGGCGCCGGCACATCCGAGGGGGAAGCCGCACCATGACCAACGAGCAGATACTCGCCGCCTGCCGCAGCAACTGGGAGTACCGGGGCGTCGGCGAAGCGGCCGTGCGGGAGATGCTCGACGAGCTCTCCGCACACCTGGAGGACGCGGAGGCCGCCGGACGCACCGGCGAGGACGTCGTCGGCCCGGACGTACGGACCTTCGCCGCGGCCTGGGCGCGGGAGCGCGCCCCGTTCGCCCGGCGGGCCCTGCGCACGGCGGCCATGGCCTGCTTCATGGTCGGCTGCCTGCTGCTCTTCTCGTTCCTGCTCCGGTGGACCGTCCGGCTGACCGTGACCGCCGACCACCTCGCCTTCTGGGCGGCCATCGGCGCGGCCACGGTCGCCTGGGAGCTGCGGCGGGGCGGCATACGCCTGCACCAGGGGTGGCTGCTCTCCTTCGTCGTCGGCCTGCCGGTGGCGCTCCTCGTCAGGTGGCTGGTCGGCAAGGGGGAGCTGTTCACGCTCCCGCTGTGGGCCGTGCCGGTCGTGCTGCTGCCCTCGCTGCCGTACGTGGTCTCCGACGCGCGGGCCCGCCGGAACGCGAAGGCCGACGCACCCCGGCCCCGCTGAGGAACGGTTGAGATCCCCGGCATGACTTTGCTCTCTTTTGGAACTCCGCGGGGGGTTCGCGCATCACAAGAAGGGGAGCCAGCCGTTCTGCCCTCGGGGGCAGTCATGACCGTTCGGAGCGAAGTTCGTGCACCAGTACCCGCAGCGTCCGCGGCCTGATGAGCAGCCGTCGTACCAGGAGTACCCGCCCCAGGAGCAGCATCCGGGGCACCAGGACTTCCCCGGGTACCCCGGCCCGCCGCAGCAGCGGCCGCCGTACGGGGAGCGGCCGCCCGCCACCGCCCGGACCCCGGAACCGAAGCGCTCCCGGCGCCGAATATGGATCGGCGCGACCCTCGCCCTCGCGCTCCTGCTCGGCGGCGGCGGGTTCGCCGCCTGGAAGCTCGACTGGTTCTCCGGCAACGGCGAGGACGTGAGCTTCGGCAAGAACACCACGCCCCCCGCCACGCGCAAGGCGGACCCGAGTGCCCCGGCGACCGCCGCCACGCCCTCCGGCGACCCGGACGTGCTGATGCCGACCGGCCCCAAGTCCGGCTTCAAGCAGACCTCCAAGCTCGAAGACGGCACGATCATCGCCAAGACCCGCCTGGCCGGCGCCAAGTCCGGCTTCGAGGGCAACGTATGGGTGTGGGCGCCCAAGGAGTACGAGGACCCGAAGTACGCCAAGAGCGCCTTCCCGGTCCTCATCGCGCTCCCGGGCGGCAACGGCTTCCCCGACAACTACTGGGCCGACTACAGCCTCGGCCTCCAGAAGGCCATCAGCGACGGCACCAAGGCCGGCACCAGCCTCCCGTTCATCGTGATCATGCCGGTGCTCAACCCGGACGCCAAGTACTACTACGACGGCTCCGACATCCCCGGCCAGGCCAAGATGGGCACGTGGATCGCCGAGGACGTCCCGGACTTCGCCAGGGCCAACTTCCGTACGTACAAGTCCCGTGACGGCTGGGCCTTCATGGGCTCCTCCTCCGGTGCCTTCGTCGGCATGAAGACCGTCCTGCAGTACCCGGACAGGTTCAAGGCCGTGATCGCCAGCGGCGGCGAGATCGTCCCGGACTCCCCGCTGTGGAAGGGCCACCAGGCGGAGATGGACGCGAACAACCCGGAGAAGCTCGCCCAGAAGCTGATCGACACCAAGGGTCCCGAGGTCTACATCAACTTCCAGGTCGGCACCAAGGAGAGCGGGAAGGAGCGGATGACGAAGTTCCAGCAGCAGTTCGGCAAGGGACCGATCAAGATGACCATCCGCGACATCCAGAACGGTGAGCACAACGGCTGGCACTACGTCCGGGGCATGAAGGAAGGCTCCCTGGAGTGGGTCAGCAAGGTCCTGAAGGGCCCGAAGCCCGAGGCCGGCTGACCGGGCCGGCCGCGGTCCCGGATGCGGCCCGGGGTCCGGCCCCGGGCACGGTCCCGGCCGGGCGCGTGTCGCTCGCCACGTCACCCCCGTCCCAGGCAACCCATCCCGTCGTTCATACCTCTGTAAAGGGTGTAAGGGGGACCGATCGGTCCGGCCCGCGCCTCTGACCGGGCGCCGGAGAAGGAACGGGACAACAACCGTGCAGCAAGACCAGCAAGGCGACGGCATCCCTGTGACCGAGGGCGGCCGTCGCCCCCACCGCCTGCGCATGATCCTCATCAGCGGCGGGCTCGCCCTCACCCTCGCCGGAGGCGGGGCGGCGGCGTACGAGTACGGCCTCTTCTCGGACATAGGGGATCCGGTCTCCTTCGGCAAGGTCCAGGAGAAGGCCGGCGCGGCCGCCGACGTGCCGCCCGAGGTGCTGATGCCGACCGGGCCGAAGGCCTCGTTCGTCCGTACCTCGCGGCTGCCGGACGGCACCCAGATCGGCCGCACCACCCTCACCGGCAAGAAGTCCGGCTTCACGGGTGACGTGTGGGTGTGGGTACCCAAGGAGTACGACGACCCCAAGTACGCCAGGAGCGGCTTCCCGGTCCTGATCTCCCTGCCCGGCGGCCGCGGCTACCCCACCAACTACTGGGGTACGGGTCCCGGCCTCGGCCTCCAGCAGGCCGTGAGCGACGGGGTCAAGGCCGGCACCAGCCTGCCGTTCATCCTGATCATGCCGGTGCACAACGCCGACACCAAGCACCACTTCGACGCCTCGGACATCCCCGGCCAGCCCAAGATGGGCACCTGGATGGTCGAAGACGTCCCGGATTTCGCGAAGGCCAATTTCCGGACCTTCACCTCCCGCGACGGCTGGGCCTTCATGGGCTCCTCGGCGGGCGGTTTCGGCGCCTTCAAGCACGTCCTCAAATACCCCGACCGGTTCAAGGCGGCCATCGCGAGCGGCGTCGACATCGTCCCCGACTCCCCGCTGTGGAAGGGGAACACACAGGCCATGGACGCCGACAACCCGGAGAAGCTCGCCGCGAAGCTGATCGCCGCGGGCGGTCCGGACGTCTACATCAACTTCCAGATCGGCACCGCGGAGAGCGGCCGCGACAAGGCCGAGAAGTTCATGAACGACTTCGGGAAGGGCCCCGTGCACACCTCGCTGCAGGTGATCCAGGATGGTGAGCACAACGGAAAGTCGTACGTGCGCGGTATGAGGGAGGGCTCCCTGGAGTGGATCAGCAAGGTGATGAAGGGACCGACACCCGATCCCGGCGTGCGATGAGCACGGTGGTGAAGGGGGCGTCGGCGGCCGCCGCGGCGGGGGTCGCGGCGGTGTTCGCCGTCGCGTTCCTCGAAGCGCCCGGCGAGCGGCCGGTGCTCCCCTTCCCCACCGTCGGAGTGCTCATGGCGGGCGGCGAGCACTGGTGCACGGCGAGCGTGGTCGACAGCCCCGAGGGCAACGTCGTCGCCACCGCCGCGCACTGCGTGGCCCCCGCGGGCGAGGACGGGCAGCCGGGCGAGGTGGCCCACGACGGCCTGGCCATCGGCGAGCTCTCCTTCGCCCCGGCCTTCTCCGGCGAGGGCGCCGGCACCCAGCCGCTGGGGGTGTGGAAGGTCAAGTCGATCCACGTGGACGACCGCTGGACGAAATGGGGCGAGGACACCGCCGACTTCGCCTTCCTCACCATCGAGCCCGACGCGGACGGGCGCAGCGTCCAGGACGCCGTCGGCGGCGGTGCCGAGGCCCCGAAGCCCGAGTGGACCTCGGGGTACGAGCGGGACGTGACGGTCGTCGGCTACCCGGAGTCCGAGCACAACCCGCAGAACAAGCCCGTCTCCTGCACCACCCAGACCCGCCACGACGAGGACGACCCCGACATGCTCTACATGAGCTGCGCCGGGTTCTGGACGGGGACCAGCGGCAGCCCCTGGATCGCGGACCGGGGCGGGCCGGACCGGGCCGGCCGGCTGATCGGGGTGCTGAGCGGCGGGGACACGGACGTGGACTCCACGGCCGCGCTGTTCGACGAGCACGCCAAGGCCCTGTACGAGCGGGCCGCGCGGGGCTGAGCGGTGCGCCCCCCGCGGCCGGCGCTACTTCTTCCGCTCGGTACTGACGATCACGCCCACCGCCGCCACGACGATCGCGCCACCGACCAGGATCGGCCAGGTCAGGGCCTCGCCGAGGACGAGCGTGCCGAGCGCGACGGCGACGACCGGATTGACGTACGCGTAGGTGGACACCAGCGACAGCGGCGCGGCCTGGAGCAGCCACACGTACGCCGTGAAACCGACGAGTGAGCCGACGGCCGTCAGGTAGCCCAGGGCGAGCCAGGAGGCGGTGGAGAACGCCGCCGGGTCCAGGCCGTGGTGCTCCCCGCGCAGCAGGCCGACGACCACGGCGGCGGTCCCGCCCGCGAACATCTGGTAGGCGCTGCCCGTGAAGGGGTTGGCCGGCAGCTTCAGCCGGGGCGCGGTGAAGGAGCCCAGCGACCACAGGACCGAAGCCGCCACCACCAGCAGCACCCCCGACAGCCGCACCGCGCCGCTGAGCCCGGGGCTGGTCAGCACCGCGAGCCCGGCGAGACCCACCAGCACCCCGGCCAGGGTGCGCAGCGGGGGCCGGTCCCCGGTGCTCGTCCGGAGCACCACGACCCACATCGGCACCGCCGCCACCAGCAGCGCGGCGAGGCCCGACGGCACCGAGGTCTCGGCGAGGACCACCAGGCCGTTCCCGCCGAGGATCAGCAGCAGCCCGACCAGGGCCGCCGAGCCGACCTGGGCCCGGGTGGCCCGCAGCGCGGCCGGACCGTACCGCCAGGCGACGACGGCCGTCAGCAGCAGGCCGGCGGTGATGAAGCGGGCCCCGGCGGAGAGGAAGGGCGGCATGGTCTCGACGACGATCCGGATGCCCAGGTAGGTCGAGCCCCAGACCACGTAGACGAGGGCGAGGGCGGCCCAGACCGCGCCGGGGATCCTGCCTCGGGTGGTGGTGGCCGGCCCGGTGGCCTTGCCGTCGACCGGGGTTGAGGTGCTCATGCTCGGATCCTAGGGTGGCCGGACCGTGCCCGCTCCGGGATATCTCAGCTCTTGAGCAGGGCGTTCAGCTCGCCGTAGGGCAGGGAGTGCGCGAGTGCCCCGTACGTGCCCTCCGAGGCCAGCTCCTCGGCGGCGCGGCGGACCACGGCGTACGCGGCTTCGGCGACCCAGGAGCCCAGGCTGACGCGGGAGACGCCGAGGGCGCCGAAGGCGGCGACGTTCGGGGCGCCCGGGCCGAGCAGGATGTTCAGCGGCGCGTCGATGCCCTTGGCCAGCTCGGCGACGGTGGCCGGGTCGAGGACGCCGGGCACGAAGACACCGGAGGCTCCCGCCCGGAGGTACGCGGCGGCGCGGGCGAGGGTGTCGTCCAGGCGGGTGGCGTCCTCGCCGAAGCCCCGGAGGTAGGTGTCGACGCGGGCGTTGATGTAGAGCGGGACGCCGGCGGCGTCGGCCGCGGCGCGGGCCGCGGCCAGGCGCTCGATCTGCTCGGCGGGGTCGCGGTGGCCGTCCTCGATGTTGATGCCGACCGCGCCGGCGTCCAGGACCCCGGTGACGGTCTCGCCCACCGCGGCCGGGTCGGCGCCGAAGCCGCCCTCGATGTCGGCGGTGACGGGCACCGAGACGGCCGCGACGACACGGGCGACGAGGTCGAGGGCCCGGTCCCGGGCGAGCGCGTCGCCGTCGGGGGACCCGAGGGACCAGGCGACCCCGGCGCTGGTGGTGGCCACGGCGGGGGCGCCGGAGGCCTCGACGATGCGGGCGCTCGCCACGTCCCAGGCGTTGGCCAGGGCGAGGGGGGCGGCGGGGGTGTGCAGGGCCGCGAAGGCGGCGGCCCGGGCGGCGTGGTCAACGTGGGTGGTCATGGGGCCAGTTCACCAGACCGGGTGCGTCCGGGCGCGCGGATTTCCGACACGGACGTGGGGGTGCCGGGCCGGGCCCGGCAAGATCCGGAAGAGACGGCCTAGGTGCCCGCCCCGCAGAGGGGGATCACGGCGGTGCGGCCCTGGAGGAGATCCTCGGGGGCCGACGGGCCCACCGCCGCCCAGCAGGCCGCGGACGTCGGCTCCACGGAGAGGCCGCGGCGCGCCAGATCCTGCTGGGCCGCGCGCAGCCGGTCGTCCGGGACGGTCACGACGGCGCCGCCGGACTTGCGGACCGCCGCCAGGATCTGACGGGCGCGCGGAGGCGCCGGGATGGCGATCCCCTCGGCCAGGGTCGGCCGCTGCTCCACCGGAGCCGCCTCCTCCGCGCCCGCCGCGAAGGCCTGCGCCAGCGGGGCCACCGCCTCCGCCTGGACCGCGATCAGGGCCGGCGGCCTGACCCCGCGCCGGGCCAGTTCCTCCACGGCCAGGGCGGCCCCGAGCAGCAGGGTCCCGTTGCCCACGGGGACCACCAGGGCCTCCGGGAGCCGGCCGCCCAGCTCCTCCCACACCTCGTACACGTACGTCTTGGTCCCGTGCAGGAAGTACGGGTTGAACACGTGGCTCGCGTAGAAGACCCCGGGCGCGTCCGCCGCGGCCCGGGCGGCCTGCGCGGTGGCCTCGCGGCCGCCGGGGACCGTCCGGACGGACGCGCCGTGCGCCCGGATCCGTGCCGTCTTCTTCTCCGGCGTGTCCTCAGGCACGAAGACCTCGCACTCCAGTCCGGCCCGCGCGCAGTACGCGGCCACCGACGTCCCGGCGTTGCCGCTGCTGTCCGCCACGACCCGCTGGGGCGCGAGCCGCCGGGCGAGTTCCACGAGCATCACCGCGCCCCGGTCCTTGAAGGACAGCGTGGGCATCAGGAAGTCGAGTTTGGCGTGAATCCGCTCCGCCAGCGGGATCAGCGGGGTGTGCCCCTCGGCCAGCGACACCGAGAAGGCGCCGGGGAGCGGCAGTACGGGCGCGTACCGCCACAGCGAATTCGGCCCCGCGGCCGGCTCCAGTACCGCGGCCGGGTCCGGGGTGAAATCGAGGTCCCAGGGTCCGCCGCAGACGGGGCACGCCCACGGGGCGGTCCGGACGTCCGCCCGTGTGCCGTCCTCGGAACAGACGTAGCCGGGGAGTGCGTGCGTCATGTGTGGAACACCTCTGCTCGGTCATGGCCGGTGTACGGCACGGATGTTAGTCGCCCGTCACCCGCGTGCGGCGGCGCTGCGGCACGCCGTGCCCGTGCCGTGCCGGGGGTGTCCGGGTTCGAGCCCGGTCAGGGCCCGTTCCGCCGGAGCGCCGGGGGGCGACCGATCCACGGGCGTCCCCGCTGCGTACTATTTCGCGCATTCGTTCGCGCCCACCGCGGCGCGCCCCGCGATGCCGCCCCGTGCCGCAGCCCCGCGCTGCCGCCCTGCGATGGAGTCCGTTCCCGTGAGCACCCCGCCGAGTCCTCCTCCCGGACCGGGCCACTCCTGGCCTCCGCCGCCCCCGCGGCAGGGCTGGGGTCCGCCGCCCGGCTACGGACAGCATCCGCCGGCGCTCAACGGCTTCGCGCTCGCCTCGCTGCTGTCCGGGCTGCTGTGCCTGCCGCCGCTGGGCATAGCCTTCGGCATCGCGGCCCTCGTGCAGATCACGAAGCGGGGGGACCGGGGCAAGGCCCTGGCGATCGTGGGCCTGGTGGTGTCCGTGGTGATGACCGGCGCAATGGTCTTCGCCGCCGGGCGGGTCCTGAGCTCCATCGACGACCGGGTCGAGTCGCTGCACGCGTATGCCGACGTCGAGGGCGAGCTCACGGACCTCGGCGACCTGCGGGCGGGCGACTGCTTCAACGTCCCCGGCGGCGACCTGATCGACGAGCGGCCCGCGACGTACCGGATCGACTGCGCGCAGGTGCACCACGGCGAGGTCACCGCCGCCAAGGTGCTCGACGGGCCGGACGTTCCCGAGTCCCGTGAGGCCGACCGCGCGTCCGAGGACGCGTGCTGGAAGGCGCAGGACGAGTACGCGATGGACACGTGGGCGCTGCCCGAGTACGCGGAGATGTTCTACTACGCGCCCTCCCGCCAGTCCTGGCACCAGGGGGACCGGATGCTGCTCTGCGTGATCGGCACGACCGACGAGGAGTGGCGGGGCAGCCTGCGCCGGGACGCCGCCATGCTGAAGCCGGGGCAGTCGGCCTTCCTGCGGGCCGCCAACACCGTCGAGTTCGTCGTGAGCCGGCCTCCCGACGGCGACGTGGAGGACGTGCTGCCCGAGTACCGGGCGTGGGCGCGCGAGGTGCACACGGCACTGGGCGCCGAGGCGAATCTCCTCCAGGGGGACGCGGCCCTGCCGGGGATGGAGAAGGCCGTGCCGGCGCAGCTGCGGGAGATCGAGGCGGCCCGGGCGCAGTGGCAGCGCGCCTCGCTGGCCAGGACGCCGGAGGAGTTCGACAAGGCGTGGGACCGGGCGCGGGCCGCGATGAGCCTGGAGACGGAGAAGGCGCTGCGCGGTGCGTACGGGCTTTCGACGGTGATTCCGCAGTGGCTTCAGGACAGCGGGGGCGGCCCGGACGACCGGGACGACGGGTCCGGCGAGGGGCCTTCGTCCGAGTCGGCGTGACGGCAGCCGCATAACGCAGGGTAATGGGTTTGAGTGACCTGGCTTCATCACTTCGAGTGAAACTCTGGCCCTTGCTTGCGGTCTTCAACCGTCGGTTGCCAGGGTGTAGCTGTCTGTCAACCTGATGGGAGTGGCCAGTGACTTTCGGTGAGCAGCCGGCCTATCTGCGCGTGGCCGGGGATCTGCGACGGAAGATCGTCGATGGTTCTCTGCCCCCGCACGCCCGGCTCCCCTCTCAGGCACGCATCCGCGAGGAGTACGGGGTCTCCGACACCGTGGCTCTGGAGGCGCGCAAGGTCCTCATGGCGGAGGGGCTGGTCGAGGGCCGGTCCGGATCCGGCACGTACGTACGGGAACAGCCGGTCCCGCGGCGGGTCGCCCGCGCCGGCTACCGCACGGGCGGCGCCTCGACGCCGTTCCGGCAGGAGCAGTCCGACCCGGGCACGCGCGGCACGTGGGAGTCGGGCAGCGAGCAGACGGGCGCGCCCACGGAGATCGCGAAGCGGCTCGGCATCGAGCCGGGCGAGCGCGTGATGCGGACGAGGTACGTCTTCCGCGACGCGGGGGAGGTGATGATGCTGTCGACCTCCTGGGAGCCGCTGGCCGTCACCGGCCGGACCCCCGTGATGCTGCCGGAGGAAGGGCCGCTGGGCGGCTCCGGGGTGGTCGACCGGATGGCCGCGATCGACGTCGTCGTGGACAACGTGGTCGAGGAGGTCGGCGCCCGGCCCGGTCTGGCCGAGGAGCTCCTGCTCCTCGGCGGTGTGCCGGGGCACGTGGTGCTGGTGATCGGCCGCACCTACTACGCCTCCGGCCGCGCCGTGGAGACGGCCGACGTGGTGGTCCCGGCGGACCGCTACCGCCTGGCGTACCACCTGCCGGTGAGGTGACCGCTCCCGCCACGGTCTGAACCCCCGGGCGCCGCCCGGGGGTTCACGCGCGCCCGCCCGCCGTGCGGCCCGCCCGCCGTGCGGCCCGCCCGCCGTGCGGCCCGCGCGGCGCGGCGGCCCGCACGGCGCCTGGCGCGGCGCCCGCGACCCGGCGGGTTTCGGCGCGATGGCGAACGCCCGCACGGTCCCCGCCCGGGCGTCCCCGGACCGTTCGGTCCGCATGCCGGGACCCCCTCCCCGCGCGCCCCGGCCGGGCTCGCGCCGGACGTGCCGCCGCGTCCTGGGTGCCACCTGCGCGGATGCCCGCCCCGCGGTGGCGCGGCGGCCCCGCCCCGGCGTCCGGTGCGCCCCGTTCGAACCGGCGCGCACGGCCCACTCGTACGCATGGCCGGATGCGTACGCCTGTGAGGTACCTCTTCGTGAAAAACCGTATCCGCTCCGTAAAGGTCGGGCGTAAGCTCGGGCATATGCGCAATGCGGTTTCCCGGACAGGTACGTACGTCGGCGGAGGGTGAAACGCAATGAACGACAGCGGTGCCCTGCTTCCGTGGCTGGTCATACGCGAGGACGACAACGGCAACCGCTACCGGGTGGGCCGGTACGCCACCCGGGCCGAGGCCCAGAAGGTCGCCGACAGCCTCGAAGACCGAGGCCACAAGCAGCTCTACTGGGTCGAGCGGATCGGTCAGACCGCCACGATGAACTGAGCGTCGCAGTGCCCCGCGACGCTGGCATAGGCTCCGCCCATGACGGTACGAGTGGTCGTGGGCGGAGCCCTTTGTCATGAGGGGCGCCTGCTGGCCGCCCGCCGCAGCGCACCGCCCGAGCTCGCCGGACGCTGGGAGCTGCCGGGCGGGAAGACCGAGCCGGGTGAGTCCGTCCCCGACGCGCTGGTGCGCGAACTGCGCGAGGAGCTCGGCGTGGAGACCGAGCCGCTGGAGCGGATCCCCGGGGAGTGGCCGCTGCGGCCCGGGCTCGTCCTGCAGGTGTGGACCGCCCGGCTGCTCTCCGGCGTGCCCGCCCCGCTGGAGGACCACGACGAGCTGCGCTGGCTGGGCCCGGAGGAGCTGGAGTCGGTGGACTGGCTGGACCAGGACCGTCCCGCGGTCGCCGAAGCCGGACGCCGGCTGCGCCGGGGCGGCGGCGGGGGCGCGTGACGCGCGCGGTGTAGGCCGTCTGCGCCACAGTGCGCCGGTGGGCGGGGATCGAGTGGTACGACGTCCCAAATATCGGGTATGTCGCTATTAATCCCTATCTCGTCCCTCTTTCGTCCCCGACGAACCGGACTGGGGTCGCTGCTGGCCCGGGAAGTGATCGGCGTGATCGACACAGACGGTGAGTGCGCGGAGTGGGCCTTCCCCGCCGAGCCCGGTGCCGTCCGCACAGCCCGCCACGCCGTTCGCGGCACCTTGCACGACTGGGGCCTGGAGGTCGTCGGCGATGTGACCGTCCTGCTGGTCAGCGAGCTCGTCACCAACTCGCTGCGGTACGCGTCCGGCCCCATCGGAGTCCGCCTGGAGCGGCGCAATCCAGCCGTCGGCAGCTCCGCGGGCGGCTCCGCCCTGCTCGTGGAGGTTTCCGATCCGCTTCCGGATCCGCCCCGTGAGCGGGTCGCCGACCACGACGACGAGGGGGGCCGCGGCCTGCACCTGGTCGCCGTCTCCTCACAGCGCTGGGGGACCCGGCACGGGAAATCGGGCAAGACTGTGTGGTTCGAGTTGGCTCTTCCTGGTGAGTAACAAGGAGAACGGTGGCGTGTGACCTTCCGCATGCACCTCCCGGCGGCAGTCTGGGTAGGCGCTCGGAGGAGATCGCGTGACATGGCTCGAAATCATCGAGACCGTGCTGTGATCGTGAACGCCGTGCCGTCCGGGGCCGTGGTGCTGAATACTTCGGTCATGGCCGGTCCGGTTGCGGTGAGCTGGAGGGGACGGTCGCGTGAGCGAGATACCTGCGCAGGCACATCAGACCGACGTGCCGCGAGAGACATGGCACGACGCCCTGTGGCACAGCAGTCCGCCTGGCTCGATATATGACTACATAAAGGTCGCATCCTTCTCGATCGGGCCCGACGGGTTCATCGACCAGTGGAGCCTGCGTGCCGAGGAGCTGTTCGGGCTGACGGCCTCCCAGGCCGTCGGGCGCGACCCGGTCGACGCCTTCATGCCGCCCGAGCTGCGTCCCGACGCGCACCGCAAGGTCGCCGAGATCCTCGACGGCAAGGAGTGGACGGGCCTGATCCCCTTCCGGATCCCGGGCGGGAACGGCGCGCACGGAGTGGCCGAGATCTATGTGATGCCCACCCAGACCGAGACCGCCGAGCGGGCCGCGCTGTGCGTCGTCGTCGACGTGCGCGCGCTGCGCCGCATCGAATCCGACCTGGCGGCCTCGCAAGCGATATTCGGCCAATCTCCCTTCGGATTCCTGCTCTTCGGTACGGACCTCACCGTGCAGCGGGCCAACCGCCGGTTCGCCACCGTCTTCGGGGGCGCCGCCGAGGAACACCGCGGCCGGACCGTCCACGACTACCTGCCCGCGCACGAGGCCGACCGGATGGCCGAGGCCCTGCGCCGGGTCCTGGACACCGGGGACTCGGTCACCGATCTGCGGATCACCGGCGCCGCCCCCGGCAGCCGGGACAACCGCCACTGGTCCATCAACCTCTACCGCGTCCACGGCGGCAGCGGCCGCCCCATCGGCGTCGCCGGCATCGGCACCGACGTCACCCGCCGCCACCTCGCCGCCCGCGAGGCCGCCGGAGTCCGGCGCAACCTCGCCCTCCTCAACGAGGCCGGGCACCGCATCGGCAACTCCCTCGACCTGGAGACCACCGCCCGCGAGCTCCTCGACGTCACCGTCCCCGGCTTCTGCGACCTGGCCGCCGTCGACCTCTACCAGGGCCTGCTCCTCGGCGACGACGACCGGCCCGCCCGGCCGCAGGGCCCGGGTGTACCCAGCCTGCCCGGCCAGGGCCCGGCGCGGACGCCCTCGGCCGCCCTGCGCCGGGTGGCCTTCGCCTCCGCCGTCTCGGACGCGCCGCTGTCGGGCCACGGCGCACCGGTCTCCGTCGGCGACATCCACCGCTACCCGGCCGCGTCGCCGGGCGCCCTGGCCCTGCGTACCGCGCGGACGCGGCTGATCGAGGGCGGCGGACCGGAGGACCTCGTACAGTCCACGCTGGTCGTGCCGATGGTCGCCCACGACACGGTCGTCGGGCTCGCGCAGTTCTCCCGTACCAAGGGCAGCGAACCCTTCGGCGAACGCGACCGCGCGGTGGCCGTCGAACTCGCCGCCCGCGCCGCCGTGTGCATCGACAACGCACGGCTCTACCGGCGCGAGCACGAGCGGGCGCTGATCCTGCAGCGCAGCCTGCTGCCTCCCGGCGACCCCGAGGCGGCCGGCCTCGACATCGCCTGCCGGTACCTGCCCGGCAACGCGGCCACCGAGGTCGGCGGCGACTGGTTCGACGTCATCGAGCTCCCCGGGCACCGCACGGCGCTGGTCGTCGGCGACGTCATGGGCCGCGGGCTGCGGGCCGCCGTCGCCATGGGTGAACTGCGCACCGCCGTACGGACCCTCGCGCTCCTCGACCTCGAACCGGCGGAGGTACTGACCGCGCTCGACGAGATCGCCCGCGGCCTCGGCGCCCCCGGCGGCTCCCAGCAGGCCTCCCGGGCGGCCCTGCACTCGCGGGACGCGGACCGCTCCGAGGTGTACCTCGCCACCTGCGTCTACGCGGTCTACGACCCGGTGACACGGCGCTGCACGATCGCCAACGCGGGCCACATGCCGCCCGTCCTGGTCGAACCCCCGGACGAGGCCGGCGTCTCACGGCCCGCACTGCTCCTGGAGGTGCCGCCCGGGATGCCGCTGGGCGTCGGCGGCGAACCCTTCGAGGAGGTCGTGGTCGACCTGCCGGAGGGCGCCCTGCTCGCCCTCTACACGGACGGGCTCGTGGAATCCCGCGACCACCCCCTGGAGGAGGGGCTGCGCGGACTGCGCGAAGCCCTCGCGGATCCGGTCCGGCCGCTGGAGGACGTCTGCGACCACGTGCTGAACACCCTCGACACCCGGCACGGGGAGGACGACATCGCGCTGCTCATGGCACGGGTGCAGGGCCTGCCGGTGGACGCGGTCGGTGACTGGCAACTCCCGCGTGAGGCCCGTTCGGTGGGCCGGGCCCGCGAACTGGCCCGGGCCAAGCTCCCGGCGTGGGGCCTGGAGGGCCTGCTGGACACGACCGAACTGCTGGTCAGCGAGCTCGTCACCAACGCCCTGCGCTACGGGGAGGGCGAGATCCGGCTGCGGCTGCTGCTGGACCGCACCCTGGTGTGCGAGGTCTGGGACGCGAACCTGGTCCAGCCGCGGCGCCGCCGCGCCCGCGACACCGACGAGGGAGGCCGCGGCCTCCAGCTCGTCGGCCTGCTGTCGGCGGGCTGGGGCACACGCCGCACCCACCGCGGCAAGACGGTCTGGTTCGAACTCCCGCTGCCCGGCGCGGCATCGGAGGCCGTGGCCGAACTGTCGGCGGAGCAGCTGCTGAGCATGTACGGATAACGGGTGGCGCCCGTGCGGCGCGCTCGGCACCCCGGCCTAGGCCGCCCGGTCGGACTTGAGGGCGGCGAGGCGGGCCTCGATCTCCGAGGTCTTGCCGAGGTCGTCCAGGGCCTCGAACTGGGCGTCCAGGGAGGAGGCGGCGAGTTCCTGCCGCCCCAGCGCCCTCGCCTCCTCCCGCCGCACCTTGTCCTCGAAGCGCGCCAGGTCGCTCGTCGGGTCCATCACGTCGATGTTCTTCACCGCGTCCAGCATCGTGTTCTGCGCCTGGGCCGTCTTGGCCCGGGCCACCAGCTCGTCGCGTTTCGCCTGGAGCTCCGTCAGCTTGTTCCGCATCGCGTCCAGGCCCGACTTGAGCTTGTCGACGACCTCCGTCTGCGCGGCGATCGTCGGCTCCGCCACGGCCGCCTCCTTCTCCGACTGGATCTGCCGGCCCAGCGCCACCTTCGCGAGGTTGTCGAACTTGTCGGCGTCCGCCGCCGCCCCCGACGCCCGCAGCTCGTCCGCCTTCCGGCTCGCCGCCAGGGCCTTGCCGCCCCACTCGGCGGCCGCCTCCGCGTCCTCCTTGTGGTCCGCCTCCAGCATCCGCAGGTTCCCGATCGTCGTCGCGACGGCCTGCTCGGCCTCCGAGATGTTGTTCGTGTAGTCGCGGATCAGCTGGTCCAGCATTTTCTGCGGATCCTCCGCCTGGTCCAGCAGCGCGTTGATGTTGGCCTTGGCGAGCTGGGTGACGCGGCCGAGGATCGTCTGCTTGCTCATGGTGGGTCTCTCCTGGTCAGGGCCGATGTGTGTGCTGGTCAGAAGCGGCCGCCGCCGCCCATGCGGCCGCGGGTCCCGCCGCCCCCGAACGAGCCGGGGCCGCTGCCGCCCCCGCCGCCGAAGCCCCCGCCCCCGCCGCCTCCGAAACCTCCGCCGAAGCCCCCGCCGCCCCGCAGGATCTCGCCGAGGATGATCCCGCCCAGCACGGCCCCGCCCTGGCCGCCGGAGCGCCGGCCCGCGTACGGGTCCTGGTACGCCCGTACGTCCTGCTCGGCCAGCTGCTGCGCCTGCCGCGCCAGCGCGTCCGCCTGCTGGGCCTCCGCCAGCGCCCCCGCCGGGTCGGCCGCCGCCAGGGACACCGCCCGCTCCAGGCGCCGGCCCGCCTCCGCCAGCCGCGTACGGGCCTGGCTGCCCACCGCGCCCCGGGTGGTGGTGATGTAGTCCGTCGCCGCGCCGATCGCGCTGCGCGCCGCGAGCATGGCCTGGTCGAGCAGGGCCACCGCCCGCTGCCGGCCCGACTCCCGCTCCCGTGCGCCGGCCAGCGCCTCGTCGAGCGCCGCGTCCGCCTCCTCGATCCGGCGCAGGGCGTCGATCGGGTCGTACCGGCCGGCCGCCTCCTCCCGCCGTACGTCGGCCAGTACGGCCTCCGCCCGGCCGATCCGCCCGCGCAGGTCGGCCGTCGAGGTGCCCTCCGCGGTGCCGGTGAGCAGCCCGCGGGCGTCCGCGAGGTCGGTGTCCGTCTCGGTCAGCGCGCCCGGCAGCTTCCCGGCCGCCTCCGCCAGCTCCTGCGCCCGCCGCTCGACCGCGTCCACCAGGGTCGCCGCCTGGTCCACCGCGCCCTCGGCGGCCCGTACGTGCACGGCCGCCGGGCCGTTGCGGCCCGCGTCGAGGGCCGCGTGGGCCAGGCCCAGGCTGGTCGCCGCGAACAGCAGCCGGTCCTTGGCCTGTTCGGCGTTGGAGGCGACGGGCGCGGACGCCGAGTCCGCGTACCGTCCGGCCAGTGCGGTCAGCGTCGCCTCGGCGGTGCCGGCGCGTCCGGTCAGGTCCAGGTAGCCCTGCTCCACGGCCGCCAGGGCCTGCGGGGCGTTCTTCTCCAGGTCCCGCAGCCGGTCGAAGTCCGCCGACTCGGCGTCCAGCCGCCGGTTCGCCCCGGTGCACCGGGCGACGATCTCGTCCAGCATCCGCCTCCGGGTCGCGTCGTCCTCCGGGTAGGCGTCGTCGAGCTGCTGGCGCAGCCGGAAGGCGTGAGTGAGCTCGTCCTGGGCGTACGCCACGGCCGCGACGAACGGGAGGGTCGCCTCGTCGCCGAACTGGGCCGTGGCGAAACCGAGTTCCTCGGTGCTGGTGCGGACCGCGTCGTCGGTGTCCACCAGCAGGGCCTTGGCCCGGGCGTCGAGCTCCGGCAGCGGGAGCCGGTCCGGCGCCCCTTCGGGCCAGCCGGGCCCGGTCGTCGTACCGCGCCCGCCGCCGGCGGCGTCCTTGCGCTTGCGGCGGGTGTACGCGTACGCCGCGAGCGCCCCGGCCGCGCCGACCGCGATCACCGGGAGCACGAAGTCCCCGGCTCCGTTCTCACCGCTCTCCTCGCCGCCCGGATGAGCCGGGCCGGGGGTGATGGTGGGCGCGGGGATCGGCTGACCGCCGAGGACGGCGTTGTAGCCGTTGGCCGCGCCGATGGCGGCGCCCGCCCAGTCGTTCTGCTTCAGGGCCGGCTCGATGGCGGTCTGCGCGACGGCGGCCAGCTGCTGCTCGGTGAAACCCGAGTCGACATCGGCCGAATAGGCGTACTGGCGGGCCCCCGTCGCCACGGCCAGCAGGACGTCGTTCTGGCCGAGGCCGTTGCGCTGCGCGGTGGCGTCGGCCCAGCTCTGGGCGGAGCGCCCGGAGAAATCCCGTACGTAGGCGACGAAGAGCTGGATCCTGCGGTCGGCGTACAGCTTGTCGAGCGCGGCGGTGACGTCGCCCTGCCGGTCGCCCAGGGCCCCCACGAGGTCGGTGATCTGACCCTGCTGGGACAGGGTGACGGGATCCTCGGCCCGGGCGGGCGGGGCCCCGACGACGCCCGAGCCGCCGACCGCCAGCAGCCCCGCGGCGAGCGCGAGCGCGGCCCGTACGGACGTCCTGCGGAGCGGCCTGCTTCTCGGCGGAATCACAATTGGGAGGGTATGGGGGGTTTCGCTACCCCGCATGCGGAGTCATTTCCCGTGACCGGCCACTCACCGCCTCCCCCGCAGCACCGCGCGCGCCGGGGCCCGTGTCCGTGCAGGGTGCACGGACACGGGCCCCGGAGGGTGCGGCGCCCCCGGACTACCGGGAGCCGGACCGGCGGCCGATCTTGTTGCCCAGCCAGACCAGCGGGTCGTACTTGCGGTCCACCGCCCGCTCCTTCAGCGGGATCAGCGCGTTGTCGGTGATCTTGATGCCCTCCGGGCAGACCTCCGTGCAGCACTTGGTGATGTTGCAGTAGCCGAGCCCGTGCTCCTCCTGCGCGCTGCGTTTGCGGTCCAGGCCCGCCTCCTCCGCCGCGTCCAGCGGGTGCATGTCCAGCTCCGCCACCCGCATCAGGAAGCGCGGACCGGCGAAGGCACCCTTGTTCTCCTCGTGGTCGCGCACCACATGGCAGGTGTCCTGGCACAGGAAGCACTCGATGCACTTGCGGAACTCCTGCGAGCGCTCCACGTCGATCTGCTGCATCCGGTACGCGCCCGGGGCCACCCCCTCCGGCGGTACGAAGGCAGGCACCTCCCGCGCCTTGGCGTAGTTGAAGGACACGTCCGTCACCAGGTCGCGCACGACCGGGAAGGCGCGCAGCGGGGTGACCGTGATCGTCTCGGACCGGTCGAAGGTCGACATGCGCGTCATGCACATCAGCCGGGGCCGGCCGTTGACCTCCGCACTGCACGAGCCGCACTTGCCCGCCTTGCAGTTCCAGCGCACCGCCAGGTCCGAGGCCTGGGTGGCCTGGAGCCGGTGGACGATGTCCAGCACCACCTCCCCGTCGTGCACCTCGACGGTGAAGTCCCTGAGGGACCCGCCCTCCGCGTCGCCCCGCCAGATCCGGAAGCTCGCGTCGTACGTACTCATGGGTGCAGCTCCTCTTCGGCGAGGTACTTGACCAGCTCTTCCTTCTCGAAGAGTGCGAGCAGGTCGGGGCGGATGGGCTCGGTGCGGGTCCGGACCAGCTCGATCCGGTCGGCCGCCGGGTCCGCCGGTACGGGGTCCACCGGCCGGCACAGCAGGTTCACCGGCCGCCAGCCGCGGTCCATCGACGGACAGTCCTCGCGGGTGTGCCCGCCCCTGCTCTCGGTGCGCTCCAGGGCCGCGCGGGCCACGCACTCGCTGACCAGCAGCATGTTCCGCAGGTCCAGGGCGAGGTGCCAGCCGGGGTTGAACTGCCGGTGCCCCTCGACACCGGCCCGGGAGGCCCGTACGCGCAGGGTCGCGAGCCTCTCCAGGGCCTCGGCCATCTCGCCCTCGCGGCGGATGATGCCGACGAGGTCGTTCATGGTCGTCTGCAGTTCCTGGTGGAGCGTGTACGGGTTCTCCGCGCCCTCGGCGGCGTGGAAGGGGGCCAGCGCCTCCGCCGCCGCCGCGTCGACCTCCGCCTGGGCCACCGCCGGGCGCGGCGCGGACGTGGCGTACCGGGCCGCGTGCAGTCCGGCCCGCCGCCCGAAGACCAGCAGGTCGGAGAGGGAGTTGCCGCCGAGCCGGTTCGAGCCGTGCATCCCGCCCGCGACCTCGCCGGCCGCGAACAGCCCCGGCACCCCGAGGGTCGCGGCGGACTCCGAGTCGACCGCGATCCCGCCCATCACGTAGTGGCAGGTCGGGCCCACCTCCATCGGCTCGGCCGTGATGTCCACGTCCGCCAGCTCCTTGAACTGGTGGTACATCGACGGGAGCCGCCGCTTGATCTTCTCGGCCGGCATCCGGGTGGACACGTCGAGGAAGACGCCGCCGTGCGGTGAGCCGCGGCCCGCCTTCACCTCGGAGTTGATCGCCCGCGCCACCTCGTCGCGCGGCAGCAGTTCGGGCGGGCGCCGGTTGTGGTCGGGGTCCTCGTACCAGCGGTCGCCCTCCTCCTCCGACTCGGCGTACTTCTCCTTGAAGACGTCGGGGACGTAGTCGAACATGAACCGCTTGCCCTCGGAGTTGCGCAGCACGCCGCCGTCGCCGCGCACGGACTCGGTGACGAGGATGCCCTTGACCGACGGCGGCCAGACCATGCCCGTCGGGTGGAACTGCACGAACTCCATGTTCAGCAGGGGCGCGCCCGCGAGCAGGGCCAGCGCGTGGCCGTCGCCCGTGTACTCCCAGGAGTTGGAGGTGGTCTTGAAGGACTTGCCGATCCCGCCCGTGGCGAGGACGACCGCCGGGGCCTCCAGCACGAAGAACCGGCCGGTCTCCCGCTCGTAGCAGAAGGTCCCCGAGACCCTCGCTCCGTCCGCCGGGCTGCCGCGGTCCTTCAGCACCCTGGTGACCGTGCACTCCTGGAAGACCTTGAGCCGGGCCTCGTAGTCCCCGAACTCCGCGAAGTCCTCCTGCTGGAGCTGGACGATCTTCTGCTGGAGCGTACGGATCAGCTCCAGGCCGGTGCGGTCGCCGACGTGCGCGAGGCGCGGGTACTCGTGCCCGCCGAAGTTGCGCTGGGAAATCCTCCCGTCCGGCGTCCGGTCGAAGAGCGCGCCCCAGGTCTCCAGCTCCCAGACCCGGTCCGGGGCCTCCTTGGCGTGGAGCTCCGCCATCCGCCACTGGTTGAGGAACTTGCCCCCGCGCATGGTGTCGCGGAAGTGCACCTGCCAGTTGTCGCCCTCGTTGACGTTGCCCATCGAGGCGGCGATCCCGCCCTCCGCCATCACGGTATGGGCCTTGCCGAACAGGGACTTGCAGATCACGGCCGTACGGGCGCCGCGCTCGCGGGCCTCGATCGCGGCCCGCAGCCCGGCGCCGCCCGCGCCGACCACGACCACGTCCCACTGCTGCCGTTCCACTTGAGCCATGTCAGAAGAACCTCGGATCGGTGAAGGCGCCGCTCGCCAGCAGGTACACGTAGAAGTCGCACAGGGCCACGCTGATCAGGGAGGCCCACGCCAGTTGCATGTGGCGGGAGTTGAGCCGGCTGACCCAGCCCCAGAGCCGGTAGCGCACCGGGTGCTTGGAGAAGTGCTTGAGCCGGCCGCCCATGATGTGGCGGCAGGAGTGGCAGGACAGGGTGTAGGCCCAGATCAGCGTGATGTTGACCAGGAACAGCAGGGTGCCGAGGCCCATGTGGCCCCAGGCGTAGTGCTCGTCGCGGAAGGTCAGCACCGTGTCGTACGTGAGGATGCCCGCGACCGGGACCGCCGCGTAGAAGAAGTACCGGTGCGCGTTCTGCAGGATCAGCGGGAAACGGGTCTCGCCGGTGTACCTCGTGTGCGGCTCGGCGACGGCGCAGGCGGGCGGCGAGGCCCAGAAGCCCCGGTAGTAGGCCTTGCGGTAGTAGTAGCAGGTCAGCCGGAAGCCGAGCGGGAAGATCAGGACCAGCAGGGCGGGGGAGAGGCCCCACCAGCTGCCGAAGACCTCCCAGTTGGGCCCGCCCTTCATCGGAACGCAGTTCTCCGCGAGACACGGGGAGTAGAAGGGGGAGACGTACGGGGCCGCGTAGTAGTCGGCGTTCGCGAAGGCCCGCCAGGTCGAGTAGACGATGAAGGCGAACAGCCCGGCCGCGGTGCCGGCGGGCGACAGCCACCACCGGTCGGTCCGCATGTGCCGGGCCGCGATCGCGGCCCGTGAGGCGTCGTGCACGCCGCCGGGCCGCTGCTGGGGTCGTTCCGTGCCTGTGGCCAAAGAAGACTCCGGGAGGAGTGATGAGGGGTGCCCCGGACGGCCCGGCCGCGGACGGCCGGACCGGACGGGGCGCGGGTGGACGCGTGCCGGAGACGGCCTAGGGGGCGCGGCGGTCGCGCGCGCCGAGGCCCTCGTCGTCGGAGTCCGTCCACAGGGAGCTGTCGTACGGGGTGTCCGGGACCGTCACCATCCGGGACGGGTCCGGACCGGCCGCCGTCGTCGACGGCTTCTGCCGTGCGGCCTGCTGCTCCAGCCGCTCGACCTTGCGCGTGAGCTCGTCCAGGTTGCGCCGTACAGCACTCAGATCGTCTTGCAGGGACATGATTTGCCCTCACTTCCGCCAGGTGCGGTGGCAACGCTCATGTGCGCCTGCGAGTGTCGCGCCTCCCGTCCCCCGTTGTGAAGGGACGTGCAGCGATTGCGGGCGCGCAGGCGTGAATCGTGCGCCCCTCCCCGCCCCCCATTCTCATCCCTCTCCCGGGGGAACGCCTCTCGCGGTGCAAGCGGGATTGGTCCGCACGGGTGGGGTTCGCGGCGTGGCGAGAGGCGGCTGCGAGGGGTGCGGCGGACCGTCTATTTCAGTGGGTTCCGGCAACCGGTGTGATCAGCTCCATATACCGCCGAACGTGATCATGCTTCCCCCACGCCCCGCCCCGGAGGTACGACCCATGTCCCAGAGAAGGCGCAGGTCCTTGGCGCTCCTGACCTCGGGAGTCCTCGCACTGCCGCTGCTCACGGGCTGCGGCGCGGGTGACGACGAGGGCGGTCAGGCCGCCGCAGGACAGGACATCGCCACGACCACCCGCGACAAGGTCGCGGACGGGGGAGTGCTGCGCTGGGCGGTGGACACCCTCCCGGACACCCTCAACACCTTCCAGGCCGACGCCGACGCCACCACCAACCGGATCGCCGGCGCCGTGCTGCCCCAGCTCTTCGTGCTGGACGCCAAGGGGCGGCCGGTGGCCAATCCGGACTACCTGGAGAAGGCCGAGGTCATCGAGCGGGAGCCGAAGCAGGTCGTCCAGTACAAGCTGAACCAGAAGGCGGTGTGGAGCGACGGCCGCGAGATCGGCGCCGCCGACTTCGTGGCGCAGTGGCGGGCCCTGAACGGCAAGGACTCGGCGTACTGGACGGCGCGCAACGCCGGCTACGAGCGGATTGAGAAGATCGAGAAGGGCAAGACCGACCTGGAGGTCCGGGTCACCTTCAACAAGCCGTACGCCGACTGGCGCTCCCTCTTCACCCCGCTCTACCCCAAGCAGGTCACCGGTACCCCCGATGCCTTCAACGAGGGCGCCCGGGGGGCACTGAAGATCACCGCCGGGCCCTTCGCGCTCGGCGCGATCGACAAGAAGACCGGTACCGCGGCCCTGACCCGCAACGCCCGCTGGTGGGGCCGGCAGGCCAAGCTGGACACGCTGATCCTGACGGCGGTCCCGCGGGCCGAGCGCCCGGCGGCGCTGGCCGCCGGGAAGCTCGATCTGGCGGAGGTCGACCGGGCCGGCGCCGACCGGATCGCACTGGCCCGCCGGGACGCGGCCGGCAAGAAGGGCCCCGGCGCGGGCGGCGCCCCGGCCCACGGCCCGGAGGCCGCGCTGACCCCGGCACAGGCCACGCTGTCGTGGGCGACCGCCTTCGGGGCGGACGAGGACAAGGCCGCGGCGGAGACGGAGCGCCGCCAGAAGCACCTCGCCTCGGTCGAGCGGTACGCGGCCGAGCAGGCGGCCCTGAAGGCCTTCACCGTACGGAAGTCCCTGGAGCCGGCCTACACGCAGCTCGCGATGAACGGGTCCGCCGGCCCGCTGGCGGACGAGCGCGTGCGCCGGGCGGTGGCGCGGGCCCTGGACCGCCAGGCGCTGGCCGAGGCCGTGCTCAAGCCGCTCGGCCTGCCCGCGAAGCCGGTCGGCAGCCACCTGGCCCTGGCCGGGCAGCAGGCGTACGCCGACAACAGCGACGCGCTCGGCGGCCAGGACACCCACGCGGCCCAGGCGCTGCTCGCGGACGCGGGCTGGCGCAAGGGCGCCAGGATCACCGAGCCGGCGGGCGCCAAGGCCGGTCCCGAGAGTGCTCCGCAGGACGACTCGAAGACCCCCTCGGGCCCCGGCACCGGGAACGACGGGCTCTACATCGTGGGCCAGGACGACGGGGCCAACGGCGAGCCGCGGCCGGCGGCCGCGAACCGCCCGGAGGCCGACGCCGCCCCGGCGGCCCCCGCGGACGGGCCGTCCCCGGTGCTCGCCCCCGCCCCCTTCGGGGCCCAGCAGCGGACCTCCCTGCTCGCCCAGGCGGCGCAGGTCGCCCGGTCCGCCCGGGTGGCGGCCGCCGACGACGGCAAGGGCGCCCCGGCCCGCGAGGGCACGGAGGGCGACCCCGCCAAGGCCTCCCCGGCCCCCGCACCCGCCAAGCAGCCCGTGCGCACCTCCGGCAACATGCTCGCCAAGGACGGCAAGGCGCTCAGCCTGCGCTTCGTCCTCCCGGCGGGCCCCGGCTCGGAGTCCCTGCGCACGGTCGGCGAGCGGATCGCCGCGACGCTCCGCAAGATCGGCGTGAACACCGAGACGATCAAGGTGGCCGACGACAGCTTCTTCAAGGACCACATCGCCTCCGGCCAGTACGACCTGGCCCTGTACTCCTGGCCCGCGACGGCCTACCCGGCCACCGACGCCCGGCCCATCTTCGCCAAGCCGGAGCCGGCCGCGGACGGCTCCCTCCTCGTCGAACAGAACTACACACGGGTCGGCACCGACCACATCGACCAGCTCTTCGACCAGGCGGTCGGCGAGCTGGACGAGGCGAAGTCCCGAGAGCTGATGCGCAAGGCGGACGCCCGGATCTGGGCCGCCGCCGGCTCCATCCCCCTCTTCCAGCGCCCCGAGCTGGTGGCGGTCAAGCCGGGCCTGGCCAACGCGGGCGCCTTCGGCCTCGGCGCCCCCCGCTACCAGGACATCGGCTGGAAGAAGGCGCCGACCGCGAAGGACGCGAAGAAGTAGCGCGGGAGAAGAAGTGGTGACAAAGCGGTGCCTGTCTGGTTGACCGGAGGGTCCCAAGCTCAGATGTGACTCAAGTCCCTTGCCCGCCGGATCCCCCGGCGGGCAAGGTCGTGCATACCCGTTGACCCGCATGATTACCGGCCGGAACGGCGGTCGGGGCACCCCACGCAGCCCCCGGCCGCACTCATACATCCGGCCTCTTGACAGACCCCCCGGCAGGCGGTTCCCGCCACTCGACGTACCATGGGGTAAGGCCGTGGCAGGTTTTCGCCCGGCCGAGGCGCGCGTGCCGGACCGTACGCGACGCCATCCACGATCCCGGGAGAAGCGCCGAAGTGCCCACGCGCCACGACATCCGTAACGTCGCCATCGTCGCCCACGTCGACCATGGCAAGACGACCATCGTCGATGCCATGCTCAAGCAGGCCGGTGCCTTCGCCGCCCACCAGCACCTCGACGACCGCATGATGGACTCGAACGACCTGGAGCGTGAGAAGGGCATCACGATCCTCGCCAAGAACACGGCGGTGAAGTATCACCCCAAGGACGGCGGGGCCCCGATCACGATCAACATCATCGACACGCCCGGCCACGCCGACTTCGGTGGTGAGGTCGAGCGCGGTCTGTCGATGGTGGACGCCGTCGTTCTGCTGGTGGACGCCTCCGAGGGTCCGCTGCCCCAGACCCGCTTCGTCCTGCGCAAGGCCCTGCAGGCGAACATGCCGGTCATCCTCTGCATCAACAAGACCGACCGCCCGGACTCCCGGATCGACGAGGTCGTCAACGACACGTACGACCTGTTCCTGGACCTGGACGCCACCGAGGACCAGATCGAGTTCCCGATCGTCTACGCCTGCGGCCGTGACGGCATCGCCTCGCTGACCAAGCCCGAGGACGGCACCGTCCCCGCGGACAGCGACAGCCTGGAGCCGTTCTTCTCCACCATCCTGGAGCACGTCCCCGCCCCGGTGTACGACGAGGAGGCCCCCCTCCAGGCCCACGTCACCAACCTGGACGCCGACAACTTCCTCGGCCGTATCGCGCTCCTGCGCGTCGAGCAGGGCGAGCTGCGCAAGGGCCAGACCGTCACCTGGATCAAGCGTGACGGCAGCCAGTCGAACGTCCGCATCACCGAGCTGATGATGACCGAGGCGCTCACCCGCAAGCCGGCCGAGGTGGCGGGCCCGGGTGACATCTGCGCGGTCGCCGGTATCCCCGACATCATGATCGGTGAGACCCTGGCCGACACCGAGAACCCGATCGCACTGCCGCTGATCTCGGTCGACGAGCCGGCGATCTCCATGACCATCGGTACGAACACCTCCCCGATGGTCGGCCGCGGCGGCAGCGGCAAGGGCGCGGACGCCAAGTCCGCCGTCAAGGACCGCAAGGTCACCGCGCGCCAGGTGAAGGACCGCCTGGACCGCGAGCTGATCGGTAACGTCTCGCTCCGCGTGCTGGAGACCGAGCGCCCGGACGCCTGGGAGGTCCAGGGCCGCGGTGAGCTCGCGCTCGCCATCCTGGTCGAGCAGATGCGCCGTGAGGGCTTCGAGCTGACCATCGGCAAGCCGCAGGTGGTCACGCAGGAGATCGACGGCAAGGTGCACGAGCCGGTCGAGCGCATGACGGTCGACGTGCCCGAGGAGCACATGGGCGCCGTCACGCAGCTCATGGGCGTCCGCAAGGGCCGCATGGACAACATGTCGAACCACGGCTCCGGCTGGGTCCGCATGGAGTTCGTCGTCCCGTCCCGTGGCCTCATCGGCTTCCGTACGGAGTTCCTGACGAACACCCGCGGTACCGGTATCGCCCACTCGATCCACGAGGGCCACGAGCCGTGGTTCGGCCAGCTGGTCACCCGTAACAACGGCTCCCTGGTCGCCGACCGCGCCGGCTCCGTGACGCCGTTCGCGATGATCAACCTGCAGGAGCGCGGCGTCCTGTTCACCGACCCCGGCACCGAGGTGTACGAGGGCATGATCGTCGGCGAGAACTCGCGCGCCGACGACATGGACGTGAACATCACCAAGGAGAAGAAGCTCACCAATATGCGTGCGGCTTCCGCGGACAACACCGAGAACGTGGTGCCGCCGCGCAAGCTCTCCCTGGAGCAGTCCCTGGAGTTCTGCCGCGACGACGAGTGCGTCGAGGTGACCCCGGAGGCCGTCCGCATCCGCAAGGTCGTCCTGGACCAGAAGGAGCGCTCGCGCACCGCGTCGCGCGCCAAGTCCGCCAAGTAGTAACAGCCGTACGGCCGTTCGCCCGGTTTGCTCGGGTCGCGGCCGCGGTCGGCGCAAGCCGCCCGTTCGGCCCTGGTAGCACCGCAGCCCCTCTCCTCACGGACTCCGTGAGGAGAGGGGCTGTTCGCTTCTGTCAAGCGGATTTTTGCGTTCAGGTGTCCGCATACCGACCGTGACACTCCGGAAGATGAGCTAACCGTCCGTTTCGCACGTGTCTGTCTCCTATCCGTTTGTCCGGATTTCGGGTTTCTGGCGCGGATCGATGTTGTGAAAACGAGACCACTTAAGTGTGGTTTACGGCCTGACCGTCCCTGAGGATGGCTCCATTGAGCTCGGGTCAATGGGTCACGCGATGTGGGGATCGCGCCGACTCACGAGCACACTATGGGCACGGAAATGCTCGCCGTCAGGGGTGTCGGCGAGGTTTTTTTGCCCCTCAAGTCGATCAGTGGACTCATGAGGAGGAAACCCATGCGCGGTGCCAAGAGCGCCAAGTGGGTCGTGGGCGCGGTTGTCGTCGCCCTGGCCGCTACCGCCTGTGGCGGCGGTGACGGTGACAGCAAGGATAAGAGCAGCGCCGACGGTGGCGTGTTCCGGCTCGGTAGCACGGAGCCGGACACCATCGACCCGGGGCGTGCGCACGAGTCCACCGGTGTCCTGCTGGCCAACGCCCTGTTCACCGGCCTGTATGGCAACACGCCGGACGGCATGGCCGAGCCCGCGCTCGCCGAGTCGGCGACGTCGGACGACAGCTGCACGTCCTGGACGTTCAAGATCAAGCCCGACACGAAGTTCTCCAACGGCGAGGTCGTCGACTCCGAGGCGTTCGCCCGTGGTTGGGCCCGTGCCGCGCACAAGGCCGCCGCGTCCGACGTGGCGTACCACTTCGCCGGCATCAAGGGTTACGCCGAGCTGCAGGACGGCTCCGCCAAGACCTTCAGCGGTGTCACCACCCCGGACCCGACCACCATCAAGGTGGACCTGTCCAAGGCGGACTGCGAGTTCGTCCTGAAGACGGCGCACAACGCCTACAGCCCGGTCCCGAAGGTCGCCAAGGTCGGCGAAGAGGACAAGGCGTTCGGCGAGGCCCCCATCGGCAACGGTCCGTTCAAGATGGACGGCACGTGGGAGCACAACAAGGCGATCAACCTCGTCCGTAACGACACCTACGGTCTGGAGAAGGCGTCCCTGGGCAAGGTCCAGGTCACCCTCCTCAACGACAAGACCGCGCAGCAGCTCGAGTACGACGGCTTCCAGGCCGGCACCTTCGACTACGCGCACATCCCGACGCCGATGCTGAAGACGGCCGAGGCGAAGTACAAGCCGCAGAACAAGTGGTTCGCCAAGGACACCAGCGGCATGAACTTCGTTCTGCCGATCGGTGACAACGGTCCGACGAACAACAAGGACGCCCGTCTGGCGATCTCCTACGCGATCGACCGTCAGGCCATCGCCAAGGGTGTCTTCCAGGGCTTCCAGACCCCGTCGACCACCATCGTCCCGCCGTCGTTCCCGAAGGCGTACCAGAAGGACCTGTGCGTCTCCTGCGTCAAGCAGGACGTCGCCAAGGCCAAGGAGCACGCCGAGAAGGGCGGCCTGAAGCCGGGTACCGAGATCAAGTTCAGCTTCAACACCGGTGCGGGCCACGAAGAGTGGGTCCAGGCCATCGCGAAGCAGCTCGAGGACGTTCTCGGCGTCAAGGTCAAGCTGGACGGCAAGGACTTCCCGGGCATGCTCAAGGAGCAGCAGGGTGGCGGCGCCACCGGTATCTACCGCTTCGCGTGGGGCGCGGACTACCCGACCCCGGAGAACTTCCTGTTCCCGCTGCTGCACTCGACCTCGATGTCCAAGGACGCCGAGGGCAACGTGACCGGTGACAACCGCGTCCGTTACAACAACCCCGAGTTCGACAAGCTGATCGACACGGCCCGCGCCACCAAGGACGAGGCCGCGCGACTGGCGATGTACAAGCAGGCCGAGAAGATGGCCATGGACGACATGGCCCTCATCCCGACCTTCAACCGCTCCCAGTTCCGCCTGATGGCGACGGACAAGTTCAACGGTCTGGACGACATCAACTTCAACGAGGACCCGATCCTCGAGAAGATCTCGCTCAAGAAGTAATCGGTTCGGACGGTATATCCGTCAGGAGCGAACGTGCCGCGGCCCCCGGGTGACCGGTGGGCCGCGGCCCCGCTCGGCAGGCCGTTTTTACTTCGGCACCCCTCACATCCGCGGGCAATCCCCGCTGGCCGAGAGCCGGCCCGTTCCTTGGGCCGGAGGCCGCTGCTCCCAGAAGCGGCCAGGTAGAGAGGCACAAACATGGGAAGGTACGTCGCCCGTCGCCTCGGGCAGATGGTCATAGTCCTCATCGGCGCGACCATGGTTCTGTTCGCTTGTCTGTTCGTTCTCCCCGGTGACCCCGTGGGTTCGATCGCGGGCAGCGACAAGGCACGCGACCCAGCTGTGGTCACGGAGCTCAAGGCGCGGTACGGGCTCGACAAGTCGCTGCCCGAGCAGTATGTGAACTATGTGACCAAGGTCGCGACCGGGGACCTCGGCGAGGACTTCATCCAGCGCCGCGAGGTGTCGGAAATCCTCGGTCCCAAGCTGCAGAACACCGCGAAGCTGGCCCTGCTGGCCATCGTTCTCATCACGGTGTTCGGTATGGGCGTGGGCATCATCGCCGCGCTCTACAGATACAGCGTCTTGGACATGACCACGACATTCTTCACAACGATGGCCGTCGGTTTCCCAACCTTCGTCATCGGCATGCTGCTCAAGAAGTACTTCGCCGTGGAACTCCAGTGGTTCCCTCCGATCGGCGGCGATCAGTTCAACGGCATGATCCTTCCCGCGGTCACGCTCGCCATCACCGACATCGCCTTCGTCGCCCGCCTCACCCGCGGCACGATGCTCGAGGTGCTGCGCGCGGACTACGTGAAGACGGCCGTCGCCAAGGGACTTCCGCGCCGGCGCGTGCTGTTCAAGCACGTCCTGCGCAACTCGTCCATCCCCGTGGTCACCTACCTGGGCATCTCGTTCGGTGCGCTTCTCGGTGGTGCGCTCATCACTGAGGCGATCTTCAACTGGGACGGTGTCGGTCTGGCACTGGTTCAGGCGATTCAGCAGCAGAACAACCCGATCGTGATCGGCGTCGTGACGTACAGCGTCGCGATCTTCGTCGTCCTCAGCCTCATCGTGGACCTGCTGTACGCGGCCCTCGACCCGCGTATCCGCCTCAGCTGACCGCCCCCAAGGAGGATTTCCTCATGTCTGAGCTCGCAACGAGCCCGGCGATCGGGGACGAGAACCCCGTGTCGTCCGCTTCGGTCCAGGCCGAACCCGCACCCAAGCAACTGACGCAGTGGGGCGAGATCCGCCACCGCTTCGTCCAGAACAAGCTGGCCGTCGTCGGCCTGGCCATCATCACCCTGCTGTTCCTGACCGCCATCTTCGGCGACTACCTCGTGCCCTACGAGCCGGGCGCGCAGGACCTTGAGAACACCCTCGCCTCGCCCAGCGGCGCGCACTGGATGGGTACCGACGCCCTGGGCCGCGACATGTTCTCGCGCCTCATAGTCGGCACCCGCGTCGCCATGTTCGTCGGCCTCGCCTCGATCTTCTTCGCGGTGCTGATCGGTGTCGCCCTCGGCGCCATCGCCGGTTACTTCGCCGGCTTCGCCGACACCCTGGTCATGCGCATCGCGGACGTCTTCCTCGCGTTCCCGCTGATGATCGGTGCCATCGTCATCATCCTGGTCACCGGCCGCGGCATCACCCCGGTGGTCATCTCGCTGGCGATCTTCTCCTGGGCCACCGTGTCCAGGCTCCTTCGCAGCTCGATCCTGTCCGTGCGCGAGATGGACTACGTCCATGCGGCGAAGGCACTGGGAGCGAGCGGCTGGCGGGTCGTCCGCACCCACATCCTGCCCAACTCGCTGACCGCCGTGCTGGTCTACGCGACCTTCAACGTCGGCACGACGATCGTCGGTGTCGCGGCGCTGTCCTTCCTCGGCGCCGGTGTCCCCGTCGACGTCCCCGAGTGGGGCAACATGCTGGCGGCCGGGCAGGGCTTCATCGGCGTCAACGACTACCTGTGGTACTTCCCCAGCCTCTTCGTCGTCGTCACCGTGCTCGGCTTCGCCTTCGTCGGCGACGGCCTGCGTGACGCGCTCGACCCGAAGCTCCGGTAGGGCCGCCCGATGCCCCGAGACAACATCAGCAAGCAGGACGAAGGTGGCGGCGTGACCACGTCGGAGATTCTCAGCGTTGCGGAGACGGACGGTGCGACCGCCGTGCCGCTGCTGGAGGTGGACAACCTCCAGGTCGAGTTCAAGACCCGTGACGGGGTCGCCAAGGCCGTCAACGGCGTGAGCTACAGCGTCAGCGCCGGCGAGACCCTCGCCGTGCTCGGCGAGTCCGGCTCCGGCAAGTCCGTCACCGCCCAGGCGATCATGGGCATCCTCGACAGCCCGCCCGGACGCGTGTCCGGCGGCGAGGTGCGCTTCCACGGCAAGGACATCCTCACGATGTCCGACGAGGAGCGCCGCAAGCTCCGTGGCAACAAGATGGCGATGATCTTCCAGGACGCGCTGTCCTCCCTGAACCCGGTCTACTCGGTGGGCGACCAGCTCGGCGAGATGTTCCGGGTCCACCGGGGCACGTCCAAGAAGGACGCGAAGCTCAAGGCCATCGAGCTCATGGAGCGCGTGAAGATCCCCGCCGCCAAGGCGCGCGTGGGTGACTACCCGCACCAGTTCTCCGGCGGTATGCGCCAGCGCATCATGATCGCCATGGCGCTGGCCCTGGAGCCGGACCTGATCATCGCCGACGAGCCGACCACGGCCCTCGACGTGACGGTCCAGGCGCAGGTCATGGACCTTCTCGCGGAGCTCCAGCGCGAGATGAACATGGGCCTGATCCTGATCACCCACGACCTCGGCGTCGTCGCCGACGTCGCGGACAAGATCGCCGTCATGTACGCGGGCCGGATCGTCGAGACCGCTCCGGTCCACGAGATCTACAAGCGCCCGTCCCACCCGTACACCCGCGGCCTGCTGGACTCGATCCCGCGCCTGGACCAGAAGGGCCAGGAGCTCTACGCGATCAAGGGCCTGCCGCCCAACCTGCTCCGCATCCCGACGGGTTGCGCCTTCAGCCCCCGCTGCCCCAAGGCGCAGGACATCTGCCGCACCGAGATCCCGGTGCTGCACCCGGTCACCGAGCAGGACGGCACCGAACTGCCCGGCCGCGGCAGCGCGTGCCACTTCTGGAAGGACCAGATCCATGGCTGAGCTCACCAAGAACGCCACCGAGCGCGAGCCGATCCTCCAGGTCCGTAACCTGGTCAAGCACTTCCCGCTGACCCAGGGAATCCTGTTCAAGAAGCAGGTCGGCGCGGTCAAGGCGGTCGACGGGATCTCCTTCGACCTCTACCAGGGCGAGACCCTCGGGATCGTCGGCGAGTCCGGCTGTGGCAAGTCCACGGTCGCCAAGCTCCTGATGAACCTGGAGCGCGCCACCGCGGGCGAGGTCTTCTACAAGGGCCAGGACATCACCAAGCTGTCCGGCCGGGCCCTGAAGGCCGTGCGCCGCAACATCCAGATGGTGTTCCAGGACCCGTACACGTCGCTGAACCCGCGCATGACGGTCGGCGACATCATCGGGGAGACCTTCGAGATCCACCCCGAGGTGGCCCCGAAGGGCGACCGGCGCCGCAAGGTCCAGGAGCTCCTGGACGTGGTGGGCCTGAACCCGGAGTACATCAACCGGTACCCGCACCAGTTCTCCGGCGGTCAGCGCCAGCGCATCGGCATCGCCCGCGGCCTCGCGCTCAACCCGGAGATCATCATCTGCGACGAGCCGGTCTCCGCGCTCGACGTGTCGGTGCAGGCGCAGGTCATCAACCTGATGGAGAAGCTGCAGAACGAGTTCAACCTGTCCTACATCTTCATCGCGCACGACCTCTCGATCGTCCGGCACATCTCGGACCGCGTCGGCGTCATGTACCTCGGCAAGATGGCCGAGATCGGTACCGACGCCGAGATCTACGAGCACCCGACCCACCCGTACACGCAGGCGCTGCTCTCGGCCGTCCCGGTCCCCGACCCGGCCGCCCGCGAGGGCCGCGAGCGCATCATCCTCACCGGTGACGTCCCGTCCCCGGCCAACCCGCCGTCGGGCTGCCGCTTCCGCACCCGCTGCTGGAAGGTCCAGGACAAGTGCTCCACCGAGGAGCCGCTGCTGGCGATCCCGGAGCGCTTCAAGGGTGTGAACACCCTGGCCGCGCACGAGTCCGCGTGCCACTTCGCCGAGGAGAAGGCCATCCTGGCCGTCTGACCGACGCGTACCTTCCGACGGCCGGTCCCGGTGCCCCACGGCGCCGGGGCCGGCCGTCCGCGTACCCGGGGACGGGAGCCCGCCGAAACCGGTTGCGCCCCCCGGAGCCCGGGCCGGACAGTGACCGCATGACCCTCACCGTACGGCCCGCCGGGCCCGGGGACGCGTCCGACATCTGCGCCCTGCTCAATGCCGTCGACGTGATCGAGATCGGCCGCCCGGAGACCGATCTGGGCGCCGTCGAGTCCGACCTCAACGCCCCGGACGTCGACCTGGCCACCGATTCCTGGCTCGCCTTCCAGGACGGGAGACCCGTCGCCTACGCCCTCGTCTGGGCGGACTCGGGCCCGGGCCGCGTCGACGCGGACCACTACGTGCTGCCCGGCCACCGCGAGGCCGCCGTCCTGCTGCTGGAGCGCATGGAGGCCAGGGCCCGGGAACTGTCCGCCGGGCCCGGCGTACTGAGACTCCAGCTCAACGTGAAGCCCACCCTCGACACCTCCCTCCTCACCGGGCGCGGCTACCGCACCATCCGCCGCTACCAGGTCATGACCCGCACCCTGGCCCCGGCCGCCGATCCGGCGCCGACCCCGCCGGCCGGCCTCACCCTGCGCCACTGCGCCGGTGACGAGGCCGACCGCCACCGGGCCCACGCCCTGGTCGAGCGGACCTTCGCCGCGCACTTCGGCCATGTGGACCGCTCGTACGAGACCTGGCTGGACCACCTGGACGGCCGCAAGCTCGACTGGTCACTGGTGTGGATCGCGAGCCTGCCCGGCCACGGCGACGTGGCCGTGCTGCTCACCCGGGACGACCGTACGAGCACGGCCTGGGTCAGCCACATCGGCGTGGCCGAGGAGGTGCGCGGCCGGGGGATCGGCGGCTTCCTGCTCCGCCACTGCTTCGCCGTCTACGCGGAGCGCGGCCGGGACCGCGTGGGCCTCGGCGTGGACACCCGCAACGAGACCGGCGCGCTCGCGCTGTACGAGGCGCACGGCATGGGCCTGCACTACGCGGTCGACTCGTGGGAGCTTTCATTGCACCCCCAGGGGTGACAGGGGAGGGACGCGCGGGTGCAATCGGGCCAACGAGGAGTGTGCAGGACCCCACATAGGGTGACATAGGCCCCTAAGCGAGTCTTGGGATCCCTAGGAGGCACTCCATGCGCGGAGCCACCCACGCCAAGTGGGCCGCATGTGCGGTGGCCGTCGCCCTCGCGGCGACGGCCTGCGGCGGCGGTAGCGACAGCGGCGGAGGCGGCGAGGCGGGAATCGTCAGCTCCTCGTGGGGTGATCCGCAGAACCCGCTGGAGCCCGCCAACACCAACGAGGTGCAGGGCGGCAAGGTCCTCGACATGCTCTTCCGGGGTCTCAAGCGCTACGACCCGAAGACGGGCGAGGCCCTCGACATGGTCGCCGAGAAGATCGACACGACGGACAGCCAGAACTTCACCATCACCCTGAAGGACGGCTGGAAGTTCAGCAACGACGAGCCCGTCACCGCGCAGTCCTTCGTCGACGCCTGGAACTACGGCGCGGACGTGCGCAACAAGCAGAACAACTCGCCGTTCTTCTCCGACATCGTCGGCTACGCGGACGTCCACCCCGCCTCCGGCGAGCCCAAGGCCAAGACCATGTCCGGTCTGGTCGTCAAGGACGCCAAGACCTTCACGGTCGCGCTGAAGAACAAGTTCTCCACCTGGCCCGAGACCCTCGGCTACCAGGCCTTCTCCCCCCTGCCCAAGGCGTTCTTCACCGACCACGCCGCGTGGCTGGACAAGCCGATCGGCAACGGCCCGTACACGGTGGACTCGTACACCAAGGGCACCGGCATGAAGCTGCGCAAGTGGGACACCTACCCCGGTCCGGACAAGGCGCAGAACGGCGGTGTGGACCTGAAGGTCTACACCGACAACAACACCGCCTACACCGACCTGATCTCCGGCAACCTCGACCTCGTCGACGACATCCCGGCGCAGCAGCTCAAGAACGTCAAGAACGACCTGGGCGACCGGTACATCAACCAGCCGGCCCTCATCATCCAGACCCTCACCTTCCCGCTGTACGACCCGCAGTGGAGCAAGGAGGGGATGGAGAACGTCCGGATCGGCATCTCCCGGGCCATCAACCGCGACGAGATCACCAAGCAGATCTTCCGCGAGACCCGCACCCCGGCCAAGGACTGGACCTCCCCGGCCCTCGGCGAGAAGGGCGGCTTCTCCTCCACGGTCTGCGGTGACGCCTGCGTCTACGACCCGGTCGCGGCCAAGAAGCTCATCACGGACGCGGGCGGGCTCCCCGGCGGCAAGGTCACGCTGACCTCCAACGTGGACACCGGCTCGCACCGCGACTGGATGGACGCCGTCTGCAACAGCATCAACAACGCGCTGGGCGAGGGCCCGGTCTGCACGGTCAACCCGATCGGCACTTTCGCCGACTTCCGCAACCAGCAGAGCAGCTTCAAGCTGACCGGCCCCTTCCGCTCCGGCTGGCAGGCCGACTACCCGCTGATCCAGAACTTCCTCCAGCCCCTCTACTACACCGGGGCGTCCTCCAACTACGGGAAGTTCAGCAACGCGGACTTCGACAAGCTCGTCGACGAGGCCAACCAGGAGAGCGACCAGGCCAAGGCCGTCGCGAAGTTCCAGGACTCCGAGAAGATCCTCGCCGCGCAGATGCCGTCCATCCCGCTCTGGTACCAGAACGGCAGCGCGGGCTACGCCGAGCGGCTCTCGGACGTGGCGCTCAACCAGTTCAGCGTCCCCGTGTACGACCAGATCAAGGTCGGCTGACCCGCGTTTCGGATCGATCCTGGAGCAGTCCATGGGACGTTATGTGATCCGGCGGCTGCTCCAGATGATCCCCGTGTTCATCGGCAGCACGTTCCTGATCTTCTTCATGGTGTACGCGCTCGGTGACCCGGTCGCGGCGCTCTTCGGCGACAAGGCGCCCGACCCCGCCACCGCCGCGCGCATCCGCAAGGACCTCTTCCTCGACCAGCCCCTGTGGAAGCAGTACCTCCACTACATGGGCCAGATCTTCAAGGGCGACTTCGGCACGGCCTTCAACGGCCAGCCGGTCACCGAGCTCATGGCCAGCGCCTTCCCCGTCACCCTGCGCCTGACCGCCGTCGCGATCTTCTTCGAGGTCGTCATCGGCATCACCCTCGGCGTGATCAGCGGCCTGCGCCGGGGCAGGTCCGTCGACACCACCGTGCTGGTGCTGACCCTCGTCGTCATCTCCGTACCGACGTTCGTGACGGGCTATCTGCTCCAGTACGTCCTCGGCGTCAAATGGCACTGGGTGCGGCCCAGCGTCTCCGAGGACGCACCCCTCAACGAGCTGATCCTGCCCGGCATCGTCCTCGCGCTGGTCTCCCTCGCCTACGTCACCCGGCTCTCGCGCACCTCCATCGCCGAGAACGTCAAGGCCGACTACGTGCGCACCGCCACCGCCAAGGGCCTGCCGCGCCGCCGGGTCGTCACCCGCCACCTGCTGCGCAACTCGCTGATCCCGGTGGTCACCTTCATCGGCACCGACATCGGCGCGCTGATGGGCGGCGCCATCATCACCGAGCGGATCTTCAACATCCACGGCGTCGGCTACCAGCTCTACCAGGGCATCCTGCGCAACAACTCGCCCACGGTCGTCGGCTTCGTGACCATCCTCGTCATCGTCTTCCTGCTGGCGAACCTGCTCGTCGACCTGCTCTACGCGGTCCTGGACCCGAGGATCCGTTATGCCTGAGCCGAGCCAGCCCGCCTACGACCCGCTGCAACCCGGAGAGGGAGAGGCCATCGCACCCACCGGCCAGGGCGGGCCCATGGATCTGGCACTGGACGAGGCCGAGAGCCTGGAGCAGAGCGCGTCGGCCGCCTCCGGTGGACCCGGCTCCGGACCGCGGGAGAAGCCCCGCTCGCTGTGGTCCGACGCCTGGCACCAGCTGCGCCGCAACCCCGTCTTCATCATCTCCTCGCTGATGATCCTCTTCCTCGTGATCATCTCGATCTGGCCGCAGCTCATCGCGAGCGGTGACCCGCTGCAGTGCGACCTGTCCAAGTCGCAGCAGGGCTCCTCCCCGGGCCACCCCTTCGGCTACGACACCCAGGGCTGCGACGTGTACACCCGTACCGTCTACGGAGCCCGCGCCTCCATCACCGTAGGCGTCTGCGCCACCCTCGGCGCCGCCCTGCTCGGCTCGGTGCTCGGCGGGCTCGCCGGGTTCTTCGGCGGATGGGGCGACGCGCTGCTCTCCCGGGTCGCCGACATCTTCTTCGGCATCCCCGTCGTCCTCGGCGGCCTGGTCTTCCTGTCCGTGGTCACCAGCACCACCGTCTGGCCGGTGGTCGGCTTCATCGTGCTCCTGGGCTGGCCGCAGATCGCCCGCATCGGCCGCGGCTCCGTCATCACCGCCAAACAGAACGACTACGTCCAGGCCGCCCGGGCCCTCGGCGCCGGCAACGGGCGGATGATGGTCCGGCACGTGGGGCCCAACGCCATCGCCCCCGTCATCGTCGTCGCCACCATCGCGCTCGGCACGTACATCGCCCTGGAGGCCACCCTGTCCTTCCTCGGCGTCGGCCTGCGCCCGCCCACCGTCTCCTGGGGCATCGACATCTCCAACGCGGCCCCGCAGATCCGCAACGCCCCGCACATGCTGCTCTGGCCGGCCGGCGCGCTGAGCCTGACCGTCCTCGCCTTCATCATGCTCGGCGACGCGGTGCGCGACGCCCTCGATCCCAAGCTGCGCTGAGGAGCCCCGCACATGCTGCTCGAAGTCCGCGACCTGCACGTGGAATTCAAGACGCGCGACGGAGTCGCCAAGGCCGTCAACGGCGTCAACTACTCGGTGGCCGAAGGCGAGACGCTCGCCGTGCTCGGCGAGTCGGGCTCCGGCAAATCGGTCACCGCCCAGGCCGTCATGGGCATCCTCGACGTGCCGCCGGGCCGGATCGCCGGCGGCGAGATCCTCTTCAAGGGCAAGGACCTCCTCAAGATGAAGGGGGAGGAACGGCGGAAGATCCGCGGCGCCGAGATGGCGATGATCTTCCAGGACGCGCTCTCCTCCCTGAACCCGGTCCTGAGCGTGGGCGCGCAGCTCGGCGAGATGTACGAGGTGCACCGCGGGATGTCCCGCAAGGAAGCCAAGGGCAAGGCCGTCGAGCTGATGGACCGGGTGAAGATCCCGGCGGCGAAGGAGCGGGTGGGGGACTACCCGCACCAGTTCTCGGGCGGCATGCGCCAGCGCATCATGATCGCGATGGCGCTGGCACTGGAGCCCTCGCTCATCATCGCGGACGAGCCGACGACGGCCCTGGACGTCACCGTCCAGGCCCAGGTGATGGACCTGCTGGCCGAGCTCCAGCGCGAGCTGAACATGGGCCTCATCCTGATCACCCACGACCTCGGCGTCGTCGCCGACGTCGCGGACAAGATCGCCGTCATGTACGCGGGCCGGATCGTCGAGGCGGCCCCGGTCCACGAGATCTACAAGGCGCCCGCGCACCCGTACACGCGCGGCCTGCTGGACTCGATCCCGCGCCTGGACCAGAAGGGCCAGGAGCTGTACGCCATCAAGGGCCTGCCGCCCAACCTGGTGGCCATCCCGCCCGGCTGCGCCTTCAACCCGCGCTGCCCCATGGCGCAGGCGGTGTGCCGCACCGACGTCCCGCCGCTGTACCCGGTGACCGAGTCCCCGGTGGAGCGGACCAGCGCCTGCCACTTCTGGAAGGAATGCCTCCATGGCTGAGTCCCTGCTGGAAGTGAAGAACCTGGTCAAGCACTACCCGCTGACCCGGGGCATCGTCTTCCGCAAGCAGGTCGGCGCGGTCAAGGCCGTCGACGGGGTCTCCTTCGGCCTGCGCGCCGGTGAAACACTCGGCATCGTCGGCGAGTCCGGCTGCGGGAAGTCCACCGTGGCCAAGCTGCTGGTCAATCTGGAGCGGCCGACGGCGGGCGCGATCTCGTACAAGGGCGAGGACATCACCAAGCTGTCGGGGCGCGCCCTGAAGGCCGTGCGCCGCAACATCCAGATGGTGTTCCAGGACCCGTACACGTCGCTGAACCCGCGCATGACGGTCGGCGACATCATCGGGGAGCCCTACGAGATCCACCCCGAGGTGGCCCCCAGGGGCTCGCGCCGGCAGAAGGTCCAGGAACTCCTGGACGTGGTGGGCCTGAACCCGGAGTACATCAACCGCTACCCGCACCAGTTCTCCGGCGGCCAGCGCCAGCGCATCGGCATCGCCCGCGGCCTCGCGCTCCAACCCGAGATCATCGTCGCCGACGAGCCCGTCTCCGCGCTGGACGTCTCCGTCCAGGCCCAGGTCATCAACCTGCTGGACCGGCTGCAGAGCGACTTCGGCCTGTCCTACGTCTTCATCGCGCACGACCTCTCGATCGTCCGGCACATCTCCGACCGGGTCGGGGTCATGTACCTCGGCCGGATCGTCGAGATCGGCACCGACAGCCAGATCTACGACCACCCGACCCATCCGTACACGCAGGCGCTGCTCTCGGCCGTCCCGGTCCCCGACCCGGAGGCCCGCGCGCACCGCGAGCGGATCATCCTCAGCGGCGACGTCCCCTCCCCGGCCAACCCGCCCTCGGGCTGCCCCTTCCGCACCCGCTGCTGGAAGGCCGAGCCGCGCTGCACGGCGGAGGTTCCGCTGCTCGCGGTCCCGCAGGTCTTCCCCTCGGGCCCGGCGGCCCACCCGTCGGCCTGCCACTTCGCGGCGGAGAAGCAGGTGGTCCCGCCGTCGGACCAGCCGCCGCAGCCGCCGCAGCCGCCCCCGCCCCCGCCTCCGACGGGTCCGCTGACGAAGGAGTAGCCGACGACCGATCATTTCCGGCCACCGCTGCGCGCCCGGCGGAGGGACGGCAGGAGCCCCGGCAACTCCGTTCACACGGGAGTAACTTGACCGTTTCTGCCCCGAGATCTGGGGCATGCAACGTGAATGCCGTGCGGCCGTGCGGGTGCCGACAGCCGGCCGGGGAGGCGTGCAGCCTCGCCGGCCGGCCTCCCCGTGACCCCACTCGTGCGCGCCATGCGCCCCTCGTGCTGCCGGATTTCGATCGATGCGCTGGTACGGATAGTTATGATCCGTAGCGCACGGTGGGTATGACTCCTGCCGAGCACGAATGCGCGTACCGATGTCCGCTCGACGTGGAGGTGAAACGCCGTGGCACTCTCGATCTCCGCCGTGGTGCTGCTGGCGATCATCGTCTTCCTGCTGGTCCGGAGGGCGGGCCTGAAGGCGGGACATGCGGTGGTCTGCGTACTGCTCGGCTTCTACCTGGCGAGTTCCACCATCGCCCCGACCCTCAGCCAGCTCACCTCGAACGTGGCGAGCATGATCAGTGGCCTCAAGTTCTAGGTCCCGCCTCGTAGGCTGGCCCCATGAACGGTCTTCCTGCCCGTCGTCTGCTCCTCGTGCACGCGCACCCCGACGACGAGTCGATCAACAACGGCGTCACCATGGCCAAGTACGCGGCCGAGGGCGCCCACGTCGCGCTGGTGACCTGCACCCTCGGCGAGGAGGGTGAGGTCATCCCGCCCGGGCTCGCCCACCTGGCGGCCGACCGCGAGGACACCCTCGGTGCCCACCGCGTCGGCGAGCTCGCCGCGGCCATGGCCGAACTGGGCGTCCACGACCACCGGTTCCTCGGCGGCCCCGGCCGTTTCCGGGACTCCGGGATGATGGGCGCCCCGCAGAACCACCGCCCCCAGGCCTTCTGGTCGGCCGACGTGGACGAGGCCGCCGCGTACCTCGTGGAGGTGATCCGGGAGCTGCGGCCGCAGGTGCTCGTCACCTACGACCCGGACGGCGGATACGGGCACCCCGACCACATCCAGGCCCACCGGGTCGCCATGCGCGCCGCCGAACTGGCCGCGGAGCCCGCGTACCGGCGCGACTTCGGCGCGCCCCACACGGTCGGGAAGATCTACTGGAACCGCGTCCCGCGCTCGGTGGTCGAGGAGGGCTTCGCCCGGCTGCGCGCCGCCGGGGGCGAGGTGCCCTTCCCCGCGGTGGGTTCGCCCGAGGACGTGCCGGGGGTCGTCGCCGACGAGCGGATCACCGCCGAGATCGACGCCAAGGACACCTTCGCGGCGGCGAAGGCCGCCGCCATGCGGGCCCACGCCACCCAGATCGCGGTGGACGGGTCCTTCTTCGCCCTCTCCAACGACCTGGCGCAGCCGCTGTTCACCCGCGAGTACTACGAACTGGCTGAGGGCCGGCCGGGCGTCCCGGCGGGCGAGCGCGAACACGACCTCTTCGCGGGGGTGGAGGCGTGAGCGGGACCGCGACGGCCGGCCGGATCGCCGGCTGCCTGGGCATGCTGGTCGCGGGCGTGCTGACCGGCGCGGCCGGCTGGCTGGTGGTCGACCTCTGGTTCCCCGGCGGTCTGCTGCTCGCCCTGCTGGCCGTCCTCGGGCTGTTCCTCGGGGGCCGGATCGCCCTCGGGACCGGCTTCGGGGTGGGCGGTGCCGCGGTCGGCTGGTTCCTCTCCTACATCCTGCTCGGCGTCCCGCGCCCCGAGGGAGACTTCCTCCTCGGTTCGTCCGGAATCGGCGTGTACATCTACCTTTTGGGTGGAACGGTTCTCGCTGTGATGTGTGCCACGATGCGCGGTCCGCTGAATCGGCCGGTTTCGGCCGCTCGGCCCGCCAAGTGACGTGGTGTCGGACCTCGTAGGGAGGTATGCCGTGGGGAGCGCCGGGCTGCCCGCCGGGCACTTCAGAGGGGTTTGACCGGCGCTATCAGGAACCCCTGATTCCCGCCAGACAGTTGCGTGCGGGCGGCGGCCAGTATGGTGGACGGGCCGCCGAGCTGCCCGCGCACGGTACGACGGGCGGTGGAGCCAACCGGGAGAACCTGCCTTGAGTCGTGAAACCGACAGTTCGTCCTCCGGGCCCCAGGGGCACGGTGGAGCCGCTTACCCCTCGGGTACACCGCCGTACGGAACCGGCCAGTACCCGACCACGGACGCTGCGGCGACCGCTCCGGAGGAGAACGCTGTGACCTCGAAGCCGTCCACACCCGATGCCGACGGGCCCAAGACCGAGACCACCCTGACGACCCGGATCCGGATCAACATCCCGGGTTCGCGGCCGATCCCGCCGGTGGTCGTGCGCAAGGCGATGGGCACCAGCTCCGCCCCGGCCGGGGCCGGGGAGCAGACCCGGCCGGAGCCGACGCCCGAGCCGGCCCCGCCGCTCGCGCAGCGCCGCGGGCCGCAGCCGACCCGCATCGAGGCCGCGCCGGAGCCGGACCGCGCCCAGCCGCAGGCGCCCGCTCCCGCGCCCGCCCCGGCCGCCGAACCCGAGGAGGCGGCCAGCAACTGGTTCGCCCCCCGCAAGCCCGCCGCGCAGGCCCAGGCCCCCGCCGCGGCCCAGACGCCGCCGGCCGCGGCCGCGCCGCCGCTCGCGCAGCGGCCGTTGCCCACCCGGACGCCGTCCCCGACGCCGACCCCGGCCCCCGCACCGCCGGCCATGCCGGGCGCGGGCTTCGCCCCGCCGCCGCGCACCCAGGCCCCGACGGCGCCCGGACCCGACGCCGGCTACGCGCCGCCGCGCACCCCGGCACCGCCCGTGGCGGACTACGGCCAGGGCTTCGCCCAGCCCCCCGGCGCCGCGGCCCCGATGCCCGGCGGCCCGGGCGTCGGGAGCACCCAGGGCTTCCCCGTGTACGAGGACGACATGGTCGACGCCGGCCCCGTCACCGAGGCGTTCCCGGCCTACGGCGGTGGCCCCGCCGGACCCACCGGCGGCCCCGGCTTCGGCTCCGGCCCCGTCGGCGGCCCCGCCGGCGCGGCCGCCTTCGACGAGGCTCAGTGGCCCGGCCCCGACCTGGACGGCCCGCTGCCGACCCCGGTACCGGCTCCCGCCCCGGGCGGCTCCCGCCCCGCGGCCGCGCAGCCGAAGGCCGCCGGCAAGGGCGCCGGCAAGCCCGCCAAGAAGGGCCGCTCCAAGCTGGTCCTGCTCGGCGGCGGCGTCATCGCGCTCCTCGGCGTGGCCTACGGCGCCGGGCTGCTCCTGAACCACTCCGACGTCCCCAAGGGCACCACCGTCCTCGGCGTCGACATCGGCGGCAGCCGCGACGAGGCCGTCTCCAAGCTCCAGACGGCCTTCGGCACCCGCGCCGCCGCCCCGATCCAGCTCACCGTCGGCGGCAAGCCCGTCGAGCTGAAGCCCGAGAAGGCCGGCCTGACCCTGGACGCCCAGACCACCGTCCGCAACGCGGCCGGCAGCGACTACAACCCGATCACGGTCATCGGCTCGCTCCTCGGCAACGAGCGGGTCGCCGACCCCGTGCTGCCGACCGACGAGGAGAAGCTCCAGGTCGCGCTCCAGGAGCTCGCGGGCGCCTCCGGCACCGCCACCGAGGGCACGATCAAGTTCGACACCGGCAAGGCCGTCGCGGTCCCCGGCACCGCCGGCACCACCCTCGACGTGGACGCCTCCGTCCAGCTGGTGGCCAAGGCCTTCAAGGACCAGGTGGCCACCGGCAAGGCGGCCGCGGTCGAACTGCCGACCACCACCAAGGAGCCGGCCATCGGCCAGGCCGAACTGGACCGGGCCATGAAGGAGTTCGCCGAGCCCGCCATGTCGGCGAACGCCACGGTCAAGGTGGGCGCCAAGTCCATCGCCTTCGGCGCCAAGTCCCTGCCCAAGATCCTGAGCATGCAGCCCGTCGACGGCCACCTGGTCGAGAAGTTCGACCTGGAGGCGCTCAAGGCGACCTACGGGAACACCTTCGACGGGATCCTGATCACCCGCGGCAACGGCGAGAAGACGCCCGTCCTGCCGCAGGACATCGCCGGCCCCCTCGGCAAGGCACTGCGCGGCAAGACCACGGCCGAGCGCACCGCGGTCGTCGACACCAACCCGAACTAGCGCCCGTCCCGCCCGGACCGGCAGGTCCCGGCACGGCAGAGACAGTGCCCCCGCCCGCACCCCGGGCGGGGGCGCTGTCACGTCCGCCGCATGACATCCGTCATCACGCACGCACGACGCCCGACACTGCCGCGCGGGACCCCGTACGGGCGAATCTCTCTCCATGACGACGACGACCGCGACACGCACCGCGAGGCCCGCCACCGACACCGTGGTGAGCTTCGAGAACGTGACCAAGCACTACGGCCCGGTCCGGGCGGTCGACGGCCTCTCCCTCGCACTCCACCCGGGCGAGACCGTCGCGCTCCTCGGCCCCAACGGTGCCGGCAAGTCCTCCACCCTCGACCTCCTCCTCGGCCTGCGCCCCGCCGACTCCGGCTCCGTCCGGCTCTTCGGCACCACCCCGCGTGAGGCCGTCGCCGCCGGGCGGGTCGGCGCGATGCTGCAGAGCGGCGGCCTGATGGAGGAGGTGACCGTACGGGAGATCGTCGCCCTCGGCTGCGCCCTGCACCCGCGGCCGCACCCCGTCGACCAGGTGCTCTCCCGGGCCGGCATCGACAGGATCGCCGACCGCCGGGTCGACAAGCTCTCCGGCGGCCAGGAGCAGCGCGTGCGCTTCGCGCTCGCCACGGCCGGCCACAACGACCTGATCGTGCTCGACGAGCCGACCACCGGCATGGACGTCACCGCCCGCCAGTCCTTCTGGGCCACCATGCGCGAACAGGCAGACCAGGGCCGCACCGTCCTCTTCGCCACCCACTACCTGGAAGAGGCCGACGCGATCGCCGACCGGGTCCTCGTCCTCAGCAAGGGCCGGCTGCTCGCGGACGGCACCGCCGCCGAGATCAAGGCCAAGGCCGGCGCCCGGAAGATCTCCTTCGACCTGACCGGCGCCGCCGCCGCCGACATCGAGCGACTCCGCGCGCTGCCTCACCTGACGGCCTTCGCCCACCACGGCGACACCGTGCGCATCCAGTCCCGCGACGCCGACGCCACCGTCCACGCCGTGTACGCGCTCGGGCTCCGCCCCCGCAATCTGGAGGTCGCGGGCCTCGGCCTGGAACAGGCCTTCATCGCCCTCACCGAGGCCGAGGAGGCCACCCAGTGAACGCCCTCATCAAGCTGGAGATCGTCCGCGCCCTGCGGAACAAGAAGTACCTCTTCTTCACGGTCATGTACCCGGCCGCGCTGTTCCTGATGCTCGGCGGAACCCTCGACGGCACCACCAAGGTCATGGGCACCGAACTGACCATGCCCGCCTTCTACATGGTCGCCATGTCCTCCTTCGGCGCCCTGACCGCCGTCCTGGTGGGCAACAGCGAACGCATCGCCAAGGAACGGGAGAAGGGCTGGGTCCGCCAGCTGCGCCTGACCGCCCTCCCCGGCCGCGGCTACGTCCTCGCCAAGACCGCGGGCGCCGGAGTGCTCTCGCTCCCCGCCATCCTCGTCGTCTTCGCGGTGGCGGCCGCCGTGAAGGGCGTACGGTTCGAGGCCTGGCAGTGGCTCGCCCTCACCGGCTCGATCTGGGCCGGCAGCCTGGTCTTCGCGGCCCTCGGCGTCGCCCTCGGCTACCTGGCCAGCGGGGACACCGTCCGCCCCATCACGATGCTCGTCTACTTCGGGCTGTCGATCCTCGGCGGCCTGTGGATGCCCACCGCGACATTCCCGCAGTGGCTCCAGGACATCTGCGCGTACCTCCCCACCCACGCCTACGCGGGCCTGGGCCAGGCCATCGAGCTCGGTGGCGCACCCCGGACCGGGGACGTCGTGCTCCTCGCGGTGTACTTCGTACTGTTCACCGGTGCGGCCGCCTGGCTGTACCGCAAGGACTCACTGAAGGCTTGAACCTGTGGCGCTGACGATGGAAGGCGAGGACCGGGACCTCTCCCGGGTCGCCCAAGAGCCGGAGAACCGCCGCCAGAGGATGGTGAAGGCGCTCTGGATCAGCATCTGGCTCGTCTACCTGAGCGCTCCCGTCACCGACCTGGTCGGCGGCGGACACAGCGCCGGGGCCCGGCTGCTCGGCGGCCTGGGCCTCGTGTCCTTCGTCGCCTGGTACCTGGTACTGATCTTCCGTACCGCCCGCCCGCTGCCGGTCCGCCGGGTGCTGTTCTCCGTGGCGGTGCTCACCGCCCTGGCCACGGTCATGTCGCTGAGCCTGGGCCGTGAATGGCTCGTGCTCTTCGTCTACGTGGCCATCTGCTCCGGAGCCGCGCTGCCCGCCGAGTACTCCCGCTGGACCGTACTCGGCGCCACCGCCCTGCTGGCGGTCACGGCGAACGCCGTGCCGCGCGGCACCGCCTACCTGGCGGGCCTGCTGATCCCGGCCCTCATGGGCGGCTTCGCGATGGTCGGCATCCGGGCGATGATCCGCACCACGAAGGAGCTGCGCGAGGCCCGGGCCACGGTGGCCCAGCTCGCGGCCAACGAGGAACGGCTGCGCATGGCCCGGGACCTGCACGACCTGCTGGGGCACTCGCTGTCCCTGATCACGCTGAAGAGCGAGCTGGCGGGCCGGATGCTGCCCGGGCAGCCGGAGGCGGCCGCCCGGCAGGTCGCCGACATCGAGCAGGTCAGCCGGCAGGCGCTGGTCGACGTACGCGAAGCGGTGAGCGGCTACCGGCGTCCCACGCTCCCCGGCGAACTCGCGGGCGCGCGGACCGCGCTGGCCGCGGCGGGCGTACTGGCGGACCTCCCCGAGCCCCCGGCGGACGACCTCCCGGAGGAGGCGGAATCGGTCCTGGCCTGGTCCCTGCGCGAAGCCGTCACGAACGTGGTGCGGCACAGCGGTGCCAAGCGCTGCCGGGTCACCCTGGGGACCCGCCAGACCCTCGACGGTCCGGTGGCGGAACTGACCGTCACGGACGACGGCACGGCCTCCGGCCCGAGCACCCCCGGCAACGGACTGACCGGCCTGACGGAACGTCTGGAGGCCCTCGGCGGGACCCTGTCGGCGGGCCCCACCGGGCGGACGGGCTTCGCCCTCACCGCCCGTGTCCCCCTAGGATCGAGACCATGACCTCACGTCCCATCCGCATCCTCCTGGCGGAGGACCAGTCGATGGTCCGCGAGGCCCTCGCCGCGCTGCTCGGCCTGGAACCCGACATCGAGGTACGGGTCCAGGTGGCCCGCGGCGACGAGGTACTGGCGGCGGCCCGCGCGCACGACGTGAACGTGGCCCTGCTGGACATCGAGATGCCGGGCATGACGGGCATCGAGGCGGCGGCCGCCCTGCGTGCCGAACTCCCCGCCCTGAAGATCGTCATCCTGACCACCTTCGGCCGCCCCGGCTACCTCCGCGGCGCGATGGAGGCGGGCGCCTCCGCCTTCCTGGTCAAGGACGCCCCGGCCGCGCAGCTGGCGGCAGCCGTGCGCAAGGTCCTCCAGGGGGAGCGCGTCATCGACCCCACGCTGGCCGCGGCCGCCCTCGCGGAGGGCGCCAACCCGCTGACGGACCGCGAACGGGAGGTCCTGCGCGAGGCGGAGGGCGGCGCGACCAACGCGGAACTCGCGGCCCGGCTCCACCTGTCCCAGGGCACGGTCCGCAACTACCTCTCGACGGCGATCCAGAAACTGGCGGCCCGCAACCGCGCCGAAGCCGTCCGCACGGCCCGCGAAAAGGGCTGGCTCTGACCCCCGCCCCGTTCCGGCTCCGCGGGGCCATATCCAGCCCCGCCGGCGGTGGCCCGGCGGGCCGGGGCCCGTCAGTTCAGGAGGGCGCGGGCCGACACGGCCTCCGCGCGGATGCGGTCCGCCGCGTCGGCGTCCACCGCGGACACCACCGCCGCGTACGCGTCCAGCTCGGCCGCCCCCTCACGGAAGGAGCCCCGCTCCACCAGCAGCCGCGCCCGCTCGTACCGCAGCGCCGCCGGATGCGACGGCAGCAGCAGCGACAGCTCCACCGCCCACAGGGCCACCCCCGACTGCTCCGGGCGGGCCGAGGCCCAGGCCCGGATGTTCGCCAGGATCCGCTGCACGATGCCCAGCGTCCGCGCGGGCTCGCGCGGTCCCGACGCCAGCTCCGCGGGCCCGGTGCCCAGGGACGCGCCGCCCGCGAACGGGTCCACCACCACGCCCTCCTCCGGGTCCCCGAAGCCCACCACGAAGTGCCCCGGCAGCCCGAGCCCGTACACCGGCGCACCGGCCCGCCGGGCGACCTCCAGCCACACCACCGACAGCAGGATCGGCAGCCCGCGCCGCCGCCGCAGCACCTCGTGCAGCAGCGAGGACGACAGCCGGTCGTAGTCCGCCGGGGTGCCGTGGAACCCGAGGTGCCCGCCGAGCAGTTCCGTCACCGCGTTCGCCCAGGCCCGCCCGCCGCGCAGCCCGTACGGCAGCATCCCGGCCAGCCGGTCCAGCTCGATCTGCGCCCGGTCCATCGCGTTCTCGTCCAGCGCCGGGTCCGCCTCGGTGGCCAGCAGCAGGCACAGCAGCGCCAGGTCCGGCCGCTCCGCCCGGGCCTCGGCCGCGAACTGCGCCCGCCAGGCCGCCGAGCTCACGACGCCGCCCGGTAGTGGTGGTAGGCGTGGTGCGTCACGAAGCCCAGCCCGTCGTAGAGCGCCAGCGCCCCCGGATTGTCCGTCTCGACCTGGAGCCACGCCGCCGACGCGCCCTCCTCCAGCGCCCGCCGGGCCAGCGCGGCCATCACCGCCGTCGCCAGACCCTCCCGCCGGTGCGCCGGATCGACCGTGACCGCCGCGAATCCGGCCCACCGGCCGTCCACCACGCACCGCCCCACGGCCCGGCCCCCGGGCAGCGCCGCGAACCACACCGACGGCCCCTCCACCAGCACCCGCCGGGCCAGATCCGGGTCGCTCACCTTGCCGTAGCGCCCGAGCCACTCCTCGTCCGGGACCCGGGTCAGGCGGACGTCCGCGGCCGCGGGCGCGTCCACGTCGCCCACCGGCGCCAGCGCCCCGATCCGTACCTCCGCCGACACCTCGTTCACCCAGCCGCGCCGCGCCAGCTCCGCGCCGAGCATCTCCTGGGTGCCCGCCGCCCCCGTCGCGACCTGGACGTAGGCCGGGAGCGACCGCCGGGCGTACCAGGAGGTCACTCGCGCGAGTGCATCGTCCAGGGGTATCCCCGGATCGCCGAGCGGCAGCACGGAATTGGCCCGCCGGGTGAATCCGCCGGCCGCCCGCAGCGTCCATGCGCCCAGCGGCTCGCTCTCCAGCGGCTGCCAGGCCCGCGCCGTGACCCGCGAGAGCTCCTCGAAGGAGGCCGCGGGACCCCGCCGCCGGGCCGGCGCCGGAGGCACGATCTTGCCCGCCACCAGGGAGGATTCCGCGATACGGACGGATTGCCCGTCCTTCTTTGTGATCAGCAGCACACCCTGGTCCCAGGATGTGAGAACCCCGACCGTGTCCGTGAACTCGGGTGATCCGCTCAGCCCGGCCTCCACCCGTCGTACAGAGACTCGTTTACCCACGTCAGCCGGGGTAATACGGACCTCCAGCAGTCCACCGGCAGTGATTTCCACAGCTCTGTCCGCCCCTCCTGTTCGGATCGTGCCCGGGAACGGAGATACTAGGTGCGGGCATCGACGACGCCGCGCTCCCGCGCGATATGGAAAGCCCTACCGAGGAGGAACGAGAGCGTGACCTACGTCATCGCGGAGCCTTGTGTCGACGTCAAGGACAAGGCATGCATCGAAGAGTGCCCCGTCGACTGCATCTACGAGGGCCAGCGGTCCTTGTACATCCACCCGGACGAGTGCGTCGACTGTGGCGCGTGTGAGCCGGTCTGCCCGGTCGAGGCCATCTTCTACGAGGACGACACCCCGGAGGAGTGGAAGGACTACTACAAGGCGAACGTCGAGTTCTTCGACGAGCTCGGTTCGCCCGGTGGTGCCTCCAAGCTGGGCCTGATCGAGCGCGACCACCCCTTCGTCGCGGCGCTGCCCGCCGGTATCAACGGCGAGCACTGACCTTTCAGGCAGACGCGCCCCTCGGTCCCGTACGGCCTTCCGCCGCACGGGACCGACGTGTTTTCCGACCTGCACACCCCAGCACTCAGAGAGAGCAGAGACCACCGTGGCCGCAGTATCCGACCGTCTTCCCGCCTTCCCCTGGGACAAGCTGGAGCCGTACAAGAAGACGGCGGCGGCCCACCCGGACGGCATCGTCGACCTGTCCGTCGGGACGCCCGTCGACCCGGTCCCGGAGCTGATCCGGCAGGCCCTGATCGCCGCCGCCGACTCCCCGGGCTACCCGACCGTGTGGGGCACCGCCGCCCTGCGCGACGCGATCACCGGCTGGGTGCGCGGCCGCCTCGGCGCGAGCGCCGCCGAACACCGCAACGTCCTGCCGGTCGTCGGCTCCAAGGAGCTGGTGGCCTGGCTGCCGACCCAGCTGGGCCTGGGCGCCGGGGACAAGGTGGCCTACCCCCGGCTCGCCTACCCCACGTACGAGGTCGGCGCGCGGCTGTGCGGCGCGGAGGCGGTGGTCTACGACGACCCGACCGAGCTCGACCCGGCCGGCGTGAAGCTGCTGTGGCTCAACTCCCCGTCCAACCCCACCGGCAAGGTCCTCGCCAAGGAGGACCTGGTCCGGATCGTGGCGTGGGCGCGCGAGCACGGGATCCTGCTGTTCAGCGACGAGTGCTACCTGGAGCTGGGCTGGGAGGCCGAGCCCGTCTCCGTCCTCCACGACGACGTCTGCGGCGGCTCGTACGAGGGCATCGTCGCGGTCCACTCGCTCTCCAAGCGCTCCAACCTGGCGGGCTACCGGGCGGCCTTCGTCGCCGGTGACGCGGACGTGCTCGGCGAGCTGCTGGAGATCCGCAAGCACGGCGGCATGATGACCCCGGCCCCGGTGCAGGCGGCCACCGTCGCCGCGCTCGGCGACGACGCCCACGTCGAGGAGCAGCGCGAGCGCTACGCGGCCCGCCGCGCGGCGCTGCGTACGGCCCTGGAGGCGCACGGCTTCCGGGTCGAGCACAGCGAGGCGAGCCTGTACCTGTGGGTGACCCGTGACGAGCCCTGCTGGGACACCGTCGCCCACCTCGCCGGCCTGGGCATCCTGGTCGCGCCGGGCGACTTCTACGGCGAGGCGGGCGCACGGTTCGTGCGCGTCGCCTTCACCGCCACCGACGAGCGGGTCGAGGCGGCGGTCAAGCGCCTGGGCTGAGCACGGGCCGAGCCCGGGCCGGCCGGCCCGGGCTCCCCGCGGGAAACGCCCGAGGGGGCCGGGAGTTCGCACTCCCGGCCCCCTCGGTGGTTCCCGCGGTGTCAGCCGCCCAGCGGCAGGCCACCGGGCAGCCCGGCCGGCAGGCCGCCGGAGGTCGGCAGCGAGGACGTCGGCAGCTCCTTGACGGGGAGCCCGCCGAGCAGGCCCTGTGCGGTACCGGCCACGTCGGCGGCGGGGGCCGGCAGGGACTTGGTGGCGCCGCCTGCGGTGTCCAAGACGCCCGTGGCCGCGTCCGCCGTCGCGGCGGTGTCGGGGGCGGTGAGCTGGCCCAGCTGCGGCACGGACTCCAGACCGGCGGCGCTGGCCGCACCGGCCGCACCGACCACGGGCGCTGCCCCGGCTGCGACGAGCAGCGCGGCACGGGCGATCCGACGGGTCAGGGGGAGAGACATGTTGCTCCTAAGCGGTAGCGGCTGAGTACGCCATGACTAACCGCTCGCGGGGCGGGTGGAGTTGCGGTGCCGGTGGGTAAAGGATCGGTAACGCATCGTTTAATCGGCTTCCGCGACAAGAGCATCGGATGCGCGCCGACCAGGGGTTCCGCCCCCGATCCGGGTTCCGTGGACCACTACACGGATCCCCCCGCAGGAGTGATCACTCGTACGCCAGCCCGGGCGCCCCCGGTGCGTGCCCCGGCCCGCGGCGTCCCGCCCGGGGACCGGCGGGACCGCCGGGGATCAGCGGGGATCAGCGGGTCATGAAGATCCGGACCTCGCCCGGCTCCGCGGTGTGCGGGTCCTTGGCGCCGTCCTTCGTCCTCGCCCCGCTCTTGTCCTGCCAGCGCCCCCGGTCCTTGCCGGCGATCCAGCCGTGCCGGCCGTACGACACCCGGGAGATGCCCATCTCCTTGGAGTGGGCCACCGCCCAGTGGGCCATCGCCCGGCTGCGGCGCGTCGCGGCCTCGCCGCCGCCCCCCTTCTCCACCAGGGTGACCTCGGGCTCCGGCACGACCTGCCCGCCGCCGGCGTTCCGGCCGGCCCTGCCGCCCTGCGGGGGCATGGTGTGCATCCCGTCCTTGCCGAAGATCCGGATCAGGTCGGCCCGTACCCGCTCGGGGTCGCCCGGCCCGGTGGGCGCGGGCCCGCCGCAGTTCACGGAGCCGCCGCCGGCGAAGGCCGCCGTCAGCACGATCGCGTCCGGCTCGTGCTTGGCGTACGCCTGCGGGAACCCGCTGCGCTGCACCTTCTGCGCGGCCACCGTCAGCGGCAGCCGCGAGTAGCCCGGCACGTCGACGAGGTGGTCGTAGAAGATCCCGGCCGAGTAGACCGGGTCCGTGATCTGCGCCGGAGTGCCCCAGCCCATCGACGGCCGCTGCTGGAAGAGGCCCAGCGAGTCACGGTCGCCGTGATCGAGATTGCGCAGCGCGGACTCCTGCATGGCGGTCGCCAGCGCGATGGTCACCGCCCGGTCCGGCAGGCCCTTGGCGACGCCGACGGCGGCTATCGTCGCCGCGTTCGCCGCCTGCTCCGGAGACATTTCGTACGATTCAGAGGTTTCCTCTTCCCCGACCGGGTCCGCGCTGGCCACGCAGAACGGGGCACCGCCGCCACCGTTCGAGTCGCGCTGCACGGCGAAGTACCCGATCACCGCGAGGAGAACGAGCAGGCCGACGACCGCCCGGAGTAGCCGGCGGCGACGAGGACGGGGATCACGGGTCTCGGACACGCGGCCCACCGTACTTGAGGCATATGACGCGTCCACCGGCCGGACGTACGGGCCTTCGCCGCATCCCGGGGCGTTAGGGTCAGTTCCATGTCCGAATCCGAGCTGGACCTCACCCTGGACGCCGCCGAGCTGACCGCCCGGCTCGTCGACATTCCGTCCGTGAGCGGCGACGAGAAGGTACTCGCCGACCTCGTGGAACACGCGTTGCGCGGCCTGCCGCACCTCACCGTGGACCGCTTCGGCAACAACGTCGTCGCCCGCACCGACCTCGGCCGCGCCGAGCGCGTCGTACTGGCCGGCCACCTCGACACCGTGCCGATCGCCGACAACGTCCCCTCCCGCCTCGACGAGAACGACGTGCTCTGGGGCTGCGGCACCACCGACATGAAGTCCGGTGTCGCCGTGCAGTTGCGCATCGCCGCGACCGTGCCCGAGCCGAACCGGGACCTCACCTTCGTCTTCTACGACCAGGAGGAGGTCGCCGCCGACCTCAACGGCCTCGGCAAGGTCGCAGACGCCCACCCCGACTGGCTGACGGGCGACTTCGCGGTCCTGCTCGAACCCTCGAACGCCGAGGTCGAGGGCGGCTGTCAGGGCACCCTGCGCGTCCTGCTCCGCACCGCCGGCGAGCGCGCCCACTCCGCCCGCAGCTGGATGGGCTCCAACGCCATCCACTCGGCGGGCCCGATCCTCGCCCGCCTCGCGGCCTACGAGCCCCGCAAGCCGGTCATCGACGGCCTGGAGTACCACGAGGGCCTCAACGCGGTCCGCATCGAGGGCGGCGTCGCCAACAACGTCATCCCCGACGCGTGCACGGTGACGGTCAACTTCCGCTACGCCCCGGACCGGACCGAGGCCGAGGCGCTGGCCCACGTACGGGAGGTGTTCGCGGACTGCGACATCGCCGAGTTCGTGGTCGACGACTCCTCGCCCGGCGCCCTGCCCGGCCTCTCCCACCCGGCCGCCGAGGCCTTCATGGAGGCGGTCGGCGGCCGGGCCATGCCCAAGTTCGGCTGGACGGACGTCTCCCGCTTCAGCGCCCTCGGGGTCCCGGCGGTCAACTACGGCCCGGGCGACGCCCTGCTGGCGCACAAGGTCGACGAGCGCGTCGAGACGAAGGCGATCCGGCACTGCGAGGAACGACTCCGCGCCTGGCTGACCTCCTGAATTCCGCTTCTCGTCACCTTTGTGCGCCTACCCTGATCCAACGATCAGCAGGAGGGAGCACAGCATGGGCAACCACGGCAGTCCCGAGGGTTCCGCTCGTCGTCGGCCCGAGGAGCAGCAGCTCGGGCCGGTGCTGAGGAGGCGGAGCCAGGTGCAGGCGGGCAGTACGACGGACCAGCGGCTGCTGGATTCGGCCGGGCCCTCCGAGTGGGTGCACACCGATCCCTGGCGGGTCCTGCGCATCCAGTCGGAGTTCATCGAGGGCTTCGGCACGCTCGCCGAGCTGCCGCCCGCGATCAGCGTGTTCGGATCGGCCCGTACGCCGGAGGGCTCGCCCGAGTACGACGCGGGCGTGCGGATCGGCAGCGCGCTGGTCGACGCCGGCTTCGCGGTGATCACCGGCGGCGGTCCGGGGGCCATGGAGGCGGCCAACAAGGGCGCCCGCGAGGCGAACGGCGTCTCGGTCGGCCTCGGCATCGAGCTCCCCTTCGAGCAGGGGCTCAACCAGCACGTCGATCTCGGCCTGAACTTCCGGTACTTCTTCGTCCGCAAGACGATGTTCGTGAAGTACAGCCAGGGCTTCGTCGTCCTGCCGGGCGGCCTGGGCACGCTCGACGAGCTGTTCGAGGCGCTGACCCTGGTCCAGACCCAGAAGATCACGCGCTTCCCGATCGTGCTGTTCGGCACGGAGTACTGGAGCGGCCTGATCGACTGGCTGCGCGGCACCGTGATCGCCCAGGGCAAGGCCTCGGAGAAGGACCTCTACCTGTTCCACGTCACCGACGACGTGGACGAGGCGATCGCCCTGGTGACGAAGGAAGTCGGGAAGTAACCACCACGGCCCGGGCCCGACCGGCCCGGGCCCGACCTGGTACGAAGGCCTCAGGCGAGGCCGCGGCGGGCTACCGCCGGGGGGCGGTGGCCCTGGATGGAACGGACCATGTCCAGGATCTGCCGGGTCTCCCCGACCTCGTGGACCCGGTAGACCTGCGCGCCCAGCCAGGCCGAGACGGCCGTCGTGGCCAAGGTGCCCAGCAGGCGCTCCTTGACCGGCTTGTCGAGCGTCTCGCCGACGAAGTCCTTGTTGGACAGGGAGACCAGCACCGGCCAGCCCGTCGCCGTCATCTCGTCCAGCCGGCGCGTGGCCTCCAGCGAGTGCCGGGTGTTCTTCCCGAAGTCGTGTCCCGGGTCGATCATGATCGCGTCCCGGCGGACGCCCAGCGCCGCCGCCCGCTCCGCCAGCCCGACCGTCACGCGCAGCACGTCCTCCATGACGTCCTCGTACGCGATCCGGTGCGGCCGGGTGCGCGGCTCCACGCCGCCCGCGTGGGTGCAGACCAGGCCCGCGCCCCAGCGCGCGGCGACCTCCGCGAGCTTGGGGTCCACCCCGCCCCACGCGTCGTTGAGGACATCGGCCCCGGCCTCGCACACCGCCTCGCCGACCTCGTGCCGCCAGGTGTCCACGCTGATCACCACGTCCGGGTGGCGGCGCCGGACCTCGGCCACGAAGCCGACCGTGCGCCGTGCCTCCTCGGCCGCGTCCACGTGCTCGCCCGGGCCCGCCTTGACGCCGCCGATGTCGATGATCGCGGCGCCCTCGGCGATCGCGTGCTCGACCCGGTCCAGCGCCGGCTCGTCGCGGAACGTCGCGCCCTGGTCGTAGAAGGAGTCCGGCGTCCGGTTCACGATGGCCATGATCACCGGCTCGTGGGTGTCGAACTCGCGCCTGCCCAGTCGCAGCATCCTGCTCTTTCCTCCTTCGGCGGCCCTTGCGCCTCGCCTGCGACCTTAACCTGGTGGCCGGAGTCTCTCAGGGGAGTTGATCGTGTTCTTCTTCTTGATGATCGCGCTGGTCGTGGTCGTGGCAGCGGTCACCCTGGCGGTGATCGGCGGCGGTTCGGAGGCCGTCCTGCCGGAAGCGGAGCCGGACCGGGTCGCGGACGGCCTGCCGGAGACCCGTCCCGTCGTACGGGCCGACATCGACGCGCTGCGGCTGCCGGTCGCCCCGCGCGGGTACCGCATGGCCGAGGTGGACGACGTACTGGAGCGGCTCGCGGCCGAACTGGCCGAGCGGGACGCGCGCATCGCGCAGCTGACGGCCGCGGCGGCGCCCGCGGCGGCCCCGTCGGACGCGCCCGGGCACGTCGACCTCACCAAGGGCGGCGAGGAGCGGTGAGCGGCTCGCTCGCGGGCGCGGACGGGCTGCTGCGCTGCCCGTGGGGGCTGTCTACGCCGGACTACGTCGACTACCACGACACCGAGTGGGGCCGTCCCGTCCACGGGGACGACGCCCTCTACGAGCGGCTGTGCCTGGAGGCCTTCCAGTCGGGGCTGTCCTGGATCACCATCCTGCGCCGCCGCAAGGGGTTCCGTAAGGCCTTCTCCGACTTCTCGATCGCGGCGGTCGCGGAGTTCGACGACCGCGACGCCGCGCGGCTGCTGGCCGACGAGGGGATCATCCGCAACCGGGCCAAGATCGACGCGACCCTCGCCAACGCGAAGGTCCTCGCCGGGTGGGAGCCGGGCGAGCTGGACACCCTCATCTGGTCCCACGCGCCCGAGGAGCCGGGCCCGGCCCCGCTGACGGTCACCGAGGTCCCGGCGGTCACGCCGGAGTCCACGGCCCTCGCCAAGGCCCTGAAGAAGGCCGGCATCCGCTTCGTCGGCCCCACGACGGCCTACGCCCTGATGCAGGCCTGCGGGCTGGTCAACGACCACCTGGCCGACTGCGTCTCCCGCGACCCGGCCTGACCCGGACGCCCCCGGGCCCGGCCGGAACGCGGGAGAACCGTTCAGCGGCCCAGGTACTTCGGCGGCTGCTTCGCGAGGAAGGCCTGGACGGCGATGGCGTGGTCCTCGGAGGCCCCCGCGCGCGTCTGGACGGTGTCCTCGTGGGCCAGGGCCTCGGCGAGCGTGTGGGAGGCGCCGTAGGCCAGGGACTCCTTCAGCGCGGCGTACGCGACCGTCGGGCCGGCGGCCAGCGTGCGGGCCACGGCCTCCGCCTCGGCGTGCAGGGAGTCCGCGGGCACGAGGCGGTTGACGATGCCGAGCTCGTACGCCTCCTGGGCCTTGACCGAACGCGGGAACAGCAGCAGGTCCGAGGCGCGGGAGGCGCCGATCAGACGGGGGAGGGTCCACGAGACCCCGGAGTCGGCGGTCAGCGCCACCCCGGCGAACGAGGTGTTGAAGGAGGCCGTGTCGGCGACGACCCGGAAGTCGGCCGCCAGCGCGAAGCCGAAGCCCGCACCGGCCGCGACGCCGTTCACCCCGGCCACCACGGGCTTGGGCATCTCGGTGAGCGCCCGCACGATGGGGTTGTAGTGGTCGGCGACCGTGGTCATCGTCAGGGAGGTGCCCGTCTCGCGGTCCGAGGCGAGGTTCCCGATGTGCTCCTTGAGGTCCTGGCCCACGCAGAAGGCCCGGTTCCCGGACGCGGTGAGCAGCACGGCCCGTACGGCGGTGTCGGCGGCCGCCGCCTGGACCGCGTCGCGCAGGGCGACCTTCGCCTCGGTGTTCATCGCGTTCATCGCGTCCGGGCGGTTGATCGTGATGGTCGCGAGTCCGTCGGTCACTTCGTAGAGCACGCTGTCGGCCATGGCTGGGGGGTCCCCCTTCGTCGCGGGCTTGGCTACCGGTCGGTACTGTCCGGTACAGAGGTCAGCATGGCGGACCGGACGTGGCCCGCACATGTGATGTGCGTCAAAGTAAGCCGATGCCGGTTCCCTGGTGCGGCGGCGAAGTATCGCAGGCGGATCCCCGAAATGAGTGGTTTTGGCCGAGCGCGTTGCCCAAGCGTTCCCGGGTGATGTTGGTCATCGGGTCCTGACATGCGGGATAATGGCTGGGAAGCAATGTGTTCGATGCCGGGTATTAGGCGCCTGAACGGGGCCGTCGGCTGACGATGAGCTGGTTTCAGGAAGGGGAACGAGCATGGCGGCCATGAAGCCGCGGACGGGCGACGGCCCGCTCGAGGTCACCAAGGAGGGGCGGGGCATCGTCATGCGCGTACCGCTCGAGGGCGGCGGTCGGCTTGTCGTCGAGCTGACCCCTGATGAGGCGGACGCCCTGGGTGACGCCCTGAAGAAGGTCGTCGGCTGACCCCCAGGGGACACTGACAGCACTTCCACCTTCTGCATTTCTGCATTCTCTGCGCTGCCCCGACCGCGATCCGCGGCCGGGGCAGTGTTGTGTCGCCGTCCGTGGACCCGAGCATTCCGGAGCCGTCCGTGACCTTCACGCCGCCCGCGCCGCCCGCCTTCGCCGACTGCACCCCCCGCCAGAAGGCCGCCCGGGTGCTGTCCGACGCGCTGGCGCCGGCCAACCTGGTGGTCGCGCTGCTCCTGCTCGTCGGATGGCACAGCACCACCTCGCGGGCGGGGCTCGGCTGGGGCCTGTTCGCCGCCCTGTTCTGCGGCGTCGTACCGATCGGGATCATCGCCCTCGGCGTCCGCCGGGGCGCGCTGACCGACCAGCACATCCGGGTACGGCGCCAGCGGGTCGTCCCGATGGCCCTGAGCCTGGTCTCCGTCATCGCCGGGATCACCCTCCTGCACGTGCTGGGCGCGCCCCGGGAGGTCTTCGCGCTCGTCGTCGCGATGCTCGTGGGCCTCGTGTCCTCGCTGCTGGTGACGGTCGTCTGGCAGATATCGATCCACATGTCGGTGGCCGGCGGCACCGTGATGATCCTGCTGCTCGTCCTCGGGCCCGCGGTGCTCCCGGCGGCGCTGATCGCCGCCGCCGTGGGCTGGTCCCGGCTGGTGCTGAAGGCGCACACCCCGGCCCAGCTCCTGGCCGGCACCGCGCTGGGCGGCACGGCGGCCCTCGCCTTCGCCCTCCTGAACTGATTCCCGGGGCTCAGCGGCGCACGGCGCAGAGCAGCCCGTCGCCCACCGGGAGCAGCGCGGCCTCCAGTGCCGGGCTCTCGCGGACGCTGCGCAGCAGCTCGCGGACGCGCAGCACCTCCACCGGCTGGGCCGCGGAGTCGACCGTACGGCCGTCGGAGAAGACCCCCTCGAAGCACACCAGTCCGCCGGGGCGCAGCAGCCGCAACGATTCGGCGAGGTAGTCGAGGGACTCGGAGGGGTCCCCGTCGCAGAAGACGAGGTCGTATCCGCCGTCGGCGAGTCGCGGCAGCACGTCGAGGGCGCGGCCCGGGATGAAGCGGGCGCGGTTGCCCGCGAAGCCGGCGGCGCGGAAGGCCTGGCGGGCGAAGGCCTGCCGGTCCGCCTCGGGATCCACGGTGGTCAGCACCCCGTCGGGGCGCATCCCGTGCAGGAGGTGGATGCCGGAGACCCCGGTCCCGGTGCCGATCTCGGCGACCGCCTTGGCGTCCGCGGTGGCGGCCAGCAGGCGCAGCGCGGCCCCGGTGCCGGGGGAGACGGACCTCAGGCCCGCTTCCCTGGACCGGTCGCGGGCCCATCGCAGAGCGTCGTCCTCGGCGACAAACGCGTCGGCGAACGCCCAGCTCGTCTGCCGGTTGCCGGTAATGACCCTCTCCTGTCCCCATAGTTGGCGCAACGGTGACTGTATCCGTTGACGTCGGGAACCCGCAGATGGGACCGGGCGTTGTGAAGGGTGGAGGCGGGACGAGAAGGGACGGGGCCGGGCAGATCGACGGCCAGGACCGCACCAGGGCTTAAGTCTCGCGTAAAGATACTGCAAAAACGCTTATCCGGAGCTGACAGAGGGGGTGGCTATGGTAGGGACTCCACTGGACACCACCAGAGCCGACAGGGGAGGTGCGGCTGCGCCTGTGGATCGTGGGGGCGTACTGAGACGCCTCTTCTGGTCGGCGGGTGAGCCGAAATCCGTGACCTACATTGCTGACCGCTTCCACACCGCCGACGCCGCAACCACCGCGTCCTTCGCCGCCGATGCGGGCTCCCAGGCGTGGACCCCTCCTTCGTGGGAGGAGATCGTCAGCACGCACAGCGCGCGGGTCTACCGCCTTGCCTACCGTCTGACGGGTAACCAGCACGATGCCGAGGACCTGACGCAGGAAGTCTTCGTCCGCGTCTTCCGCTCGCTGTCCACGTACACGCCCGGCACCTTCGAGGGCTGGCTGCACCGCATCACCACGAACCTCTTCCTGGACATGGTGCGCCGCAAGCAGCGGATCCGTTTCGACGCGCTCGGCGACGACGCGGCCGACCGGCTGCCGAGCCGCGAGCCGTCCCCGCAGCAGGTCCTGCACGACACCCACTTCGACGCGGACGTGCAGCAGGCGCTGGACACCCTCGCCCCCGAGTTCCGTGCGGCCGTGGTGCTGTGCGACATCGAGGGCCTGTCGTACGAGGAGATCGCCGCGACGCTCGGCGTGAAGCTCGGCACCGTGCGCAGCCGTATCCACCGGGGCCGGTCGCACCTGCGCAAGGCACTCAAGCACCGGTCCCCGCAGGCGCGTGCCGAGCAGCGCGCGCTGGCGGGAGTGGCGATGGGCGCCCCGGGCGCCGGGGGAGAGGGCGGAGCCGAGTGAGCGAGGCCAGTCCGTCCCCCGCCGAACAGCACCTGGGCGACCGGCTTGCCGCCCTGGTGGACGGGGAGCTGAAACACGACGCCCGCGACCGGGTCCTGGCGCACCTGGCGACCTGTGCCAGATGCAAGGCCGAGGCCGATGCGCAGCGCCGTCTGAAGACCATGTTCGTGGAGAGCGCGCCGCCGCCGCTGTCCGCGGGGCTGCTGGCGCGGTTGCAGGGGCTGCCGGGCGGTGGCCTCGACGATCCGACGGGTCTGCCGGGGCTGTCGGGGCCCGCCGGCTCCACCGGTCCCGGACGTCCGGGCGACCGGGCGGGCTCCGCGGGGACCGATCCCTTCGAGGCGTTCGCGTACGGGCTGCCGGTCGCCGCCCGGCCCAGACCGCAGGAGGGCTTCCGCATCCACGAGATGGGCCGTCCGCGCCGCCGGTTCGCCTTCGTCGCCGCCGGGGCCGTCTCCCTGGCAGCGCTCGCGCTCGGTGGTGCCCTGCCGCTGGAGGCCGACCCGAACCTGCGGGGTGATCCGCCGGCTCCGGCCTCCCGGACCGGTCCCGCCCTTCCCGTGGCCGATCCGGGGGCCCGTGACAGCCTGCCCACCCCCGCGGCCGTCCCGACCCTCCTGTCGGCCGTGGCGACCCCGCTGCCGCCGCTCCAGCCCACCCCGCAGCACCCGGCCCGTCCGGTCTCCCTGCTGCGCTGACGCGGGACCTGGTTGAATCTGCGGCACATGCGCATAGGTACGCGGGGAGCGCCCATGGCCGACAGGCAGCAGACCGACCCGGCTCCGCAGTGGTGGAGCCGGCCCGAGGAGACGGCCGGGGACGGCCGCCGCGCAGGGGTGCCCGCGCCGCGGCCCGCGGGCGGGGACGAGGACCGCGTGCAGGACGCGGTCCCGGCCCGGACCCCGGCCCCGGACGGGTCGGCTCCTGACGCGCGGGCCCCCGGCGCGTCGGGCAACGTCCCGCCCGCGGTCGCCGTGACGCGGTACGACCCCTGGGGCGCCGTGCCGTTGCAGGTCGTGGACCGCGGCCGGCCGCCGCGGATCCGGCTGTGGCAGGTGGTGGCCCTCAGCCTCGGTACGGCCCTGCTCGCCGGCGGCATCGGCGGCTACCTCGGCGTGCTCGCCGAGCGGCGGAGCAACACCCGTCTGGAACTGCCCCAGGCCGCCGCGGCCGACAAGGGCCGGGCCCCCGAGAGCGTGGCCGGGATCGCGGCCACCGCACTGCCCGGGGTGGTGACCCTGCACGTACGGGGCACGAAGGGCAGCGGTACGGGTACCGGCTTCGTGCTCGACCAGCAGGGGCACATCCTGACCAACAGCCATGTCGTCGCCGACTCCCAGGAGATAACGGTCACCTTCAGCACCGGCGAGAGCGTCACCGCCGAGCTGGTCGGCCGCGACTCCGGCTACGACCTGGCCGTGGTCAAGGTCGGCGGGGTGCGCGGGCTCCAGCCGCTGAGCCTGGGGAACTCCGAGAACGTGAAGGTCGGCGACCCGGTGGTGGCCATCGGCGCGCCCTTCGACCTGTCGAACACCGTCACCGCGGGCATCATCAGCGCCACCGGCCGGCCCGTCACCGCGGGCGGCGACAAGGGCGACGGCAGCGACATCAGCTACGTCGACGCACTGCAGACCGACGCCCCCATCAACCCGGGCAACTCCGGCGGCCCGCTCCTCGACGCGAAAGCCCACGTGGTCGGCATCAACAGCGCGATCCGCGGGGCCGACAAGGACGATCCCACCCGGCAGGGCGGCTCCATCGGCCTGGGCTTCGCCATCCCCGTCAACCAGGGCAAGCGGGTCGCCGAGGAGCTCATCCGCACCGGCCGCGCCACGCACCCGGTCATCGGGGTCACCCTCGACATGGACTACACGGGCGACGGGGCCCGGGTCGGGGACAAGGGCGAGGACGGCAAGCCGTCCGTCGTCGCCGACGGGCCGGGCGCGCGCGCCGGGATCCGGGCCGGGGACGTGATCACCAAGGTGGACGGCCAGCGGGTCTGCGGCGGCGACGAGCTGATCATCAGGATCCGGGCCCACCGCCCGGGCGACGCGCTGACCCTCACCGTTCTCCGCGGGGGCCGCGAAAGCACACTGGAAGTGGTCCTCGGATCGGCGAACGGCTCATGAGCAGGGGATGACAGCCGGGAGAAACCGGCCGCGGACGCGGTACACAGGTATGGGCCCGCGGACAACGCCGGGTACCGTGTGTCGGGGCCCGAAGTGAGAGAGAGCCGAGGAGCGGCAAGGTGTTCAACGACATAGGCGCACTCGAACTTGTCACGATCGTGGTGCTCGGCATCCTCGTCTTCGGACCGGACAAGCTGCCCAAGGTCATTCAGGACGTCACGGGCTTCATCCGCAAGGTCCGGGCCTTCTCGGACAGCGCGAAGCACGACATCCGCTCGGAACTCGGCCCGGAGTTCAAGGATTTCGAGTTCGAGGACCTGAACCCGAAGACCTTCATCCGCAAGCAGCTGACCGAGAACGAGGACCTCAAGGAGATCCGCACCAGCTTCGACCTCCGCAAGGAGCTCAGCGACGTCTCCGACGCCGTGAAGAGCTCGGAGGCCGGTGCCGCCCCGGCCGCGGCCGCCACGCCCGCGGTGACCGGCCCGGATCTGCTGAAGAAGCCCGCCGCCCCCGCCCCGGACGAGCGCTCGCGCTTCGACGCCGACGCCACCTGACGCGCGGCCTGCCCGGCGATCCGCGGTCGGATGGCTATCCTCCATCTGTCCGGATCGCAGGACGCCCGAGGGAGGGGGTCCCCCCAGCACAGCGAGGGGGAGGGCCGTTCCGGACCCCACGGAACGAGAGGCCGCCCAGATGGAGACGACGAGCAGCAGCCGGGTAGGGGCGCAGACCGCGGAGGCCCCCGCCCCCGCCGCCGCACCCGCCCAGGAGCCGGATACCGGCCCACACAGCGATACACAGCCACAGGAGCCCCCAGCGCCCGTACCGGCGGCCCGCCGGACGGCCGAGGGGTTCCTGGCGGCCGACTTCCCCTGGTACGGGCTGGACGGGGCCTTCACCGGCCCGCGCTGGCTCATGCAGGTCGCCGTGGCCGCCGACGGCACGGTGGAGCACGGATCCACGGGCCACGGCGACGAGCCCTCCGCCCGGGGCGAGATCGCCACCGGTGAGAAGGAGCGCTTCGCGGTGGTCATCACCGTGGCGAGCAACCCGCTGCGCCGCAGCGGCGACGGCACCGGCGTCCTGGAGGCCACCTCGGTCGCCTCGGCGGCCTGGCTGGCCGGCTCCGGACTCCTGGCGTACAGCTGGCCCGGCCAGATGGACCACTCGCTGCGCGACGACTGGCTGGACCAGCAGACCGAGGCCGCCTGGGAACTGGCGGACGACCTGGCCGGTGAGGACTGGTCCACGCTGTCGCTGCCGGTGGACGGGGAGCCGACGCCGTTCCACTACCGCGAGTCGGAGTTCGGGTGGGTGCTGGCCGGCTCCACGGGGAGCGGCGTCCACCTGGGCGCCTACGGCCGCGGGATGAGCGCCTACGGTCTGGGGTTCTCCGCGATCGCGGACCTCGGCTCGTACCAGTGACGGGTAACGGGTAACAGGTCACGGGGACCGGTACGCGGAAGGGCGCCGCTCGGCGAGCGGCGCCCTTCCCCGTGGTGCGGACGGTCAGAACTTGTTGCGCGGGGTGATGCCCAGGGACATGCCCGACAGACCGCGCGCACGGCCGCCCAGCTTGCCCGCGATCGCGCGCAGGGCCGCACCGGCCGGGGAGTCCGGGTCGGACAGCACGACGGGCTTGCCCTCGTCGCCGCCCTCGCGCAGCCGCACGTCGATCGGGATCGACCCCAGCACCGGCACCGTCGCGCCGACCGTCTTGGTCAGGCCGTCGGCGACCTTCTGGCCACCGCCCGAGCCGAAGACGTCCACCATCTCGTCGCAGTGCGGGCACGGCAGGCCCGACATGTTCTCGACCACACCGACGATCTTCTGGTGGGTCTGCACGGCGATGGAGCCGGCCCGCTCCGCGACCTCGGCCGCGGCCTGCTGAGGCGTGGTGACGACGAGGATCTCCGCATTCGGCACCAGCTGGGCCACGGAGATCGCGATGTCGCCCGTACCCGGCGGCAGGTCCAGCAGCAGCACGTCGAGGTCGCCCCAGAACACGTCCGCCAGGAACTGCTGGAGGGCGCGGTGCAGCATGGGCCCGCGCCACACCACCGGGGCGTTGCCCGGGGTGAACATGCCGATGGAGATGACCTTCACGCCGTGCGCCGACGGCGGCATGATCATGTTCTCGACCTGGGTGGGACGCCCGTCCACACCCAGCATGCGCGGCACGCTGTGACCGTAGATGTCCGCGTCGACCACGCCGACCTTCAGGCCGTCCGCGGCCATCGCCGCGGCCAGGTTCACCGTGACGGAGGACTTGCCGACGCCGCCCTTGCCGGACGCGACCGCGTACACGCGGGTCAGCGAGCCGGGCTTGGCGAAGGGCACCTCGCGCTCGGCGGTGCCGCCGCGCAGCGTGGCGGCCAGGTCCTTGCGCTGCTCGTCGCTCATCACGTCGAGGGTGACGGCGACGGAGGTGACGCCCGCGACCTTCTCGACGGCCTCGGTGACGTTCTTGGTGATGGTCTCGCGCATGGGACAGCCGGACACCGTGAGGTAGACCGTGACGGCGACCTCGCCGCCCTCACCGATCTCCACCGATTTGACCATGCCGAGCTCGGTGATCGGCCGGTGGATCTCGGGGTCGTTCACCGTCGCCAGTGCGTCCAGGATCGCGTCCTGCCCAGGCACGGCGGCGGAGCTTGTGTCGGTAGCCATGCCCCGATGGTACGGCTCGGTAGCAGGCCGCGGGAAAGCCCGTCAGCGGTCGCCTTCATCACGTTCGGCGGGGAATAGACGCCGCTCGTCCATCTCCTTGATCAGGTCCTGGAACTCGGACCTGATCCAGTCGCGGGTGGCCACCTCGCCCAGGCCCATCCGCAGGGCGGCGATTTCCCGGGTCAGGTACTCGGTGTCGGCGATGGACCGCTCGTTCTGCTTGCGGTCCTGCTCGTGGGTGACCCGGTCGCGGTCGTCCTGCCGGTTCTGCGCGAGCAGGATCAGCGGAGCCGCGTAGGAGGCCTGCAGCGACAGCATCAGCGTCAGGAAGATGAACGGGTAGGGGTCGAACCGCAGGTCGTCGGGCGCGAAGATGTTCCACAGCACCCAGACGATGATGACCAGGGTCATCCAGACGATGAACCGGCCGGTGCCCAGGAAGCGCGCCACCCGCTCCGAGAGCCGCCCGAAGGCCTCCGGGTCGTACTCGGGCAGCAGCGACCGGCGCGGCGCGCGCGGCAGGTCCAGGCGCACCCGCGAGCGCGTCAGCGCGCTCGACCCGGCGCCCGAGGACCTCCCCGCGCGCTCGCCGGAACGTTCCGCCGCTTCCGCCGCCAGCCCGTGCTCGCGCGCCTGCGTCCGCGCCTGCTCACGCCGCTCCCGGATCTGCTCGCGGCGCCGCTCGCGCGCCTGCTCGCCCCGCCCCCGGTCGAAGCGTCCTCGTTCAGCGGCCACCCACGGCCTCCTCGGAATGGAAGTCCGTCTCCCGCCAGTCGTCCGGCAGCAGGTGGTCCAGCACGTCGTCCACGGTCACCGCGCCCAGCAGCGAGCCGCTCTCGTCGACCACCGGCACCGCCACCATGTTGTAGGCGGCGAGGTGCGTGGTCACCGCGGGCAGCGAGGCGTTCGGGCGCAGCGGCGGCAGGTCCGTGTCCACGATCGAGCTGACCAGCGTGAACGGGGGGTCGCGCAGCAGCCGCTGGAAGTGCACCGTGCCCAGGTACTTGCCCGTCGGCGTCTCGTCCGGCGGCCGGCACACGTACACCTGCGCCGCCAGCGCAGGCGACAGGTCCGCCTGCCGTACGCGGGCCAGCGCGTCGGCGACCGTCGCGTCGGGCCGCAGCACGATCGGCTCGGTGGTCATCAGACCGCCGGCGGTGTTCTCCTCGTAGGACAGCAGGCGGCGCACGTCGGCCGCGTCGTCCGGCTGCATCAGCGTCAGCAGCCGCTCCTTGTCGTCCTCCGGCAGCTCGGAGAGCAGGTCGGCCGCGTCGTCCGGGTCCATCGCCTCCAGGACGTCGGCGGCGCGCTCCTCCTTCAGCTTGCCGAGGATCTCCACCTGCTCGTCCTCGGGCAGCTCCTCCAGCACGTCCGCGAGCCGGTCGTCGTCGAGGGCGTTGGCCACCTCGGCGCGCCGCTTCGGCGTCAGGTGGTGCAGGACGTTCGCCACGTCCGCCGGGCGCATCTGCTCGAAGGTGGCGACCAGGTTCTCGGCGCCCTGCCCGTGCTCCTCCAGCGAGAAGCCCGTGACCGCCGACCACTCCACCGTCAGGGCCTCGCCGCGCCGGCGCAGCGCTCCCGACTTGCCCTTCCGTACGAAGATCCGGTCGATCTCCCAGTCCCGGCGGGCCGGCAGCTGCTGGATGGCCACGTCCAGGACGGTGACCTCCTCGCCGCTCGCGACCAGCGTCACCCGCCGGTCCAGCAGCTCGCCCAGGACCAGGCGTTCGGTCGGGCGCTGCTCGAACCGCCGCATGTTGATCACACCGGTGGTGATGACCTGCCCGGACTCCACCCCGGTGACCCGGGTCATGGGCAGGAAGATCCGGCGCCGGCTGACGACCTCGACCACCAGGCCCAGCAGCCGCGGCGGCCGGCCGCCGACCCGGAGCATCGCGACGAGGTCGCGGACCCGGCCGACCTGGTCGCCGTTGGGGTCGAAGACGGGCACACCCGACAGATGCGAGACGAAGATCCGCGGGGCGCCTGCAGCCATCCGAGCGCCTCCTAGTGCGTCGATCAAGAGTCGTGCCGCCCCTCAGGCTAGCCCGTGCCCGGGGAAAGCGTCCTGGTGGGGCGGTCCGGCCGGGGGTCGGTGTTCACCGGGGCGCGGTCGCGGGGCGCGCGCTACGGGCGGGTACGCTGCCTGACGCTCGCAGACGACCGACGAGAGGCACCCGCCCGTGACCGCCTACTTCCCTGCCGCGCGGCTGCGCCGGGCCGCCTTCATCGGTGTGCTGTGCGCGGGCCTCGCCGTCACCGGTACGGGCTGCGGGGAGGACCCCGACGAGGGCACGAACGGTGTCGGCAAGCTGTCCGCCGACAAGATCGAGGCGAAGGCGAAGGCGGCCGCGACGGAGGCCGACTCGGTGCACCTGTCCGGCACGCTGGTGAGCGGCGGCAAGTCCTTCACCCTCGACATGCGGCTCAAGGCGGACGGCGGTTCCGGCGAGGTGAAGTCCAACGACGACACCTTCCAGCTGCTGCGCGTGGGGGAGCAGCTCTACCTGAAGGCGAGCGCGGCGTTCTGGGGCCAGTCCGACTCGGCCGGCAAGCTCGGCGACAAGTACGTGAAGGTGCCCGAGGGCGACCCCTCGTACAAGCAGTTCCGCGGCTTCACGGACATGGACGTGCTGCTGGACGGGCTGCTCGGGCTGGAGGGCAAGCTCGCCAAGGGCTCGTACACGAAGGTCGGGCACACCCGCGCGGTCCAGGTCACGGCCGACGCGGGCAAGGGCGGCAAGCTGTCGGTATCGCTGGAGGGGACCCCGTACCCGCTGCTCATGGAGCGCGCCGGGGGCGCGGGCAGGGTCGAACTCGCGGAGTGGGGCAAGACGTTCCCGCTGGAGGCGCCCGCTCAGGACCAGACGGTCGACTACGGGTCCCAGTTGCCGACGACCAAGGACGCGGGCGGCGCCCCCGCCCCCTCCAAGAGCTCCGGCCAGGGCGCGAACCCGACCAAGCCCTGAGCGGTCCGGGACCGCACCTTCACCCGTGGCCGGCGGTACGCCGGTACCCCCTAACCCCGGGCGGCCTTCCTGCGCTTCAGCAGCAGCTTCGGCAGGCCCGCCGGGATCGCCCGGCGGGTCGTCGCCGGGGACGGCAGCGGAGTCGCGGCCAGCGAGCCGTCCGGCAGGCCGGCGCGGACCGACTCCGGCTCCAGCCGCAGCAGCCGGCACTCCCGCGCCCACCGCTCGGTCATGTCCTCCGAGTCGGGCGCGTTCAGCCGCTTGCCCTTGAGCTCGGCGACGGCCGCCGCCCACTCCTCGCCCCGCGGAGGCAGCTCCCGTACCGTCGCCGTCCAGGCCACCAGCCGGCCGCCCTTGTCCTTGCTCCGTACGGTCACCTCGGCACTCGCGCCGTCCGCCAGCCCCGGGAACGGCTGTTCGCCGGGCCCGTCGCCCAGTACGTGGGCCGCGCCGTCCACCCAGGCGTGCCACAGGGCGCGGTCGGCCCCGCCGCCGCGCACCCAGATCAGGCCGGACTTCTTGGTGGCCTCCTCGACGAGGGCCAGGTCGAGCGTGCTGAGAGTCATGCCGACAGCGTAGGGGGTCGCTCCCTCAGAGCCAGCCGTGGCGGCGCAGTGCGCGGTGGATGGTGAAGCAGGAGGCGGCGATCGCGGCCATCACCATCGGATAGCCGTAGCGCCAGTGGAGCTCCGGCATGTGCTCGAAGTTCATCCCGTACACGCCGCAGATCATCGTCGGCACGGCGATGATCGCCGCCCAGGAGGTGATCTTGCGCATGTCCTCGTTCTGGGCGACCGTCGCCTGGGCGAGGTTGGCCTGGAGGATCGAGTTCAGCAGCTCGTCGAAGCCCACCACCTGCTCGTGCACCCGGGCCAGGTGGTCGGCGACGTCGCGGAAGTACTTCTGGATGTCCGGGTCCACCAGCCGCATCGGCCGCTCGCTCAGCAGCTCCATCGGGCGCAGCAGCGGTGAGACCGCCCGCTTGAACTCCAGCACCTCGCGCTTGAGCTGGTAGATGCGGCCCGCGTCGCCGCCGCGCGCGCTGCCCTTGGCGGGGGCGGCGAAGACCTCGCTCTCCACCTCGTCGATGTCGTCCTGCACCGCCGCGGCCACCGCGATGTAGCCGTCGACCACGTGGTCGGCGATGGAGTGCAGGACCGACGAGGGGCCCTTCGCGAGGAGGTCCGGGTCGCCCTGGAGGCGGTGGCGCAGGCCCTTGAGGGATCCCTGTCCGCCGTGCCGGACGGTGATGACGAAGTCGGGGCCGGTGAAGCACATCACCTCGCCGGTCTCCACCACCTCGCTGGTGGCGGTCAGTTCGGCGTGGTCGACGTAGTGGATCGTCTTGAAGACGGTGAAGAGGGTGTCGTCGTAGCGCTCCAGCTTCGGCCGCTGGTGCGCGTGCACCGCGTCCTCCACGGCCAGCGGGTGAAGCCCGAAGGTGGCGGCGATCCCCGCGAACTCGGCCTCCGTCGGCTCGTGCAGCCCGATCCAGGCGAACCCGCCGTCCTCGCGGACCCGGCGGATCGCCTCACGGGGCGTCAGACACGCCGGGCCCAGCATCCGGCGCCCGTCGCGGTACACGGCGCAGTCGACCACCGCGCTGCTCGCCGACGGGTCGCGGGTGGTGTCGTAGCCGGGCTGTACGGGGGTGGCCCTGCGCAGGGCGGGACGAACGGCCGCACGCAGGTAGGGCAGCATCGACATGGCAGGCTCCTTCTCGCGCACGGCTGCGGACCGTACGGGTGGGAGACCCTCCTCCGCAGGCGGGCGGGCAGGCCCGGGCAGGGAGGGAACAGGACGGGAGGACAACGTTCTGCCGTCGCTCTTCTACTGATCGGCGGATCAGGGGATCGAGCAGATCAAAGGGGGCGGGATGCGCCCGTCACAGAAGTGGAAGAGCGATTGGTACTGCACGATCGACTTCGGTCCACCGCAGCCCCACCTCCTCCGGCCGGTCCCCCGTGAGGGACGTCCTGTCGCCGGGGCGCTGAAACACCGCTTCTGCGTGCGGCCCCGAACAGCTGTCAACACTATCAGCCGACGGATGGTCAAGACCCGCCCTTTACCCGGCTGATACGAGTTCTATGCTCGCTTCATGGCAGAAATTCTGGCTCTCGTGGAGGCCCGGCTGCGTACGGCGTTCGGTGAACCCGACGCACGCGCCGCCGTCACCTTCCTGGGCACCGACCGCATCGAGGTACTCCGTTTCGCCGAGGGCGACCTCGTGCGGTACGCGACCCTCGGGATGTCCGCGCACCCGATGACCGATCCGACCGCCGTGGTCGCCGACCCCGTACGGGGCCCGCGCGCCGAGCTGGTGCTGACCGTACGGGGAGGACTGGCGGCCACCGACAAACTGCTGCGGCCGCTCGCGGTGCTGGCCGCGTCTCCGCAGGTCGAGGGGCTGATCGTGGCCCCCGGGGCCTCGCTGGACGTGGGCGCGCCGCTCTGGGACGGGGCCCCCTTCAGCTCCGTCCTCGTGGCGGAACCGGGCGGCCTGGTCGAGGACCTGGAGCTCGACGAACCCATGGACCCGGTGCACTTCCTGCCCCTGCTGCCGATGACGGCGAACGAGGCCGCCTGGAAGCGCGTGCACGGAGCGGCCGCGCTCCAGGAACGCTGGCTCGCGCGCGGAACGGACCTGCGGGACCCTTTGCGTAGCGCCGTCGCCCTGGACTGAGGGCCCGGACGGGTGAGCGTGCCTTGACTGGGGGCCGGGCGGGGAGGAGCGTGGCTTCCTATGAGGGGTGAACCAAGTTGCCCGAAGTGCGGCGGCCGGGTCAGGGCGCCCGGACTTTTCTCCGACTCCTGGCAGTGCGCGGTGCACGGTGCCGTCCACCCCCTGCAACCCGTCATCCCGCCGAGCGTCGAAGGCCTGAGCGTGATGGTGCACCGCGCCAGGGTGCCGGTGTGGATGCCGTGGCCGCTGCCGGTGGGGTGGCTGTTCACCGGGGTCGCGTCCGCCGGTGACGACCGCAGCGGCGGCCGGGCGACCGCGGTGGCCTGCTCCGGCCCGGGCCCGCTCGGCGGGATCGGCGAGTTGCTGCTGATCGCGGAGGAACTGGGTGTCGGCCTGGGCGCGCGGTACGCGGGCATCGACGGAGTCGACCCCGGCTCGTCCATCGACGTATCGGCGCCACCGCACGCCAAGGTGGTCGCGGCGGGCCGTCCGACCCCCCTGTGGCACGTGGGCGGCGGCCCGGACGACCGGGCCGTCTTCGCCGGCGAGGCGTGCGGCCTGTGGCTGTGGGCGATCGTCTGGCCGGAGCAGTCCGGCCTGTTGATGTACGACGAGCTCGTCCTCACCGACCTGCGTGACGCGGGAGCCGAGGTCGAGCTCGTTCCGTGCGGGGCCCTGAGTCCCCGCATCCTGGGCCCTGCCTGAGGGGTGCCCGGGCCCGGTTATCCTGGAGTGTCCCCCGTTCGTACGTACGACCCATGGAGCCAGGCTGTGCGCATCGACCTGCACGCCCACTCCACGGCCTCCGACGGTACGGACACCCCCGCCGAGCTGGTGCGCAACGCCGCGGGCGCCGGGCTGGACGTGGTGGCGCTGACCGACCACGACACCGTGCGCGGATACGGCGAGGCCCTCGCGGCCCTGCCGGCCGGACTGACGCTGGTGACCGGGGCCGAGCTGTCCTGCCGGCTCGACGGGGTCGGCGTGCACATGCTCGCGTACCTCTTCGACCCCGAGGAGCCCGAGCTGGCCCGTGAGCGGGAGCTCGTCCGCGACGACCGCACCCCGCGCGCCCGGGCCATGATCGGCAAGCTCCGGGACCTCGGAGTCGACGTCACCTGGGAGCAGGTGGCCAGGATCGCCGGTGACGGCTCGGTCGGGCGGCCGCACATCGCCACCGCCCTCGTCGAGCTGGGCGTCGTGCCCACCGTCTCGGACGCCTTCACGCCCGAGTGGCTCGCCGACGGCGGCCGTGCGTACGCCGAGAAGCACGAGCTCGACCCCTTCGAGGCCGTACGCCTGGTCAAGGCGGCGGGCGGGGTCACCGTCCTCGCGCACCCCGCCGCCGTCAAGCGCGGACGGTGCGTCTCCGAGTCCGCGATAGCCGAACTGGCGACCGCGGGCCTGGACGGCATCGAGGTGGACCACATGGACCACGACGCCGACACGCGCACGCGCGTGCGCGGCCTGGCGGCGGACCTCGGCCTGCTGGCCACCGGGTCCAGCGACTACCACGGCAGCCGCAAGACCTGCCGCCTCGGGGAGTTCACGACCGACCCCGAGATCTACGGCGAGATCACGCGCCGTGCGACGGGGGCCTTCCCGGTGCCGGGCGCCGGCGGACGCGAGCGCTGACCGGCCGGATCCGGCCCGCTCCACCCGTCCCACTTTTCTTCTTCGCGACACCCCTCTCTTCTGCAAGGCATCACTGTGTTTGAATTCGCCGTCTTCGGATCCCTTTTTCTCACCCTTTTTGTGATTATGGACCCCCCGGGGATCACGCCGATCTTCCTCGCCCTGACCTCCGGCCGCCCCGTCAAGGTGCAGCGCCGCATGGCCTGGCAGGCCGTCTGCGTGGCCTTCGGTGTCATCGCGGTCTTCGGTATCTGCGGCCAGCAGATCCTGGACTACCTGCACGTCTCCGTCCCGGCGCTGATGATCGCCGGTGGTCTGCTGCTCCTGCTCATCGCGCTGGACCTGCTCACCGGCAAGAACGACGAGCCGAAGCAGACCAAGGACGTGAACGTGGCCCTGGTGCCGCTGGGCATGCCGCTGCTGGCCGGACCCGGCGCGATCGTGTCGGTGATCCTGGCCGTCCAGAAGGCCGACGGCGCAGCGGGGCAGGTCTCGGTGTGGGCCGCGATCGTGGCCATGCACGTCGTGCTGTGGATCACCATGCGCTACTCGCTGGTGATCATCCGGGTCATCAAGGACGGCGGGGTCGTCCTCGTCACCCGGCTCGCGGGCATGATGCTCTCGGCGATCGCCGTCCAGCAGATCATCAACGGCGTGCTCCAGGTCGTCCAGGGCTCCTGACCCCGGGCCGCCCGCCCGGCCGCCCGATGGCCCGGCCGCTCATACGAACGCCCCCGCACCGGACCGGTGCGGGGGCGTCAACGTCTTGTGCGATGCGTCAGCAGGACGCACTCTCGGCCGGTCGGATCAGAATGCGCTGGCCGACCGATGCGGCCTGCTGCACGATCCGGTTGACGGAGGCCGCGTCGACGACGGTGCTGTCCACGGCGGACCCGTCGACGTCGTCCAGGCGCAGAATCTCGAAGCGCACGGGGCTTCTCCCTTCGTCAGTGTTTCTCCTTGCACTGGTCCAACGAAGTGTAGGCCGCAATCATTCCCTACGCTAAGGAAATTTTTTCACTGGCTAACTACACGCCGGTGCAGGAGTCCCAGAACGCGGCCAGCTCACGCGCCGTCGTGGCCGGGTCCTCGGCGTTCGGGGAGTGATCCGTCCCCGGTACGACCACCCGCCGCGCGCCCAGGCGCCGGGCCGTCTCGTCCAGCAGCGGCACCGGCCAGGCCTGGTCCACGGCCCCCGACAGGACCAGCTTCGGCAGGTCGACGCCGCTCAGCTCCGCCACCCGGTCCGGCTCGGAGATCAGCGTCCGGCCGGTCACGATCAGCTGCTCCGGGACGGTGGCCAGCCACCGCTCGCGCAGGAAGCTCGCGAGCTCGGGGGAGTCCGCGGCCGCGTCCTGCGGATCGTGCGCCCGCATCGCCGCCCAGATTCCGGGCATGTCGTCGCCCATCGCCTCCAGCGCGGCGACCAGCAGCTTCGTCCGGGCCTGCTGGTCCTCGGAGATCGCGGCCGGCCCGCTGCTCATCAGGGTGAGCGAGACGAAGGGGGAGGGGTCGCGCAGCACGGCCGCGCGGGAGATCAGCCCGCCGAGGGAATGGCCGACCAGGTGCACGCGGTCCCCGCCCAGCGCGCGGACCTGCGCGAGGACGTCGCGCGCCAGCTCCTCCAGGGCGTACGGGGCCTCCTCGCGCGGTCCCGGGGTCTCGTGCTGCCCGCGCCCGTCCACGGCGACGACCCGGTACCCGGCGGCCGCCAGCGGTTCCAGGAGGCCGATGAAGTCCTCCTTGCTGCCCGTGAAGCCGGGGACCAGCAGGGCGGTGCCGCGTACGGGCTCACCGGCCTCGTGCACGGCGAAATCGCCGCGCTCGGTGGTGAGGAGGTACGCGCGGGCGGCGGCGGGCAGGGTCAGGCGCGGCGGCTTGCTCATGGCCCGAGGTTACCGGCCCGTACGGGTACCCGGCACGGCCCGGGCAGGCCGATGGCCCCGGCCCCCTCGGAAGGGGATCGGGGCCATCGGCGGGTGCTGCGTGAGGCTCAGGCCTCCGGGGCGGCCGCGACCTTGCGGGTGCGGGTGCGCTTCGGCTTGACCGGGGCCTCCTCGGCCACGGCGGCGGCCTCGGCGGCCGGAGCGGCCTCGGCGACCTTGCGGGTGCGGGTCCGCTTCGGCTTGACCGGAGCCTCCTCCGCCACCGCGACGGCCACCTCGACGGTCTCGGCGGCGGCCGGAGCCGCCTCCGCGACCTTCCGCGTGCGGGTCCGCTTCGGCTTGGCCGGAGCCTCCTCGGCGGGAGCCTCGGCGACCGGGGTCACCGCGGCGGCCGGGGCGGCAGCGGCCTTGCGGGTGCGCCGGGCCTTCACGGGCTCGACGGGCGGGGCCATCTGGAAGTCCGGCTCCGGAGTCGTCACCACGACCTTGCGCGGGCGCCGTGCCCGGACGGGCGCGGGCTCGACGAGCGGGGCCATCTGGAAGTCCGGCTCCGGGGCGCTCTCCACGACCTTGCGGGTGCGGGTGCGCCGCGGCTTGGCCGGGGCCTCCTCGGCGACCGGGGTCACCGCGGCCACGGGGGCCTCGGCCACCGCGGCCGGAGCGGCCTGAGCGGTCTCCGCGGTCTGGGCCGGCACCGCGGCGACGCGGGTACGGCGGCGGCGCGGCCTGCGCGGCTCGTCGGCGGCCGGAGCCGCCGGCGCGTCCGCCACCGGGGTGACCGCGGCCGGAGCCTCGGCGCCCTCGGCGAGCTCGGCCCCGCCCCGGGTACGGCGGCGCTGGCGCGGCGTACGGGTACGGGCCGGACGCTCCTCGGTCGCCACGGCGGCGGCCGCCGGACCGGAGCGGCCGCCACGGCCACCGCGGCCGCCGGTCTCGCCCAGGTCCTCCAGGTTCTCGGCCTTCAGGCCGGCCCGCGTGCGCTCGGCGCGCGGCAGGATGCCCTTGGTGCCGGCCGGGATGTTCAGCTGCTCGAACAGGTGCGGCGACGTGGAGTACGTCTCGACCGGGTCGTGGAACTCCAGCTCCAGCGCCTTGTTGATCAGCTGCCAGCGCGGGATGTCGTCCCAGTCGACCAGGGTGACGGCGATGCCCTTGTTGCCCGCGCGGCCGGTGCGGCCCACGCGGTGCAGGAAGGTCTTCTCGTCCTCCGGCGTCTGGTAGTTGATGACGTGGGTCACACCCTCGACATCGATACCGCGCGCGGCGACGTCGGTGCACACCAGCACGTCGACCTTGCCGTTGCGGAAGGCGCGCAGCGCCTGCTCGCGCGCACCCTGGCCCAGGTCGCCGTGGACGGCGCCGGACGCGAAGCCGCGCTTCTCCAGCTGCTCGGCGATGTCGGCCGCCGTGCGCTTGGTACGGCAGAAGATCATGGCCAGGCCGCGGCCCTCGGCCTGCAGGATGCGGGAGACGAGCTCCGGCTTGTCCATGTTGTGCGCACGGAAGACGTGCTGCGTGATGTTGGCGACGGTCGCGCCCTCGCCGTCCTCGGAGACGGCGCGGATGTGCGTCGGCTGCGTCATGTACCGGCGGGCCAGGCCGATGACCGCGCCCGGCATGGTCGCCGAGAACAGCATCGTCTGACGCTTGGCGGGCAGGTACGCCATGATCTTCTCGACGTCGGGCAGGAAGCCCAGGTCGAGCATCTCGTCGGCCTCGTCCAGGACGAGGGCCTTGACGCGCGAGAGGTCGAGCTTCTTCTGCCCGGCCAGGTCCAGCAGGCGGCCCGGGGTGCCGACGATCACGTCGACGCCCTTCTTGAGCGCCTCGACCTGGGGCTCGTACGCGCGACCGCCGTATATGGCGAGGACGCGGACGTTGCGGACCTTGCCCGCGGTCAGGAGGTCGTTGGTGACCTGGGTGCACAGCTCGCGGGTCGGAACCACCACGAGGGCCTGCGGGGCGTCGGTCAGCTGCGCGGGGGTGGCGCGGCCGGCCTCGACGTCCGCCGGGACGACGACCCGCTCCAGCAGGGGAAGGCCGAAACCGAGCGTCTTGCCGGTACCGGTCTTGGCCTGGCCGATGACGTCCGTGCCGGAAAGGGCGACGGGGAGGGTCATCTCCTGGATCGGGAAGGGGGACACGATGCCGACGGCCTCAAGGGCCTCGGCCGTCTCGGGAAAGATCCCGAGGTCTCGGAACGTAGTCAGGGTGCTGCCTCTTCTGTGAGACGCGGCGCGAGGCGGCGAGGGGGGTCGTACCGTGCCGTGCTTGCAGTACTGCTACGTACGAAGCTGCGCGGGACCACTAGCCTTCGCTCAAGCGCATCTGCCGCTGAGGGGGCCCCTCGTGGGAGGCGGTACGCATGAACGTACGCACCGCACCGAGGGCGGTCGGTTGGAGCCGATCGGGCCACCGACCGGGCATCCTCATTCGGATGGCCCGCCGAGTATTCGGCAGGCGCATTACCACTGTACCCCGGAATCGCGCAGCTGTGTCGGGTGAATTCACCGGGTAGGCGCGTTTAGCTGGACAGGCAAGCAACCGGCGTGGTGCCTTGGAGGGCCATTCGGCGGGCTATTGTGCGGAGCATGTCGACCGTAGAAAACGCCTCTCCCGCCGACGACAGCGCCCCCGCCGGAGCCGTGGGCATCGCCGCCCAGGACTGGGCCGCTGCCTCTGCCTCGCCGCAGTACCGGGCCGCCGTCGTGGACCTGCTCGGCGCGCTCGCGTACGGCGAGCTCGCGGCCTTCGAGCGCCTGGCGGAGGACGCGAAGCTCGCGCCCACCCTGGACGACAAGGCCGAGCTCGCCGCGATGGCCTCCGCCGAGTTCCACCACTTCGAGCGGCTGCGGGACCGGCTCGCGGCGATCGACGTCGAGCCCACCGCCGCCATGGAGCCCTTCGCGAAGGGCGTCGACGACTTCCACCGCCAGACCGCGCCGTCGGACTGGCTGGAGGGCCTGGTCAAGGCCTACGTCGGCGACTCCATCGCCAGTGACTTCTACCGCGAGGTCGCCTCCCACCTGGACACCGACACCCGGGCCCTGGTGCTCGGCGTGCTCGACGACACCGGTCACGGCAACTTCGCCGTCGAGAAGGTCCGCGCGGCGATCGAGGCGGACCCGCGCTGCGGCGGCCGCCTCGCGCTGTGGGCCCGCCGGCTGATGGGCGAGGCCCTCTCGCAGGCCCAGCGCGTGGTCGCCGAGCGCGACGCGCTCTCGACCATGCTGGTCGGCGGCGTCGACGGGATGGCGGCCGGTTTCGACCTGGCGGCCGTCGGCGAGATGTTCACCCGCATCACCAAGGCGCACACCAAGCGGATGGCGGCCCTCGGCCTCGCCGCCTGACCGCACGGAGCTCCACACCGCCGGCCCCGGCGCACACACCGTGCGCCGGGGCCGGCGTACGTGGTGCGGACATCAGGTGCCGAGCGTCGGGCGGCAGGCGCCAGACGCCGGGCGGCCGCCTTCAACGATCCCGGTCAGCCCCGCGTCGGGAGTGAAAACGGAGTCCTGTGGGACTGCCTGCGGGGCCCTGAGGCCGGACGGAGCAGCAGGGACAGGACCACGGCCGACACCAGCACCGCGCCGATGAGCGTCGCCGTCAGGGTGTTGTGACCGGGCCCCAGCGCGAAGTGTGTGAGATACGCCCCGAACAGCGCCCCCAGCACCCCGCTGACCAGCACCACTTTGGCGGAAGGCAACCGGCGCGGGAGCACCCGGGCGGCTGTCGCGGACAGGGCGAGGCCCAGGAGCGCGGAGCCGAGCACTTCCAGCAGCAGCATGAGGTCTCTCCCATACGTCAGGGCAAACCGGGTCACTGCGGTCCTACCCGAAGCGGAAGAAACAGAAACGGCCCGGCGGGATCAACCACCGGGCCGTTTCCAACAGTTCTCAGAGCGCGCCGAAGCCCACCTTGCGCACGCTCGGCTCGCCCAGGTCGACATACGACAGGCGGTCGGACGGCACCAGGACCTTGCGGCCCTTGTTGTCGGTGAGGCTCAGCAGCGGCGCGGTGCCGGACAGCGCGGCGGTGACGATGCTCTCCAGCTCCTCGGCGCTCAGGTCGCTCTCCAGCACGATCTCCCGGGGTGCGTGCTGCACGCCGATCTTGACCTCCACGGCTTTGTCCCTCCGACGATCCGTTCGCGCGATCAGCCGCGCCGTACGCGGTCCACATTAGCCCGGAGAGGGGACGCGGACCGCGCGGAGCGAACACGCTCGCAGCGAACAGCGGTGGCCGACAAGGGCCGCCGGCGCCGAGGACGCCGCCGCGAGCCGGCCCCTCAGGCCTCCGTGCCGTGCAGCGGGAAGCCGGCGATACCGCGCCAGGCCAGCGAGGTCAGCAGGCCGACCGCGGTCTCCCGGGCGACCGGGCTCTCGCTGGAGAGCCAGTAGCGGGCCACGACCTGGGAAACCCCGCCCAGGCCCACGGCCAGCAGCATCGACTCGTCCTTGGACAGGCCGGTGTCCTCGGCGATGACGTCGGAGATGGCCTCGGCGCACTGGAGCGAGACGCGGTCGACGCGCTCGCGCACCGCCGGCTCGTTCGTCAGGTCGGACTCGAAGACCAGCCGGAAGGCGCCGCCTTCCTCCTCCACGTACGCGAAGTAGGCGTCCATCGTGGCCGCCACGCGCAGCTTGTTGTCCGTCGTCGACGCGAGGGCGGTGCGCACCGCCAGCAGCAGGGCCTCGCAGTGCTGGTCCAGCAGAGCCAGGTACAGGTCGAGCTTCCCGGGGAAGTGCTGGTAGAGCACCGGCTTGCTGACGCCGGCCCGCTCGGCGATGTCGTCCATGGCCGCCGCGTGATACCCCTGCGCGACGAAAACCTCCTGGGCCGCGCCCAGCAGCTGGTTGCGCCGGGCCCGGCGCGGCAGTCGCGTGCCCCGCGGACGCGCTGCCTCGGTCTGCTCGATGGCTGTCACGCCGCCTCCCACTTTCTCTAAGAACACAGTGCGCTCTGCGCCGCGCCGCCATCGTACTTTTCGGTAACCGAATCTGGTGGGTTCAATCCGACTTTTCTCGCGGTACGGACCACCCGGAGGTGCTGGTCAGCGGTTTGATCAGCGGTTTGGCCGGTGCCCGCCCGGCAGCGGGGTCAGCGGTAGTCGTCCTCGTCCAGCGGCACCACCCGCGCCTGCTCGACGGCATCGCCGTCCGTGACCCCTTCCACCGTGCGAGCGGTGATCGGGTCGTCCTCATCCGGCCGGAGATCGGCCAGCTGCTCCGCCACATCCGCCTCGGGCGCCTCAGGATCGAGGGCTTCCGGAAACTGCTCCCGGAAGGTGTCCGGCTCCGCAGGGTCGACAGTCATGCCGCTCCCCTCGCTTCCTTGTACTCACTTACGAGCCTAGGAGGATCGCGGAGGCACCGCTATGCGGATCCGCTTGAATTTGTGACCGTGAACACAAGAAGTGGAACGTGATCGTCTCGTAACATTGCCCGCATGTCATCGACCGAGCTGCCGGGCGTACGGTCCACCACCGAGCTGTCCTCCCAGGTGGGCGCAGTCCGGGTGGCTGAAGGGGAGCGGTTGCGCACCGTCGCGCTGCCCGGCCTGGAACTGGCCGTCCGGTCCCGTCCGCCCCTGAGCGCCGGGCTGCCGCCCGCCCTGTTCGTGCACGGACTCGGCGGTTCCTCGCAGAACTGGTCGGACCTGATGGCCCGGCTGGCCGGCACCGTCGACGGCGAGGCCCTGGACCTGCCGGGCTTCGGCTGGTCCCCACCACCCGCCGACCGGGACTACTCCGTCACCGCTTTCGCCCGCGCCGTCATCCGGCACCTCGACGCCGCCGGGCGCGGCCCGGTGCACCTGTTCGGGAACTCCCTCGGCGGCGCCGTCTCCACCCGCGTCGCGGCCGTCCGGCCCGACCTCGTGCGCACCCTGACCCTGGTCTCGCCCGCCCTGCCCGAACTGCGCGTGCAGCGTTCGGCCGTGCCGACCGCGCTGCTCGCCGTGCCCGGGGTGGCCGCGCTCTTCAACCGGCTGACCCAGGGGCTCAGCGCCGAACAGCGCACCCGGGGGGTGACGGAGCTCTGCTACGGAGACCCCTCCCGGGTGACACCCGAGGGATTCCGCAACGCCGTGGAGGAGATGGAGCGGCGGATGGCCCTGCCGTACTTCTGGGAGGCGATGACGCGCTCCTCGCGCGGCATCGTCGACGCCTACACCCTCGGTGGCCAGCACGGACTGTGGCGGCAGGCGCAGCGGGTTCTCGCGCCCTCGCTGCTGGTCTACGGTGGCCGGGACCAACTGGTCTCGTACCGTATGGCGCACAAGGCGGCCGCGGCCTACCGCGGTTCGCGCCTGCTGTGCGTTCCCGAGGCCGGACACGTGGCGATGATGGAGTACCCCGAGGTGGTGGCCACCGCCTTCCGGGAGCTGCTGAACGACACCGGAACGGGCGAGAGTGACCGGAATACCGAAGACGGCAGAGGCTGAGGACCGTGGGACGACATAGTCGCAAGGGGCCTGCCCCAGCTCCGGCCGCTGCTCCGGCACCCGCCCGGCCGCAGCCGGAGCCCGCACCGCTGCCGTACGAGGAACCGTCCGCCGGGTACTGGCCCGAACCGACCGTCACCCACCAGGGGTACGTGTCCCAGGACCACCGGGCCTTCGCCGACGCGCGGACCGGGGGCCACCCCCAGCAGTACGAGTCCGGCGGCGCCTGGGGGGCCCGCCCCGACTCGGTGTACGGGGACTGGCACGGGGTGCGGCGCCCGCACGAGCCCACCGCCACCGCGCCGGCACCCACGGCCTTCCGTGACTCCGACACCCCGGCCTTCGGCACCCCCGCGGTGGGCTTCCCGCAGGTCACCCTGACGCCGCCGGCCGCATTCGACGCGGGTCCAGACCCCCTCGCCTCCACCGGCGCGCAGCGCCGGGTGCCCGGTCCGCGCAAGCCCGTCGATCCGGTCCTGCCCGCCGACGCCCCCGCCGACGCCCCTGCCGACGCCGAAGCCGACGCTTCCGCCGAGGAGCCGCCCGGCCGCGGCCGCAAGGTCCGTACGTACACGGGCATGGCCGCCGTGGCCGTCACCACCGTCCTCGCCGTCGTCGTCGCCGGCCAGATGGCCTCGGACGGGGACGGCGAGAAGTCCGGCGCGCAGGCCTCCGTCGGCGACAGCCGCGGCGACGCGGGCGCCTCCCGTTCGGACGACCGTGCGACGCCCCAGGGAGCCTCGCCCGCCGGGCCCGCCGCACCGGCCGCGGTCGCGCCCGAGCCGGAGCTGACGTACGAGCAGAAGATGGCCCAGCAGCTGCCGCTCGACGCGAAACTCGCCGGGCCCGGGACCTTCGACACCGTGCCCGGTGTCGCCAAGGCCCCCGGCAAGGGCAAGGTCGTGCGCTACCGGGTCGACGTCGAACAGGGCCTCGGCCTGGACCCGCAGCTCTTCGCCGAGGCCGTCCACCGCACCCTCAACGACAACCGCAGCTGGGGCCACGGCGGTACGAAGACCTTCGAGCGCGTACCGGGCGGCGAGGCCGACTTCGTGATCACCCTCGCGAGCCCTGGCACCACCGGGGTGTGGTGCGCCAAGTCCGACCTCGACACCGTCGTCGGCAACGTCTCCTGCGACTCGGCCAAGACCGAGCGGGTGATGATCAACGCCTTCCGGTGGGCCCAGGGCTCCGAGACCTACGGCCCGGACCAGATGTTCACCTACCGCCAGATGCTCATCAACCACGAGGTCGGCCACCGGCTCGGCCACGACCACGTCAACTGCCGCACTCCGGGCGCGCTCGCCCCGGTCATGCAGCAGCAGACCAAGTCCCTCGACATCGACGGCATCCAGTGCAAGCCCAACCCCTGGGTATTCCCCGAGAATTGACGGCAAGTCACCTCACGCGCCACGCCGTACGGGCTGGTCGTCGCGTTGACAATCCGTCCGATCATCGGCGATGGTTCTCCGCATGTCGCACCGCCACACCCTGAACGCGAGCGCCGCCATCGAGCTGGCGCTCCTCGGTGTGGCCGCGCACAGCGTGGCCGACATCTTCTGTCGCTGACGCCGGCCCGACCGCGCAGCGTCCTCTCCCGTCCTTCTCGTGACGCCGCCGCGCCCGGGCACGCCCATGCCCGCAGGCGCGGCTTCCTCCCGTTCGGTGCCGGTCCGGTACCGCCGCCGACCGACGACCGTCGCCCCTCGCGTGGCCCTTCCGTTCTCCCTTCACGCCGAGAGGTCCTTCTCCGATGTTGCGTCAGTCCCACATATCGCGCCGCGTGGCCGCGGTCGCCGTCAGCCTCGTCCTGGCCGGGGGCGCCGCGGCCTGCGGGCCCAAGGACGCCGCGGACAAGGCCGGCTCGGGCGACAAGCCGGGCGCCGCCGGGGGTGCGCCGCAGAAGGGCGGCACCCTGACCGTCCTCAACTCCGAGCCGCAGAGCGACTTCGACCCGGCCCGGCTCTACACCTCGGGCGGCGGAAACGTCCCCTCGCTGGTCTTCCGTACGCTGACCACCCGCAACCGCGAGGACGGCCAGGCCGGCACCAAGGTCGTGCCCGACCTGGCCACCGACACCGGAAAGCCCAACGCCGACGCCACCGAGTGGACGTACACGCTCAAGGACGGCCTGAAGTACGAGGACGGCTCGCCGATCACCTCGGCCGACATCAAGTACGGCATCGAGCGGTCCTTCGCCGCCGAGCTGTCGGGCGGCGCCCCCTACCTGCGGGACTGGCTGGTCGGCGGGGAGACCTACGAGGGCCCGTACAAGGACGGCGGCAAGGGTCTCGACTCGATCGTCGTGCCCGACCCGAAGACGATCGTCTTCAAGCTCCGCAAGCCCGAGGGCGAGTTCCCCTTCGTCGCCACCCAGACGCAGTTCGCGCCCGTCCCCAAGGCCAAGGACACCGGGGTCAAGTACGAGGAACACCCCGTCTCCTCCGGCCCGTACAAGGTCGTCAAGAACGACAACGACGGCGAGCACCTCACCCTGGAGCGCAACGAGCACTGGGACGAGAAGACCGACGAGGAGCGCAAGGCCTACCCGGACAAGATCGACGTCCGCTCCGGTCTGGACGCCGCCGTCATCAACCAGCGCCTGACCACCAGCTCCGGCCCCGACGCCGCCGCCATCACCACCGACACCAACCTGGGCCCGGCGGAGCTCGCGCAGATCGGCGAGAACAAGGAGCTGGCCGGACGCGTCGGCACCGGCCACTTCGGCTACGTCAACTACCTGGCCTTCAACCCGAAGGTGGCCCCCTTCGACAACCCGAAGGTGCGCCAGGCCATCTCCTACGCGATCAACCGCACCAGCGTGGTCAACGCCGCCGGCGGATCCGCGCTGGCCGAACCGGCCACCACCTTCCTGCCCGAGCGCGAGGCCTTCGGCTTCACCCCGTACGACCACTTCCCGGCGGGGAAGACCGGCGACCCGGCCAAGGCCAAGCAGGTGCTGGCGGAGGCGGGCTACCCCGACGGCCTCACCGTCACCCTGACCCACTCCACCGCGCAGAACCGCCAGACCAGCCCCGAGGTCGCCACGGCCGTGCAGCAGGCGCTCGCCGCCGCCGGGATCACCGTCAAGCTGGAGGGCCTGGAGAACAACGCCTTCAACGAGAAGCGCTGGGACGTCAAGAACACCCCCGGCCTCTTCCTCTCCCGCTGGGGCGCCGACTGGCCCTCCGGCGCCCCCTTCCTCGCGCCGATCTTCGACGGCCGGCAGATCGTGACCAACGGCTCCAACTACAACCACGCGCAGCTCGACGACCCGGCCGTGAACGCCGAGATCGACGAGATCGCCAAGCTGACCGACCTCACGGCGGCCGGCAAGCGCTGGGGTGCGCTCGACAAGAAGATCGGCGAGCAGGCCCTGGACGTCCCGCTCTTCCACCCGGTCTACAAGCGGCTCGTCGGCAAGGACATCAAGAACGTCGTGATCAGCGACTGGACCGGTGTCCTCGACATCTCGCAGGTCTCCGTCAAGTGAGCGTCGCCCTGAAAGGTCCGGCGCAGCGACCGGCGCCGCAGCAGCCGGTGCCCGCACCCGGGGCCCCCGCCCCGCGGCCCTCGCGGCCGGCGCGGTACTGGCCCTGCTCGTCCTCCTCGCCCTCGCCGCACCGCTCCTCGCCCAGCTCACCGGGCAGGACCCGAACGCCTACCACGACGACCTCGTGGACTCCGCGCGCGGCGGGGTCCCGCTCGGCTCCTTCGGCGGGATCTCAGCCGACCACTGGCTCGGCGTCGAACCCGGCACCGGCCGCGACCTGCTGACCCGCCTGCTGTACGGGGCGCGGATCTCGCTGCTCGTCGCCCTGGGCGCCGTCGTCGTCCAGACACTCGTCGGCGTGGGCGTCGGACTCGCCGCCGCACTCGGCGGCCGGTTCACGGGCCAGCTCGTCGGCCGGTTCACCGACGTGATGATCGCGCTGCCGATGCTGGTGATCGGGATCGCCCTCACCGCGGTCGTCCCGCCCGACTTCCCGCGACCGCTGCTGCTGATCCTGATCATCGGACTGCTCGACTGGGGCGGCACCGCCCGGATGGTGCGCGCCCAGGCCCTCGCCCTGCACGGCCTGGACTTCGTGGACGCCGCCCGGCTCGCGGGGCGGGGCCGGCTGGGCATCGCCCGCCGCGAACTGCTGCCCTCGCTGGCCGCGCCCGTCATCACCTACGCCGCGATCAAGGTGCCCACCGCCATCGTGGCGGAGGCCTCCCTGTCCTTCCTCGGTGTCGGCGTGAAGCCGCCCACGCCCTCCTGGGGCCAGATGCTGTCCAGCGCGCAGACCTGGTTCCGCGCCGACCCGGCCTACGTACTGCTCCCCGCCGGGCTGCTCTTCGTCACCGTGCTCGCCTCCACCGTGCTGGGCGACGCCGTCCGCACGGCCCTCGACCCGCGCGAAGGCTCCCGGCTGCGGGTCGGCACCAGAAAGGAGCGCACGGCGTGACCCGCTTCGTGCTCAAACGGACCGGCGGGGCACTGTTCGTGCTGCTCGCCCTGTCCGTCATCGTCTACGCCCTCTTCTACCTCGCCCCCGGCGACCCGGCCCGCCTCGCCTGCGGAGAGCGCTGCAACCCGGCGCAGATCGCCCAGGTCCGCGAACAGCTCGGGCTGAACGAGTCCGCCCTCACCCAGTACCTGCACTTCCTCCAGGGGCTGCTCGCCGGCCGGGACTACTCCGGCGGCGCCGGGCTGGTCCTGCACTGCGACGCGCCCTGCCTGGGCTTCTCGTACCAGAACGACCAGCAGGTCACCGGGCTGATCCTGGACCGGCTGCCCGCCACCCTGTCGCTGGCGCTCGGCGCGCTGGTGATCTGGCTGGTGGTCGGCGTGGGCACCGGACTGCTCTCGGCGCTGCGCCGCGGCGGAATCACCGAGCGCGCCCTGACCGTCCTGACCCTCGCCGGGACCGGCACCCCCGTCTTCATCCTGGGGCTGCTGCTGCTCATGACCGTCTGCGCCTACCTCCAGTGGCTGCCGTTCCCGACGTACGTCCCCCTCACCGAGGACCCCGAGCAGTGGGCCTGGAACCTGCTCCTGCCCTGGGTCACCCTCGGCCTGTTCGAGAGCGCCAAGTACGCGCGCCTCACCCGGAGTTCGACCCTGGAGACGCTCGCCGAGGACCACATCCGGACCTTCCGCGCCTACGGGGTGGGGGAGCGGGCGGTGGTCACGCGGCACGCGGTGCGCGGCGCCGTGGCCCCCGTGATCGCGCTCAGCGCCGTGGACTTCGGCACGATGATCGGCGGCGCGGTGCTGACGGAGTCCCTGTTCGGGATCCCCGGCCTCGGCAAGACCCTCATCGACGGCGTACGGGTCGTGGACCTGCCCGTCGTGGTCGGCGTCGTCCTCGCGATCGGCGCAGCCGTGGTCCTCGCGGGCGCGATCGCCGACCTGCTGTACGCCGCCGCGGACCGAAGGGTGACCCTCGCATGACGCACTCACTGGTGGAGGTCACCGACCTCGTCGTCGACTTCCCGGTCGGCGGGGCGGGGGAGTACGTACGGGCCGTGGACGGGGTCCGCTTCACCCTGGAGGCGGGCCGGGCCCTCGGCGTCGTGGGCGAGTCCGGCAGCGGCAAGTCCACCGTGGCCGCGGCCCTGCTGGGGCTGCACCGCGGTACGGGCGCCCGCCTCGGCGGCACCGTCCGGGTGGGCGGTACGGACGTGGCCGCGGCCTCGCCGGCCGAGCTGCGCCGGCTGCGCGGCGGGACCGCCGCCATGGTCTTCCAGGACCCGCTGAGCTCCCTGGACCCGTACTACGCCGTCGGCGACCAGATCGCCGAGGTGTACCGGATCCACGCGGACGTCTCCCGGCGGGCCGCCCGGGCCCGGGCCGTCGAGATGCTCGACCGGGTGGGCATCCCGGACGCGGTGCGCCGCTCCCGCGCACGGCCGCACGAGTTCAGCGGCGGCATGCGTCAACGGGCCCTCATCGCCATGGCGTTGGCGTGCGAGCCGCAGCTGCTGATCGCCGACGAGCCGACCACCGCGCTGGACGTCACCGTGCAGGCCCAGATCCTCGACCTGCTGCACGGACTGCGCGAGGAGCGCGGGCTCGGGCTGCTGCTGGTCACCCACGACGTGGGGGTGGCGGCGGAGAGCGTGGACGAGGTGCTGGTGATGCGGGACGGGGCCGCCGTCGAGCGGGGTCCGGTGGCATCCGTGCTGGCCGCACCGGCGGAGCCGTACACCAGGGCCCTGCTGGCGGCGGTGCCGAGGCTGGACGGGCCGCGCCCCTCCCGGGACTCCGCCCCGGCCCCCGCGCCTCACACGCCGGCGGGGCCGCAAGCGGTCCCGGCAGTGGATGAACTGCCGCCCGTCGTCGAGGCGTTCGGGCTGCGGCGGGAGTTCGGGCGGGGCCGGCGCAAGGTCGTCGCCGTCGCCGGGGTGTCCCTCGCCGTGCACGCCGGGGAGACCCTCGGGATCGTCGGCGAGAGCGGCAGCGGCAAGAGCACCCTCGGGCGGATGCTCGTCGGACTGCTGGAGCCCGGCTCCGGGCAGGTCCGCCGGGACGGCGCCGAGGTCACCGGCATCGCGGGCGGCGTGCAGATGGTCTTCCAGGACCCGGTGTCCTCCCTCAACCCGCGGCGTTCCGTCGGCGAGTCCGTCGCCGACCCGCTGCGCGCGGCCGGGGAGCGGGACGAGGCGGCCGTCCGCGCCCGGGTGGAGGAGCTGCTGGTGCGCGTCGGGCTGGAGGCCGGGCACTACGACCGCTACCCGCACGAGTTCAGCGGCGGCCAGCGCCAGCGGGTCGGCATCGCGCGGGCGCTCGCGCCCGGGCCCCGGCTGATCGTCTGCGACGAGCCGGTCTCCGCCCTCGACGTGACCACCCAGGCGCAGGTCACCGCCCTGCTGGCCGAGCTCCAGCGGGAGCTCGGCATCGCGCTCGTCTTCATCGCGCACGACCTGGCGGTGGTCCGGCAGGTCAGCGACCGGGTGGCCGTCATGCGGGCCGGGGAGATCGTCGAGGAGGGTCCGGTGGACGAGGTGTACGACCGCCCGGCCCACCCCTACACCCGGCAGCTGCTGGCCGCCGTACCGGCGCTGGATCCCGCGCTGGCCGCCGCTCGCCGGCGGACGCGCCAGGAGGTCTTCGCGTAACGGGCCGACCGCGGCCCCGGCCGGTTCCGAGGCTGTACTTCTAGCGTGCTCGAACGCGAACCGTACGGGAAAGTTACGACTCTTCACCCCTTCCGGTGGCGCGACGGACAACCGTCCGTCGCGCCTTCGGCATATCCGCTTGAGTTCTCCCGCGGCGGGTCGCCTGACCGAACGGCGACCGCCTGAACGGGAGATCGGGGGTGCCACTCGTGCGGATCGGACTACTCACGGAAGGTGGTTATCCGTATGCGACGGGAGAGGCGAGGCTGTGGTGCGACCGGCTCGTGCGCGGGCTCCCGCAGCACGAGTTCGAGATCTACGCACTGAGCCGCAGCGCCGACCAGGAACGCACGCGGGTGCCACTGCCCGAGCACGTCACCCGGGTCCGGACGGCCCCCCTGTGGGCCCCCGCCGACGACGGTCGGACCTACTCCCGCCGCGAGCGCCGGCGGTTCGTGGACTGCTTCAAGGAGCTGGTCCACGGGATCTGCGCCGGTGAGGCGCAGCCCTTCGCGGCCGGGCTGTACGGGCTCGCCGGACTCGCCCGCGAACAGGGCGGGATGTACGCGGCCCTGCGCTCCGAGTCCGCGGTACGGGCCCTGGAGGCCGCCTGCCGGGCGCCGGGCGCCGCACGCACCGTACAGACCGCCCAGGTGGCCGACCTGTTGGAGTTCGTGGACGAACTGGAGGTCATGCTGCGCCCGTTGTCCCTCGACTGGTACGGGGAGAACGATCCGGCCGTCGGCAGTCTCGGCGAGGCCGACATCTGCCACGCGGCCGCGGGCGGGATCGCGGCGCTCCCCGGACTCCTGGCCAAACGCTTCTTCGGAGTGCCGCTGCTGGTCACCGAGTACGGGGTCCAGCTCCGGGCCCACTACCTGGCCCGGCTCGACACCGGCGGCGAGCCGGAGATTCGCCCCGCCGTACGGGCCCTGCTCGCGGCCTTCCAGCTGCGGCTGGCCACCGAGATCTACGCCCGGGCCGACTTCCTGACCCCCGGGAACGCGCACGCCCGGCGCTGGCAGGAGCGGTGCGGGGCCACCCGGGAACGGCTGCGGACCGTCTACCCCGGGATGCAGGCGGACCGATTCACCACCGTCGGCGAGGCCGCGGACTGCGGGGACCCCGACACCCTCGTGTGGGTCGGCCGGATCGAGCCCGCCAAGGACCTCATCGCCCTGCTGCACGCCTTCGCCGAGGTGCGCCGGGCCGCGCCCGGCACCCGGCTGCGGATCTTCGCCACGGCCGTGGCCCCCGGCTACCTCGCCGACTGCCGGTCCCTGGCGGCCCAGCTCTTCCCCGACGAGGCCGCCGACTCGGTCACCGTCGGGGAGAACCCGGTCGCCTTCGAGGAGATCGGCGGCCCCGACGCCCCCACCACGGCCGAGGCGTACGGCACCGGGCGCGTCGTCGTGATGTCCTCCGTGATCGAGGGCTTCCCCGTCACCCTCGCCGAGGCGATGTTCTGCGGGCGCGCCACCGTCTCCACCGACGTGGGCGCGGTCTGCGAGGTCATCGGGGGCACCGGGCTCGTCGTCCCGCCGCGCAATCCCCGGGCGCTCGCCGAGGCTTGCCTGTCCCTGCTGCGGGACCCGGAGCGGGCACAGCGGCTCGGCGCCGCCGCCCGGGCACGGGCCCTGGAGCTCTTCACCGTCGAGCAGAACGTCGCCGCCTTCCAGGAGATCTACCTGCGCCTGCTGGCCAAGGGCTCCGTGCGACCGGACGGCGAGGTTCCGTTCGCCCGGCCCCCGGAGGCCCGCGTGCCCGGCCACTGGACCAGCCCGACCTGGGCCCCCGCCCCGGAGCCGTCCCCGGAGGCAGCCGTATGACCACCGTCGACCCCCGCGCCTTAAACGCCGGCGAGCCTGGAACGGCCCCCGTCGACGCCGAAGGCGCCCGGCGCGAGGCTGAACGGGCCCCCCGCGGGGCCGGACCGGCGGGCGGCGGGCTGGCTGCCCGGCCGCCCCGGCGGAAGTCCGCCGGAGATCCCGTCAAGGCCCTGCTGCACCGGCACCGGGAGCTGTGCGAGCGCGCCGTGGACCCGCTGGAGATCGCCGCCGGGCTGGAGGCCCACGGCATCACCGACCGCACCGCCGCACGGTTCCGGCACCGGGACGTCTTCTCGCTCGCCGAGGAGCTGTACGCGCGCAGCCCCCACGAAGCGGTCACCGCCGCCGCGCCCGCCCTGGTCCCGGCCGGCCCGGCCGCCTTCCGCGGCTTCGGCCAGGCGCTGCTGCCCGCCGCCGTCGCCTGCTCCGCCGCCGCCGCCGGGCAGGCGTGGGCCGGGGTCGCGGCCGTGGCCGCCGTCGCCGCCGCCCTGGTGTGGCCCGGGCGTGCCGCCGCGGGCCGGTTCCCCCACGCGGCGCACCTGCTGGCCGCGGCCGTCGCCGCCGGAGCCGTGTACCGGCACGGCACCGCCCTCGGGGTCGGTCTCGCGCTGGCCGTCGTTCCCGGGCACCTGGCCGCCGTCGCCTTCGCCGCCGGGGCGCGGGCCCGGCTCGACGGGAGCCGCGCCCTGGAGGACTTCGCGGACCGGGCCCGTCCGCTGCTGCTGGCGGCCACCGCCCTGTTCACGGGGGCCGCCGCCGGTGCCGCCGTACTCGCCGGTGCCCCGCTGCCGGTGGCCGTGCCCCTCGCCCTGCTGCTGTTCCTGACCCGGCTCCTGCTGCGGCACGGGGCCCACCGCGCACCCATCTGCGCCGCTCTCGCCCTCGCCCTGGTCCCCGTCCCGGCGGCGGCCACCGCCGCCGCGGCCGGACTCCTCGTACACGCCGTACTCGCCCTGGCCCGCGCCTCCGCACATGCGCGGCCCTGACGTCCCCGGGACGTCCCCAGACCTTCGGAGCCGACGCCGAGGCGCTTTGCCCGTACCCCGCCCCACCCATCCGTCCATCCGTCCGCAAGGAGAAAAAGACATGACCGGCCAGCCAACCAACCAAGGGGTCACGCGATGAGGGTGCTGCTGATCGGAGCCAACGGATACCTCGGCCGCTACGTCGCCGACCGGCTGCTCGCCGACCCCGCCGTCCAGCTCACCGCGCTCGGCCGCGGCGACGACGCCGACGTCCGCTTCGACCTCGCCACCGGCAGCCCCGGTGCGCTCACCCGCTTCCTCGACGCCGTCCACCCGGGCGTCGTCATCAACTGCGCCGGCGCCACCCGGGGCGGGGCCCGGGAACTCACCCGGCACAACACCGTCGCCGTCGCGACGATCTGCGAGTCGCTGCGCCGCAGCGGCTGCGGGGCCCGGCTGGTGCAGCTGGGCTGCGCCGCCGAGTACGGGCCCAGCCAGCCCGGATCGTCCACGGCCGAGGACGCCGTGCCGAGACCCGGTGGACCGTACGGGGTGAGCAAACTGGCCGCCACCGAGCTGGTCCTGGGCTCCGGACTGGACGCCGTGGTCCTGCGGATCTTCTCGCCGGTCGGCCCGGGCACCCCCGCCGGATCCCCGCTCGGCCGGCTCGCCGAGGCGATGCGCCGCGCGATGCAGGCCGGTGACGGCGAGCTGAAGCTCAGCGGGCTCGGCGTGCAGCGCGACTTCGTCGACGTACGGGACGTGGCGCGGGCCGTGCACGCCGCCTCGCTGTCCGCCGCCCAGGGCGTGGTCAACATCGGCACCGGCCGCGCGGTCAGGCTGCGCGACGCGGCCGCGGTCCTGGCCCGGGTCGCCGGGTACGGGGGCGCCCTGCACGAGCTGGACGTCCCGCACGGCGGACCCCAGCAGCTGCACGGGCACCCCGGCCGCCCCGCCGGACTCGCCACCATCGGCTCCCCGCGCTCCGAGGCCACCGCCGAGCAGATGGCCGCCGCGGCTCCCCAGCCGTACCCCTACCCGGACGGCTGCGGAGCCTGGCAGCAGGCGGACGTCCGTACCGCCCGGGACCGGCTCGGCTGGCGGCCGCGGATCAACCTGGAGGAATCCCTCGCGGACATCTGGATGGAGGCGGCGTGCCGCATCTGACGACGCCGCCGGGGGCCATGACCGCCGCCTCGACCGAGGCCGGGCGCCTCGGTCTGGGCATCCCCGGCTACGCGCACCCGCTGCTCGCCCCCGTCGAGTGGGCCGAGCTGACCCGCCCCGGCACCCCGCTGCACTGGGCCGTGCTCAACGTCGCGGACGGCCCGGGCGGCCGGCCCGACCCGCACTGCACGGAAGCGGCCGCGAAACTGCGCCGCGCGGGCGGCATGATCCTCGGCCATCTCGCGATGCGGGACGGATCGCGGTCCTTCGGGGAGCTGATCTCCGACGCCCACCGCTTCCGGGACTGGTACGGGGTCGGCGGCTTCTACCTCGCGGGTGCTCCGGCCGGCAAGGCGGAGCTGGCCTCGGTGTCCCGGGTCGTGGACACGCTGCGGAGCCTCGGCGAGGACCTGCGGATCGTGCTCGGGCACGGCACCCACCCGTACGAGGGCTACGCCGAGGCCGCCGACCAGCTGGTCACCTTCTCCGGGGCCTGGTCCGACTACCGCTGGTCACAGGTGGCCGAGTGGACCGCGGACTATCCGGCGGAGCGGTTCTGCCACCTCGTCCACGGGGTGCCGCGCACGCACCTGGAGGAGGCGATGCGGGTCGCCCGCTGGCAGGGCGCGGGTACGGTCTGGTTCACCGACCGGCTCGGGGTGCGCGGCAGCGACCCGTGGGCCTCAATGCCCGCGTACTGGGACGAAATCGTCTCAAGGATCGGGACGGGTGTCTTGGAATGAAGACGGCCGTGGCAGTGTTACTGGGAGGACAATCATCAGTTCGCTCCCTGCACCTGCGGGGATGCTCCCATCTTCGGAGTGCCCGTGTCGCTGCCACCGCTGGTCGAGCCAGCAGCTGAGCTCACCGTTGACGAGGTCCGTCGGTATTCGCGGCACCTGATCATCCCGGATGTCGGGATGGACGGCCAGAAGCGCCTCAAGAACGCCAAGGTGCTGGCCGTGGGTGCCGGCGGTCTCGGTTCGCCCGCCCTCATGTACCTCGCCGCGGCCGGCGTCGGCACGCTCGGCATCGTGGAGTTCGACGAGGTCGACGAGTCGAACCTGCAGCGCCAGATCATCCACAGCCAGGCGGACATCGGCCGTTCCAAGGCCGAGTCGGCCCGCGACAGCGTGCTGGGCATCAACCCGTACGTGAACGTGGTCCTTCACGAAGAGCGGCTCGAAGCCGAGAACGTGATGGAGATCTTCAGCCAGTACGACCTCATCGTCGACGGCACGGACAACTTCGCCACGCGCTACCTGGTGAACGACGCCTGCGTGCTGCTGAACAAGCCGTACGTGTGGGGCTCGATCTACCGCTTCGACGGCCAGGCCTCGGTCTTCTGGTCCGAGCACGGCCCGTGCTACCGCTGCCTCTACCCGGAGCCCCCGCCGCCGGGCATGGTCCCGAGCTGCGCCGAGGGCGGCGTGCTGGGCGTGCTCTGCGCGTCCATCGGGTCCATCCAGGTCACCGAGGCCATCAAGGTCCTCACGGGTGTCGGCGAGCCGCTGGTCGGCCGCCTGATGATCTACGACGCCCTGGAGATGCAGTACCGGCAGGTCAAGGTCCGCAAGGACCCCGACTGCGCGGTCTGCGGTCCGAACGCGACCGTCACCGAGCTCATCGACTACGAGGCCTTCTGCGGCGTCGTGTCGGAGGAGGCCCAGGAGGCGGCCGCCGGTTCGACGATCACTCCCAAGCAGCTCAAGGAGTGGATCGACACCGACGAGCCCATCGAGATCATCGACGTCCGTGAGGTCAACGAGTACGAGATCGTCTCGATCCCCGGCGCGAAGCTGATCCCCAAGGGCGAGTTCCTGATGGGCACCGCCCTCCAGGACCTGCCGCAGGACAAGCGCATCGTCCTGCATTGCAAGACGGGTGTCCGCAGTGCGGAAGTCCTCGCGGTCCTGAAGTCCGCGGGCTTCTCGGACGCGGTGCACGTCGGCGGCGGCGTGATCGGCTGGGTCCACCAGATCGAGCCCGAGAAGCCGGTCTACTAGAACCACGGCCCGGGCCCGCCAGCGGTGAACGAAGGGGCCGTACCCCGTGATCGGGGTACGGCCCCTTCGGCGTTCCCGGCCGCGGATCCGGACGCGTACGCGCACACGGCCCGGATCAGGCGGGCGTCGGCGGCTCCGGTGTCCCGGGCGGCGCCGTCGGGTTCGGGGCCGCGGTGCAGACGGTGCCGTCGGCCGGCGGCTTGCCGTCCAGCAGATAGGTGTTGACCGCCTTCTGCACGCACGGGTCGCCGCTGTTGTACGCGCCGTGCCCCTCGCCCTTGTAGGTGAGCTCCACGCCCACGCCGGGCCCCAGCCGCTCCACCATCTTGTGGGCGCCCTCGTACGGGGTGGCCGGGTCGCCGGTGTTGCCGATCACCAGGATCGGCTCGGAGCCCGGCGCCGAGACGTCGGGTGTCTCCCAGGTGCCGGCGACCGGCCAGCCGGTGCACGACATCATGGCCCAGCCGAGGAGGTCCCCGAAGACCGGCGAGGCGGCGCGGAACTCCGCCAGCTTGGCCTTCGTCTGCTCCAGGGTGTAGCGCTCCTTGTCGTCTACGCAGTTGATGGCGGTGTTGGCCGCGCCGATGTTGCTGTAACGCCCTTGCTGGTCACGGCCGTTGAGCGCGTCGGACAGGGCCATCAGCAGCTGCCCCTGACCGCCCTCCGCCTCGTCGAGGCCCTGTTCCAGCAGCGGCCACAACTCCTTGGAGTACAGGGCCTGCGCGATGCCGTTGGTCGCCTGGGTCTCGGTGAGCATCCGGTCCCCGATGCCGGGGATCGGCTTGGCGGCCAACGCCTTCTGCAGCGTGATGATGTTGGCCTCGATCTCCTTGGGCGTGCTGCCCTGGAGCCGGCACTCGTCACCGCGGTCCACGCAGTCCTGGGCGAAGTTGCCGAGGGCGAGCTGGAAGCCCTTGGCCTGGCCCAGGGCGCTCTGCTCGGCGGTCTTGGTCGGGTCCACGACGGCGTCGAAGACGGCCCGGCCGACGTTCTTGGGGAAGAGGTGGGCGTAGACCCCGCCCAACTCGGTGCCGTAGGAGATGCCGAAGTAGTTCAGCTTCTCGTCGCCCAGGGCCTGCCGGATGCGGTCCAGGTCGCGGGCGGCGTTCTCGGTGCCGACGTGGGGGAGCAGCCTGGCGGAGTTCTTCTTGCAGGCCTCCTGGTACGCGCGGATGTTCTCGACGAAGGCCTTCTCCTCCTCCGGCGTCTCGGGGGAGGAGTCCTCGCTGAAGTACTGGTCCAGCTGCTTGTCGTTCTCGCACAGGACCGGATCACTGCCGCCCACCCCGCGCGGGTCGAAGCTCACCAGGTCGTACCGGGCGCGCAGGGCCTCGTACTCCTTCGCGGCGCCCGGCAGCGTACTGATCCCGGAGCCGCCGGGGCCGCCGAAGTTGAAGACCAGCGAGCCCAGCCGGTTCTTCTGGTCCCGTGCCTTGGCCCGGATCAGGGCGATCGGGACCGTCTCGCCCTCGGGCTTCGCGTAGTCGAGCGGGACGTCGAGGGTGGCGCACTGCCAGTCCTTGGGCGGGGCCTGACCACCGCCCTGCGCGGCGGTCGGGGCCTCGCAGTCACCCCACTTCAGGGGCTTGACCTCCGGGGTGCCGTCGGCCGTCGTCTTCTTCCCGTCGCCGTCACCGGAGCAGGCGGCCGTGGCGAGCATCCCGGCGGCTAGCGTGGCGGCGGCGGTGACCCGCCAGGCGTGTGTCGGCATGTCCCCATCCTGTGCGCCCCACCGCGAGCCCGCCCGCGCGCTGACCCGAACGGGGGGCGGGCCCGCCCGCACATCAGTAGCCGTACACGCTCAGCTCCGTGATCGCGGCGAACAGGTGCTCCCAGGTCTCGGCGGCGGGGGAGCCGTCGGCCAGGGCCTCGGGATCCAGGTCCTCCATCGCCCTGCGGAAGTCCCCGATGCCGTCCTCGGCCGGATACGGGGACCAGCAGGCGCCCATGTACCGGCGCACGCCCTCGAGAAGCCCGACGAAGGCCGCCACGTCCCGGGCCAGCGGGATGACGGACTCCTGGTACATGTGCACCGCTCCGGTGACGCGGTGGACGCCCACCAGGCCCGGGTCCGTGTACCCGAAGTCGAAGGTCCCCAGGTGCAGGAGGTTTTCGTCGCCCGCCTCCGGGGTCCGCGCGGTCAGCGGCCGCAGCAGCTCCGGGGCGGCCTCGAACGAGCTGTTGCCCGCGGCCCAGTGGCGCGGCAGTCCGACCTCGCTCAGGAACTCCCGGGTGGCCGGGTGCTCCAGTGCGTCCGGGAGCTTGTCACCGGGGACCCGGGTGACCCACGCGTCGCCGAAGGTCCGGGCGAGCCCGGCCGCGGTGAGCGGACCGGAGCCGCGCGTGCCCGGGCGGAACCACGGGGTGTCCCCGGCGGATTCCCAGGAGTCGGTGTCGGCGCCGCCCCGGGGCCAGCCGGCGAGCGCGGCGGCGTTCTCCTCCACCACCACGACCCCGCGGTCCTCCACGTAGAGGTGGCGACCGCCGCCGAGGACGACCGGCTCCTCCCAGGTGCCGGGGCAGTTCAGCGCCCAGCCCCCGTCCTCCTCCATGTCGAACAGCCAGGGCCCGTCCGGCTCCTCGACGTCCCGCTCCACGGCCTCACCGTCGGCCGGTGCGGGCAGCCGCCGTCCCGTGTCCAGGTCGAACCAGGCGCCCTCGCACCACAGGGCCCACACCTTGACGGCCGCGCCCCCGTCGAGGTCGTACACCTCGGCGCAGTGGTCCCCGCTGAGGTTCGGCTCCGCCGCATAGGCGCCGACGGGCCGCCACCAGGCCCACACCGTCCGCCAGGGCAGCCCCGGTTCGGCCTCGGCGACGCGGGCGGCGTAGTCGTGGTGCCCGAGCACGGTCGCGGCGAAGTGCAGCCAGGAGGCGAACTCGGCGCGTCCCACGCCGGCCCGCCCGAAGACGGCTTCGGCCTGCGTGAACACCTCCCGCCCGACGCCCCCTTCACCGGCGGCCCCACCCCGCAGGGCCGCCCGGTCGGCGCGCAGCACCGCGGCCGGATCGTCGAACGGGCAACAGCTGTCCTGGTCTTCACTCATGGACGCATGCTGCCACCCGCCTCCGACAGCCGGGCAGGAGGCTAGATGGCTTCCTTGCGGGTCAGGAAGTTGAACGAGATCCACCCCGGCAGCACCGGCAGCCAGAAGGTCATCAGGCGGAACAGCAGGACCGCCGAGAAGGCGACCTCCTTCTCCAGCCCCGCCGCGATCAGACCGAGGGTCAGGGTGGTCTCCACCGCGCCCATACCGCCCGGCGTCGGAGCCGCCGAGCCCAGCGCGTTGCCCGCCAGGAACACCACGGCGATGCTCGCGTAGCTGATGGCCTCGCCGCCCCCGAAGGCGCGGATCGACGCGTCCAGGCACATCACGAAGCAGCCGGTCAGCAGCAGCATCCCGCCGATGCCGGTCAGCAGCTTCTTCGGCCGCTGGAGCACGTCCAGCATGCGCGGCACCACGCCCGCGAACAGCGCCCGTACCCGGGTCACCACGAACTTCCGCAGGAACGGGACGGCCGTCACCACCAGGACCAGTACGGCCACCGTCAGCAGACCCGCGATGACGGCTCGGGACGGGGTCATCTCCGGCGTCTTCTCGGTCCCGGTCAGATAGCCGAAGGACAGCAGCAGCACGATGTGGCTGGCCAGCCCGAACAGCTGGGAGGCGCCCACGCTCGCGACCGCCAGCCCCGGCCGGACCCCCGCCCGCTGGAGGAACCGGGTGTTCAGCGCGACACCGCCGACGGCCGCCGGGGCCACCAGCTTCACGAACGACCCGGCCACCTGCGCGATCACGGTCCGCAGGAACGGCACCCGCTCCGGAACGAAGCCCAGCAGGCTCATCGCCGCCGCGAAGTAGGTCAGTGCCGAGAAGGCGAGCGCCGCCCCGACCCAGCCCCACTCCGCCTCGGCGATGATCGTCGCGAAGTCCACGTGGGCGAGCTGCGTGAGCAGGAAGTACAAACCGAAGGCGCCCGCGATGAACGAGACGAGCGTCCGCGGCCGGATCCGCTCCAGCCGGGCCGGCTCCACCGGCGCCTGCGGGCGGATCAGCAGCACCTGGTGGCGGATCTGGGTCAGCAGATCCTCCTCGCGGGCCCCGTCCAGGGCGTCCTCCAGGGCCTTCTTCTCGGCCTTGCGGTCGGCGGCCGCCGAGGCGGAGACCGGGGTCGAGGAGGCCGCGGACTCCGCCTCGCGCGCCGCCTTCGCCGCCCGCGAGGACTCCAGTACGGCCTCCCGCTGCCGCTCCGCCCGCTCCCGGGCCAGCTTGCGCAGCGTCGCCCGGGTGGACCGGCTCAGCGCGATCGGCTGGAGCAGCGGCAGGCAGTCCGCCACCGCGTCCGGGCCGAGCACCGACACGGCCGAGGCCACCGCGCGCTCCGCACCGACCCGCAGGCCGAGCGTGGTCAGCAGCTGGGCGATGTCCATCCGGAGCACCAGGTCACCCGCCGCGATCTCACCGCCGCGCAGGTCGGTGAGGATGACATTGCCGGAACGATCCACCACGAGGGCGTCCCCGGTCAGCCGCCGGTGGGCGATCCGCCGCGACTGGAGGGCCCGTACCTGCTCCCACGTGTGGTGGATCAGCTCGTCGGTGATCTCCTCGTCGGCGAGCGCGTCGAGGGCCCGGACGTCCAGGTGTTCGTACACGAGCATCACGGCGTCCGGACCGAGCTCGGACGTGGCGATCAGCTTCGGCGCGTTCGCCCCGGCCGCGATGGCCGCGTACGCGAGGAGCGCCTCCTGCTCCAGCGCCTGGCGCAGCGACTGGAGGCTGCGCCCGGTGGTGATGCCCCGCAGGGTGAGCCGGCGCCAGACCCGGTAGAAGAAGCCGTGGGCCTGCTGCTCGCGGTCGACGATCGTGACGTCGAGCGGCGGCCCGTCCTCCAGGGTCACGTGGTAGCGCCGCCCGCGGTCGTTGGCCTCGGAGGGCTCGGGGCCCTCGGGCATCTCGGCGCGCATCGCGCTGACCGGCTGGAAGCCGACCCGGCGGAGTCCGGCGAGGAGGTGCTGCCCGGTGGGGCGCACGTTGGGCGAGCCGACGGCGTAGAGGGTGCCGTAGGCGACGCTCCAGCCGATCAGCACGGTGAGGATGATCGAGAAGGGGGTGGTGTAGCCGTTCACCAGCATGGCGAAGGCGTTGAGCAGCAGGACCATCCAGAGGGCAACGCGCCAGTGGGGCCTGCGGGTCATGCCGACCGCGGTCATGTACGCGATCACGGGCGCGAGGTAGCCGTGCACCGGATCGGTGAGGGTGCCGCCGGCCGCGGGGCGGGTGAGGGCGTCCTGGATGGTTTCGGGGGCGGCCTGTGAGACCCACAGGTCGGTGGCGAGGGTGACGCCGTGCGCGAGGACGGCGGCGAGCACGCCGTCGGCGATGCGCAGCCCGTCGCGTTTGATCAGCCGTTCGATGGCGAAGGCGACGGGCAGCAGCAGCACCGCGATGCTGGACACCAGTGCGGCGACCTTGATCAGCAGGGCGGGTGCCTGTCCGGTGCCCTTGCTGATGTCCTCCTCCAGACCCACGGTGGTGCCGTGGGCGAAGGCGGCGATGGCGAGGAGGACGGCGATGCCGAGGATGCCGACGAGCAGGCGTACGAGGTCGGACGGCCGGTGCACGCGGGCGGCGAGCAGCGGTTCGTCGACCTCGACCCGGTCGGCGTCCGTGGCGGCGTGGCCGTGCGGGCCCTCGGCCCCGGCCTCGGTCCCGGCACCGGCCTCGGTCCCGGCTCCGCCTTCGGCCGCCTTCGCCTTGGCCTTCGCCTTCGTGGTCTTGGCCCTGGCCCTGGCCTCGCCGTTCCGGTCGGTCCGGCCGTCGGGGCGCGGGGGCTCCGGACGGGGCTCGGGGACGGGTTCGGGGCGGGCGGCGCGGCCGTCGTCAGGGCGTGCGCCGTCGTCGGTCGCCGCGCCGTCCGGAGGGCTCACACCCTGCTCCTTCGTCGTCACATCCGTCTCTTCTTGATCACGTATCACCAGTCACCGCCCGGAAGATGGTGGCACGGACCGACCCGCCGGCGGGGCATCAGGGTGCGAGCCGGTGCGGAAGCGAGACTTCCGCCCGAGCGCGGCCGACGTGCTGCACCATGTGCTGAATGAGTGAGGAGCTGCCCGCGTACGCGGAGCGGGTACTGGAGGTGGCCGAGCGTATTCCGCCCGGCCGGGTGATGACATACGGCGACGTCGCCGAGTGGCTCGGCGAGGGAGGACCGCGCCAGGTCGGGCGTGTCATGGCCCTGTACGGGGGAGCCGTGCCCTGGTGGCGCGTGGTCCGCGCGGACGGCCTGCCCCTGCCCGGCCACGAGCTCCGCGCCCTGGAGCACTACCGGACCGAGGCCACCCCGCTGCGCCTGACGGCGGGCGGCGAGCCGCGGCTGGACATGCGCCGGGCGCGCTGGGACGGGTCCCCCGGACCGGATGGCGGACAGGACGGCACACGCGACGAGGCTCACATCTGACAGCTTCGGCCATGCGCGGCCCGGACGGGCGATCGGACGACGGCCCGAACGTCCGTCCGGCGTACCCGGGGGGACTGCGCGGCGTCGGCCGGTTGCCGTAGCGTTGCCTCTTCGGCTTCCGCGACGGACACCGCGCGAGCCGTCACGGCAGCACCGCCACACTCCGCAGACGCACCAGGACCGGCACCCCACGTGATCACCTCTTCCTCCGACCGCACCGAGCGACGGCATACGCGGACCCCCGACGCGTACCGCCTCGTGCGCACCGGGCCGGAACGGGTGGATCCCCCTGAGCTGGACGCAGCCCAGCGGGCGGTGGTTGAGCACACCGGCGGACCGCTGCTGGTCCTCGCCGGACCGGGCACCGGGAAGACGACCACGCTGGTCGAAGCCGTCGCCCAGCGGGTGGAAGCGGGCACCGACCCCGCCCGGATCCTCATCCTGACCTTCAGCCGCAAGGCGGCGGTGGAACTGCGCGACCGGGCCGCCCTGCGCCTCGGCGGCGCACGTGCTCCGCAGGCCACCACCTTCCACTCCTTCTGCTACGGACTCGTCCGCGCCCACCAGGACACCGACCTCTTCGCCGACCCGCTGCGGCTGCTGTCCGGCCCCGAGCAGGACGTGATGGTCCGCACCCTCCTGGAGGGCCAGCGCCGGATCCGCTCCATCCGCTGGCCGGACGACCTGCGGGCCGCGCTGACCACACGCGGCTTCGCCGACGAGGTCCGTGCGGTCCTGGCGCGCGCCCGCGAGCTGGGCCTGGGCCCGGCGGCCCTCTCCTCGTTCGCCGAACGCATCGGCCGCCCGGACTGGAAGGCCGCCGCGGCCTTCCTCTCCGAGTACCTGGACGTCCTGGACATCCAGGGCACGCTGGACTACGCGGAACTCCTGCACCGGGCGGTGCTCCTCGCGGAGCGCACGCCGTCCCTCGCCTCCGCCTACGACGCGATCTTCGTCGACGAGTACCAGGACACGGACGCCTCGCAGCTGAGGCTGCTGCGCGCCCTGACCGGCCCGGGCGGCACCCTGGTCGCCTTCGGCGACCCCGACCAGTCGATCTACGCCTTCCGCGGCGCCGACATCAACAACACCCTGGACTTCGGGTCGGCCTTCCCCGGCGCGCGGGTCAAGGCCCTCACCGTCGGCCGCCGCTCGGGCGCGGCCCTCCTGGCGGCCACCCGGCTGCTCACCACCCGGATGCCGGTCCCGCGCCTGCCGGCCGAGGCGGTGCGCGCCCACCGGAACCTCGCGCCGGTGCGGGAGGGCGGGCGGGTGGAGGTCTTCACGTACCCGACGGCGGGCGCCGAGCTGGACAACATCGCCGACATCCTGCGCCGGGCCCACCTGGAGGACGGGGTGCCCTGGCAGGACATGGCCGTCCTGGTCCGCGCGGGAGGCCGCACCCTCCCGGCGATGCGCCGCGCCCTGATCTCGGCGGGAGTCCCGGTCGAAACGGACGGCGCGGACACCCCCCTGCGCCACGAACCGGCGGTCTCCCCCCTCCTGACGGCCCTGCGCGTCTCGGCCACCTCGGCCGAACACGAACCGGCCCCGGCCCCGGCCGTCGCCGAGGCGCGGGCCGATGCCGCGGCCGACGCCGCCGCGGAGCCGAGCCCCGAGGCCGCCGCCGACCCCGCCGCCGACCCCGCCGCCCCGGTTCCTGCCGACGAGGCGAGCTCTGCCGACGCGGCCGAGGCCCCGACGACCGGGTCCGCCGACGCGTCGCCGGCCGCCGAGCCCGGCCCGCGGGACCAGGCCGACACGGCCGAGCAGGGACCGGCCGACCCGGTCCCGGCCGACCCGCAGGGACAGGCCGAGCCGGGCGCCGGTGACCGCGCCGGAGGCGAGCCCGACGCCGTCGAAGCCGGCCCGGGTCCCGACCCCGCGAGCCCGGCCGACCCCGCCGGAGGCGAGGCGGCCGGAGGCGTCGGCGTCGAGGCCGCCGTCACCCTGCTCGCCTCCCCCCTCGGCGGGATGGACGCCGCCGACCTGCGCCGTCTCGGCCGCGCCCTGCGCGACGAGGAGCGCGCCGCGGGCGTCAAGGTGCCCGCGCCCTCCGACGTACTGCTCGCCCGCGCCCTCGCCGAGCCGGAACGGCTCACCGCGCACGACCCCGCCTACGCCCGCGGCGCGCAACGCCTCGGCCTGCTCCTGCGCAAGGCCCGTGAGCTGCTCCAGGGCGGCGGCACCGCCGAGGAGGCCCTCTGGGTCCTCTGGGACGGCACGCCCTGGCCGCAGCGCCTGGAGCGCAGCGCCCGCCGCGGCGGCGCGGCCGGCCGCAACGCCGACCGCGACCTCGACGCCGTCTGCGCCCTCTTCGACACCGCCGCCCGCGCCGAGGACCGCACCGGCGGCAGCGGCGCGCTCAACTTCCTCGAACAACTGGAGGCGGAGGACATCGCCGCCGACACGTTGACGGCCCGCGCCACCCGCTCCGACGCCGTCCGGCTGATGACCGCCCACCGCTCCAAGGGACTGGAGTGGTCCCTCGTCGTCGTCGCCGGTGTCCAGGAGGGCCTGTGGCCCGACCTCCGGCGCCGCGGCTCCCTCCTGGAGGCCGACCGCATCGGCCTCGACGGCCTCGCCGAACCCCTCACCCCCGGCGCCCTGCTCGCCGAGGAGCGCCGGCTCTTCTACGTCGCCGCCACCCGCGCCCGCGACCGCCTCGTCGTCACCGCCGTCAAGGCCCCCGCCGACGACGGCGACCAGCCCTCCCGCTTCCTCACCGAGCTCGGCGTCCCCCCGCGCGACGTCACCGGCCGCCCCCGCCGCCCCCTCGCCGTCGCCGCGCTCGTCGCCGAGCTGCGCGCCACCACCGTCGACCCCGACGCCTCACCCGCCCTGCGCGACGCGGCCGCCCGCCGCCTCGCCCGCCTCGCCGCGCTCACCGACGACGAGGACCGCCCGCTCGTCCCCGCCGCGCACCCGCAGCGCTGGTGGGGCCTGTACGAGCCCACCCGCAGCAGCGTCCCGCTCCGCGACCGGGACCGGCCCGTCGCGCTGTCCGGCAGCGCCCTGGAGCAGCTCGCCAACACCTGCTCCCTCCAGTGGTTCCTCGGCCGCGAGGTCAAGGCCGACACCCCTTCCACCGCCGCCCAGGGCTTCGGCAACGTCGTCCACGTCCTCGCCGACGAGGTCGCCTCCGGCCGTACCCCCGCCGACCTGGCCGTCCTCATGGAACGCCTCGACTCGGTGTGGGACGCCCTCGCCTTCGACGCCCCCTGGAAGTCCCGCCAGGAGAAGGACAACGCCCGCGCCGCCCTGGAGCGCTTCCTGCGCTGGCACACCACGGACCGCGGGGGCCGCGAGGCCGTGGCCACGGAGCACGAGTTCGACGTCACCCTCGAGGCCGGCGAGGTCGCCGTCCGCATCCGCGGTTCCATGGACCGGGTCGAGGCGGACCCGCAGGGGCGCGCGTACGTCGTCGACTTCAAGACCGGGAAGTCCGCGCCCACCAAGGACGAGGTCGCCCGCCACCCCCAGCTCGCCGTCTACCAGCTCGCCGTGCGCGAAGGCGCCGTCGACGAGGTCTTCGACGGCCTGCGCCCCGCGCCCGGCGGCGCCGAGCTCGTCCAGCTCCGCCAGGGCGCCGCGCAGCGCGAGGGCGGCGACGCCGTCCCCAAGGTCCAGGCCCAGCAGCCCCTCGACGGGGAGTGGGTCGGAGACCTGCTGGCCACCGCCGCGGGCCGGGTCCTGGACGAACGGTTCGCGCCCGCCGCCGGCCGCCACTGCGACCACTGCACCTTCCGCAGCTCGTGCAGCGCCCGCCCGGAGGGCCGCCAGACCGTCGAGTGAGCCCGGCGGCCGGTGCGGTCGGCCAGGGCGGTGGGCCGGTGCGGTCGGGGCTGTCGGTGGGGGCGGCTAGCCTTTTTACGTGCCCGCGCGTCCGCCCGCCCTCTCCGACCCCGAGCAGCTCAAGGAGCTCCTCGGGATCCCCTTCACGCCCGAGCAGATGGCCTGTGTCACCGCCCCGCCCGCCCCGCAGGTCGTCGTCGCGGGTGCCGGATCCGGCAAGACCACCGTCATGGCCGCCCGTGTCGTCTGGCTCGTCGGCACCGGGGCGGTGGCCCCCGAGCAGGTGCTCGGCCTGACCTTCACCAACAAGGCCGCCGGTGAACTGTCCGAGCGCGTACGCACGGCCCTGGCGCGGGCCGGGATCACCGACCCGGACCCCTCCCCGGCCGACGCGGACGCGGTCGGCGGCGAGCCCCGCATCTCCACCTACCACGCCTTCGCCGGGCAGCTCCTGAAGGACCACGGCCTGCGCATCGGCCTGGAGCCCAGCTCCCGGCTGCTCGCCGACGCCACCCGCTTCCAGCTCGCCGCGAAGGTGCTGCGGGAGGCCCCCGGCCCGTACCCCTCGCTCACCAAGTCGGTCCCCGACCTGGTCGGCGATCTCCTCGCGCTCGACGCCGAGCTCTCCGAGCACCTGGTCGACCCGGACGCCCTGCGCGCCCACGACACCGGCCTGCTGGACACCCTCTCCGGCACCAAGCTCACCAACGAGGACCTCCGCAAGGTCCCGGAGGCCGTGCGCGGCCGCCTCGAACTGCTGGAACTGGTCGTCCGCTACCGCGCCGCCAAACGCTCCCGCGACCTCTTCGACTTCAGCGACCAGATAGCCCTCTCGGCGCGGCTCGCCACCACCCGGCCCGAGGTGGGGGCACTGCTGCGCGAGGAGTTCCGGGTGGTGCTGCTCGACGAGTACCAGGACACCTCCGTCGCCCAGCGGCTGCTCCTGTCCGGCCTCTTCGGCGCGGGCTCCGGCCACGCCGTGACCGCCGTCGGCGACCCCTGCCAGGCGATCTACGGCTGGCGCGGCGCCTCCGTCGCCAACCTCGACGACTTCCCCGAGCACTTCCCGCACGCCGACGGCAGCCCCGCCACCCGGCTCTCCCTCAGCGAGAACCGGCGCAGCGGCGGCCGCCTGCTCGACCTGGCCAACGGCCTCGCCGCGCCGCTGCGCGCCATGCACGAGGGCGTGGAGGCCCTGCGCCCGGCGCCGGGCGCGGAGGCCGCCGGACAGGTCCGCTGCGCCCTGCTGGAGACCCACGCGCAGGAGCTCGACTGGCTCGCCGACTCCGTCGCCCACCTGGTCCGCACCGGGACGGAGCCGCGCGAGATCGCCGTACTGTGCCGGTCCGCCGGGGACTTCGCGCAGATCCAGGCCGTGCTGGTGGACCGGGACGTGCCGGTGGAGGTCGTCGGCCTCTCCGGGCTGCTGCACCTGCCCGAGGTCGCCGACCTCGTCGCCGTCTGCGAGGTCCTCCAGGACCCCGGCGCCAATGCCTCCCTCGTCCGGCTCCTGATCGGCCCGCGCTGGCGGATCGGCGCGCGCGACCTGGCCCTGCTGGGCCGCCGGGCACGGCTGCTGGTGGGCCGCGCGCCCGCCGGTTCCGACCCGGACGAACGGCTCGCGGCCGCCGTGGAGGGCGTGGACCCGGCGGAGATCGTGTCGCTGGCCGACGCCCTGGAGACCTTCCTCGACGGCGCCGGACAGGCACCGGACGACCTGCCCTTCTCGGCGGAGGCCCGGGTCCGCTTCGCGCACCTCGCCCAGGAACTGCGCGACCTGCGGCGCTCCCTCGCCGACCCGCTGATGGACGTCCTGCACCGGGTGCTGAGCGCCACCGGCCTGGAGGTCGAGCTGTCGGCCTCCCCGCACGCGCTGGCGGCCCGCCGCCGCGAGACGCTGTCGAACTTCATGGACGTGGCCGCCGGATTCGCCGCCCTGGACGGCGAGGCCACGCTGCTGGCCTTCCTGGCGTTCCTGCGCACGGCCGCCCAGTACGAGAAGGGCCTCGACCACGCGCTGCCCGGCGGCGAGAACACCGTCAAGGTGCTCACCGCCCACAAGTCCAAGGGCCTGGAGTGGGACGTGGTGGTGGTCCCGGACCTGTGCGCGGGCGCCTTCCCGAAGGAGAAGCCGCCGGAGGCCTGGACCTCGTACGCGAAGGTGCTCCCGTACGCGCTGCGCGGCGACGCCCCCACCCTGCCCGGGGACCCGGCCTGGACCTCGGCGGGCCTGAAGGCCTTCAAGGCCGCGCTCAAGGACCACAAGTCGGTGGAGGAGCTCCGCCTCGGCTACGTGACCTTCACCCGGCCGCGCTCCCTGCTGCTGGCCTCCGGCCACTGGTGGGGCCCGAGCCAGAAGAAGCGCCGGGGCCCGTCGTCGTTCCTGCGCGCGCTGTACGAGCACTGCGTGGCCGGTTTCGGCGAGATCGAGGCCTGGGCGGACGAGCCCGACCCCGCCGCCGAGAACCCGGCGCTGTCCGGCGAGTCCGCCGCGGACCACTCCTGGCCCCTGCCGCTCGACCCGTACTCCCTCACCCTGCGCCGCGCGGCGGCCGCCCTGGTCGAGTCCTACCTCGCGGCCCCGCCCCCGCCGGAGGACGAGGCCTACCTCTGGCCCCCGGACTGCGAGGAGCCGTGGCCGTCCGAAGACCCCTGGGAACCGGACCCGCCGGCCGACGCCCCTTGGGCCCCCGAGCCCGTGGCCCCCGCCGATGGCACCGGGCGTTCCGCGTCCGGCGTTCCGGTCCGGGCCGACGGCGCCGAGCCGGAGCCCGACGACCTCTGGTCCGGCGAAGCCTGGGCGGGCCCGGCCCGGCACCCCGCCGGGCCGGACTTCGACGACCCCTGGGCGGCCGAGGCATGGGCCGGGGCCCCGCCCGCAGCCGCGGTCGCGCGGGCCCCGCGCCCGGGGGCGGCCGCCCCCGGCATCCCCGCCGGAGGCGAAGAGGCCCGCACGGTCGCCTCCTGGGACCGCGACCTCGACGCCCTCGAAGGCGAGCTCCGCCGTGCCCGCGCGGCCGTCCGGGACGTCGAGCTGCCCTCCGCCCTGTCCGCCAGCCAGCTGCTCCGGCTCGCCGCCGACGAGCAGGGCTTCGTACGCGACGTCGCCCGCCCCATGCCGCGGCCCCCGCAGCCCGCCGCCCGCCAGGGCACCCGCTTCCACGCCTGGGTCGAGTCCCGTTTCGACGAGCTGCCGCTGCCGTTCCTCGACGTCCTCGACCCCGTCGCGGACCTCCCCGGCGCCGGCTCCGACCAGGAGATCGCCGACGAGGCCGACCTCGACTCCCTCAAGGCCGCCTTCGAGCGCAGCCCGTACGCGGACCGGCCCCCCCACCGCATGGAGGCCCCGGTCCAGCTCACCCTCGCCGGCCGGGTCGTCCGCGGCCGGATCGACGCCGTCTACCGCAACGCGGACGGTTCGTACGAGATCGTCGACTGGAAGACCGGCCGGACCACCGAGGCCGATCCCCTCCAGCTCGCCGTCTACCGCGTGGCCTGGGCCGAGGCCACGAACACCCCGCTCGACCGGGTCTCCGCCGCCTTCCTGCACGTCCGCAGCGGCCGCGTGATCCGCCCCCGGAACCTCCCGGACCGCGCCCGCCTTGAGCGGATCCTCCAAGGCGAACCGGACCCGGACGGTGACCATCAGGCGGACGGCTAGGCTCGTGGGCATGAGCGACACCCCGCCGGACAGCGTCGTCCGCACGTACATCGACACCCACCGCGCCGCCTTCCTCGACGACCTCGCCGAGTGGCTGCGCATCCCCTCCGTCTCGGCCCAGCCCGAGCACGCGGACGACGTACGCCGCAGCGCCGAATGGCTCGCGGCCAAGCTCAAGGAGACCGGCTTCCCGGTCGCCGAGGTCTGGGAGACCCCCGGCGCGCCCGCCGTCTTCGCGCACTGGCCGAGCGAGGACCCGCACGCCCCGACCGTCCTCGTCTACGGGCACCACGACGTACAGCCCGCCGCCGTCGCCGACGGCTGGCACACCGACCCGTTCGAGCCGGTGGTCCAGGGCGGCCGCATGTACGCGCGGGGCGCCGCCGACGACAAGGGGCAGGTCTTCTTCCACACCCTCGGGGTACGGGCCCACCTGGCGGCCACCGGCGCGGCCGCGCCCGCCGTGCACCTCAAGCTCCTCATCGAGGGCGAGGAGGAGTCCGGCTCCCCGAACTTCCGGGCCCTCGTCGAGGACCGTGCCGCCGAGCTCGCCGCGGACGTCGTGATCGTCTCCGACACCGGCATGTGGTCCGAGACCACCCCCACCGTCTGCACCGGCATGCGCGGCGTAGCCGACTGCGAGATCGACTTCCACGGCCCGGACCAGGACATCCACTCCGGCGCCTTCGGCGGGGCCGTGCCCAACCCGGCCACCGCCGCCGCCCGGCTGGTCGCCGCCCTGCACGACGCCGACGGCCGGGTCACGATCCCCGGCTTCTACGACAACATCGCCGAGCTCACCGACGCGGAGCGCGCGCTCATCGCCGAGCTGCCCTTCGACGAGTCCGAGTGGCTGCGTACGGCCAAGTCCCACGCGGCCGCGGGCGAGGCCGGGTACTCCACCCTGGAACGCGTCTGGGCCCGCCCCACGGCCGAGGTCAACGGCATCGGCGGCGGCTACCAGGGCCCCGGCGGCAAGACCATCGTGCCCGCCTCCGCCCACCTGAAGCTCTCGTTCCGCCTGGTGTCCGGGCAGGACCCCTACGAGGTCGAGGCGGCCGTCAGGGACTGGGTCGCGGCCGCGGTCCCGGACGGGATCCGCCATTCCATCACCTTCGGAGCACCGACCCGCCCGTGCCTGACCCCGCTGGACCACCCGGCCCTGCAGTCGGTCGTCCGCTCCATGGGCCGCGCCTTCGGCCAGAAGATCCGCTTCACGCGGGAGGGCGGATCCGGCCCCGCGGCGGACCTCCAGGACGTCCTGGACGCACCCGTCCTCTTCCTCGGCATCTCGGTACCGTCCGACGGCTGGCACGCACCGAACGAGAAGGTCGAGCTGGACCTGCTGCTCAAGGGCGTCGAGACGACCGCCTACCTCTGGGGGGACCTGGCCGCCCACCACCGGACCACCGCCTGACACCCGACGCACACACCCGCCGTACCGAGCCTGCCTGTCCCACCCACCGGGGGAGTTGGAAGTACCTGTGAGCACCCATACCGAGCGCCCTCTGACCGAGCGCCCTCTCTCGCTCGCCGCGCCCAGCGGGATCGACCGCGCCGCGCACCACCGCCTCGACGAGGCGTGGCTGGCCGCGGCCTGGAGCCACCCGACGACCCGTGTCTTCGTCGTGTCCGGCGGCCAGGTCCTGATCGACGACACCCCCGACGGCGGTACGGGCATCGTGATGACCCCGGCCTTCGAGGCCCCGGTCACCGAGACCCACCGCTACTTCCTGGGCACCGACGAGGACGGCGTACGGTACTTCGCGCTGCAGAAGGACGCGTTGCCGGGCCGCATGGACCAGTCGGCCCGTCCGGCCGGCCTGCGCGAGGCCGGACTGCTGCTGTCCCCGCGCGACGCCGGGCTGATGGTGCACGCGGTCGCGCTGGAGAACTGGCAGCGGATGCACCGCTTCTGCTCGCGCTGCGGCGAGCGCACCGTGGTCGCGGCCGCCGGGCACATCCGCCGCTGCCCGGGCTGCGGCGCCGAGCACTACCCGCGCACCGACCCGGCCGTGATCATGCTGGTCACGGACGAGCACGACCGTGCGCTGCTCGGCCGCCAGGTGCACTGGCCGGAGGGCCGCTTCTCCACGCTGGCGGGGTTCGTGGAGCCGGGCGAGTCGATAGAGCAGTCCGTCGTCCGCGAGGTGTGGGAGGAGGCGGGCGTCCGCGTCGGCGAGGTCGAGTACGTGGCCAGCCAGCCGTGGCCCTTCCCGTACAGCCTGATGCTGGGCTTCACGGCCCGCGCCACCACCTCGGAGATCACGGTGGACGGCGAGGAGATCGAGGAGGCCCGCTGGTTCTCCCGCGAGGAGCTGCGCGCGGCGTTCGCGTCGGGCGAGGTGCTGCCCCCGTCGGGGATCTCCATCGCCGCCCGGCTGGTCGAGCTCTGGTACGGCGAGCCGCTGCCGAAGGCCGCCGCGTAACCTTCGTCACTTCCCCGCCCCGTGACACAGCGGAGGGCCCCCGCCTCGGCGGGGGCCCTCCGCTGTGCTCGGGTCTCGCCCGGTCCTCGCGTCCGATCAGACGGCGAGGGCCTGCTTGACCTGGGCCAGGCTCGGGTTGGTCATGACGGACTCGCTGCCCCCGGCGGACTTCACGAGCACGGTGGGAACCGTCTGGTTGCCGCCGTTGGCCTTCTCCACGAACGCGGCGGACTCCGGGTCGAGCTCGATGTTGATCTCGTTGTACGCGATGCCTTCCCGGTCCAGCTGGGTCTTCAGCCGACGGCAGTAGCCGCACCAGGTCGTGCTGTACATCGTGACGGTGCCCGTGTCCTGCATGCTGCGCTCTCCTTCGTGAGGGCTCGGTGGTCCGAGTACTCGAACGTACGGGACCCGGCGGCCATTCCCGTACGGTCGGCCCCACGCACCCGGTGTGACTGATACGACTGATTCGTTCCGCCTGTGGACAATTTTCCCGTCCGGCTCACGGGACCTGGCAGCATGGCGGGGTGACATCAGCAACGCACTCCTCATCGTTCCCGGGTGGCCCGGACTCAGCCGACTCGGCCGACGCGGTGCTCCTGGGCCTCGACCCGGAGCAGCGCGAGGTCGCGACGACCCTGCGCGGGCCGGTGTGCGTGCTGGCGGGCGCCGGCACCGGCAAGACCCGCGCGATCACCCACCGCATCGCCTACGGCGTCCGGTCCGGGCAGCTGATGCCGGCCAGTGTGCTGGCCGTCACCTTCACCAACCGCGCCGCGGGCGAGATGCGCGGACGCCTGCGCACCCTGGGCGCGGGCGGGGTCCAGGCCCGTACCTTCCACTCCGCCGCCCTGCGCCAGCTCCAGTACTTCTGGCCCAAGGCGGTCGGCGGCGAGGTGCCCCGCCTGCTGGAGCGGAAGATCCAGTTCGTCGCCGAGGCGGGCGCGCGCTGCCGCATCCGCCTCGACCGCAACGAGCTGCGTGACGTCACGGGCGAGATCGAATGGGCGAAGGTCACCCAGACCGTGCCCGCCGACTACCCGGTGGCCGCCCTCAAGGCGGGCCGCGAGGCCCCCCGCGACCTGGCCGAGATCGCCCAGATCTACGGGACGTACGAACAGCTCAAGCGCGACCGCGGCATGATCGACTTCGAGGACGTGCTGCTCCTGACCGTCGGCATCCTCCAGGACCGCCACGACATCGCCGAGCAGATCCGCACCCAGTACCAGCACTTCGTCGTCGACGAGTACCAGGACGTCAGCCCGCTCCAGCAGCGGCTGCTGGACCTGTGGCTCGGCGAGCGCGACAGCCTCTGCGTCGTCGGTGACGCCAGCCAGACCATCTACTCCTTCACCGGCGCCACCCCCGACCACCTGCTGAACTTCCGCACCCGCTACCCGCAGGCCACCGTGGTCAAGCTGGTCCGCGACTACCGCTCCACCCCCCAGGTGGTCCACCTCGCCAACGGCCTCCTGAACCAGGCCAAGGGCCGGGCCGCCGAGCACCGGCTGGAGCTGGTCTCGCAGCGCGAGGGCGGCCCCGACCCCGTCCACACCGAGTACGCGGACGAGCCGGCCGAGGCCGAGGGCGTCGCCCACCGGATCCGGGACCTGATCGCCGCGGGAGTCCCGGCGGGCGAGATCGCCGTGCTCTACCGCATCAACGCCCAGTCCGAGGTCTACGAGCAGGCCCTCGCCGACGCCGGGGTGCCCTACCAGCTGCGCGGAGCCGAGCGGTTCTTCGAGCGCCAGGAGGTCCAGAAGGCGATCCTCGCGCTGCGCGGAGCCGCCCGCTCCGGCGGGAACGACCCGCTGCTCGACGACATCGTGGACCTGGGCTCCCAGGTCCGTGCGGTGCTCAGCTCCACCGGCTGGAGCACCGAGCCGCCGGCCGGCTCCGGCGCCGTGCGCGACCAGTGGGAATCGGTGGCCGCGCTGGTCCGGCTCGCCGAGGACTTCGCCCGGGCCCGCCCCGGCGCCACCCTCGCGGACCTCACGGTCGAGCTGGACGAGCGCAAGGCCGCCCAGCACGCCCCGACCGTCCAGGGCGTCACCCTGGCCTCGCTGCACGCGGCGAAGGGCCTGGAGTGGGACTCCGTGTTCCTCGTCGGCCTCACCGACGGCATGATGCCGATCACCTACGCGAAGACCGACGAGCAGGTCGAGGAGGAACGGCGACTGCTCTACGTCGGCGTCACGCGGGCGCGGATACACCTGGGCCTGTCCTGGGCGGTCTCCCGCGCTCCCGGCGGGCGGGCCTCCAGACGCCCCAGCCGCTTCCTGAACGGCCTGCGGCCGGGCTCCGGGGCCCGGGCCGCCGGAGCCGGCTCCACGGCCGAGCGAGGGGCGCGCAAGCGCGTGCGCCGGGGACCGGTGCTGTGCCGGGTCTGCGGCAGGACCCTGACCGAGGCCGGCGAGCTGAAGCTGATGCGCTGTGAGGACTGCCCGTCCGACATGGACCAGGGCCTCTACGAGCGGCTGAGGGAGTGGCGCGCGGCCGAGTCGAAGCTGCAAGGCCTGCCCGCCTACTGCGTCTTCACCGACAAGACGCTGATGGCGATCGCGGAGGCCGCGCCGTCCGAGGCGGGGGAGCTCTCGATGATCTCCGGAGTGGGCGGCCGTAAGCTTGACCGGTACGGAGCCGAGGTCCTGGCCATCTGCGCAGGTCAAGAGGTTGGGGCCGGGCATCCTGACGACGCGTAGAAACTCGTCGGAAAAATAGTTTGCACATGCCCAGCGAAGACCCATAGGTTCTTAGCAACGGAAACGGTGGCTTCTCCGAAGCCCAGGATCCGTGCTGTACTTATCCGAATACGCATGGGACAGGCCCTCGGGCCGAGTCCCCGAGACGCCGAGAGGAGGCGAGACCAGTGACCAGCTTCATGACCTTCACCAAAATGACCGATCGCTCGGTCGACGCTTCCTGCCTGCTCGGTTCCGTCTCCATCCTGGGTACCGGTGTGTCCGCGATTTCCGCCGACCGCCCCGCCCTGCTGGCGACCCTTCCGGTCAGCGAGCGCAATGAGCGACCGACCCAGGCACCGGTGGCAGTACTGGCAGCAGAAGCGCAGACGCATGGCGCCTATGGATTCGCTGCCGCAGCCGGTGCCGGATCCCTGAAGAAGCAGACGAAGCAGCAGCACCACCTGATGTGGGCCTTCCGCGGGCTCGAACCCTGGAGTGATCCAGCCTGATCGCATGATCAGGCCGGCGCCTTCAGGGCCGCGGAACCCCACCCGGGATCCGCGGCCCTTCTGTTTGTCCCCGACCGGGGGCGACGGAGCGAAGGGGTCTCGGGACTGGCTCCGGCCAGTCGGTGTGAGAGCACAGCCCAGCCGAACCCGGCCGACCGGCCGGAACGACTAGCCGAACAAGACGAGGAAGAAACCACCGTGCAACTCGAAGCGCACGCCCCGTCCGTACCGCAGACCCAACTGATCTCCCCGCCCGCAGTCCCGGAGGACCACACCTTGACCCCGCTCACCGCGCTGACCGCGCTCGACGACGCCATCGAGAACCTCGGCGTGCCCGTCCCCTGCCGCACCTTCGACCCCGAGGTCTTCTTCGCCGAGTCCCCGGCCGACGTCGAGTACGCCAAGTCCCTCTGCCGCACCTGCCCGCTGGTCGAGGCCTGCCTCGCCGGTGCGATCGAGCGCCGTGAGCCCTGGGGTGTCTGGGGTGGCGAGCTCTTCGTCCAGGGTGTCGTCGTCGCCCGCAAGCGTCCCCGTGGCCGTCCGCGCAAGAACCCGGTTGTCGCGGCATGACCGCCATCGGAACCATCGACCGCCCCCTGACGCACGACCCCTTGAAGCAGGCCCTCATGACCTCCTACACCACGAGCGAGCAGCCCCACGGCGCCGCCCACGCAGACTTCATCACCGCCGGCGCGATCACCTCGCGTCAGAACAGGACCCGCGAAATGCAACTCATCCCAGAAGCCCTGGCTCGCGCCCATATGGACGACCGCATGCGCGAGGTGGACGCCGAGCGTCACGCCGTGCGCCTGGTCGCCGCCCGCCGCATGCAGCGGCGTGCCGAGCGCGTCTCCATGCGCGCCCGCCGCGCGCTGGCCATGGCCGTCATGCACTAAGCGCTGAAGAGACAGCAGGCGTCGGCCCCCATCACCCGGACCACCGGGCGGTGGGGGCCGACGCCTGTCCGCATTCCGCCCTGAGGATCGACATCCACGACGAACTGGCCCTGAGCTCCGAGGACATCCTGGAGTCGGTGCCGAACGCGCACCCCATCGACGTGACGATCACCCTGGTCTGAGCCGGCCGAGGGGCAACGGTCCTTCCCCCGGTGCGTTGCGCGCGCCGGTCCGCCCCGGACGGGGATATCGTCCGGAGGTGGACCAGCCGACTCCCCGCCCCGGCCCGTCGGGATCCGAGGCCCAGCCCGTCGTCTGCACGGGCTGCGGCGCGAAACCCCCGGGCGAGATCCCACCCACCTGGACCTGCTCGGTGGAGAACGGGACCAGACAGTACTTCTGCGTGGACTGCGCGCGCGCCAACCTCCGGGCGATCGAGGGCAGGCTCGACTCGTCCTGGTGGTGACGCGCCTGCGCCGTGACGCGCCTGCGCCGTGACGCGCCTACGCCGTCACTCGGCGGAGGCGAACCCGGGCAGCCAGGTGTCCAGTTCGTCCCGCAGCCGTACCGTCGCGCCCAGCTGGCACAGCACCCCGATGGTGCTCAGCGTCACCCGGTGGATCAGCAGGTAGGAGGGCGGCAGGTTGATCTGCCGGCCCAACTGGTGTGCGGGGGAGCGGGGATCGGCGATCCGCGCCGCCTGGCCGCGCAGCCACGGCCGGGTGAAGGTGAACTCCTCGGCCTCGGCGGGCTCGATGATCGGCTTCAGGTAGTCCAGTACCGCGTCGGGGTCGAGCTCGACGGACTCCTTCACGAACCCCTCGGCGCACAGGTGCCCGTAGACCCCCTCGGCGTCACCGTCCAGCGTCATCCGCAGCGACCTGCCGATGGGCTTGGGCCAGCCCCCCGGCAGCCGGTCGACCGTCCCGAAGTCCAGGACCCCCAGCCGCATCCGGCCGTCCGCCCCCGGTATCAGCCGGAAGTTGCCCGGGTGCGGGTCCGCGTGCAGCAGGCCCGTGCGCGCGGGTCCGGAGAACAGGAACCCGGCCAGCAGCTGTCCGGCGCGATCCCGTTCCTCCTGGGTGCCGTCGGCTATCACCTCCGACAGCGGGGTCCCTTCCATCCACTCGGTCACCAGCACCTGGTCGCCCTGGTGGACGACGTCCGGCACGACCACGTCCGGGTCGTCCACGAAGGCGTCCGCGTGCGTCCGCTGGGCCTCGGCCTCCAGCTCGTAGTCGAGCTCCTCCGCGACGCGATCGCGCAACTCCTTGATCAGCGGCTTGATCTCCATGCCCGGGATCAGCGGCCCCAGCAGCCCCGCGAACCGGCCCAGCTGCTTCAGATCCGACAGCAGCGCCTCACCGGCCCCCGGGTACTGGACCTTGACGGCCACCTCCCGGCCGTCGTGCCACACCGCCCGGTGCACCTGCCCGATCGAGGCGGCCGCGGCCGGCTTGTCCTCGAACTCCTCGAACAGGTCCCTCCAGTCGGCGCCGAGACGGTCCGTCAGCACCTGGTGCACCGTGCCCGCCGGCAGCGGCGGGGCCGCCTCCTGAAGCTTGGTCAGCGCCGCCCGGTAGGGCCCCGCGACCTCCTCGGGCAGGGCCGACTCGAAGACCGACAGGGCCTGCCCGAACTTCATGGCACCGCCCTTCAGCTCCCCGAGCGTGCGGAACAGCTGCTCGGCGGTGCGCTGTTGGAGCTCGCGCGCCACGATCTCCGCGGACTTGCCCCCGATCCGCTTGCCCAGCCCCCACGTCGCCCGGCCCGCCATGCCGAGCGGCAGCGCGGCCAGTTTGACGGTACGGGTGACCGCCTTCCGGGGAAGATCAGACATACGCCCCTCCATGTCCCAGACGGCTGCGCCGCGAACGGCGGATTCAGGAAGGGCTCCGCCGTCCCGACAGCCTCGAAGCATCCTGTCATGGCCCTCCCGGCCGCCACCCGCCCGATCCTCATCCGCTGCCCCCGCCCGCCCCGCAAGGGCAGCCGGGATGCGGGCGGACGGGGCTGGACTCCCAGTGCAGGGCGGGAAGGGCGGCCTCCCAGCGGGAGGCGGTGGAGGCGGGCAGCTGTCCGTCGAGGAAGGCGAGCGCGTGGGCCGCGGCCAGCCCGGCCACCGCCGTGGACAGGCCCAGGTCGCAGGCCGCACCCGCGCGGCGGCGGTGGGCCGAACGCCACTGCACGAGCATCCTCGGCCAGGCCGCGTCCCGGTCCACGCGGTCGCGCTCCATGCACCCGGCGCAGGCCGTCGACCCCGGCAGTACCAGCGGACCCACCAGCCCCGTCCCCTCCAGCACCCCCGCGTACAGGTGGGGGATGCCCGCGGCCACCCAGTCGGCCGCGGTGTCCGGGTCCGGGGCCCAGGCATGCAGTCCGTCCCGGGGTGCGACCACCACCAGGGCCAGCGCAGGCTCCGCCGCCTCCTGCTCCGCGGCCCGCGGGGCGCGTCCCGGGGCCGACTCGCGCACCAGCCTGCCCGCGGACTCGGCCCGCAGCCGGCCCACGCTCGCGGTGTCCAGCCCGCCCGGCGCCACGTCCGCCGGCTCCACCCGGCCCCCGTCGAGCACTTCGACCAGGCCGACCCCGGCTCCCGCCAGGACCGCGGCGATCACCGCCCCCACCCGGCCGCTCCCGCGCACCCGGACCCGTATCGCCCGGCGCGCGGCGATCCCCCGTAAGTCCCCGCCCGGCTCCCGGTGGACCAGGGACAGCGAACCCAGGTCGGGCCCCAGCCGATCCACGGTCTCCGGGTCCGTGCGCAGGGCCTGCGCCCGGGGTCCGCCGGCCGTGGCGTCGTCGAGCAGACCGGCCCCCGCCAGCGTGCGGACCACCTCGTCGGCCCGGCCCTCCGGCAGTCCCATCCCCGAGGCCTCGGCCCGCGGCAGGTCCATGCCCCTGGTCCCGTCGATCCGGTCGATGAGCGTGCCCGTCGCCGTGTCGACGGGGCCGAGCACCACCGCATGGGCGGGCGTCACCCCGAACTGAACCGTCTGAAGATCACGCCAGGCCCGCGCCAACGCAGGCTTCACCTTCGGATACATGTCAGGTCCTCCCCGATTTCCCGCGCGCACTCGCGCCGCCCGTTTCCCGCTCTTCCGCAACAGTGCCCGCCCGCCGAAATCCGTGCCGGAATTTGTCCACAGGTGCGAGGTATTAGGCATATGAGATGAAGGCAAATGGAGTTCCGGAAATCGGCCGCGAATCCCTCGTGTTCGAACCGCGGACGGGCGGGACTTCCGCCGCCGCGACCGGGTACGGTCGTGCCGTGTCCGCCGACCCACCGCAGCGTGCCGTCGAAGTCCGCCGGAGCGCGCGCCGCCGCAGGACCGTATCCGCCTATCGCGAGGGTGACCGTACGGTCGTGCTCATCCCTGCCCGGATGTCCGAGGCGGAGGAGCAGCGCTGGGTGGGGGTCATGCTCGACAAGCTGGCCGCCCAGGAGAGCAGGCGCACCTTCGGGGACGCGGAACTCACCGAGCGGGCCGCGCAGCTGTCCGAGCAGTACTTCGACGGCCGCGCCCGCCCCCGCACGGTCCGCTGGGTCACCAACCAGAACACCCGCTGGGGCTCCTGCACCCCCGCCGAAGGCAGCATCCGGCTCTCGCACCGGCTCCAGGGGATGCCCGAGTACGTCGTCGACTACGTGCTCCTGCACGAGCTGGCCCACCTCCTCGTACCCGGCCACGGCCCCCGCTTCTGGGAGCTGCTGGAGGCCTACCCGCGCACCGAGCGGGCCCGTGGCTACCTGGAGGGCGTGGTCGCCGCCGAGCGCCTGCCGAAGGTCCCCGCCGCCCGCGGGGAATGAGCCCGCCGGCCCGCCCGCCGATGCCCCCGGCGGCCCGTCGGCCGCCCGTCCTGCCGCACGCAGGGTTTTGTACCGGGTCGGTACCGGCTTGGCCGGATGTCGGCAATTGCCGTTAGCCTGAGCGCCACGCATTCACAGTCGGGATGGGGGACGGTCGTACGTATGGCCAGGGAATTCCAACGCGGCCACAAGGCCAAGATCAGTGATCTCACGGCGGGCACCGATCTGTACGTAGGCGTCCAGATCGCCGGATCGGGGCTCACCTTCGACATCAGCTGTTTCGGCCTCGACGCCAACGAGCAGCTGTCGGACGACCGTTACTTCGTCTTCTTCAATCAGCCGAAGTCGCCGGAAGAGTCCATTCAGCAACTCGGCGCGCAGTCGGGCGACACCGAATCCTTCCGGGTGACCCTGGACCGGGTTCCGGCGTCCATCCACAAACTGTCCTTCACCGCCACCATCGACGGTGCCGGACAGATGTCGCAGATCGGACCCGGCTACATCCGGATCGTGGCCGGCGGCGAAGAGGTCGTCCGGTACTCGTTCACCGGTGCGGAGTTCACCACCGAGCGGGCCGTGATGCTCGGCGACTTCTATCTGAAGGACGTGTGGCGCTTCGCCGCCGTCGGCCAGGGCTTCGACGGCGGGCTCGACGCCCTGCTGCGCAACTTCGGCGGCGAGGTCGCCGAGGAGGCCCAGCCGGCGCAGCAGGCCCCGGCCGCCTCGCCCGGGTTCGCCCCGCCGCCGCAGGCGGCCGCCCCGGCCCCGTCCTTTGGCGCCCCGGCCCCGGCTCCCGTCCAGCAGGCCCCGCAGGCACCGGCCCCCGCGCCCTCCTTCGGCGCGCCCGTTCCTCCGCCCGGCGCCGTCCCGCAGCCGCAGTACCAGCAGCCCGCGGCCCCGGCCCCCGTGCACGCCGCGCCCACCATGGCCGCGCCGCTCGCCCCGCCGGCCCCCGCCCCGTACGGCCAGCCGCCGCAGCCGCCGCAGCCCTCGTACGGCCAGGTCCCCGGCCAGTACCCGGGCCAGGTCCCGCCGCCCGCCCCGGCTCCCGCGCCCTACGGGCAGCAGCCGGGCTACGGCCAGGTCCCCGGCCAGCCCCCGGGCCAGTTCCCGGGCCAGCAGCCCGGCTACGCCCCACAGGGCGTCCCGGCTGCCGGCGCCGGACTCGCTGCCGCGCTCCAGCCGTACAAGGAAGCGCCCACCGGCGCCCGCTGGACGCCGCAGAACCAGCAGCTCATGCGCGTCGACCTGTCGATGGGCGGCCAGGCCGTCCTCGCCCGCCAGGGCAGCATGGTCCTGTACCAGGGCAAGGTCGACTTCAGCTACAAGGGCGCGGGCTTCGCCGGCCGCATCGTCGGCAACGCCACCGGCCAGGAGATGCAGCTCATGCGCTGCACCGGCCGCGGCCAGGTCTTCCTCGCGGAGAACGGCGCCCACCTGCACGCCATCGAGCTCCAGGGCGACGGGATCTGCGTCTCCGCCGAGGCCGTCCTCGCCTTCGACGAGTCGCTCCAGCACGAGGTCCGCCGCATCGAGGGCCACGGCATCCCCGGCGGCGCCCTGTTCACCATGCAGTTCCAGGGCACCGGCACGGTCATCGTCAAGACGCACGGCGTCCCGGTGGTCCTGCCCGTCACCCCGACCACCTTCGCGGACAGCAACGCCATCGTCGCGTGGTCCTCCGCCTCACAGGTGATCATTTCCAGCCAGGTCCGGCTGCGGCGCAACGCCTACCCCGGCCACAGCGGGGAGACCGTGAACCTCCAGTTCCGCGGCGCTCCCGGCAATTTCATCGTCGTCCAGCCGTACGAGGTCTGAGGGAGCCCGACATGAACGCAATGAACCAGCAACTCGCGGGCTTCGCCCCGACCCCCGTCACGGCCCGCATGGAGAACCACGGCCGGTCCATGCTCAAGGTCGCCATGCAGAGCGGCCAGGACCTCTTCGCCCGCACCGGCTCGATGGTCGCCTACGAGGGCTTCGTCCAGTACGAGCCGAACCCGCCGGCCGTCCGCCAGATGGCCTCGCAGTGGATCACCGGCGAAGGCGCACCCCTGATGAAGTGCACCGGCGACGGCCTGCTCTACCTGGCCGACTACGGCGCCGACGTCGTCGTCATCAACCTCAACAACGACTCGCTCTCGGTCAACGGCACCAACCTGCTCGCCTTCGACGCACACCTCCAGTGGGGCGTCGAGCGGGTCAAGGGCCTCGCCAAGTTCGCCGGCCAGGGCCTGTTCAACGTGCAGGTCGCCGGCACCGGGTGGGTCGCCCTGACCTCCCGGGGCACCCCGATCGTGGTCGACTGCGGCCGCGGCGAGGACGAGACCTACGTCGACCCCGACGCGCTCGTCGCCTGGTCGCCGAATCTCAAGGTCAAGGGCAAGCGCAGCTTCAAGGCCTCGTCGATGATCGGCCGGGGCAGCGGGGAGGCCTACCAGATGGCCTTCTCCGGCCAGGGCATCGTCGTCGTACAGCCCAGCGAGGACAGCACCGACCGGCTCCGGGCCCGGGGCTGAGGGGGAGCGGACACATCATGCAGAGCGCACTTTTCGCCCACGCCGAGGCGCAGTCCCAGGAGCGGTACGCCATCCAGAACCCGCAGCTGCTGCGGGTCTCGCTGACGGGCTCCGACGACGTACTCGCCCGCAAGGGCGCCATGGTCGCCTACCAGGGACTCATCGACTTCGACGGCGAGTACCAGACCACGAGCCAGCGCAACGCCCGCCGCCGCACCGGCGAGGGCCTGGACCTCATGCGCTGCTCCGGCCAGGGCACGGTCTACCTGGCCAACCTGGCCCAGTACGTCCACGTCGTGGACGTGGACCAGGACGGCCTCACGGTCGACAGCAGCTACGTGCTGGCCCTGGACTCCACGCTGCACACCGAGGTCATCGCGGTGGACAGCCAGTACGGGATCTCCGGCTCGGGCAAGTACCAGCTCAACATCTCCGGCCGCGGCAAGGTCGCGCTGATGACCTCCGGGCAGCCGCTGATGATGCAGGTCACGCCCGACAAGTACGTCAATGCCGACGCGGACGCGATCGTGGCCTGGTCCACCTCGCTGCGGGTCCAGATGCAGGCCCAGACGCACTCCAGCGGAGTGTGGCGGCGGCGCGGCAACACCGGCGAGGGATGGGAGCTGAGCTTCCTCGGCACCGGCTTCGCGCTGGTGCAGCCCAGCGAGGTGCTGCCGCCGCAGAACGCCCAGCTCGGCCAGGGCGTCGCCGCCCAGTTCGGCATGGGCCAGCACGGCTCCCACGCGCAGAACCAGAACAACGCCTGGAACTGACGGTTCCGGCACGGCGAAGGGGCGGCCCCGCACGGGACCGCCCCTTCGCCGCATCCGCGTCGGCGGCCTCAGCCGCCGAGCCGGGCCAAGGTCGCCTCCAGCAGCCGTACGACGGACGTGTCGGCCACCGCCGCCACCTCCTCGTACGGGAACCAGCGCAGGTCCAGCGACTCCTCGCTGATCTCCGCCACCGCACCGGCCGGCGCGAGCGCCGCGTACTGCACGTCCAGGTGCCAGTTGCACGGAGCCGGGATCGGATGCCGGTCCAGGCGCACCGGGCCGCCGTCGAGCAGGGTCAGCCCCGACGCGATCCCCGACTCCTCACCGGCCTCGCGCAGCGCCACGTCGGCGAGGGTCCGGTCACCGGGCTCGCAGTGGCCGCCCATCTGGAGCCACATGCCGAGCTTCTTGTGCAGGGTCAGCAGCACGCGCCCGCGCGCCGGGTCGATCACCAGCGCGCTGCCCGTGACGTGCCCGGCCGTGCAGGGCTTGTAGACCCCGTCCGGGTGGGCCGCCAGGTGCTCCAGGTAGAGGTCGCGCAGCTCCGTCTGGTCCTCGTACGCCTTCAGGACGAGGACCGCGTCTTCGTGCAGGCTCACTTCTTCTCGTCGCCGTCCTGCTCGCGCTTCTCGGCGGCCTCGCCGAGCATCTTGTCGATCTCGGAGAAGTCCAGCTGCTCGCGGTGCACGAAGCCGTCCGGGTCGTCCAGGTCGGAGGCGGTCGGCAACATGTCCGGGTGCTCCCAGAGGCCGTCGCGGCCGTCCACCCCGCGCGCGTCCGTGAGCGAGGCCCACAGCCGAGAGGCGTCCCGCAGCTCCAGACCGATCAGCGTCGCGAACGTCTGCTCCGCCGGGCCGCCCGAGGCGCGCCGCCGGCGCATGGTCTCGCGCATCGCGTCCGCCGAGGTCAGCCGGGGCTTGGCGGCCTCGTGCACCACCGCGTCGACCCAGCCCTCGACCAGCGCGAGCGCCGTCTCCAGGCGGGCCAGGGCGGCCTTCTGCTCGGGCGTGTCCTGGGGCTGGAACATGCCGCCCTGGAGCGCTTCCTGCAGCTGCTCCGGGTTGGACGGGTCGAGCTGGCCGACCACGTCCTCCAGCTTCGAGGTGTCGACCTTGATGCCGCGGGCGTAGCCCTCGACCGCGCCGAACAGGTGCGAGCGCAGCCACGGCACGTGGGCGAAGAGCCGGGCGTGGGCCGCCTCGCGCAGGGCCAGGTAGAGCCGCACCTCGTCCGAGGGCACGCCCAGGTCCTTGCCGAAGCCCTCGATGTTCAGCGGCAGCAGCGCGGCCTTCCCGGCCGGGCCCAGCGGCAGGCCGATGTCCGTGGAGCCGACGACCTCGCCCGCGAGGGTGCCGACGGCCTGGCCGATCTGCTGGCCGAACATGGCGCCGCCCATGGAGCGCATCATGCCCAGCAGCGGGCCCGCCATGGCCTGCATCTCCTCGGGCAGCACGCCGCCCATGGCCGCCCCGACCCGCTCCGCGACCGGGTCCACGAGCTCCTTCCACACCGGGAGGGTCGCCTCGACCCACTCGGCGCGGCTCCAGGCCACGGCCGTGGTGGCACCCGAGGGCAGCGAGGTCACACCGTCCAGCCAGTGGTCGGCGAGGCGCACGGCCTCCTCGACGGCGGACCTCTCGGCCACACCGACGCTCGTGTCCTTCACGCCGTCCGCGGTGCCCTGCGCGACGGTCTGGCGGGCGATGTCCTTGGCCATGTCCCAGTTCACGGGACCGCCCTCGTAGCTCAGCATCTGGCCGAGCTGCTGGAAGGCCGCACCCAGGTCGTTCGGGTTCATCGCACCGAACATCGCGGCGAACGGGTTGTCCGCTCCGGGAGCGCCCGCCCCGCCCGGCAGACCCATGCCGGGGAACCCGAAGGGATTCGCCGGGCCGCCCTGACCGCCCTTCTTCTTGCCATCGTCGCCGTTCTCCGGCTCCTCCGGCGGAAGGCCGAATCCGAATGGGGTGTCGCTCACGGGTTTCCTCGGCTCGTAGGGCCGCCGGCGGGAGCCGACGGGCAATGGTCCGACAACACCACCCAGCGTAGACACCGCGGCCGCATGTGGGCTCGGTGCTCCGCCGACTCCTGGGCTGCGGCAGGATGGACATCACCTGGTGGGTACGCGTCACTGCGCGTCCCTACTGAAGACAACCGCTGGAGACGCCCGGTGAGTTCCCCAGATCCGCAGTTTCGCGCGATGCCCGACGACGAGAACAGCTCCGACCACGGTGACGGCGCCCCCGGCGTTCGCCAGCCGCGAAACCCGGAGGGAATCCGCCGGCGCAGCCCGGTGATCGCCGTGACCGGCGCCGCCTCGGGAGTCGGCGCGGCCCTGGTGAGCCGCCTGGCGGCCTCCGACGAGGTCAAGCAGGTCGTCGCCATCGACGAACGGCGCGGGGACTGCGCGAGCGCGCAGTGGCACATCCTCGACGTACGGGACCCCGCGATCGCCGAGAAGCTGCGCGGCGCGGACGTCGTGGTCCACCTCGCGCTGGACCTCGACCTGGAGACCGACCCCGCCGCCCGTACGGCGTACAACGTACGCGGTACCCAGACCGTCCTCACGGCGGCCGCCGCGGCCGGCGTGCACCGGGTCGTGCTCTGCACCTCGGCGATGGTCTACGGGGCCCTGCCGGACAACGACATCCCGCTGTCCGAGGACTCCGAGCTGCGGGCCACCGCCGAGGCGACCGGCGTCGGCGACCTGCTGGAGATCGAGCGCCTCGGCCGCCGCGCCCCCCGCGCGCACCCCGGGCTGAACGTCACCGTGATCCGCCCGGCCGTCCTGGTCGGCGGTACGGACACCGCCCTGACCCGGTACTTCGAGTCCCCGCGGCTGCTCGTGGTGGCGGGCTCCCGCCCCACCTGGCAGTTCTGCCACGTCGACGACCTGGTCAGCGCCCTGGAGTACGCGGCCCTGGAGAAGGTCGAGGGCGAGCTGGCCGTGGGATGCGAGGGGTGGCTGGAGCAGGAGGAGGTCGAGGAGCTGAGCGGGATCCGCCGCATGGAGCTCCCGTCCGCGGTCGCACTGGGCGCGGCGGCCCGGCTGCACCGGATCGGCCTGACCCCGTCCCCGGCCGGGGACCTCGCCTACACGATGCACCCCTGGGTGGTGAGCGTCAGCGGGTTGCACGCGGCGGGCTGGCGGCCGCGCTGGACCAACGAGGAGGTGCTCGCCGAGCTCCTCCAGGAGGTCTCGGGCCGCCACACGGTCGCGGGCCGCCGGCTGGGCCGCAGGGACGCCGCCACGGCCGCCGGTGCGGCCGGCGCGACGGTGGCCCTGCTGGGCGCGGCCGCGGCGGTCCGGCTGGCGCGCAAGCGGCGCGGGATCTGACGGCTCCGCGGCGCCGTCCGGCCGCGCGGACCACGCCTGCGCGCGGTCCGGCGGGGTCCGCCGGGGACCCGCCCTGTAGGAGGCTCCCAAGGCCGCGCCCGCGCCCCGGGCGAATCTGCTATTTCGCCCCGTCAGCGGCTGAGGCACGATGAGGGCATGGCACCGCACTTCGACCACCCCGGTGAGCAGGCCGCTTCGGACCCGATCCGGCTGCTCCAGATCCGCGAGACCGCCCTGTCGATCGACGAGGTCTTCCAGGCCGTCGGCGACGACGCGTCGGGCGGTACCACGCTCTTCGTCGGCACGGTGCGCAACCACGACGGCGGGGCGGACGTCGACTCGCTCGGCTACTCCTGCCATCCGACCGCCGAGGCCGAGATGCGCCGCGTCGCCGAGCGCGTGGTGGCCAAGTTCCCGGTCCGCGCCCTGGCGGCCGTGCACCGCGTCGGCGACCTGGCCGTGGGCGACCTGGCCGTCGTCGTCGCCGTGTCCTGCCCGCACCGCGGCGAGGCCTTCGAGGCCGCCCGGATGCTGATCGACGACCTCAAGCACGAGGTCCCCATCTGGAAGCACCAGACGTTCAGCGACGGCACGGAGGAGTGGGTCGGGGCCTGCTGAACCCCCGGTCACGGAGCGCCACCCGGAAGGCGGTAGCCTCGCACCCGTTCGGCCGCGCAACACGCCCTCGATTTGCGTAACCCCCCCACGGGCACGAGCGTTGAAGCCACCAACGAAACGTACTTCGGGGTAGGGAGGCACGCCCATGGCGTCTTTGGCGTGGTTGCTGATTCCGCTGTTCGCCGCGATCGGCGCGGCGATATGGGGCAGCTGGGCGGCACGCGACCGCACACAGGGTGACATATCCGAGCTCGCGGGCTATGCGCGCTTCCGGGAAGCCATGGCCCATGCCGATCAGGCCAGGGTGAAGGCCGACGCACATTCCTCCCCCGCCGCCCACTCCGCCTCCGACGGCGTCTGAAGCCGTGCGAAGCAGCCGGAGTCGTCTGACGCTCCGCGTCCGTCCCGCTCCGGTCCGCCGCGGTCGGTGAGATTCCGCTGAGAGTTTCGCGTACGGACCCCGTACGGACCGGCCCCGAGGGCCGCCCGCCAGGGCCGTCCCGTACTGTCGGATCCATGCCACGCCGCACCGCGACGATGCTCGCTTCCACCCTGGTGCTGTTCGCGCTGCTCTGCGCAGGGGTGTTCATCAAGGTCCCGTACTCCGAGATGAGCCCCGGCCCGACCGTGAACACGCTCGGGGACTCGCACGGCGCGCCCGTCCTCAGCATCGCGGGGCGCAAGACGTACCCGACCAGCGGTCACCTCAACATGACCACGGTCCGGGTCACCGGCGCGGACTACGACATGAGCCTGGTGGAAGCGGTCTACGGCTGGCTGGCCGGAGACAACATCGTCGTCCCGCACGAGAACCTCTACCCGAACGGGAAGACCGAGGCGGAGTCCACCCAGGAGAACGCCGAGGAGTTCAGCCAGTCGCAGCAGAGCGCCAAGGTGGCGGCCCTGAAGCAGCTCGGCATCCCGGTCACCGCCCGGGTGATCGTCTCCACCGTGGTCAAGGGCAGCCCCGCCGAGGGCCGGCTGCACGCAGGTGACGTGATCAAGTCCGTGGACGGTGCCGCCGTCAACGCGCCCGAGGACGTGGCCAAGCTCGTCACCCTGCACAAGCCGGGCGAGCCGGTGGAGTTCACCATCGTGCCCGCCAAGGAGGCGACCGAGGCGGCGAAGGCCGGTGCCGCGGCCCCCGCCACCTCGAAGGTGACGATCAACGCGGGCAAGGCGGAGGGCGACGGTCACGCCATCGTCGGCATCCGGGCGGGCACCGACCACACCTTCCCGTTCACCATCGACATCAAGCTCGCCGACGTCGGCGGCCCGAGCGCCGGGCTGATGTTCGCCCTCGGCATCGTCGACAAGCTCACCCCGGAGGACCTGACCGGCGGGAAGTTCGTCGCGGGCACCGGCACCATCGACGACACGGGCAAGGTCGGCCCCATCGGCGGCATCCAGATGAAGACCATCGGGGCCCGCAAGGCCGGCGCCGAGTACTTCCTGACGCCCGCCGAGAACTGCGCCTCCGCGGCCTCCCACGTGCCCGACGGGCTGACCCTGGTCAAGGTCTCCACCATCGACGACGCCACGAAGGCACTGGAGAAGATCAGCAAGGGGGACAAGGCCGGGCTGCCGAGCTGCACCGGCTAGACCGGCCCGGCCACCCCGTCCCCCCGACGGACAGGCGCTACGAGAAGGTCGCCGCCAGGGCCTCCGCCAGACCGGGCACCAGGCCCGCACCGGTGAGGACCTCCGTCGAGGAGTCCTTCTCGCGCAGCCGTACGGCCGACTCGCGCGAGCCGTCGCGCAGCACGGCCACGGTGAGGCGGACCTCCTGCCGCTCCGGGTGCCCGGCGACCCACTTCGACAGCTGCTTGTCGTTCAGCCCCTCCGGTACGGACGCCTCCGCGGACGGCGGCAGCATCAGGCGCTCCACCGTCAGCGCGCAGCCGACGACGGCGTCGGGCCAGGCGATGGTGCCGAGGAACTTGTCGAGCGGGGTCCCCTTCGGGACCTCGTCCTGCTCGATGGGGGTGAGGGAGGACTTGCCGGCGTCGTCCTGGTCGAGACCGAGCTGGCTCGCCAGCCGCGGCTCCTGCTTCTTGAGCCGCGCGGTGTCGACGAGCGCGAAGAGCCGTGCGGGCTTGTCCCAGCCGAGGCCGGCCGCGTACTCGTCGATCTCAAGGCAGGCACGGGTCAGCGGACTGGCCGCCATGGGGGTGCCGGGGGAAGGAGAAAGGTTGGACATGGGCAACATCCTGCCTCCTTTCCATCGATTACCGGGAACTGACCAAAGCCTCAGTAAGTTGCATGAGTGGGCTCTACGATCGGGGGCCCGTTCATTACCAGACTCAGCGACTTTCGAGGTGCGCACCTTGGCTTTCCAGATGCCGGACCGCGGCGGAGGCCCTTCGGGGCCACGGATGAGAGTCGGCCGCCCCTCCCGGCGGGCCCGAACTCTCCTGATGACCCTGGGCGTGCTGGCCGTCCTGGCCATGCTCTTCATCATGTTCGCGGGCTTCTGGACTGACTGGCTCTGGTTCCGCTCCGTGAAGTACTCCACCGTCTTCACCACCACCCTGTGGACCAAGATCGGCCTGTTCGCCGTCTTCGGTCTGCTGATGGCCGGTGCGGTGGGGCTGAACATCTGGCTCGCACACCGGCTGCGGCCGCCGCTCAGCGCGATGACGATGGAGCAGCAGAGCCTCGACCGCTACCGGATGAGCATCGCCCCGTACAAGAAGTGGCTGCTCCTGGGCATCGCCGTGCTCGTCGGCCTGATCGCGGGCGCCTCGGCGGCCGGCCAGTGGAAGACCTGGCTCATGTACGTGAACGGGGTGACCTTCGGCACGAAGGACCCCCAGTTCCACATGGACGTGTCCTTCTACACCTTCGACCTGCCCTGGTACCGCTTCCTGCTCGGCTTCGGCTTCGCCGCCGTCGTGCTGTCGGTGATCGCCGCGGCCGTCGTGCACTACCTGTACGGCGGACTGCGCGTGACCAGCCCGGGTGCGCGGGCCACCGCCGCCGCCACCGGGCACCTGTCGGTGCTGCTCGGCCTCTTCGTCACGCTCAAGGCGGTCGCCTACTGGCTCGACCGGTACGGCCTCGCCGTGAAGTCCAGCGACTTCAAGGCCGCCGACAACTGGACGGGCCTGCGCTACGTCGACGCCAACGCCTACCTGCCGGCGAAGACGATCCTCGTCGCGATCGCCGCGATCTGCGCCGTGCTGTTTTTCGCGACGCTGTGGCGCCGCACCTGGCAGCTCCCGGTCATCGGCTTCGGCCTGATGGTGCTGTCGGCGATCCTGATCGGCGGGCTCTACCCGGCGATCGTGCAGAAGTTCCAGGTCCAGCCGAACGAGCAGGCCAAGGAATCCCCGTACGTCCAGAAGAACATCAAGGCCACGCGCGACGCCTACGGCATCGCGGGCTCCGAGGTCAAGGACTATCCGGGCGTCCCGCAGACCGAGGACCGGACCAAGCTGCGCCCGCAGGCCGACACCACGGCCAGCATCCGCATCCTGGACCCGAACATCGTCTCGCCGGCCTTCCAGCAGCTCCAGCAGGTCAAGGGCTACTACGCCTTCCCGTCCACGCTCGCCGTGGACCGGTACAGCGGCCAGGACACGGTCATCGGGCTGCGCGAGCTGAACATCGGCGGCATCCCGAAGAACAACTGGATCAACGACCACTTCAAGTACACGCACGGCTACGGCGTGGTCGCCGCCAAGGGCACCACCGTGAAGGAGGGCGCTCCCGACTTCACCCAGTCCGACCTGCCCTCCAAGGGTGTGTTCGGCACGGACTTCGAGCAGCGCATCTACTACGGCGAGCAGACGAAGCAGTACTCGATCGTCGGCGGGCCGCAGAAGGAGCTCGACTACTCGGACGACAAGGGCGAGAAGGAGACGAGCTACAAGGGCGACTCCGGCGTCAATCTCGACAACCCGGTCAACCGGGCCGCCTACGCGCTCGCCTTCAACGAGCCGCAGATCCTCTACTCGGGCGCCATCGGTGACGGCTCGCGGATCCTCTACAACCGCACGCCCAAGCAGCGCGTCGAGGCTGTCGCACCGTGGCTGACCATCGACGGCGCGCCCTACCCGGCCGTGATCGACGGCCGGATCAAGTGGATCGTCGACGCGTACACGACCACCAACGGCTACCCGTACGCCTCGCGCACCACGCTGGGCCAGAGCACCGCGGACTCGCTGACCAACAGCCAGCGCGCGGTGGTCGCCCAGGAGAACCAGGTCAACTACATCCGGAACTCGGTGAAGGCCACCGTCGACGCGTACGACGGCTCGGTCGACCTGTACCAGTGGGACACCGCGGACCCGGTCCTGAAGACCTGGATGAAGGCGTTCCCGGGGACGGTGAAGCCCAAGGCCGACATCTCCAAGCCGCTGATGGACCACCTGCGCTACCCGCAGGACCTCTTCAAGGTCCAGCGCGAGCTGCTGACCCGGTACCACGTCACCGACCCGCAGACCTTCCTCAGCGGCAGTGAGGCGTGGGCGGTCCCGGACGACCCGACGACCAAGGCCGGTACGGCGGTTCCGCCGTACTACCTCTCGATGAAGATGCCGGGCCAGAAGGAGAAGGACCAGGTCTTCTCGCTCACCACGACGTTCACGCCGAACGAGCGGCCCAACCTGAGTGCCTTCATGGCGGTCAACGCCGATCCGGGCACCCCGGAGTACGGCAAGATCCGCATTCTGAAGATGCCGACCAGCAAGCCGCCGGACGGCCCCGGTCAGGTGCAGAGCAAGTTCCAGTCGGAACCGAAGATCGCCGAGTCCATCCGCCTGCTGCGCGGTGGTGACTCGGAGATCGAGTACGGCAACCTGCTCGCGGTGCCGCTCGACGGCGGGATGCTCTACGTGGAGCCGGTCTACGTCCGCAGCTCCGGCCTGAAGTACCCGCTGCTGCGCAAGGTGCTCGTGACCTACGGCAACCAGACGGCCTTCGAGGACACGCTGGAGAAGGCGCTGAACGTGGTCTTCGGGGCGGAGGCGCCGACCGTTCCGGTGCCGCCGGTCCAGCCTCCGGGCGACGGTACGGTCACGCCGCCGAAGGCCCAGGACCCCACGGTCAAGGCGGCCCTCGGTGACGCGCAGAAGGCCATCGAGGACGCCGAGAAGGCCCGTCAGGCCGGCGACTGGGCGGCCTTCGGCAAGGCCCAGGACGAGATCAAGGCCGCGCTGGAGCGGGCGATCGCGGCCGAGGCGAAGCAGGCACCGCCCACCCCGGCGGGCCAGTGATCAATGGGTAATGGTTCCACCCCGCGTCGTGATACTGTGGTTTCACCGACGCGGGGTGGAGCAGCTCGGTAGCTCGCTGGGCTCATAACCCAGAGGTCGCAGGTTCAAATCCTGTCCCCGCTACTGAAGATGAAGGCCCGGATCCATGGGATCCGGGCCTTCGTCATGTCCGGGACGGACACGCGGTAGCCGGGGAGGGTGACTTGTGGGTGGAGCGTGTTTGACTTACCTCACTGTGGGCATGTCGACAAAACGCTGTAGTGACCTCACTGGCTGCGACATACCAGGTGTACGCGGGTAGCAGGTGATGCGACGATGGGATTTATGGGGGACAGGTCAACTCTGCTGGAGACAGGGCGGTTTGTGAGGGCGGAGTCCGGGACGGACACAGAGGCCGAGGGGGCGGCTCCGGTCGTCGACGCGCAGACCGCACTGACCGATGCGGAGTTCTTGGACAAGCACAGCGCGGAGGAGATGTTCGCCGAGACCGACACGGCGAGCGACGCCGAGCTCGAAGCCCGGCACCGGGTGGCCGCCGACAAGGGCGACCCCGGGGCCATGAGCGTGCTCGGTGCGCTGCTGCTGCGCCGCGGCGACCTCGACGGCGCCGAACCGTACCTGCGGGGTGCGACCGGCGAAGGGGACCGCGCCGCCGCGAACAACCTCGGAGTGCTGCTCCACCAGCGGGGCTACCCCGAGGACGCGGCCGGCTGGTGGCGGGTCGCCGCCGTCGCCGGATCCGCGCCCGCCGCGCACGCCCTGGGCCGCTACTTCCGTGAGCGGGGGGACGAGCCCGCCGCCGAGTACTGGATGCGGCAGGCGGCCGAGTCCGGCCATGCGCTGGGCGCGTACGGGCTGGCCGACCTGCTGGAACACCGCGGGGACAAGGGCGTCGAGCGCTGGTTCCGCGCCGCCGCCGAACAGGGGCACCGCGAAGCCGCGTACCGGCTCGCGAGGCACCTGCGCAAGGGCGACCCCACCGAGGCCGAGCAGTGGTACCGGCAGGCGGCCGCGCGTGGGCACCGCCGTGCCGCGCTGCACCTGGGCGCCCTGCTGGAGGCACGCGGCGAGCTCAAGGAGGCCGGGCGCTGGTACCTGACCTCCGCCAAGCAGGGGGAGGCGCGGGCGGCGTGCGCGCTCGGCTTCCTGCTGCGCGACGCCGGCGACGAGGAGAGCGCCGCCGTGTGGTGGCACCGGGCGGCGCAGGACGGCGACGGCAACGCCGCCAACGCGCTGGGCGCGCTGCACGCCGCACGCGGCGAGACCCAGACCGCGGAGCGCTGGTACCGGACCGCCATGGACGCCGGCGACCAAAACGGGGCGTACAACCTTGCTCTGCTGTGCGTCGCACAGGACCGGACCGCGCAGGCCGAGCAGTGGTACCGGCGGGCCGCCTACGCCGGGCACCGCGAGGCGGCCAACGCGCTCGCGATCATGCTGCTGCAGGTCGGGGACGCGGCGGGCGCGGAGCCGTGGTTCTCCAAGGCGGCCGAGGCGGGCAGCGTCGACGCCGCCTTCAACCTCGGGATCCTCTTCGCCAGCCGCGACGAGGACCGGACGGCGCTGAAGTGGTACGAGCGGGCCGCGTCGGCCGGTCACACCGACGCGGCGCTGCAGGTCGGCATCGCGCTGGTGCGGGACGGCGAGGACCGGGCGGCCGAACGGCACCTGCGCTGCGCCGCGGGCGGCGGCAGCGCGGAGGCGGCGTTCCGCCTGGCCGCGCTGCTGGAGTCGCTGGCCCCGCCGCCGGAGCCGGTGGCCCTGGGCGAGCCCGTGGGCGGCGCCCCGCGCACCGAGAGCGAGGAGTGGTACGAGCGGGCCGCCGAGCTGGGGCACCGCCGGGCTCAGGTGCGGGTCGGCATGCTGGCCGCCGCCCGCGGTGACCTGGCGGTCGCCGCGCGCTGGTACCGGGAGGCGGCCGAGGCCGGCTCCCGCAACGGCGCCTTCAACCTCGGGCTGCTGCTGGCCCGCGAGGGGAACGAGCCGGAGGCCGCCCTGTGGTGGACCCGCGCGGCGGTGGCGGGCCACGGCCGGGCCGCCCTGCGCCTGGGCCTGCTGGCGGCCCGCCACGGGGACCTCGCGGAGGGCCAGAAGTGGTGCGTGCGCGCCATGGAGCTGGGCCCGGCCGAGGTCTCGCAGCGCGCCGCCCGGCTCCGCGAGGCCCTGGCAGAGGAACTCTCGGCCTAATCCTCCGGATCATGCCGGCCGCGGCATGATCCGGAGGAAACGGCCTGGTTCCGGCCCGTCCCCGGCTCTCAGCGGTAGAGCCAGGAGGTGGAGCGGGCGTAGACGTGCCGGAAGGCGATCGGCATCAGCAGGTCGTTGACCCGGCGCCGCACCGTGCCGGGGGTCTTCGCGTCGCGGTTCGTCGCCGCGGACCGGGTCATCCGGTCCACCCGCGGGCGGCGCAGCCGGGTGTACTCGGCCAGGGCCCGGTCCACGCCCGGAACCGATGCCACGCACCGGGCCAGGGTCACCGCGTCCTCGATCGCCATCGACGCGCCCTGCCCGGCCCCGACCGGGTGGGCCGCGTCGCCGATCAGGACGGTGCGTCCGTCGTGCCAGACGGGCACGTCGGCCAGCCGGTGCATCGGCATCGGGCGGTCGACGCGGGTGGCCGCCCGGATCACGGACAGCGGCAGCTCCTCCTTGGCGTACAGCTCCGCCAGTCGGGCCCGGGTGACCTCCGCCGGGTCCGGGGGCTCCGGGGCGGGCACCTGGGCCGACCACCAGACCGTGCCGTCCGCCGCCGGGACGCAGAGGAAGGCTCCCCGCCGGCCGAAGACGAAGTGGTAGGTGCCGCGCGTGAGGTCCACGCCTTCGGAGACCCCCGACACGCAGTAGAGCCCGGCGTACTGCACCTGTGGCGCCGCCGGGTCCAGTGCCGAGCGGGTGGCGGACCAGATGCCGTCGGCCGCCACCACCAGGTCCGCGTCCAGGTCCGCCGGGGCCACCCGCCGCCCCGTCTCGATCCGGGCCCCGGCCGAAGCCGCCTCGGCGCGCAGCACCTCGACCAGCCGCCCGCGCAGCAGCGTCGTGCTGTGCAGGTCGTCCGAGGCGAGCCGGCCGCGCGGCACCTCCCCGAGGAGCTTGCCCGAGGAGGACCACATCCTTTGCAGGGCGACCGGGAACCCGGCGGCCTGGACCTCGGCGAGGCAGCCCAGCGAGTCCAGCCCCCGCAGCCCGTTGACGGCGAGGCTGAGGTACGAGCCCACCTGCCCGGCCGGATCCTCGTACGCCTCGTGGATCGTGACCTCCGCGCCGGTCGCCCGGCGCAGGGCGATCGCGCTCGCCGCTCCGGCGACTCCGCCCCCGATGACTGACACACGCATACCCGGCCCCTTTCGCTGAATATTCATTCACTGAATCTCGATTCGGTGAAACTCGGTTCAGTATGATGAGGCCGAGAAGGCGGCGTCAAGTGGGAGCGGGGATCGCGGTGGGAGTGCGCAAGGAGCGGGCGGCCGGCACGGAGGCGGCGCTCAAGGAGGCGGCGCGGGCGCTCTTCCTGGAGCGCGGCTACGCCCAGACGAAGATCACCGACATCACCAAGGCCGCCGGTCGGTCCACCGGGTCCTTCTACGAGCACTTCGCGGGCAAGGACGAGCTGCTGGACGCGCTGCTCGCCGACATGGAGGCCCAGGTGGACCTGGAGGTCGGCGCCCACGACCACCCCCGCGAGCACGACCTCGCCGACCGGGCGCAGCTGCGGACGCATGTGGCGGTCGCCTGGGGCGCCTTCCGGGACCATCTGCCCGTCGTGGTCGCCCTCTTCCAGAAGTCCATGGCCGAACCGCCCGGCTCCGGGCAGGCCTGGGGTCGTCTCGTCGGGGACACCGCGCCGCTGCGCGAGCACCTCGCATACATGCGCGAACAGGGTCATGAGCTGCCCGGGGACCCCGAGCTGGTCGCCGCGGCGGTGGGCGCGATGATCTCGATGCTGGGGTACGCGGCCCTGACCGGCGGGGCCGGGCTCGACGACGACGAGGTGGTGGAGACGCTGACCGCGCTCCTGCACCGGGGGCTGGCCGGTTAACCGATTTGCATCTGCCGCGGGCCTTCACGTAACGTTGGGTTTACCGACGCGGGGTGGAGCAGCTCGGTAGCTCGCTGGGCTCATAACCCAGAGGTCGCAGGTTCAAATCCTGTCCCCGCTACTGAAGACTCAGGGCCCGGATCCATTGGATCCGGGCCCTGAGTCGTTTCCGTCTGCAAGAAGGCGAACGCGCACGCGTAGGGCCCGGACCCCCGAGAGGGGTCCGGGCCCTACGTGCGTGTGCTCAGGCGGCCGCGCAGCTCGGGCAGACGCCGCGGTAGGTCACCTCCACCGCCGAGACGGTGAAGCCGAAGCGTTCGGTGTCCGGCAGGTCGGCGAGCGGGTTGCCCGCCGGGTGCACGTCGCGGATCGCGCCGCACCGGGCGCACACCAGGTGCTGGTGGGGCCGGTGGGCGTTCGGGTCGTACCGCTTGGCGCGGCGGTCCGTGGAGACCTCCAGTACCTCGCCGAGGGTGACGAGCTCGCCCAGGGTGTTGTAGACGGTCGCGCGCGAGATCTCGGGCAGCTTGGCCACCGCGAGCGCGTGCACCTCGTCGGCCGTCAGGTGCACGTGGTCACCGTCGAGCACCTCGGCCACGACACGCCGCTGCGCCGTCATGCGCCAGCCGCGTCCGCGAAGTCGATCCAGCAGGTCACTCATGGACACCAGCCTAACAGCGAGGGGACTCGGTGTAACTCCCGAACCGGTGCGGACTTGGATGCTTACTTGACTTAGACAAAGTCCATCGTAGGATCGGTTACGGCACACGCCAAGGACAGGACGCAGGGAATGACGCAGGAGGCGCACGTGACGCAGGGACCGCTCACCACGGAGGCCGGAGCGCCGGTCGCCGACAACCAGAACAGCGAGACCGCCGGCGTCGGCGGCCCCGTTCTGGTCCAGGACCAGCTGCTGCTGGAGAAGCTCGCGCACTTCAACCGCGAGCGCATCCCGGAGCGTGTGGTGCACGCCCGCGGCGCCGGTGCGTACGGCACCTTCACGCTGACCCGCGACGTCTCCCAGTGGACCCGGGCCAAGTTCCTGTCCGAGGTCGGCAAGGAGACCGAGACCTTCCTGCGCTTCTCCACCGTCGCGGGCAACCTCGGCAGCGCCGACGCGGTCCGTGACCCCCGCGGCTGGGCGCTGAAGTTCTACACCGAAGAGGGCAACTACGACCTCGTCGGCAACAACACCCCGGTGTTCTTCATCAAGGACGCCATCAAGTTCCCCGACTTCATCCACACCCAGAAGCGCGACCCGTACACGGGCTCGCAGGAGGCGGACAACGTCTGGGACTTCTGGGGTCTGTCGCCCGAGTCGACCCACCAGGTGACCTGGCTGTTCGGTGACCGCGGCATCCCGGCGTCCTACCGCCACATGAACGGCTTCGGCTCGCACACGTTCCAGTGGAACAACGAGGCGGGCGAGGTCTTCTGGGTCAAGTACCACTTCAAGACCGACCAGGGCATCAAGAACCTCACCCAGGCCGAGGCCAACGCCCTCGCCGGTGAGGACCCCGACTCGCACCAGCGCGACCTGCGCGAGTCCATCGAGCGCGGCGACTTCCCGTCCTGGACCGTGCAGGTCCAGATCATGCCCGCGGCCGAGGCGTCCGGGTACCGCTTCAACCCGTTCGACCTCACCAAGGTGTGGCCGCACGCGGACTACCCGCTGATCGAGATCGGCAAGCTGGAGCTCAACCGGAACCCGGAGAACGTCTTCGCCGAGGTCGAGCAGTCGATCTTCTCCCCGGCGCACTTCGTCCCCGGCATCGGCCCCTCCCCGGACAAGATGCTCCAGGGCCGCCTCTTCGGCTACGGCGACGCCCACCGCTACCGCGTCGGCATCAACGCCGACCACCTGCCGGTGAACCGCCCGCACGCCACCGAGGCGCGCACCAACTCCCGTGACGGCTACCTGTACGACGGCCGCCACAAGGGCGCGAAGAACTACGAGCCGAACAGCTTCGGCGGCCCGCACCAGACGGACCGCCCGCTGTGGCAGCCCATCGACGTGACCGGCGGCACGGGCAACCACGCCGCCGCCGTCCACAGCGAGGACGACGACTTCGTCCAGGCGGGCAACCTCTACCGCCTGTACTCGGAGGACGAGAAGTCCCGTCTGATCGAGAACCTGTCCGGCTTCATCGCCAAGGTCTCCCGTGACGACATCGTCGAGCGGGCGATCAACAACTTCCGTCAGGCGGACGGTGACTTCGGCAAGCGGCTCGAAGCCGCGGTCCAGGCCCTCCGCGGCTGACACGGAGCGCTTGCCGTCACAGGACGCCGGGCCGCAGCCCTCCTCGGAGGACTGCGGCCCGGCGTCGTCTCACGCGGGGACCGTGCGCCGCGCCGGGACCCAGCAGCGGATCACGTCGCGCACGGACACGATGCCGACGGGTCCTCCGTGCTCCAGCACGATCAGGTGCCGGAAGCCGCCGTGGGCCATGGCCTCGGCGGCTTCCTGCACGGTGGCGTCCGGGGTGCAGAACACGACGTTGTTGGTGGTGTGCGCGCCCACGGACTCCCGGTCCGGGTCGTGTCCCGCGCCGATCGAGTTGAGGATGTCGCGCTCGGTCAGGATGCCGATTCCGCTGTGGTCGGGGTCGAGGACGACGGCCGCGCCGACGCGCCGGCCGGACATCAGGCAGGCCGCCTGCCGGAGGGTGTGTGCGGGTCCGAGGGTGAGGATCACGGTGCTCATGGCGTCACGGACGAGCATGAAGAGAGCCACCTCCTGGGGTGAGTCCCCCCGCCTGGGTGGGTGCGCCCGCGGAGCCGCCTCAAGAGAAACGGTTCACAAGCGCACAAGCGTGGGGAGTACCAGATTCCCATGGACCCGCAGGGCCGACAAGAAGGCGCGCGACGGAGTGTCAGCGGCGCGCGGGACCGTCAGGCGCGCGGGCGCAGCAGACCCAGCATCTCCTCGTGGAGCAGTCCGTTGGACGCCGCGGCGTTCCCGCCGTGCACCCCGTCCACGCCGTCGAGGCTGGTGAAACGACCGCCCGCCTCCTGGACCACGACCGCGATGGCCGCCATGTCCCAGAGGTTGAGCTCCGGCTCGGCGCACAGGTCGAGCGAGCCCTCCGCGACCATCATGTACGGCCAGAAGTCCCCGTAGCCGCGGGTCCGCCAGCACGCCCGGGTCAGGTCCAGGAACCCGGGCAGCCGGCCCTGCTCCTCCCAGCCGCTCAGCGAGGAGTACGCGAACGAGGCGTCGCCCAGCCCGCCCACCTTGGACACGCCGATGGCGCTCGTCGCGCCGAGCGCGCCGCCCGCGTACGCGCCCCCGCCCCTGGTCGCCCACCAGCGGCGGCCCAGCGCCGGCGCGGACACCACGCCGACCACCGGACGGAACTCGCCGTCGGGGTCCTGGGTCATCAGGGAGATCAGCGTCGCCCAGACGGGGACCCCGCGCACGTAGTTCTTCGTGCCGTCGATCGGGTCCACCACCCAGCGGCGCGGACCGCTGCCCTTGAGCCCGTACTCCTCGCCCAGGATGGCGTCGTCCGGCCGTGCGGCCGTGATGCCCGCCCGGATGATCTCCTCGGCCGCCTTGTCCGCCTCGCTGACCGGGGTCATGTCCGGCTTCGTCTCGACCTTCAGGTCGAGAGCGCGGAACCGCTCCGTCGTCACGGCGTCCGCCGCGTCGGCGAGTTCGAGGGCAAGGCGCAGGTCATCGTCATACTCGGGCATGCCCGAACAGTATCGAGACTGCCCCGGCCCGGCCAGCGACGTCCACGGTGCGGCCCCCGTGCGCCCTTGACAGGATCTGGCGACCCGTCAACTCTGGCCGGAGAGAGCCGAACGGGGAGGCGCGGATGCCGGCAGCCCGGGAGTCCTTGCTCGAAGCGGCGGGAGCGGCGCTCTCGGCGCGCCCCTGGCCGGACGTACGGATGGTCGACGTGGCCGCCGCCGCCGGGGTGTCCCGGCAGACCCTCTACAACGAGTTCGGCGGCAAGGCGGGCCTCGGCCGCGCCCTGGTCCGCCGCGAGGCCGACCGCTACCTCGAAGGCGTCGACCGGGCCCTGTCCGCCCCGGCCCAGGCCGCCGAGCGGCTCGCCGCCGTCGCGGAGTGGACCGTACGGGCGGCCCGCGCGCAGCCCCTCGTACGGGCCCTGCTCACCGGCAGCTGGGACGCGGGCCTGCCCGCGGCGGGCCGCCGGGCGCCCGGGCCCGGCGAGCTGGCCCGGGCCGTCCGGGACCGGGCGGCCGCCGCGCTGACGCCGGGGGAGGGCCCGCAGCGCTGCGAACTCGCCGTACGCCTCGCCCTCTCCTACGTGATCGCCCCGGGGGAGGAGCCGGGAGCGGGCGAGCTGCGCCGGCTGCTCAGTGTGCCGACCCGGACAGCTGGAGCCCGATGACGCCCAGGATGACCAGCGAGATCGAGACGAGCTTGAGGGTGGAGACCAGGTCGCCGAGGAAGACCATCCCGTAGATCGCCGTCCCGGCGGCACCGATGCCCGTCCACACCGCGTACGCCGGCCCCACGTCCAGCTTCTTGAGCGCCATCGTCAGCAGACCGAAGCTGCCGAGGGCGAAGCAGGCGAAGGCGACGGTCGGCCACAGGCGGGTGAATCCGTGGGAGAGCTTGAGGCAGACCGCGAAACCGGTCTCCAGGAGTCCCGCGACCACGACCAGCAGCCACGCCATGTCGAATGCCTCCCCGCGTCACGTGACATCACGTCACTCGGTGCGATTATGCATTTATCCAGACAGGGCCCCCGACAAACGCGGCCGAACCTCCCCCGGACGGTCAGTCGCCCTCGCGCCGCTCGCGCGTCTCCAGCAGCCGGCGCAGCGAGTACAGCCGCGCCGGGTCCGCGTGGCCGTCCTCCACCCACTTGTCGAGCGCGCAGTCCTGCTCGTCGTGGCTGCACGCGCGCGGGCACTCCTCGGTGCCCGGCACCAGGTCCGGGAAGGCGAGGATCACCCGGGAGGGGTCCACGTGGTGCAGGCCGAAGGAACGCACGCCCGGGGTGTCGATGACCCAGCCGTCGCCGCTCGGCAGCGGCAGCGCGAGCGCCGAGGTGGTGGTGTGCCGGCCGCGGCCGGTCACCGCGTTGACGTGCCCGGTGGCGCGCTGGCGCCCCTCGGCGACCAGCGAGTTCACCAAGGTGGTCTTGCCGACGCCCGAGTGCCCGACGAAGGCGGTGATCCGGCCGGTCAGCCGTTCGCGCACCCGGTCGGCGGCGTCGCCCGTCGCGAGCTCCTCGCGGTTGGTGACCACGTAGTTCAGGCCGAAGGTCGAGTAGATCTCCAGGATCTTGTCCGCGGAGGTCAGATCCGACTTGGTGAGCACCAGCAGCGGCTCCAGCCCGGCGTCGTACGCCGCCACGAGACAGCGGTCGATCATCCGGGGCCGCGGCTCCGGGTCGGCCAGGGCCGTGACGATGGCCAGCTGGTCGGCGTTGGCGACCACCACCCGCTCGTACGGGTCGTCGTCGTCGGCGGTGCGCCGCAGGACCGACTTGCGCTCCTCGATCCGCACGATGCGGGCCAGGGTGTCCTTCTTGCCGGTCAGGTCACCGACGATCCAGACCCGGTCACCGACCACCGCCGCCTTGCGGCCCAGCTCGCGGGCCTTCATCGCGTGCACGGAACGGCCCTCGACCAGGCAGGTCAGCCGGCCGCGGTCCACGGTGAGGACGAAGCCCTCGGCCGCGTCCTCGTGCTTGGGGCGGATGCTGGTCCGCGGCCGGTTGCCCTTGGGGTTCGGGCGCTGGCGGATGTCGTCCTCGTCGGTGTGCTTGCCGTACCTGCGCATGACGTGCCCTACGCTCCCGCACCCGCTCCGGCTGCCCCGGAGCCCTCGGCGCCCCCGGCGAGCATGTCCGTCCACATCTGCGGGAAGTCCGGCAGGGTCTTCGCGGTCGTCGCCACGTTCTCGATCTGTACGCCCTCCACCGCCAGGCCGATCACCGCGCCCGCGGTGGCCATCCGGTGGTCGTCGTACGTGTGGAACACCCCGCCGTGCATCCGGCGCGGCCGGATGCGCAGGCCGTCGGCGGTCTCGGTGACATCGCCGCCGAGCGCGTTGATCTCCTTGGTCAGCGCGGCCAGCCGGTCCGTCTCGTGCAGCCGCAGGTGTGCGACACCGCGCAGCACCGACTCGGAGTCGGCCAGGGCCGCCACCGCCGCGATGCCCGGGGTGAGCTCGCCGACCTCGCTCAGGTCCACGTCGATGCCGTGGATCTTGCCGGAGCCGGTGAAGACCAGGCCCGCGTCGGTCAGCTCGCAGGAGCCGCCCATCTCGGTGAAGATCCGGCGCAGCGCGTCACCGGGCTGCGTGGTGCGGCGCGGCCAGTCCGGGACGGTGACCGTGCCGCCGGTGATCAGGGCCGCCGCCAGGAAGGGCTGGGCGTTGGAGAGGTCCGGCTCGACGACCATGTCGCGGCCCAGCAGCGCGCCGGGGGTGACCCGCCACACGTCCTTCTCGCCGCCGGCCTCGGGGGTGTCGACCTGGGCACCCGCCGCGCGCAGCATCTCCACGGTCATCCGGATGTGCGGCATCGACGGCAGGTTGCCGCCCACGTGCCGGACCTCGACGCCCTGGTTGAAGCGCGGGGCGGAGAGCAGCAGCGCGGAGACGAACTGCGAGGAGTTGCTGGCGTCGATCTCGACCGTGCCGCCCTCCAGGGCCCCGCCGCCCATGACGGTCATGGGCAGCGCGCCCCGGCCGTCGTCGTCGATGCGGGCACCGAGGGTGCGCAGGGCGCTGATGACCTGGCCGAGCGGACGCTCGTAGGAGCGCGGGTCGCCGTCGAAGCGGATGTCGCCGTCGGCGAGGGTGGCGACGGGCGGCAGGAAGCGCATCACGGTGCCCGCGTTGCCGACGTCCACCGTCGTCGGGCCGTGCAGGGCCGCCGGGATGATCCGCCAGGCCTCGCCGCCCGAGCCGTCACCGGCGGAGCTGGACGAGACGGTCTCCTCGATGCCGACGCCCATCGCGCGCAGTGCGTCGGACATCAGCTGGGAGTCGCGCGAGCGCAGCGGGCGGCGGACCCAGCCGGGCTCGGAGGCGAGCGCGGCCAGCACGAGGGCCCGGTTGGTGACCGATTTGGATCCCGGCACCGTGACGGTGGCGTGGACGGTCCCATCGGCGAGCGGAGCGGGCCAGAGGGCAGGGAGCGCGGGGGTCTCGGTCATGGCCCCCACTTTAGTGGCTTCCCCCGACCCCAGATCTTGATCCCGGCCCCGTCTCAGGGAGCGGTCACAGGGCGAGCAGCCAGCGGGCCCCGCCGATCAGCGAGCACAGCGCGACGACATGGAAGAAGAGCAGCCACACCACCGGGTGCAGGTGCGTGAGCCGACCGAGTTGGTCGGCGTCGGAATCGGGTGCCCCGCCGCCCCGGCGCTTGGACCCCAGCTCGAAGACCGGACGGACCCCGCCGAACAGCAGGAACCACACCACCAGGTACGCGAAACCGGCCTGCACCCCCGCCGGGGCCAGCCAGGACACCAGCAGGAAGGTTCCGCCGGTCAGGATCACCGTCAGCGCCCCGTACGCGTTCCGGATCATCACCAGCATCGCCAGCAGCAGGGCGGTGGCCGCCCACAGCAGCAGCGTGATCCGGTGCGCGGACAGCAGTGCCGCCCCGCCCAGCCCGAGCAGCGAGGGCGCCGTGTACCCGCCCGCCGCGGTCAGGATCATCCCCAGGCCCGTCGGCTTGCCCCGGCTGACGGTGACCCCGCTGGTGTCGGAGTGCAGCCGTATCCCGCTCAGGCGCCGCCCGGTCAGCAGTGCCAGCAGCCCGTGCCCGCCCTCGTGCGCGATGGTGACGGCGTTGCGCGAGAGCCGCCACAGCGGGCGGGGCCCCACCGCGGCCAGCGCGACCAGCCCCGTCACGATCACCAGCCACAGGTCGGGCGGGGTCTGTATGCCCGTGAGCCGGTCCCACAGACCGGCCGTCGTGCTGCTGTCCATAAGGTGGCGGACTCCTTGCGGTGGTGTACGGGTGACATGGCAGTGTGGCAGCCATGTGCGGACGGTATGCGGCGGGTCGCAGGCCCGAGGACCTCGTGGAGGCCTTCGGCATCGAGAAATGGGAGCCGGAGGAGGCCCTGGCCCCCGACTTCAACGTGGCGCCGACGAAAGAGGTCCACGTGGTCCTCGACCGTCCCCTCAAAGACGCCTCGCACCCGCGTCCGGTTCGCCAGCTGCGCGTCCTGAAATGGGGGCTGGTCCCCTCCTGGGCCCAGAACCCCGACGGCGCCGCCCGGATGATCAACGCCCGGTCGGAGACCCTGCACGAGAAGCCGTCCTTCCGCCGGCCCTTCGCGCAGCGCCGCTGCATCGTCCCCGCCGACGGCTACTACGAGTGGGTCACCGCCCACGACGAGCGGCAGCTGGAGGTCGAGGGCAAGAAGAAGCGGGCCCGCAAGCAGCCCTACTTCGTGCTCCCCTCCGACGGCTCCGTCTTCGCCATGGCCGGGATATACGAGTTCTGGCGCGACCGGACCCTGCCCGACGCGCACCCGCTCTCCTGGTGGGTCACCTGCTCGGTGATCACCACGGAGGCCGAGACCGGCCCCCTGGGCGTGGCCCCCGCCGAGGGGCCGCGCTCCCTCGCCGACATCCACCCGCGGATGCCGCTGATGCTGCCCCCGGACCGCTGGGACGCCTGGCTGGACCCGGCGAACACCGACACCGAGGGCTCGCTGCGGGAGCTGCTCGCCCCGCCGCCCGGCGGGCTGATGCGGGCCTACCCGGTGTCGACCGCCGTGAGCAGCGTGCGCAACAACGGCCCTGAGCTGCTGACGGAGCTCGCCGCGCCGGAGGAGGGCACCCTCTTCTGACCCGGGCAGGATGGGACGCATGACCACGCGTACCGAGAGTGTCGACACCCCGGCGGGCGAGGCCCGCATCACCTGGCACCGGGCGCCGGAGCCCGCGCTCGTGCTCGCCGTGAGCCATGGCGCCGGCGGCGGCATCGAGGCCCGGGACCTCCAGGCGCTGGCCGCGGCGCTGCCCGCCCGCGGCATCACGGTGGCCCTGGTCGAACAGCCCTGGCGGGTCGCCGGGAAGAAGGTCGCCGCCGCGCCCAAGGTGCTGGACGAGGGCTGGCGCGGGCTGTGGCCGGCGCTCGCGGAGTCCGGGCTCCCGGTGGTCGCGGGCGGCCGCAGCGCCGGGGCCCGGGTGGCCTGCCGGACCGCCGCCGAGCTGGGGGCCGCCGGGGTGCTGGCGCTGGCCTTCCCGCTGCACCCGCCGGGCAGGCCGGAGAAGTCCCGCGCCGCGGAGCTCACCGGGGCCGGCCGCCCGGCCCTCGTGGTCCAGGGCGGCCGGGACCCCTTCGGACGGCCCGAGGAGTTCCCGCCGCCGGGCGCGCAGGACCCGTACGAGCTCGTGGAGGTGGCGTTCGCCGATCACGGCTTCGCGGTGCCGAAGAAGGCGGACACCACCCAGGAGGACGCGCTCCTGACGATCACCGAAGCGGTGGGGGAGTGGCTCGGGCGGCTCCCCGTGTGAGGCCGGCCGCCCGCGTCCCGGCGAAAGCCGAAACCCCCCGGGTGCCCGGGAATGCGCCGCCCGCCCCTTCTGTTGTCTCGGATGTCGGAACGTACGGGAACTCGTCGGAGGAGAGGGAGCGCATGACCCAGGTCATCAGCCAGAACCGTCGGCAGGCCGCTGACCTGGACTGGACCGTGCTGCCGGCGCCCAAGCGCAGCTCGCTTCGGGCGGCGGAGGGCCGGGAAGGTCGACTATTCTCCGATTCGAGCGGATCCGCTTTCGGAGCCGCCACGCTGTCGGAGGAGGTGGGTCCTGTCGCTGGGACCGACGAAGGCCACGCGGAGGAGACGACCCTGGAGCGCAACGCGCGCTTCGAACGGGACGCCCTCGGCTACCTCGACCAGATGTACTCGGCCGCGCTGCGCATGACGCGCAATCCGGCCGACGCCGAGGACCTGGTCCAGGAGACGTACGCGAAGGCGTACGCGTCCTTCCACCAGTTCCGCGAGGGCACCAACCTGAAGGCGTGGCTGTACCGCATCCTGACCAACACCTTCATCAACTCCTACCGCAAGAAGCAGCGTGAGCCGCAGCGCAGCGCCGCGGAGGAGATCGAGGACTGGCAGCTGGCGCGCGCCGAGTCGCACATGTCGACCGGACTGCGTTCCGCCGAGTCGCAGGCGCTCGACCACCTGCCGGATTCGGACGTGAAGGAAGCCCTGCAGGCCATTCCGGAAGAGTTCCGCATCGCGGTCTACCTTGCCGACGTAGAGGGCTTTGCGTACAAGGAGATCGCGGACATCATGGGTACACCCATCGGTACGGTCATGTCGCGACTGCACCGTGGCCGCCGTCAACTCCGCGGAATGCTGGAGGACTACGCCCGTGAGCGCGGGCTGGTTCCCGCGGGCGCGGGAGAGTCGAACGACCGGAAAGGCTCGGGCTCATGAGCTGCGGAGAGCCGCACGAGACAGAGTGCTCTGAGGTCCTGGATCACCTGTACGAGTTTCTCGACCAGGAGATGCCGGACAGTGACTGCACGAAGTTCGAGACGCACTTCGGCGAGTGCAATCCCTGCCTGGAGAAATACGGTCTCGAACAGGCCGTGAAGAAGCTGGTGAAGCGCTGCTGCGGATCGGACGACGTGCCGACCGACCTGCGGTCGAAGGTGATGGGCCGGATCGAACTGATCAGGTCCGGTCAGGCGGTGCCCGACCACGACGTCACCGCCGACAATCCCGCTCCCGGCTGACTCGCGCGGTGACCGGTTAGACGATTCGACAGCCGCCCCCGGAAGAGCACTTCCTTCACCCGAATGTGCTAATCCGGGGGCGTCCGCATGGCCCAATGCGGAAATGTGGCCCACCTCGCTCCGGGCCCCACCTATTCTCCCCCTTCGGTGCCGGTTCGATTCAGAACCCGTCGGCACCCGGTGTGCACGGCACAGGGGAGGGGAGCGCCATGCGGGTACTTCCGCCGGGGGCGCGCGGATTCATCCTGTGCGCCGTCCTCACGGCCGCCGCGTGCGTCACCCCCGCCCTCACGGATTCCGGTACGCCCTGGGCGGCCGTGGCCCTGCTCGCCGCGCTCTACCTCGGCTGCGCACTCGTCACGAGCTGCCGGCTGCCGGGCAGCCGGGTCCCCGAGGGCATGGGCCCCTTCTTCCCCGTGGTCCTCGCCGCCGTCTTCCTCCTGCCGCCCGCCGCCGCCGCGCTCGTGGCGCTGCCCGGGGGACTGGCGGCGACCGTCGTCCAGCGGCCCGTACGGGTGCGCCGCGTCTGGCACGGCGCCCAGCAGGCCATGGCCGCCTGGGCCGCCGGGCAGGTGTACGGGCTGCTGCACGGCCCGGCGACCCTCGGCGGCGGGCCCTCCACCGGCTCCGGGCCGCCCGGCCGGACGGCCGACTTCCCCGACGTGCTGCTTCCCGCGACGGCCGCGGCCGTCGCCTTCTGCCTGGTGCTCACCGCCCTCGACGGCGGCATCCTGGCCACCGCCGAACGCCGCCCGGCCGCCACCGCCTGGCACGGGCTCGTGACCTCCTCCCTCGCCCCCCACTGCGTCCACGGCCTCGCCGGTCTGATGATGGCCGTCATGTGGCGCAGCCCCTACGGGCCCCCGGCCGGGCTGCTCGTCCTGCTGCCGATGTACATCTCCTGCTGGGTCTTCGCCCAGTACCACCGTGAGCGCGCCGCCCATCAGGCCACCATCCGCGCCCTCGTCCAGGCCGTCGACATCAAGGACCGCTACACACGGGGCCACAGCGAACGGGTCGGCCAGGCCTCCGCGATGATCGCCCGCGAGCTCGGCATGACCGAGGACCGGCTGGAGACCGTACGGATCGCCGGGATCCTGCACGACATCGGCAAACTCGGCGTCCCCACCCGGCTGCTGCGCAAGGACGGGCCGCTCACCCCGCAGGAGCGCCGGATCATCGAGCTGCACCCCGAGTACGGGCACGAGATGGTGCGCGGCATCGGCTCCCTCGGCGAGGCCAGGTCCGCGATCCTGCACCACCACGAGCGGGTCGACGGCTCCGGCTATCCGTACGGCCTGACCGGTGAGCAGATCCCGGTACTGGCCCGGGTGGTGGCGGTGGCCGACGCCTTCGACGCGATGACCTCCACCCGCTCCTACAGCCGGGCCCGGCCGGTGCCGGTCGCCCTCGCGGAGCTGGAGCGGTGCGCGGGGGCGCAGTTCGACCCGTCGATGGTGCGGGCACTGGTCGAAGCGATCGGCCGGACGGGCTGGCACCCGGTGGTGACCTCGGACGAGGACCTCCAGGTGATCCCGGCGGGTGCCGCGGCCGCGGGGATGCCGGGGACGGGCCCGCGGCCGTCGCCCCTGGCCGCCATGCCGGACCAGGGCTCCCGGCCGGCCGCACCCGCTCCGCCGCCGGGCCGGGTCCCCGCGGTTCCCGGCCCGGCCGGCGGGTCGGCCCCGGGCCCGGACGGCCCCGGGGCGGGCGGATGAGGGCCCCGGCCGCGTGGACCGTGCGTGCGGCGGCCGTGGCGCTCACCGGCGCCGCGCTCGGTCACACCCTGTGGAACGGCGTCGCCGAGCCCGGCGCCGCCCTGGCCTTCGCCACCCTGATCACCGTCGGGGAGCTCGCCCGCCGGGACCACCGGGACCGGCGGGACCGCCCGGACCCCCTGGGCCGCCGCCCCGCGCCGCTCGGCACCGCCGGGGCCCTCGCCTACGCCCTGCTCGGCGAGAACGCCGGGCTGCCCACCCACCACGGGGTGCTCCAGACCGTCGCGGTCGTCGTCGCCGCCGTCCTCGCCGGGATCGTCCCCCACATCGCCCGCGGCGGCGGCCCGGCCCTCGACCACCTGTCCCGCCGGGTGCTCACCGTCGCCTTCGCCGCCGTCTGTTTCCAGCCGCTCTACAACTCGGGCCGGCTGGAGCAGCGGGTGGGCCAGGGCCCGTACCTCGTCGTCTTCCTGCTCCTCCTCCTCGGCCTCACCGCCCTGTGCGACGCCGTGCTCGCCGCCGCGCTCGCCGGGGCCCGGACCGGGCGGCCGTACGGCAGGCTGCTGCGCGACGAACTGCGCGCCCAGCTCGGCATCGGCCCGGCGATCTGCGCCACCGGGGTCGTGATGGCGCTCGGCGCGGCCGCCGCGGGGCTGTGGGCCCTCCCCGTCTTCAGCGTGCCCCTGCTGCTGACCCAGCTGTCCTTCCACCGGATCACCGAGATCCGCACCACCTACCGCCAGACCATCACCTCCCTGGCCCGCGCCACCGAGATCGCCGGCTGCACGCGGCCGGGCCACGCCCGCCGGGTGGCCGCCCTGAGCTGCGCCGTCGGCCGGGAGCTGGGTCTGTCGGAGCGGGAGCTCACGGTGCTGGAGTACGCCGCTCTGATGCACGACATCGGGCAGCTCTCCCTGGTCGACCCGGTCCCGGACGGGGCCACGGCCGGGCTGCCGGGCGCCGAGGCCCGCCGGATCGCCGAGTTGGGCGGGGAGGTGGCCCGGCAGACCGGGGTGCCCGCCGAAGTGGCCGTGGTGGTGGAGCGGCAGGCGGATCCGTACCGGGAGCAGCCCACGGCGGCCCGGATCGTGCGTACGGTGAATGCGTACGACGATCTGGTCGGCGGCAGCCGTCACCCGGGTGGCTCACTGGCCGCCCTGGAGAGGCTCCGCCTGGGCACCGGGCACGATTACCAGCCGGAGGTCGTTGAGTGCCTCGCAAGGGTTCTGGCCAGGGGCGGACGTGGCAGAGTGGTGCCCGTCCCACCTGGGTAACCCATGGGTAATGAGCGGCCGTCCGAGTGGGCATGGTTGGATGCCAGTAAGAGGGACCGTAGGAGTGTCCGCAAGGCTGCACCGTAGTCCCCCAGCGATCGCTGGGAGGTGCCCCCAGGCAGGCGGGAATCGTGAGGATCTTCGGGAAGGTACGGCATCGGCCCTCCGCCTCGTGGCGGCAGGCCACCGACCGCGCGTTCACGCTGATCGGCGACGGGCGGTACGAGGACGCGGGCGCGCTCCTGACCAGAGCGGCGGACCTGGAGCCCTGGCTGTCCGAGTCCTGGTTCAACCTGGCCCTGCTGCACAAGTTCCGGCACGACTGGGAGCAGGCGCGGGCCGCCGGGCTGCGTGCCGTGGCCCTGCTGGACCGTGAGACGGGCGCCCCGGACTGGTGGAACGTGGGGATCGCCGCCACCGCGCTGCAGGACTGGCCGCTGGCCCGGCGGGCCTGGCAGGCGTACGGGCTGAAGGTGCCCGGGGACGCGGCCGGGGCGGGCGAGCCGGTCGGCATGGAGCTCGGCAGCGCCGCCGTGCGACTCTCGCCCGAAGGCGAGGCCGAGGTGGTCTGGGGCCGCCGGCTGGACCCGGCCCGGCTGGAGGTCCTGTCGATCCCGCTGCCGTCCTCGGGGCGGCGCTGGGGCGAGGTCGTGCTCCACGACGGCGTCCCGCACGGTGAGCGGGTGACCGCGGCCGGGCCCTCGTACCCCGTGTTCGACGAGATCGAGCTGTGGGCGCCGTCCCCGGTGCCGACCTGGGTGGTGCTGCTGGAGGCGGCCACCGAGGCGGACCGCGACGCGCTGGAGCAGCTGGCCTCGGATGCCGGCTTCGCCGCCGAGGACTGGTCCTCGTCGGTGCGGCTGCTGTGCCGGACCTGCTCGGAGAGCGAGATGCCGAGCGACGAGGGCGACGGCGAGCAGCACCTCGATCCGCACGACCACAGCGAGCCGGGGCATCCCGGACCGCTCGGGCACCGTACGGCCGGCTCGGGCTCCCTGTGGGTCCCCGAGCGCGAATGCGGGATCGCGGCTCCGGCCGGTCTGGTGCGCGGACTCCTCGACGGCTGGGTCGCGGACAGTCCCGGTACCCGCGAGTGGCGGGATCTCGAAGAAGTCTGCTGACCCGGGGCCGTAGGCTGTACGGGCACATCGGTGGCCACCACGACCATCGGTGACCGGACTTACGGAAGGCGTACGGCGGACATGTCGCAGCAGGAGAACGAGGTTGTCGAGAGCGTGAACGACGGGTACGTCGTGGACACCGAGGACTGTGAGGCGCGCGAGCTCGCCCACCGTCAGCGCGGCACGGCCCGTCCGATCACGGTGGTCGGCAACCCGGTCCTGCACCGGGAGTGCAAGGACGTCACCGAGTTCGGCGACGAGCTGGCGCAGCTGATCGACGACATGTTCGCCAGCCAGAAGGCGGCCGAGGGCGTGGGCCTGGCCGCGAACCAGATCGGCGTGGACGCCAAGGTCTTCGTCTACGACTGCCCGGACGACGACGGCAAGCGGCACACCGGTGTCGTCGTCAACCCGAAGCTGGTGGAGCTGCCGGCCGCCGGCCGCGTGCTCGACGACTCCAACGAGGGCTGCCTGTCCGTGCCCACCGCGTACGCCGCGCTGGCCCGCCCGGACTACGCCGAGGTCACCGGCCAGGACGCGCAGGGCAACCCGATCAAGGTGCGCGGCACCGGCTACTTCGCCCGCTGCCTGCAGCACGAGACCGACCACCTGTACGGCTACCTCTACATCGACCGCCTCTCGAAGCGGGACCGCAAGGACGCCCTGCGGCAGATGGACGAGGGCACCCCGCGCTACGAGACGGTCCCGAACGCCTGATCACCCGGAGGCCGGCGACGGCCTATGCGGCCTGCGGGCCCCGGAAGGCGCGCCGGAACGAATTCGGCGTGGTGCCCAGGGTCCGCAGGAAGTGGTGGCGCAGGGCGGCCGCGTTGCCGAAGCCGCAGCGGCCGGCGATCGCGTCCACCGTCTCGCCCGTCGACTCCAGCAGCTCCTGGGCGAGCAGCACCCGCTGGCGCAGCACCCACTTGTACGGGGTGGTGCCGGTCTCCTGGAGGAAGCGGCGGGCGAAGGTCCGCGGGGACATGTGCGCGCGCTCCGCGAGCTGCTCGACGGTGATCTCCTCGCCCAGGTGGCGGGCCATCCACTCGATGACCTCGCCCACGGTGTCGCAGGGCGTGCGCGGCAGCGGCCGCTGGATGAACTGGGCCTGCCCGCCGTCCCGGTGCGGCGGTACGACCATCCGGCGCGCGATGACGTTGGCCACCTCGGCCCCGTGCTCCTGGCGGACCACGTGCAGGCACGCGTCGATGCCCGAGGCCGTGCCGGCGGCGGTGATCACCGCGCCCTCGTCGACGTAGAGCACGTCCGGGTCGACGACCGCCCGCGGGAAACGGCGGGCGAGGGCCTCGGCGTGCATCCAGTGCGTGGTGCACCGGCGGCCGTCCAGCAGCCCGGCGGCGCCGAGGACGTAGGCCCCGCTGCATACGCTGAGGACCCGCGCTCCCCGCTCCACGCCCCGGCGCAGGGCCGCGAGGAGGGGCTCCGGATAGCTGCGCGCACCGGCGTCGCCGGCGGCGGGCAGGCAGATCAGGTCGGCCTCCTCCAGCCGCTCCAGCCCGTGTGCCGGGGTGATCCCGAAGGCGCCGCCGCCCACGGTCAGCGGCCCGTCCTCCGCCGCGCACACGGCGAAGTCGTACACCGGTACGCCCATGTCACTGCGATCGATTCCGAACACCTCGCAGAAGATCCCCAGCTCGAAGGGGGCGACTCCGTCGACGAGGGCCACGGCCACGTTGTTCAGCATGACCCCAGTGTGGCAGTAATTCGGTCTTCCATGACAGTACTGCCACTGTCGATCATGGGCGATCAGGCGGACAGTGGACGTATGACCACCTTCGTGAATTACCTCGCCGTCCTCGCCCTCGCCGCCCTCGTCCTTGCGCCCAGCCTGTACGGGATCCTGCGCGACCGGCGGATCGACCAGCAGATCCGGGCCGTCGCGACCCGGCTGGTGTGGCTCCCCCGCCAGCGCGCGGGCGGCCTCCCGCCCACCCCGCGCCGGCGCGCCCTGCGGCCCGCCGCCCGGCGGTACTGGGGCCCCATCGCCCACTGACGCACCGGGGAACGCGAGAAGCCGGGACACGGACCCTCCCGCATCCCGGCTCCCCGGTCACTCCTCTGGTACTGCTGGAACTCCTGGGACTTCTAGAAGTCCTCGTCCAGGTCGACCGTGCCCTCGACCGCGACCTGGTAGGCCGACGGACGGCGCTCGAAGAAGTTCGTCAGCTCCTGGACACCCTGCAGCTCCATGAAGGAGAACGGGTTCTGCGAGCCGTACACCGGCGGGAAGCCCAGCCGGACCAGACGCTGGTCCGCGACGCACTCCAGGTACTCGCGCATCGACTCGGTGTTCATGCCCGGCAGGCCGTCGCCGCACAGGTCGCGGCCGAACTGCAGCTCCGCCTCCACCGCTTCCTTCAGCATGTCGGTGACCTGCTGCTGGAGGGCGTCGTCGAAGAGCTCCGGCTCCTCCTTGCGGACCGTGTCCACGACCTCGAACGCGAAGTTCATGTGCATGGTCTCGTCGCGGAACACCCAGTTGGTGCCGGTGGCCAGGCCGTGCAGCAGACCGCGCGAGCGGAACCAGTACACGTACGCGAAGGCACCGTAGAAGAACAGGCCTTCGATGCACGCGGCGAAGCAGATCAGGTTCAGCAGGAAACGGCGCCGGTCGGCGGCCGTCTCCAGCCGGTCGATCTTCTCGACCGAGTCCATCCACTTGAAGCAGAACTGCGCCTTCTCGCGGATCGACGGGATCTCCTCGACCGCGTCGAAGGCGGCCGCGCGGTCGTCCGGGTCGGGCAGGTAGGTGTCGAGCAGCGTCAGATAGAACTGGACGTGCACGGCCTCCTCGAACAGCTGGCGCGACAGGTACAGGCGCGCCTCCGGGGAGTTGATGTGCTTGTAGAGCGTCAGCACCAGGTTGTTCGAGACGATCGAGTCGCCCGTCGCGAAGAACGCGACCAGCCGGCCGATCATGTGCTGCTCGGAGGGCGTCAGCTTCGCCAGGTCGGCGACGTCCGAGTGGAGGTCGACCTCCTCGACGGTCCAGGTGTTCTTGATCGCGTCCCGGTAGCGCTCGTAGAAGTCCGGGTAGCGCATCGGGCGGAGCGTGAGCTCGAAGCCCGGGTCCAGGAGGTTCTTGTTGTCGTTGGAGCTCATTACTGGCAGGCCTCGCAGGACTCGGGGTTCTCAAGGGAGCAGGCCAGCGCCTCGGCGTCGGCGACCGCCTGCGGCAGCTCGACGGGGGTGGCCGCCTGCGCGGCACGGGCGATCTTCGTCGCCGGGCGCGAGCGCAGGTAGTACGTGGTCTTCAGGCCCTGCTTCCAGGCGTACGCGTACATCGACGACAGCTTGCCGATGGTGGGCGTCTCCAGGAACAGGTTCAGCGACTGCGACTGGTCCAGGAACGGCGTACGGGCCGCCGCCATGTCGATCAGACCGCGCTGCGGGATCTCCCACGCCGTGCGGTACAGCTCGCGGACCTCGGCCGGGATCCAGCCGAAGCCCTGGACCGAGCCGGAGGAGTCGCGCAGCGCCTCGCGGGTCTGGGCGTCCCACACGCCGAGCCGCTTCAGCTCCTCCACCAGGTAGCCGTTCACCTGGAGGAACTCACCCGACAGGGTCTCCCGCTTGAACAGGTTGGAGACCTGCGGCTCGATGCACTCGTACACGCCCGCGATCGAGGCGATCGTCGCCGTCGGCGCGATGGCCAGCAGCAGCGAGTTGCGCATGCCGGACTTCGCGACGCGGGCGCGCAGCGCGTCCCAGCGCTCCGGCCAGTTCAGCTCGACGTCGTAGTGGTCCGGGTGCAGGACACCGCGGGCGGTACGGGTCTGCTCCCAGGCCGGGAGCGGGCCGCTGCGCTCGGCGAGGTCGCAGGAGGCCTCGTAGGCGGCCAGCATGATGCGCTCGGAGAGCTTGGTGGACAGTGCCCGCGCCTCGGGGGAGTCGAAGGGCAGCTTCAGCTTGAAGAAGACGTCCTGGAGGCCCATCGCGCCCAGGCCCACCGGACGCCAGCGGGCGTTGGAGCGGCCGGCCTGCTCGGTCGGGTAGAAGTTGATGTCCACCACGCGGTCGAGGAAGGTCACGGCCGTGCGGACGGTCTCGTCCAGGCGCTCCCAGTCGATCTCGCCGGTCTCCGTGAGGACGAAGGCGCCCAGGTTGACCGAGCCGAGGTTGCAGACGGCCGTCTCGCCGTCGTTGGTGACCTCGATGATCTCGGTGCACAGGTTCGAGGAGTGCACGACGGTGCCCGGCTCGGCGGTCTGGTTCGCCGTGCGGTTGGAGGCGTCCTTGAAGGTCATCCAGCCCTGGCCGGTCTGCGCGAGGGTGCGCATCATCCGGCCGTACAGGTCGCGGGCGGGCATGGTCTTGCGGGCCAGGCCGTCCGCCTCCGCCTTGCGGTAGGCGGCGTCGAAGTCGTCGCCCCACAGGTCGACCAGCTCGGGCACGTCGGCCGGGGAGAACAGCGACCAGTCGGCGTCGGCGTTCACGCGGCGCATGAACTCGTCCGGCACCCAGTGGGCGAGGTTCAGGTTGTGGGTACGGCGCTGGTCCTCACCGGTGTTGTCGCGGAGCTCCAGGAACTCCTCGATGTCCGCGTGCCAGGTCTCCAGGTAGACGGCGGCGGCGCCCTTGCGGCGGCCACCCTGGTTCACGGCGGCGACGGAGGCGTCGAGGGTCTTCAGGAACGGCACGATGCCGTTGGAGTGGCCGTTGGTGCCGCGGATCAGCGAACCGCGGGCGCGGATGCGGGAGTACGAGAGGCCGATGCCGCCGGCGTGCTTGGAGAGGCGGGCGACCTGGTGGTAGCGGTCGTAGATCGAGTCGAGCTCGTCCAGCGGGGAGTCCAGCAGGTAGCAGGAGGACATCTGCGGGTGCCGGGTGCCGGAGTTGAAGAGCGTCGGGGAGGACGGCAGGTAGTCCAGCCGGCTCATCAGCCGGTACAGCGAGGCCACTTCCTCCACGGCCTGGACGCTGTCGTCGGCGGCGAGACCGCAGGCCACGCGCAGCATGAAGTACTGAGGGGTCTCGATGACCTGACGGGTGATCGGGTGGCGCAGCAGGTAGCGGCTGTGCAGGGTGCGCAGGCCGAAGAAGCCGAAGCGGTCGTCGGCACCCTCGGAGAGGGTCAGTTCGACGAGCGAGTCGAGGCGGCTCGCGTGGGCGCGCACGAACTCGGCCGTACGGTCGGCGATGAGGCCCTCGCGGTGACCGACCTCGACGGAGGCCGAGAAGGAGGTCGAGCCCTGGCTCGCGGCCTCGTCGCGCACGGCCAGCGTCAGCAGGCGGGCGGCGAGCCGGGAGTAGGCCGGGTCCTCGGAGATCAGACCGGCGGCGGCCTCCGTGGCCAGCCCGCGCAGCTCGGCGTCGTCGGCGGCGGAGCTGCGGCCGCGCAGCGCGGAGGCCGCGACCCGGCCGGGGTCGGTGTCGGGGAGGTCCGCCGTAAGTTCGGTGAGGGTACGCAGCAGCGTGGCCCCCGGGCCCTCGGTGTTGTCGCCAGAAGTGGACTCGGCGCGCGGTGCGGAAGGCGCGATGGTCACGGCGGGAGCTCTCCCTCGCTCGGCCCGGGTCATCGGCGGGGCGGGGCGCGAGCGGGCGCATGCGGGCGCGACGAGAACGCGTACCCCGCATGGCGTCCACCGGCCCAACCGCGAGGCCCGGACGAATCGGCACCCGGATCGGTCGAGCCGGGCGCGCTGTCGGCAGGTCATCGGACTTGGCGTCCGGTAGCCGGACACTTCATACCGTTGCGGGACAGTTCCGGATTCGCACCGGATTCCCCTGCGGCGACAGCAGGCATGAGCATACATGTGGGGGCGGCCCTGTGCGGTAACCCCCACATGTAGTGTCGGCGTGGCTACAGCTTGAGTCGGTAAGTGAGGAGTGTCAGGCCCTCGATCGGCGCCCAGTCCCGCTCCGGAGTGCGTACGAAGCCCAGGCGCGCGTAGATCCGATGGGCTCCGGCCATGCTGCGCTGGGTGGACAGGACGAGGCCGGTCACGCCCTCCAGGGACCGCGCCCGCTCGACGCAGGCCCGCACCAGAGCCTCGCCGGCGCCCTGGCCGCGCGCCTCGTGAGCCACCGCGAGCATCCGGAACTCCGCCTCGTCGGGAGCCGCGATGTCGGCGAGCGGGCTGCCGGGAGCGGCGAAGGTCACACCGCCCAACAGCCGTTCCTCCCGCACGGCGACGAGCACCTCGGCCCGGGCGGCGCGGCCGGCCACGTCGCGCAGCACGTCCAGGTAGGGGTCGGCCTCGTTGAAGTCCAGATGCCCGTCCGTGAGATAGGCCCGCGCCGTGATCTCACCCAGCTCCGCGTACTCGGCGGGCAGCGCCGCCCTGATCACCATGTCCATGCGGTCGAGTGTGCAGGACGGCCCCGGCGGGCGGCGCTATCGTCGGAGACAGCACCGTCGAGGAAGGTGAGCGAGGCATGACCGTGATGACCGACCGCCCCCACATGCTGACCGAGGAGTTCGAGACCCTCGCGCGTATAGGCGCCAGAGAAGTGGAGGGGCTGCGGTTGGAATTCATCGACGGGAAGCTGGGGGTCAAGGCAGTGCCGGACGGGGACCACGGACTGATCATCGAGTGGCTCTTGCGCATCTGCATCCAGCACCGGCCCGACCTGTTCCTGTATGGCGAGCAGGGATTGCGAGTGCAGCAGTATCGCGAAGGGCGCGCCAGGCCTGACGGCGTTCTGGCGCCGAGTGGCTTCATGAAGGCGCAAGGCGAATGGGTCGCCCCGGACCCTGTCCTGATGGTCGTCGAGGTCACCTCCTACGATTCCGACACCGACCGGCGCGACCGCATCGAGAAGCCTCGGGCTTTCGCCGAGACCGGTATTCCGGTCTACCTCTTGATCGACAGGGACAGCTGTGAGGTCTCTGTTCACAGCGAGCCCGACGGGCGGCGGTACGAGACAGTCCGCACCGTTCCCTTCGGCAAGGACGTTCATCTCCCTGACCCCGTCGGCATCACCCTCCCGACCGAGCCCCTCAAGGACTGGGTGCGCTGAGCAACGCCGAAGGGCCCCGCCGCAGGACGCGGCGGGGCCCTTCACGTGCGTCAGCAGCAGCGGAAGCCCTCGCGGGGGTCCGCCTCGCGGGCGTCCGTACGGGCCCGTTCGAAGGCGCGGCGGGTGAGGACCTCCGCATCCGGGTCGTGGGAGCGGGCGTGGGCCACGTAGCGGTCGTACGCGGCCTCCCCGGAGAACTCCCGTACGTAGAACCGCGCCTTCGCCAGCGCGCTGCGTACGCTCATCAGGCCACCGGTTCCTTGACCTGCCCACCGCCGGAATCCAGACCCGCCGCGGTGAGTTCCGCCCGCTCCTCGGCGGTCGCGATCAGCCCGGCCGGGGCGACGATCTTCGACTCGGTCCAGGGGGTCTCGGAGAGGGTCGCCGACCCCGGGTCGCGGACGGCCTTGACGCAGGTCCGGGCCGCGTCCGCGAGGACCACGACGATCAGGGCGGCGAAGAGCGCGCACAGGACGCCGTCGACGGTCGCGTTCGTGACGATCGTGTGCATGTCGTCCATGTTCTTCGCGGGAGCCAGCACCTTGTCGGTGTCGATGCCCGCCTGGTACTTGTCGCGCTGGGCGAAGAAGCCGACCTTCACGTCCTCGGAGAAGACCTTCTGGTAGCTGGCGGTGAGGGTCACCGTGGCGTCCCAGACCAGCGGAACGCCCGTCACCCAGGCCCACTTGAGCCGGCCGGACTTGACCAGCAGCGTGGTGCAGACGGCCAGGGCGACCGCGGCGAGCAGCTGGTTGGCGATGCCGAAGAGCGGGAAGAGCTGGTTGATGCCGCCCAGCGGGTCCTTGATGCCGACCCACAGGAAGTAGCCCCACGCGCCGACCACGATTGCGCTCGCGAACCACACGCCGGGCTTCCAGCTGACATCCTTGAAGGACTTGTGCACGTTGCCGAGGGTGTCCTGGAGCATGAAGCGGCCCACGCGGGTGCCGGCGTCGAGCGTCGTCAGGATGAAGAGCGCCTCGAACATGATCGCGAAGTGGTACCAGAAGGCCTTCATCCCGGCGCCGCCGACGACGGAGGAGAAGATCTCCGACATTCCGAGTGCGAAGGTCGGAGCGCCACCCGTGCGCGAGAGCAGCGTGGCTTCCTCGACGTCCTTGGCGGCCTGCGCGAGCGCCTCGGGGGTGATGGCGAAGCCGAAGTTCGTCACCGCCTGGGAGGCGGACTCGACCGTGGTGCCGATGACCCCGCCGGGGGAGTTGACGGCGAAGAAGAGGCCGGGCTCGATGATGCAGGCCGCGATGATCGCCATGACGGCGACGAAGGACTCGGTCAGCATGGCGCCGTAGCCGATCATGCGGACCTGGGTCTCCTTCTGGATCATCTTCGGGGTGGTGCCCGAGGAGACCAGGGCGTGGAAGCCCGAGAGCGCGCCGCACGCGATGGTGATGAAGACGAAGGGGAACATCGACCCGGCGAAGACCGGTCCGTCGCCGCGGGCCGCGAAGTCGGTGACCGAGGGCATCTTCAGGGTGGGCATCGCGACGACCACGCCGATGGCGAGGAGCGCGATGGTGCCGACCTTCATGAAGGTGGAGAGGTAGTCGCGGGGCGCGAGCAGCATCCACACCGGCAGCACCGATGCCAGGAAGCCGTACACGACCATCCAGATGACCAGCGTCTCCTTCTCCAGGGTGAAGGTCCCGGCGAAGGAGGACTCGGCGACCCAGCCGCCCGCGACGATGGCGAGCAGCAGCAGGGCGACGCCGATGACGGAGACCTCGGTGACCCGGCCCGGCCGCAGCACGCGCAGGTAGAAGCCCATGAAGACGGCGATCGGGATGGTCATGCCGATGGAGAAGACGCCCCAGGGCGAGTGCGCCAGGGCGTTGACGATCACCAGGGCCAGCACCGCCAGCAGGATGATCATGATGGCGAACACGGCGACCAGGGCGGCGGCCCCGCCGACGGGGCCGATCTCGTCCCGGGCCATCTGGCCGAGGGAACGCCCGTCGCGGCGGGTGGAGAAGAAGAGGGTGACCATGTCCTGGACGGCCCCGGCGAAGATGACTCCGGCGACGATCCAGATGGTGCCCGGCAGGTAGCCCATCTGCGCGGCGAGGACGGGTCCGACGAGCGGGCCCGCGCCGGCGACGGCGGCGAAGTGGTGGCCGAAGAGCACCCGGCGGTCGGTGGGGTGGAAGTCGACACCGTTGTCGAGGCGTTCGGCGGGGGTGGCCCGGGTGGCGTCGACCTTCAGTACGCGGTCCGCGATGAAGCGCGCGTAGAAGCGGTAGGCGATCGCGTACGAGCCCAGTGCGGCGGCGAGCAGCCAGGCGGCGGAGATCTCCTCGTCGCGCGAGAGCGCCAGTACGCCCCAGCCGATGGCGCCGACGAGTCCGACGAGCACCCATGCGGCGACGGACTTGGGAGTGGGGCGGGATGAGCTGGGTGGTACTGACTGCTCTGGCACGGTCGTGTCCCCTCGCTGACGGCCTGTAGGAGTGGCCAGGAAATCTAGGCGAGGGACGTGTCCAGCGTCACCCCCCGTCCGCATATCGGTATGGCAACACCGCTCGGGGGCAAGGAGGGTGACGCCCGGTCGGCCCACCGGGCACCGGCCGCACCGCTGCCGCTGCCGCTGCCGCCGCCGTCCCGGCCGAGTGGCGTGAATTGATTCTCGCGTGGCCGAATTCCAGAGATTCAATGCGTCCTGGAATTTCAAATTCCCGTTCGGGCGGCGAAAGCTCAATTCTTGCTCAATAATGGTCCAGACCATCGCGGCGGGACGAGGCGCGTTGCTATGTTCGTGACACCGCAGGGAAACTTCTCTGCGCGTGGTCGAATGGGGGAGTGAAGGTGATTCTTCGCAAGGGGGCAACCCTGCTTGCTTCGGCGGGAATTCTCGCGGGAGGTGTGGTCGTGGCAACCGCTCCGACCGCTTCTGCCGGAATTCGCTGTACCACTGAAATCGTCGGCAGTGAAGCGGTCGCGCACTGCATGGCCAACGACGACCCGAATGCCGTGTACTCGAAGTACCGGGTGGTCGCGACCTGCCTCATGGGCAACAACGCCGGCACGTTCACGCGCGTGGGCAGCTGGGTGTACGTCGGGGAGGGGAACACCTCGCGGACGACCTGCGGTTCCCGGATCCTCCGGGTCGACTTCGAAGTGCAGCGGTAAGGGAGCGGTCTCGTGGTGAAGTTCAAGAGTCTCGCGGTCGCCGGCGTGGTGGCGAGCGCACTCCTGTCGGTGCCGCTCGCGGGCGGAACCGCCTTCGCGGACGCGTCCGCGGCCAGTTGCTCGAAGCAGAAGGTGAACGGGTACACCGGTCGGGCCTCGTGCACCAGCCTGGACGGGTACAACGCCTATCGGGTCGTCGTCGAATGCATCGGCAACTCGGGCAGGCAATTCAATGTGACGGGGCCGTGGGTGAAGAGCGGCTGGTCCACGGCCAGCTGTTCCGGAAATGGTTCTGCCGGAATCTATGGATTCGTGGACGTGGAACTGCAGTACTGATTTCAGCCTGCGGAGGGGTCGCCGAGATGCTCGGCGGCCCCTTCCGCGTTTTCGCCTGTCAGTTGGCGGGGCGCTTGAGCCTGGCGACGAACTTGTACCGGTCTCCTCGGTATACGGAGCGCACCCATTCCACCGGTTCGCCGTCGCGGTCGATCGAATGGCGCGAGAGCATCAGCATCGGCAGCCCGACGTCCGTGCCGAGCAGGCCGGCCTCGCGCGGGGTGGCCAGCGAGGTCTCGATCGTCTCCTCGGCCTCGGCCAGGTGCACGTCGTAGACCTCGGCGAGAGCCGTGTAGAGAGAGGTGTACTTGGCGAGCGAACGGCGCAGTGCGGGGAAGCGCTTGGCCGACAGGTGCGTGGTCTCGATGGCCATCGGCTCGCCGCTGGCCAGGCGCAGCCGCTCGATCCGCAGGACCCGCCCGCCGGTGTTGATCTTGAGCAGTCCGGCGAGGGTGTCGTCGGCCGTCACGTAGCCGATGTCGATGAGCTGCGAGGTCGGTTCCAGACCCTGGGCCCGCATGTCCTCCGTGTACGAGGTGAGTTGCAGCGCCTGGGAGACCTTGGGCTTGGCGACGAAGGTGCCTTTGCCCTGGATCCGCTCCAGTCGTCCTTCTACGACCAGTTCCTGGAGGGCCTGCCGGACGGTGGTCCGGGACGTGTCGAATTCGGCCGCGAGCGTGCGCTCCGGCGGCACCGGGGTGCCGGGCGGCAGTGTCTCGGTCATGTCGAGCAAGTGCCGCTTGAGTCGGTAGTACTTGGGAACACGCGCCGTGCGGGTGGCTGCCCCGCCGTCCGGCTCCGTGGTCGCCCCTTCGGTGGCCATCGCCGCCCGCCTTCCCGACTCCAGTTTCGCTGCCGTCACCGGCTCCTCCGATATGTGCGGTCACATCGTGACACGAGTGGGGGGACAGGCCTTCTCTCTCCCCAGGTGTCGGTCCGATAACGGACCGGGCACCCGCTCATTAGACCCTTGACACCCCTAAAGGTCTAGGCCAAGCTCCAGCTACTGGTCTAAACCAATATGGATCAGATCCCGGCCCCACGGCAGTACTTCGCGTATGTCACCGCGGCGGGCGAGGGAAGTGCAGGCAGCATCCCTGAGGAGGGTGGCGTGAAGCGCAAGCTCATCGCGGCGATCGGTGTCGCGGGCATGGTTATCGGCCTGGCGGCGTGCGGTGACTCCGACGGCAAGGGGGGCGACGGCAAGGCCTCCGAGGCGAAGGAGCTCACCGTCTGGCTGACGGTGGACGCCCAGAAGAACTGGCCGGAGCTGGTCAAGGCGGCCGACGACGCCGTCGTCGCGAAGCACCCGGGCCTCACGGTCAAGCACGAGTACTACGGCTGGCCGGACAAGAACGCCAAGCTGGACGCCGTACTCGCCACGGACAAGGCCCCGGACGTTGTCGAGATGGGCAACTCCGAGATGATCGGCTACATGTCGACCGGCGCCTTCGCCGAGATCGACCCCTCGAAGTTCGAGAACTCCGCCGCGTGGCTGGACGCCCTCAAGGAATCCGTCACCTATGACGGCAAGACCTACGGTGTCCCCTACTACGCCGGTGGCCGCGTCGGCACCTGGCGCAAGGACATCGCCGGCGAGGCCGGCGTCACCGCCGCCCCGAAGACGTGGGCCGAGTACACCTCCGCCCTGGACAAGATCCAGGCCGCGAAGGGCGACAAGTTCAGCGCCCTGTACCAGCCTTCTCCCGACTGGTACGCGGCCATGTCGTTCGTCTACGACGCCGGCGGCGCCATCGCCAAGAAGGACGGCGACAAGTGGAAGGGCACCCTGTCCTCCCCCGAGTCGCTGAAGGGGCTCAAGCAGTACAAGGAGCTCCTCGACAAGTACATGCACGCCGACAAGACCAAGGACGAGTCCGACCGCCCGGTCGTCTTCGGTCAGGGCAACTCCGCCGCGATCTTCGCCGCCGCCTGGGAGGGCGGCACCGCCGCGACCCCGGAGAACGACAAGGTCGGCGGTCTCACGGACAAGCTGGAGAACTTCGTCCAGCCCGGCCCGAACGGCAAGAACCTGCCGGTCTTCCTCGGCGGTTCGGACCTCGCCGTCCCGGCCAAGTCCAAGGCCAAGGACGTGGCGGCCGAGTGGATCAACGTCTTCACCGGCGCCCAGGGCCAGAAGGGCCTCATCGGCAAGGGCAACCTGCCCAACAACAAGACGGACCTCGGTCCGCTGAAGGCCGACCCGAAGACCCAGGTCGCCGCCACCGCGGCCGAGTCCTCCTGGTTCGTGCCGACCGCCTCCGGCTGGGGCCAGATCGAGAAGGCCAAGATCCTTCAGACGATGCTCCGTGACCTCGGGACCGGAAGCAAGTCGGTCGAGGAAGCGGCGAAGGCCGCCGACGCCGAGATCGACAAGGTCATCAACACCAAGTGACCTGATACCGGCAGGGCCCCGCCGGAAGGCGGGGCCCTGCCGCCGGTCCAGAGAGGGACTCCCGAGGAGCGCGCGATGAGTGCCGCACAGACAACCACCGCCGACCAGCCGCCGGCGAAGCAGAAGACTTCCCCCGGAGCGGGGACAGGAAGTGCCGGTACATCGGGCACGCCCAGCCGGAAGGGGCCCGGTGCGGCCCCCTGGCTGCTGTTGGCGCCGTGCCTGCTGATCATCGTTCTCATCATGGGATACCCGCTCTTCAGACTGGTGTCCCTCTCCTTCCAGAACTTCGGCAAGTCCGAGCTCTGGGGCTTCAAGGAAGCCGAGTTCGTCGGCTTCGACAACTTCTCGAAGGTCCTGGGCGACGGCGAGTTCTGGGCGGTCGTCGCGCGCACGGTGGTCTTCGCGGCGGGCGCGGTCATCCTGACCATGGTCATCGGCATGCTCATAGCGCTGCTGCTGCAGAAGGTGTCCGGCTTCGTGAAGATCCTCATCAGCGTCGCCCTCGTGGCGAGCTGGGGGATGCCCATCATCGTCGCCACCGCCGTGTTCAAGTGGCTCTTCGACGCCGACTACGGCGTCCTCAACTACCTGATGAGCAAGCTGCCCGGCGTGGACATGATCGGCCACAACTGGTTCGCCAGCGGTCCCGAGGGCCTCGCGGTGATCATGCTCCTGGTCATCTGGGGGGCGGTGCCCTTCGTGGTCATCACCCTCAGCGCGGGCCTGACCCAGGTGCCCAAGGAGCTGGAGGAGGCCGCGCGCCTCGACGGCGCCGGTGCCTGGGGCGTGTTCCGCCACGTGACGCTCCCCATCCTGAAGCCGATCATCGTCATGCTGACGACCCTCTCGGTGATCTGGGACATGGGCGTCTTCCCGCAGGTCTTCGTGATGCGCAACGGCAACCCCGAGGCCGAGTTCCAGCTGCTCACCACCTACTCGTACCAGCAGGCGTTCGTGGTCAACGACTACTCGGGCGGCTCCGCCATCGCCCTGGTGACCGTGCTGCTGCTGCTCGGGGTGGTCGCCGTGTACATGCGTCAGATGCTCAAGATCGGAGAGGTGGAATGACCTCGACCACCGCGCCCGTCGCGCCGCTCAAGCAGAAGACGAAGTCCAAGCTCGGCTGGAACGTCCTCGGGCTGCTGGTCTTCGCGACGCTGGGCTTCCCGGTCTACTGGATGCTCAACACCGCGTTCAAGCCGGCCAAGGACGCGATCGACCCGAACCCCCGGTTCTTCCCGACGAACTTCACGCTCGACAACTTCAAGCGGGCCCTGGAGATCTCCGACTTCTGGGGTCCCGTAGGACGCAGCCTGATCGTCTCGCTCGTCGTGGTGGTCATCGGCATCGCCGTCGGCATGCTGGCGGCCCTGGCCATCTCCCGGTTCGCCTTCCGCGGCCGCAAGATCGTGATCGTCGGCATCCTGGCCGTCCAGATGATCCCGCTGGTCGCGATGATCATCCCGGTGTTCCTGCTGCTGAACGACCTCGGGCAGTACGACAAGCTCACCGGCTTGATCATCACCTACCTCACCTTCATCCTCCCCTTCACGGTGTGGACCCTCCGGGGCTTCATCGTGAACATCCCGAAGGAGCTGGAGGAATCCGCGCAGGTCGACGGCTGCACTCCGACCGGCGCCTTCATCCGGGTGGTCTTCCCGCTCCTGGCCCCCGGCATGGTGGCCACGTCCGTGTACGGCTTCATCCAGGCGTGGAACGAGTACCTCTACGCCCTGATGCTGATGAGCCAGCAGAACCAGACGGCCACGGTGTGGCTCGGGAACTTCACCACCAAGCACGGCACCGAGTTCGCCCCCATGATGGCCGGCTCCACCATGATGGCGATTCCGATCGTGATCCTCTTCCTCATCGTCCAGCGCAAGATGGCAGCGGGCCTGACCGCCGGCGCCGTGAAGGGATGACGGCCCCATGACTGTTCTTGCGCACCGCACCGACACGGTCACCCGCGACGCCCTCGCCGTCCTCCAGCCCGGCTTCGAGGGCACCACCGCCCCGGCCTGGCTGCTGCGCCGGGTCGGCGAAGGGCTCACCGCCGTCGGCCTCTTCGGCCGCAACATCGCCTCGCCCGAGCAGCTCGCCGCGCTCACCGCGCAGCTGCGCACCGAGCGCGACGACGTCCTGGTCGCCATCGACGAGGAAGGCGGCGACGTGACCCGCCTGGAGGTCCGCGGCGGCTCCTCCTTCCCCGGCAACCTGGCCCTCGGCGCCGTCGACGACACCGGCCTCACCCGGAACGTCGCCCGAGAGCTGGGCCGCCGCCTCGCCGAGTGCGGGGTCAACCTCAACTGGGCCCCGTCCGCCGACGTCAACTCCAACCCGGACAACCCGGTGATCGGCGTACGGTCCTTCGGGGCCGACACCCACCTCGCCGCCCGGCACACCGCCGCCTACGTCCAGGGCCTCCAGGCCGCCGGCGTGGCCGCGTGCACCAAGCACTTCCCGGGCCACGGCGACACCAGCGTCGACTCCCACCACGCCCTGCCGCGCATCGACGTGGACCTGGACACCCTCCAGGCCCGCGAACTCGTCCCCTTCAAGGCGGCGATCGAGGCCGGCACCAAGGCCGTGATGAGCGCGCACATCCTGGTGCCCGCCCTCGACCCGACCCGCCCGGCCACACTCAGCCCGCAGATCCTGACCGGTCTGCTGCGCGGCGAGCTCGGCTACGAGGGCCTCATCGTCACCGACGGCATGGAGATGAACGCCATCGCCGGGACGTACGGGATCGAGCGCGGCTCGGTCCTGGCCATCGCGGCCGGCGCCGACGCCATCTGCGTCGGCGGCGGACTCGCCGACGAAGCCACCGTCCTGCGGCTGCGCGACGCGCTGGTCGCGGCCGTCCGCGAGGGGGCACTGCCCGAGGAGCGCCTCGCCGACGCCGCCGCCCGCGTCCGCGCGCTCGCCGCATGGACCCGCGGAGCCCGGCCGGACGCGCAGCCGGAGGGGAGCCGCGCGTCCGGCATCGGGCTGACGGCCGCCCGCCGCGCCCTGCTCGTCACCGGCTCGGCCAAGCCGCTCACCGCGCCCTACGTCGCCACGCTCGCGCCCGTCGCGAACATCGCGGTGGGCGACGAGACCCCGTGGGGCGTGGCGGCCGAACTCGCCGGCCTGCTCCCGGGCACCGGGGCGGGCGTCTACCCCGAGGGCTCCTCCACCGGGGACATCCTGGCGGCGGCGGGGGACCGTACCGTCGTCGCGGTGGTCCGTGACGCGCACCGGCACCCCTGGATGACCGAGGCCCTCGACGCGCTGGTCGGGGCCCGGCCGGACACGGTCGTGGTCGAGATGGGCCTGCCGATGGCCGCGCCGCGGGGTGCGCTGCACATCGCCACCCACGGCGCGTCCCGGGTCTGCGGGCGGGCCGCCGCGGAGGTCATCGCGGGGGCGTAGCCCGGCGGTTGCCGCTGCGCGGAGCTGCTCGAACGCCTGACGGGCCGACCTACGGCATCGGCCACACCGAAGGGCCTGCACCCCCCGGGGTGCAGGCCCTTCGTGTCGTGCCCGTGCGGCTACAGGCCCTGCCAGGCGGGCTTGTCGGCGTACGTGTGGCGGAAGTACTCCGCCAGCTTCAGCTTCGAGGCGGCGGCCTCGTCCACGATCACGGTGGCGTGCCGGTGCAGCTGCAGTGCGGAGGCCGGGACCAGCGCGGACAGCGGGCCCTCGACGGTCTGCGCGACGGCTTCGGCCTTGCCCTCACCGGTGGCGAGGAGGACCAGGTGGCGCGCGTCGAGGATGGTGCCGATGCCCTGGGTGATGACGTGGTGCGGCACCTGCTCCAGGTCGTCGTCGAAGAAGCGCGCGTTGTCCACGCGGGTCTGCTCCGTCAGCGTCTTGATACGGGTGCGGGAGGCCAGGGAGGAACAGGGCTCGTTGAAGCCGATGTGGCCGTCCGTGCCGATGCCCAGCAGCTGGAGGTCGACACCGCCGGCCTCGGCCAGGGCCCGGTCGTAGGCCTCGCACGCGCCGACGATGTCCTCGGCCGAGCCGTCGGGGCCCATGAAGGCGGCCTCGGACAGACCGAGGGGTTCGACGACCTCGCGGAGCACGACCGCCCGGTAGGACTCCGGGTGCCCGGCCGGCAGGCCGACGTACTCGTCGAGCTGGCAGATCCGGGCCCTGGAGGCATCGACCTCTCCGGCCTTGACCTTGGCGGCGAGGGCCTCGTAGACGGGCAGCGGGGTGGAGCCGGTCGCCACGCCGAGCAGGGCGTCGGGCTTGCGCCTCACCAGGGCGGCCATGGCCTCCGCGATGAGCTCGCCGCCTGCCTTGGCGTTCGGGACGATGACAACTTCCACGCGGGGCCTGCCGATCTGGAGTGGGTCGGGTGGTATAGACCAATCTAGCAGAGGCGGCCGTCCGTGACAGGGCCTCGCCCCTTCCTTTCCATGGTGGTCCGGATCCGGCCGCCCGGCCCCCCGCGAGGCTTTCTAGATCAGCGCGAGCTGCAGGCCGCCCGTCGCGTCCAGGTGCTGGCCGGTCACCCAGCGGGAGTCCGGCGAGGCCAGGAAGGCCACCACGTCGGCGACCTCCTGCGCCGTGCCCACCCGGTGGAAGACGGAGCGGGCGGCCAGGTGCGCCCGGGTCGCCTCGTCCGCCAGGAGGCCCGCGTTGAGGTCGGTGTCGGTGATGCCGGGGCCGACCGAGTTCACGGTGATCCCGCGCGGCGCCAGTTCGGCGGCCAGTGACCGGGTCAGCGCGTTCGTGGCGCCCTTGGCGGTGACCGTGGCCAGGATGGCCGGCAGGGCGATGTCCGGGGTGCCGGTCACGTTCACGATCCGGCCCCCGTCGCGCAGCCGCTCCAGCCCGTACTTGATCACGAAGAACGGCGCCTTGGCGTTGAGCGCGTGCGCCCGGTCGTACAGCTCCTCGTCGGTGTCCCCGATCCCCGCGAAGGCCGCCGCCCCGGCATTGTTGACCAGGATGTCCACGCCCTCGGTGTGCGCGGGATGGGCCGCGTACGCCGCCCACAGGGCCTGCGCGTCGCCGGGGACGCCGAGCTCGGCCCCGATGGCGAAGGCCCGCCCGCCGGCCGCCCCGATCGCCGCGACCGTTTCCTTCGCCGCCGCCTCGTCGCGTCCGTAGTGCACCGCGACGAGTGCCCCGTCCCGCGCCAGCCGCTCGGCCACGGCCCGCCCGATGCCCCGGCTGCCGCCGGTGACCAGTGCCGTCTTCCCCTTGAGCACGCCCATGACGCGCCCCCCTCCGGTAATCGCTAGTGGTCGCTACAGAAAGGAACGTACCAGATTCCCTAGCGCCCGCTATAGAATGCGGGCATGGTGACCGGACAGCGCGGCAGACCCCGTTCCTTCGACCGCGACGCCGCCCTCGACAAGGCGATGCTGGCCTTCTGGGAGCGCGGCTACGAGGCGACCTCCATCTCCGACCTGACCGCCTCGCTCGGCATCAGCGCGCCCAGCCTCTACGCGGCCTTCGGCGACAAGCGCAAGCTCTTCGACGAGGTCGTGGTGGTGTACGGCGGCCGGTACGGGGATTTCGCGAGCGTGGCGCTCGCCGAGGAACCCACGGCCCGGGCGGCCGTCGCCCGCATCCTGCGCGAGGCCGCCGAGGTCTACACCGACCCGGCCCACCCGAGGGGCTGCATGGTGATCAGCGCCGCGATCAACACCACCTCGGACGAGGTCGCGCAGGCCCTGCGCGAGCGCCGCAACGCCAACCTGGCCATGTTCGAGAGCCGCATCCGGGCCGACGTGGCCGCGGGCGCGCTGCCGGCGGACACGGACGCGCGGGCGCTGGCCCGGTACGCCGGGGCGGTGCTTCAGGGGATGTCCCAGCAGTCGCGCGACGGCGCGAGCCGGGAGGAGCTGGAGGCGCTGGCGGAGCGGGCCCTGCTGGCCTGGCCCGCGGCCTGACCGGCCGGGGCGCGTTCCGCGGGGGAGTTCCTCTGGGCCACGGTGCAGGACGGGACCCTCGACCCGCCCGGCACCGTAGCCCGGAGTACTTACGGCCGACAGGTGTGCGGTTCCCGACGGCCGGTGGAGGTGCCCGCGCGGTCAGGGCAGAGCGCGCGGCTTACCTCGATCCGTCCTCCTGTGCGGGGAGGGCGGAGGTTCTGATGTCAATTGTGGACTAGACCATTCTGTTCTGTCCATCCAATGACAGGGCCTGGAAACCCGTCACTTCCTCCAACAGTACGCGGCTCGCACCCCCCTTGGATACTCCTGAGTACCGCCGTGGGGAAAGTCATGGCGAGTACCCGGGGTACGCTCGCAAGGTGCCCTCCATGAACGACCTCGTACGCCAGCACACCGCTCTCGGTGAAACCGACCTGGAGTGGCTCCACCTGCTGGTCTCGGAGTGGCAGCTGCTCTCCGACCTGTCCTTCGCCGACCTCGTCCTGTGGGTGCCCACCCTCGACGGCACGCGGTACGTCTCGGTCGCCCAGATGCGCCCGAACACCGGTCCCACCTCCTACCAGGACGACATGGTCGGCCACCTGGTGCCGCGCGGGCGCCGCCCGCTGCTGGACGCCGCGCTCGACGAGGGCCGGATCGTGCGCGAGGGCGACCCCGAGTGGCGCGAGGAGGTGCCGGTCCGCGTCGAGTCGATCCCCGTCCGCCGCGAGGGGCGGGTCCTGGGCGTGATCGCCCGCAATACCAATCTGCTCACTGTGCGTACACCGAGCCGGCTGGAGCTCACCTACCTCCAGTCCGCCTCCGACCTCGCCCAGATGATCGCGGCGGGCTCCTTCCCGTACCCCGGCCAGCAGGTCGACATGGACGCCTCCCCGCGCGTCGGCGACGGCCTCATCCGGCTCGACGCCGACGGCGTGGTCACCTACGCCTCCCCGAACGCGCTCTCCGCCTACCACCGGCTCGGCCTCGCCTCCGACCTCGTCGGCCAGCACCTGGGCAACACCACCGCCGAACTCGCCCCCTCCCGCGGACCGGTGGACGAGGCCCTGGTCAAGCTCGCCAGCGGCTGGGCCCCCCGGGAGACCGAGGTCGACGGCAACGGCGGGGTCATCCAGCTCCGCGCCATTCCGCTCAAGCCGAAGGGCACCCGGATCGGCTCCCTGGTCCTGTGCCGCGACGTCACGGAACTGCGACGTCGCGAACGTGAATTGATCACCAAGGACGCGACCATCCGGGAGATCCACCACCGGGTGAAGAACAACCTCCAGACGGTGGCCGCACTGTTGCGGCTCCAGTCCCGCCGGATGGATTCGCCGCAGGGGCGCGAGGCTCTCAACGAGGCCGTGCGCCGTGTCGGATCGATCGCGATCGTGCACGAGACGCTGTCTCAGAACCTCGACGAGCGGGTCGAGTTCGACGAGATCGCCGACCGGGTCATCGCGATGGTCTCGGAGATCTCGCCGGGCAAGGTCGACTGCCGACGCACCGGCAGGTTCGGGATCCTGGACGCGGAGGTGGCCACTCCGCTGTCGATGGTGCTCACGGAGATCCTCCAGAACGCCCTGGAACACGCCTTCACCCAGGGGGAGCGGGGCACTGTGGAGGTGGCCGCGATCCGCACCGGAACCGGCCGTACCGACGGCCGGCTGCTGATCACCGTGCTCGACGACGGCAGCGGTCTGCCCGAGGGATTCGACCCCCAGCGGGCCGGCAATCTCGGGCTGCAGATCGTACGGACCCTCGTGGAGGGGGAGCTCGGCGGCACGTTCGACATGCTCCGGGCCGAGCCGCGCGGCACCAAGGTCGTCCTCGACATCCCCTCCAGCCCGCAGAAGTAGCAGCGATGTCGTGACTCAGCGTGACGGTCCGGCCCCTACCCGGGCGCCCCGGACCGTGTCCCGGAAAGCACTGAGCCCCGGACCGAAGGATTCGGTCCGGGGCTCAAGAGCACGGTGCTGAGCGCTTATTCGGTTACTACGCGCTGCGCGTCGAGGCTCGAAAGTCGTTGTCAGGCGCTGGCGTTGCGCGCCCGGTTGCGAGCGGCGCGGCGCTTCATGGCGCGGCGCTCGTCCTCGCTGAGACCGCCCCAGACGCCGGAGTCCTGACCGGACTCGAGCGCCCACTGCAGGCACTGCTCCATGACGGGGCAGCGGCGGCAGACGGCCTTGGCTTCCTCGATCTGCAGCAGCGCAGGACCGGTGTTGCCGATGGGGAAGAAGAGTTCCGGGTCTTCCTCACGACAAACGGCGTTGTGACGCCAGTCCATGGCTGCTCCATCTCCTTGTATTGCGAACAGGTTGCTTGTGAATGTGAACGCTTTCACGAATCCCCCCGTGAGGGAAGCGCGACCGCCCGGTTTCACGCGGGTGATCAGTCAGAGATTCGTGGAGGGGTTCTGGCGGTCTGTGTGGGTGCCGGGTGTTGCGGGCTGTCCCGATCGCCATGAAGAGATTCGCAAACCTCGGACGGGGATACAACCCCTTCCGGAAAGTTTTTTTTGATTCGTCGGTGTCTACTAGGTCACAGCCCTACATCGCGAGGGTGGACCGGCGTGTAAACGTTCGAGTGAAAGGCCCCGAGGCCCTTCTACTCACACAATCACACGCAGTGCCCGGCGTACGCCTGTGAACCGAACGCTGGTCCGCAGTCCGAGGTGATCGCCGTCCATCTGGAACGGAAGCGGAACCTTCGAATGCAAGGTGAAGTCGGTCAGATCGTGCAGAGACACCGCGTGCTTGCCGTGTGGACCCCGCTCAGGAGTGGAGGTCAGGAGCTGTGTCGCGTACCGCGCGACCGCCGGAGTTGACAAACGGTCCAGCGCCAATACGTCAAGCGCAGTATCGAACGAGGCTTCGGGAGAGGCATAAAGGGGGCGATTGCCCAGATACGTCCACGGTGACGTATTGCACACTATGGACAGCACCAGATCCGTCACCGGGTCGGCTCCGGGGCGCTCCAGCGTGACCGTGCCGTGGTGCCGGTTCGGCTCCTCCCAGAACTGGCGCATCAGCTGTCGCACATACAGGGCGTGCGTCGAACGCTTGCCGCGCTCGCGCTGCTGCTCCACCCGGCCCACCACACCCGCGTCGAAGCCGAAGCCCGCGCAGAAGGTGAACCAGCGGGCCGGGACCGACTCGTCCTCCGTGCCCGGGGTACCGGCCGCCAGACCCAGGCCCACCGTCCGCTCGCGCTGCTCCCGCAGCGCGTCCAGCAGGGCGCCGGTCGCCTCGACCGCGTCGTTGGGCAGTCCCAGGGCGCGCGCGAACACATTGGTGGAGCCGCCGGGGACCACCGCCAGCCGCGGCAGCCGCTCCGGATCGGGCCCGTTGTGCAGGAGCCCGTTGACCACTTCGTTGACCGTGCCGTCGCCGCCGAGGGCGACGACGAGGTCGAGGCCCTCGTGGGCGGCCTTGCGTCCCAGGTCCCGGGCGTGCCCGCGGTACTCGGTGGTGACCGCCTCCAGCTTCATCTCGCTGGCCAGGGCATGGGTCAGGACATCGCGCGTGCGCGCACTGGTGGTCGTCGCTGCTGGGTTGGCCACGAGAAGTGCACGCATGAGCGCCAGACTACCCACCCCTCCGGACGCCGACCCTACTGCCCGTCCCCTCCGCGGTCCGGGGCCCGCCGCTACCCTGCTGGAGTGAGTAAGAAGCAGCCCGCGAATGCCGCCGCCCCCGCCGCGGACCCGACCGCCGTCCCGACCACCGCGCTGCCCGGCCGGCTGACCGCGGCCGCCGCGCTCACCGCCCTGGAGGGCCTGGCGCTGGCCGGCCTCGGGATCTACATGCTGTTCGTGGGGATCGCCGGCGACCCGGACTCCCCGCAGCAGGCCGAGACGGGCGGGATCACCCTGCTCGCGCTCGCCGCGCTGCCGCTGATCGCGGCCCGCGGGCTGCGCCTGGGCCGCCGCTGGAGCCGCGGCCCGGCCCTGATCACCCAGCTGATGGCGCTGCCGGTGGCCTGGACCCTCTACAGCACCGGCGGTGCGATGATCGCCGCCGCCGTGGCGCTGGCCGTGGCCGCGGTGGCCGTCGTGGCGCTCCTGGTGAATCCGACGGCGACCGAGGCTCTGGGTATCGGGCCCGGGGAACAGGCCCGATAACCGGTCGTCCGGTTCTTCGCGCGCCCGCCTACTCCTCGACGAGGAGCTTGTCGCGGAGCTGGGCCAGCGTGCGGGCCAGCAGCCGGGAGACGTGCATCTGGGAGATGCCGACTTCCTGGGCGATCTGCGACTGGGTCATGTTGCCGAAGAAGCGCAGCAGCAGGATCCGCTTCTCCCGCGGCGGCAGGCCCTCCAGCAGCGGCTTGAGGGACTCGCGGTACTCGACGCCCTCCAGGGCCTCGTCCTCCGCGCCCAGGGTGTCCGCGACCGCCGGCGACTCGTCGTCGGTGTCCGGGACGTCGAGGGACAGCGTGCTGTAGGCATTGGCCGATTCCAGCCCCTCCAGCACCTCCTCCTCGGAGATCCCCAGCCGCTCGGCCAGTTCGTGCACCGTCGGGGAGCGGCCGTGCTGCTGGGACAGTTCGGCCGTGGCCGTCGTCAGCGAGAGCCGCAGCTCCTGCAGGCGACGCGGCACCCGTACCGCCCAGCCCTTGTCGCGGAAGTGGCGCTTGATCTCGCCGACCACCGTGGGCGTGGCGTACGTGGAGAACTCGACCCCGCGGTCCGGGTCGAACCGGTCCACCGACTTGATGAGGCCGATCGTCGCGACCTGGGTCAGGTCGTCGAGCGGCTCACCGCGGTTGCGGAAGCGCCGTGCCAGGTGCTCCACCAGCGGCAGGTGCATCCGTACCAGCCGGTTGCGCAGCTCGGCCTTCTCCACCGACCCGTCGGGCAGTGCCCGCAGTTCGATGAACAGGGCCCGGGCCCCGCTGCGGTCACGCGGATCCGGCAGCGCCGGGCTCGCCGTGAACACCGGCACCGGGGGTACCGGCGGCACCGGGGGTGCCCCCGGTGCCGGGGGTGCCACGGGGGCCGAGGCCTCGGCACCCGTCCCGGTCGGCCGGTCCGGTCGTGGTTGTTCCTGCTGGTTCTCGCTCATAGGGCCCGCCCGTCGCTCCGCCGAGTCCAAAAAGCCGTCTTCCGCATCCGCGTCAGCCGGGTGCGGCCGGGCGTGCTGCTGCTCCGGGATGCCGCCGTCGACCTCGTGCCGTACCCGGGGCCGATCCCCGCCCCGCACCGGGATCTCCCCGCCGCTCACGCCGGGCCTGGTCCCGCGCCGCGTTGTTTGTAGAGGCTGATGCTCACCGTCCGGTTCTCCTCGACCGTGGCCTCGACCTTGCCGGCCAGCGCCGACAGGACCGTCCACGCGAACGTGTCACGCTCCGGTGCGCGCCCGTCGGTGGTCGGCGCCGAGACGGTCACCTCCAGCGAATCGTCGATCAGCCGGAACACGCAACTGAGGACGGAGCCCGGCACGGCCTGCTGGAGCAGGATCGCGCAGGCCTCGTCCACCGCGATGCGGAGGTCCTCGATCTCGTCGAGGGTGAAGTCCAAACGTGCCGCGAGACCGGCCGTGGCCGTCCGCAGCACCGACAGGTAGGCACCCGCAGCGGGCAGCCGGACTTCCACGAAGTCCTGAGTCCCGGGCTCGCCTGCGATCTGGGACACCCTCACCTCCAAGGTGGTACGAGCTCTGTTCGCCGGTGACGCTATCGCGATCCGGGCGATCGTGTCGCGGCACCCCTCTTGGTGCCCACTCAGAGCACCCCGCCTGCGAGCCAGTGACTGATGGTAAGCCCATGGGTACGCACAGTGGCTAGGGGTCTGCGGGGCCCAAATCAGGGGAACCGGCGGAGGGTTGAACTACCCGTCTTCAGACGATCGAACCGTCGACAAAACACCAGCGCCACGTCTCACCCGGTTCGAAGCTCCGCATCACCGGATGGCCGGTCTCCTGGTGGTGAGCCGTGGCGTGCCGGTGCGGCGAGGAATCGCAGCAGGCCACGTGCCCGCACCACAGGCACATCCGCAGCTGCACGGGGTGGCTGCCGAGGGCCAGGCACTCGGGGCAGGTGTGGTGGGAGGGCACCGGTTCGGGGCGCGGCAGTTCGGCAACGTGGGTGCACTCGCTCATCGCATTCTCCTTGTACCGGAACCCCGGCCCTCAGTCTCGGGGTGAACCGCGCGCACGGGCCGGAGCCGCGATGCAGCGGAGTGTCGTTGCGTCACGCTTTGACCGGAGCTTGATCTCGTACAGAATACGTTCCCGCCGTGCGAGTCATGGGGATCTCCTCGGCCAAGCCCGCGCGTTCGGGGCGAGCGGCCGACGATTGAGGTGGATCTTCGATGGAGGTATTGCCGCTGGTGGCCCTGGTCGCCGGCAGCGCGGCCGTCGCCGGGCTGGCGCGCCGGACCCCGGTGCCCGCACCGCTGCTGCTGGTCGCCGCCGGCCTGCTGGCCGCGTACGTCCCGGGGGTGCCCGCGTACGCCCTCGACCCGCACATCGTGCTGCCGCTGCTGCTCCCGCCGCTGCTGTACACGGCCGCCGTCGACAGCTCGTACCTGGACCTGCGCGCGAACGCCCGGCCGATCGCGATGCTGTCGGTGGGCTACGTGCTCTTCGCGACCCTCGCCGTCGGATACGCGGCGTACCTGCTGGTGCCGGGGCTCCCCGTGCCGGTGGCGCTGGTGCTGGGCGCCGTGATCGCGCCTCCCGACGCCGTCGCCGCCACCGCGATCGCCCGCAAGCTGCGGCTGCCGAACCGGATCACGACCATCCTGCAGGGCGAGTCCCTGGTCAACGACGCCACCGCGATCACCGCGTACAAGGTGGCGCTGGCGGCGGCGGTCGGGGTGAGCGCAGGCTGGGCGGGCGGGATCGGGGAGTTCCTGCTGGCCTCGGTCGGCGGCATCGCCGTGGGCCTGGTGCTCATGGTGCCGATCCACCACCTGCGCACACGGCTGAAGGAGCCCCTGCTCCAGAACACCCTGTCGCTGCTGATCCCCTTCGTGGCGTACGCGGCCGCCGAGCGGGTCCACGCCTCCGGGGTACTCGCGGTGGTCGTGGTCGCGCTGTACCTCGGGCACCGCAACTGGCAGGTCGACTTCGCCACCCGGCTCCAGGAGGAGGCGGTGTGGAAGGTGGTCGCCTTCGTGCTGGAGTCGGTGGTCTTCGCGCTGATCGGGCTCCAGCTGCCGGTGGTCCTCAAGGGGCTGGGCGAGTACAACGGCCTGCACGCGGCCTGGTACGCGATCGCCGTGTTCCTCGCGGTGGTGGTGGCCCGGTTCCTCTGGGTCTTCCCGGCGACCTTCGTGCCCCGCTGGATGTCGCCGCGGATCCGGGACCGGGAGCCGGAGACCGACTGGAAGGCCCCGGTGATCGTGGGATGGGCCGGGATGCGGGGCGTGGTCTCGCTGGCCATCGCCTTCTCCGTGCCGGTGTACGTGCCGTACCGGAACCTGATCCTCTTCCTGACCTTCACCACGGTCATCGGGACCCTGGTGGTGCAGGGGCTCACGCTGCCGCCGCTGATCCGGGCGCTGAAGCTGCCGCCGAAGGACGTGCAGGCCGAGACCCTCGCGGAGGCGCAGGCGCAGAGCGAGGCCTCGCGGGCGGCCGAGGAGAGGCTGGCGGAGCTGCTGGAGGAACCGGAGAACAGCACGCTCCCGCCACCGCTGGCGGACCGGCTGCGGACGGTCATGGAGCGCCGGCGCAACGCGGTGTGGGAGCGGCTGGGCGAGGTCAACCCGGAGACGGGCGAGTCGGCGGACGACATCTACCGGCGGCTCGCGCGGGAGATGATCGCGGCCGAGCGGGAGGTCTTCGTGACGCTGCGGGACCAGCGGCGGATCGACGACGAGATGCTGCGGGCGCTGCTGCGCAGACTGGACCTGGAGGAGGCCGCGGCCTACCGCGAGGAGACCTGAGCGCGGTCAGGGCCGGCCGGTGACCACCGCGGCGAGGGCCGTACCGCGCGGGAAGGCGCCGGACGCGGTGAGTTCGGCCAGGGCCCAGAGCAGCTTGGCGACGTAGATCCGCTCCACCGGGAGGCCGTGGCGGGACCCGAAGTCGGCGGCGAAGGCCTCCAGCGCGTCGGGGACCCGGGCGTAGCCCCCGTGGTGGAAGTCCTCGGCCAGGGTCCAGGAGCCTGCCGGGCCCCCGAAGGCGGCCGCCTGGAGGGAACGTATCTCCGCGGCCAGGAAACCGCCCGCCAGCACCGGAACCCCGAGCGCCCGCTGCCCGGGGGCCAGCCCGGCCGCGAGGCCCGCCAGCGTCCCGCCGGTGCCGCAGGCGACCGCCACCACGTCGGCGGCGCCGCGCAGCTCCCGGCCGAGCTCGGCGCAGCCGTGCAGGGCCAGGGCGTTGCTGCCGCCCTCGGGGACCACGTACGCGCCGCCCGCGCCCGCCGAGTCCACCAGGCGGGCCAGCTCCCGCGGCTCGGCCTTGCGGCGGTAGTCCGACCGGGACACGAAGTGCAGCCGCATCCCGTCGGCGGCGCACCGGGCGAGGGAGTCGTTCAGGGGCCGCCCGGCGAGCTCGTCCCCGCGCACGATGCCCACCGTCCGCAGCCCGAGCAGCCGCCCGGCGGCGGCGGTGGCCCGCAGGTGGTTCGAGTACGCCCCGCCGAAGGTGACCAGCCGGTCGTGACCGCCCTCCAGGGCGGCACGCAGGTTGGGCGCGAGCTTGCGCCACTTGTTGCCGGGCAGCTCGGGATGGACGAGGTCGTCCCGCTTGAGCAGGAGCCGCACGCCCCGCGCCGCGAACCGCTCGTCGCGGACCTCCTGCAACGGCGAAGGCGGACGCGGCTCCAGACGGGCGTCAAGGCTCGGGGGACGGTTCACCCGTCCATTGTGCGGCGCGTCGGCCCTGTCGGTGTGCGTTCGTGCGGCCGGTCAGCGGGCCATCCAGGGGACGTGGCAGGTGTGGGGGGCCGAGCCCTCGGGGCAGAGGGTTCTGATCACTGTTCCGCGGATCGAGCGCCAGGTGCGCAGGGAGCACGTCAGGCGGACGCGGAGCTCGACCGGCCGGCGGGTACCGCAGGGGCGGCCGGGGTTTTCCAGGGCCCACTGTTCCGCGAGGAAGTCGTACATGCCGGCCGTCGGCAGCTCGCCTCCCGGCATGGTGTCCGCGATGTCCCGGCCGACGATCCGGGCGCACCGGGGTTCCACCGCGGCGTCGACGAGCCGGTCGACCCAGGCCAGCCCCTGCTCGTCCGCGTACAGGCCGAACCGCAGTTCGCGCGCCCTCATCGGGCCGCGCCTTCGAGGGCGGTGGTGAACCAGGCGTGGACGGGCGCGAGGGTGGGCGAGGCGGGCCAGCCGTTGACCGCGGCCAGGAGGCGCCAGTAGCGGTCGGTGTGCGGGTCGGGAACGGGCCGCAGCCGGGCGAGGAGCCAGCGGCGCAGGTCGCCCGCCCCGGCGCGACCGAAGGCGTCGGCGTAGAGGGCCCCCAGGGAGGCGGTGAGGGACTCACCCGTCGCGGACGGCGGCAGGAGCCCGGCGGCGACGGCCTCGTCGACCCGTTCGCGCAGCGTGCGGTCGACGGCCTCGTGCAGGGCGCTGACGTCGTCCTGCCGGGACGGCTCCCGCGCCTGCTCCTCGGCCGTGCGGCGCAGCGCCCCGCCGACGTCCGGGTCCTCGCACATCCCGGCGAGTTCGACCCAGGCCTCGACCTGTCCGGGTGTCGGGTCGTCGGGGAGTTCAGGCAGGGCGGAGCGCATCAGGGTTACGAACTCGGGGTTGGTGTGCGGGCCCTCGAAGGCGGTGTCGACGAAGCCGGACACCAGGCGGTGCCGTTCGGCCCGGGAGAGCGTGGCGAGTCGGTGCATGAGGTCCATCTCCATGGGGGTGGGGCTGCGTCCGGCGACCGCGCGGAGTACCGCCCGGCGCAGGAGCAGGGTCCGGATCTGTACGTCCAGGGCGTCGGCGAGGGCTCCCGCGGCCTCCGGTACGGATGTCTCGCGGTCCAGCACGCTGCGTACGGTCGCCAGGTCCAGCCCGAGTTCGCGCAGGGTCCGGGCCAGTTCCAGGCGGGCGAGCGCGCCGGCGTCGTAGAGCCGGTACCCCGCCGGGCTGCGCCCGGTCGGCGGGACGATGCCCTGGTCGGAGTAGAACCGGACGGTTTTCACCGACAGGCCGGTGCGGCGCGCGAGTTCGCCGATGGAGTGGAGCGGGTCGCTGTCCATGCCCCCACCCTGAAGCCTCCCCCCACGGGAGACTCAACCGGGGCCGGAACGTCGTTCGCCCGCGCGGCCCGGTTCCGGGAAGAACCGCTTCCCGGAACCGGGCCGCGCGGGCTCCCGGAGGCTACTGCTTGAGGCGTTCGGTGATCCGGTTGCGCATGGAGTCCATCGTGAAGCCCCGGGGGTCGACCTTGCCCGGCTGCCATTCGCGGTGGCCGATCACCGAGCGGGCCGTCCAGCGGTGGAAGCGGCAGATGGCCGCCGAGGCCCTGGCGATGGCGTCGAGCTGGACCGCCGGCCACGGGTCCTCGCCGTCGCCGAGGTTCTCGCACTCGAAGCCGTAGAAGAACCGGTTGCCGTCGGTGTCCGTCTCGTTGTCCGGGGGCAGCCGCTTCTCGGCGATCACCGCCGCCAGGACGTCGGAGTCACCGGCGCCCGCGTGGTTGGCGCGGCCGTAGCCGACGAGGTGGACGCGGCCGTCCTTGGCGATCACGCCGTGGCAGAGCGGGCCGGGCAGGGCGCTGTGGCCCTCCCGGCAGAGCTCGACGGTGTACGCGGTGCCGCGGGTGACGGTGTGATGGATCATCACCCCGTGCACGGGCCCCCAGGGTCCCTTGTGGTTGCGGTTGTGGGTGCGCCAGGCGCCGACCTCGACGACGGTCAGCCCTTCGTTGCGCAGTGCGGTGATGAAACGGTCCGCGGACATGGGTGCGGCCATGGCCGCCTCCTTCGTGCGGGCGCGACGGGCACCCTGTGTGCCCGGGTCGTCACCCTCCGGTTTAGTGGAGCCGAACCTTCCGCGGCTAGTGCATTCGTACGGTGAGCGATCCGATCCAGCCAGTCGCCAGGGATCAGGCCGAAGCGAGCCACAGGTCCGGGCCGAAGACCTCGTAGTGGATGTCGGCGGCCGGCAGCCCCCTGGCGATCAGCTGCTCGCGCACGGCCCGCATGAAGGGGAGCGGTCCGCACAGGTAGGCCCGGGTGCCCGGGGCGAGGGGGACGGCCGTGAGGTCCATGAGGCCCTCGCCGTCGCCCGGCTCCGCGTCCTGCTCGTACCAGAACCGGGCCGTGGCGTCGGCCAGTTTGTGCGTCAGGGCCCGGTGGTCGCCCCGCAGCGGGTGGTCGGCGGGGGAGCGGTCGGCGTGCAGCACGGTCACCGGGGCGGCGTGCCCGGTGTCGGCCAGGTGTTCCAGCATCGAGAGCATCGGCGTGCAGCCGATGCCGGCCGAGGCGAGCAGTACCGGGGCGGCCGAGTCCGCCAGGACCAGGTCGCCGTAGGGGGCCGAGACCCGCAGGGTGTCGCCGGTGCGGACCCGGGCGTGCAGGTGGTTGGAGACCTCGCCGTCGGGGCCCGCGGCGGCCGGGCCGTGGACCCGCTTGACGGTGATCGCGCGGACCGCGGAGCCGGGGGAGGTGATGAGGCTGTACTGGCGGATCTGGCGGGCGCCGTCCGGGAGTTCGACCTGGACCGAGACGTACTGGCCGGGCCGGTGGGCGGGCGCGGGGGCGCCGTCGGCGGGGGCGATCCGGAAGGTGGTGCAGTCCGCCGTCTCCTCCGCCCGGCCGGTGACGGTCCACTCGCGCCACACGTCGCCGGCGACGACCCGCTGCTCGGCGTAGAGGCGCTCCTCCAGGGCGATCAGGGCGTTCGCCATCAGCCAGTAGACCTCGTCCCAGGCCTCGGCGACCTCGGGGGTGACGGCCTCGCCGAGGACCTCGGCGATCGCCGCGAAGAGGTGCTCGTGGACCACTGCGTACTGCTCGCGGGTCACGCCGAGACTGGCGTGCTTGTGGGCGATGCGGCCGAGCATCACGTCGGGGCGGGTGTCCGGGTGGGCGAGGAGGTGGGTGGCGAAGGCGGCGATGGAGCCCGCGAGGGCCTGCTTCTGGAGGCCGGCGCTCTGGTTGCCCCGGTTGAAGAGGTCGCGGATCAGTGCCGGGTGGGCCGCGAAGAGCCTGGTGTAGAAGAGCTCGGCTATGTCGCCGATCGCCGCTCCGACAGCGGGCAGGGTGGCTCGTACGGTCGCGCTCGACTTGTCGGACAGCATGCGGAACTCCTCGCGTGATGGATGTGACTGTGTGAATTTGCATCCAAGATGCATATTTTTGATCGCGGAAGACCGTTGGAGGACGGGCTTCTGTTCGAGCTCCCGCCGGAACCGGTCCGGACGGGTCAGTGCCCCCCGGGGCCGGTCGGCGCCCTGCTCGAAATGCCCAGCAGGAGCGGTCCGGTCGGAGACGCCACCAGGTCGTTCACTGTGAGCGGGTCCAGCGCGGCGAAGAAGGCCTCCTGGGCCCGGCGCAGCGCGCCGCGCAGTACGCAGGCGCCGCGCAGCGGGCAGGGGGTGGTTCCCTCGCACTCCACGACGTCCCCCTCGCCCTCCAGTTCGCGCACCACCGCGCCGACCGATGCGGCGCGCCCGGTGGCGGTCAGGGCCAGCCCGCCGCCGCGGCCGCGCCGGGCCTCGACCAGGCCGAGGTGCTGCAGCCTGGCGACCACCTTGGTGGTGTGCGTGTAGGGGACCTCCATGGTCGCCGCCACGTCACGGGTGGTCGGGAGGTCCGCCTCCTCGACGGCCAGGCGCATCAGGACGCGCAGCGCCAGGTCGGTGAATCGGGTCAGCCGCATGGGGTCACCGTAGAGAAAGTTGCATCCCGGATGCAAGTTAGATCCTGCGAGGTTCGCAGCGCGGGGCGGATGGGGCTGAGGGGGTCCATGGGGAACGTGGTGACCCCAAAGGGTGCCCCGCACCCACAAGGAGTAGTCCCACCCTTTTGTGTAATGGTCTCACCACGTTCCGTACTGAAAGGCTGCACCCGCAGATCCATGGAGTGATCGAAAGGGAAAGACATGTCGGTCCAGGCAGGTTCCGAGTCCCAGGCCCAGGCACCGCAACGCAGTCTCGGGACGACGGCCGCACGGAACTTGGCCACCACCACCAAGTCCGCGCCGCAGATGCAGGAGATCACCTCGCGGTGGCTCCTGAAGATGCTCCCGTGGGTGTCGGTGCAGGGCGGCACGTACCGCGTCAACCGCCGGCTGAGCTACTCGGTCGGCAACGGCGTCGTGGAATTCATCAAGACCGGCACCCAGGTCCAGGTGATCCCGGCCGAGCTCGGTGAGCTCCCGCTGCTGCGCGACTACGAGGACCTCGACGTCCTCGGCGAACTCGCCCAGCGCTGCCGCCAGATCGACTTCGAACCCGGCCAGGAGCTGACCTCCTTCGGCAGCCCCGCCGACCAGGTCTTCCTGCTCGCCCACGGCCGCATCGACCAGATCGGCCCCGGGCCCTACGGGGAGGACGCCGTCCTGGCGACCGTCGCCGACGGCGCGTACTTCGGCGACGACTGCCTCGCCGATGAAGAATCGATTTGGGAGTACACCGCCCGCGCCGCCACCTCCGGCACCGTCCTCGCGCTGTCCCGGCAGGACTTCCAGCTCCTCGCCGACCGGGTCGAGTCGCTGCGCGAGCACGTGGAGGACGTACGGACCCGCCCCGACCGGGAGACCAACAAGTACGGCGAGGCCGCGATCGAGCTCTCCGCCGGCCACCAGGGCGAGGCCGTCCTCCCCGGCACCTTCGTGGACTACGAGGCGCGGCCGCGCGAGTACGAACTCTCCATTGCACAAACGGTCCTGCGGGTCCACAGCCGCGTCGCCGACCTGTACAACCACCCGATGAACCAGACCGAGCAGCAGTTGCGGCTCACGGTCGAGGCGCTGCGCGAGCGCCAGGAGCACGAGATGCTCAACAACCGCGACTTCGGCCTGCTCCACAACGCCGACTACGACCAGCGCATCCAGCCCCACGACGGCGCGCCCAGCCCCGACGACATGGACCAGCTGCTCAGCATGCGGCGCGGCTCCAAGCTGTTCCTGGCGCACCCCAAGGCGATCGCCGCCTTCGGCCGCGAGTGCAACAAGCGCGGGATCTACCCGGAGTCGGTGGACATCGGCGGCAACCGGGTGCCGGCCTGGCGCGGGGTGCCGATCTTCCCGAGCAACAAGATCCCGATCAGCGACGCCCGCACCACGTCCATCCTGTGCATGCGCACCGGCGAGGACGAGCAGGGCGTGATCGGCCTGCACCAGCCGGGCATCCCGGACGAGATCGAGCCGAGCCTGTCGGTCCGCTTCATGGGGATCAGTGAGCAGGCGATCATCTCCTACCTGGTCACCGCCTACTTCTCGGCGGCGGTGCTGGTTCCGGACGCGCTCGGCGTACTGGAGAACGTCGAGATCGGACGCTGGCGCTGACCGCCGTGAACGCCATCGCGACCGGTGAGGGCCAGGACGCCGCGGCCCTGCTGGAACGGACGAGAGAAGCGGTCGACCCGCAGCTGCGCCGCACGGTCGAGAGCCTGCCGGGTTCGATGCGGCGCGTGGCGATGTACCACTTCGGCTGGGAGCACGAGGACGGCAGCCCCGCCGCGGGCGGGGCCGGGAAGGCCATCCGGCCGGCCCTGGTGCTGGCCGCGGCCCAGGCCCTGCGCGGTCCCGGGGCCGGGCCGGCCGAGGACGCCGTACGGGCGGCGGCGGCCGTGGAGCTGGCGCACAACTTCACGCTGCTGCACGACGACATCATCGACAAGGACGTCCGGCGGCGCGGGCGGCCCACGGCCTGGACCGTCTTCGGGACACCCGACGCCCTCATCACGGGCGACGCGATGATGGCGCTCGCGCTGCGGCTGCTCGCGGAGGACCCGCACCCGGCCGCCGCGGCGGCCTCGTCCCGGCTCGCGGCCTGTGTCATCGAACTGTGCGCGGGCCAGCAGGCGGACTGCGCCTTCGAGCGGCGGCCGCAGGTCTCGCTCGACGAGTGCGTGGCCATGGCCACCGCCAAGACCGGGGCGCTACTGGGCTGCGCGTGCGCGCTGGGCGCCCTGTACGCGGGGGCCGGGCCGGACGAGGTCGACGCCATGGACGCCTTCGGGCGGGAGGCCGGGCTGGCCTTCCAGCTGATCGACGACCTGATCGGCATCTGGGGGGATCCCGGGCACACGGGCAAGCCCGCCGGGGCCGACCTGATCGCCCGCAAGAAGTCCCTCCCGGTCGTGGCCGCCCTCAGCTCGGGCACCGCGGCGGGGGCGGAGCTGGCCGCGCTCTACGCGGGCCCCATGACCGGGGACGACGTGGGCCGGGCGGCCGACGCGGTGGACCGGGCCGGCGGGCGCGACTGGGCGCAGGACCAGGCGGCGGACCGGATGGGGCGGGCGGTCCAGCAGCTGTCCCGGGCCGTTCCGGACCTCGGGGCGGCGGGCGGGCTGCTGGCGCTCGCGGAGTTCGTGACGCGCCGTACGAGGTGAGCGCGCGGGGGCGCGGCGGGATCCCGGGGGCCGGGGGGCCTCAGGTCGGGGGCCTGGGGTGGGGGCCTCAGCTCGGGGGCCTGAGGTCGGGGGCCTGAGGCCCGGGGGCGGGGGAGCCCCCGGGGCCGAAGGGGGGGGCGAGGCCCGTTCCGGTACCGCACGGTGCCGGAACGGGCCTTACCGCATGTCCGCGCCAACTCTAGGATCACTCACGGTCGTTGACGTGTGAGTGAAGGGTGTGACCAGTGGCGCTGGAGATACGTCAGGCGGAGCAGTCGGACCGGGACGCGGTGGCACGGCTGCTCGACGAGGCCTTCCGCACCGACCCGGTGAGCAGCTGGGTCTTCCCGGACCCGGAGCACCGGGCCGCGGTGCACGGGAAGTTCCTGGGCGTCTTCGTGGACGTGGCGCTGGAGGAGGGCCGGATCGACTACGCCGTGGACGGCTCGGCGGCCGCGCTGTGGCTGCGGGTCCCGGCGGGTGAGCCCGAGGGCGAGGACGACGTCCCGGCACGCATGCGGGCCGTCGCGGACCCGGACAACGAGCGGTGCGAGCTGGTCGGGCACCTCACGGGCGCGGTGCACCCGACGGCGGAGGAGCACGAGTACCTGCTGATGATCGCGGTCGCCCCGGACCGGCAGGGTCAGGGGCTGGGGGGCGAGCTGATCCGGCCGGTGCTGGAGCGCTGCGACCGCGAGGGCGTGCCGGCGTACCTGGAGGCGAGCAGTGAGCGCAGCAAGGGGCTGTACGAGCGGCTCGGCTGGGAGTTCACGGGGGAGGCCGTGCGGCTTCCCGACGGGCCGCTGATGTGGCCGATGTGGCGCAAGCCGCGCGGCTGAGGACCCGCGGTCCCGCCCCTCCGGGCGATACCCCTTGCGTAACCACTGCAGGCGAAGTACTTTATGCGGCGTGCTCCGATGCGGTGGCACTCCCCAGTGAAAGAGAATCGCTTGCGCAAGCTCACGTACCTCATCGCCACCTCGATCGACGGGTTCATGGCGGACCCGGACGGGGACGGCGACTTCTTCAACGAGTACCTGGACCCCGAGTACCTCGGCTACCTCACGTCCGAGTACCCGGAGACCCTGCCGACCCACGCACACGACATGCTGGGCGTCGACATCTCGACCGCCCGGCACTTCGACGCGGTCGTCATGGGGCGCGGCACCTACGACCCGGCCCTCAAGACGGGGATCACGAGCCCGTACGCCCACCTCAAGCAGTACGTGGCCACGCGCTCGATCGCGCTCACGCCCGACCCGGCGGTCGAGCTGATCAGCGGGGACGTGGCGGCCCGGGTGCGGGAGCTGAAGGCGCAGGACGGGCTCGGCATCTACCTCTGCGGAGGCGCGGACCTCGCCGCCCAGCTGGTCGAGGAGATCGACGAGTTCGTGATCAAGACCTACCCGGTCCTCACCGGGGCCGGCGTCCCCCTCACGCGGGCCGGCTTCGCCCGCCGCGACCTGGAGCTGACCGGCGTCAAGGCCTTCGGCGGCGGGCAGGTCGTGACCACCTACGCGCGCAGGCGCTGACCCGCCGAACGCGGGGAAACCGGCCTACCGTGGAGGTATGGCCGGTGAACAGCAGCACCATGCGCACGAGACGGTGGCCCCGCAGGCCGGGCACGAACAGCAGACGTGCCCGGCGTGCGGACGCCGCGTCGACACGGTGGTCAGGCGGCGCAAGTCCCTCGGGATCTTCATCCCGGTGTGGGGCCGGGGTCCCTGCCGGAACCCCGACTGCTCCGATTACGCGGATCCCGAGGAGCGCTGACTCAGCCCTTGGCGGCGAGCTCCTTCGCGCCCAGGCCGGAGGCGAAGCCGTTGGCCCAGAGCTGGTTCACCCGCGCCCGCTCGGCGGAGTTCGGGTTGGCGTTCGTGCACGAGGTGCCCGGGCCGCCACCCGACATCAGCTCGCTGCACGGGCCCGAGTAGTGGTCCGGCAGACCCAGCACGTGGCCGGTCTCGTGCGCCGTCACCCGGGTGGAGTTGTACTGCTGGTTCTGCCGGTAGTCGAGGAAGATGTAACCCCGGCCGTGCCCGTCCGTGCTCGCGTACGAGCCACGTGAGTCGTTGCCCTCGCGGTACGAGAAGTTCCCGCCCGAGGACACCTCCTGCAGCTTCACGTTGGACACCGAGCTGTTCCAGATCTGCGTGGAGCGGGCTATCTGGCTGCGGAAGCTCGGGGCACTGCGGGTGTTGTACGTGACGGTCACGGCCAGGGCGCCCGGGTTCGCGGCGCGCTGCTCGGCGACCGAACGCTGCACGGCCTCGAAGAAGGCGGCGTTGGCGGCGTCGTTCTCCGGCGAACGCTCGTACGCGGCGTAGCTCACGGCGTTTCCGACGGGGGCGGGCGCGGCGGTGGCGGTGGGGACGACACCAAGGGTGGCGGCGAGGCCGAGGCCGACGGTCGTGGCCAGCATGGCCTTACGGGAGTGGCGCATGTGGGGGAGCTCCTACTCGTCCGGTGCGGTGGGGGGTGGGTCTTTCGAACCGGAGTCTGCGGGAGCCCATGTGCCCGGCGGATGATGTCACTCCGCGATAACGCGGGCCTATCGGGAAGATTTCGACAGACCAACTAGCGTGAGAATGGCGGGATTCGGGGGGCTATAGGTGGCTGGTGCGGTCAGCAGGGACCGGCCTACCCTCGGGGCATGGAGCTTGAGGTCAGGCACCTGCGCGCGCTGTGCGCCATCGCCGACGCCGGAAGCCTGCACAAGGCCGCCCGGCAACTCGGCGTGAGCCAACCCTCCCTGACGACCCAGCTGCGCCGTATCGAACGCGCCCTCGACGGAGAGCTGTTCCTGCGCGAGCGGACCGGCTGCCGGCCCACCCCCTTCGGCCGGACCGTGCTGGGCCGGGCCCGCCCCCTGCTCGCCGAGATGGCCGCGCTGGTGGCGGAGGCCCGCGAACTGGCCCACGCCTCACGGCTGCGCATCGGCTCCACCGCCAGCAGCGCGCTGCCGGGCTGGCTGAGGCGGATCCACCGGCGACTTCCGGACACCGAGACCTCGCTCGTGGTGGACGTTTCCGCCAACGCACTGCTCAGGATGGTCGCCGCGGGGCAGCTGGACGTGGCGTTCGTGCACGAGGTGGAGGGCAGCCCGCTGCGGGTGCCGCCCGGGCTGCAGCTGCACGTACTGATGGACCGCGAACCGCAGTTCGTGTCGATGGCCCGGGACCATCCGGCCGCGGGACAGGCGGTGGTCTCCTTACGGGACCTGGCCGCCGACCGCTGGATGGTCGACCCCTCGGTCGACGGCGAGTGGGACGGTCTGCGCCGGGTCTTCGCGGGAGCCGGACTCGACCCGCCGGTGCTGCACGCCGACTACCACACGGCGACCTCGCTGATCATCTCCGGCGAGGCGGTCGCCCCCTGCCAGCCGACCTCCGGGCCGCGCGAGGACATGGCGATCCGGCCGCTCTGCGGGGACCCCCTCGCCGTACGTCTGCTGCTGGCCACCAGACCGGGCGCCCACGCCGAGGTCTACGAGGACCTGCGCGCCGCCTACCGCGAGGCCGCCCTGCGCACGCCCCCGTACCGGGCCTGGCTGCACCACCACGCGAGCCCGCTGCTGGAGGTGGCGTAGCCCCCCGGTCCTTCCTAGGCTGTGCCTTCCGGCCCGGGCCGGGGCGGATGTGGCGCAGGTCACGGGAACTCCCCCTCGGCTGCCGGACAGCCGACAGGAGTGACGACAGAGATGCGAACCCGGGTGCGGTCCGGGGATCCGGACGCCTACGCGGAGCTGTTCGACAGCCACGCCCGCACCCTCTACAACCACGCCTTCCGGATGACCGGGGACTGGGCCGCCGCGGAAGACGTCATGTCGGCCGCCTTCCTGGAGGCATGGCGGCTGCGCGGCACGATCGACCCCGAGGGCGGCTCGCTGCGGCCCTGGCTGCTGGGCATCGCCACCAACCTCGCGCGCAACCACTGCCGCAGCAACCGGCGCTACCGGGCCGCCGCAGCCGCCACGGCGGCAGCCGGTGCCGCGTCCGTGCCCGACCACGCCGAAGAGGTCGCCGGGCGGCTCGACGACCGGCGGCAGATCGCGGCCACGCTCGGGCAGCTGAGCGCGCTGCGCGGTCCCGAGCGCGAGGTCCTCCTGCTGTGCCTGGGGGAGGGCCTGGAGTACGCCGAAGCCGCCCGGGTCCTCGGCATTCCGGTCGGAACCGTGCGCTCCAGGCTGTCGCGGGCCCGTACGAAGCTCCGCAGACTCGCCGAGGCGGAACTGAAGAAGAAAAGGCGGGAACTCGCGGCCCGGCCCCGACAGATACAGGGCGACCGCACGAACGCGGTCCGGTCCGCGCAGGAAGGAACCCGATGAACGCCGACCCCTCCCGCCCCAGCCCGGCCGGCCGGCCGGACAACTCCCCCCTCCTGCCGTTCGCCGAACGGGAACTGCCCGCGGGCCGCCACCAGTTCCACAAGGAGCGCCTGATGGCCCGGATCCACGAAGACCTCCGCACCGCCGATGCCGCCACCACGACAGCCGTCACCACCGCCCGTGCCGGCGGCTCGCGCAACCCCTTCCTGCGCCGGGCGGTCTTCGTGCCCGCCGCGGCCTTCGCCCTGGCCGGAGCCCTCGCCGCCGGCTTCTTCTCCTACGTGGACCGCGGAGCCCCGGACGGACCCGGCTCCACGGTGGCCACGGGCCCGGCGCTGACCACCCGGATCGGTGCCGCCGATCCCAAGGGGGCGCCGCAGCTCCTGGACCGGATCTCCCTGGCCTCCTTCTCCGCCTCCGGCCCGGCGGTGCGCGCGGACCAGTTCATCTACATCGGGAGCAGGACGGCCACCACGTACGTGAAGACCGTCGGCGACAAGAGCACCGTGGTCAGCGAAGAGCTGCACATGCGCCACCAGTGGAACTCCCCGGACGGCGCCCAGGGCTGGCTGATCGAACCCGGCAACACCGGCCCGGCCGGTGTGACCCTGGCGGGCCCCGACGAGAAGGGCAACACCCGGACGCCGTACCTGAACGCGCCCACCTACGACTACCTCGCCACGCTGCCCACCGACCCCGACGTGCTGCTCCGGCGGATCTACGAGGAGACCCAGGGCATGGGCAGCGGCCCCGACCAGGAGGCCTTCACCACGATCGGCGACCTGCTGCGCGGCAGCTATCCGCCGGCCGAGCTCACGGCCGCGCTGTACAAGGCCGCGGCGAAGATCCCCGGTGTGGTGGCGGTGGACGACGCGGTCGACGCGGCGGGCCGCACCGGGATCGCGGTCGCCCGGCTCGACGAGCACTCCGGACAGCGCGAGGAGTGGATCTTCGACCGTCAGACGCTCGCCTTCCTCGGCGAGCGCAGCGTCCAGGTGCAGGGCGAGTCCGGCGAGCAGGGCCTGATCAAGCCCGGCACGGTCGTGTTCACGAGCGCCGTGGTGAACCGGACGGTCGTCGACCGGATGAAGGAGCTGCCCCCCACGGCCCGCTGACCGCCGTCCGGGCCCGGTCGTACGCCAGGGACGCGGCCCCCTGCGCCAGCAGGACCGCGCCCGCCGCGGCCCAGCCCGGGCTGCGGCGGTGGGCCGCCCAGGCCAGCAGGGGCGCGGCGGCCGCCACCTGGGCCGCGCCCACCAGCCGGGCCCGCGGGCCGCGGACCCACGGGCCCAGCGGGCCCTGCTCCACCGCGTCGAGCCCGGCCCGTACCGCGTCGCGGCGGCCGGACCACTCCAGCTTCTCCGCGCCGGGGGCCACCCGGGCCGCCTCCCGCAGCCGGTCGGCCGATTCGCCCGGGGCGAGCCCGGGCGGCAGGGCCAGTCCGGCGCGCGTGAGCAGGGCGACCAGCGCGAGCAGCCGGGCCTCCCCGTCCACGGCGGGGTCGGTGCTGGTGCGGGTGAGCCGCTCCAGGTCCGCCAGGTCGAGTACGGGGTCCAGCCCGAGCCGCGCCGACAGGGCCCGCACGGCATCGGGCTCGCCGGCCGGGCGCCCGGCCGGGTCCCACGCGTAGGCGGCGGTCCGCCGGAAGCCGCCGGCCAGGGCGAATCCGGCCCGGCCGGCCTCCCACCACAGGCTCAGCACCGGCCAGGTGGTGCCGAGGGCGATCGCCGAGCCCCAGCGGGAGAGGACCTCCGCGACGCTCTCCGGGCCGTCCCGCCACGGTTTGTCCTCGGGGACGAGCACGCTCCAGTCGCCCGCCGGGGCGAGCAGCAGCCTTACGCGCAACAGGTGTGCCGGGGGCCGGACGGCAAGGGGTTCGGCGCGGCAGAGCAGCATTCCGCCGGTCGCGGCCCTGGATATTGACATGCCCACACAATAGTGCAAAACACCCCGAATCGTGGGGTTCTGACGGGACGCTTGACTTCCTTCAACCGCGATATATCGTGTTAACGGAAGACGCGATATGTTGCGTGCGTCGAGCCACGTCCGTGAACGCACGAGGAGGATCAGCACCATGGCAGAGCAGTCGCCCGAGTCGTCGTCGCCGTCGCAGTCGCAGTCGCAGTCGACGTGGCACTTCGCCGAACCGCAGAAGCTCACCTTCGAAGAGCCGGTGACCGAGCTCCGCGTCCGCCTCGTGAGCGGCACGGTGAACGTGGTCGCCGCCGAGGAGGGCCCGGCCCGCCTGGAGGTGACCGAGGTGGACGGACCGCCGCTGTACGTCGTGCAGGACGGCGGCGCGCTGACCGTCTCCTACGAGGACCTGCCCTGGAACGGTTCCCAGGGCCTCAAGCAGTGGTTCGAGACCAAGCCCTGGAAGGCCTGGGCCGGTTCCGCCTCCGGCCGCAAGGCCTGGGAGCGCAGCGTCTCGATCACCCTCACCGTGCCTGCCGCCACCCAGGTCCACGTGGCCGCGGTCGGCGCCGCCGTCTTCGTCTCCGGCATCTCCGGCGGCACCGACGTCACCGGGGTCTCCGGCGACGCCACGCTGGTCGGGCTGTCCGGCCGGGTCAAGGCGCACACCGTCTCCGGCAGCGTCGAGGCCCAGTCCGTCTCCGGCGAGTTCGGCTTCCACTCCGTCTCCGGCGGCCTGACGGTGGTCGACGGCTCGGGCGGCAACGTGCGGGCCGACTCGGTCAGCGGCGACATGCTCATCGACCTCGCCGCGGACCCCGCCGACCCCGAGCCGGTGGACATCTTCCTCCACTCCGTATCGGGACAGGTCGCGATCCGCCTCCCGCACCCCGCCGACGCCAAGGTCGAGGCCAACACCGCCACCGGCCGCGTCTCCAACGCCTTCGAGGACCTGCGGGTCTCCGGTCAGATGGGCGCCAAGCGGATCACCGGAACCCTCGGCTCCGGCGCCGGCACCCTGCGCGCGACCACGGTCTCCGGCTCGATCGCGCTGCTGCGCCGCCCGCAGGCCGACGCGGACCGCCCCGTCACCCCCCTCGCGCTCGACAAGAAGGTGCTCTGACATGCCGCCCGTCTTCGCCCACGGCCGCCTCCGCCTGTACCTCCTCAAGCTGCTGGACGAGGCCCCGCGCCACGGGTACGAGGTGATCCGCCTGCTGGAGGAGCGCTTCCAGGGCCTGTACGCGCCCTCCGCGGGCACCGTGTATCCGCGGCTGGCGAAGCTGGAGGCCGAGGGCCTGGTCACGCACGCCACCGAGGGCGGGCGCAAGGTGTACTCGATCACCGACGCGGGCCGGGCCGAACTGGCCGACCGCGGCGGTGAGCTGGCCGACCTGGAGCTGGAGATCCGCGACTCGGTGAGCGAGCTCGCCGCCGAGATGCGCGACGACGTCCGGGGTGCGGCGGGTGACCTGCGGCGCGAGATGCTGGCCGCGGCCTCGGCCTCGGCGACCCATGTCGAGGACGAGTCGTGGAAGGCCGCCAAGGAGGACCTGCGCAGGGCGCGGCAGGAGTGGAAGGAACAGGCGCGCCGGGCGAAGGACGAGAGCCGCCGCGCCCGCGAGGAGGCGCAGCAGGCCCGCCGCCAGGCCAAGGAGGCCCAGGAGCGGGCCCGCGAGGAGGTCCAGCGCATCGCGGGCCAGCTCCAGGAGCAGTTCGCCCGGTCCGGCGGCGTCCTGGGCAGCCTGGCCGGAGCCTGGCTCGGCGGTGCGCCCGCCGCGGCCCCGGCGGGGGACGCGGCGGCGGACGCGGACCGCGCTTCGGGCTGGGCCGCGGACCTGACGCCGACCGCGGATCCGGCGCGCGACCTGGACCGGCTGCTGGACCGTTTCCGCGACGAGGTCCGCGATGCGGCGCGGGACCGCGGAGTGACCGCGGCCCAGGTGGCCGAGGCGCGCGGGCACCTGGCGGCTGCCACCGCACGGCTGGGAACGACGTTCGGCTCCAAGCCGTAGCCCGCCCGCGGCGCCGCCGCCGGGGCGCCGCCCCGGACCCGCGCCTCGAACGCCGGTGGGGCTGAAATGCCCCCGGGGGGCGTCGGCCGGGTGTGGGGCGGGGTGTCCCCGCAGGGCGCCGAACGCAATGCGGCTCCGCTTCTCGTCCGCTCGCCACGTTCGGCGTCCGAGGAGATACCCCGGCGCACTCCCGGCCCGGCCCGCGCCCGCGACCCGGACGACACCCCCGCCCATCCGCTGCCGCCGGGGCCTTGGGCGTCAGGCTGCCAGGGTTGTCTCGGCCGTGCTGTAGGTGACGCCGTGGTCCGACAGGACCTCGGAGACCGTGCCGGGGCGGGAGAGCAGGGCCAGCAGCAGGTGCAGGGTGCCGATGTGGTTGTCCTTGCGGCCCAGCGCGATACGCAGGGACTGCTCCAGTACCTTCTTCGAGCCCTCGGTGAAGGGGACCCGGTGGCTGCCGGCCCGGTCGTCCGCGTCCTCGCGGCCGAGGGCGGAGCGGATCGAGGCGCCCAGGGTCCGCCTGCGGGGCGCGGGGGCCGCGAGGGCGCCCTGGCCGTGGGACTCCTCGATGCGGGAGACGATCTCGGTGAGGTCGATGCCGAGTCCGGCGAGCGCCTCCTCGTCCGCCCGGGACATACCGCCCCGGCGGCGGGCCGCCGCGAGGTCGGCGGCCACCGCCGCGCGGTCCACGCCGAGGGGGTCCAGGGCGCCCAGGGTCAGCAGGGAGAGCAGCAGGTGCTCCTCGCCGACGGTGGCGGCCCCGGCCCGCCGGGCCTCGCTCATCGCCCCGGTCACGGTCGACCGGGCGTCACGGGTGAAGCGTTCGAACATCAGAGCCTCCCGTATTTCTTGTGCACGGCCTGCCGGCTGACGCCGAGCTCGGCCGCGATCTCCTGCCAGGACCATCCCTGCGCGCGGGCGCTGCGTACCTGTACGGCCTCCAGCTGCTCCAGCAGCCTGCGGAGGGCGGCCACGGCACGCAGGCCCACGCGCGGGTCCCGGTCACCTGCCCGTTCTGCGAGATCGGTCGCTTCCGTCATGCATGTCAATGTAGGTTGACGCGGGAGGTGTCGTCAACCCCAGTTGACATCGGGTTCGGGAGGGCGGGGCTCCGTCCGGCCCCGGAGGTCAGGGCTTGAGGACGATCTTGCCGAAGAGGTCGCCCGACGCGAGCTTCTCGAACCCCTCCCGGGCCCGGTCCAGCGGCAGCACCTCGTCGATGACCGGCCGCAGCCCCGTGGTCGCGCAGAAGGCGAGCAGGTCCTCCAGCTCGTCCTTCGAGCCCATCGTCGAGCCGACCACCTTGAGCTCCAGGAAGAAGATCCGGGTCAGCTCGGCGTGCGCCGGGCGGTCGCCGCTCGTGGCACCGGAGATCACCAGGGTGCCGCCGGGGCGCAGGGACTTCACCGAGTGCGACCAGGTGGCGGCACCGACCGTCTCGATCACCGCGTCCACCCGCTGCGGCAGCCGCGCGCCCGGCTCGAACGCCTCCACCGCGCCCAGCTCCACGGCCCGCTTGCGCTTGGCCTCGTCGCGGCTGGTGGCGAAGACCCGCAGGCCGGCCGCCTTGCCGAGGGCGATCGCGGCGGTCGCGACACCGCCGCCCGCGCCCTGCACCAGCACGGAGTCCCCGGGGCGGACCCCGGCGTTGGTGAACAGCATCCGGTACGCCGTCAGCCAGGCCGTCGGAAGGCAGGCGGCCTCCTCGAAGGTCAGCTCGGCGGGCTTGCGCAGCACGTTCCAGGCGGGGACGGTCACCTGTTCGGCGAAGGTTCCCTGGTAGCGCTCGGTCAGGATCGAGCGCGGCTCGTCCGGGCCGACCCCGTGGCCGCTCTGGCCGATCACGGAGTGCAGGACGACCTCGTTGCCGTCCTGGTCGATCCCGGCGGCGTCGCAGCCGAGGATCATGGGGAGTCTTTCCTCGCCGAGGCCGACCCCGCGCAGCGACCACAGGTCGTGGTGGTTGAGGGAGGCGGCCCTGACGTTCACGGTCACCCAGCCGGGCCGGGCCTCGGGGGCCGGGCGGTCGCCCAGCTCAAGGCCGTTCAGCGGCTGGTCACGGTCGATTCGGGCGGCGTAGGCAGCGAACATGCGGCGACGCTACCGCTCGGTAGGGGCCGGGTTCCAGACCTCCCGCCATCGCACGGGTGAGGCCTTCGTCGCACCCGGCCGGTCCCGGAGCCGACGGGCGGAGTCCGTGAAAAAGCAGAGGCCCGGCCGGAGGGGATCCGGTCGGGCCTCTTCGCGTACTGCTCAGGTCCGGTCTCAGACCAGACGGGCCACGCCGTCGGCCTTGGCCGCGGCGGCCACGGCGGTCGCGACGGCCTCGGCCACGCGCTCGTCGAACGGCGACGGGATCACGTAGTCGGCGGCGAGCTCGTCACCCACGACACCGGCGATGGCGTCGGCGGCGGCGATCTTCATGCCCTCGGTGATCCGGGTGGCGCGCACCTTGAGGGCACCCGCGAAGATGCCCGGGAACGCCAGCACGTTGTTGATCTGGTTCGGGAAGTCCGAACGGCCCGTGGCCACGACCGCCGCGTACTTGTGCGCGACGTCCGGGTGGACCTCCGGGTTCGGGTTGGCCATGGCGAAGACGAACGCGTCCTTCGCCATCGAGGCCACCGCCTCCTCCGGGACCGTACCGCCGGAGACGCCGATGAAGACGTCCGCGCCGTTCAGCGCGGTCTCCAGGGAGCCCGTCTGGCCGGTCTTGTTGGTCAGACCCGCGATCTCCGCCTTGACGTCCGTCAGGTCGGAGCGGTCCGCGGACACGACGCCCTTGCGGTCGGTGACGCAGACGTCGCCGATGCCCGCGTCCACCAGGATCTTGGCGATGGCGATACCGGCCGCGCCCGCACCCGAGATCACGGCGCGCAGGTCGCCGAGGGTGCGACCCGTCAGCTTGGCCGCGTTGCGCAGCGCGGCGAGCGTCACGATGGCGGTGCCGTGCTGGTCGTCGTGGAAGATCGGGATGTCCAGCGCCTCCTGGAGGCGGCGCTCGATCTCGAAGCAGCGCGGCGCCGAGATGTCCTCCAGGTTCACCCCGCCGAAGGACGGGGCGAGACGGATGACCGTCTCGATGATCTCGTCCGTGTCCTTGGTGGCGAGCGCGATCGGAACCGCGTCGACCCCACCGAACTGCTTGAAGAGAATGGCCTTGCCCTCCATGACGGGGAGGGAGGCTTCGGGACCGATGTCACCGAGTCCGAGCACGGCCGTGCCGTCGGTGACGACGGCGACCACGTTGGACTTCCAGGTGTACTCGTTCACCAGCTCCGGCTGCTCGGCGATGGCGCTGCACACCTTCGCCACGCCGGGCGTGTACGCGAGGGAAAGGTCATCCTTGTTGGTGACCGGAACCGTGGCCTGGATGGCCATCTTGCCGCCCCGGTGCAGCGCGAACACCGCGTCCGGGTTGTTGTCCGTGACGCTGTCACTGCGAGGGTTGATGATCTCCGCTGCCACTTCGTGTGACCCCTTAAGTCCTTTGAATCGTTGAGGGTGGCCACTCCTGGTTAAGGGGTGGGCGGGCACCGCGTCCGTACTCCGCGTCAACGGTTGGCCCGTCTCCGCGAAGGGGAGGTTCGTACGCGCGGGCGCGCCGCACGCGCGCCCTGAGCCCCGGATGAGGGGTGTAAGGATCTGTTCTACCCGAAGAACGCTCGCCCAGACGAGTCGATTCCCGCTCAACTGTAGGTCCCTTGCCCGGCTTTTGGCGAAAAGTCCAAACCTTGCCGTCCAGTGGGCGAGACGCCCCGGAGAAACTGCGGCAAAAACAGCAGGTCACAGCAGTATCTGCGGTCCCGAACCCCGTTCCCCGCAGTCCTGTTGGGTCACCTGGGGCGCCCGTTATGCGATTTTGACCTGACGGGCACCCTGAATGTCTCAGTCCGAATGGCAAGATGCCGTAATCACACAAGGTCGCGACACTCGATGGTGCGTGTCCGACCGTTTTTCGATGCTTTTCCACCAGCGCCGGAGGAACCAAGCCATGACCGCTAGCACCACCCGTCGTACGACCGCCGCACGGTCCCGGATCGCCGCGGTCGGCGCGATCGCGGTCGCGGGCGCCCTGATTCTCACCGGTTGTGGTGACCAGACCGACAAGGCCTCCACCAGCCCGTCCGGTGCGGCCGCCAACAGCAGCGCGCCGCTCTTCTCCAAGCTCCCGAAGAAGATCCAGGACGCCGGTGTCATCAAGGTCGGCACGGACGCCACCTACGCGCCGATGGAGTTCACCGAGGGCGGCAAGATCGTCGGTGTCGACCCCGACGTGGCGGCGGCCATGGCCAAGCAGCTCGGCGTGCAGTTCAAGTTCGAGTCCGGCACCTTCGACACGCTGATCGGCAGCATGCAGACGGGCCGCAGCGACCTGGTCATGTCCTCCCTCACCGACACCAAAGCCCGTCAGGAGGGCCTGGACGACAAGGGCGCCAAGACCGGTGCCGGTGTCGACTTCGTCGACTACTTCTCCGCCTCGACCGGCATCCTGGTGAAGAAGGGCAACCCCCAGAACATCAAGACCCTCGACGACCTGTGCGGCAAGACGGTCGCCGTCCAGCGCGGCACCACGTACGAGGACTCCGCCAAGACCCAGGCCGAGAAGTGCAAGACGGACGGCAAGGGCGAGCTCAAGATCGAGTCCTTCCCGACCGACGCCGAGGCCCAGACCCGCGTGAAGGCCGGCGGCGCCGCCGCGGACCTGAACGACTCCCCGGTCGCCGCGTACATCGCGCAGACCGCCGGTGGCGGCAACGACTTCGAGGCCATCGCCAACCCGACCGACGCCGGCCTCTTCGGCATCGCGGTGGACAAGAAGAACACCGAGCTGCGCGACGCGCTCAAGGAAGCCCTCGACGCGGTCATCAAGGACGGCACGTACAAGGCCGCCCTGGACAAGTGGAACGCGGGCTCCGGCGCCGTGACCGAGGCCAAGATCAACGCCGGTTCCTGACCTCCGCGTACCACCGCAGCACACTGAAGGGCAGTCACTGTGACTGACAAGCTCGACAAGGTCCCGGGCCCGGCGGACACCCCGCCGGCCGGGGCCGTCCCCCCCGAGGCGATCCGTGCCATCCCGGTCCGCCATTACGGCCGCTGGATCAGCGCCGTGGTCGTCATCGGCCTGGTCGTGGCGCTCGCCGTCGCGTTCTCGCAGGGCAACGTCCGCTGGGCGACCGTGCCGGAGAAGCTGTTCGACCCGACGATCCTCCGCGGCGTCGGCAACACGATCTGGATCAGCATCACCTCGATGGCCCTGGGCCTGGTGCTCGGTGTCCTCTTCGCGGTCATGCGGCTCTCGAAGAACCCGGTCACCAGCACCATCGCCTGGTTCTACATCTGGCTGTTCCGCGGCACCCCGGTGTACGTGCAGCTGCTGATCTGGTTCAACCTCGCCCTGATCTTCCCGATCCTGAACCTCGGGTTCTACAAGGACGAGATGACCCAGGTCATGACGCCCTTCCTGGCCGCCCTGCTGGGTCTCGGCCTGAACGAGGGCGCGTACATGGCGGAGATCGTCCGCGCCGGCATCCAGTCGGTCGACGAGGGCCAGACCGAGGCCTCGCACGCGCTGGGCATGACCCGGACGCAGACGATGCGCCGTGTCGTGCTGCCGCAGGCCATGCGGGTGATCGTGCCGCCGTCCGGCAACGAGTTCATCAACATGCTCAAGACCTCGTCGCTCGTCGTCGCCGTGCAGTACTTCGACCTGCTGCGCGCGGCCCAGGACATCGCGTCCACCTCGTTCGCGGTGATGGAGATGTTCTTCGTCGCCTCGATCTGGTACCTCGCCCTGACCAGCGTGTTCAGCGTCGGCCAGTACTACCTGGAGCGCCGCTACGCCCGTGGTGCGCTCCGCTCGCTGCCGCCCACGCCGCTGCAGAAGATCAAGGCGAAACTGTCCAGCTTCTCGAACCGCAAGGCGGTGGCCTGATGACGACTGCCATGGTGAAGGCCGAGGGCGTCCACAAGTCCTACGGTGCGGCGCACATCCTCAAGGGCATCGACCTGGAGGTCGCCCCGCGTGAGGTGTTCTGCCTGGTCGGTCCGTCGGGTTCCGGCAAGTCGACGTTCCTGCGGTGCATCAACCACCTGGAGCAGGTCAACGCGGGCCGGCTGTACGTGGACGGGCAGCTGGTGGGCTACCGCCAGAAGGGCGACAAGCTCTACGAGCTGAAGGACAGCGAGGTCGCGGCCCAGCGCCGGGACATCGGCATGGTCTTCCAGCGCTTCAACCTGTTCCCGCACATGACGGCCATCGAGAACGTCATGGAAGCCCCGGTCATGGTCAAGGGCGAGTCCAAGTCCGTGGCGCGCGAGCGCGCCGTCAAGCTCCTGGACCGCGTCGGCCTCGGGGACAAGGGCGGGAACTACCCCACCCAGCTCTCCGGCGGCCAGCAGCAGCGTGTGGCGATCGCCCGCGCGCTGGCCATGGAGCCGAAGCTGATGCTCTTCGACGAGCCCACCTCGGCCCTGGACCCGGAGCTGGTCGGTGACGTCCTGGACGTCATGCGGGACCTGGCCGAGTCGGGCATGACGATGATCGTGGTCACCCACGAGATGGGCTTCGCCCGCGAGGTCGGCGACAACCTCGTCTTCATGGACGGCGGCGTCGTCGTCGAGTCGGGTCACCCCCGCGAGGTCCTGGGCAACCCCCAGCACGACCGGACGAAGGCATTCCTGTCCAAGGTGCTGTAGCGCGCACGAGGTGAGGGGCGGTACGGGATCCCCGTACCGCCCCTCAGCCGTTTCCCGGGAACCCGGATCTCCTACTTCAGGCCCAGGACCAGGGCGTCCGAGGGCGAGCGCCAGACCGTACGGGCCTCCGCGAAGCCCGCCGCGCGCAGGGTCTCTGCGTGCCAGGCCTCGGAGGGGGTGTCGCCGTCCGCGTGCTCCCCGTAGATCTCGAAGCGCTGCTTCACCTGCTCGGCCAGTGCCGGGTCGGCGCCCGCCAGCGCCCACCACTCGCGCCAGTCCACCGCCCCGGCCGCCTTGGCCCGGTCCATGCCGGCGTGCCGGTGGGCGTGCTCGGCGGCGTCGATGCGCGGGGTGGCCGGGTCGGGCATGTGGTCGGCGTTCATGAAGACCCCGCCCGGGGTCAGGAGCGGTGCGAGCTGCCGGTAGAGAACGGCCAGCTCCTCGCTCGGCAGCCAGTGCAGGGCGGTCGCCGTCAGGATCGCGTCGAACGTGCCGTGGGGGAGGGCGGAACGCCAGTCGGGGTCCTTGAGGTCGGCGGTCACGAAAGTGACGCGCGGATCGCCCGCGAAGTGGCCCTCGGCGATGGTCAACAGGGCCGGGTCGAGATCGACGCCCGTACTGGTGGCTTCCGGGAACCGCTTGAGGACGCGGTCCGTAATACTTCCCGTACCGCATGCGAGATCCAGCACCCGGGGGGCGGGTCCCACCAGTGCCTCGACCATGTCCAGCATCACCCGGAACCGCTCCTCGCGGTCGGGCATGTACCACTCCTGCTGCCGGTCCCAGCTGTCCTGCCAGGCCTGCCAGTGGGCCGTGCCCGTCGTTTCGGTCGTATCCGCCCTGTCCGCCGTATCCGTCATCCCGTACCCCTTCATACGTAATACCCTCGAAGACGTCTCAGCCGTTACCGCAGACGTTAATCCGCAGCCGTAAGGACTACAAGTGGAACTGGCCCATTACTCGGACTTCGCCGTGCGCCTGGTCAACACCGAGGAGCCGGCCCGCAACAAGGACGCGCTCACCTCGGTGGACGCCGTCCGCGCCCTGTTCGGCGACAGCCAGCAGATGGCACGCCGCGTCACCGACGGGGACGTCACCCGCTTCCGCAACGTCCGCGGCCGTCTGCGCTCCGTCTTCGAGGCCGCCGACGGCGGAGACCACGTCCTCGCCGTCGACCTGCTGAATTCGCTGCTCATGGAGTTCCCCGTCAGCCCCCAGGTGTCCGGCCACGAGACCCTCGACGACGACGGCCGCCCCGACTGGCACATCCACCTCGCCGAGCACCCCTCGAACGCCTCCGCCGGCTACGCCGCCATGGCCTCCATGGGCCTGGCCTTCGCCCTCACCGAGCACGGCCCCGACCGCCTCGGCCTGTGCCAGGCCACGCCCTGCCGCAACGCCTACCTCGACACCTCCACCAACCGCTCCCGGCGCTACTGCTCCGACCGCTGCGCCACCCGGGCGAACGTGGCCGCCTACCGCGCCCGCAAGCGGCTGGAGGCCGAGGCGTCCGCCCACAGCGGGCGCAGCGCCGAGGCCGCCCAGGACAGCCGGGCCCTCAGCGAACGCTGATCCTCCTCGCGCGGCCGGAACCGCAGCACCGCCGTCGCCAGCACCAGCTCCGCGGGCACCGGCCCGAAGTCGGTGCTGTCGCCGGTCTCGTTGAACGGGTTGTCGCCGAGCACCCACCAGCTGCCGCCCGGCCGCCGCTCCACCGCGCGCTTGACCACCAGCAGGTCCTGCTGGAGCGGATGCCGCAGCACCACCACGTCGCCCGGCCGTACGGAGGCCCCGTACCGGACCACGAGCTGGTCCCCGTTCAGCAGCGTGGGCACCATCGAAGGCCCCGTCACGTCCACCACCCCGAACCGCCTGCGCGGGCGCCCGTTCTCCACCATGCGTGTCCTCCTCGTCACCCCCGCATGCTGCCGCACCGGTCCGTACATTCGCTCACCGGTCCGGCCGAGCCCCTGGACTTTTGTCCTAAGCCCATGGGGGCGCCCGCGAAATCCCGTTCTTCAGCGAGTAATCTCCCCCTTGAGAAGACGATCACGAGGAGGACACACTCCATGCTTTCCCGCCTCTTCGCCCCCAAGGCGAAGGTCTCCGCCCACTGCGATCTTCCGTGCGGCGTGTACGACCCTGCCCAGGCCCGCATCGAGGCCGAGTCCGTCAAGGCCGTGCAGGAGAAGTACCAGGCCAACGAAGACGCCGACTTCCGTGCGCGCGCCATCACCATCAAGGAGCAGCGCGCCGAGCTCGCCAAGCACCACGTCTCGGTGCTGTGGAGCGACTACTTCAAGCCCCCGCACTTCGAGAAGTACCCCCAGCTCCACACCCTGGTCAACGACACCCTGAAGGCCCTCTCGGCCGCCAAGGCGTCGAACGACCCGGCGACCGGCGCGAAGGCCCTCGAGCTCATCGCCGAGATCGACCGCATCTTCTGGGAGACCAAGGCCGCCTGAGCCCGGGCGCCCGAAGGATCTTCCCGCGCTCCTGTCACGGGAGCGCACACGACACCGGCCCGACCGCCCCGTGCGGCCGGGCCGGTGTCGTACGCGGCCCCTACGGGCGTCGTCAGGACGTCTCGCCGAGCACGGTGCGCAGCCAGTCGAGCGGGTCCTGGCCCAGCAGCTCGTCAGCCAGCCGCTGCCCGGTCTCCGTCGTGAGGCGGGCCCTGCTGTTGTCGATCCACCGCTGGGCGTGGGCGTGGCCCTGGGCCCGGTACTCGATGCCCTGGAGCATGCACTCCAACTTGTCGGCGTCGCGTGCGCAGACGGCTTCCGGCGAGTCCTTGGCCTCGTACTCGGCGACGAGTTCGTGGATCGCCGAGGCGAGTCGCTCCGGCATGCCGAGGGTCTGATCGGCCGTGACCGCCACCGGGTCGGCGCTCGTCGCGTACTTCTTGCCGAGGTGGTTGACGTCCCCCGTGCGGGTCTCCTGGGTGTCGTGCCAGACGGCGAGGAAGGCCGCCCGCGCGGGGTCGGCGCCTTCCAGTTTCGCGATGATCGATGCGATGAGCGAGGTACGCCAGGAGTGTGCGGCGACACTCTCGGGATCGTTGACGCCGGCCATCCACCAGCCCGTGCGGCGCGTGTGCTTGAGCGTCCCCGCCTCGTAGAGGAACCCGGCCACCGCGGACAGATCGTCAGCCACTGTGTCTCTCCTTCATGCCTCGGCGAGGCGGATCGCGTACCGAATGCCTTCCAGCTCCCGACGCGCACGCGGCGAGGGCCCGGTGCCATCCAACAACACGGGCAGCTGGTCCCGGAGGGTGCGCCCGGCGGCGGACGTCGTACGCAGGAGCGTGGGGCGCGCAGCCAGCAGGGACCACAGGGTGTGAATGTTCAGGTCGAGGAATCCGTGATGGGGCGCGAGGCCGTTCACGAGGTGCTGCAGCAGTCTGTGGCCGTGCCAGGTCCCGGGACCGGGTGCGGCGATGAAGTCGTCGGAGAGCTGCAGGTGCGGACTCTCCCCGAGCCAGTAGGCCCAGTAGTTCAGATTGGCGGCCTCGCCCGCCTCGTCGTCCAGCGTGGTGGAGATGAAGTGCCGCATGCGCTCACGATCACCCTGCCGGGCTGCGACGGCGGCGACGGAGCGGGCACCCAGCCAGTGGGTGAGCCAGTCCGTCGGCCACTCGGCCTTCTGCTGCTGCGCGAGCCACGCGGAGGTGTCGGGGGCGTCGTCGTACCCGGCCAGGTAGAGGGCTTGGCGGCGGAGCAGGAACTCGTCCGCCCGGGCCTCCTCGGCAGTCCGGCGCATGCGACGGAAGAACCGTAGCCGGTCGTCCGCGGACAGTTCCGGTCCGTCGGGCGCGGGGCCTCGGCGTGGCCTGGAGGGGGTCACATGGGCATGCAGGGGCTCGGGAACCACCCCGTTCAGCGGCCAGACCAGCACCTCGACGAGGTCGCGCTGCAGGACCCACGTCCCCAGGGGGTCGCTCCCCGTGGCCCCGTCGTCGGTGAGTACACCGATCAGGAGGAGATCCGCCTCCAGCGCCTTCTCCAGGGCAAGGAGCAGAGCGGCGCTCACACCCATGCGCATGAGACGGTGGCGATGCGCGAGCATCTGCCCCACCGCCAACGAGGTCAGCGGGCGTCGCCCCGACTCCCATCCCGCGATCGTGTCCACGGAGACGCCGAAATCCTCGGCCAGGGACTCCTGGGTGTGGCACAGATACTCTCGGATCAGCCGAAAAACATAACCGGACACGATGCCGCCACGACCGCGTCGTCGAGTTCCCTGACCGGCAGTCAGGGTGGGTTCCATCGGCGCGCCCATGACGCTCTCCCGCCTACGAAGTGTCACCAAAGTACCCGTACTGGTGGTCACTTCGGGCAGCGAGATCCGATTCCTACGCTCGTCTCATCACCCGCTGACGACGGTAGGGAGCCGCCGTGTCCTGGAAGAAGACGGCCGACTGGTACGCGTGCTGCCTGGCCGATCCCGCGGTGGCGCACGCCGCGTGGCGGGAGCACGGTGTCGCCGTGCTGCCGCTCGGGGCCCGCTTCGAAGCCGTGCGCATCCCCGACGCCCTCGCGTACGCTGCCGTCGAGAGCTCCGCGGACCGTGTCGTGGACCTCGCGCTCACCCTGGCCCTGGAGGGGCCCGTGATCCGCGACGCGCGCGGCCGCAACCGCTACGCGCTCGTCGAGCCGGGCACAGGCGAGGACTGGCAGCCCCGGAGCGCCGTCGAGTGCCTCGGCCACGGCACCCACCTCGGGGTGCCCGACATCGGTCGGGACCGGGTCGGGCCCGGCCGGGCCCTCTACTGGGCCTCGGCCCCCGGCCCGGGGGCGTACTTCTGCCGGGTCGCTGCCGTCCGGCTGCTCGTCCGGGTGGGCTGGGCACGCCTCGCAGAGGGGGCGGCGAGGTGACGGGCTGCCCGGATCGCCCGGAGGTCGAGGTGTCCGACCCGCATCCCGACGGAGAGTGCACGCGGGCGCACGCGCTCTGCACCGGGTGTGGACTGCCGGCTCCGGTCGCGATCAGGTACGGCGGTCCCATGGCCGGCTGCCGGCCCTGCCGCTACGGGTGGAGCGTCCACCACGACCCCGTGAGCTGTTGGCAGCGCACCCGTACGGAGGAGGCCCTGATCGCCCGGATCCGTGAGGTGGCGCCGCTCCTCCTCTTCGCCCGCGCCGTGCTCGACGCCGTCGTCGGCGACCTCTGAGCCGGTCAGGGGCCCGCGTCGGACTGCCCGGGCCGGGCCCTGCGGACGGCGTCGAGGTGTCTCGTCTGGCGTCTCGTGAGCAGCTCGTCCACCGGTTCCAGGAGCCGGTCCCACGCGTGTTCGGCCTCCGGCGCGCGCCGGGGGAGGTGTGCGTAGTGCCGGGCCGCGGCGATCGCCTCGTCGTAGAGGCCCTGATCCGCGGGGAGGGCGGTCGAGCGTTCGCGTCGCAGCCACGTGATCAGCCGCGGCATGTCCCGGGGCCACTGAGGGTTCCCCAGGGAGCGCACGCGCAGATATCCCAGCTGGTCCCACCAGCGGCGGTTGTGCCACTTGCGCGAGTGGGCCGGCGGCAGGCCGGGAGGGAGGTCCTTCACCGGGCCCATGGTGCCCGGTGGCGGCACCCGGGCCGACGGAATTCTTCGTTCACCCGGCCGGGCCCGCCGCTGTGGTGGGCAGAACCCGCCCGTACGTGCGGGGTCCGGGTCGGGCCCGAAGGCCGGTGACCGGACCCCGGGGGGTCACTCGTCGTCCTCGTCCTCGTCGTCGTCCAGCCGGGCCAGCCAGGTGGCCAGGCGTTCCACCGGGACCTCGAAGTCCGGGTTCAGGTCGACGAAGGTGCGCAGCTGCTCGGCGAGCCACTCGAAGGTGACCTCCTCCTCGCCGCGCCGCTTCTCCAGCTCCTCGATGCCGCGATCGGTGAAGTACAAGTCGGGCTCCGTGCCGTGATGGGGTGTGCAGGGGGTGTTTCCCGCCAGGATAATCCGCCTTACGGCGAGACCTCCCGCCTGCGCCGTCCCCGGGTCTAGCCTGGATGCCCGACGAGTGGGGGGTGCGGATGACGGACGGGCGCACGACAGGGTCCGCGCGCGCCTTCGAGCTTCTGGAGCCCCTCGTCCAGGCCGCGACCGTACGCGTTCACGCCCCGCCGGGCGGGTATGACAACCCTCGCAGTCATCGGACCGGTCCCACATGGGGGAGCGGCTTCTTCATCGCCCCCGGCTGGGTCCTGACGTGCGCGCACGTGGTCGGCGAAGGGGGTGCTGCGGTGCGTCTGACGGGGCGCGAGGTCGGCATCACCTTTTCCGCGGGGAGCATCTCCGGCACGGTCACCGGACGCGTGGAGTGCGTACTGCCCGAGCGGCTGGAGGAACGGCGACCGGGCCGGCACGCGCTGTGGGACCTGCCCGACCTGGCGCTCGTCCGGGTACTGGCCCCCGTCTCGCACGCCTGCGTCTGGCTGACCGACCGCTCCCGACCACGCTTCGACGAGGTCGCCTACTTCGGCTGCACCGAGGATCTCGGCACCCCCGAGATCACCGGCCGCACCACCCGGCTGCGCGGCACCGCCGGGAACGGTGCGGCCATCCGCCTCGGCGACGACGACGAGATCGAGCCCGGCATGTCCGGAGGGCCCGTCGTCGACCTCGTCCGCGGGGAGGTCGTCGGCGTGCTCAAGGCGCGGCGGCAGACCGGGGGCGGCGGGCTCGCCGTCTCCGTCGTGCAGCTGCGCACCCTCCCGATGGCCGCGCGGGGCCAGGTCGGGCTCTACCGCCGGATCATGCAGGCCCACGACCTGTACCACTACGACCAGCACCTCAGCGATCTCGACAACCGCCGGACCTGGACCGACGTGCACGGCGAGCTCCCGCCGGAGGAGGGCGACCCGTACGCCGGCCGGGGCCGGCTCACCCCCGGCGAGCGCACCACCCTGTTCGGGCTGCTGGCCGAGCTGCCCCCGCCGGGCTCCTCCGAGGTCGTACGCGCCCTCGTCGAGGAGGCGCGCGGCGAGGAGCCGGACCCGCTGCCACCGGCCCCGCTGAGCTGGCGCGACGGGCTGGGGCTCCTGCACGACCCGCCGGGCGGGACGGGGGAGGCCGCGGCGATGCTCCGGTACGCGACGGACGTGAGCGTGGCGGAGTACCGCGAGCCGGCCACGCCGGGCGCGGACGAGGAGCTGTGGGACTGGGTACGGGCCACGGCCGAGCGGCTGTGGCGGCCGCTGCGGCGCGAGCTCGGCGAGCGCCACGAGCGGGGCCTCGCCGAGCGGGAACGCCGCCGCCGGGCCTCGGCCGGACGGGCGGTGCACGGCCCCGCGCGGCGGTCCGGCGGGCTGCCGCCCGGCGCCTCGGTGCTGCTGGAGGTGTGGGCGCACGGCTGGGAGGACGTCTACGACTGGCGGGTCTCGGTGCTGGCCGGTCCCGCGCACGCCGGCCGGGTGACGCCGGTGGACTCGGGCGTACGGGCCACCCTGGCGGGACTGCCGGAGGCGTTACGGGCCCCGCTCGCCGAGGGCTTCCGGCGCTGCGACACCCACGAGGCGGCGGCCCTCCTCGAAGTGGCCGTGGCCCCCGCGCTGTTCGGGCTGGCGGTGGACGAATGGGTGGTGGTGGGCGGCGTACCGCTCGGCGTCCAGCGGCCGGTGGTGCTCCGTCACCCGGCCGGGGCGAACCGGGCCGCGGCGAACCCCGCCGGCGCGCGGGAGCACCCCGCCGACCGTGAGGGCGGCGACGTGTCCGCCCGCTGGGCGCGGGTCCAGGCGGGACCGCTGCAGGACGAACGCGCCGACTGCGTACGGGGACGCCCCCGCAGCCCCGCCACCGAGTGGCTGACGGGACTCCCCGACAACACCGTGCCGGTGCACTGCCGCGCCGCCGACCAGGAGCCCACGCTCGGGTCGCTGCACGCGGTACGGGACGCCGGGTACGGGGTGGTGGTGACCCGGCGGCCGCCGCCGGACCCGGGGGCCTCGTGCGCGCCCTTCCACCGCGGGCTGCGGGAGGAACTGGCCGACGCCGGAGGGGCGGAGGTGCTCCCGGTGCGCCTGCAGAACCTGCGGGGGCGGGCGTACGGGGCGGATCCCGACGCCTACTGGGCGACCGGGACGGGGCTGGTGTGGGAGGACCCGGCGCGGCCGCTGCCGGACGAGGAGCCGCTCCAGGGCGACCTGTGACGCGACCTGTGACGGGGCCGGCGCGGACGACGCGAGGGAGGGAGCAGGAGCACCATGAACGACGAGTGGCTCATATACCGAGGGGTGGGCGAACCCCACGACGGGATCGACGCCCTGCCCGACCCGCCGCCCTGGCGGGACTTCGACGGCGGACCCGTGGCGGAACCGGGCGGTCCGGCCCGGGTCGCCGACGGCAACGTGGCCCGGCGGCTCGGCGCGCACCGGCAGGCCGCCGAACTGCACCGGCCCGAACCGGAGGAGCTGGAGGCCATCAACGCGGCCCTGTACCTGCGGCGGCCGCTGCTCGTGACCGGCTTCCCCGGCACCGGGAAGTCCACCCTCGCCCACGCCGTCGCCCACGAGCTGAAGCTGGGCCGGGTGCTGCGCTGGCCGGTGGTGTCCCGGACCGTGCTCCAGGACGGCCTGTACCGGTACGACGCCCTGGCCCGGCTGCAGGACGTCCAGATCGCGGCGAGCGCCGGAGGCGGCCCGGCCGGCGCCGCGGGATCCGCGACCGCCCCCGGCATCGGCAGGTACATCCGGCTCGGGCCCCTCGGCACCGCCCTGCTGCCGACCGCCCGGCCCCGCGTCCTGCTCATCGACGAGCTGGACAAGAGCGACATCGACCTCCCCAACGACCTGCTGAACGTCCTGGAGGAAGGGGAGTTCGCCCTCCCCGAGCTGGAACGCGTCGCCGACAGCGAGCCCGAGGTCCAGGTGCTCACCGACGACGGGACCAAGGTCACCGTCCGCGGCGGCCGCGTGCGCTGCCGGGCCTTCCCGTTCATCATCCTGACCAGCAACGGGGAACGGGACTTCCCGGCCGCCCTGCTGCGCCGCTGCATCCAGCTGAAGCTCGGCCAGCCCGGCGAGAAACGGCTCGCCACCATGGTCCGCGCCCACCTCGGCGAGGAGGCCGCCCGCCTCGGGGCCGACCTGATCCGGGAGTTCCTCAGCCGCTCCCAGTCCGAGCTGGTCGCCGCCGACCAGCTGCTCAACGCCGTGTACCTGACCCACTACGCCGCCCCGCCCACCCGGGAGGACCTCGCCGACCTGCTCATCCAGCGCCTCGACCGCCCGAGGTGATCGGCCGTGGCATCCGCCGGCGCACCCGGCGTCCGTGAACTGGCCGTGCTGCTGCGCGCCGCCGGGCTCGACCCGTCCGCCGGGGAACTCGCCGACGCCCTGTGGCTGGCCGGGCACATCGGCGGCCCCGGGCAGGCCCTCCCCGGAGGGCCGGGGCCGGGCGAGGCGCGGACCGGGGCCGGGGATCCGGCCGGAGAGCCCGCCGGGCCCGTACGCGCGGACACGGAAGGCGACGCCCCGGTCGGGCTCTACGCGCCCGGGGCGGCCCGCACCGACGGCGCCGACGGGGAGCGGCCCGGGGAGTCGCCCGAGGAGTACGGAGTACCCGTACGGGTGCCCGGGGCCGCCGCGCTGCCCCGCATCCTGGACATCCAGCGGGCCCTGCGCGCCCTCCAGCGGCACCGCCCGCCCGGTCCGCCCACCCGGCTGGTGATCGACGAGGCGGCCACCGCCGAGGCCAGCGCCCGTGCTCTCGGACTGGTCATTCCCGTACTCCGGCCGGAGAGCAGGCGCGAGTCGACCGTACGGCTGGTGATGGACGCGTCCCCGTCGATGGCCGTCTGGCAGGACATGTTCGAGGAACTGCGCTCCGTGTGCGAACGGCTGGGCGCCTTCCGCGACGTCCAGGTGCACTATCTGCACCGTCTCGTGGACGGGACGGCCGCGCTCGGACGCAGCCCCGCACCCGGCTGCGTACGCGCCTCCGGCCTGCGCTCCGGGGACCAGCTGCGGGACCCGACCGGCCGGGCCCTGACCATGGTGGTCTCCGACTGCGCCGGGCCGCTGTGGCGCGAGGGAACGGCGCAGCGGCTGCTCCACCGGTGGGCCGAGTGCACCCCGTGCATGGTCGTCCAGCCGCTGCCGCAGCGGCTGTGGGGGCGCAGCTGGCTGCCCACCGAGCGGGGCACGCTCACCCGGCCGGAGGGCGGCGGGCAGACCCTCACCTTCCGGCCGGACCGGCCGCCGCTGCCCGGGCGGCCCACGGGCGGGCTGACGGTGCCGGTGCTGCCGCCGAGCGCGGCCGCCCTCGGGTCGTGGGCCCGGCTCCTGGCCGGGCTCGCCGCCGGGCCCGTACCGGCCGAGGTGGGCCGGGTGCTGGCCGACCATCCGGCCGCGCCGCTGCCGCCGCCGCGCGCGGTACGGCCGCCGCGCGAGCTGGTGGCGCGCTTCCGGTCCGCGGCCGCGCCCCGGGCCGTACAGCTCGCGGTGTACCTGTCGGCGGCCCCGCTGACGCTGCCCGTCATGCGGCTGGTGCAGCGCACGATGCTGCCGGACTCCGAGCCCTCCGACCTGGCGGAGGTGCTGCTGAGCGGGCTGCTGCGGCGCAGCGGGCCGACGCCGGGGCACTGGTACGAGTTCGTCCCCGGGGTGCAGGACGTACTGCTGGGGCCGCTGGGACGGGACGAGGCCGCGCTGGTGCTCAAGCACTGCTCGGAGTACGTGCTGGCGCACTTCGGCCGGGGCGTACGCAACTTCCCCGCGCTCGCGGTCTCGCAGCTGACCGGGATCCCCCCGGCGGTCGCCGACCCCGGACCCGAGGAGGACGAGCGGGCTCCGGAGGGGAGGCTCCCGCAGGCCTTCGCGCAGGTTTCGGCCAAAGTCGTACGGCGCTACCTGCCGGGGATGCCGGAGGAGGGGCCCGCGGTCCGCAGGCCCCCCGCGGCCCCCGTGCCCACCCGGGCCGGGGCGGTGCGCGCCGCCCGCGACCGGCTCGCGGACGCGGACGCCGACGGGGACGGCGGCGCGCGGGCGCTCTACGAGGCCGTGGCGGTGCTCCGGCGGGCGGTGACGGCCCCGCCGGGGCCCGGCGATCCGCCCGAGGAGGCGGAGACCGAGCTGGCGGGGGCGCTGCTGCGGCTGTGGGCGGCCCAGCGGGACCCGGAGCTCCTCGCCGAGGCGGAACGGGCCGTGACCGGGCTGCGGACGGCGCGGGCGGCGGCGGTGCTCGGCCGGGTGCTGTACGAGCGGGCCCTGGCCGCCGGACCGGACGCCCAGCTGCTGGCGGCGGCGGACATGGAGTTCGCGGCGGCCGGAGCCGCGGCCGACCCGGAGCTGCGGCGCGATTGCGCGGTGCGCCGGGCCGAGACCCTGATCCGGCTGAGCGGGCTGCGGGACGAGGCGGGCGCGCTCCGCGAGGCCCGCGCGGCCCTCGAACCCCTGGCGGGCCCGGCACCCGGCGCCGCCCCCGGCACCGACAGCCCCGACTCCGGCGCGGAGAGCGGCGGGGGCGCCGGCCCGGCCCCGTACCCGGAGTTGCACCTGGCCCTCGGCCGCGTCCTCCTGGCCCTGCTGCCCCGCACCCAGGACCCGGCCGAACGCACGGCCCTGGCCGAACAGGCCGCGGCCCGCCTGGCCGCGGCCCTGACCACCCCGACCCCGGCACCCGGCCGCACCGGGCCCGGCGCCGCACAGGTACGGCTGGAGCTCGCCGACGCGCTGCGCCACCTCCCCGGCCGGCTGGAGGAGGCCGCCGGTCAGCTGGACGCGGCCCTGGCGGAGGCGGGCGGGGACCCCGAGCTGCGGCTGGCCGCCCTGGTGTGCCTGGCGCGCGTGCACCGGGAGCGGTACGCGCGCGACGCCGACCCGGCGGCGCTGGAGGACGCGGCCGAGGCGTACGGCCGGGCCCGGCGGCTGATCCCGCGCGACGCGGAGGCCTACGGGGAACTGCTGCCCGAGTGGGGCGACGTACTCCTGGACCGGGCCCGCGCCGCCGACGGGCGGCGGTTCACCGGTGCGGCCGTACGCGTCCTGCGCGAGAGCCGGGCCGCGGTCCCGCAGTCCGACCCCGGTGCCGCCCACCGGCTGCTGCGGCTGGCCACCGGGCTCCGGCTGCGGCACGCGTACGAGGGCGACCCGGTGGACCTGCGGGAGGCCGAGTACCTGCTGGAGCTGGCGGTCCGGCACAGCCGCGACCCGCTGGAGCAGGCCCGCGCCTGGCGGGACCACGGCGACGTACAGCAGGAGATCCACGGCCACACCCGGGCGCTGGACCGCCTCGACCGGGCGGCGGACTCCTACCGGCGGGCCTGGCGGGCCGCGCTGGAGGCCGACGTGGAGGACCGCGAGGACACCGCGGTCCAGCTGGCCGCCCGCGTACAGCAGTTGCGCGGGGACGTGCTGGAACGCCTGGCCCGGCCCCGCGCGGCCCTGGACGCGTACCGCTCGGCGCTGGAGCTGTGGACGCGGACCCGCGAGGCCGCCACGGGGCGCTCGGAGGCGGTCCGCGCGCGGATCCTGGCCCTGGAGGCCGGGCTCTGACGCCCGCGCCGAGGGCGCGGCACGGGCCGGCGGCCGCTGTTTCCGCGGACCGGTCGGCGGGAAAGGGAAGTGGACCATCCGGTGTGCGACGCGACAGGGGGCCCGGCGGCACATGGTGACGAAGCAGCAGGAAGTGGCGGCGGCGACCCCGGGATGTCCGGGGCGGCTGCCGGATCTCTCCGGGCTGGACCTGGCGGCGCTGCGCGGGATCGACCACCCCGTGCTGGCCCGGGTGATCGAAGGCATGGTCGAGCGGGTGACCCATCCCGCGGAGATCCTCAACGCCTTCGACTCCAGCGTGGCCTGATCGCACCATGCCTGATCCGCCCCACCTTGAAACCGAGTTGACCACTTTCCGCCGTTAGCCGGGACCGTCCCCAGGGCAGGGATGGACCGTCCGCCGGGGTGTCCCCGGGCGGTTGTTGCCGGGGGAGGGAGAGCGGCGATGCGGCGAGCGGTCACGAGCGGAACCCCGCTGCCCGCACCCGGCACCCCCGACCCCACGGCATCCCGCGCCCCGACGACCACACCCGCACACCTCCCCTCCGCGACCACACCCGCACACCTCCCCTCCGCGGCGGCGCCCGAGCTCCCGGACCCCGCCGCTCAGGGCCCGAACCCCGACCCCGCCGCGCAGGGCCCGCGGCACGCCCGGCACGCGCCCTGGCCCTACACCCGGCTCGACGTGGCCGCCGCGCGGGCCGCAGGCCACCGGCCCCATCCGATACGGCAGTTCGTCCTCAAGACCCGCAGCCGCTGCAACCTCGCCTGCACCTACTGCTACGTCTACGAGATGGCCGACCAGGGCTGGCGCGGCCAGCCGCCCGCCATGACCCCCGCCACCACCGCCCGCGCCGCGCAGCGGATCGCCGAACACGCCGCCGCCCACGACCTGCCCCGGATCGACCTCGTCCTGCACGGCGGCGAACCGCTGCTCACCGCCCCCGCCGCACTCGCCGCGCCCGTCGACGCCGTACGCGCCGCCGTGGCCGGGGCCGCCCCGCGGACCCGGGTCACCGCCACCGTCCAGACCAACGGCACCCTGCTCACCCGCGGCCGCCTCGCCGCCCTGGCCGCCGCCGGGATCCGGGTCGGCGTCAGCCTCGACGGCGGGCTGCCCGCACACAACACCCGGCGCGTGGACCACGCCGGACGGCCCGGCTTCGCGGCCGCCGCCCGCGGCCTGCGGCTGCTGGCCCGCCATCCGCAGAGCTACGCCGGGGTGCTCTGCGTCGTCGATCTCGACCAGGACCCGGTGGAGACCTACGAGTCCCTGCTCGCCTTCGCCCCGCCCAGCATCGGGCTGCTCCTGCCGCTCGCGAACTGGAGCGACCCGCCCCCCGGCCACCACCCGGGCCGGACCCCGTACGCGGACTGGCTCCTCGCCGTCTTCGAGCGCTGGTGGCACGACGGCGTACGGCGCACCCGGATCGGGCTCTTCGAGGAGATCATCGCCCTGTTGCTCGGCCTGCCCACCACCACCGAGACCCTCGGGCTCACGCCCGCCGCCACCGCCGTGATCGAGACCGACGGCTCCATCGAACAGGCCGACTCACTGAAATCCGCGTACGAGGGGGCCGCCGTGACCGGGATGACCCTCGACACCCACAGCTTCGACCAGCTGCTCGACCATCCCGGACTCGCCGCCCGCCAGCTCGGCCGGGACGCGCTCGCAGCCCGGTGCCGCGCCTGCGAACTGGTCGAGGTGTGCGGCGGAGGGCACTACCCGCACCGCTACCGGGCCGGCGAGGGCTTCCGCCAGCCGTCCGTGTACTGCGCCGACCTCCAGCCGCTGATCCGGCACATCGCCGCCGCCGTCCAACGGGCCGCGCAGCCCCGTGCCACCGGGGCCCCCGCCGTCCACCCCCCGGCGGTCGCCTCATGACCGACGCCCTCACCGCCTTCACCGTCTCCTCGCCCACCCTGCGCGCCCTCGCCTCCACCGAACCCTCCATGGAGGGCACCCGCCTGGTCCGGGACGTACGCCGCTCCAAACGCCTGCTCCTGCTGCGCGCGGTCCTCGACGCCGCCCCCGGCGGCGGTCCGGGGAGACCGCCGACCACTGGGCCCTGCTGGAGGAGGCCGAGCGCCGCGACGCGGGCGCCGTCCGCGACGTACTGCACTACCCCGCCACCGGGGTGTGGGCCGAGGAGACCCTGCGCCGGCTGCACGCCCCCTGCGGCCCCCCGCCCGACCTCGGACACCTCGGCGCCCTCGCCGTCGCCGCCGCCCTGCGCGCCCGCATCCCCTTCAGCCACACCCTGCGGCCCCTGCACGGCCGGCTCGTCCTGCCCACCCTCGGGCTGCTGCGCCCGGACCGCCCCGGCCCGCTCGCCCTCTCCGAACGCTCCTGGGACCCCGACGACCCCGCCACCGTGCCCCTGCACGCCCTGCCCGGCGGCCGGACCGCACTCGACGACCTCGACCCCTACCGGGCACCCGGCCCCGCGCACCCGGCCCCCGTCCGCCCCGCCCGCCGACTCACCCCCAAGGGCCACAAGCGGTGGGACACCCAGTGGTCCGGCGCGCTCACCCTGCTCGAGCGCTACGACACCATCCGCGCGGAGGAGACCGTCCAGCTGCTGCGCTCCGTCGTACCGCTGGCCGGCGGCTCCCGGTCCAGCGGCGCCACCCTCCCGGCGGCCGCCGGCTCCGTACTCGCCCGCGCCCAGGCCCCGCCCGCGCTCGCCGCGACCCTCGTCCACGAGGTCCAGCACGGCAAACTGACCGCCCTCACCGACGTCCTGACCCTGCACACCGCCGACGGCACGCCCCGCCACTGGGCGCCCTGGCGCCGCGACCCCCGCCCCCTGGAGGGCCTGCTGCAGGGCGCCTACGCCCACCTGGCCCTCGCCGGGTACTGGCAGCGCGCCGCCCTCTACGGGGCCCGCGGCGCCTGGGCCCAGCACGCCCGGATCCGCGCCCAGGTGGCGGCGGTCCTGCCCACCCTGCGGGCGCACGAGCGACTGACCCCCGCGGGACGGGAGTTCACCGACGCGATGGGGGCCGCCGAACGCGCCATGGACGACCTGCCGCCGCCCGGCGACCAGCACACCGCGGCCCGCCGGGCCGTCGACCGCGAACGCCGCGCCTGGTGCGAGGCACACCCCGAACTCGCCCCGTTCGCACAAGGCTGACGGACCGTCCGCTGCGGTACCTTTCAAGCCCGTCCACCGCCCGGATTCCAGGGAGACGGCCCGATGACCACCGGTAGTCGCCAGGACCGTGAACCGGCGGCGCAACAGCCGCCCCAGCCGCCCCAGCCGCAGCGATTCGTCATCAGCTTCGCGGGATTCAACCGCCCCTGGGCGGTGTGGATCGCGCACCGCCTGGAGGAGCACGGCCACCGCGTCGCCCTCCAGCGCTGGGACCCCCAGAACAGCCCCGGCATCGACCAGGCGCTCGACGACCTGGCCCGCTCCGGCAGCCGGGTCCTCCTCGTCCTCAGCGAACGCTACTTCTCCGCCGGCACCCACACCGACGAGCAGTGGAACACCGCCCTGCGCGCCGTCACCGACCGCCACCCCGACCGGTTCGCCGCGGTCTGCCTCACCGACGCCCCGCTGCCCAGCGCCGTCGCCGTACTGGAGAAGACCGACCTGTGGGGCCTGGACGCGTACGAGGCCGAGTACCGCGTGCTGCGCCGCCTGGAGCTGCCCACCGACCGGATCGGCACCGACAGCGGCCGCCGCGGCCCCCGCTTCCCCAACGACCCGCCGGAGATCTGGGGCCGCGTCCCGCGCCGCAACCCGCGCTTCACCGGCCGCAACGACGTCATCGGCACCCTGCGCCAGGCACTGGTCGAGGCCCCGCCCGGCGCGTCCACCGTCACCCTCCTCGGGCTCTCCGGCGTCGGCAAGACCCAGGTCGCCACCGAGTACGCCTACCGTTTCGCCTCCGAGTACGACGTCGTGTGGTGGGTCCCCGCCGAGGACCGGCCCACCCTGCGCGAACGCCTCGCCGACCTGGCCCCCGCGCTCGGGCTGCCGCGCGGCGCGGGCAGCTACGGCGAGCAGATCCGGGCCGTCCTCGAAGCGCTGCGGCGCGGAAACCCGTACGGCCGCTGGCTGATGGTCTTCGACGGCTGCGACAACCCCGACGACCTGATCGACCTGCTGCCCTCCGGCGCCGGCGACGTGATCATCACCTCGCGCAACCGGGAGTGGGCCGCCCGCCACACCAGCCTCGTCGAGGTCCCGCTCTACGCCCGCCCCGAGTCGATCACCTTCATCCGCCGCCGGGCCCTGCGCCTGACCGCCGACGAGGCCGACCAGCTCGCGGAGGCCCTGGAGGACTACCCGCTCGCCCTCGACCAGACCGCCGGCTGGCTCGCCGACTCCCCGCTGCCGGTGGGCGACTACCTCGTCCTGCTCCAGCACCGGATGGACTCCCGCGAGGCCGTCGCCGTCTCCGAGGACTACCCGCTGCCCTTCCCCACCGCCCTCGCCATACTGCTCAACAACGTCCGGGAGAACTTCCCCGACGCCCTCGCCCTGCTGCGGCTGTTCGTCTTCTTCGCCCCCGGCCCGGTGCCGCTGCGCCTGCTGCGCGAATTCCCCGCCGACGACGTGCCCGAACAGCTCGCCGGGCTGATCAACGACCAGATCCGGTGGAACGCCGCCCTCAACAAACTCGTCCAGTTCTCCGTCGTCCGGCTGGAGTACTCCGACCTGGCCGTGGAAGAGGGCGGCGGCGGACTGGAGACCGTACAACTGCACCGCATGGTCCACGGCATCGTCCGCGAGAACCTCTCCGAGGAGGAGGCCGAACCGCTGGCACGCGCCGTACGCCAGGTCCTCGCCGCCGCCGACCCCGGACGGCCCTCCGACTCCCGCCTGTGGCCCCGGTACGCCGAGCTCATCCCGCACCTGGCCACCTCAGGGGTCCTCACCAGCAGCAACCCGCGCATCCAGAACTTCCTGCTGCACTGCCTGCGCTACCTGATCCTCGCCGGCGAGTACCGCACCTGCCTGCGGCTCTCCGAGGAGACCGACCTCATCTGGCGGGCCCTGCTCGGCGAGGACCACCCCAAGGTCCGCGAACTCAGCTACCAGTACGGCGGAGCCCTGCGCAACCTCGGCCTGTTCCGGCGCGCCGAGACCCTCACCCGCGCCCGCGCCGCCCAGCTCACCAGGGAACGCGGCGACCGCGACCTGGAGACCCTGCGCGCCACCAGCTCGTACGGCGGGGTCCTGCTGTGCATCGCCCGCTTCGAACCGGCCCGCGAGATCTTCGAGCACTGCCTGGCCACCTACCGCGAACTGCTCGGCGAGGACGACTCCACCACCCTCGCCGCCCAGAACAACCTGGCCGCCACCTACCGCCTCCTCGGCCGCTACCAGGACGCCTACGACCTCGACCTGGACACCCTGCGCCGCCGCGAACGGGTCCTGCGGACCCATCACATCTCCACGCTGTCCTCCGGGATCGCCTGCGCCATGGGACTGCGGCTGATGGGCCGCTACCACGAGGCCCAGACCCGGCAGGAACAGGGCGTGAAGATCAACACCCAGGTGCTGGGCCTGGAACACCCGCAGACCCTGCGCGCCGAGCACAACCTCGGCATGTGCCTGCGCCGTTCCGGCGACATCCCCGGAGCCGGCCTGCGGCTGCGGACCGTGTGGGAGCGGGCCACCAGGGTCTTCGGCGTCGACTACCCCTGGACCCTGATGGTCGCCTCCGACTACGCCACCTACCTCAGGGAGTACGGGGACATCGGCGAGGCCCGCCGCATCTCCGAGGACGTGGTCCGCGGCTACCAGTCCCAGCTCGGCCTCGCCCACCCGTACAGCATCGGCACGGTCGGCAACCTCGGCCTCGTCCTGCGGGCGCAGGGCGAACGCGCGGCGGCGCTCTCCCTCGCGGAACAGGCGCTGGTCGGCATGCGCGGCGCGCTCGGCGACCGGCACCCCTGGACGCTGGGCTGCGCCCTGAACGCCACCGGGCACCGCAACATCACCGGGCGCCTGGAGGACGCGCTGGACCTGAGCCGGGAGACGCTGCGCACCGCCGAGCAGGTGCTCGGCCCGGACCACCCGATGTCCCTGAGCGCCCAGATCGCCCTGGCGGCGGACCTCCGGTCGGTACGGGAGCACGAGGAGGCGGCGAAACACGAGGACGCCGGCATCAAGGGCCTCACCCGCACCCTGGGCCCGCAACACGTCCACACGGTCTCGGCGAAGCAGCAGACGAGGCCGTACTGGGACTTCGAGCCGCAGCCGTAGGGGGTACGGGACCACGCGTGCGGGGCCTTCACCCCCTCGGCCCCACCGCTCGCGGCCGACGGCCGCCCACCCGCCCCCGGCCCGCATCGGGCCGGGCGGATCGGCCCGCGCGGGGGCGGCCCGCTACGCCGGAAGGCCCGGCCCCCGTGGGGGGGGGGGCCGGGCCTTCCGGGTGCTGCGAGGGTTACGCCTCGAAGACCTCGTTCAGCAGGAGCTGCTGCTCCGCCTGGTGGCGCTTCGCGGAGCCGACCGCCGGGGACGAGCCGTGCGGGCGCGAGATGCGCCGCAGGCGCTCGCCTGCCGGGACGTCCGCGCCGACCGCCAGGTCGAGGTGGTCGATCAGGTTCAGCGCGATGAACGGCCACGCACCCTGGTTCGCCGGCTCCTCCTGGGCCCAGATGTACTTCGCCGCGTTCGGGAACTTGGCGATCTCCGCCTGGAGTTCCGCGCCCGCCAGCGGGTACAGCCGCTCGATGCGGATGATCGCGGTGTCCGTGATGCCGCGCTTCTCGCGCTCGGCCTCCAGGTCGTAGTAGACCTTGCCGGCGCAGAAGACGACCTTGCGGACCGCGTTCGCGTCCACCGTGCTGTCACCGATGACCGGACGGAACGAACCGGTGGTGAACTCCTCCGCCTTCGACGCCGCCGCCTTCAGACGCAGCATCGACTTCGGGGTGAAGACGATGAGCGGCTTGTGGTGCGGGTTGTGGACCTGCCAGCGCAGCAGGTGGAAGTAGTTCGACGGCAGGGTGGGCATGGCCACCGTCATGTTGTCCTGCGCGCACATCTGGAGGAAGCGCTCCGGGCGGGCGGACGAGTGGTCCGGGCCCTGGCCCTCGTAGCCGTGCGGGAGGAGCAGCGTGACGCCGGAGGTCTGGCCCCACTTCTGCTCGGCCGAGGAGATGAACTCGTCGACGACGGTCTGCGCGCCGTTGACGAAGTCACCGAACTGGGCCTCCCAGAGGACCAGCGCGTCCGGGCGGGCCAGCGAGTAGCCGTACTCGAAGCCCATGGCCGCGTACTCGGAGAGCAGCGAGTCGTAGACGTTGTAGCGGGCCTGGTCCTCCGACAGGTAGAGGAGCGGGGTGTAGTCCTCGCCCGTCTCCCGGTCGATGAGGACCGCGTGGCGCTGGCCGAAGGTGCCGCGGCGCGAGTCCTGGCCGGACAGCCGGACCGGGGTGCCCTCCATCAGCAGCGAGCCGAAGGCGAGGGTCTCGCCCATGCCCCAGTCGATGGTGCCCTCGTCGATCATCGCCGCGCGGCGCTGCAGCTGCGGCAGCAGACGCGGGTGGACGGTGACGCCCTCGGGGATGGTGACCTGGGACTCGGCGATCCGCTTGACGACGTCCTGGGAGATCGCGGTGTTCACGGCGACCGGGAAGACGGCGGACGTGGCCGGAGCGGCCGGCGCGGCGACCGCGGGCTGCGTGGCGGCCTCGCGGACCTCCGCGAAGACCTTCTCCAGCTGGCCCTGGAAGTCCTGCAGCGCCTGCTCGGCCTCTTCCAGCGTGATGTCGCCGCGACCGATGAGGGACTCGGTGTACAGCTTGCGCACCGAGCGCTTCTTGTCGATCAGGTCGTACATCAGCGGCTGCGTGAAGGCCGGGTTGTCCGACTCGTTGTGGCCGCGGCGGCGGTAGCAGATGAGGTCGATGACCACGTCCTTGTTGAACGCCTGGCGGAACTCGAAGGCGAGCCGCGCGACGCGGACCACGGCCTCCGGGTCGTCACCGTTCACGTGGAAGATCGGCGCCTCGATCATGCGGGCCACGTCGGTCGCGTACATCGAGGAACGCGAGGACTCCGGGGCGGCGGTGAAGCCGACCTGGTTGTTGATGACCACGTGCACGGTGCCGCCGGTGCGGTAGCCGCGCAGCTGCGACATGTTCAGGGTCTCGGCGACGACGCCCTGGCCCGCGAAGGCCGCGTCGCCGTGGAGCGCGAGGGGCAGGACCGTGAAGTCCGTGCCGCCCTTGTTGATGACGTCCTGCTTGGCGCGGGCGACACCCTCCAGGACCGGGTCGACGGCCTCCAGGTGCGAGGGGTTCGCGACGAGCGAGACCTTGATCTGCTCGCCGTCCAGGCCCGTGAAGGTGCCCTCGGCGCCCAGGTGGTACTTGACGTCGCCGGAGCCGTGCATGGACTTCGGGTCGAGGTTGCCCTCGAACTCGCGGAAGATCTGCGCGTACGACTTGCCGACGATGTTCGCCAGGACGTTCAGGCGGCCGCGGTGGGCCATGCCGATGACGACCTCTTCGAGGCGGGCCTCGGCGGCCGAGTCGATGACGGCGTCGAGCAGCGGGATGACGGACTCGCCGCCCTCCAGGGAGAAGCGCTTCTGGCCGACGTACTTCGTCTGCAGGAAGGTCTCGAAGGCCTCCGCCGCGTTCAGGCGGCGCAGGATGCGCAGCTGCTCCTCGCGCTCCGGCTTGGAGTGCGGGCGCTCGATGCGGTCCTGGATCCAGCGGCGCTGCTTCGGGTCCTGGATGTGCATGAACTCGACGCCGGTGGTGCGGCAGTACGAGTCGCGCAGCACGCCGAGGATGTCGCGGAGCTTCATCATCGACTTGCCGGAGAAGCCGCCGACCGCGAACTCGCGCTCCAGGTCCCACAGGGTGAGGCCGTGCTCGGTGATGTCGAGGTCGGGGTGCTTGCGCTGCTTGTACTCCAGCGGGTCGGTGTCGGCCATGACGTGGCCGCGGACCCGGTAGGAGTGGATCAGCTCGAAGACGCGGGCGGCCTTCGTGACGTCGTCGTCGTGCGAGGCGTCGATGTCGCGGTTCCAGCGGACCGGCTCGTACGGGATGCGCAGCGACTCGAAGACGGCGTCGTAGAAGCCCTCCTCGCCGAGCAGCAGGTTCGCGACGATGCGCAGGAACTCGCCGGAGGCCGCACCCTGGATGACCCGGTGGTCGTAGGTCGAGGTCAGGGTCATGACCTTGGAGATGCCCAGCTTGTTCAGGGTGTCCTGCGAGGTGCCCTGGAACTCGGCGGGGTAGTCCATGGAGCCGACGCCCATGATGACCGACTGTCCGGGCATCAGGCGGGGCACGGAGTGCACGGTGCCCAGGCCGCCGGGGTTGGTCAGCGAGACGGTGACGCCGGTGAAGTCGTCCATCGTCAGCTTGCCGACACGGGCGCGGCGGACGATGTCCTCGTAGGCCTGCCAGAACTCGAAGAAGTTGAGGGTCTCGGCCTTCTTGATGCCGGCGACGACGAGCTGACGGTCGCCGTTGGGCTTCACCAGGTCGATCGCGAGACCGAAGTTGATGTGCTCCGGCTTGACCAGGGTCGGCTTGCCGTCCTTCTCCGCGAAGGAGTAGTTCATGGCCGGCATGGCCTTGATCGCCTGCACCATCGCGTAGCCGATCAGGTGCGTGAAGGAGATCTTCCCGCCCCGGGCGCGCTTGAGGTGGTTGTTGATGACGATGCGGTTGTCGAACAGCAGCTTCACCGGGACGGCGCGGACGGAGGTGGCCGTCGGCACGTCGAGGGAGGCGTTCATGTTCTTCGCGACGGCAGCCGCCGGGCCGCGGAGCGTCACCAGCTCGGGGCCCGCGGGGGCCTCGGTGGCGGGCGCGGCCTTCTGCGGGGCTACGGAGGAGGGGGCGGGCGCGGCCGGTGCGGCGGCCGGGGCCTGGGAGGTGACAGTCACAGCAGGGGCACCAGAGGGGGTGGCAGGAGCAGGGGCAGGAGCGGTCACCGGCGCAGGACTCGGCGCGGCGGCAGCCGCTCCGGTGCTCGCGACGGGAGTCGGGGAGGCCGCGGCGCGCGCCGCCCCCGTGGCGGCGGCGTCGGTGGCCTGCGGCGCGGCGGTGACGGTGGTGGCGGCCTGTGCGGAGGCGCCGTCCGTCGTCGCGGCCTTCTGGGGACCGTCCGACTTCACCGGAGCGACAGCGCCACCCGGCTTGTAGTCGGCGAAGAAGTCCCACCAGGCCCGGTCGACCGAGTTCGGGTCCTGGAGGTACTGCTGATAGATCTCGTCGACGAGCCACTCATTCGCGCCGAAGCCTGAGGCAGGGTTCTTCCCGCCCTCTGCTGCTTCGGTCGTGGTGGTCGAGTTACTGGGGGACTGTGGCGACACGGCGGCAACCGCCCTCTTCCGCTTCACAAGGTATGGACAGCGGGAATAAAGGCTACGCCTCCTCGGGCGCTGCATGCAGGCCGGGCGGGACTTACGTCGCGCAGGTCACATCGAACGGCGGGTTTCGGCACGTGGAATGGCGGGAAACGAGCCTGGTTCGGGTAGGGGGCACCGAGGTTGCGGCCCCCTTGGCTTCGCACCCCTGACGGACCCCGGGTACGTGTGGCCGAGATCATGTCCTTCCCACTCGAACCCTACGTCAACACGCGACCTATGAGCTGCCCGGAAGCGTGACGAGGATGCGGCAGCCGCGTGACGATTCGGCCACTCCGATCCGCCCTCCGTGCAGCTCCACGGCCCAGCGGGCGATCGCCAGGCCCAGTCCGGTGCCCCCGTCGCCGCCGCGGGCGCTGCCCCGGTTGAACCGCTCGAAGACCCGGTGGCGCTCGGCCTCCGGGATGCCGGGGCCCTCGTCCCGTACCTCCAGCACCAGACTTCCGGGCGCGTCGCCGGTCCGGGCCCGGACCGTGACCCGGCCGTGCGGCGGGCTGTGCTTCACCGCGTTGTCGATCAGGTTGGCCACCACCTGGTGCAGGCGCTCGGCGTCCGCGTGCGCCCACAGCTCGGGCGGGAAGACGTCCAGGTGCAGGTGCACGTCGTTGCGGGCGTGCCCGCCCGAACCGGAGAGCAGCCCCGGCCGGCCGGCGGCCGCGAGCCGCGATTCCTTCAGCACGCCCGACAGGTACGGCCACACCTCGAAGCGGCGGGCGCGCAGCGGGACCACGCCGTTGTCCACGCGGGACAGGTCCAGCAGGGTCTCCACGAGCCCGCCGAGCCGCTCGGTCTGCTTCAGCATCGTGCGCATGGTCTCCGGATCGGCGGCCGAGACCCCGTCCACCACGTTCTCCAGCACCGCGCGCAGGGCCGCGATCGGCGTGCGCAGCTCGTGCGAGACATTGGCGACGAGCTCCTTGCGGTGCCGGTCCACGGCCTCCAGGTCGTCCGCCATCAGATTGATGGTGGCGGCCAGGTCGCCCAGCTCGTCGCGGCGTCCCGCCCCGCGCACCCGCCGGGTGAAGTCGCCGTGGGATATCGCCCGGGCCACCCTCGTCATCTCGTCCAGCGGCGACGTCAGGCTGTGCGCCACGAACTGGGTGATCAGCATCGAGGCGATCACCGAGAAGACCGTGATGAAGCGCAGCTCGGTGTCGGTACGCAGGGCCACCAGCAGCAGACCCGTCGTGATGAAGACCGAGACCACCACCAGCGTGCCCAGCTTGGTCTTGATCGAGAAGGGCGAGAAGGGCCGCAGCCCCACCGGGGGCCGCTGCCGCTGCCGGTTCGGCGGGCCGTTCACGCCTGGGCCGGGGTCTCCAGGGCGTACCCGACGCCGTGGACCGTACGGATCCGCTCCGCGCCGATCTTGCGGCGCAGGGCCTTGATGTGGCTGTCGACGGTACGGGTCCCGGACGCGTCGGCCCAGTCCCACACCTCGGCCAGCAGCTGCTCCCGGGAGAGCACCGCCCGCGGGGTGCCGGCCAGGCACACCAGCAGGTCGAACTCGGTGGGGGTCAGGTGCACGTCCTCGGTCTGCACCCGGACCCGGCGCTGCGCGTGGTCGATCTCCAGATCGCCCAGGCGCAGGGTGGCCCCGCGCGGGGTGTGCGCGGCCATGGTGGCCCGCTCCACGCGCCGCAGCAGTACGTGGACCCGGGCGGCCAGCTCGCGCATCGAGAAGGGCTTGGTCATGTAGTCGTCCGCCCCGACCCCGAGCCCGACCAGCAGGTCGGTCTCGTCGTCCCGCGCGGTGAGCATGAGGACCGGAACGGGCCGCTGGGCCTGGACCCGGCGGCAGACCTCCAGGCCGTCGAAGCCGGGCAGCATGATGTCGAGGACCAGCAGCTCGGGCAGCCAGCTCTCGGCCGCCGCGACGGCCGAGGGGCCGTCGCCCGCGGTCTGCACCTGGAAGCCCTCGGCGCGCAGACGGGCCGCGATGGCCTCGGCGATGGTGTGGTCGTCCTCGACGACCAGCACACGCCGCTGGGCGCCGGGTGTCGCCGCGGCGCTCTGATGGGTGGTGTGTGTCTGTTCCATGTCCGCCCCTGAAGATCCCGCGTGAATGGGGTGCAGCGTAGAGGAGGCGTCGGCCTGCGGCTACGTGGGGTTCGGACATGGCATATGTGCTGGACCACAGTAAGCGGAATGTGATGTACCGGGTGCCGGCCCCCCCACGGGACCGGCACCCGGCGGGCGGGACCGGTCAGGTGCCCCGCCGTTCATGGCCTCCGAGGGGTGCCCGGGGGGTGCCCGGGGGGACCTGGAGGGTCAGTCCGTGACCGTGCGGGAAGACCGGGTCGAACGTGTCGTTCGGCACATCCGGACGGGAGGCTTCCACGGCCTCCATCGAGCGCGGGAGCTCGAAGGGGAGCCGGCCCCCGGGGGCGGCGCGGCCGAAGGCCACGTCCAGCAGGGCGGCGTCGGCGGCCCCGTAGTCCGCGATCAGGGCCGCGGCGCGCTCGGCGATCTCCGGGATGACGGCGGCCCGCTCCAGATTGATGCAGACCAGGGTCGGTACGCGGTCCAGGAGGGCCAGGATCTCCGCCAGCTCGGGCTCGGGGAAGGCCAGCGAACCCGAGTGGAAGTACGACTCGAAGACGTTCTCGCGCGGCTCGTACGGGGTCCGCAGCCGCAGCACGGCGAGATCCGCGCCGGCCGGGTCGGCGACGACCTCGCCGTACGCGGCGGCGACGGCCTCGTCCACGTTGCGCACGTACAGCTTCGGCCGCGCCGGCAGCGGGAGCAGGCCGCCGTGGTTGGTGAGGACGGTCAGGGAGCGGCGCTGGGCCGCGGCCCCCAGGGCCGTGAAGTCGGCCCGGCCCACCGTCCCGGCCGCCGCGTCCGGGTCCACGTACGGGTCCTCGAACAGGCCGAGCGTGAACTTCTCGCGCAGCAGGCGGCGTACCGAGCCGTCGATCCGGGACTCGGCGACGCGGCCCGAGCGGACCAGCTCCACGACGACCTCGGGGCACTGCTCGCCGCCGAACTGGTCGCAGCCGGCCTCCAGGGCGCGGGCCGTCCGCTCGGCCACGCTCAGGTGCTCCAGGCCCCAGGCGCGCGCCGGATGGACCTGCCCGAAGATCGTCGCGTCGTTGAGCAGCCCCCAGTCGCTGCAGACGATGCCCTCGAAGCCGAGCTCCTCGCGGAGCAGGCCCGTGACCACGCCCTTGTTGAAGCCGAAGCCGACCTCCTCCCAGTCCGTGCCGACCGGCTGGCCGTAGTACGGCATCATCTGCGCGCACCCGGCGGCGATCGCGGCCCTGAACGGCTCCAGGTGGTGCTCGCGCATGCCGCCCGGATAGACCTGCTCCCTGCCGTGCGCGAAGTGCGGGTCCTCGCCGTCCTTCTGCGGGCCGCCGCCGGGGAAGTGCTTGACCATCGCGGACACCGAGCCGGGCCCGAGGGCCGGGCCCTGCAGGCCGCGCACGTACGCCGCCACGAGCTCGCCCGTCAGCCGCGCGTCGGAGCCGAAGGTGCCGGACTGGCGGGCCCACCGGGGTTCGCTGGCCAGGTCGATCTGCGGGTGCAGGGCGACGCGGAAGCCGACGGCGAGGTACTCGCGGCGGACGGTGTCGGCGAAGCGGAAGACCAGCTCCGGGTCGCCGATGGCGGCCAGGCCCAGGGCCTCCGGCCAGGCGGAGAAGGCGCCGGAGTTGAAGGAGGCGCCGATGTTGTCGGTGAAGGTGTGGCGCGGGTCCGTGGAGAGGGTGACCGGGATGCCGAGGCGGGTGGCCGCGGCCATCTCCTGGACGGCGTTCTGCCACGTGGCCATCTCGCGGGGCCCGTAGGTGCCGAGCAGGTTGAAGTGGGTGAGGAAGCGGTCCTCGATCAGCTCGGGCGTGGTGAACGGGAGCATCGAGCCGTCGGTCTCGGTGACCGGCGTGCCGTCCGGATTCATCATCAGCATCGAGTGGAAGAGCTGGCCGGCCTTCTCCTCCAGGGTCATCCGGGAGAGCAGGTCCTCCACGCGGCGGCCGACGGGCAGCGCAGCGTCTTTGTAGTCGGGCGTCGCGTTCATGGCGGGGCTCCTGGAGCACGTGACCGGGCGGATCGGCACGGCCAAGGTAGAGCCGAAAACCATGCACCTGCTAGGTTTTCAAAATGTGAGCTGGGTCACGCGGGCGGGGCGCCTAGGGTGTTCCGCATGGCACAGGACACGGAGCGGAAGGGCGCGAAGGTCGCGAAGGGGTCGAAGGGCACGGCCCGGGGCACCTACGCGGTGGGCGACGCCCGGCGGCAGAAGATCCTCGACACGGCCGTCGAGCACTTCGCGCAATGGGGCTTCAACGCGTCCTCGCTGGCCCGCATCGCCGCCGACTGCGGGATCACCCAGGGCGGACTGCTGCACCACTTCCGGGGCAAGGAGGACCTGCTGCTGTCGGTCCTCGCCCAGAGCGAACGGCACGACGTGGAGCGGCTCTTCAGCGTGCCCGCCGAATCGGTCGCCGCCCACTTCGCCACCGTCGTGGACCTCGCCGCCGACAACGAGCGGCGGCCCGGCATCGTCCGGATGTTCAACACCCTCGTCGGCGAGTCCGGCAACCCGGACCACCCGGCGCACGCGTACTTCACCCAGCGCTACACCCGGGTGCTCGGCTACACCGTCGAACTGCTGGAGGCGGGCGTCGCTCGCGGCGAACTGCGTCCGGACACCGACTGCGAGGGCGTCGGCCGGGAGATCCTCGCCGTCATGGACGGCCTGCAGATCCAGTGGGTACTGGCGCCCGCCAACGTGGACATGCCCGCCCGGCTGCGCGGATTCCTGGACCGGCTGCTGCGCGACATCGCGGCCACCGGCACTCCTTAGGGGGCGTCCTGGCCGCCGGTGAACGGGGGCAGCGCGTCCAGCACCTTCGTCAGGGAAGCCGGCAGGGAACCCTGGTCGCGGGACACCTCGTGCCCGTCGTGCACGAAGACGTAGGAGTACCCGTCGTAGATCGTGGGGCCGCCCGTCGCGATCCGGGGCAGCCGCGCGAAGTCGGCCTCCCGGAGGGCGGTGCGCAGGCCGGTGAGCCCCGCCTCGGACAGCTTTCCGGTGCCCTTCGGCCGCGCCTCGCCGTCCAGCTGCGTCCAGGAGCCGTCGCCCTTCACGACGAGGGTGTGGGTCCGCCCGGCGAAGCCACCGGTCCGGGTGACCCGGACCAGGGTCTCGCCGGGGGCGGGGACCCGGCCCGCCGTGGGGCTCGTACTCCCGCCCGTGCCCGCGCTCGGGCTCGTCACCGGGCTCGTAACCGGGGCGGCCGTCGGGCTCGTGGTCGCACCCGTGCCCGGGTCCGCCGGCGCGCCGGCACCGGCGCTCGCGCTCGTACCCGGCGCCGTGGAGCCCTTCGGGGCCGCGTCGCCGTCACCCCCGGCGCCCGCGGGCCCGCAGCCCGCCAGGGCCGCCGCGCTCAGCACCGCCACCGCCACCGCTCGTAACGCGCGCACACCCACCTCCGCGGGGACTCGTGTCCAACCCCGAGTATGGAGTCCGCACACCCGTTCCGACACCCGTCCCGACCGAACGCGGAGGCCGCCATCAGCCGGATCGCCCCCTGGCGCCTGCTCCCGCCGCTGCTCGCCGCGGTCCTCGGCCTGTGGGGCCTCGAACGCGGCGGCAGCATGTGGCGCGACGAGTCCGTCACCTGGCAGGTGGCCCACCGGCCGCTCGGCGCGATCGGGGAGCTGCTGGGCCGGGTCGACGCCGTCCACGGCCTGCACTACGCGCTCATGCACGGGGTGTTCCAGGCGTGGGACGGCGGCCTGTGGGCGCTGCGGCTGCCCTCCGTCGCCGCCACCGCCCTCGCGGCCGCCGGGGTGGCCGCGGTCGCCCACCGGCTCGCGGGGGAGCGGGCCGCGCTGCTCGCGGGCTGCGTGTACGCGGTACTGCCCCCCGTACAGATGTACGCCCAGGAGGGCCGCTCGTACGCCCTGGTCGCGGCCGCCGTCGCGTGGGCGACGTACCTGATGCTGCGCGAGCGGTGGCCGGCCTACGCGGCGGTACTGCTGCTCGGCTGCTGGCTGCACGAGTTCGCCGCGCTGGCCCTGCTCGCCCACGCCTTCACCGCGTGGCGCACGCGCGGCTGGCGCCTGAGCGCCGCGGTCGTGGCGGTGCTGCTGCTGCCGCTGGGCGTGGTGAGCGCCCGGCAGGCCGAGCAGCAGCTCGGCTGGCTCGGCCGGCCGAGCTGGCAGGACTGGGTGGCGTACGCGGTGGTCGGCGGCGCGGCCCTGCTGCTCGCCCGGGACGCTCCGCGGGACCTCGTACGGGTGGCGCTCCCGCTCGTCCTGCTGCCGCCCGGGGTGCTGATGGTGATCTCACTGATCAACCCCTGGTACGTCGACCGGTACGTGCTCTACGCGCTGTCCGGGCTCGCCCTGCTGGCGGGAGTGCGGCTCGCGCGGGCCCGCGGAGGGTGGCCGTGGCTGCTCGCGGCCGCGCTGCTGGTGCCGTTCGGCATCTGGTCGGTGTGGCTGCGTACGCCGGAGAGCCGCAAGGACGACGTGCTCGCGGTGGCCGCCGCGGTGCGGGAGCGGGCCCGGCCGGGGGACGCGGTGGTGTTCATGCCCGCGCGCAGGCGCGAGTGGCTGCTGTCCTCGCCCGAGCTCTACGGGGAGCTGCGCGACGTGGCCCTGGACCGCACCCCGGCGGCCTCGCACAGCCTCCAGGGCACCGAGCTGCCCCCGGACCGGATCCGCGCGGCCCTGCTGGCCTCGCCCCGGGTGATCGCCCTGATGGACCCGGTCGGCCAGCCGCTGGACCCGTACCCGCGGGAGGTGGTCAAGCGGGAGGAACTGGCCGCCCGCTTCGACCTGTGCTCGATGACCGGGGTGCGCGGCGCCCGGGTCGCGGTCTACGCCCGGCCGGGCGGCTGCGGCTGACACCGCCGCCGGGGGCCGGTCCGGCCCCCGGCCGGTCCGGCCCCCGCCCCGCGAACCGGGGCGGGGCGCGTCGGAGGATGGGGCGACCCGTGTCGTCCAGCCGGAGGTTCCGTCCCGCATGACCACACCCCAGAACGCGCCGCTCGAAGTCCTGCCCGAAGCCGGCTCCGGGGCCCTGCCCGGGCCGCTCGTCGGCGTGGACTGGCTCGCCGGGCGGCTCGGTGCGCCCGGCCTGGTCCTCTTCGACGCCTCCGTCGGCGCCCACCGCGCCGCGGCCCACCGGATCCCGGGCGCCCGGCCCTTCGACCTCGACGGGGCCCTGTCCGACCACACCGCGCCCGCCCCGCACACCATGCCCGGCGCCCCGGAGTTCACCGAGGCGATGCGGGCCCTCGGCGTCGGGGACGAGGACACCGTCGTCGTCTACGACGGCGCCGGCGTCTACTCCAGCGCCCGCGCCTGGTGGATGCTGCGCGCCATGGGCTTCGACCGTGCCGCCGTCCTGGACGGGGGACTGCCCGCCTGGACGGCCGCCGGCCTGCCCGTCTCGGCCACCGCCCCGGCGTACGAGGGCCCCCGCGGCTCCTTCACCGCCCGGCCCCGGCCCGGGCTGCTGGTCGACAGCGCCACCGTCGCGCGGGCCCTGACCGACCCGGCCGCGGCCGTCCTCGACGCCCGCACCCGCGAACGCTTCGCCGGCACCGCCCCCGAACCCCGGCCGGGCCTGCGCGGCGGCCACATGCCGGGCGCGCTCAACCTGCCGTTCGTCGAACTCTGCGACCGGGACGGCCTGATGCGCCCGGCCGGGGAACTGCGCGCCGCCTTCCGGGCCCTGGCGGGGGAGCGGGAGCGGCTCTACTTCAGCTGCGGCTCCGGGGTGACCGCCTGCGTACTGGCCCTCGGCGCCGACCTCGCCGGGTACGGGGAGATCGCGGTGTACGACGGCTCCTGGAGCGAGTGGGGCATGCCCTCTGAACTCCCCGTGACCACCGACCGGTAGCGGGCGTGAGCGGGGGACGGGGGTTAGCCCCACCGGAGGTCCGGGTACGTGCACCATCGGCCCGGGGCACCCTCCGCGCCAGACTCGGGCCATGACCACTCACACCACGTCAGCCCGCACGGCCCGTACCGCGATCGCCGCCCTCGGGGCCGGCCTCCTCCTGGCCGGCTGCTCCTTCGCGGGCGGCGCCTTCGGGGATGGCGCCTACAAGAAGGCGACCGCCGACGCCGCGGTCACCGAGGCGGTCACGGCGGTGAAGCTGACGGGGACCCGGGCCGGCTCGATCGAGGTCGCCCCCGGCACCGGCCCCGGTGTCACGATCCACCGCACCGTCCACTACCGCGGGGACACCGTCCCGGAGACCGGCCAGCAGGTCACCGGCGGTGTCCTGACCTTCAGCAAGAGCTGCTCCGGGAACTGCTACGTCGACTACCGGCTGGAGGTCCCGGCCGCGGCCACGGTCGACCTGGAGAGCTCCAGCGGCGACATCACGGTGACGGGTGTGGCGGGGGCCGCGGTGGAGGCCGACTCCGGGGCGGTCACGGCCGAGCGGATCGGCGGCCCGCTGAAGGTCCGTACCTCCTCCGGTGAGATCACCGCCACCGGGCTGTCCGGCCCGAGCGCCGAGGTCCGGTCCGCCTCGGGCAACGCGCACCTGGACTTCACGGACGCTCCGTCGTCGGTGCTCGCCGAGACCTCCTCGGGCGACGTCACGCTGAAGACCCCGCGGCCCCGTACCGGATCGAGGTCTCCACCGACTCCGGCGACCGCGACATCTCCCTTCCCGACGACGCCTCCGCCTCCTCCCGCATCTCGGTCAAGACCAGCTCCGGCGACATCCGCATCTCCGCGCCCTGACGCGTTCGCCCCGGGCGAACGGGCCTTGGGGAACATCGGGAGGCGCACATGCATTGAGTCGGCAGAGCTCAACTTCACTGCCGGAGGGAAGATCATGGCTTCGACGTCCGTCACACTCACCCTGCCCGTGCTGCCGCTCGACGACGAGGTCGTGCTGCCCGGAATGGTCGTACCGCTGGAGCTGTCCGACACCGAGGTGCGCGCCGCCGTGGAGGCGGCACAGGCAGCCGCCGGGAAGAGCGGCAGCGGGAAGCCCCGGGTCCTGCTCGTACCGCGCATCGACGGCACGTACGCCGGGACCGGTGTGCTCGGCACCGTCGAGCAGGTCGGCCGGCTCTCCGGCGGGGACCCCGGGGCGCTCATCCGCGGCCTCGGCCGGGTCCGGATCGGGGCCGGGACCACCGGGCCCGGGGCCGCGCTCTGGGTCGAGGGCGAGACCGTCGACGAGTCGGTGCCCGATCCGCTGCCCGGGGCGGTCACCGAGCTCGTCAAGGAGTACAAGGCCCTCGCCACCAGCTGGCTCAAGAAGCGCGGCGCCTGGCAGGTCGTGGACCGGGTCCAGCAGATCGAGGGCGTGTCCGCCCTCGCGGACAACTCCGGATACTCGCCCTTCCTGACGGTCGAGCAGAAGGTCGAACTGCTGGAGACCGCCGACCCGGTCGCGCGCCTCAAGCTCGCCGTCAAGGCGCTCAGCGACCACCTCGCCGAGCAGGACGTGGCCGAGTCCATCGCCAAGGACGTACAGGACGGCGTCGACAAGCAGCAGCGCGAGTTCCTGCTCCGGCGGCAGCTGGAGGCCGTACGCAAGGAACTGCGCGAGCTGAACGGCGAGAAGGACGGCGAGGAGTCCGACGACTACCGCGCCCGCGTCGAGGCCGCCGACCTCCCCGAGAAGGTACGGGAGGCCGCCCTCAAGGAGGTCGAGAAGCTGGAGCGGTCCAGCGACCAGAGCCCGGAGGGGTCCTGGATCCGGACCTGGCTGGACACAGTGCTGGAACTGCCCTGGAACGAGCGCACCGAGGACGAGTACGACATCCGGGGCGCGCGGGCCGTCCTCGACGCCGAGCACGCGGGCCTCGCCGACGTGAAGGACCGCATCACCGAGTACCTCGCCGTCCGCAAGCGGCGCGGCGAGCGCGGCATGGGCGTCATCGGCGGACGGCGCGGCGGCGCCGTGCTCGCCCTCGTCGGCCCGCCCGGTGTCGGAAAAACCTCGCTCGGTGAGTCCGTGGCGCACGCCATGGGCCGCAAGTTCGTCCGGGTCGCGCTCGGCGGCGTCCGCGACGAGGCCGAGATCCGCGGCCACCGCCGCACCTACGTCGGCGCCCTGCCCGGCCGGATCGTCCGGGCCATCAAGGAGGCCGGGTCGATGAACCCCGTGGTCCTCCTCGACGAGATCGACAAGGTGGGCTCCGACTTCCGCGGCGACCCGGCGGCCGCCCTGCTGGAGGTCCTCGACCCGGCGCAGAACCACACCTTCCGCGACCACTACCTGGAGGTCGAACTCGACCTCAGCGACGTCGTCTTCCTGGCCACCGCCAACGTCCTGGAAGCCATCCCCGAGGCCCTGGCCGACCGGATGGAGCTCGTCCGTCTCGACGGGTACACCGAGGACGAGAAGGTCGTCATCGCCCGCGACCACCTGCTCCCGCGCCAGCTGGAGCGCGCCGGGCTCGGCTCCGACGAGGTGGTCCTGGGCGAGGACGCGCTGCGCAGGCTGGCCGGGGAGTACACCCGCGAGGCGGGCGTACGCACCCTGGAGCGGTCCCTCGCACGCCTGCTGCGCAAGGTCGCCTCGCAGCACGAGCTGGGGGAGCGCGAGCTGCCCCTGAGCATCGGCGCCGACGACCTGCGGGCCCTGATCGGACGCCCGCACCACGTACCGGAGTCCGCCCAGGACCCGGCCGAGCGGCGCACCGCCGTACCCGGCGTCGCCACCGGCCTCGCGGTGACCGGCGCGGGCGGCGACGTGCTGTTCGTGGAGGCCTCGCTGGCCGATCCGGAGACGGGCGCGGCCGGCCTGACCCTCACCGGCCAGCTCGGCGACGTCATGAAGGAGTCGGCGCAGATCGCGCTGAGCTTCCTGCGCTCCCACGGCGCGGAACTGGAGCTCCCGGTCGCCGACCTGAAGGACCGGGGCGTGCACATCCACTTCCCCGCGGGCGCCGTGCCCAAGGACGGCCCGAGCGCGGGCATCACCATGACCACCGCCCTCGCCTCCCTGCTCTCCGGACGGCAGGTGCGCACGGACGTGGCCATGACCGGCGAGGTCTCGCTGACCGGGCGCGTCCTGCCCATCGGCGGGGTCAAGCAGAAGCTGCTCGCCGCGCACCGGGCCGGGCTGACCACCGTCATCATCCCCAAGCGGAACGAGGCCGACCTGGACGACGTCCCGGCGGAGGTGCTGGAGAGGCTGGAGGTGCACCCGGTGACGGACGTGCGCCAGGTCCTGGAGCTCGCCCTGGCCCGGGCGCAGGCTCCGGCCGTCGCCGCTGCCTGACGCGTGCACACGGCCCGGTGTCCCGCTCCGGCGGGGTACCGGGCCGTCGGCGCACCCGCTGCGAAATACTGGCCCCCACCCACCGGGGTGTCACACATCATCGAAGGAGCGGGACGTGCACGGGAGTGAAGACCAGGAGTTCCTTGCCCTGGAGCGGGAGCTGTCCGTCTTCCTCCGGCGGGCCCGCGCCTCCTCGGGCGAGATGGCCCGCGAGCTCCACCCCGAGCTGGAGCCGGCCGCGTACGGGCTCCTCGTACGCCTGGAGGCGGCCGGCCGGCAGCGGGCCACTGAGCTCGCCGCCTACTTCGGCGTCGGCAAGGCCACCATGAGCCGGCAGCTGCGGGCCCTGGAGGTCCTCGGCCTGGTGGCCCGCGAGCCGGACCCCGCCGACGGCCGGGCCTCCCTGGTCGGCCTCACCGAGGAGGGCCGGGAACGGTTCCTGCGGGTCCGGGGAGCGCGCCGCGAGCAGTACATGCGCAAGCTCGCCGACTGGGACCGCGGCGAGGTGGCGGAACTGGCCCGGCTGCTGAACCAGTTGAACGCGGGCGGGGAGTAGTCCACCGCCCGCTCAGAGCTCCGCGTAGACCGCCGACGCGTCGTCATGCCGCTTGTGCCGGGGCGACGCGGCGGCGGAGTAGGGGGCGGAGTCGGGGGCGGACTCGATGGCGCGCACCCGCCCGATCAGGCCCTGCGCACCCTCCTTCCGCAGCACCGCCAGACACCCGGCCCAGTCGCCCTGCCCGAACGTGTCCGTCCACCGGCTCGCGCCGTCCGTGAGCGCGGCCACCGCCCGCACCAGCCCGCGCGGCGTGCGCCCCGTCACCGCCCGGGCGGCCACCGCCGGGTCCGCGGCCGCCGTGAAGAAGCCGCCCTCCGCGTTGCGCAGGGCGTCCGTCGCCGCCACCGAGCGCAGCACCTCCGGCGGGATCCGGTCCAGCCGGTCGTCGAGCACCGCCGTCACCGCGCCGCCGGGCGCCTGCAGGAGCAGTACGGAGTCCGAGAGGACGAGGTGTTCCACGTACCGGGAGTCCCAGCGGACCACGACGACCGTCGCCTGCGGGGTCCGCACGTGAGAAAGGTCACAGGTGTCGCGGTGGGCGTCGGCCGTGGCGCGGACGGACTCGGCCAGAACCTGATCGAGCGGCATGTCCCGCCGCGATCCGGACAGTTCGGTCAATCGGCCGCCGAGGCGTGCCGCGAACCAGGGCACTCCGTGCACGCATCCGTCGTCCCCGGCCGGAGGGGTGACCCCGTCCAGGAGGACCAGGACGCCGCCGCCCGAAGCGGGGATCGCCGCCGACACCCAGTCCTCATTGGGGCGTTCCTGGTGGCCGGGGGCCGAGGCGAGGTCGATGCGCATCCCCGCATTCTGCCGCGCGGAGGACGGCGGACGCGGGCAGGTCCGTACCAAATCGGGCGCGCCCGGCAGGCCCCGCGCCCGGACCGGCCGGGCGGACCGCACGGGCCGGGGGCCGCGGGCCGGTCATGTGGGCGGGCATCCTGCCAAAGCCCGCATCGATCTTTCAACCACCTGTCCATGCGGGCGCTCCGGCACAGGGTGCCCGAGTTGGTCGGCAACTCATCCGTGATGTTCACTCGTTCGAGTGGCCGGTTGGGTGATGTGCGGCTCTCTCCCCAGCACGCTGCAAAGGTCTGAGGCGGTACGAGGGGGCAGGGGGCGTTTACTTGTTGACCGGCCGTTACCTCGGCCACACGAGTAGACGAGCAAGAGCACACGTACAGGATTGCGAGCACCGGTGCAGAAGAAGCGGTCTCGGAAGAACGGCACCGCCGCCGACGGCCCGGCCCCCGCAGGACGCCGCGTCCGCGTGCGCCGCAGGCTGGTCGTCGGCGTTGCCGTCGCCGGCCTCACCGTCCTCGCGGCAGGCGCGCCCGCCGTCGTCTCCGCGTCGAGGGAACTGAACGACTCCCAGCGCCTGGTCACCCTCGCGGACCAGACCCGGCAGACCCTCACCCTCGCGCACCTCCTCGGTGACGAGCGCGACGCGGTCGTCGAGTACGCCGCCAAGGGCCGGCCCGGCGCAGCCAAGGGCCCCGTCCAGGAGCGCATCGCCGGGACCGACCGGCAGCTCGCCGAGGTCCAGGCCGAGGCCGACGAGGCGACCGCCCAGGCCCTCGCCCGCGTACGGACCGTCCGCGCCGAGGCCGTCGACGGCAAGGGCAGCGCCCTCGCCGCCGAACAGGCCTACGCCGGAGTCATCGCGGAACTCCTCGCCCCCGGCCGCCGGCTCGCCGAGCTCACCCCGCCGCGCGCCGAGGCCGCCCTGACCACCACCCGTCCGCTGGCCCCGCTGGGCCAGGCCGTGGAACAGGCCTCCGCCACCCGTGGACTCCTGCTCGCCGCCCTGGCCGTCCCCCGCGGCGATCAGCCCCCCAACGCCGCCGTGGTCGACGAACTCACCACCGCCGCCCAGCGTGCGCGCGTACGGGAGCAGGCCGCCCTCGACGACTTCGCACGGGCCGCGCGGCCCGACGTACGCCAGACCCTGGCCGCCACCGTCACCGGCCCCGAGGTCAAGACGGCCGACGACTTCCTCAAGCGGCTCACCGACCGGCCCACCCTGACGCCCGCCGACCGCAAGACCGACGGGGCCACCGTCGGCACCGCGCTCACCGCCCGCATCGACCGCATGCGCACCGTGGAAGCCACCCTCGCGAGTGAACGGGCCTCCGCCCTGGCCGCGCTGCGCGACGACGACGTGACCCGGCTCGAAATCGTGATCGCCCTGCTGGGCCTGCTGTTCCTGCTCGCCGTCGGCTTCTCGACCGCCGTGGCGCGGTCGCTGACCCGGCCGCTGTCGGTCCTGCGCCGCGGCGCGCAGCGGCTGGCCACACCGGAGGGCTCGGTGGAACCGGTGCGGTTCACGGGCCGCAACGACGAGTTCGCCGAGGTCGTGCGCCACCTGAACGCGGTGCGCGACCAGACGGTCTCCCTGCACACCCGGATCGCCGGGCTCGACGCCGACCGGCGCCGGATCATCGGCCGCAACGAGGTGCTGGCCGCCGGCCGGGAAGCGCTGGAGGAAGAACTGACGACGCTGCGGGCGGGGCTGGAGGAGCACCGGCGCATCATGTCGACGACCTCCGTCTCGCTGTCGCTGCGGACCCTGGGCCTGGTGGAGCGCCAGCTCGCGGTCATCGAGGAACTGGAGTCCAAGGAACAGGACGCCGACCGGCTGGCGACCCTCTTCAAGCTGGACCACCTGGCGACCGTGATGCGCCGCCACAACGAGAACCTGCTGGTCCTGGCCGGGCAGGAACACGGTCACGGGCAGGGCCTGCCGGTGCCGCTGGTCGACGTGATGCGGGCCGCCGTCAGCGAGATCGAGCGCTACGAGCGCGTCGAACTCGCCGCGCTGCCCTCGTACACCCAGGTCGCGGGGCACGCGGCCGACGACATCTCGCACGTGCTGGCCGAGCTGCTGGAGAACGCGACCACGTTCTCCCCGCCGGACGTCAAGGTGAAGGTGTCCGGCTGGCTGCAGGGCACCGGCGACGTTGTTTTGTCCGTCGTGGACGAGGGCATCGGCGTCACCGAGGACCGCCTGGAATCACTGAACGCCCGGCTGTCCACGCCCGAGGCCTACGACGAGGAACCCGAGGCGGAACACGGCCTCGGCCTCGGCCTGTACGTGGCCGGGCGGCTCGCGGCCCGGCACGGGGTGACCGCCGAGCTGCGCACCCCGCGGCACGGCGGGACCGAAGCCCTGGTGGTCGTCCCGGCGGCGCTGCTGCCCGACGGCCCGACGGTCTCCCCGGTGCACACCCTGGCCATGCCGGGCGCGCCCGAGCTGCGGCTGCCCGGTGTGATAGCGGAGGCGAACGAGAACACGCTGCCGAAGCGGCGCCGGGGCGCGCATGCCGCTCCGGAGCCGGACATGGACGCGGCCGCGGAAGCCGATGCCGAGGCTGCTGCCGAGGTCGTCGCCGAGGAGCCGGCCGAGCCGGCCGAGGCTGTCGAGCCGGCCGCTGTCGAGCCGGTCGAGGCGGCCGAGCCGGAGCCGGAGCCCGCCGTCGCGGCGGTCCCGATCACCCTCGCCGAGGCACTGGCGGGCCCCGCCGTCGTCACCGAGGTCCCGGCGGAGCCGCACCCGGTGCCCGCCGAGGCCGAGCCGCTCGTCGACGCACCCGCCACGGCCGGACTGCCGTCCGCCGACCAGGTGTTCGTCGCCGGGCCCCCGGCAGCGGACGGGCCCACCCCTGAGGAGCAGCTGCTCGCCCGGGTCGTCCCCGACGCGGAGCCGGCCGCCCCGGGCGTGCCGGACCCCGCCGAGGAGATCCCGGCCGCGCCGCACACCGCCGCACCCGTGGCCGACGTACAGGAAGCCGCACCGGAGACGGAGCCGCACACCCATGCCCCGGCCGAGGGCAACTGGCTCCCCCGCCAGGGCAGCCACCCGGCCGACCAGGCCGAGGGCGAAGGCGCCGTCACCGACAAGGGCCTGCCCAGGCGGACCCCGCGCACCGTCCCCGCCAAGCGCGAGGCCCGTGCCGACGGACCGCCCGAGCCGCCGCGCCGGGTCGACGCCGAGGAGTTGCGGCGCCGGCTCGGAGGCTTCTACCAGGGAGCCCAGGACGGCCGGCGCGTCGTCGCCGCCGAACTCGCCCAGGAACAGGGGTCCGACCAAGCCCCTGACCAGGCGTTCGACCAGGGGCAGCCGCGGAGGCAGGGCCAGAGCAAGACCGACCGGGGGGACACCGCACAGGAGGCACGCACATGACCGCGCCCAGTACGTACGGACTGAGCACCCAGGCCCGCAACCTGCAGTGGCTGCTGACCGACCTGGTCGAGGAGGTACCCGGCGTCAACTCCGTCGCCGTCGTCTCCTCGGACGGGCTGCTGCTCCTGTCCTCCGACCCGGGAGCGGGCACGGCCGAGCCGCGCACCGAACCCCGGGCCAAGGGCCCGCGCGGCGCGTCCGCCGACCTCGCCACCATCGTCTCCGGCCTCGGCAGCCTCACCACCGGCGCCGCCGCCCTCATGGAGACCGGCGCGGTCAAGCAGACCATGGTGGCGATGGAGCACGGCTCCGTCTTCGTCATGGCCATCAGCGACGGCTCGCTGCTGGGCGTGCACGCCACCCCCGACTGCGACATGAGTGTCGTCGCCTACCACATGGCCCTGTTCGTCGGCCGGGCCGGCCACGTACTGACCCCCGAAGTCCGCAGCGAGCTGCGCCAGTCGATGGAGAACACCCCGTGAGGAGTACGGCCTCCGAACGGCTGCCGATACGTGGCGCCGACCGCCGCCCCGCCCGCGTCCGCCCGTACTCGCTCACGGGCGGCCGCACCCGCTTCACCCAGGTCCTGCACGTCGAGACGTTCGTCGCCACCCTGGACACGAAGGTCTCGGAACCGCAGAAGCCCGACCGCATGCCCGAGATGCCCGCCATCGTCGAGGTCTGCCGCCGCATGCGCACGATCGCCGAGATATCCGCGCTGCTGAAGCTCCCGCTCGGCGTGGTCCGCGTCCTGGTCAGCGACCTCGCCGACCAGGGAAGGATCCGCGTCTACGGCACGGGCCACGGCAGCGGCCGTCCCGAACGCGCGCTGCTGGAAAGGGTGCTCAGTGGTCTTCGCCGTCTCTGACAACCCGGTGGTGCTGCCGCAGTCGGACGACGAGCCGGCCCAGCCCTGGCAGTACGACCGCTCCCGCGCACCCGTCGCCGTCAAGGTGCTCGTCGCGGGCGGCTTCGGCGTCGGCAAGACCACCTTCGTCTCCTCCGTCTCCGAGATCACCCCGCTGCGCACCGAGGCGGTGATGACCGAGGCCAGCGTCCCGACCGACGACCTGTCCGGCACCCCGGACAAGAACACCACCACCGTCGCCATGGACTTCGGCCGCGTCACCCTCGACGACGACCTCGTCCTCTACGTGTACGGGACCCCCGGCCAGGAACGGTTCTGGTTCATGTGGGACGACCTGGTGCGAGGCGCCATCGGCGGCCTCGTCCTGGCCGACACCCGCCGCCTGCGCGACTGCTTCCCGGCCCTCGACTACTTCGAGACCTGCGGGCTGCCGTACGCCGTCGCCGTGAACCACTTCGACGGCTCGCAGTCGTACGAGCCCGAGGACGTGCGCGAGGCGCTCAGCGTCCCGCCCCACGTACCGGTCGTGATCATGGACGCGAGGCGCCGCGACACGGTGGTCGAATCGCTGCTCGCCCTGGTGGGCCACGCCCTCGACAGCACGCCCGAATAGAGCCCCTCGAACAGAGAGCGTGAGAGATGCGCAAGATACTCGTCGTCGGAGCCGGCCAGTCCGGTCTCCAGCTCGCCCTCGGACTCCAGTCCAAGGGGTACGAGGTCACCCTCATGTCGAACCGGACGGCGGACGAGATCCGCACCGGGCGGGTCATGTCCACCCAGTGCATGTTCGACACGGCCCTGCAGCACGAACGCGATCTCCAGATCAACTTCTGGGAGCAGCAGGCCCCGAAGATCGAGGGCCTCGGCGTCTCCGTCGCCACCCCCGACGCCGGCCGGGCCATCGACTGGCTCGGCAGGCTCAAGGGGTACGCGCAGTCCGTCGACCAGCGCGTGAAGATGGCCGGCTGGCTCGACGTCTTCGTGCAGCGGGGCGGACAGCTGGTCATCCACGGCGCCTCGGTCGCCGACCTCGACTACTTCTCCCGTGCGTACGACCTGGTGCTGGTCGCCGCCGGCAAGGGAGAACTGGTCTCGATGTTCGGGCGGAACGCGGCCCGCTCCCCGTACGACGCACCGCAGCGCTCGCTCGCCGTCGCCTACGTGCACGGCCTGGGCCCGCGCCCGGAGCACCCGGAGACGGAGGCCGTCCGCTGCAACCTGGTCCCGGGCGTCGGCGAGCTGTTCGTCATGCCGACCCTGACCACCTCGGGCCGGGCGGACATCCTGTTCTGGGAGGGCATCCCCGGCGGCCCGCTCGACGTCTTCAACGGCGTCAAGGACCCGGCGGAGCACCTCGCTCTCACGCTGGAGCTGATGGAGAAGTTCACGCCGTGGGAGTACTCCCGGGCGAAGAAGGTGGAGCTGACGGACGCGGGCGCCACACTGGCCGGACGCTACGCGCCGGTCGTACGCAACCCGATCGGCCACCTCCCGGGCGGCGGCCTGGTGCTGGGCGTCGCGGACGTGGTCGTCGCGAACGACCCGATCACCGGGCAGGGCTCGAACTCCGCCGCGAAGTGCGCCGCCTCCTACCTGTCGTCGATCCTGATGCACGGGGACAAGCCGTTCGACGAGGCGTGGATGAAGGCCACCTTCGACAAGTACTGGTTCACCACGGGCAAGCCGGTGACCCAGTGGACGAACGCGATGCTGGGCGTCCCGCCGGAGCACGTACTCAACCTGATCGGCGCGGCCGGGCAGCTCCAGCCGGTGGCGAATCGATTCGCCAACGGCTTCGACAACCCGGCCGACTTCGACTCGTACTTCTACGACCCCGAGGACACCGCCGACTACCTGGCGGAGGTCGCGTCGGCGTCCGGGGCGTCTGAGGCGTCCGTGGCGTCCGGAGCTTCCTCGGCGGAGTAGCCGGTATCGTCCCCCGCCTCGCCCGTCGCCCCGCCCGCCGTTGCCTCGGGCAGCTCGGGCGGGGTGAACTCGGCGAGCGGAGCGCCGTCCGGGTCCGGCCGGACGGCGCCCAGCAGCGGGTTCGCGGCGATCGGCGAGACCTTGACCCGGGCCCCCGGCCGCGGTGCCTGGATCACCTTGCCCCCGCCGACGTACAGGCCCACATGCGTGGCCTTGGGGAAATACACCACCAGGTCCCCGGGCCGCAGCTGGTCCAGCGGAACCTTCGGCAGCCGGGCCCACTGCTCCTGACTCGTCCGCGGGATCACCCGCCCGGCGTGCGCCCAGGCCTGCGAAGTCAGCCCGGAGCAGTCGAAGGACCCCGGACCCTCGGCGCCCCACATGTACGGCTTGCCGATCTGCGCCGCCGCATAGGTGAGCGCGGCACCACCGGCCGCCGTCGGAGTGCCCGTACGAGCGGGGAGCCGGCCCGAACCGAGCAGGTCCCGCTGCGCGACGGCCGTGTTCTCGGCCTCCTGCGCGCCGAGCCGGGCGAGCTGATCCGGGGTCAGGGCCGCGAGCACCCGCTCGACCTCCTTGAGCTGCGCCGCGACCTCGTCCTTGTGGATCTTCTGCCGCGCGGCCAGGGTCTGCCGGGTGTCCAGGGCCGCACGGGCCCGTGCGGCGAGCGCGTCGGCCTCCTTCTCGCCCCGCGCGAGCCGGGCCAGTACGGCCGCCCGCCGGGCGCCCTCGCGGGCGGCGAGCCGCCGCTGGTCCAGGGCGGCCTGGGGGCTCCCGGCGAGCAGCATCCGGGCGTACGGGGACAACCCCTGGCCGCCCTGGTACTGCTCCCGGGCCAGCCGCCCGGCGACGGCCCGCTCGGAGTCGAGCGCCGTACGGGCCTTGCCGAGCGCGGCGGCGCGCAGCCGCTCCTCGGCCTGGCCGGCCCGGAGGGCCTCGTCGGTGGCGTTGTACGCCTCGGCGGCCTCCTCGGCCTTCTGGTACAAACCCTGCAGGCGCGTGAGCAGCACCCCGACGGACTCCCCTTCGGGCAGCCCGGGCTCGGCCCCGGCCCCCGGGACCGGCCCGGCGACGACGAGCACTGCGGCGATGCAGACGGCGCGAAGCGGGCGGTACGACAGCCGGTACGACAGCCGACAGGGCAGCCGATGTGACATGGGATCACCTCCGAGACGGCCGATGCTGCCACGCCCGGTATGACAAATCCCCCAACGGAGTCGGCCGGTCGCCGCCCATCACCCGGATGGGGGTGGGGCGGGGCGGGGGCTCCGGTGGGGCCGATCCGCGCGGGCGGGGTCGGGTGGCGGGGCGGTGGCTTCGGTGTGCGGGAGCTGCTCGGGCGGTGGTCAGGGATGTGTATGGGGGTTTCCCGTCAGTCTCATCGTCTCTCCGTGTCGGGCCGGTCCCTCAAGGGCGCTCGTTCCTCGCGTCGCTTCGCGATGGCCTGACGGCCACCCTTGACCGACCGTCCCGCCCCGGAAATCCGAAGACTGCCGAGAAGCCCCCAAAAGAACGAGCCGGGCACTCAAGGATCAGGACGGGGCAGCCAGAGACCCCCTGCCCGGTCCCGGGTGGGCACGTTCCCGAGGCGGGGCCCATCCAGACCGAGACCCGGACCGGGGGAAGCGCCCCAAATCGCTACGCGCTCCCCACGTCTCAGCGTCTCCAGCCCGTCCTGGGCCGGACATAGGCCGCCCACCACCCCCGCTGACTCCCCAGTCGCAGCGTCCGACGACCGTCTTGGGCTGGACATAGGCCGCCCACCACCCCCACTGACTCCCCAGTCTCGGCGTCCGACGACCGAGTTGGGCTGGGCATAGGCCGCCCACCACTCACGGGTCTCTCGATGACGGCGTCCGACGACCGTATGCGGCTGGTCATGAGCCGCCCAGGCGCATGAGGGTCCTCTTTGGCTGCGTCTGGCCGTCGTCCGGGGTGAAAAGGCGTGGGACTGCGGCTATTTCGTCGTGGATACAGGTCAGCGCACATGAGTGGCCCAGAAGGCCGCCAGCTTGCCCCAATTGCCCCTGTTTGGGGGTGGGTTTGTGGTGTCGTGGTCTCACTGACCCAGTTCCACGACGGAATAGGCGAGGTACCGGCCGTCAGTCCCTCTCAGCAGCTCTCTTCAGCACCAAACCGGCCGTCGGTCGCAGTCTGGGAGAAGCGAATGGGTGGTGGGCGGCTTATGCCCAGCCCCGGCCGGTCGTCGGACGCGCGTCGAGTGTCGGATCGAGGTTGTGGGCGGCCTATGTCCAGCCCAAGACGGACTGGAGACGCTGAGAGATGGGGAGTGCGTAGCGATGTGGGGCGCTTCCCCCGACCCGGCAGGCCGCTGCCATGGGCCCCGCCTCGGGAGCGTGCCTGCCCCCGTCCGGGCAGGGGGTCTCTGGCCGCCCCGTCCTTCAAAGCCTGGACCGGCTCGTTCTTTTGGGGGCTTCTCGGCAGTCTTCGGATTTCCGTGGCGGGACGGTCGGTCAAGGGTGGCCGTCAGGCCATCGCGAAGCGACGCGAGGAACGAGCGCCCTTGAGGGACCGGCCCGACACGGAGAGACGATGAGACTGACGGGAAACCCCCATACACATCACTGACCACCGCCCCAGCGGAACAGCCCCTCCGCAGCCACCGCCCCACCAACCGACCCCGCACGCGCGGATCAGCCCCGAAGCCGCGCCCGCGCCCCCGCCCCCCGCCCCCGCTACCGTCCCCCGCGGCGGGCCTCGCGGAGGGTGCGGTCGATCGCCCAGGCGTCGGCCACCGGGCCCAGGTGGGCCAGTTTGTCCGGGTTGACCACTGAGCGGATGGTCCGGACGCGGCCGTCGAGCAACTCGAAGGCCAGGACGTGGAGCACCTTGCCGTCCGGGTCGCGAGCGATCGCGCCCGGCTCGCCGTTCACGTCGTGCGGTTCGGTGGTCACGCCGAGCCGGATCAGCCACGGGAAGACCGAGGTGAGCAGGCGAGCCACGTTCTGCGCGCCGACGATGGCCTTGGCGAGCTGCGGGGCCTTGCCGCCGCCGTCCCCGACCAGTTGGACGTCGGCCGCCAGCAGCCGCTGCAGCCCGCCGACGTCGCCGTCCTTCATCGCGTCCAGGAACCGCGTCGCCAGTTCGCGCCGTTCCTGACGGTCCGCCCGGAACCGCGGCTCTCCGGCTTCCATGTGCCGCCGTGCCCGGACCAGCAGCTGTCGGCAGGCGGCCTCCGAGCGGCCCACCGCCGTGGCGACCTCGTCGAAGCCGAAGGCGAAGACCTCCCGCAGGACGAACACCGAGCGTTCCAGCGGGCTGAGCCGCTCCAGGAGCAGCAGCGCGGCCATCGACACCGAGTCCGCCAGCTCCACCGACCGCGCCGGGTCCTGGTACGGATCGTTCAGCAGGGGCTCGGGGAACCACGGCCCGACGTACGCCTCGCGCCGCACCCGCGCGGAGCGCAGTACGTCGATCGAGAGCCGGGTGATCGTCGTCGACAGGAAGGCCTTGGTGGACTCGGGCCGGGTGGTCGAGGCGTCGAAGCGGAGCCAGGTCTCCTGTACCGCGTCCTCGGCCTCGCTCACGCTGCCGAGGATCCTGTATGCGATCGAGAACAGCAGTGACCGCAGGTCCTCGAACTCCTCGACCTTGTTCACGTCGGCTTCCCTCCCCGGGTGGCCCTAAATGATCATCGGCATGACGGTGGGGAAGGGCAAGCCTTCACCGGTGCCGCTCAGCGGAACTGCCCGGCCACGTAGTCGCCGCCCGGCTGCTGGGTGATGAGGTTGATCCGGTTGGCCATGTTCATGAGGGCGATCAGCAGCACCAGGGCGTTGAGTTCCCCCTCGTCGTAGTGCTTGGCGGCCCGGGCCCACACCTCGTCGGCCACCCCGCCCGCCCCGTCCGCGGTCCGGGTGCCCTCCTCCGCCAGTTCCAGCGCGGCGCGCTCGGCCTCGGTGAAGACCGTCGCCTCCCGCCACGCCGCCACCAGGTGCAGCCGTACCGGGGTCTCACCGGCGGCGGTGGCTTCCTTGGTGTGCATGTCGAGGCAGACGGCGCAGCCGTTGATCTGGCTCACGCGCAGCGACACCAGCTCCTGCGTCGCGGCCGGCAGCGGCGACTCCTTGATCACCTTGCCGGCCGACATCAGGTGCTTCAGGGCCTTGCCGGTGGTCGGGTCGGCGAAAAGGTCACGTCGCGCGGCCATGGTGTGCTCCTCGGTGGTCGTCGTTGGCTGTACCCCTGAGACGAGGTGGCCCGACCGCCTGTGACACCGGCGTGTGTGACCTACGTCTCCTCGTTCTTCGCGGGCTGCGTGAGGACGCGCCGGAGCCAGCGGGTACGGGCGTCGCGCGCGTCCTGGCTGAGAGCCGCCTCGGGGGCGAGGCTGTCGAAGCCGTGGAAGGCGCCGGGCCATACGTGGAGTTCGGCCTGGCCTCCGGCCCTCCAGATCGCGTCGGCGTAGGACACGTCCTCGTCCCGGAAGGTCTCGGCGGACCCGACGTCGATGTAGGCCGGGGGGAGCCCGGACAGATCCGTGGCGCGGGCGGGGGCGGCGTACGCCGGCAGGTCCTCGGCGCCGAACCGGTCGCCGAGGAGCGCTTTCCAGCCGGTGGCGTTGGAGGTGCGGTCCCAGACGTCGATGCCGTCCATCTGACGGCTGGAGAAGCTGGTGCCGCGGTCGTCGAGCATCGGGCAAAGGAGCAGCTGGCCGATCGGGGCGGGGCCGCCGCGGTCGCGGGTGAGGAGGGCGAGCGCCGCGGCGAGGCCGCCGCCCGCGCTCTTGCCGCCGATGACGATCCGGTCGGCGTCGATACCGAGTTCGGCCGCGTGCCCGGCCGCCCAGACGAGGCCGGCGTAGCAGTCCTCGACCGGTTCGGGGTACTGCGCCCGGGGAGCCAGGCCGTACTCGACGGAGATGACGGCCAGGCCGAGCGGGAGGGCCCACTCCCGCAGCAGCTGCGGCAGTACGGACGGGGCGTTGCCCATGACCATGCCGCCGCCGTGCATGTAGTACAGCAGGGGGAGCGGGCCCGCGGCTCCGGCGGGCCGGGCGCTCACGAGCGTGACGTCCCGCCCCGGTACGCGCAGCTCGGCCACCTCGAAGAGGCCGTCGGCGCGCAGGTCGTGGGCCGTCGGCCGGGGCCGGGTCGCGGCGTCCTGCTCCTGCCGGGCGGCGAGGTTGGCGGGGGTGAGCGGATCGTGGACGGCGCCGCCCAGAGCGGCCAGTACGCGGCCCAGTTCGGGGTCGAAGGGGGGCGCCGCGCCTTCCGTACGGGGAAGTTCCATGCGCCGTAGTCAACCAGCCGCCGCGGGGCCGCGGGCCGCTACGGCCGAACCGAACGGCCCACGGCCCGCGGCTGTTCGAAGGCCACGCGCTCCGGCCGCCCCGTCGCGCGGACGTTGGCCACGTCGAACCCGTCCTCGTGGACGCATGTCCGCGCGGTCAGGGCCCCGGCCGCCAGCCACGCGGGCGTTGTGACAGTGCTGTTGAGGGAACTGTGGGCTCCGTCACGGCAGTCGCGCTCACGCGCTGCTGGACTGCGCGGATGGCGCTCCTGCTTCTCCCGCTGCTCCCGATCCTGCCCCTGCTGGCGCTCGGGCTGCTCGGCTACGGCATCGCCACCCTCGGCAGGCTGAGGTGGCACCGGACCCTGGCCGTCCTCCTCGGCGCCTGCGCGGTCGGCCTCTACGCCTGGGGGCTGCTGCATGTGGCGGGTGCGGTCCTGGCCGCCGAGGACGGCGGCGCCGGGTCGTCGCCGATCCTGCCCTGCCGCACCCCGGGCCAGGACGAGCGCGCGTCGCACGTCGTGGACTACACGGTCGACTACGTACCGCTGCGGTTCGTCTGCGAGATGACGGGCGGCGGGAGCTACGCCGCCGAGTCCGTTCCCGGATACGTCAACCCGGCCGTACTGGGCTTCGCGCTGGCCGCGGCCGTGTGCGCCGGCGCCGGGGCGGCCGAGGCGCGGCGCCGGGCACGGACGGATCCGCCCGGCTGACGCGGGTCAGCCGCGCAGCAGGCGGGCCTTGGCCGTCGTGAACTCCTGGGGGGTCAGCAGGCCCTCGCGGGCCAGGCCGGCCAGCTGGGTGAGCTCCGCCACCAGACCGGCCGGGGCGGCCACTCCGGCAGCCCCGGCAGCTCCGGCGGCCCCGGCCGCCGCGGTGTGGTCCGGTGCGAGGGCCTCCGCCGCCGCGGCCGCCGGCTCCGGCTCGGCCGGCTCCGGCAGGTCCGGGGGTTCCTGGGAGGCCCCGGACGGCGGCTCGGCCGGGTACACCGGGCCCGGCGGTCGCACCGGGCCCGGCGGTCGCACCGGGCCCGGCGGTGGCGGGGCCGCCGGGGCCGCCGGGGACACGGCCCCCGCGGCGTCGGCCGTCGCCGGCTCCGCGGCTCCCGAAGCCCGTGCCAGCAGGCCCCGCAGCAGCGGGTGCCCCGCCGGCCGGTCCGCCGGGCGGACCGTTACTCCCATCGGGCGGATGAACATCAGACCACCCCCGCCCGCGGGTCCTCGGGAACCCGGTCCGGCGGGATGCGGACCGAGCCGACGATCCGGCCGCCCGCGGCCCGTACCGCGACGGCCGCGTCCTGTGCCCACAGGTGCTCGACCACCAGCAGCAGCGCGCAGCTCCCGCGCTCCAGCAGCCCCGCCGCCTCCTGGATGTCCTCGGGTCCGATCAGCCGCGCCACGTCACGGCCCGTCAGCAGGCCGTGCAGCTCCACGTACTCGTCGAACTCGGCCGCCAGCACGTCCCCCGACGCCGTTCTCGTCGCCACGATCCCGTCGATCAGCCGGACCGCCCCGGTCTTGCGCAGTCCCATCACGGCCTCGACCGCCGGGGCCCGCAGCTGTTCCTCCGGGAAGGCGAGGACGATGAATTCCACAGGTCCCATGCCCCTCGGCTCCTTACTTTCGACAGTTCCGACCGTTTTTGACGACTCTTCGGCACACTATGACATAAGCGGACATATCATCCGTCTGCTTGCTACGTTTCCGTGTATGACCGCTCTGACGGCAAAGGTGGCGGAGCCCGCCCCGCCCCCACCCCCCGCCGCCGGCGCCCCCAAGCGGCGCGGCACCGAGCTGACGCTCCTCGCCGGAGCCGTCCTGATCTCCGTCCTCGGTCACCTCCACGTCGGCCTCACCACCACCGGCCACGTCCCCGGCACCGCCGCGCGCTACGCCACCGGCCTGTGCGCCGCCGCCCTCCTCGCGCACCTCGCCGTCCGCCTGCGGGCCCCGTACGCCGATCCCCTCCTGCTCCCCATCGCCGTCCTCCTCAACGGCCTCGGCCTCGTCCTGATCCAGCGCCTCGACGTGACCACCCCGGGACACCTCACCGCCGGGGACCAACTCCTGTGGTCCGCACTGGGCGTGGCGCTGTTCGTGCTGGCCGTCGCGCTGCTCCGGGACCACCGGGTGCTCCAGCGCTACGCGTACCTCTCCGTCGCGGTGGCCCTCTCGCTGATGCTCGTCCCCGTCTTCTTCCCGGCGGTCAACGGCGCGCACATCTGGATCCGGTTCGCCGGGCTCTCCTTCCAGCCGGGGGAGTTCGCCAAGATCCTGCTCGCGGTCTTCTTCGCCTCGTACCTCGCCGCGAACCGCACCGCGCTCGCCCTCACCGGGCGCCGGCTCTTCTGGAAACTGCGCCTGCTTCCCGGCCGTGTCCTCGGCCCGATCCTCGCCATCTGGCTGATCAGCGTCGGCGTGCTGGTCCTGGAGCGCGACCTGGGCACGTCGCTGCTCTTCTTCGGACTGTTCGTGATCATGCTGTTCACCGCCACCGGGCGAATCGGCTGGATCGCGATCGGACTCCTGCTCGCCGGCCTCGGCGCGTACGCCGTCGAGACCTTCGAACCGCACGTGCACAGCCGGGTGAACGACTGGCTGAATCCTTTCGCCTCCATCGAGCGCGGCGAAGGCCCCGGCCAGCTCGCCCAGTCCCTCTTCGCCTTCGGCGCCGGAGGCCTCCTCGGTGCCGGACTCGGCCACGGCCAGTCCTTCCTCATCGGCTTCGCCGCCAAGTCGGACTTCATCCTCGCCACCGCCGGCGAGGAGCTCGGCCTCGTCGGCCTCGCCGCGATCCTGCTGCTCTACGGGCTCCTCGTCGCCCGCGGCTTCCGTGCCGGTCTCGCCCTGCGCGACCCCTTCGGGCGGCTGCTCGCCACCGGGCTGGCCTCGATCGTCGCGCTCCAGGTGTTCGTCATCGCGGGCGGCGTCACCGGCCTCATCCCGCTCACCGGCATGGCCATGCCCTTCCTGGCGCAGGGCGGTTCCTCCGTGGTCACCAACTGGATCATCGTCGCCCTGCTGGTCCGGCTCAGCGACAGCGCCCGCAGACCCCGCCCCGCGAAGGAGCCGGCCGAGTGATCCGCTACATCCGCTGGTGCGCGTACTTCTGCGCCCTCCTGCTGGTCGCCCTGCTGGTCAACCTCGCCCGCGTACAGGTCTGGGAGTCCGCCGCCTACGGTGCGAACCCGGCCAACAAGCGTCCGGCCATCGAGCGCTACGCCGAGCCCCGCGGGGACATCCTGGTCGACGGGCGTCCCGTCACCGGCTCCCGCGACAGCGGCCAGCTGCTGCGCTACGAGCGCACCTACACGAACGGCCCGCTCTACGCGCCCGTCACCGGCTTCTCCTCCCAGATCTACGGGACCAGCTTCGTGGAACGCGCCGAGGACGCGGTCCTGTCGGGAACCGACCCGGGGCTCTCGGCCTTCCCGCTCTGGTACGAGCTGGCCCGCGGCCGCCCCGCCGGCGGGAACGCCGCCACCACCGTGCGCTCCGGCATGCAGCGGGCCGCGTACGCCGGGCTCGCGGGCAAGCGCGGTGCGGTGGCCGCCGTGGAGCCGGCCACCGGGAGGATCCTCGCGCTGGTCAGCAGCCCCTCGTACGACCCTGCCGCGCTCTCCGGCACGGGTACGAAGGTCAAAGCGGCCTGGTCCGCCCTGAACGCGGACCCCGCCCGGCCGATGCTCAACCGGGCGCTGCGCGAGACGTACCCGCCCGGCTCCACCTTCAAGATCGTGACGGCGGCGGCAGCCCTCGACGCGGGCGTGGTCACCGATGTCGACGCGCCGACCAGGACCCCCGACCCCTACCCGCTGCCCGGTACCAGCACCCTGCTGCCGAACGCGGGCACGGGCTGCGAGGACGCCTCGATGGCGGAGGCGGTGCAGTGGTCCTGCAACACGGTGATGGCGAAGATCGGGGTGCAGGTCGGGCTGCGCGGGATGGTGGACGCGGCACGCCGCTTCGGCTTCAACTCCGAGGGGCTGAAGGTGCCCTCATGGGTGTCCCGGTCGAACTTCGACACCGACATGAGCCAGGACCAGCTGGCCCTCTCCTCCATCGGCCAGTTCAACACGACGGCGACACCGCTGCAGATGGCGATGGTGGCGGCGGCGGTGGCGAACGGCGGCGAGCTCGCGTGCCCCTACCTGGTGGAACGGACGACCCAGGACGACGGTTCCCAGGTCCGGCGCGGCGAGCGGCGCAGCCTGGGCCGGGCGATGAACCCGGCCACCGCCCTCCGGCTGCAGGAGCTGATGGTCAAGGTGGTGGAGAACGGGACGGGCCGCAACGCCGCGATCCCGGGCGCGGTGGTCGGCGGCAAGACGGGCACCGCCCAGCACGGGGTGGGCAACGCGGGGACCCCGTACGCCTGGTTCATCTCCTGGGCCAGGGCCGAGGGCACGGCGCTGCCGCAGGTGGCGGTCGCGGTGGTGGTCGAGGACGCGTCGGCGGACCGGGGCGACATCAGCGGCAACGGCGCGGCGGCGCCGATCGCGCGGGCGGTGATGGAGGCGGCGCTGGCCACGGGCTGAGGCCTGCCGCGCCGCCCGGACGGCGCTCAGGGGGCGTCCGTGTCCGCCCCGTCCGAGATGGCGGCCTCGACCTCCGCCACCCGCGCCGACTCCTCCTGCGCGAACCGCTCGCGGTCGAGGGCCTCGGCGATCTCCTCGTCCTGGCTCATCAGCAGGTCCAGGTTGGAGTCGCCCATGTCGAAGACGCCGAGGTCCAGGTAGGCCCGCTGCAGCCGCTCGCCCCACAGCCCGATGTCCTTCACGCACGGCACGATCCTGCTGAACAGCAGCCTGCGGAACAGGTGCAGGAACTCCGACTGCTCGCTCAGCAGCTGCGCCTCCTTCGGCGCGATGCCGAAGTTCTGCAGCACCTCCACCCCCAGCAGCCGGTCCCGCATCAGGTAGCAGCCCTCGATCACGAACTCCTCGCGCTCGCGCAGCTCGGCGTCGGTGAGCTGCTTGTAGTAGTCGCGCAGCGCCATCCGCCCGAAGGCCACGTGCCGGGCCTCGTCCTGCATCACGTACGCCAGGAGCTGTTTCGGCAGCGCCTTGGTGGTCGTGTCGCGGATCATCCCGAACGCGGCCAGGGCCAGCCCCTCGATGAGCACCTGCATGCCCAGGTACGGCATGTCCCAGCGGGAGTCGCGCAGGGTGTCGCCCAGCAGCCCCTGGAGGCTGTCGTTGATCGGGTACAGCATCCCGATCTTCTCGTGCAGGAAGCGCCCGAAGATCTCGGCGTGCCGGGCCTCGTCCATGGTCTGCGTGGCGGAGTAGAACTTGGCGTCCAGGTCCGGCACCGACTCCACGATGCGCGCCGCGCACACCATCGCGCCCTGCTCGCCGTGCAGGAACTGGCTGAAGTTCCAGGAGGCGTAGTGCCGGCGCAGCTCGCCCTTGTCCTTCGCGGTCAGCTTGGCCCAGTGCCGCGTCCCGTACAGCGGCAGGGTCTCTTCGGGGGTGCCGAGCGGATCGTAGGGGTCCACCTCGATGTCCCAGTCGATGCGCTTGCCGCCGTCCCACTGCTTGTCCTTGCCCTTCTGGTACAGGGCCAGGAGCCGCTCGCGGCCTTCGGCGTACTCCCAGTTGAAGCGGGCCGAGCCGGTGGCGGGGATCTGCCAGAGCGGCTCGCCCGGATGCGCGGTGTAGAGCTCATGCGTCGACACTGACGCCCCCTCGTCGCACGTACTGCCGTGTGGGACCGGACAGTTGGCAGCGTCACACGTTGGTAGACACGGGGTCAACAAGTCGTGCGCGAGGGATTGACGACCTTGCTGACAGGCAGTCTCATAAGAGACGACCGCCGGCAACCCGACCACGAGGTGTCCGAACCCATGACGACCGTGACCGAACGCGCTGCGCTGGAGGACGCCCTCGGCCCGCTCAAGGACCGCGAGCAGATAGCCGAGCGACTGCTCGAATCCTCGGCCAAGCACTCCTTCGACCCCGACAAGGAACTCGACTGGGACGCCCCGGCGATCGAGGGCAAGTACTACTGGCCGCCGGAACTTCTCTCCCTCTACGACACCCCGCTGTGGAAGAAGATGGGGGAGGAGCAGCGCATCGACCTCTCCCGCCACGAGGCGGCGGCGCTCGGCTCGCTCGGCATCTGGTTCGAGATCATCCTCATGCAGCTCATGGTCCGGCACATCTACGACAAGTCCCTGACCAGCAACCACGTCCGCTACGCGCTCACCGAGATCGCCGACGAGTGCCGCCACTCGATGATGTTCGCCCGCATGATCAAGAAGGCCGGCGCCCCCGAGTACCCGGTCTCCCGCCTGAACCACAACCTCGCGCGGATCCTGAAGACGGTCTCCACCACCCCCGGCTCCTTCGCCTGCACCCTCCTCGGCGAGGAGATCCTCGACTGGATGCAGCGCCTGACCTTCCCGGACGAGCGCGTCCAGCCGCTGGTCCGCGGCGTCACCCGGATCCACGTCATCGAGGAGGCCCGGCACGTCCGGTACGCCCGCGAGGAACTGCGCCGCCAGATGCTGACGGCCCCGCGCTGGGAGCAGGAACTCACCCGGATCAGCTGCGGCGAGGCCGCCCGCGTCTTCTCGCTCGCCTTCGTGAACCCGGCCGTCTACGACAACATCGGCCTGGACCGCCGCGAGGCCGTCGCGCAGGTCAAGGCGAGCGGCCACCGCCGCGAGGTCATGCAGAGCGGCGCGAAGCGGCTCACCGACTTCCTCGACGACATCGGCGTGCTGCGCGGTGTCGGCCGCAGGCTCTGGCAGAGCTCGGGGCTGCTGGCGTAGGGCACCCCGCATCCGGACCGGGCCTGATCCACAGGAGACCCACTCGTGCGGCGCCCGCGGGGCTACCCTGCGGACATGACCGTACGCGCGTACCGCAGGCTGAGCGTCGAGGAGCGGCGAGCCCAACTCCTCGACGCCGCCCTCTCGCTGTTCGCGCACCGGGCACCGGAGGACGTCTCGCTCGACGAAGTCGCCGAGGCCGCCGGGGTGTCCCGCCCGCTCGTCTACCGCTACTTCCCGGGCGGCAAGCAGCAGCTCTACGAGGCCGCCCTCCGCTCGGCCGCCGACGTCCTCGAACTGTGCTTCGCCGAACCCCAGCAGGGGCCCCTGACCCGCCGCCTGTCCCGGGCCCTGGACCGCTACCTCGCCTTCGTCGACGAACACGACGCCGGCTTCGCCGCCCTCCTCCAGGGCGGCAGCGTCGTGGAGACCTCCCGCACGACGGCGACGGTCGACGGCATCCGGCGGGCCGCGGCCGAGCAGATCCTCCTCCACCTGGGCGTCCCGGCCCCCGGCCCCCGGCTGCGCATGATGGTCCGCACCTGGATCACCGCCGTCGAGGCGGCCTCCCTCATATGGATCGACGAGGGCAAGCAGCCCGAGGTGGAGCACCTCCGGGACTGGCTGCTGGACCAGTTCATCGCCCTGCTGACGGCCACCGCGGCCACCGACCCGGAAACGGCCGCGGCCGCCAGGGCCGCGCTCGCCCTGGAAGCGGCGGACGGCCCGGTCGGGGTCCTGGCCCGCCGTGTGATCCCGGTGGTGTCCGAGGCCGTCCACCTGCTGTGACACTGGTGAGGTGAGAAGCGAACCGACCCCGTTCGAGGGCGGCCCGATGGACGGCCAGGTCCTCCCCGTCCATCTCGGCCCGACCGGACACCCCCCGAAGTGGTACGAGATCCCCGTCCCGGCCCCGGACGGCGGCCCGCCGACGGTACTGCTGTACGAACGCGTCACAGCGGGCCACACCAAGCGGCTCGGCCTCCACAAGGGCTGGAAGTACACCTACCTCCCCGAAGGCACCAAGCCCAGGATCCGCTGGCCCTGGACCAGGCCCCCACGCCCCTGAGCCGTCGAGGCGAGCATGGCCCGACTTTCGTGCCCCCGGCCGGGTGGGTGTCATACCCGGGGTGGGGAGGCCGGGGCCGGGTGTGTGCCGGGGCGCTCCCCGCAGGGCGCCGAACGCACTGCCGCCCGGCAGTCCGACGCCTCGTCGCGTTCGGCGTCCGAGGAGACGCCCCGGCGCGCGCCCGGTCCCGGCCGCGGCCCGCGCGGCACGCTGCCGCCTCCGCGCCCCGGCATGCGCCGCGGCCCCGGGTGTGCGTCCCGCCCGGCCGCGCCCCCGGCATGCGCCGCGGCCCGGCCGCGCCCGGTCGGGTAGGCACCGCGGCCGACCGGCCGGGTCGGCACCGGGTCCGCGGTCAGTGGCCCGGCAGGGTGAGGACCGCCAGGCCGCCGCCGCCCTCCGCCGCGCGGAACTCCAGCCGCGCCCCGATCACCCTCGCCTGACCCACGGCGATCGTCAGCCCCAGACCATGGCCCTTGCCCCCACTGCGGAAGCGCTGCGGGCCGTGCGCGGCCAGGTACTCGGGGAACCCGTCCCCGTGGTCCCGTACGGTCACCACCGGCCCGTCCACCGTCAGTACCACCGGCGGCCGCCCGTGCTTGTGGGCGTTGGCCACCAGGTTTCCGAGCACCCGCTCCAGCCTTCGCCGGTCCGTCTCCACATGCGCGTCCCGGACGACCACCACCTCCGTGTCCGTCCCGGACGCCCGCACCACCCGCCGTACCAGCCGTCCCAGCTGGTGCAGGTCGCTCTCCACCACCTCGCTGCCCGAGTCCAGCCGGGAGATCTCCAGCAGGTCCTCCGTCAGCTGCCGCATCGTCCGTACCCGCTCGCGCACCAGCTCCGTCGGCCGCGACTCCGGCAGCAGTTCCGAAGCCGCCTGCAGCCCCGTCAGCGGTGTGCGCAGTTCGTGCGCCACGTCCGCGGTGAACCGCCGCTCGCTCTCCAGCTTCGACTGCAGGCTCCCGGCCATGGTGTCCAGCGCCGCGGCCACCGTCGCCACCTCGTCCTGGTGCCGCGCCGGGGTCCTCGTCCGCGGGTCGTCCACCCGCGCGTCGAGGTCGCCCTGGGTGATCCGCCGCGCCACGGCCGCCGTCAGGTGCAGCCGCCGGGTCACCCGGGTCACCGCGAACGCGCCCACCAGCAGCGTGCCGCCGATCGCCAGCAGCGAGGACCCGATGATCGCGTTGTCCAGCCCGCTGATCGTGCGGGCGCTCTGCCCGTAGTCGACCACGGTCGCGAGCGCCCGGCCGTCCGCCGGTCCCGCCGCCCACATGGTCGGGCGGCCCCGGTGGTCCGCCACCAGAGTGCCCCGGCGCCCGCTGACGGCGAGCGCCCGCAGCTCCGGCGGCAGCCCGACGGGATCCAGCCAGGCACCGCGCGGCAGGGGCTCGCCCGCCTCGTACGCGCGCGAGACCTCCAGCAGTCTGCCGAGGGCCTTCTCCCGCGCCGTGGCCACCGTCTGCCGGGTCACCTCCACATGGACGAGGGCGCCCAGCACGGCCGCCAGCGAGCAGCACATCACCACGATGAAGCACGCCGACTTCCAGGTCAGCGTGGCCGTCCAGGAGGGCAGCCGCACGGGTCTCATGGCCGGCCCGGCCCGGGAGCGGGCTCCCGGGCGCCCGGGGCCTGCGATTTTCCGGGGGCCGGATTGCCGGGCGCCGGACTGCCGGGCACCCGTACGATCTGCTCGCGCGTCGGCAGCATGGTCAGCTGCCTCTCGTCCCAGGACCAGGCGGTGATCAGCTCGTAGCCGCGGTTGCCGCTGGGCACCTTGAGGATCACGTCCCGCCCGGCCAGCTCCACCGAGATGACGGTCTCCGTGGTCGCCATGATCCGGTTGAGCCGCCCGCCGGGGTCGGTCGTGTACACCCGTACGGACATCATCTTGTCCGGGAACTCGATGCCGACGATCAGCTCGTCCTTGCCGTTGCCCGTGAGGTCCCGGTAGTACGGCTTCAGCACCGGGCACGCCTCCGGGTCCTGCTCCGCCTGCCCGGCCTGGTCCGTTGCGCACTCCTGGATCGCGGCCGCCGTCCGGGGCGGCATCCCGTCCGCGCCGACCTCGGTGTCCGGATGGGCGCGCAGCTCGGCCTGGACGAGGGCGACGGGGTCGACGGCGTGCACGTCCTGGTCGCGGACCGGCGGGATCCCCTTGACGTACTCGGGCGGGGCCCCACCCGGATCCGCGGGCGGTACGGAGGCCCCGCGGCGGTCGGGCCACAGATGTACGGGCCCGCTCGCGGTCGGCGTGGACCCGGCGCTCACCAGCCCACCGGTGTCCCCGCAGCCCGCGAGCAGCGCACCCAGCGGGAAGAGGGGAAGCAGCGTGCGCGCAGCCGTACGCAAGCGCAACGTGTTCACCACCCCTGTGCCCTTCTGCCCGCGCTACGCCGACGGCCGATCACGTCAACCATATGCGGAGGTACATCCGTTTCACCTGCGGTCTCAGCTGTCCGTGCGGCCTCGGCGCAGCATGGCGAAGCCGAGCCCGGCGGCGCCGACGGCCGCGATGCCGCCGGCCGCGGCGAGCAGCAGCACACCGTCGCCCGGACCGTCGGCCAGCGTACTCAGCCGACGGCCGCCGCTGGAGCCGTCGGCGACGACGCGGGAGTCCCCGGTGGCCGCGTTCCGCGGAACGGAGGCCGGGACGACATGTCCGGCGCGGGCGTCGCCGCTGGCCTCGGTACGGGCCTCGGTACGGGTCCCGGTCTTGTGGCCGTCGCCCGCCACGGTGTGGTCGGCGCCGTGGGCCGGGACGCCGCCCATCCAGGAGGACAGGCGGCCGGATGAGTCCAGCGAGGCGTGCAGGTCCCCGGAGCCGCCGACGGCGGTGACCCCGTCACGGCTGGTCAGGGTGGCCGCCTTGGTGCCGTCGGCCGCCAGGATCTCGGCCCGGTAGGCGCCGTCGGCCATGCGGTAGAGCTTCGCCGTCGAGACCCCGTCCGCCAGCGAGAGGCTCTTGAGGAGGATCGACCGCGGGGCCGCGGAGTGCGCGGAGTGCGCGGACGAGGCCGCGGGCACTCCCTCGGCCAGGGCGGCGGCGGTGGGCAGCGCCAGCAGACTTCCGGCGCATGCGGTCACGGCGGCGGCGCGAACGAGAGTGCGGCGGCTGACGGTGCTCACGGGGAAGTCCTTCGATGCCGGTCAGGGCCTGGGCCATCCAGGTGGATCAAACCTAGGGCCCGGCCGTTGCGGCAGCCCCCCGTTCGTGTAACAGCAGAGTCGCAACGTTCCGTCGGAGTCGTTACACATCCGAGGGATTGCCCTGCGGCGCCCCGGCTGCTCCCATGGACGGCGGGGGTGAGGGCGATGCGCGGACTCAAGGTACTGCCCAGCGGCCGGCCCGGCCGCGGCCGACTGTATGTCAACCTGCCCGACGGCCAGGCGGTGGGCTGGTACGACCGGCAGGCCAACCGGATCAGCGTCCTCGCGGACGACCACCGCGAGGCGATAGTGGCGGTGCTCCGCCCCTATCTGAGCGGGACCGTCTCGATCGGCCCGCCCCCGGTCCCCACCGCCGCCGACCTGCGCCGTCTCGCGCTGCCACCGGACGCGGACCTGGCACCGAACCGCCCGGGGGAGACCCTGCTGGGCGAACTGGAACACGGCCCGGCGGGTACCAGGGCCCGGCACCGGCTGCGCCAGGACCTGACCGCGCAGCAGCGGATGGGCGACGCCTTCGACGCCCTGGAACCCGAGGGCTGGCGGATCCTGCACTGCGTCCCGCTCCCGGGCCTGGGCCGCATCGACCACTTGCTGATCGGCCCCGCGGGGATCTTCTGCGTGCGTACGGTCCCGGGCCGCCGCCAGCGCGCGGCAATCGGCGACCTCCTGCTCACGGTGGGCCGCGCGGAACCCCGCCCGGACCCCCGCTGGATCCGCCGCGCGGCGGCCTCCGCGACGGCCGCCCTGGGCGCCAAGGTCACCCCGGCGCTGGCGGTGGTCGACGCCTCGCGGGTCGAGACGGCCCCGACGGTCCGTGACATCCGGGTCCTCCAGCCCCCGACGGCGACCCCGAGCCTCACGGCATCCCCCACGACGCTCAAACCCCCGGAAGTCGAAGCCCTCTTCGCCCAGGCCCGCGACACCACAACCTGGCTCCCCCGCCGCAGCCGAGCCGACGTGTGAGGCACGGAGCCCGGGGCGAAGCCAGGGCCCCGGGAAGACGCGGGCAGCAGGCCTCGGCTCTGCCCGCGCCGCTGGGCTCTGCCCGCGCCGCTGGGCTCTGCCCGCGCCGCTGGGCTCTGCCCGCGCCGCTGGGCTCTGCCCGCGCCGCTGGGCTCTGCCCGCGCCGCTGGGCTCTGCCCGCGCCGCTGGGTGTCCGCGCTGCTGGGCTCCGTCCGCTCGCGCCGGCCCGCCCGCTCGCCCCGCTCGCGCCGTTCCGCCCGCGCCGCTCGGTTCCGCCCGCGCGGCGCGGCGCTTCGCCGTGCCGTTCCCCCCGGCTCAGGCGGAGGTCCGCTTCCGCGGGGTCGCCGCCTTCTTGGCCGCCGCCGCACCGGTCTTCTTCGCCGCCGCCGTCTTGGCGGTGCTCTTCGCCGTGCTCTTCGAACTCGACTTACCCGCCGCCGACTTGCCGGCGGTGCTGGTGGTCTTCTTCTTCGTCCCGGCCGAAGCCGCCGTCTTCTTGGCCGAAGCCGCCGTCGACTTCTTCCCGCCGACCGCCTTCGGCGCGGCCGCCCCCGCGCCCGCTCCCGCCCCGGCCCTCGCTCCCGCTCCGGCCTTCCGGCGAATCGGAGTCACCTCAGCCTCCGCCTCACCGGAGGTATCGGCCTCCCCCCGGGAAGCCTTCGCCGCCCGCACGCTCTTCTCCAAGGCCGCCATCAGGTCGATCACCTGGCCCCCGGCCGGCTCGACCACGGCCTCCGTCGGCTCGAACGCCCCACCCGACTTCGCCACGATCATCGCCTCCACGGCCTCCCGGTAGTCGTCGTGCAGCGAGGTCATCTCCACGTCCCCCAGCGTCGCCATCAGCGCGTCCGCCAGGTCGAGTTCGGCCTCCCGCACGGACACCTCGGCCTCCGGAGCCACCCCCTCCGGCGCCCGGATCTCGTCCGGCCACAACAGCCCGTGCATCGCGATCACGTCGTCCACGACCCGCAGCATGCCCAGCCGCTCCCGCCCCCGCAGCGCGTACTTGGCGATCGCGACCTTCTGGCTCCGCTTGAGCGCCTCCCGTAGCAGCGTGTACGGCTTCGCCGCCGTCGCCCCGTTCGCCGCGAGGTAGTACGCCGCGTCCATCTGCAGCGGATCGATCTCCTCCGCCGGTACGAACGACATGATCTCGATCGTCTTCGCGGTCGCCAGCGGCAGCTGCGCCAGGTCCTCCTCCGTGATCGGGACGATCGACCCGTCGGCCTCCTCGTACCCCTTGCCGATCTCGGCGCTCGGCACCTCCTCCCCGTCCAGCTCGCACACCTTGCGGTAGCGGACGCGTCCGCCGTCGCTCACATGGATCTGGCGGAAGGAGATCGAGTGGCTCTCGGTGGCGTTCACGAGCTTGATCGGGATGCTGACCAGGCCGAAGGAGATCGCCCCGTTCCAAATGGATCGCACGGTTCCTCCTGTTTCGTGGCAGTCTCATCGTATGACGCCGATCACGTTGGTGGAGGGCCGTCGCATCGCGCTCAGCAATCTCGACAAGGTCCTGTACCCGGAGACCGGCTTCACCAAGGGCGAGGTGCTGCACTACTACGCCACCGTCGCGGACCCGCTGCTCGCCCACATTCACGACCGGCCGGTGTCCTTCCTGCGCTATCCCGACGGACCGGACGGCCAGCTGTTCTTCACCAAGAACCCGCCGCCCGGCACGCCCGACTGGGTGAGGACCACCCCCGTGCCGCGCTCCGAGGACCTCTCCGCCGCCCAGGTGGTCGTCGCCGACCTGGCCACCCTCATGTGGTCCGCCAACCTCGTCGTGGAGTTCCACACCCCCCAGTGGACCGCCGGGCACCCCGCCCGCGCCGACCGGATGGTCCTCGACCTCGACCCCGGCCCGCCCGCCACCGTCGTCGAGTGCTGCGCCGCCGCGCTCTGGCTGCGCGAGCGGCTCGCGGCCGACGGCCTGCCCGCCTACGCCAAGACCTCCGGCTCCAAGGGCCTGCACCTGGCCGTGCCGCTGGAGCCGACCCCGTCCGAGCGGGTGTCCGCGTACGCGAAGCAGCTCGCCCAGGAGGCCGAGCGCGAGCTCCCCGACCTGGTGGTCCACCGCATGGCCAAGGCGCTCCGCCCCGGCAAGGTCTTCGTCGACCACAGCCAGAACGCCGCCGCCAAGACCACCGCCGCCCCCTACACCCTGCGCGCCCGGGCACGGCCGACCGTCTCCGCGCCCGTGTCCTGGGCGGAGGTCGAGTCCTGCCGGAGCGCCGCCGGGCTCGTCTTCCTCGCCGACGACATCGCCCCGAGGCTCGCCCGCGACGGGGACCTGTTCGGCCCGCTCACCGACCCCGGGCGGGCGGGGCGGCTGCCGTGATCCGCGTCGCGCTCGCCGCCGCCGTACGCACCCTGCCGCGCGGGGCGGGACTGGCGTACGAGCCGAAGTTCGACGGCCACCGGCTCGTCGTGCTGCGCTCGACGACCGGCGTGACGCTCCAGGCGCGCTCCGGCCGGATCGTGACCAGCGCCTTCCCCGACCTGTCCGCGGCCGCGCTGCTGCTGCCCGCCGACACGGTCCTCGACGGCGAGGTCGTGGTCTGGCACGAGGGGCGCACGGACTTCGCCCTGGTGCAGCGGCGGGCGGCGGCCACCGCCGCACGGGCCGCCGTACTCGCGCAGCGCCTGCCCGCCTCGTACGCGGCCTTCGACGTACTGGAACTGGCCGGACTCGACCTGCGCGCGCGCCCGTACGAGCGCCGCCGGGCCCTCCTCGTCGACCTGCTGCTACCGCTGGGGCCGCCGCTCCAGCCGGTGCCGATGACGACCGATCCGGAACTGGCCGCCACCTGGTACGAGACCCTGCCGGCCAGCGGCATCGAGGGCCTCGTCGTGAAGCGGCTGGACCAGGCCTACCCGGCCGGGCGGCGCGGCTGGCAGAAGCTGCGGCACACCGACGTGCGGGACGCGGCGGTGGTCGGCTACACCGGTACCCCGCGGCGCCCGCTCGCCCTGGTGCTCGTCCTGCCGGTCGGGGACGAGACCCCGCTGGTGTCGAGCCCGCTCAGCGCGCCCCTGCGCGCGGAGGTGGCGGCCGAGGTGGCCGCCCGCGGGGCGGCCGCGCCGTCCCTGGCCACGGTCACGGCGATCGGGCTCGGGGAGGTCCCCTTCCGCGCGCTCGACCCCCCGCTCACGGCGGAGGTCCGGCACACCTCGACCCGGCATCCGCCCCCGGAGGTGCTCCGGCTGCGGACGGACCTCTGACCCGCGCGGGAGGCACGGGTCAGAGGGCGAGGGGGTGGTCGCCTCAGGAGTGTGCGCCACGCCCGGCGTCCGGCGGAGCCCCCGGCTGTGGATGCGGCCCCGGCCCCTCCGGCAGCTTGTAGCCGGACTCGCGTTCCGCCCGGACCTCGTCCGGGTGGGTGGAGGTGGTGGAGCCGAAGTTCCCGTAGCCCTGCATCTCGTGCGGCCGCAGACCGCCTTCGGGAATCTCCACGGAGTCGCGTTCCTCGCGTACCTCGTAGACGGCCCCACCCTCCGGCAGGTGAGGCTGGCTCTCGGCGGTGGGCGGGGGTGGCTCCTTCGCCCGTACCTTCTTGCCCAGCAGGAAGCCGCCCAGCAGGAAGCCGGCGACGAGGATGCCGACGACCAGGAACCATGCGATATCGGCGAGGGTCGCGTCCACGCTCAGGGTCGTGTCCATACCGACCATTTTCGCTCACCCGTGTCCTGTATGCGCCGCTGTGCCCGGATACCTTGGGCCATCCGGGGTAGGCGCCTGTTCGAACGCAACCGAGAACGCAACCGAGAACGACAACGAAGACGAGCCGGAGCGAACAGGAGGCAGGCCATGCCCCGCGGATCTTCCCCGAAGCGCGAACGACAGTACGAACACATCAAGGAAGGCCTGGAACAGCGCGGAGAGCCCGAGGAGAAGGCGAAGGAGATCGCCGCCCGGACGGTCAACAAGGAACGCGCCCGGGCCGGCGAATCCCGGACCGCGAGCAGGGAGTCCGTCGAGGACATCTCCTCGTCCCGCCGCGGGGGCCTGCACTCCCACTCGGGCGCGCAGGGACCCACGTTCGAACAGCTCTACGCCGAGGCCCGGCGCCGCAACGTCCACGGCCGCTCCGACATGAACAAGACCCAGCTCAAGCGGGCCCTCGGGATGTGAAATCCCCTCCGGCCGCTAGGCGTTGATGGGACCGTCGGCATCGCGCAGCGCGCCGGCGGCCGTGCGCTCCCCGAGGGCCCCCAGGATCTCGGCGCAGATCGCCAGCGCGGTCTCCGCCGGGGTGCGGGCGCCGAGGTCCAGCCCGATCGGCCCGTGCACCCGCGCCAGCAGAGCCTCGGGCACCCCGGCCGCGAGCAGCCCCTCCCGCCGCCGGGCCGTGGTCTTGCGGGAGCCCAGCGCGCCGACGTACGGCACCTCCTGGGCCAGCGCCACCCGCAGCGTCGGCACGTCGAACGACTCCTCGTGGCTCAGCATCACCAGGCACGCGGCGTCCCGGCGCGCCTCCAGCGCCTTGCAGGCCTCCTCCGGGCCGGTGACCAGTACGGCCTCCCAGCCGAGCAGCAGCGCCTGCCTCTCGATGATCTCGGCGAGCTCACCGCCGCCGCCGATGACCACGTACGGGTCCGACGGGAAGGCCTCGACCAGCACCAGCGCCGACTCCGCGTACAGCGCGTCCCGCCCGGCCCGCCGGGTGGCCAGCAGCTCGCCCGCCCGCCGCCCGGCATCGTCGGCGGGCGCCTCCGTAGCCCGTACGACCTCGCTGACGGCCTGGTCCGCGGCCTCGTTCAGCCGGGTCACCAACGCCACCCCGACCCCGTCGGCCAGCAGCTCCCACCACTCGGCCGGGATCGCGGCGAGCGGCTGCAGCAGCACCTCGGCCTGCCCGCCGCAGGTCAGCCTCGCCTCGACGGCCTCGGCCGCGCGTACGGACACCTCGCACACCCGGGCCGACACCCCGGGCGGCAGGGCGGCGACCTCGGCGGCGAGTTCGGCGTCGAAGACCCCGCGGTAGAGCGTGCCGACACACTCCCCCCGCGTATCGATGAGCACGGCCCCGGCCGGATCCCGCGGCCCGAACCCCTGCTCGGTCACGGGCCGGGCCAGGTACCCGGCCCGCCCCTCGGCCACCCACTGCCGCGCCGTCTCCACCAGCTCACGCATCCGCGCCGCCCCTTCTCGATCGCCAGAGCCCGCCCCGGAGCACCCGCCGAGCGGTGCCATGGGGCCTCACCCTCCAACGTACGCACGCACCCCGCACCGCCCCACCCCCCAAATCCCACAGACCCCGCCCCACCTCCCTCGTACGGACCACCGGATCCGGCACGGGAGGGGGCAGGGGCGGCGGCCCGCCCCGGCTCCTGGCATCGAACACCGCGCCGCCTCGCGCCACGGCATCAGCCGCCGCCGGCCGCGTACACGATCAGCGCGCGCGAGACCCCACCCTCCCGGAGGTCGCGCTCAGTAGCATCGCCTCCCATGACCACAGCAGTCGCCACCATCGCGCTGGCGTTCGCCGGTTATGCGGTCACCTATCTCAACGGCCTGCGCCTGGCGCAGCGCCAAGCGCGCCTGAATCGCCTGAATCACCAACTCGGCGACTTCTACGGACGGCTGTTCGCCCTCACGGAAGCCAACAGCCGCATCTTCGGCGCGTTCACGGAGCGCAACGCCCGCCCTGACGGCAGGTCGCCCTTCGCGCACGAGACACCGCCTTCCGACGAGGAACTCGCCGAGTGGCGGCTGTGGGTCGGGACCGTCTTCCTCCCGAACATCCAGGCGATGCGCGACCTCGTCATCAAGCACGCCGACCTGCTGAGCGAACCGGAGATGCCGCCGATCCTGCTGCAACTGTGCGCACACGTCTCCGGCTACGAGATCACGGCCGCCCGGTGGGAGCGGGGGAACTACGACCAGCACGAGTCGGTGGTGCCCTTCCCGAGCGAGGAGATAGCCGCTTACGCGCGCGACGGGTTCGCGGGCCTGAAGCGGGAACAGAGCCGCCTGCTCGGACGCCGACGGGACAACTGAAGGACCGCCGCATCCGGCGCATACCCGCGAGAGCTCTGCCGCCGGGCCCGGCGGGCTCGTAGTCTCCCACCCCATGGAATGGACATCGTTGGTCGCCACGGTGGTGGGCGCGGTCATCGGCGTGGGCAGCACCCTCGCCACGGACCGGCTGCGCTGGCGACGGGACACGGGTGAGCGCGACAGGGAGACGCTGCGTACGGTGTCCGCCCAGTTCCTGGAAGCACTGACGGAGGCGCGCGACGCCATAAGCGACGCCAGCCGCTCGGAGCACCTCCCGGTGGACGAACGGGCCCAGCTTGCCCGCGGCAGCATCCTGACCCACGGAGTGCACGCGAAGCAGTACCAGCTGGAGCTGTTGGCCACACCGGAGGTCGCCCAGCTGGCCGGCGATGCCGCCTACCAGCTACTCCTCTACCGGGACGTGGTGGTCGCGGGCCACACGCGCGACGATGCCGAGTGCGCGCAGGTACGACGCGCCTTCCGGGAGGCCCGCCAGAAACTCATGGCTGCCATCCGATCCTCGCTGACCCGTGACTGAGAGCGCCCCAGGAGGATCTGCGGACACGACTCCGGAGGGCGTGATCCGGGGCCCGAGCCATCGCTCTTGGGTGAGAATCAGCCTTATGGCCCATTTGCATCTCTATCTGAGATGGCGGGTTCTCGTCACACTCTGCTTGGAGTGAGCGAGATATCCATTGGCTGGTGCCGAGTGCGCTGGGGGAAGCCGTTGGCATACGTTCCGATACTCAAAGGCAAGGCGGGGGAGTTCTCGGCCCTTGAGCACGTCACGCCGGCGGTTCGATCACGCATCCGCCCCGTCATGGAGCTGGTCCCTGACCCGGACGTGCGGAATGTTCTCGAGACCTTCTGTGACCGCGCAATGGACGCGGTACCGAAGGGCGCTGTTCTGACGGTGGACTGTGGAGCCCTGCCCACGGCACGAGTACTTGAGGGCGATGCCGGTGGCCCTGTGGCTCGCCTCAGCGAGTCTCTCGGCCTCCGTGGCGTGGCGATGTGCCCGGTTATCAGGCACACGGATTCCCGAGACGTCCTGGTGGAGGCCTCACAGGCGATCGCCCAGCACCAGAGAGGCGTCTGCCTGCGTGTGTCCGTTGCCGCCGACAGGCCGAACTGCCTTCCTGGTCGCGGACAGATCCGGGGGCTGCTCAAGGTGCTGAACCTGGATCCGGAAGAGGTCGACCTGCTCATTGATGCGGGGCCGGTGGATTCCAGCATCGTGAGAGATCAATTGGCCGACCGCGCATTGGCTGCGCTCACGGCACTCTCGCCGTGGCGCTGGCGGCGTGAGTGTGTTGCCGCCGGAGCGTTTCCCGTCAACCTGACCGGGTTCCCGAGGGGGCGGGCGACGCCGGTGGCCCGGCGTGATGCGCAGCTCTGGCGGCGAGTCCTGAACGGATGTCATGGGAAGTTGCCAGACTTCGGCGACTACGGTGTGACGCATCCCCGGATCCCGACGAAATCCCGTGGGACGCCGGATCCCAACATGCGCTACACGACCCCAGATGCCTGGCAGGTCTACGTCTATCCGCGAGTCCGCTCCGGCAACGATGATTTCTTCACCCTGAGCGCTGACCTGGTCGCGTCTCCGTACTGGCCTACGACAGGGGCGCGAACTTCATGGGGCGACGCACGTCTGAGTGAGTGCGCCATGCGACAGAGGTCCAAAGCCGGCGGTGGTACGGAGTGGCGGGCGTGGGCAACTTCGCATCACCTGGCAGTGGTTACATCCAGCCTCGACCAGCTCGAACACCCGTGAGCTCCGCGAAGGGAGCGGTCCCCCTGGCGTTGGCGCAAAAGGGCCGGCTTTCATTCAAGACAAACGGGACGCCTGGGGCGGGGGAGACTTCCCGCCGCAGGCGCCGAGAGTCTCGGGAGGCCACGGACGACCGACCGGTCCCGATTCCGCCACCCCTGGCCGGCATGTTCCGGTCTCGCTCGGAGGGGCGGCAACTCACCCGAGGTGGTCCACCGAGTCTTTGCTAGTCCTTGGATTCGTCTTCGTCCGTGCTGTTCTGCTCAGCCGTGGCTCGCCGGGCTTTGAAGGCATCGAACTGTGCCGAGAGAACGTACAGGTAGTCGAGCAGCGCTTCAGCCAGGGCGAGCCCGTCGGCGGCGTCTTCGCGGCTTACCGAGGTGCCGGTGAAGTGCGCGCCTTGGTTGCCGAGGACGCGCAGCTCTTGTGCCCACTCGAAGAGCCGGCCGTCGATCTTCCCGTCGTCCTTCATCTGCTCAAGCATCTTGAACAGAGGCTTGGGCCGGCTCCCGGCACTGGAAATTCCTTGGTCAATGCATACGCCCTCAAGAGTGCGGCGGACCATGACTGCCGTTGCCGTGTATGCCTTGGACGAGAAGCACTGGCGTGCCTCCTCGTGCTCGCGACGAAGAGCTTGGGGGACCTTCGGGCTCAGAGCCCTCTGTTGTTTGGGCCAGATGACCCCCGGCTCGCCGTCCCACCCCTGCCCGAAGTCCTCTTCGACCATCAGGAAGGGGTCGGCACAGACGCCGCAAACGGCCAGCTCCAGAACGTACGGCGGTTCGATGTGGCCACCCCCGTAGGCTTCACTGGTGATCCTGGCCAGCGTCGGCTTTTCGCAGTGCGGGCACATCAGTGGATGAGTCATCCCAACTCGGGTTGCGTCGCTCATATGACTGCACGCTAGCGGTGTGCCTGATGTCGTTGTGGGCGATTGACGCAACGGGCAGGGCCCTATCGCAGCTGTATCGCGACCAGTGCGTAACAACGACAAAGGCCCGGACTCAGTGGGACTGAGTTCGGGCCTTCATGCTTGGCACTTCAGCTGGTCAGCGGCGTGATCGCGCTGTCTCTGCTGGAGTGCCCCCGGCAGGATTCGAACCTGCGCACACGGCTCCGGAGGCCGTTGCTCTATCCCCTGAGCTACGGGGGCGCGTCGTTGGTGTTGCGGCGACGGGTTGAACACTACCAGCTTCCGCGGGGTGATCAGGAACGGGTTTGCGGGGGACGAGGGGGTGGTTCGCCCGCAGGGGGTGGAAGTGGCGAAAACCCGGACGCGGGGGCCCGCGCGGACCTACTCTCGAGTTGTGCCAGGCGTCTCAGGCCGGGTGCTTGTTGTCGACGACAACAAGGTCATCCGGCAGCTGATCAAGGTCAATCTCGAGCTGGAGGGCTTCGAGGTCGTGACCGCGAACGATGGTGCCGAGTGCCTGGACGTCGTGCATGAGGTGTGTCCCGATGTGATCACCCTTGATGTGGTCATGCCGCGGCTGGACGGTTTCGGGGCCGCCGCGCAGTTGCGGGCCGATCCGCGGACCAGGCACGTGCCCGTCGCCATCGTCAGCGCCTGTACGCAGCACGAGGTGGAGGCCGGGATCGCGGCCGGGGTGGACGCCTTTCTCGCGAAGCCGTTCGAGCCCACCGAGCTGGTGCAGGTCGTGCGCAGGCTGGTCGAGGGCAGGGACCGGCGTGACGGGTGGAAAGGGGCGCCTGCCGGGAGGGGGAGGGGGTAGTCCCCTCCAGTAGGGCGCGCCGTGCTCTGTTCACATGGCGAAACCCTTCGGCTGATGACGGTGCGTCTCCCCTAGGCTGGGTCCCGTGACCCCCGCAGACCTCTCCCGTTACGTCGTAAGCGCCGTGCGCCGCGCCGTCGAGGACGGGGAGCTGGGCGGGGCGGTGCCCGCGCGGGTGGTGATCGAGCGGACCCGGCCCGGTGGGGTGGGGGAGTACGCCACGCCCGTCGCCTTCCAGATCGCGAAGGGCGCCGGACGGCGGCCGGCCGAGGTCGCCGAGGTGCTGGCCCGGCGCCTGGGCGGCGTGGCCGGGATCGAGCGGGTCGACGTCACCGGGGCCGGGTTCCTGAACTTCGCGCTGAGCCCCCTTTCCGCCGCCCGGCTGGTGCGTGACGTGCGTCCGGTGATCGTCACCGACGTCGAGGCCGGAGTTCCCGGCACGCCGGCCCGCGAGCGGCTCGTACGGGCCGCCGTCGCGCGGATCGAGGCCCAGCAGGGCGTCCCGCCCGGCCCGGAGCCGGTGGCCGTCGCGCCCGTCGCGCGCCGGGACGGGGACGTGCTCGCGCGGTACGGGGCCGACGCCGTCGCCTGGGCCGTCCTCACCACCCCCGCGCGCGAGACCCCGGAGTTCTCCGACGCGCTGCTCGTACAGGGGGAGGACAACGAGCTCTTCCGGGTGCGGTACGCCCACGCCCGCGCCCACGCGCTCGTACGCAACGCCGATCAGCTGGGCTTCCGGCCCGAGGCGGGGGAGGTGCCCGACGCGCCCCGGCTGCTGCGCGCCCTCGCCGACCACCCCGTCGTCCTCGAAGCCGCCGCGCACCACCGCGCGCCCGAGCGGCTCGCCCGGCACCTCGTCGAGCTGGCCGACGCGCTGCTCGACTTCCAGTACCGCGTCCTGCCCAAGGGTGACGAGAAACCCTCGGCCGCCCACCGCGCCCGGCTGGCTCTTGCCGAAGCCGCCGGGACGGTGCTGGCCGGCGGCCTGGCCCTGCTCGGCATAGACGCACCGACACGCCTGTGACCCGCGAAGAGAGATACCGATGAGCCGTTCCGCGCACCCCGCCGGGCCCCGCCACGCCGACGTCCTGCCCGAGGGGCACTACTCCCCGCCGCCCGCCGACCTGAACGCGCTGGACGAGCGGGTCTGGGCCCGGACCGTCACCCGCGGCGCCGACGGCGTCGTCTCCGTCGGCGGCATCGAAGTGACCCGGCTGGCCGAGGAGTTCGGGACGCCCGCCTACTTCCTCGACGAGGAGGACTTCCGGGAGCGCTGCCGGGCCTGGGCGCACGCCTTCGGCCCCGACGCCGACGTCTTCTACGCCGGCAAGGCGTTCCTGTCCAAGGCCGTCGTGAAGTGGCTGAAGGAGGAGGGGCTGAACGTCGACGTGTGCTCCGGCGGGGAGCTGACCACCGCGCTCGCCGCCGGGATGCCCGCCGCGCGGATCGCCTTCCACGGCAACAACAAGTCCGAGGGCGAGATCCGCCGGGCCGTCGGGGCCGGGGTCGGACGGATCGTGCTCGACTCCTTCCAGGAGATCGCCCGCGTCGCGCACATCGCTCGCGAGCTGGGCGTACGCCAGCCCGTCCAGATCCGTGTGACCGTCGGCGTCGAGGCGCACACCCACGAGTTCATCGCCACCGCGCACGAGGACCAGAAGTTCGGCATCGCGGTCGCCGACGGGTCCGCCGCCGAGGCCGTGCGCCGGGCGCTCGGGCACGACTCGCTGGAGCTGCTCGGCGTCCACTCCCACATCGGTTCGCAGATCTTCGACATGGCCGGCTTCGAGGTCTCCGCCAAGCGCGTCGTGCGGCTGCTGGCCGCCGTACGGGACGAGCACGGGGTGGAGCTGCCCGAGATCGACCTCGGCGGTGGCCTCGGTATCGCGTACACCTCGAACGACGACCCGCGCGAGCCCCACGAGATCGCCAAGGCCCTGCACGAGATCGTGGCCCGGGAGTGCGAGAGCGCCGGGCTGCGCGCCCCCCGGATCTCCGTGGAGCCGGGCCGCGCCATCGTCGGCCCGACCGCGTTCACCCTGTACGAGGTGGGGACGATCAAGCCGCTGGAGGGGCTCCGTACGTACGTCAGCGTCGACGGCGGGATGTCGGACAACATCCGGACGGCCCTGTACGACGCGGAGTACTCCATCTCCCTGGTCTCCCGCACGTCGGACGCCGAGCCCATGCTCGTACGCGTCGTCGGCAAGCACTGCGAGAGCGGGGACATCGTCGTGAAGGACGCGTTCCTGCCCGCCGACCTCGCGCCCGGCGACCTCCTCGCCGTCCCGGCCACCGGCGCGTACTGCCGCTCCATGGCCAGCAACTACAACCACGCGCTCCGCCCGCCCGTCGTCGCCGTGCGTGACGGGCAGGCCCGAGTGATCGTCCGCCGGGAGACGGAGGAAGATCTCCTGCGTCTCGACCTCGGATGATGAAATAGGTGTCTCACTCAATGGACCGAGGATGGAAACTGCTGTCCATTGAGTGAGACTTGTTCCACCCGGCGGGCAAACCGCCCGCACGGGGACTGATGGAAGATCGAAAGGCGTAGGTCGAATGATGCGTACGCGTCCGCTGAAGGTGGCGCTGCTGGGCTGTGGAGTGGTCGGCTCGGAAGTGGCTCGCATCATGACGACGCACGCCGACGACCTCACGCAGAGGATCGGCGCGCCCGTCGAGCTCGCCGGCGTGGCCGTGCGCCGCCCCTCCAAGGTCCGCGAGGGCATCGATCCCGCGCTGGTCACCACCGATGCGACCGCCCTCCTCAAACGCGGTGACATCGACATCGCCATCGAGGTCATCGGCGGCATCGAGCCCGCCCGCACCCTCATCACCACCGCCTTCGAGCAGGGCATCTCCGTGGTCTCCGCGAACAAGGCGCTGCTCGCCCAGGACGGTGCCGCGCTGCACGCCGCGGCCGAGCAGCACGGCAGGGACCTCTACTACGAGGCCGCCGTCGCCGGCGCCATCCCGCTGGTCCGCCCGATGCGCGAGTCGCTCGCCGGCGACAAGATCAACCGGGTGATGGGCATCGTCAACGGCACGACGAACTTCATCCTCGACAAGATGGACTCCACCGGCGCCGGGTACCAGGAGGCGCTCGACGAGGCCACCGCGCTCGGGTACGCCGAGGCGGACCCGACCGCCGACGTCGAGGGCTACGACGCCGCCGCCAAGGCCGCGATCCTGGCCGGCATCGCCTTCCACACCCGCGTCCGCCTCGACGACGTGTACCGCGAGGGCATGACCGAGGTCAGCGCCGCCGACTTCGCCTCCGCGAAGCGGATGGGCTGCACCATCAAGCTCCTCGCCATCCTGGAGCGCGCCGCCGACGGCGAGTCCGTCACCGCCCGCGTCCACCCGGCGATGATCCCGCTCAGCCACCCGCTCGCCTCCGTCCGCGAGGCGTACAACGCCGTCTTCGTCGAGGCGGAGGCCGCCGGGCGGCTCATGTTCTACGGGCCCGGCGCGGGCGGCGCGCCGACCGCGTCCGCGGTCCTCGGCGACCTCGTCGCCGTCGCCCGCAACAAGCTCGCCGAGGCAACGGGGCCCGGCGAGTCGGCGTACACCCAGCTGCCGGTCAGCCCCATGGGGGATGTCGTCACCCGCTACCACATCAGCCTCGATGTGGCGGACAAGCCGGGCGTCCTCGCCCAGGTGGCGACCACCTTCGCGGAGCACGGTGTCTCGATCGACACCGTGCGGCAGCAGGGCAAGGACGGCGAGGCCTCCCTCGTCGTCGTCACCCACCGCGCACCCGACGCCGCCCTCTCCGGGACCGTCGAGGCGCTGCGGAAGCTGGACACCGTCCGCGGTGTCGCCAGCATCATGCGTGTTGAAGGGGAGTAAGGACCCATGAGCAGCAATCGCACCCACCAGTGGCGCGGCATCATCGAGGAGTACCGGGACCGCCTGCCGGTGACGGACACGACTCCCGTGGTGACGCTCCGTGAGGGCGGTACTCCCCTCGTCCCCGCCCAGGTGCTCTCCGAGCGCACCGGCTGCGAGGTGCACCTGAAGGTCGAGGGTGCGAACCCGACCGGGTCCTTCAAGGACCGCGGCATGACCATGGCGATCACCAAGGCCAAGGAAGAGGGTGCGAAGGCGGTCATCTGCGCCTCCACCGGCAACACTTCCGCCTCCGCCGCCGCGTATGCGGTGCGCGCCGGGATGGTCTCCGCGGTGCTCGTGCCCCGCGGCAAGATCGCGCTCGGCAAGATGGGCCAGGCGCTGGTGCACGGCGCCAAGATCCTTCAGGTGGACGGCAACTTCGACGACTGCCTGAACCTGGCCCGCGCGCTCTCCGACAACTATCCGGTCGCGCTGGTCAATTCGGTCAACCCGGTACGTATCGAGGGCCAGAAGACGGCCGCGTTCGAGATCGTCGACGCGCTCGGTGACGCGCCCGACATCCACGTGCTGCCCGTCGGCAACGCCGGCAACATCACCGCGTACTGGAAGGGCTTCAAGGAGTACAAGGCCGACGGCCTGTCCACCCGTACGCCCCGCGTGTGGGGTTTCCAGGCCTCCGGCTCCGCGCCCATCGTGCGCGGCGAGATCGTCAAGGAGCCGCACACCATCGCCACCGCGATCCGGATCGGCAACCCGGCGTCCTGGGACTACGCGCTGGCCGCGCGTGACGAGTCGGGCGGCTTCATCGACGAGGTGACGGACCGCCAGATCCTCGCCGCCTACCGCCTGTTGGCCGCGCAGGAGGGCGTCTTCGTCGAGCCCGCCTCGGCCGCCTCGGTGGCCGGTCTGCTCAAGGCCGCCGAGCTGGGCCTGGTCGACCCCGGTCAGAAGATCGTGTGCACCGTCACCGGCAACGGCCTGAAGGACCCCGACTGGGCGATCGCCGGCGCTCCGCAGCCGGTCACCGTTCCGGTGGACGCCGAAGCCGCCGCCGTGCGCCTCGGCCTGGTCTGACAGCGGTACCGCAGCACCGTGTGAGCCGGGTCCCGGAGGGCTCGTGAAGACCCGCAGAGGCTTCCCGAGATCCTTCGGAACCCGGCAACTCACCCCGTACGACAACAAAAACGCAGCCGAAGTCGGTCGAAGTCGGTCGAAGTCCGCGACACGCATCGTGCGCCTCCTGTGCGCCCTATGTCGCGAGAGAACCTTCCTTCGATACGCTGTACCTACATCCGCCACCGCGCATATGACTGCGGTGCTGCCCCGAGGGCCTTCGGGTGTCGTACGTTCTCCAGTACATTCGCAGCGAGCCAGCGAAGAGCGAAGATCTCGCACAGTCACAAGGAGTGTCATCGGACGATGGCCGGTCCAGCGTTCCGCGCCGCCGCCGTACGGGTGCGCGTCCCCGCCAGCAGTGCCAACCTCGGCCCGGGCTTCGACGCCCTGGGTCTGGCCCTGGGGCTCTACGACGACGTAGTCGTCCGGGTGGCCGACTCCGGCCTGAACATCGACATCGCCGGTGAGGGCGCCGACACCCTCCCGCGGGACGAGAGCCACCTGCTCGTACGCTCCATGCGCACCGCCTTCGACCTGCTGGGCGGCCAGCCGCGCGGACTCGAAGTCGTCTGCGCGAACCGCATCCCGCACGGCCGCGGCCTCGGTTCCTCCTCCGCCGCGATCTGCGCCGGCATCGTCGCCGCCCGCGCCGTGACCATAGGCGGCGAGGCCAAGCTCGACGACGCGGCGCTGCTGGAGCTCGCGACCGAGATCGAGGGGCACCCCGACAACGTCGCGGCCTGTCTGCTCGGCGGGTTCACCCTTGCCTGGATGGACGGCGGCAGCGCCAAGGCCATCCGGATGGAGCCCGCCGAATCCATCGTTCCGGTGGTCTTCGTACCCTCCAGGCCGGTCCTCACCGAGACGGCGCGCGGCCTGCTGCCGCGCAGCGTCCCGCACGTGGACGCGGCCGTGAACGCGGGTCGCGCGGGCCTGCTCGTGGAAGCCCTGACCAGGCGTCCCGAGTTCCTCCTGCCGGCCACCGAAGACCGGCTCCACCAGGAGTACCGGTCCCCGGCGATGCCCGAGAGCGTGGCACTCGTCAACAGGCTGCGGGCGGACGGGATCCCCGCGGTCATCTCCGGCGCGGGCCCCACGGTCCTCGCGCTGGTCGACAACGGCGCGGCCGACAAGGTCGCGCAGCTCGCGGGCGAGGGGTGGGCAGCCAACCGGCTGGCACTCGACGCCGCGGGCGCGAGCGTACTTCCGCTGGGCACTCAGGGCGGCTAGACCCGCTTTCCCGGAGTGCACAGCCGGTCAGGGGCGGGCGGCCAGGGCAGGCCGCCCGCACGGAAGGGCGCGATTGCCGGTGATTGAGAGGGGGAATATCTATTGGATCCGGTAGTGTTAGTCTCAAGTGCGCATCGGAAGCCGTCATGGCTCGGTGCTCAGTGTCCCCATACGGGACCACATTTCTTCCGGGAGCCTCCCCGACTGCTTTGATCACTTCCAGCAGTTTCGAGCACGCTCCGGAATCGGCGTGACATTCCCACGCTTTCAGCTCGGGGGCTTCTCGCCGGAACCAGCCATGCACGTTTCTTCCGCCGTATTTCTACCGGCGGACCACCGCCCCGGCACGGTCCACACCTAGGACCGTTGTCGGACAGCACAACCGGTCGCCGAGCCAGACAGGCCGACGTCCGCTCCAGGGAAGGACCCTTCGTGAGCGACACCACCGATCTGATGGGCGCTGCCGACACCTCTGTCGACACCAGTGCCCCCGCCGCGGGCGCCGCACCCAAGCGTCGACGCACCGGCACCGGCCTTGACGGCATGGTCCTGGCCGAGCTGCAGCAGGTCGCGTCGGGCCTCGGGATCAGGGGCACCGCGCGGATGCGCAAGAGCCAGCTGATCGAGGTCATCAAGGAGGCGCAGGCGGGCAGCGGCGCCCCCAAGGCCGCCGCCTCCGCAGCCGCGGGCACCGCCGAGGCCAAGCCGAAGCGCCGCGCCACCAGCAAGGCCCGCACGGGTGAGGCCGCCGCCGAGGCGCCTGCCGAGAAGCCTGCCGCGCAGGCGCAGATCGAGATCCCCGGCCAGCCGGCCAGCGACGACGCCCCGGTCGGCGAGCGCCGCCGCCGTCGCGCCACGGCCCCCTCCGGCAGCCCGGAGGCCTCGGCCCCCGTCGCCGTGCAGGTCGAGCAGAAGACCGAGACCGCGCCCGCCGCCACCGCCCCCTCCGAGGCCAAGGCCGAGGCCGCCACCGCGGTCTCCGCCGGCCAGGCGCAGGGCCAGGACGGCGAGGGCCGTGGCCGTCGCGACCGCCGTGACCGCGGTGACCGCGCCGAGCGCACCGACCGTCAGCGCGACCGCCGTGACCGCGGCGCCAAGGCCGACGACCAGGGCCAGGGCGGCCAGGGTCAGGGCCAGGGCGCGCAGGGTGGCCAGGGCGGACAGGGCGGCGGCCGTCAGGACCGCGCCGACCGCCAGCAGCAGGGCGGCCGTGGCCAGGGCCAGGGTCAGCAGGGCCGTCAGGACCGCCAGGACAACGGTCCCCAGGACGACTTCGACGGTGAGGACGGCCGTCGTGGCCGTCGCGGCCGCTACCGCGACCGCCGTGGCCGCCGCGGCCGCGACGAGTTCGCGCCGAGCGAGCCGCAGGTCGCCGACGACGACGTGCTGATCCCCGTCGCGGGCATCCTCGACATCCTCGACAACTACGCGTTCATCCGGACGTCGGGCTACCTGCCCGGCCCCAACGACGTGTACGTCTCCCTCGCCCAGGTCCGCAAGGCCGGCCTGCGCAAGGGCGACCACACCACGGGTGCCGTGCGCCAGCCCAAGGACGGCGAGCGCCGCGAGAAGTTCAACGCCCTGGTGCGTCTGGACTCGGTGAACGGCATGGCGCCCGAATCCGGCCGTGGACGCCCGGAGTTCCAGAAGCTGACCCCGCTGTACCCCCAGGACCGGCTCCGTCTGGAGACCGACCCGGGCGTGCTGACGACCCGCATCATCGACCTCGTGTCGCCGATCGGCAAGGGTCAGCGAGGCCTGATCGTGGCCCCGCCGAAGACCGGTAAGACCATGATCATGCAGGCGATCGCCAACGCGATCACCACCAACAACCCCGAGTGCCACCTGATGGTCGTCCTGGTCGACGAGCGTCCGGAAGAGGTCACCGACATGCAGCGGTCGGTCAAGGGCGAGGTCATCTCCTCGACCTTCGACCGCCCGGCCGAGGACCACACCACCGTCGCCGAGCTGGCCATCGAGCGCGCCAAGCGTCTCGTCGAGCTGGGTCACGACGTGGTCGTCCTGCTGGACTCCATCACCCGTCTGGGCCGCGCGTACAACCTCGCGGCGCCCGCCTCCGGCCGCATCCTCTCCGGTGGTGTCGACTCGACCGCGCTGTACCCGCCGAAGCGCTTCTTCGGCGCCGCGCGCAACATCGAGGACGGCGGCTCGCTGACCATCCTGGCCACCGCGCTCGTCGACACCGGCTCGCGCATGGACGAGGTGATCTTCGAGGAGTTCAAGGGCACCGGCAACATGGAGCTCAAGCTCGACCGGAAGCTCGCCGACAAGCGCATCTTCCCGGCCGTCGACGTCGACCCGTCGGGCACCCGCAAGGAGGAGATCCTCCTCAACGCGGAGGAGCTCGCCATCGTCTGGAAGCTGCGCCGGGTGCTGCACGCGCTCGACTCGCAGCAGGCGATCGAGCTGCTGCTCGACAAGATGAAGCAGACGAAGTCGAACGCCGAGTTCCTGATGCAGATCGCGAAGACGACCCCGTCGGGCAAGAACGACGACTGACGTCCCGCCCGCGCATCACCCGACAGCCCCCGCCGCACCCGCGGCGGGGGCTGTCGCGCGTAAGGGCGCCACTTCGGGGTACACGCGTACGAGCGCCGCAGGCGGGCGGTTCGGGCCGGAATGGAACCCTGCGCGGCGTACGCCCGTCTGTGTCAGAGGAACCGCGGGGTGGACGGCGGTCCGGAACGACCGGAGACCGGACACAGGACTGAGGAGAGCATGACCGAGGAGAGCAGGGGCCACGGCGGACGTGCCGAGGCCCGGCGCCGGCGCAAGCCGGCCAAGCGCCGCAAGGCACTCGCCGTCGTCGCCTGGAGCGCCGCGGGGGTGGTCCTGCTGGGGGGAGCGGGCCTCGGCTACTTCTACTTCAAGTTCAACGGCAACCTGAAGACCGTCGACATCGACCAGGCGCTCGGCACCGACCGCCCGCAGAACGTCGACAACGGCTCGATGGACATCCTCGTCCTCGGCTCCGACTCCCGGGGCGGCGCCAACGGTGAGTACGGCCAGGACGACGGCGGCTCCGCCCGCTCCGACACGGCGATGATCATCCACCTCTACGAGGGCCACGAGAAGGCCAGCGTGGTGTCCATACCGCGCGACACCATGATCTCCCGGCCCTCCTGCGCGACCGCGGGCGGCAAGACCGACCCCGGCGGGCAGCGCACGCAGTTCAACGAGGCCTTCACCGTCGGCGGGGCGGCCTGCGCGGTCAAGACCGTCGAGAAGATGTCGGGGATCCGCATGGATCACTACATAGAGGTCGACTTCACCGGCTTCAAGAAGATCATCGACAACCTCGGCGGCGTCGAGGTGACCACCACCAAGCCGATCAAGGACGGGTCCAGCCACCTGGACCTCGCGGCCGGCACCAACAGGCTCGACGGTGAGCAGGCCCTCGGCCTCGTACGCACCCGCAAGAGCGTCGGCGACGGCAGCGACCTGGGCCGAATACAGCTCCAGCAGGCCTTCATCAAGGCGCTCATCAAGCAGGTGAAGGGCGTCGGGCTGTTCGACAACCCCAAGAAGCTGCTCGGCCTCGCCGACTCCGCGACCAAGGCGATCACCACCGACAAGGCGCTCGGCGATGTGAAGTCCCTCATGGGCTTCGCCCAGGGGCTGCAGGGCATCGACTCCCAGGACATGCAGATGATCACGCTGCCGGTGACCACGGACCCCCGCGACGCGAACCGCGTGGTCCCGCTCACCAAGGAGACGAAGATGGTCTGGGACGCCCTGCTGGCGGACCGGCCGATCCCGGCCGAGGCCACCGTGAACTCCTCCGGGGACAAGAGCGCCGCCGGGGCGATCGTCCAGTAGTGCCCCTCCCGGCAGGGCCCGGGGGCCGGTCCGGAATAGATGGCGACCCCCTGCCGTTGAGGGAAGCGTCCTCAGAATTTTGACAGGCAGCCCGGTCCTGGCAGACTGGTCTGTCGGCCCCGGTTCACGCAGTGCGCAATTCGGCTCCTGCGACCCGGCGCCCTCCCGAATCTAGGAGACACCTTGAAGCGCGATGTTCACCCCGAGTACGTCGAGACCCAGGTCAGCTGCACCTGTGGCGCGTCGTTCACCACCCGTAGCACCCTGACCGAGGGCTCCATCCGAGCCGAGGTCTGCTCCGAGTGCCACCCGTTCTACACGGGCAAGCAGAAGATCCTCGACACCGGTGGCCGTGTGGCCCGCTTCGAGGCGCGCTTCGGCAAGGGCGCGGCCAAGAAGTAGCGCGACCCAGGCGCCGGTCTCCGGCCGCCCCCTGTCCACTCGGGGGCGGCCGGACCGGCGCCTTTGTCGTCGTCTCGCCCAGTCGCCCCGTGCAGTCCCCTCGCACTTTCACCCCAGGAGTCCCCCGATGTTCGAAGCGGTCGAGGAATTGGTCGGCGAACACGCCGATCTTGAGAAGAAGCTCGCCGACCCTTCGGTCCACTCGGATCAGGCCAACGCGCGCAAGCTGAACAAGCGCTACGCGGAGCTGACCCCGATCGTCGCGACCTTCCGTGCCTGGAAGCAGTCCGCCGAGGACATCGAGACGGCCAAGGAGTTCGCGGCCGACGACCCCGACTTCGCCGCCGAGGCCAAGGAACTGACCGCACAGCGCGAGGAGCTCACCGAGAAGCTCCGCCTGCTGCTCGTTCCCCGTGACCCCAGCGACGACAAGGACGTCCTCCTGGAGGTCAAGGCGGGCGCGGGCGGCGACGAGTCGGCGCTCTTCGCCGGCGACCTGCTGCGCATGTACCTGCGCTACGCCGAGCGCGTGGGCTGGAAGACCGAGATCATCGACGCCACCGAGTCCGAGCTCGGCGGCTACAAGGACGTCCAGGTCTCCGTCCGCACCAAGGGCGGCAACGGCGCCACCGAGCCCGGCCAGGGCGTGTGGGCCCGCCTGAAGTACGAGGGCGGCGTGCACCGCGTCCAGCGGGTTCCGGCCACCGAGTCCCAGGGCCGCATCCACACCTCCGCCGCCGGCGTGCTCGTCACCCCGGAGGCCGAGGAGGTCGAGGTCGAGATCAACATGAACGACCTCCGCATCGACGTGTACCGCTCGTCCGGCCCCGGCGGCCAGTCCGTCAACACCACCGACTCGGCCGTGCGCATCACGCACATCCCGACCGGTGTGGTCGCCTCCTGCCAGAACGAGAAGAGCCAGCTCCAGAACAAGGAGCAGGCCATGCGCATCCTGCGCTCGCGGCTCCTCGCCGCCGCCCAGGAGGCCGCCGAGCAGGAGGCCTCGGACGTGCGCCGCAGCCAGGTGCGCTCCGTGGACCGTTCCGAGAAGATCCGGACGTACAACTACCCGGAAAACCGGATCTCGGACCACCGGACCGGCTTCAAGGCGTACAACTTGGACCAGGTGCTCGACGGTGACCTCGACGCCGTCATCCAGGCCTGTGTCGACACGGACTCCGCGGCCAAGCTCGCGGCCGCGCACTGATCTGACCCCTGCATCACCCCCCGTACGACAGCAGCCCGGAGGACCAGCGTGAACTTGCTGCTTGCCGAGGTGGCCCAGGCCACCCAGCGGCTGGCCGCCGCCGGCGTGCCCTCACCGCGCTTCGACGCGGAGGAGCTCGCGGCCTTCGTGCACGGCGTCAAACGGGGGGAACTGCACCACGTCAAGGACGCGGACTTCGACGCCCGCTACTGGGAGGCCGTCGCCCGCCGCGAGGCGCGCGAGCCGCTCCAGCACATCACCGGGCGCGCCTTCTTCCGGTACCTGGAGCTCCAGGTCGGGCCCGGGGTCTTCGTGCCCCGGCCCGAGACCGAGTCGGTCGTGGACTGGGCCATACACGCCGTGCGCGCGATGGACGTCGTCGAGCCGCTGATCGTGGACCTGTGCACCGGCTCCGGCGCCATCGCGCTGGCCATGGCCCAGGAGGTGCCGCGCTCGCGCGTGCACGCGGTCGAGCTCTCCGAGGACGCCCTGCGGTGGACCCGCAAGAACGCCGAGGGCTCCCGGGTCACCGTCCACCAGGGCGACGCCCTGAGCGCGCTGCCCGAGCTCGACGGCCAGGTCGACCTGGTCATCTCCAACCCGCCGTACATCCCGCTCACCGAGTGGGAGTACGTCGCCCCCGAGGCCCGCGACCACGATCCGGAGATGGCGCTCTTCTCCGGCGAGGACGGCCTCGACACCATCCGCGGTATCGAACGCACCGCCCACCGGCTGCTGCGGCCCGGCGGCATCGTCGTCATCGAGCACGCCGACACCCAGGGCGGCCAGGTCCCGTGGATCTTCGCCGACGAACGGGGCTGGGCCGACGCGGCCGACCACCCGGACCTCAACAACCGCCCGCGCTTCGCGACCGCCCGCAAGGCCATGCCGTGACCGGCGCGACGATTCCCGCCACCCCCCTGCTGCACGAGGAGACGCGCTGATGGCCCGGCGATACGACTGCAACGACGCGACGGACCGTAAGACGGGTCTGCGTGAAGCCGCATCCGCCGTGCGCCGCGGCGAGCTCGTCGTGCTGCCCACCGACACCCTGTACGGGATCGGCGCGGACGCCTTCAGCCCGGAGGCCGTCCACGACCTGCTCGCCGCCAAGGGCCGCGGGCGCGGTATGCCCACCCCGGTGCTCATCGGCTCGCCGAACACCCTCCACGGCCTCGTCACGGACTTCTCCGAGCAGGCCTGGGAGCTCGTCGACGCCTTCTGGCCGGGTGCGCTGACGCTGGTCGCCAAGCACCAGCCCTCGCTGGCGTGGGACCTGGGCGACACCCAGGGCACCGTGGCCGTACGCATGCCCCTGCACCCCGTCGCGATCGAGCTGCTGACCGAGGTCGGCCCGATGGCGGTGTCCTCGGCCAACCTGTCGGGGCACCCGGCGCCCGAGGACTGCGACGCCGCGCGCGAGATGCTCGGGGACTCCGTGTCCGTGTACCTGGACGGCGGCCCGACGCCCGGTATCCAGCCGTCGTCGATCGTCGACGTCACCGGGAAGGTTCCCGTCCTGCTGCGCGAGGGGGCGCTCACCGCAGACCAGCTGCGGGAGGTCGTACCCGACCTTGAGGTCGCCCCGTGAGCCCTGAGGGGCGTGGCATAGCAGGGGGGTACCGCCCGCCGGTGGCCGGGGGAAACACTTTCCGCATACTCCACGTCAGCACCGGGAACGTGTGCCGCTCGCCCATCACCGAGCGGCTGACGCGGCATGCCCTCTCGCACCGCCTCGGCGGCCTGGTCACCGGCGACCTCATCGTGGAGAGCGCCGGCACCTGGGGCCACGAGGGCGCCCCGATGGAGGCGAACGCGGCCGCCGTGCTGGCGGACTTCGGGGCCGACGCGTCCGGGTTCACCGGGCGGGAGCTGCTGGACGAGCACGTCATACGCGCCGACCTGGTGCTGACCGCCACCCGCGACCACCGGGCCCAGGTCATCTCGATGGGCCACTCGGCGGGTCTGCGCACCTTCACGCTGAAGGAGTTCACCCGGCTGGTGCGGGCGATAGATCCGGCCACGCTGCCGCCGCTGGACGACGGCATGGCGGAACGGGCGCGGGCACTGGTCCGGGCCGCCGCGGCGCTGCGCGGCTGGCTGCTGGCGCCGTCGCCCGACGCAGACGAGGTGTACGACCCGTACGGCGCCCCGATCACCTTCTTCCGCTCCATCGGCGACGAGATCAACCAGGCGCTGGACCCCGTGGTGACGGCCCTGACGGGCGTGACGGCGGCCCGCTGACGGCCCGGACGGGCGTCGTGGCCGCGCGCTGACAGGGCATCGCGGGGTCCGCGGGCCTACAGTGGCTGGTACCCGGTACCCCTGGAGCGCCGCCATGAGCGTCATCACCCAGCCCACGGACCTGCTGCGCATGCAGGACCCGCAGATGGCCGACGTACTGGCCGGGGAGCGGCAGCGGCAGGCGGACACGCTGCAGATGAGCGCCGCGGAGAACTTCACCTCGACCGCCGTCCTCGCCGCGCTCGGCTCCGCGCTCGCCAACAAGTACGCCGAGGGGTACCCCGGCGCCCGGCACCACGGCGGCTGCGAGTACGCCGATCTGGCCGAGCGGACCGCCATGGAGCGGGCCACGGCGCTCTTCGGGGCCGAGCACGCCAATGTGCAGCCGCACTCCGGCTCCTCCGCCGTCCTGGCCGCGTACGCCGCACTGCTGCGCCCCGGGGACACCGTGCTGGCCATGGGGCTCCCGTACGGCGGGCACCTCACCCACGGGTCGCCCGCGAACCTCTCCGGGCGGTGGTTCGACTTCGTCGGGTACGGCGTCGACACCGGGACGGGCCTCATCGACTACCGCCAGGTGCAGCGCCTGGCGCACGCGCACCGGCCCCAGGCGATCGTGTGCGGCTCCATCTCCTACCCGCGCCACCCCGAGTACTCGGCCTTCCGGGAGATCGCCGACGAGGTCGGGGCCTACCTCATCGTGGACGCCGCCCATCCGATCGGCCTGGTGGCCGGCGGGGCCGCGCCCAGCCCCGTCCCGTACGCCGACGTCGTCTGCGCCACCACGCACAAGGTGCTGCGCGGGCCGCGCGGCGGCATGCTGCTGTGCGGCGCCGAGCTCGCGGAGCGCATCGACCGGGCGGTGTTCCCCTTCACGCAGGGCGGAGCGCAGATGCACACCATCGCCGCCAAGGCCGTGGCCTTCGGCGAGGCGGCCCGGCCGGCCTTCGGTACGTACGCGCACCGGGTCGTCGCCAATGCCCGGGCGCTGGCGGGCGCGCTCCAGGAGCACGGGTTCACCCTCACCACCGGCGGCACCGACACCCATCTGATCACCGCCGATCCGGCGCCGCTCGGTGTGGACGGGCCGACCGCCCGCGGCCGGCTGGCCGCCGCCGGGATCGTGCTGGACACCTGCGCCCTCCCGTACGGGGACCAGCGCGGCATCCGGCTGGGAACGGCCGCCGTGACCACCCAGGGGATGGGGGAGGAGGAGATGGTCCGGATCGCGGCGCTGTTCGCCGCGGCGGTCGGCGGGGATGGCGTGAAAACACGTACGGAGGTCGGCGAGCTGACGACGGGATTTCCCCCTTACGGGGAGTAAGCGGGACAAGCGGGGCGTAGTGGAACCGGGATACCGCCCCCTCGCGTCCTCGATGGAGGTGACATCGCAGCTAATGTGTGGGGCTGAGATGGCCGGCGATACATCTGGGGCAGCCCGTGCGTGAATATCTGCTGACGCTTTGCGTCACGGTCGCGGTGACCTACCTGCTGACCGGGCCCGTGCGGAAGTTCGCGATCGCGGCCGGGGCCATGCCGGAGATCCGCGCCCGCGACGTGCACCGCGAGCCCACACCGCGACTGGGCGGCATCGCCATGTTCGGCGGACTGTGTGCGGGACTGCTGGTCGCCGACCACCTGCGCAACCTCAACGGCGTCTTCGAGCTGTCGAACGAGCCACGCGCACTGCTCTCCGGTGCGGCCCTGATCTGGCTGGTCGGGGTCCTGGACGACAAGTTCGAGCTCGACGCCCTGATCAAGCTCGGCGCGCAGATGATCTCCGCCGGTGTGATGGTCATGCAGGGTCTGACGATCCTGTGGATCCCCGTGCCGGGCATCGGTACGGTCCCGCTCACCCAGTGGCAGGGCAACCTGCTCACGGTGGCGCTCGTCGTGATCACCATCAACGCGGTGAACTTCGTGGACGGCCTGGACGGCCTCGCCGCCGGCATGGTCTGCATCGCCGCCGCCGCGATCTTCCTCTACGCGTACCGGATCTGGTTCGGCTACGGCATCGAGTCGGCCGCGCCCGCGACCCTCTTCGCCGCGATCCTGATGGGCATGTGCCTGGGCTTCCTGCCGCACAACATGCACCCCGCCCGCATCTTCATGGGCGACTCCGGCTCGATGCTCATCGGCCTGGTGCTCGCCGCCTCGGCCATCTCCCTGACCGGGCAGGTCGACCCGGACGCGCTGGCCCTGTTCGCGGGCGGTGAGCGCAACGCGACGCACGCGATGCTCCCGGCCTACATTCCGCTGATCCTTCCGCTGACGGTCATCGCGATCCCGATGGCGGACCTGGTCCTGGCCATCGTCCGGCGTACCTGGAAGGGCCAGTCGCCCTTCGCCGCCGACCGCGGGCACCTCCACCACCGACTGCTGGAACTCGGCCATTCGCACAGCCGCGCGGTCATGATCATGTACTTCTGGTCGGGGCTGATCGCCTTCGGCACGGTGGCCTACTCGGTGCATTCCGCCACGATGTGGATCGTGATGGCGATCGCCGCACTGAGTGCGGTCGGCCTGATCCTGCTGCTCCTGCCGCGCTTCACGCCGCGCGCCCCGCGCTGGGCGGAGGGTCTGGTTCCGCCGCGTTACCGCCATGCCGCACGCGCGGCCGAAGCCGCCGCGGAGGCGGCGGCCCAGGATGCCTCGGGCGCGGAGCCGCAGCCCGCCAGGCCGATCGCCGCTGGCGTCTCCGGCGTCAACGGAGCGACCGCCGTGGGCCCCCGTTCGCGCTTTCCCGAGCGGCGTAAGGCTGAATCCACCCACTGACGGCCGATGCGCATGTCGGACATGGATGTCCTTTACCAGACAAGCCACTTCCCCGTCGCGCACACACGCGCAGGGTCACTCTCATGTGTGACAGTCGGCACACCGGACAGGTAAAGCTCTCATCAAATAGTTTGTGATACCGTTCACTAAACCCGGCGACAGAGCCGAAGGACCGTAGTGCGACGGTCCCTTGGCCCGAGGTCCTCTCTCGGACCGGGCTTACGCTCGTCCTGTACGAGTCCCGTTACCCCCACCATCACGCGGAGCCATGCGCCATGCTGTCCGATGACGCCCGAACCCTTCTGCACACCGCCGTACCCACCGCTGCCGTCGGCGCTGTTGCCGCCATCGTCAGTGGCGTGGTCGCGGGCGGTAAGGGGGCGATCGGGGCGATCGCGGCCACGGTCGTCGTGATTCTGTTCATGGGTATCGGATTCGTCATCCTGCAGCGGACGGCCCGATCGCTGCCGCATCTGTTCCAGATGATGGGTCTGGCGCTCTACACGACCCAGATCCTGCTGCTCTTCGTCTTCGTCGCCGTGTTCAAGGACACGACGCTGTTCAATCCCAGGGCATTCGCGATCACCATCGTCGCGGCGACCCTTGCTTGGATCGCCGCGCAGACGCGCGCGCACATGAAGGCCAAGATCCTTTACGTCGAGCCCGAGTCCACCAAGCGTGGTGGCAAGGGTGAGAAGCCTGAAAACACGGGGCCCTCGTCGTGAACGGTAGGGGCGGAATAAGTGCGCGTTCGAGATGCTGCTATCGTCCGGTGCCATATGCGGCATCGCGGGCGCAGGCATCTGAGCTGACGCCTGCTCAATCGCGAGGCTCACTGCCTGCAAGCCGCCCCCACATCCGTAAGACCAGTCCCGTGCCGAACCGCGGCTGTGCGCCGCGCCGACACAACGAGGTTGCCGTACCTATGCGCCACGCTGAAGGAGCCCGCGGTGAGTGCTGACCCGACGCAGGTGCTCGCCTTCGAGACCGATTGCCACATCTTCGACGGCTGTGGTTTCCCGGCTCCTGGCCTGCACTCGTTCCTGTTCGAGCCGATCTTCGGCGACATGGACGGAGCCGTCTACTTCAACAAGACGATGCTCCTGGCCCTGCTCGGGTCCGTCATCATCGTCGGATTCTTCTGGGCCGCCTTCGCCAAGCCGAAGCTGGTTCCGGGGAAGCTCCAGATGGTTGCCGAAGCCGGCTACGACTTCGTCCGCCGCGGGATCGTCTACGAAACGATGGGCAAGAAGGAGGGCGAGAAGTACGTCCCCTTCATGGTCGCGACGTTCTTCTTCGTCTGGATCCTGAACCTCTGGTCGATCATTCCGGTCGCCCAGTTCCCGGTGACCGCGGTCATCGCGTACCCGGCCGGTATGGCCCTGGTCATCTACTTCATGTGGATGTCGGTCACCTTCAAGCGCCACGGCTTCGTCGGCGGCCTGAAGAACCTCACGGGCTACGACAAGTCGCTGGGTGGCATCCTGCCGCTGGTCATGCTGATCGAGTTCTTCTCGAACGTGATCGTCCGCCCCTTCACCCACGCGGTCCGTCTCTTCGCGAACATGTTCGCCGGTCACACGCTGCTGCTGCTCTTCACGATCGCCAGCTGGTACCTGCTGAACGGCATCGGCATCGCCTACGCGGGCGTGTCCTTCGTGATGGTCATCGTGATGACCGCGTTCGAGCTCTTCATCCAGGCTGTCCAGGCCTACGTCTTCGTGCTGCTGGCCTGCAGCTTCCTCCAGGGCGCCGTCGCCGAGCACCACTGACCGCCCCACCCCCAAACCACCAGTCGTCCGGTGGCCAACCCCCACCGGTCCATGAAAGAGAAGGAAGAACCGGCATGTCCGCTCTCCAGACCCTCGCTGCTGGCGTCGAAATCAAGGGCAACCTCGGCTCCATCGGTTACGGCCTCGCGGCCATCGGCCCCGGCGTCGGCGTCGGCATCATCTTCGGTAACGGCACCCAGGCCCTGGCCCGCCAGCCCGAGGCCGCCGGCCTGATCCGCGCCAACCAGATCCTCGGCTTCGCCTTCTGTGAGGCGCTCGCCCTCATCGGTCTGGTCATGCCGTTCGTCTACCCGACCTCCTGATCCCGGTAGCGAACAGACCCTTTAGTCGGAAGGCACTGATGTGAACCCTCTGGTTCAGCTCGCGGCCGAAGAGGCGGAAAACCCCCTCATCCCGCCGATCCCCGAGCTCGTCATCGGTCTGATCGCCTTCGTCATCGTCTTCGGTTTCCTCGCGAAGAAGCTCCTCCCGAACATCAACAAGGTTCTGGACGAGCGTCGCGAGGCCATCGAGGGCGGTATCGAGAAGGCTGAGGCCGCTCAGACCGAGGCCCAGAGCGTGCTGGAGCAGTACAAGGCCCAGCTCGCCGAAGCCCGGCACGAGGCCGCGCGCCTGCGCCAGGAAGCGCTGGAGCAGGGCACTGCGCTCAAGGAAGAACTGCGCGCAGAGGGCCAGCGGCAGCGTGAGGAGATCATCGCTGCCGGCCACGCCCAGATCGCGGCGGACCGCAAGGCCGCCTCTCAGGCGCTGCGTCAGGACGTTGGCAAGCTCGCCACCGACCTGGCCGGCAAGCTCGTCGGCGAGTCCCTCGAGGACCACGCCCGGCAGAGCCGCACCATCGACCGCTTCCTCAGCGAGCTTGAGGAGAAGGCCGAGGCGGCCCGATGAACGGAGCGAGCCGCGAGGCGCTGGCCTCCGCGCGTGAGCGTCTCGACGCGCTGACGGACAACACGTCCGTCGACGCGGCGAAGCTCGCCGGTGAGCTGGCTGCCGTCACCGCGCTGCTCGACCGTGAGGTCTCGCTGCGTCGGGTCATCACGGACCCGGCGCAGTCCGGCGAGGCCAAGGCCGAGCTGGCCGGTCGGCTGCTCGGCGGCCAGGTCGGCGGGGAAACCCTCGACCTGGTGTCCGGCATGGTCCGGTCGCGCTGGTCGCAGTCCCGCGACCTGGTGGACGCGCTGGAGGAGCTGGCGGCCACCGCCGACCTCACGGCGGCCCAGCAGGGTGGCGCGCTCGACGACGTCGAGGACGAGATCTTCCGCTTCGGCCGGATCGTGTCCTCGAACACCGGGCTGCGTTCCGCGCTGACCGACCGTGCGGCCTCCGCCTCCGCCAAGAGCGAGCTGCTGCGCAGCCTGCTCGGCGGCAAGGCGAACGCCGTCACCGAGCGCCTGGTGATCCGTCTTGTCACGCAGCCGCGTGGACGTAGCCTGGAAGCGGGACTGGAGTCCCTTTCCACGCTCGCCGCCGAGCGCCGCAACCGCATGGTCGCCACGGTGACCAGCGCGGTTCCGCTCAGCGACGTGCAGCGGTCGCGTCTCGGCGCTGTGCTGGCCAAGCTGTACGGCCGACAGATGCACCTGAACCTCGACGTGGACCCCGAGGTCCTCGGCGGGATCTCGGTGCGAGTCGGCGACGAGGTCATCGACGGCACCATCGCGGACCGCCTCGCCGAGGCGTCGCGCCGCATGGCCGGCTGACCAGCCACCAATAGAACAGAAGCATTCCTAGCGGCCCGGTTGGGCCGTGCAGAACTTGCAGAAGATTCCTGGGGGTCGCCCCCAGACCCCTAAGAAGCTTCAGGCCCAACAAGGAGAGCAGGGAACCCAGATGGCGGAGCTCACGATCCGGCCGGAGGAGATCCGGGACGCACTGGAGAACTTTGTCCAGTCGTACCAGCCGGACGCGGCCTCGCGCGAGGAGGTCGGAACGGTCAGCGTTGCCGGCGACGGCATCGCGAAGGTGGAGGGTCTGCCCTCCGCCATGGCGAACGAGCTGCTGAAGTTCGAGGACGGCACCCTCGGTCTCGCCCTCAACCTCGAGGAGCGCGAGATCGGTGCGGTCGTCCTCGGCGAGTTCAGCGGTATCGAGGAGGGCCAGCCGGTGCAGCGCACCGGTGAGGTGCTCTCGGTCGGCGTCGGCGAGGGCTACCTCGGCCGCGTCGTCGACCCGCTCGGCAACCCGATCGACGGTCTCGGCGAGATCGCGACCGAAGGCCGTCGCGCCCTGGAGCTGCAGGCTCCGGGCGTCATGGTCCGTAAGTCGGTCCACGAGCCGATGCAGACCGGCTACAAGGCCATCGACGCCATGGTGCCCGTCGGCCGCGGCCAGCGTCAGCTGATCATCGGCGACCGTCAGACGGGTAAGACCGCTCTGGCCGTCGACACGATCATCAACCAGCGCGACAACTGGCGCTCGGGCGACGTGAACAAGCAGGTTCGCTGCATCTACGTCGCCATCGGCCAGAAGGGCTCGACCATCGCGTCCGTTCGCGGCGCCCTGGAAGACGCCGGTGCGCTCGAGTACACGACGATCGTCGCCGCCCCGGCGTCCGACCCGGCCGGCTTCAAGTACCTGGCGCCGTACACCGGTTCCGCCATCGGCCAGCACTGGATGTACGCCGGCAAGCACGTCCTGATCATCTTCGACGACCTGTCGAAGCAGGCCGACGCCTACCGCGCCGTGTCGCTGCTGCTGCGCCGCCCGCCGGGCCGTGAGGCCTACCCGGGTGACGTCTTCTACCTGCACTCCCGTCTGCTGGAGCGCTGCGCGAAGCTGTCCGACGACATGGGCGCCGGTTCGATGACCGGTCTGCCGATCGTCGAGACCAAGGCGAACGACGTGTCGGCGTTCATCCCGACCAACGTCATCTCCATCACCGACGGCCAGTGCTTCCTTGAGTCCGACCTGTTCAACGCGGGCCAGCGCCCGGCGCTGAACGTCGGTATCTCGGTCTCCCGCGTCGGTGGCTCCGCCCAGCACAAGGCCATGAAGCAGGTTTCCGGCCGTCTGCGCCTGGACCTGGCCCAGTACCGCGAGCTGGAGGCGTTCGCCGCCTTCGGTTCCGACCTGGACGCCGCGTCGAAGGCCTCGCTGGAGCGCGGCAAGCGTCTGGTCGAGCTGCTGAAGCAGGGCCAGTACCAGCCGATGCCCGTCGAGGAGCAGGTCGTCTCCGTCTGGGCCGGTACCACCGGCAAGATGGACGACGTCCCGGTGAACGACATCCGTCGCTTCGAGTCGGAGCTGCTGGAGCACCTGCGCCGCGAGCGCAAGGACCTCCTGACCTCCATCGCGGACGGCGGCAAGATGTCGGACGACACCCTGTCCTCCATCGCGGACGCCATCGCCGGCTTCAAGCGCCAGTTCGAGACCTCGGACGGCAAGCTCCTGGGCGAGGACGCACCGGCCGTCAACGTCTCCAAGTGACGACGGAAGGGACCTGACTCATGGGAGCGCAGCTCCGGGTCTACAAGCGTCGCATCCGTGCCATCACGGCGACCAAGAAGATCACCAAGGCGATGGAGATGATCGCCGCCTCGCGCATCGTCAAGGCGCAGCGCAAGGTGGCGGCGTCGATGCCGTACGCGACCGAGCTCACCCGTGCGGTGACCGCGGTGGCGACCGGTTCGAACACCAAGCACGCCCTGACGACCGAGGTCGAGCAGCCGACCCGTGCCGCGATCGTGCTCATCACGAGCGACCGCGGTCTGGCCGGCGGCTACTCCTCGAACGCCATCAAGCAGGCGGAGCGGCTCACCGAGCGGCTGCGCGCTGAGGGCAAGGACGTCGACACCTACATCGTCGGCCGCAAGGGTCTGGCCTACTACGGCTTCCGTGAGCGCAAGGTCACGGATTCGTGGACCGGCTTCACCGACAGCCCGGCCTACGCCGACGCCAAGCGCGTCGCCGGGCCGCTGATCGAAGCCATCCAGACGGAGACGGCCGAGGGTGGCGTCGACGAGCTGCACATCGTCTACACGGAATTCGTGTCGATGATGACGCAGAACCCGGTCGACGGCCGGATGCTGCCGCTCAGCCTTGACCAGGCTCCGGAGGAGACCGGTGCGAAGGGCGAGATCCTTCCGCTGTTCGACTTCGAGCCGTCGGCGGAGGACGTCCTCGACGCCCTGCTGCCGCGCTACGTCGAGAGCCGCATCTACAACGCACTGCTGCAGTCGGCCGCTTCCGAGCACGCCGCCCGCCGCCGTGCGATGAAGGCGGCGACCGACAACGCCGGAGACCTCATCAAGAGCCTCTCCCGGCTTGCCAACGCGGCCCGCCAGGCCGAAATCACCCAGGAAATCAGCGAGATCGTCGGTGGCGCGAGCGCCATGGCTGACGCGACCGCGGGGAGTGACAAGTAATGACGACCACTGTTGAGACGGCCGCCGCCACGGGCCGCGTCGCCCGGGTCATCGGCCCGGTCGTCGACGTGGAGTTCCCCGTCGACGCCATGCCCGAGATCTACAACGCCCTCAAGGTCCAGGTCGCCGACCCGGCCGAGGACGGCGCGCTGAAGACCCTGACCCTCGAGGTCGCGCAGCACCTGGGTGACGGCCTCGTCCGTACCATCTCGATGCAGCCGACCGACGGTCTGGTCCGCCAGGCCCCGGTGACCGACACGGGCGAGGGCATCACCGTCCCCGTCGGCGACTTCACCAAGGGCAAGGTGTTCAACACCCTCGGTGAGGTGCTGAACTACCCGGAGGAGAACGCCAACGTCACCGAGCGCTGGCCGATCCACCGCAAGGCCCCTCGCTTCGACGAGCTTGAGTCGAAGACCGAGATGTTCGAGACCGGCGTCAAGGTCATCGACCTTCTCACCCCGTACGTCAAGGGTGGAAAGATCGGTCTGTTCGGTGGTGCCGGTGTCGGCAAGACCGTTCTGATCCAGGAAATGATCTACCGCGTCGCCAACAACCACGACGGTGTGTCGGTGTTCGCGGGCGTCGGTGAGCGTACCCGTGAGGGCAACGACCTCATCGAGGAAATGGCCGACTCCGGCGTCATCGACAAGACGGCGCTTGTCTTCGGCCAGATGGACGAGCCCCCGGGCACCCGTCTGCGCGTCGCCCTTGCCGGTCTGACCATGGCGGAGTACTTCCGCGATGTGCAGAAGCAGGACGTGCTCTTCTTCATCGACAACATCTTCCGGTACACCCAGGCGGGTTCCGAGGTGTCGACCCTGCTCGGCCGTATGCCCTCCGCGGTGGGTTACCAGCCGAACCTGGCCGACGAGATGGGTCTCCTCCAGGAGCGCATCACCTCGACGCGCGGTCACTCGATCACCTCGATGCAGGCGATCTACGTCCCCGCGGACGACCTGACCGACCCGGCGCCGGCGACCACCTTCGCCCACCTCGACGCGACGACGGTTCTCTCCCGTCCGATCTCCGAGAAGGGCATCTACCCGGCCGTGGACCCGCTGGACTCGACGTCCCGCATCCTCGACCCGCGGTACATCGCGGCGGACCACTACGCCACGGCGATGCGCGTCAAGGGGATCCTGCAGAAGTACAAGGACCTCCAGGACATCATCGCGATCCTCGGTATCGACGAGCTGGGCGAGGAGGACAAGCTCGTTGTCCACCGTGCCCGTCGTGTCGAGCGCTTCCTGTCGCAGAACACCCACGTGGCGAAGCAGTTCACCGGTGTGGACGGTTCGGACGTTCCGCTCGACGAGTCGATCACCGCGTTCAACGCGATCTGCGACGGTGACTACGACCACTTCCCCGAGCAGGCGTTCTTCCTGTGCGGTGGCATCGAGGACCTGAAGGCGAACGCCAAGGAGCTGGGCGTCTCCTGATCCGGCGCGCTCCGCGAGGAGCGCATCCGGTTCGCAGGCCGCCGGCGCACGCCGACCGTGTCTGTACTGGGAGAGGGGCGGGTGTGTCCCGTCCCTCTCTCCACGCCCATTAGAATTTGACCCAACACCCGGCCGACCCGCCGGGTGGTGACCCGAGGAGCCACCTTGGCTGCTGAGCTGCACGTCGAGCTGGTCGCGGCGGACCGCAATGTCTGGTCCGGCGAGGCCACCCTTGTTGTCGCCCGCACCACGTCCGGCGACATCGGCGTCATGCCCGGTCACCAGCCGCTTCTCGGTGTGCTGGAATCGGGCCCGGTGACCATCCGTACCAGCGACGGCAACACCGTCGTCGCCGCGGTGCACGGCGGTTTCATCTCGTTCGCGGACAACAAGCTGTCCCTGCTGGCCGAGATCGCCGAGCTCGCGGACGAGATTGACGTCCAGCGTGCGGAGCGGGCACTGGAGCGCGCGAAGGCGGAGGCCGACGCGGCCGCCGAGCGTCGCGCTGATGTCCGGCTGCGCGCCGTAACGGGCTGAATGCCCGTCGGAGTTTGATCGTTTGAGTCCCGGGGGGCGACCGCCGGGACTCAGCAGACCTCAGCCGCGGTCCGTGCTGGAATTTTCCAGACCGGGTCGCGGCTGAGGCGATGCAGGTCCGTTTTTTTCTCATGTGTATTCGATGAGCGAGGAGGTCGGTGAAGATGCTCCTCGCTCTGCTTGTGAGCGGCCTGGTCGTAACCCTGGTGGTGATCGGGCTGTTTGTCTTCGGACTGCGCCGCAGACTCATCCAGCGGTCCGGCGGCACCTTCGACTGCAGCATGCGCTGGGCCGTGTCCGAGGAGCCCGACGTCTCCGGCAAGGGCTGGGTGTACGGGGTCGCGCGTTACAGCGGTGACCGGATCGAGTGGTTCCGGGTGTTCTCGTACTCCCCGCGCCCGCGGCGGCTGCTGGAGCGGTCCTCCATCGAGGTCGTCGCCCGCCGTGCCCCGGAGGGCGAGGAGGAGCTGGCTCTGCTCTCCGACGCCGTCGTGCTCGGCTGTGTCCACCGGGGGACCCGCCTGGAGCTGGCGATGAGCGAGGACGCGCTGACCGGTTTCCTCGCCTGGCTGGAGGCGGCGCCTCCCGGCCAGCGGGTGAACGTGGCCTAGCCGGTACGCCGAGAAGCCGAGAAGCCGAGAAGCCGAGAAGCCGAGAAGCCGAGAAGCCGGGGAGACGGGGGCGGACCCGTCTCCCCGGCTTCGGTCTTTACTGCAGCCCGGTGTGGATCGCGTTCGCGAGCTCACCGTTCGCGGTGTCGCCGCTGAACTCCCAGAAGAAGGCTCCCCTGAGGCCCTGCTGCTTGGCCCAGGTCATCTTCCCGGCGATCGTGGCGGGGGTGTCGTAGCTCCACCAGTTGCTGCCGCACTTGGCGTAGGCCGTGCCAGCGACGGTCCCGGTGGCCGGGCAGCTGGTCTTGAGCACCTTGTAGTCCTCGATGCCCTGCTCGTACGTGCCCGGCGCGGGTCCGGTGGCGGTGCCGCCGGGGGCCGCCTGGGTCACTCCGGTCCAGCCGCGGCCGTAGAAGCCGATGCCGAGGTTGAGCTTGGCGCCGGCGACGCCCTTGGCCTTGAGCTTGGAGATGGCGTCGGCCGAGTTGAAGCCGGCCTGCGGGATGCCCGCGTAGGAGGTGAGCGGGGAGTGCGGGGCCGTCGGCCCCTGGGCCGCCCAGGCGCCGAAGAAGTCGTACGTCATGACGTTGTAGAAGTCGACGTACTGCGCGGCGCCGCCGTAGTCGGCCGCGTCGATCTTGCCGCCGTCGGAGGCGTCGGCGGTGATGGCCGCGGTGACCAGGTTGTTCGCGCCGAACTTGGCGCGGGTCGCCTGCAGCAGGTTCTTGAAGGCGGCCGCTCCGCTGGTGTCGCAGGACAGGCCGCAGGCGTTCGGGTACTCCCAGTCCAGGTCGATGCCGTCGAAGACGTCGGCCCAGCGCGGGTCCTCGACCAGGTTGTAGCAGGACTGGGCGAAGGCGGTCGGGTTGGCGGCGGCCTGCGGGAAGCCGCCGGACCAGGTCCAGCCGCCGAAGGACCAAAGGATCTTGATGTTCGGGTAGGCCTTCTTCAGCTTGCGCAGCTGGTTGAAGCTGCCGCGCAGCGGCTGGTCCCAGGTGTCGGCGACGCCGTCGACGCTCTGGTCGGCGGTGTAGGCCTTGTCGTAGTCGGCGTAGGCGTCACCGATGGTGCACTGGCCGTTCTGGACGTTGCCGAAGGCGTAGTTGATGTGGGTGATCTTGGCCGCGGTGCCGGAGGTGACCAGGTTCTTGACGTGGTAGTTGCGGCCGTAGACGCCCCAGTCGGTGAAGTAGCCGAGCTTGACCTTGCCGCCCGGGTCCGGGGGGATGACGCCCCCGGTCGTGGTCACCGTGGTGGAGCCGGAGGAGGGGCCGGTCTGGTCGGCGGTGTCGCGGGCGGTGACGCTGTAGGTGTACGTCGTGCCCTTGGTCAGGCCGGAGTCGGCGTAGCTGGTCCCGGTGACCGTGGCGATCTTGGCGGAGCCCCGGTAGACGTCGTAGTTCTTGACGCCCTTGTCGTCCGTGGCCGGGCTCCAGGTCAGGGTGAGCGAGGTGTCGGCGACGTTGCTCGCGGTGGGGGCGCCGGGAGCGGTGGGGGGAGTGTCGCCGGGCTGGGTGCCGCCGTCGCAGGAGGCCCCGTTGATCTTGCAGCCGCCGGGGGCGCCGCCGCCCGCGCCGTTGAAGCCGAAGCTGGCGGACGCCCCGGGGGCGAGGGTGCCGTTCCAGCCGACGTTCTTGGCCGTCCAGTGGGTGCCGGAGCTGGTGACGGTGGCGTCCCAGGCCGAGGTGACCGAGGTGCCCGCCGGGTAGTCCCACTCCACGGTCCAGCTGCTGAGGGTGGTGGTGCCGGTGTTCTTCACCACCCACTTGCCCTCGAAGCCGGAGCCCCAGTCGGAGACCTTGGTGTACGTCGCCGTCGCGGAGGCGGCTGCCTGGGCCGGGCCGGCCAGCGCGACGAGGCCGGTGACGGGCAGGGCGAGCGCGGCCACGATCGCCGCGACTCGGCTGAAGAACCGGGTGCGCCTGGTGCGGGGTGGGGATGCTGTGCTCAAGGGTGATCCTCCGTAGGTCCGTCGCGGTCGTGGGGACGACCGCGACATGGGGGTGGGACCTGCGCCGCCCGTGAGCACGCTTTGTCATGGCACGCTCACCACAGTGTTGCGGCGAGCGTAGAAAGGTCTGGACCAACCGTCAAGAGGTCCAGACCGGTGGCCGCCTGTGCGCCTATATCCCCAACTCCTGTGCCAGCACGGCCGCTTGGAGTCTGCTGCGCAGCTCCAGCTTGCCGAGCAGCCTGCTGACGTGCGTCTTGGCCGTGGCCTCCGCCATCTCCAGTCGCACGGCGATCTCCGCGTTCGACAGCCCCTCGCCCAGCGCGCTGAGCACCTCCCGCTCCCGCCGGGTGAGAGAGGCGACCGCCGAGGCGTGCTCCGGCGCCGGAGCGGGCCGCGCCGGACGGGGCGCCGCGAACTCGGCGATGAGCCGCCTGGTGACCGCCGGGGAGATCAGCCCCTCCCCGCGCGCGACGGTCCGTACCGCCGCGATCAGCTCCGCCGCGTCCGCGTTCTTCAGCAGGAAGCCCGCGGCGCCCGCCCGCAGCGCCCCGAAGACGTACTCGTCGAGGTCGAAGGTGGTCAGCACCAGGACGTCGGCCAGGCCCTCCGACACCACCTGGCGGGTGGCCGACACCCCGTCGAGCCGGGGCATCTGCACGTCCATGAGGACGAGATCCGGCCGCAGCTCGCGGGCCAGGCGCACCGCCTCCTCCCCGTCGCCGGCCTCGCCCACCACCTCGATGTCACCCGCGCTGCGCAGGATGAGCACCAGCCCGGCCCGGACCGCGCCCTGGTCCTCCGCCACCACTACCCGAATGGTCATGCCTCCACCGCTTTCTCCTCCGCGGGCAGTGTCGCCCGTACCTGCCACACCGCACCGGACCGCCCCGCCGTGAACTCTCCGCCCAGCAGCTCCGTCCGCTCCCGCATGCCGACCAGCCCGGCCCCCGAACCCGGTGCGCGGGGACCCGGCCGGTCCCCGAAGGGCGAGTCCACCCCCACGGTCAGCAGCCCGTCCGTGTGCGCCACGCGGACCGTGACCCTGCCCGGGGCGGCGTGCTTGAGGGCATTGGTCAGCGACTCCTGGACGATCCGGTACGCCGCCAGCTCCACCGGGGCCGCCGCCGGTTCCCCGGACGGCCGGTCGTCGTGGAGTACGAAGGTCAGCCCGCTCGCCGAGCCATTGGTCCGGGCCTGGGCGATCAGGGCGTCCAGGCCGTCCAGCGAGGGCACGGCGACCGGCTCCTGGTCACCGCCGGCATCCCGCAGCAGTCCGATTAGGCGGCGCATCTCGGCCAGTCCCTGCACGCTGTTCTCGCGGATCACCCCGAGCGCGTCCCGGCTGGTGGCCGCCGTGTCGATGGAGAGCGCGGCGGTGGAGTGGATGGCGATGGCGGAGAGGTGGTTGGCCACCATGTCGTGCAGCTCCCGGGCCATCCGGGCGCGCTCGGCGGCCACGGCCTGGCTGCGGTCCATCTCGGCCAGCAGCGCGGTCTGCTCGGCGCGCAGCCGGGCGGCCACGGCGGCCTCGCGGTGGTTGCGCAGCGTGGCGCCGGTCAGTGCCGGGGCGAAGCTCACGATGCCGGTGATCACGCCGATCAGCAGGGCCTGCGGGGTGCGCAGCCAGGCCACGGAGACGATGGTGACGATGACGGTGAGCAGGCCGGTGTGGACCGGGAGCCGACGCGCCGAGGCCGGTGTGCCGTACACGACGGCGGCGTACATCAGATCGGTGAAGATGACGATGGTGGCGAGACTGCCGACCGTGAACTGGTCGGCGACCACCCCGACGGTGCCGACGGTCAGGGTCAGCCCCGGCCGGGTGCGGCGCAGCAGCTCCATCGAGGAGAGGGCCACGAGGGGGACCAGGGCCGCCCAGTCGGGCAGGAAGTGCCGGCTGCCGTTGCTGTAGATCCCCAGCGACCAGAACACGAGGCCCACGAGCAGGCTGAGCACGGCCAGGAGGACGTCGTGGCGGTGGGGACGCAGGCTCTTCGTGGTCACGGTCCCATCCAACAGGGTGCGCGGGCCGCACACGTCGGCGGAGGGGCCGAGGCGCGGCTACATCGAAAGGTGCAGGCAGAGGTCGTCAGTGGCGACGACGCGGGCGGCCCGGCGGGACGGGAGCCTGGGAGGGAAACGGAAACCTGGCGGAGGGAGAGTCCCGTGATCGTCGCGCTGATCATCGCCTGTGAGGTCGGCTTCTGGGTGCTGCTGGCGGCCGGCCTCGGCCTTCGCTACCTCGCGAAGAAGCCCGCGCTGGGCGCGGCGGTCCTGCTGTGCGAGCCGCTGATGGAGCTGGTGCTGCTGGTGGTTACCACGCTCGACCTCAAGAACGGCGCCGAGCCGGACTGGAAGCACGGTCTGGCCGCGCTCTACATCGGCTACACCGTCGCCTACGGCCACTACACGGTCACGTGGCTCGACGGGCACGCCGCGTACCGGCTGGCCGGGGGGCCGAAGCCGGCCGGCGCCGGGTACGGGAAGGCGCGGGCCGTGCACGAGTGGAAGCTGTGGGTCCGCACCGTGATCGCCGCCGCCGTCGCCCTGGCCCTGCTCCAGATGGCCATCTGGTACGTCGGCGACGCGGGCGACGTCAGCTCGCTCCGGGCCTGGCAGTCCAGCGCCCTGCGGGTGGCCGGCATCCACGGCCTGATCGCCGTCGGATACACGATCTGGCCGAAAAAGGCCCCCGAGGGCGCCGAGGAGCGGCCCGTACCGGCGAAGAGCGGGTGAGCGCGCCGCCGGGCGGGCTACCGTTCGCCGCCCGGCACCCACAGCACGTCCCCGACCTCCTTGTTGGCCACCCGGGCCAGGATGAACAGGAGGTCGGAGAGCCGGTTCAGGTAGGTGGCGGTCAGCGGGTTCATCACCTCGCCGTGCACCTCCAGCGCCGCCCACGTGGAGCGCTCGGCGCGCCGGACCACCGTGCAGGCCTGGTGCAGCAGGGCCGCGCCGGGAGCACCGCCGGGGAGGATGAAGCTGCGCAGCTTCTCCACCTGCTCCAGGAAGAGGTCGCAGTCGGCCTCCAGCTTGTCCACGTAGAACTGCTCCACGCGCAGCGGCGGGTACTCCGGGTTCTCGACCACCGGGGTGCACAGGTCCGCGCCGACGTCGAACAGGTCGTTCTGCACGCGGACCAGGACCTTCACGACCTCCGGCGACAGCCCGCCGAGCGCGATCGCCGTCCCGATGGCCGCGTTGGCCTCGTTGGCATCGGCGTACGCGGAGATCCGCAGGTCGGTCTTGGCCGTGCGGCTCATGTCGCCGAGGGCGGTCGTGCCCTGGTCGCCGGTACGGGTGTAGATGCGCGTGAGGTTCACCATGCGGCCAGGGTAGACGGGCCCGCGGGGGAAAATCCGGGCGAGGTCGCCGCCGCTCGCGTACGGTCCGCCGGGGGCGCGCGAACCCCGGAACCGAGGAGCCGCGCCGTGGCCGATACGTACTGCCTCCGGCGCCCGGCCGAGCGGTGCGCCGCGGACGGCGGGTGAACTGGAGGGCCGGGCAGGGGTGCTGGGCCGTACCGGTGTGATGTCCGTCATCTGAGACGTGACGCGTGTTACTTCACGGTCACACCGCACCGCCCGGGCGCTAGTCTCCGCCGGAGTGGCTACGTGACTGAGCCGTAGGGAAACGAGGGGTGTGTAGTGGCTGGGAAGCTCGCCGTCATCGGTGCCGGACTCATGGGTTCCGGAATCGCGCAGGTCTCCGCTCAGGCGGGTTGGGACGTCGTACTCCGCGATGTCACCGAGGCCGCGCTGACCCGCGGTACGGACGGGATCAAGGCCTCTTACGACAAGTTCGTCTCCAAGGGCAGGCTGACGGCCGAGGACGCCGAGGCGGCGCTCGCGCGCATCACCACCACCACGGACCTCGACGCGGTCGCCGACGTCGACATCGTGGTCGAGGCGGCCTTCGAGAAGATCGAGATCAAGCACGAGATCTTCCGCGCCCTGGACAAGATCGTCCGTGAGGACGCGATCCTCGCCTCCAACACCTCCGCCATCCCGATCACGAAGATCGCGGCCGTGACGGAGCGTCCGGAGCGCGTCGTCGGCGCCCACTTCTTCTCGCCCGTCCCGATGATGCAGCTGTGCGAGCTCGTGCGCGGCTACAAGACGAGCGACGAAACCCTCGCCACCACCCGGGCGTTCGCCGAGTCCGTCGGCAAGACCTGCATCGTCGTCAACCGCGACGTCGCCGGCTTCGTGACGACCCGTCTGATCTCCGCGCTGGTCGTCGAGGCGGCCAAGCTGTACGAATCGGGCGTGGCCTCCGCCGAGGACATCGACATCGCCTGCAAGCTCGGCTTCGGGCACGCGATGGGCCCCCTGGCCACCGCCGACCTCACGGGCGTCGACATCCTGCTGCACGCCACCAGCAACATCTACACCGAGTCCCAGGACGAGAAGTTCGCCCCGCCGGAGCTCATGCGCCGGATGGTGGACGCCGGGGACATCGGCCGCAAGAGCGGCCAGGGCTTCTACAAGCACTGAGGCCTGACCCTGCCACGGAGCACCACCGTTCGAATGCCGTCACCCCTCAGGGTGAATTAGGTATCGGTTCGCTCACGGTCGGCAACTTCCCTGCCCGTGCGGCAGTCAGTTGCAGTGAGAGTTGCCGACCACGGACCTGTCGGACCATACGTACGCAGTACCGCCGGGAGTACACATGCACATCAGGGGCGACCACGCCGAACTCGCTGTCGGGGGCCGCCTCGACGTGCGCAGCGCGGCGGACGCCCGTACGGCCCTCCACTCCGCCCTCGACGACGGCCAGGGCGATCTCGTGCTCGACCTCACCGGGCTCGACTCCTGGGACGCCACCGGTCTCGGCGTGATCATGGGAGCGCACCGCCGGGCCGGCCGGACCGGCCGGCGCCTGGTCCTGCGCGGGGTGCCGCCGCAGATGCAGCGGCTGCTCGTCGCGACCCGGCTGCACCGGATCCTCGCGATCGAGGGCGGCCTGGAAGCCGAGTCCCTGCCCCGCGTCTGACCGGCAGACCGCTGACCTCCGCGTTCCCCGCGGAAACGTAACGGTCCGGTGGTGATCGCCCCCCTGCGGTTTCCCGCACGACCGGCCACGGTCTAGGGTTCGGGCGGAAACCGGACCGGTAGCGACAGCGGGTGCGCCAAGGCCGGGCGGTACGACGGCGAGGCGCGCGGCCCGCGATCGGGGGACTGGGTCATGGACCGTACACAGGGGCAGGGCGAGCAGAACGAGCAGCCCACGGGCGGTCCCGCGGCGCCCACCGCGGCCAAGGCACCCGTGGCGGCCAGGACACCCGCGGCGGCCGGGCCCGCGCGGGTCGTCAGCCTGACCGCGGGCGAGTTCAGCCTCACCGTCAACCCCGTCGACGGCAGCGAGATCGAACCGCTGCGCCCCGGCACCGAGCCGGCCCGCCCCGCCAAGCGCGACGCCGCCGCCCGCGCGGCCCGCGCCGCCGCGGCCCGGCCGCCCGTACTGCCGGGCCCCGCCGTCACCGCCCGCCCCCTGCTGGAGCGCGAGGAGGAACGCGAGCGGCTCGTCCGGCTGCTGGGCCGGGGCCGTTCCGTACGGCTGACCGGGCCCTCCGGATCCGGCCGCAGCGTGCTGCTCGACGCGGTCGCCGACCGGTGCGAGGGCCTCGCGCCCGACGGCGTCGTGCGGCTCTGCGGCTACGGGCACCAGCAGCCCGGGGAACTGCTCCACGCCCTCTACGCGACCGTGTACGAGGCCGAGCGGCAGCGGCCCGGACGGGCCGAGCTCCTGGCCCGCGTACGGGAGATAGGCGCCGTCGTCCTCCTGGACGACCTGGAGATGGGCGGGCCCGCCCTCGACGAGCTGATGCGCGCCACCCCCGAATGCGCCTACCTGCTGGCCGCGACCCCCGACACCAGGGCCCCCTCCGACGACTCGCACATCGAGGAGGTCTTCCTCGCCGGACTGGGCAAGGCCGACTGCCTCGAACTCCTGGAAGCGGGCGTCGGACGGCCGCTGACGGACGAGGAGACCGCCTGGGCGGGCGACCTGCGCTTCGCCTCCGAGGGGCTGCCCCTGCGCTTCGTACAGGCCGCCGCACTGCTGCGGCAGCGCGACGAGCTCAACCACAGCGACGAGGACGACGAGGAGGAGGAGCCCGGCGTCTTCGAGGAGCGCCCGCGCGACGCCGTGCACGTACCGCTGCCGACCCTCGCCGAGGGCGCCGCCCCGGCGGAGCTGCTGGCCTCGCGGGTCAGCGAGTCGGCGCGCGCGGCCCTGCGGATCGCGTGCGCGCTGGGCGGTGAACTGCCGCACCACGCGCACCTGCCCGCGCTGGTGGGGGACACCCACGCCGACACCGCGGTGGCGGAGCTGCTCGCCTGCGGGCTGCTGACGCCCGTCGGGACGCGGTACCGGCTGGCGTCGGGCGTCGCACGGCAGCTGGAGGAGGTCGGCTACGGGGAGACCGTGTCGGAGGAGGCCCGTACGGCCGCCCGGCACTACGCCTGGTGGACGGGGCACGCCTCGGTGGTTCCGGAGCGGGTCGCGGCGGAGGCGGACGCGGTGCTCGCGGCGCTGGCCGGCGCGGACGTGGTCGCGGCGGTGCTGCTGGCCCGCACGGCGGCTGCGGCCTTCGCGGCCTCGCTGCACTGGGAGGCCTGGGAGCGGGTGCTGCGCTCGGGAGCGGAGGCCGCGCGTAAGGCCGGGGAGGTCGCCGAGCAGGCGTACTTCCACCACGAGCTCGGTGTACTGGCCCTGTGCGAGGACCGCCTGGACCGGGCGCGGGCCGAACTGGAGACCTCGATCGGGCTGAAGGGCGCCCTGGCGGACAAGCGGGGCACGGTCGCGGGGCGGCGGGCACTGGCACTGGTCGTCGACCGGGAGACGGCGGGGGCGGCCGGATCGCCGCCGCTGCGCCTGGAGGCACCGGCCGCCCTGGCGGCCGCCCCGGAGGCCGAGACGGCGGCCCTCCCGGCCGCACCGGCCGCCTCCACCCCCCTGGCTGCCTCCGCCCCCCGGGCCGCCTCCGCCCCCCGGGCCGTCACGGCCACCCCGGGCGCTCCGGCCACCCCGCCCGCAGGGGAGGCCTCCGAGGCAGCCACCACCCGTGTGCCCCCGGTGGCCGCGGTGGGTCCGGTCTCCGCCGAGGCGGTGACCCGGATGACCCCGGTCGTACCGGTCACCGCCCGCACGGCGGCACCCACGACGCTGTCCGAGGTCTTCGAGGACGCCTTCCCGCTGAACCCGAAGCCCGCCACGCCCACGGGGCCCCTTCCCGCCGCCGCACCGGCTCCGGCCCGCCGCCGCCGCCGGACCGTGCTGCTGGCCGGCGCGGGCGCGCTGACCGTGGTGGCGCTGGGCACGGTGGTGAGCCTGGCGATGAGCTCCCCGGACGAGACCGCGCCGCCGCCGACGCAGGCACCGGCGGTGTCCACCACCTCCACGGCGACGGACCCGGCCACGACCGGGGTGACCAGCGGGAACGATCCTGCACCGGAGCCGCCCGTATCGGCCCCGCCGGCACAGACCCCGGAGCCCGGGCAGAGCGTCGCCCCGACCCCGGGCCGCAGCCCCGCCCGGACCCCGTCGCGCCGCCCGTCCTCGACGCCGCCGGCCCACTCGACGCCGCCGACGACCACGTCCGCCTCGCCCACGCCGACCGGCACCGACACCTCGCCCTCGCCGTCGGAGAGCGTCGTGCCGTCGCCGACGACGACCACCGCCACCCAGTCGGGTACGGCCGTCTCACCGGCCACGGACCGGTGAACGCCGACGGCTCCGTCCCTGGGGACGGAGCCGTCGTACGGTGCGGAGCGGGGGATCAGAACAGGCGGAGCTTGTCGTCCTCGATGCCGCGCAGCGCGTTGTAGTCCAGGACCACGCAGTCCATGCCGCGGTCCGTCGCCAGGACCTTCGCCTGCGGCTTGATCTCCTGGGCCGCGAAGATGCCCCGGACGGGGGCCAGGTGCGGGTCGCGGTTGAGGAGTTCGAGGTAGCGGGTCAGCTGCTCGACACCGTCGATCTCGCCGCGGCGCTTGATCTCCACGGCCACCGTCGCGCCCGAGGCGTCCCGGCACAGGATGTCCACCGGGCCGATCGCCGTCATGTACTCGCGCCGGATCAGCGTGTAGCCCTCGCCCAGCGTTTCGATGCGGTCCGCGAGGAGTTCCTGGAGGTGCGCCTCGACGCCGTCCTTGATGAGCCCCGGGTCGGTGCCGAGCTCGTGGGAGGAGTCGTGGAGGACTTCCTCCATGGTGATGATGAGCTTCTCGCCCGCCTTGTTGATGACCGTCCAGATGTTGGCCTCATCGCCGCTCCCCTCTTTGAGGGTGCACGGCGGGGACATCCAGTTGAGCGGTTTGTACGCTCGGTCGTCCGCGTGGATCGAGACACTGCCGTCGGCCTTCACGAGGATGAGACGGGGTGCCGAGGGCAGATGGGCGGTGAGCCGGCCCGCGTAGTCGACGGAGCAGCGGGCAATGACGAGACGCATGGTCGGCAACGCTACTCGACGAGAAGGCCTTCACGCGATTCGCCCCTGAAAGCCCCGTTCGCCGATGGCGCGTTGTATGCGCATTCTCCTGGTGCGTCACCGATGGGACGCCTACCGTGGTGAGCGGGAGGTTGTCGAGCGTGCACTCTGCGTCGCGATCTCCTTCCCTGCCCGTAAGACTCCGGCAACCCAAACAGCCGGGGTCGCGAGAGGAGAACCCATGTCGCTCGACGTCTCACCGGCCCTACTCGAACAGGCCGAGCGAGGCGAGGTCGACGAAGCCGCTTTCGTCGACTGCGTCCGGACCTCCCTGCCCTTCGCCTGGGAGATGATCAGCTCGCTGGTGGCTCAGCTGAAGGTGGACGGCGGAGAGTTCGCCGACAACCAGACGCCGCCGCCGGACGAGCAGGCGCGAGGGCAGCTGCTGCGCGCTCTCGCGAGTGACGCGATACGCGGTGCGCTGCAGCGGCACTTCGGAGTGCGCCTGGCATTCCAGAACTGTCACCGGGTGGCGGTGTTCCCGCTGGATCCCTCGGTGGACGACCGGCTGGCCAAGTTCACTTCGATCCGTGGTCAGCTGCTCAACCAGTCGCCGGAGCTGCGGGACTGCTAGGCCGTGCCGGCCGTGTCCCGGCCGCCTCTTCCGGATCATGCCGCCTGGGCGTGGTCCGGATGAAGCGGCCCGGGTGTCGAGCCGGGAGGTCTCAGCCGAGGCGGGGAAGGACATCGGCGCCGAGCCGGCGTACGTTCTCCTCCGTCGCGGCGAGATCACCGGAGCCCTCCGTCAGGAGGGCGAAGCGCGTGATGCCCGTCCGTGCCGACGTGGCCGCCAGCCGGTCCGCCGCCACCTCCGGGGTGCCCACCGGGTGCAGGTCGCACAGGAGTTCCGTGTAGGCGACCGGATCCCGCATCGCGCGGGCCCGGCCGTCCACGGTCACATGCGCGTCGAGGCCCTGCCTCAGCCAGCCCGGCATCGCCTTCAGCAGGGTCTCGCGCGCGTCCGCCGTACGGTCCGCGATCTGGCACACCCCGGCCGACACGTGGCCCGCGCCGGCCACGTGCTCGCGCGAGTGGCCTGCCGCCAGCGCCGTGCTGCGCCACAGCGCGACCATCTCGGCCTTGCTCTCGTCCCCGCAGTGCATGCCGAGGAGCATCGGCAGCCCGCGCTCCGCGGCCATCCGCACCGACGACGGCGAGGTGCAGGCCACGATCACCTCGGGCCCGGCCGTGTCCCCGTCCAGGGACTCCGAGGGGCGCGGTACGACGGCCACCTCGCGGAATCCGTACCGCTCGCCGGCGGCGCCCACCCGCGCCTCCGTCAGCCAGCGCCGCAGCAGGTCCAGGGCCTCCGGGAAGCCGTTCTCGTAACTCTCCAGGCCGCCCCCGAACACCTCCAGGTCGACCCACGGCCCGCCGCGGCCCACCCCGAGGGTGAACCGGCCGCCCGAGGTCATGTGCAGCAGGGCCGCCTGCTCCCCGAGCGCCACCGGGTGCGTGCTCGGCAGCACGCTCACCGCCGTGCCCACCCGCAGGCGCCGGGTCCGGCCCAGCAGCAGGGCCGCCAGGGTCACCGCCGACGGGCAGACCCCGTACGGGACGAAGTGGTGCTCGGCGAGCCAGACCGAGTCGAGCCCGGCCTCCTCGGCCACTTCGGCGGTCCGCACCGCCCGGTGCAGTGCCTCGCCCTGTCCCTGGCCCGGGAACTGGGCCGCCAGTACAAACGCTCCTACGCGCATCGCCTTTAGCCTCCTCGCGGCTGACGCGGCCTCCCCCAGGTGGACCGGTTCTTCCTATGGCAACAACGTCTGACACGTGCCAAAGGCACGGGCTGACAGGAAAGTTATTGGGATTGTCGGGCCACTGCGTTTCGCGCGGCCCCCTTCCCCGGCAACCCTGCGGGTACCCGGCCTCGCTGCGCGTAGTCTGGGAGAAAGTCACTGCCGTCCGCCCATCCGTGAGGTATACGTGTCACCGCGCAACAACCGCCCCAGGGGCGGCGAGACCCCGGACGAACGCCCCAGCACCGGCCTCGACCGCTACGGGCTGGAGCGCACGGAGGAGTACCAGGGCGAGGACTGGAAGGTCCGCCACGTGGCCGGCGCGAGCGCGGCCGGCAAGCGCTACCGCTGCCCCGGCTGCGACCAGGAGATCCCCTCCGGCACCCCGCACCTGGTGGCCTGGCCCGAGTACGGCGGCGTGGACGACCGCCGGCACTGGCACAAGGCCTGCTGGAACGCGAAGGACCGCCGCACCTCGAAGGTGCAGCGGTCCCGCAACGCTCCCCGGTACTGAACCGGCGCCACCTCCCCGGCCGGGGACCCCTACACGTCCCGGCGGCCGACGATCACGTACGAGGCGGTCACCGCGGCGCCGGTGACCAGCACGATCAGTGCCAGGTGCGAGAGGTTGCTCGGCGACGGGCCGAGGTCGCCGCCCTCGGGCAGGCCGAACAGCTGCATCATCGCCACCGGCACGTTGTGCCGCAGGACGAGCCGCCCGACGGGCTCGACGGACGGCCACATGCTGAGCATGGCCCCGATCACCGGCGGCAGCGTGACCAGGCCCAGCATCACGGCGATCCCCCCGGCCGAGTGCCGCACCAGCGCGCCGATCGCGAGCGCGAGCACGCCGAGCAGCGTGACGTAGCCGCAGCCGAGCAGCGCCCCGAACCACTCGTCGGCCGCGTGCGGGCCGGAGGCGGTGCCGCCGCGGGCGACCGCAGCGGTCACCCCGACCACGAAGACCGACAGCGTGGTGGCGACGAAGGCCGTCATGCTGAAGACGAGGTACTTCGCGGTGAGCACCCGGTACCGGTCCGGGGCGGCCGTGAAGGTGGTCCGCACCAGCCCCGTGCCGTGCTCCGAGCTTATGGTCAGCACGCCGAGGACGATCACCGCGAGCTGGCCCACCAGCAGGCCGATCAGGGCGGGCGTGGTGAAGTTGATCTGGGCGAAGTCCTCGTCCGCGGTCTGCCTGACGACGAGCAGGCCGATACCGACCACGGTCAGCACGAGCGAGCCCAGCGTCCACAGGGTGGAGCGGAGCGAGACCAGCTTGGTCCACTCCGAGGCCAGGGCGTGCCCCAGGTGCGGCCGCGGCGTGGCCAGGGGGGAGCTGTAGCCCCCGGGCTGCTCCGCCGTCGTGGTCGTCGGGGTCATCGGGTGTCCTCGGGGGTGCGCGGGGTGGTGTTCCTGGCGGTGCTCGCGAGCTCGCCCGGCTTGCTGGGCATCAGGAAGGGCTGCCCGCCCGCCCCGGGCGGCGGGGGAGCGTAGAAGCCGGTCTGCGGGACCTCCGGGGCCGTGGCCTCCGCCTCCTCCTCCCAGGCGGGCAGGGCGAACGGCTCCGGCTCCCACAGCTCGGCCCGCGGGTCGTCCGTGGAGGTGTACTCGACCTCGGACTGGGTCATCCGCATGTACGCCTCCTCCAGCGAGGCCCGGTGCGGTGACAGCTCCCACAGCCGTACGCCTGCCTCGTGCGCGAGGTCCGAGATCCGCGGCAGCTCCAGCCCCGTCACGCGGAGTGCTCCGCCGGGCTCCTGGAGGACCCGCCCGCCGGCCTTGGCGAGGGCCTTGCCCAGCGTCTCCCGGCCATCGCGATCAGTGTCGGCCGCGCGCACCCGAGCGAATCCGGCCGAGTTGTGCGCGATGAAATCCTGGGTACCCATGTCGGCCAGCAGCCGCCCCCGGCCGATGACGATCAGGTGGTCGGCGGTCAGCGCCATCTCGCTCATCAGGTGCGAGGAGACGAGGACCGTGCGGCCCTCGGAGGCGAGGCGGCGCATGAGGTTGCGGACCCAGAGGATGCCCTCGGGGTCGAGCCCGTTGACCGGCTCGTCGAACAGGAGCACCTGCGGGTCGCCGAGCAGGGCGGTGGCGATGCCGAGCCGCTGGCCCATGCCGAGCGAGAAGCCCTTCGTACGCTGCCGGGCGGCGTCCTGGAGGCCGACCACGGCCAGTACCTCGTCCACCCGCTTCTCGGGGATCCCGGAGAGCTGGGCGATGGACAGCAGGTGGGAGCGGGCCCGGCGGCCGCCGTGCACGGCCTTGGCGTCGAGCAGCGCCCCCACGTGCCGCTGGGCGTTCGGCAGCTCCCGGAAGGGCCGGCCGTTGATGGTGACGTGGCCGGACGTGGGCCGGTCCAGGCCCACGATCATGCGCATGGTGGTGGACTTGCCGGAGCCGTTTGGCCCCAGGAATCCCGTGACGTGACCCGGCTTGACCTGGAAGGACAGCTGGTCGACGGCGGTCTTCGCGCCGAAGCGCTTGGTCAGGCCGACTGCCTCGATCATCTTGCTGCCCCTTACCAGGCCGGGACGACTTTCGCCCGCGTAAGGGTTAAGAGGATAACGAGGTTCCTCTGGTTCCGTCCCGGGCCGGATCCCTGAGCCGCCCCCGAGGCCGACCCTGGCATGACCCGTAGTCCTTCAGGAGGGGGCCGGACGTCAGGCGTCCCTCTTCCGGAGGACCAGGTAGCCCCCGAGTACCGATGCGGCCACCCACAGGAGCATGATCCCGAGCCCGCCCCACGGACCGTAGGGGCTCTCGGCGCTGCCCATGGCGTTCGGTACGACCTGCATGATCTTCGACCCGGCCGCGGTGGGCAGGTACTGACCGTATTCACGGGTCGCCTCGAAGGCGTTGAGGAGGTTCGTGACGATCAGGAAGAACGGGATCAGGATGCTGATCGAGGCGACCGAGCTGCGCAGCATGGTCGCGACCCCCATGGAGAACAGGGCGATGAGCGCCATGTACACGCCGGCGCCGACCACCGCGCGCAGGACGTTCTCCCCGCCGAGACCGGTGCCGTGGCCGCCCAGGATCGCCTGGCTGAGGAAGAACGACACGAAGCTGGTCAGGAGTCCGACCAGCAGGGACAGCGCCGTGGCCACGGTGAGCTTGCCGGACAGGAAACCCCCGCGGGCGGGTACGGCGGCCAGTGAGGTGCGGATCATGCCCGTGCTGTATTCGGTGCTGACCACCAGCACGCCGAAGACGATCATCGCGAGCTGGCCGAACTGCATGCCGGCGAAGCTCACCAGGGTGGGGTCGAAGGTGGCCCGCTCGATCTCGCTCATGTCGTTGAAGCCCGCCGCGACCGCGGTGGAGATCAGGGCGCCGAAGCCGGCGGTGACGATCAGGGCCAGGGCGAGGGTCCAGCTGGTGGAGGCGACCGTGCGGATCTTGGTCCACTCGGACTGGAGGACGGCGGTGAAGGCCATGCTCACTCACCGCCCTTGCGGGTCGCCTCGAAGCCGGCGCCCCAGGCGGGGACGTCGGCCGGCCGGGCCGGGTTGTCGGCGGCCATGCCCGGTGCGTGGGCGTGGTACTGGACCGAGTCCGCCGTCATGCGCATGAACGCTTCCTCCAGTGAAGCCCGTTGCGGGCTGAGTTCGTGCAGCACGATCTGGTGCTGGGCGGCCAGCTCGCCGAGCTGTTCCGCGCTCATGTCGTCGATCTCCAGGGTCCCGGTGGCCGGAACGCTCACGGCGTTGATCCCGGCCTCGTGCAGGATGTCCTTCAGCCGCTCCTGCTGCGGGGAGCGCAGCCGCACGTAGCTGCGCGAGTTCTGCTGGATGAAATCGGCCATCGGCAGGTCTGCCAGCAGCTTTCCCCGTCCGATGACGACCAGATGATCTGCGGTCAGTGCCATTTCGCTCATCAGATGGGACGAGACGAAGATCGTCCTCCCCTCCGCCGCGAGGCCCTTCATCAGATTGCGGATCCAGAGAATTCCTTCCGGATCCAGGCCGTTGACCGGTTCGTCGAACATCAGGATTTCCGGATCGCCCAGCAATGCGGAGGCGATTCCCAGCCGTTGGCTCATTCCGAGCGAAAATCCTTTGGACTTCTTCTTCGCCACGGCGGTCAGACCGACCAGATCCAGCACCTCGTCGACCCGCTGCCGCGGGATGCGGTTCGACTGGGCCAGGCAGAGAAGGTTGTTGTACGCACTCCGGCCACCGTGCATGGCCTTCGCGTCCAGCAGCGCCCCGACGTGCTTCAGAGGCTCCGCCAGGTCGCGGTAGTGCTTCCCGTACACCCGGACCGTGCCGCTGGTCGGGTTGTCGAGGTCGAGCATCATGCGCATCGTCGTGGACTTGCCCGCGCCGTTCGGGCCCAGGAAGCCGGTCACGACTCCCGGTCGGACCTGGAAGCTGAGGTGGTCCACGGCGGTCGTCGTACCGAATCGTTTGGTAAGGCCCTCAAGCTCGATCATGCGGCCACGCTAGAACGCCCGAGGGCCCTACGCCACCTCAAACGGGTGACATAGGGCCCTCGATCGGGCGGATGCCCGGTGCCGTGCTCTGCCCGTGGGCGATCAGCGGCTCTGCTGCGCCGGGACGCCGCGGGTGACGGGCTCGTCGTCCACGATCGGGTTGGCCGCAGCGACGGCCGCACCGGTGAGCGTCGCCAGCATCTCGCGGACGTTGGTCAGCTGCGCGTTGATCGAGTCGCGGCGGTTGGTGAGCGCCGCCAGCTCGCGCTCGGACTCGCTGCGGATGCGGTCCGCCTTGGCGTTGGCGTCGGCCACGATGTCCTCGGCCTGGCGCTGCGCGGTCTCCACGGTCTGACGCGCCCGGCGCTCCGCGTCCGTACGCAGCTTCTCGGCCTCCAGGCGCAGCTGCTCGGCGCGGTGCTCGATCTCCGCGAGGCGCTTCTCGGCCTTGGCCTGACGGGAGGCCAGGTCGCGCTCGGACTGCTCACGGCGCTTGGCCAGGTTGGTCTCGAAGTCCGCGGCGGCCTGAGCGGCCTTCGCGCGGGTCTCCTCGAAGAGGGCGTCGGCCTCCTCGCGCTTGGAGGCCGCGTCCTTCTGGGCCTCGGCGCGCAGGGTGGAGGCGTCACCCTTGGCCTTCTCGACAATGCGGACGCCCTCGTCCTCCGCCTTCGACTTCCGGTCGGCGGCGAACGACTCGGCGTCGTTGCGCACCTGCTGGGCGGCCGACTCGGCGAGCTCACGGTGCTGCTCGGCCGCGCGACGGGCCTCCTCGCGCAGGTCCTTCGCCTCCTCCTCGGCCAGCCGCAGGATCTTCTCGACCCGGGCGCCGAGGCCGGCGTACGACGGCTCGGCGTCGTTCACCTGGGCCTGGGCGTTCTGCGTTTCGAGGTGCAACTCCTCGATCCGCTTTTCCAGAGAGTTGATACGTCCAAGGGCGCTGTCGCGGTCGGAGACCAGCTTGGTAATGCGGTCGTCCACCTGACCACGGTCGTAACCACGCCGCACGAGCTCGAAGCCGAAGGGGGAGGAAGTGTCGCTCATGGGGTTCCTGTCGAATGAGACCGATGAGGTGCTACGTGAGGTGTTAGAGGAATCCTAGGCGCCCAGACGGCGTGTCATCGAGTCAATCCGCGTTTGATCTGGACAATGACACCCCTTTTGAGTGGCAGGGCGGCAGAATGCTTGTCACCCGTTCGCCTGAACCTTCATCAGGTGCACACACTCCGGAGCGTTTGGCTACCCCTCCGACGCCTTGCCACCCGAACGAGTGGATCCCGCGGTCACGCCTGCCTTCACGCCCCCCGCACCCTGGCCGCCGATCGCCGGCTTGCCGCCGCCCGAAGGCGCCTCGAATGATTCCAACGCCTCAAGAACGTCCTGGACACGGGAGATCTCCGCCTGAATGTCCTCGCGACGGCGCACCAGGACCTCCAGCTCACGGCGCCCCTCCTCGACGATCTGCTCGGCCTCCGACTTGGCCTGCGCGAGCGCGCTCTCGGCCTCCCGGGCCAGCTCCGCCTTCTTCTGCTCGGCCTCCTTGAGCAGCGCCTCCGCCTTGCGGACCGCCGCGATGCGCACCTTGCTCGCCTCGCTGCTCGCGTCCGACACCAGCTCCTTGGCCTTCGCCTCGGCCTCGACGCTCTGCTCCGTCGCCGCGCGCACCAGCTTGTCCACGCGCTCGCCGGCCGACTTCATCTGCTCGGCCGACTCCCGGCGGGCCCGCTCGTGCAGCTCCTCGACCTCGCCCTCGACGCGGCCGCGCAGCTCCTCCGCCCGCTCTCTTATGGCGGCCGCGTCCGTGCGCGCGCCGACCAGCAGCTCGTCCGCGTCCGTACGGGCCTTCTCCACCATGGAGTTGCCCTCGACGGTGGCCTCGGAGGTGATCCGCACGGCCTCCTTGCGGGCCGCGTCGACCATCGCGTCGGCCTGCTCCTCGGCCGCCGTGGTGGCGGCGAGGGCCTGCTTCTGCGCCTCGGCCGTGAGCTTCTCGGCTTCCGCCGAGGCCTCCGTGATGAGCCGGTCGACCTGCTCCGCGGCCTCGCTGCGGCGCTTGTTGGCCGCCTCGCGGGCCTCGTCCAGCAGCCGCTCGGACTCCGTACGGGCCTCCCCGCGGATGCGCTCGGCCTCGGCCGCGGCCTGGGCCTTGACCCGCTCGGCCTCCGACCGGGTACGGGTCGCGTGCTCCTGCGCCGAGGACAGCGCCTCCGACGCGTCCGCGCGCAGCCGCTCGGCCTCGGCGGCCGCCTCACCGACCGTGCGCTCGTTGTCCTTGCGGGTCTGCTCGGTGAGCTTCTCCGTCTCGGACACGGCCTCCGTGACGAGCCGGTCCGCCTGCTCGGCCGCCTCGGTGCGCAGCCGGTTCGCCTCGGCGCGCGCCTCGTCCAGCGTCTGCTCGGCGTCGCGCTCGGCGGCCGCCAGGGTCTCGTTCGCCGCGACCGTGACCCGGTCCGCCTCCGCGGTGGCCTCGCCGATGATCCGGCCGCCCTCCGCACGGGCCTCTTCCAGCACCAGGGCCGCCTCGGCGCGGACCCGGTCGGCCTCCGCCGCGGCCTCGCCGACGGTGGCCTCGTTGGCCACACGGGTCTCGTCGATCAGCCGGTCGCCCTCGGCACGCGAGTCGACCATGATCCGTGCGGCGTCGCGCTCGGCGCTCGCCAGGGTCTCGGCCGCCTGCGCCTTGAGCCGGGCCGCCGCAGTGGTGAGCCGCTCGGCCTCCACCGTCGCCTCGCCCACGGTGGCCGCGTTCGCGGCGCGGGTCTCCTCGGTGAGCCGGTCCGCCTCCGCCGAGGCCTCGGTGATGAGCCGGTCTGCCTGCTCCGCGGCCTCGGTACGCAGCCGGTTGCCCTCGGCCCGTGCCTCGTCCAGGACGTTCGCGGCCTCGGTACGGGTGGCCTCGGCGGCCTCGGCCGCCTCGGCGGTGATCCGCCCGGCCTCCGCCTCGGCCTCGCCGACGGTGGCCGCGTTCGCGGCGCGGGTCTCCTCGGTGAGCCGCTCGGCCTCCGCCGTCGCCTCGGCCGTGATCCGCGCGCCCTCGGCGCGGGAGGCCTCCAGGGACTCCGCCGCCTCGCCGCGGATGCGGTTCGCGTCCTCCCGGGCGTCCGCCCGGGTCCGGGCCGCGTCCCGCTCGGAGGAGGCCAGCGCGTCCGTGGCCTCCGTGCGCACCCGCTGCGCGTACTCGGCGGTGTCGGCGCGCAGCTGCTCCGCCTCGGCGATCGCCTCGCCGACCGTACGCTCCGCCAGCGCCTTCGCAGCGTCCGTCTCGGCCCGCGCCTCGCCGCGGATCCGGTTGGCGTCCTCGGTGGCCCGCTCCCGCTCCGCGTAGGCGTCCGAACGGACCCGGGCCGCCTCTTCCTCGGCCTCCGTCTTCGTACGCTCCGCCGCGTGCTCGGCGGCGCTGCGCAGCCCGGAGACCTCCTCCTCGGCCTGCTCGTGCAGCCCGGCCACGGAGTCCCGCACCTGCTGCGCGGTGGCCTCGGCCGCCGACACGACCTCCGACGCGCGCCGCTCGGCCTCCTCGGTCAGCCAGACCGCCTCGGCCTGCGCCTCCTCGGAGCGCTTGCGGGCCTGCGCCAGCAGTTCCTCGCTCTGCTCGCGGGCCTGGGCCCGCTCGCTGTCCGCGTCGGTCCGCGCCGAAGCCAGGGTCTCCTCGGACTCCCGGCGGCGCCGGGCGGCCTCCTCCTGCGCGGCGGCCAGCGCCTCCGCGGCCTCCTCGGCGACCCGCTCGGCGGCGGCCTTCGCCTCCGCGCGCAGCCGGTCCGCGGTCTCCTGGGCCTCGGAGCGCACCCGCTCCGCCTCCGCCTCGGCCTCGCCGCGCAACCGCACGGCGGACTGCTCGGCCTCCGCGCGCACCCGGCCGGCGTCCTGCGCCGCGTCGGTGCGCAGCTGGTCGGCCTCGGCCTCCGACTGCGTCTGCAGGGTGCGGATCCGCTCCGCCGACTCGGCGCGCAGCCGGTCGTTCTCCTCCGTGGTCTCCCGGCGGATGTTCTCCGCCGCTCCGCGGGCGTCGCGCAGCGTCTGCTCGGCCGTCGCCAGCCGGGTCTCGGCCTCCGTGTGCAGCCGTACGAGCTCCTCGTCGGCCTCCGCGCGCTTGGCGGCCAGCGCCTGCTCGGTCTCCTGGCGCCGGGCGAGGGCCGCCGCGTCCGCCTCGGCCCGTACGGCTTCGGCCTGCTCCTCGGCCTCGGCGCGCAGGCGCTCGGCCTCGGCGCGGGTCCGCTCCAGCGTCTCCTCGGCCTGCTTGCGCAGCGTGCCGGCCCGCTCCACGGCCTCGGCGCGCACCCGCTCGCTCTCGGCGGTCGCGCCGCCGCGCAGCTCGTCGGCGTCCGACTTGGCCTTGCCGAGCAGCTCCTCGGCGGTCCGGGCCGCCTCCTCGATCTGCTGGACGGCCTCGCGGCGGGCCTCGCCGCGGATCCGCTCGCCCTCGGCGACGGCCTCGGCGCGCAGCTGCTCGGCCTCGCCGCGCAGCCGCCGGGCCTCCGACTGGAGCTCGACCGTGCGGGCCCGGTACTCCTCGGTGTCGTCCTTCGCGGCGCCCTTGAGCTCGTCGGCCGTGGCCGCCGCCTGCAGGCGCAGCCGGTCGGCCTCGGTCTCGGCCTCGCGGCGGATCCGCTCGGCCTCCTCGGACGCGGCCCGGGTGGTGGCCCGGGCGTCCTCCGAGGCCTTGTTCAGTACGTCCTCGGCGGTGCGGGCGGCCTTCGCCAGCTGCGCCGCCATGTCCTCGGCCGCGGCCGTACGGGCCTGCTCGCCGGCCACGGTGCGCTGCCGCTCGGCGTCCGCGCGGGCGTCGGCCAGGGCCTGCTCGGCCTCCGCCTTGAGGGCCTCGGCCTCCTTGGTGGCCTCGCCGACCAGCCGGGCGACCTGCTCCTTGGCCGTGCGGGTGCGCTGCTCGTTGACGGATTCCGCCGACGCCAGCTGCCGGGTGGCGCTCTCCTTGGCCTCCGCGAGGACCTTCTCCGCCTCGGCACGGGCCTCGCGCAGCGCCGCATCGGCTTCCTGCACCCGGGATTCGGCCAGCCGGCCCAGGTCCAGCGTCTGCTGGCGGGTGTGCTCGGCCTCGGCGGTGGTGGTGGAGCGCAGCCGCTCCGCGTGCTCGCTGGCCTCCTGGGCCTGCGAGGAGGCGGCGGTCAGCAGCCGCTCGGCCTCCTTGCGGGCGCGCAGCAGCGTGGCCTCGGCCTCGGCGCGGGCGGCTTCCGCGTCCGCGGCCATCCGGCGCCGGGTCTCCTCGGCGACCCGGGCGGCCTCGGCGCGGGCGGCGTTCAGGGACTGCTCCGCCTCGGCGCGGGACTCCTCCATGAGCCGGCGGGCCTGCGCCTCCGTACGGGCGCGCAACTGCTCGGCCCAGGCCACGTTCTCGTTGACGTGGGCCTCGACGGTCTGCCGCCGCTCGCCCAGCTCCTGGTCCAGGCGCTGGCGGCGGTTGACGGCCTCGGCGTGCAGCTCGGCCTGCAGGCGCGCCTGGTGCTCGGCGTGCTCCTGCAGGATGCGCTGGGTCTGGGCCCGGGCGTCACGAAGCTCGCGCTCGGCGTCCGAGCGCATCTGGTCCGCCTGGACCTGGGCGTTACGGAGCAGCTGCTCCGCCTGGTACCCCATGTCCGCGCCGTCGTAGGCGGGGCGGGACGCCAGAGCGCGCCGTACCTCGTGAAGCTTGGCGCGCAGCACCTCCACCTGGTATCCCAGGTCCTCGGCGTGCTGGACGGCCTTCCCGCGCTCCTTCTTCAGCCGCTCCATCTCGGCCTCGAAGCGCGAGAGATGGTCGGCCTCGGCCTGATGGCTCTCCTGGCTTTCGTAGCCCCGCACAGCGCGGTCCCATCCGTCCCCTGGTCGCAAGCTCACTCCCATGAGCATCGCTCGCCCGCTGAACGACGCCCCCGGGGGAATGGTGTCAGATACCGGGGCAGGGGTCACAGGCCCCGACCCCGTCTCCGCACCGAACCCCGGCCGAGCCATGGCCACTCTACCGGCCGGGGAATCGGGCCATCAGTGGTCCGTCAGTGCTCGGGGTTCGAGGTGACCAGTTCGGTGAGAACGCCGTGGCAGTCCTTGGGGTGCAGGAAGGTGATGGAAGAGCCCATGGAGCCGGTGCGGGGCTGGTCGTAGAGGACGCGGACGCCCTTGCCGCGGATGGCCTCGGAGTCGCCCTGGACGTCCTCGGTGCCGAAGGCGATGTGGTGGACGCCCTCGCCGTTCTTGGCCAGCCATTTGCCGACGGCGGAGTCCTCGCGGGTGGGCTCCAGGAGCTGGAGGTACGAGGCGCCGCCGTCGGAGGTCTCGTTGATCTTCAACATGGCCTCGCGGACACCCTGCTCCTCGTTGACCTCGGAGTGGAACACCTCGAAGCCGTACGTGGCACGGTAGAACTCGACAGTCTTGTCCAGGTCGAAGCAGGCGATCCCGATGTGGTCGATTCTTGTCAGCATGGTGACAGTGCACCGCCGAAGGGGGTCGTCACGCAACGTGCGCGCGATCACACCGGCACCCCGGTGACCGCTGCGGTACCGCCCAGTACATTCACGTAAACCCTCGTTCACTCCTCATCCAAGGGGCTGTGCCTCATGTCCGGATCGAACAACACCACTTCTGTGATCGTCGCCGGGGCCCGCACGCCCATGGGGCGGCTGCTCGGCTCGCTGAAGTCCTTCTCGGGTGCCGACCTCGGCGGCTTCGCCATCAAGTCCGCGCTGGAGCGGGCCGGGATCTCCGGCGACCAGGTCCAGTACGTGATCATGGGCCAGGTGCTGCAGGCCGGCGCGGGCCAGATCCCCGCCCGCCAGGCGGCCGTCAAGGCCGGCATCCCGATGAACGTGCCCGCGCTCACGATCAACAAGGTGTGCCTCTCGGGCCTGGACGCGATCGCGCTGGCCGACCAGCTGATCCGCGCCGGGGAGTTCGACATCGTGGTCGCGGGCGGTCAGGAGTCCATGACCAACGCCCCGCACCTGCTGCCCAAGTCGCGTGAGGGCTTCAAGTACGGCGCCGTCGAGATGCTGGACGCGATGGCCTACGACGGCCTCACCGACGCCTTCGAGAACATCGCGATGGGCGAGTCCACGGAGAAGCACAACACCCGCCTGGGCATCGAGCGGGCCCCGCAGGACGAGTTCGCCGCCGCCTCGCACCAGCGGGCCGCGGCCGCGCAGAAGAACGGCGTCTTCGAGGCCGAGATCGTCCCCGTGGAGATCCCGCAGCGCAAGGGCGACCCGGTGATCTTCTCCACCGACGAGGGCATCCGCCCCGAGACCACCGTGGAGTCCCTCGGCAAGCTGCGTCCGGCCTTCGCGAAGGACGGCACGATCACCGCCGGCACCTCCTCCCAGATCAGCGACGGCGCCGCCGCCGTGGTCGTGATGAGCAAGGCGAAGGCGGAGGAGCTCGGCCTGGAGTGGATCGCCGAGATCGGCGCCCACGGCAACGTGGCCGGCCCCGACAACTCGCTCCAGTCGCAGCCGTCGAACGCGATCCTGCACGCCCTGAAGAAGGAGGGCCTGGAGGTCTCCGACCTGGACCTCATCGAGATCAACGAGGCCTTCGCGGCGGTCGCCGTGCAGTCAATGAAGGACCTCGGCGTGACCCCGGAAAAGGTGAACGTCAACGGTGGCGCCATCGCCCTGGGGCACCCGATCGGCATGTCCGGAGCCCGCGTGGTGCTGCACCTGGCGCTGGAGCTCAAGCGCCGCGGCGGCGGCGTCGGCGCGGCCGCGCTGTGCGGCGGCGGCGGCCAGGGCGACGCACTGATCGTCCGCGTCGCCAAGTAGCCGTACCAGGGCCCGGCGGCCCGCACGTATCCCGTACGAGAACCGAGGAGCGCAGCACGTATGACGGCGGTGGACGTCCCCCAGCTGGTGGCCCAGGCCCGTGAGGGCCGGCCCAGAGCGGTGGCCCGGCTGATCTCGCTGGTCGAGGGGGCGTCCCCGCAGCTGCGCGAGGTGATGGCCGCGCTGGCCCCGCTGACGGGCGGGGCGTACGTGGTGGGGCTGACGGGGTCGCCGGGCGTCGGCAAGTCGACCTCGACCTCGGCGCTCGTGTCCGCGTACCGCAAGGCCGGCAAGCGGGTCGGCGTCCTGGCCGTGGACCCGTCCTCGCCCTTCTCGGGCGGGGCGCTGCTCGGCGACCGGGTGCGGATGTCGGACCACGCCTCGGACCCGGGGGTCTACATCCGCTCCATGGCCACCCGTGGTCACCTGGGCGGGCTGGCCTGGGCCGCCCCGCAGGCGATCCGGGTGCTGGACGCGGCCGGCTGCGAGGTGATCCTGGTCGAGACGGTCGGGGTCGGGCAGTCGGAGGTGGAGATCGCCTCGCAGGCCGACACCTCGGTGGTGCTGCTGGCCCCCGGGATGGGCGACGGGATCCAGGCCGCGAAGGCGGGCATCCTGGAGATCGGCGACGTGTACGTGGTCAACAAGGCGGACCGGGACGGTGCCGATGCCACCGCCCGGGAGCTGAACCACATGCTGGGTCTGGGCGAGGCCCGGGGCCGGGACGACTGGCGGCCGCCGATCGTGAAGACGGTCGCGGCCCGCGGTCAGGGCATCGACGAGCTGGTCGAGGCACTGGAGAAGCACCGGGCCTGGATGGACGAGCGGGGCGTGCTGGCCCAGCGGCGGGCCTCCCGGGCCGCCCGTGAGGTCGAGACGATCGCGGTGACGGCGCTGCGGGCGCGGATGGCGGACGTGCACGGCGACGCGCACCTCGACGCGCTGGCCGCCCGGGTGGCCGTGGGCGAGCTGGACCCGTACGCGGCGGCGGACGCGCTGCTGACGACGCTGACGGAGGCCTAGGCCGTCTCTTCCGGATCGTGCCGGTCCCGGGGTCCGGCACCGGCAGGGCGCGTGCGGCGCCGCTGCCGGGGCCGGCCGGGTGCGTCAGGAGTTCTCGTCCGAGTCGGAGTCGGAGTCGGAGTCCGACTGTGCGGTGACCTTGCCGGTCGTGGGGTCCACGGAGGCGTTCCACGTCTTGCCGTCGGAGCTCTTGACCTCGACGTGCCAGTACGGCGACTGGCCGTTGTCACCGGAGTCCCATTCGACGGTCCAGGCCGTGCCCGGGTGGGCCGCCACGGCGGCCTTGGCGGCCTGCGCCGCGGTGATCTTGGCCGCGAGCAGGCCCTTGTGTTCGCCCGGGTTCTCGTCCTTGTCCACGTTCTGCCGGGAGACCTTGCCCGTGGCGGCGTCGACCTCCAGCTCGGCGTGGCCCTTGCCGTCCTTGGTGATCACGTCCACGTGCCAGATGTTGCCGTCCCTGTCGAGGGACTCGACCACGCCGGGATAGTTCTTGAGGGCGGCGGCGATGACCTGCTCGGTCGAGACGTCGGCTCGGGCGGCGGCGGACGCGGGGGCGGTTCTCGCCGAGTCGGCGGTCGCCGTGGCGGCGGTCGCCACGGGAGCCGCGGTCAGCAGGACCACGGACGCGGCGGCTGAGACGAACACGTTGCGCTTCATAGGCTGGACCTCCTCAGGCCGACCCGACGGGCAAGGCCGGCAGCGAGCGTTCCCAGCCATTGTCGGGCCGACGGCCGTCCGGGGCGCGGCGAGCCCGTGAGGCCCGCGCTGCCCGGACGGCCCCGGCCTCAGACCTTTCCGCGGTTGTCGCGCAGGTGCTCCGCGACCGGGGTCAGCGAGGCGCGCAGTGCCGCCAGGGCCTCCGGCGGCAGCAGGTCGATGAAATGCCGTCGGACGGACGCCACGTGGTGCGGGGCGACCTTGCGCATCGTCTCCATGCCCTCGTCCGTGAGCACCGCGTACAGGCCGCGGCGGTCGGACTCGCAGTTCACCCGGCGGACCAGGCCGGCCGTCTCCATGCGTGTGATCTGGTGCGACAGCCGGCTCTTGGACTGCAGCGTGGCGGTCGCGAGATCGCTCATCCGCATCCGGTGGTCCTGCGACTCCGAGAGGTTCACGAGGATCTCGTAGTCGTTGTTGGTGAGTCCGAAGGGCTGGAGATCCTTTTCCAGCTGGTGCATCAGCAGCCTGCTGACGTCCAGGTGGGTGCGCCAGGCGCACTGCTCGGCGTCGGTCAGCCAGGGGGCCCCCCCGGACGGGGTCTGGGGGAGGGCGGCCGTCTCGGTCTCCATGGTCTCCATGAATGAACTCTACCTAAAAAGTTGAATTGCGTACAAAAATTCCGGGGTCCGGGGGATCACAGTCCGAGGCGGCGCTGGAGATCACCCAGCTGTCCCGGCATGCGCGGGACGCCCAGCTGCCCCATCGGACCCTGACCGGCCCCCGGGACGCCCTGGGCATTGCCCGTGGCCGCGCCGGCACCGACCGCGCCGATCGCCTGCTCCGCCATCAGCATCTCCGAAGACTGCAGCAGCACCGTCCCCGCGCCGACGAACTCGAACTGGTGCTCCTCGCCCGAGCTGCCCCCCATGCCGGTCAGTGAGCGCAGTCCGCCCATCACGCCCGTCATGTAGCCGTGGTCGTAGTGGTGGCACGGGGAAGGGCAGTCCGCCCAGCCCACCAGGGCCTGCGGGTCCACGCGCAGCGGCGGCTCCATGAACACCACCGGTCCATTGGACGCCGCCACGAACTTCCCGGTTCCGATCAGGGTCAGAAAGCCCGGGACGATCGACTGCTTCAGGGCGAGGGAGGGCTGGTACGCGAGCAGGTTGCCCGACCGGATCGTCAGGTTGCCGTTGTCCAGGTCGTACGAGTTCACGTCGAAGGCCCGGTCGGCCAGCAGCATCTTGCCCGAGCCCTCGGCGACCACCCAGTCGCTGGCGTGCAGGGGCGAGTGGAAGCTGGTGCGCAGCAGCCGGTCGAAGCGGCCGTTGCCGATGCCGTTGAACTCGATGTGCCCGTAGTACGAGATCATCTTGCCCTTCTGCAGGAACCACTGGCTCCCCTTGAGCTCCACGCAGAAGGTGTACGCGTTCACGTTGTCGTCGGAGGGCAGCGTGTACGGGTCGAAGACCGTCGGGCCGCCCGGTCCGCCGGTCACGGGGCCAAAGTTCACAGCTTCTCCTCGGAGGCCTGTACGTACACCGCGCCCTGGCCGGACAGCTCCAGCTGGAACGCCTCGCCCGAACCGCGGCCCACCATGTCCCGCCAGCCGAGCGCGGTGGAGAGCTTGTTGCGTACGTCACCGTGGTGGGCGACGTACGCCTGCGGGTCCACGTGGATCGGACGCTGCGGGGTGATGGGGAGCTCGATGACCCCGCCGTGGGCCATCACGGCGACGGAGCCGTGGCCCTTGAGGGTGGTGGTGAAGAGGCCCTGCCCGGTCACCTGGCCGCGGACCATGCCCATGACCCCGCCCTGGGAGCCCATGAACATCGTGCCCTGCTGGAGGGTGCCGTCGAAGGCCAGCAGCCGGTCGGCCTCGACGTAGAGGGTCTCGCCGGTCAGGTTGATGACCTGGATGTGGTGGCCGCCGTGGCCGAACATCACGGTGCCGCTGCCCTCGACCGCCATCAGCGGGGTCTGCTCGTTCGCCACCCGGCGCCCGATCATGCCCATGACCCCGCCCTGACCACCCGTCAGGCTCGGGGTGAAGGAGACCTCGCCGCGGTAGGCGAGCATCGCGCCGCGCTGGCTGAACATCTTCTGGCCCGGGATCACCTGGGCCTCGACCATCTTCGAGTTGATCTCGCGGAACGGCATCAGATGTCGCCCCCGACCGTGTTGCGCTCGCTGGGCTGCACGTAGACCAGGCCCTCGCCCTCGAAGCGGATCTGGAACGCCTCGCCCGAGCCCTCGCCGATGAGTGTGCGGAAGTTCACACCGGACTGGAAGGACTGCTGGAGGTTGCCCGTGTGCGCGATGTACGCGCCGGGGTCGACGGAGAGCGGGTACTGGGCGCTCACGCGCAGCACCACGGCCGGACCGTCGGACATGATCGCGGCCTGGCCCGAGCCCTCGACGGTCGTGGTGAACAGGCCGTTGCCCGTCGTCGCACCGCGCAGGCCCGTGAAGGTGGTGCCGGTCCGCAGGCCGGCGTCGGTGCACAGCAGGTTGCTGGACTCGACGTAGAGCTTCTCGCCGCGCAGGTTGACCAGGTTGATCTCGCTCGCGCGGTCGGCGAAGAAGCAGGTGCCGTGCCCCTGCACTTCCATCACTGTCATCTGTTCGCCGGTCAGCCGGCGGGTCACCATGCCGCGGAGGCCTTCGCCACCGCCGGTCATCTTCTTGAAGGCCATCTGCCCGTCGTACGCGACCATGGAGCCGTTCTTCGCTTTCACGGCATCCCCGGTCAGGTCGACGGCCAGCACCTTGCTGCCTTGGAGTCGGAACTGAGCCACGGGGAGACGTTATCGGCAGCGGGCGACCCCGAACAGGGCCCAGTGGCCGATATATGCCACACCCGGGAGAAAAGGGTGCGACCGCGCGCGGGTCCCGGCCCGCCCGCGCGGCCCCGGCGGGGGGAGGGGCCGGGTCAAGATCCCGCAAAGCGGCTGAGACACTGGGAGGGACCCTGGCCTCCACCCCGAAGGTTCCACGTGGACATCAAGACCGCCTCCGCCCTGCACCGCCTGCGCCTCGTCTCCGTACCGGAGGCGCTGTCGTTCCCGGCCCTGCTGATCTTCGGCTCGCTGCTGAGCCGGGTCTCGGACATCGACTACCTGATGATGCCGCTCGGCGCCCTCCACGGGATCCTGTTCGTCCTCTACACCCTCTTCCTGCTGGACGTCTGGAACAAGACGAAGTGGCCCTTCAAGAAGGCCCTGCTGTTCTTCGGCCTCGCGGTGGTGCCCTTCGGCGGCCTGTACGGGGACAAGCTGCTCAAGCGGGAAGAGGCCGACAGCGTGATCGCGGCCCGTGCGCGTCAGGCGGCCGACGCATGATCGTCGCGTTCTCGGTGACCCCGCTGGGGGTCGGGGAAGAGGTCGGCGAGTACGTCGCCGACGCGGTCCGGGTGGTCCGCGAGTCCGGGCTGCCGAACCGCACCGACGCCATGTTCACCACCGTCGAAGGCGACTGGGACGCCGTCATGGACGTGGTGCGGCGTGCGGTGGCCGCCGTCGAGGAGCGGGCGCCGCGCGTCTCCTTCATCCTCAAGGCCGACATCCGCCCCGGGGTCCACGACGGGATCACCTCCAAGGTCGAGACGGTCGACCGGCACCTCGCCGAGGGCTGAGGCGCCCTCACCGGCCTCCGGACTTGCACCGATTCATCCGAAAGCGCCCCCGGCCACCCGGCCGGGGGCGCTTTCGCGTGTCCCGGGGAGCCGGCGGACCCCGTTTGAGCGATCGCTCAAATTCCCCTAAGGTGCCGGTTGAGCGATCGCTCAACACGGGAAACGGGGGTGGAGATGGGCCTGTACGTCGAGACGCGGATCCGGGCCGGCATGGAAGAGCTCTGGGACCGCAGCCAGGACCCGGCGCAGCACCAGCGGTGGGACCTGAGGTTCACCTCCATCGACTACCTCCCGCGCGCCGAGGGCGAACCCCAGCGGTTCCGGTACGCGACCCGCGTGCTGCCGTTCCTCTCCGTCGACGGGACCGGGATCTCCGCCGGGGAACGCCGGCGGGCCGACGGCACCCGGGTCTCCGCCCTGCGGTTCGCCTCGCAGCACCCGCTGTCGCTGCTCGCCGAGGGCAGCGGCTACTGGCGCTACGTACCCGGCCCCGACGGCATCCGCTTCCTCACCGGCTACGACTACCGCCCGCGCTGGGGCCGCTTCGGGGCCCTCGCCGACCGGCTGGTGTTCCGCCCGCTCATGGGCTGGGCCACCGCCTGGTCCTTCGACCGGCTGCGCCTGTGGTGCGAGCGCGGGACCACCCCGGGCCGCGCCCTCGCCCGCGCGGCCGGCGAGAGCGCCCTGCGCGTACTGCTGTCCGTGGCCGCCCTGCTGTACGCGCCGCTGCCCGCCGCCCTGTTCGTACTGGCCGCCGCCCTGCTGCTGCCGCCGCTGCCCGGCACCCCGGCCGCCCGCCGCTGCCTGCGCACCCCGCCCGGCCGCACCCCCGTCTCCGCGCCCCGCCTGCTCAGCACCCTGGAGCCGTCATGACCTCCATCTTCCGGGCCCACATGGGCGCCGACTTCGACCGGCTGCACCCGCAGATCCAGCGCCGCTTCTCGGTCGGGCTCACCAGCGGCGAGGGCTGCGTCGGCCGCGGCACCATGGAGCGGATATGGCACGGCCCCGGCTATGTGAAGCCCTTCCTCAGGCTCGGCGGTATGCGCAACATCCTGGTGCCGCGCGAGGGACGCGACGTCCCCTTCGTCATCGAGAACCTCCCCTACCTCGACTCCTTCGGGCGCGAGACCGTCACCTTCGTACGGACCTTCCAGCTGCCCGGCGGACCCCACCGCTTCGACGCCACGATGGTCCACAGCCCCGAGCGCGACTGCGTCCTCGACTACCTGGGCACCCACCAGCACCTCGCCAGCGACCTCCACATGAGCGCCGAGCCCGACGGCTCGCTGCTCATCCGCTCCGGCGAACACCGCTTCCGCGAGGGCCCCGTCGACGTCCGCGTGCCCGACCTCATCGGCGGCGACGCCGAGGTCCGCGAGTCCTTCGACGACGCCACCGGCCGGTTCCGGATCCGGGTGCGGGTGGTCAACCGCCGCTTCGGACCGCTCTTCGGCTACGAGGGCTCCTTCACCGCGGAGTACGTCGACGCCCGCGACCGGTGGGCCACAGGCCTCTGCGGCGACCTGCGGCCGGTCCGCGAGGAGGTCCGGGCATGAGCGCCGCCACCAAGGAGAAGCTGCTCGAAGGGGCCCTGCGCACCCTGGCCGAGCAGGGCATCGCCAAGGCCTCCGCGCGCACCATCGCGACCACCGCCGGGGTGGGGCAGGGCCTGATCTTCTACCACTTCGGCTCCGTGGACGAGCTGCTCGCCGCGGCCTGCCGGTTCGGCGCCGAGCAGCGCGTGGCCCGCTACCGCGACCGGCTCGCCGCCCTGGGCAGCCTCACCGAACTGCTGGAGTTCGCCCGCGCGATGCACGAGGAGGAGCGGGCCGCCGGGAACGTCGCCCTGCTCGGACAGCTGCTCGCCGCCGGGCAGAGCTCGCCGGTCCTCGCCGCCGCCACCGCCGACGGACTCGGGCTGTGGATCGAGGAGCTGGAGAAGGTCCTCACCCGGCTGCTGGCGGCGACCCCGCTGGAGGGGTACGCGGACCCGGCCGGGCTGGCCCGGGCCACGGCCGCCTCCTTCATCGGCATCGAACTGTACGAAGGGGTGGACCCGCAGGGCGCCGGCAGCGCGCTCGCCGCGCTGGAACAGCTCGCCGGCCTGGCCGCCGTGCTGGAAGGGCTCGGCTCCCTGAGCCAGCGCGTGGTACGGCACGGCCTGCGGCGCGGCACCCGCTGACCCGGGCCGCGCCGCCCGCGCGCATCACCCGTACGGCCCTACGCGGCCCGACCTGAGGAAGGACCGCCCGGTCGGCCGAGCCCCGTTCGACACGACCGGGGTTGTCGCCTTTCGTAGGGATGTCGGCCTCGGGATCGAGCACCGGGAGGGACCGTGGCGCCGGAAGGCTTCGACTACGAGACGCACAGCCGCCTCGCCGGTCCGTTCGCGCAGCCGGCCCCCGGCCCCGACGGCGTGTACCGGGTGGAGTACCGCTCCCTGCTCTCGCGCGAGGAGGTCCGCACCCGAATACGGGCGATCGCCCTCATGACGCTCGCCCCGGTGGCCGCGGCGGGACTGCTGCTCTACCTGGTCTGGCCCAGCCACTGGACGGTCCGGGAGGGCGCCGCCCGCTGGCTGGTCGTCCTCGATGCCACGATGCTCTGCTCCATCGCGCTGATCATGCTGTTCACGCTGGTCAACGTGGTGTCGATCGCGCACGCCACGATGGCGGCCCGCGACCCCCTCCCCGTACCGCCCGAGCCCGGCACCCGGGTCGCGTTCCTGACCACCTACGTCCCCGGCAAGGAGCCCCTCGCCATGGTGAGCGCCACCCTCCGGGGCGCGCGGCGCGTGCGCCACGACGGGCCGCTGGACGTGTGGCTGCTGGACGAGGGCGACGACCCCCGGGCCCGGGCACTGTGCGCGAGACTCGGCGTACGGCACTTCACCCGCAAGGGCGTACCCGAGTGGAACACGGCCAAGGGCCCCCACCGGGCGAAGACCAAGCACGGCAACTACAACTCCTGGCTGGCACGGCACGGCGACGACTACGAGTTCTTCGCCTGCGTCGACACCGACCACGTCCCGCTCGCGAACTACCTGGAGCGGATGCTCGGCTTCTTCCGCGACCCCGACGTCGCCTTCGTCGTCGGCCCCCAGGTCTACGGCAACTACACCGAGGCCGTCACCAAGGCCGCCGAGTCCCAGCAGTACCTCTTCCACGCCCTGATCCAGCGCGCCGGCAACCGGTACGGCGCCCCCATGTTCGTCGGCACCAACAACACCGTACGGATCAGAGCCCTGCGGCAGATCGGCGGACTCTACGACTCCATCACCGAGGACATGGCCACCGGATTCGAGCTGCACCGCAGCAGGAACCCGGCCACGGGGCGGTTCTGGCGTTCCGTCTACACCCCCGACGTGCTGGCCGTCGGTGAGGGGCCCGCCTCCTGGACCGACCTCTTCACCCAGCAGCTGCGCTGGTCCCGGGGCACCTACGAGACCCTGTTCAAGCAGTACGGCAAAAGCCTCTTCACGATGCCCGCCGGGCGCCGGCTCAACTACACGCTGATGCTCGTCTACTACCCGATGACCGCCGTGAACTGGCTGCTCGGCATCCTCAGCTGCACCCTCTTCCTGTGGTTCGGGGCCTCCGGCACCCAGGTCTCCTCCAAGGTCTGGCTGATGCTCTACGCCGACGCGGCCGCCCTCCAGGTGGGCCTCTACCTGTGGAACCGCCGCCACAACGTCTCGCCCCACGAACCGGCCGGCTCCGGCGGTGTCGCCGGCATGGCCCTGTCCGCGGTCTGCGCCCCCGTCTACCTCAGGTCACTCGGCTCGGCGGTGCTGCGCACCGAGGGCCGTTTCGTCGTCACCCCCAAAGGCGGGGACGCCAGCCCCGACCGCCTGGCGACCTTCCGTATCCACCTCTTCTGGGGAGCCGTCCTGATCGTCTCGCTCCTCGCGTCCGTCCGCTTCGACCACACCCACGTCGCCATGCGCGTCTGGGCGGTGCTGGCCCTGGCCATCGCGCTCGCCCCGGTCGCCGTGTGGTGTGCGACGCGCGGCCGGGCGGGCACCGGGGGCGGAGCGGACGGCGGCTCCGAGCCGGGTGAGGAGCCGGCGTACGTCCGGGCGACAGGAGGGAACTGAACATGGGCTACCGGCCGTCGAAGAAGTTCAAGAAGACCGCCCTGGGCGCCGCCGCCGTGCTGGTGCTCGTCGCGCTCAACGCGCCCGCCGCGATCTCCTTCGCCGAGGACAAGTACCACGCGTACAAGATCGGACAGCCCAGCTACCGGATCCGGTACGGGTCGTGGGGCCTGGTCGGGCTCCCCGAGGAGTACCGGATCAACGCCATGCACGCGGCCCTGCTGCACACGGGCAAGGTGCTCCTCATCGCCGGCAGCGGCAACAACCAGAAGAACTTCGACAAGGGCACCTTCGACACCGTCCTGTGGGACCCGAAGGACAACAGCTTCAAGAAGATCCCGACGCCGGAGGACTTCTTCTGCGCCGGGCACAGCCAACTCCCCGACGGGCGTCTGCTGGTGGCCGGCGGCACCGCCCGGTACGAGGTGCTCCGGGGGAAGGTCACCCGGGCGGGCGGCCGGATGCGGGTCAAGAACGAGAACCCCGACAAGGCCGTCAAGCTGCGCAAGGGGACCCGGTTCCGGTCCCCGTCCGGGGTGGAGTACGAGGCGAAGTTCGACGTGGTCGTGCCGAAGGCCAGGAAGAAGTTCGAGATCACCTACGGTCGCGGCGGGCAGGTCATGCCGTGGAAGACCACCGTGATCGCCGCCGAGTCGAGGGTCTTCGTGGAGGCGGTGAAGCCCGGAGCCGAGGGGCTGACGACGGAGGCCGCGCAGTACGAGGTGGTCGGTCTGAAGGGCAAGGACGCCGACAACGTCTACGGGCTCGCGGAACGGCTGAGCGCCGACAAGCAGGACTTCCAGGGCATCAAGTCCGCGTACGAGTTCGACCCGGAGGCGGAGAAGTACCTCCGCGTCGACCCGATGGGCGACGCCCGCTGGTACCCGACGCTCGTGACCCTGGAGGACGGGCGGGTGCTCGCGGTCTCCGGGCTCAACGACGTGGGCGACGTGGTGCCCGGCGACAACGAGTACTACGACCCGCGCACGAAGAAGTGGTCGAAGGCCCCCTTCCACTACTTCCCGACCTATCCCGCGCTCTTCCTCATGCAGGGCGGCAAGCTCCTCTACACCGGCTCCAACGCGGGCTACGGCCCGAAGACCAAGGGGCGCGAGCCGGGCGTGTGGGACCTCGACACCAACGAGTTCAAGAAGGTGGGCGGGCTCACGGAGGCGGACCGGCTGGAGACCTCCTCCTCGCTCCTGCTCCCGCCCGCCCAGGACCAGAAGGTGATGGTCCTCGGCGGCGGCGGGGTCGGCGAGTCGGCACTCTCCTCCAGCCGGACCGCGATCGTGGACCTGAAGGAGGACAACCCGGTCTTCCGGTCCTCGGCGCGGCTGCCGCGCGCCACCCGCTACCTGAGCAGCGTGCTGCTGCCGGACGACTCGGTCTTCACCACCGGGGGCTCCGCCGACTACCGGGGCCGCAGCGCCAGCGACATCCACAAGGCGCAGTTCTACTATCCGCGCACCGACTCCTTCGTGGCCGCCGCCGATCCGACCGTCGGCCGCAACTACCACTCCGAGGCTCTGCTGCTGCCCGACGGGCGGGTGGCGACCTTCGGCTCGGACCCGCTCTTCGCGGACAAGGACAACACCCGGCTCGGCAAGTTCGAACACCGGCTGGAGGTGTACACGCCGCCGTACCTCTACCGGGACCCGGCCCGGCGGCCCGTGCTGGGCACCGGACCCGAGGAGCCGGACGCGAACGGGCGGGCCACCTTCGCCACCGCGCACCCGGAGCGGATCGAGCGGGCCCGCCTGATGCGGCCGAGTGCGGTCACGCACACCACGGACGTGGAGCAGCGCTCGATCGAGCTCGGGCTGACCAGGACGGACGGCTCGGTCACGGTCGAGGTGCCGCAGGACCCGACGCTGGTGCCGCCGGGCTGGTACATGCTGTTCGTGACCGACGACGAGGGGACGCCCTCCGAGGCGAAGTGGCTCCGGGTCAAGGCCCCGCCGCCACCGGCGCCGCAGCCGGCGGCCCCGTAGTCATTCCCTGGCCCGACGGGCCAGCCCCAGGGCGTAGTCCGGCCACCAGGTGCCCGCCGACGGACCGCCGCGGCAGGTCCCGTCGGACTCGCCGGGCCGCTTGACCCAGAGGTACGCGTCGACGAGCGGGTCGCCCGTCCGGTCGGTCGGCGGCGCCCCGAGGGCACGGCCCGGCGGATTGCACCAGGCCTGGGCGCGGTCGCCGGGCAGCGGTCCGTCGCCGTTGCGACTGGTGTCGATGACGAAGTGCTTGCCGCTGGTGCCCCGGGAGATCCTGGCGCCGTAGGCCCGGGTGGCCGCGTCGGGCTGGAAGTTGGAGACGTTGAGGGCGAAGCCGTCGGCGCGGTCCAGGCCGGCCTTGAAGAGGGGCTCGACGAGGTCCATCGGGTTGGGGATCCAGGCCGGGTTGCCGGCGTCCAGGTAGACCTTGGTGTTGGGGTTCCTCTTCAGCCGGTCGACGGCCTCGGAGAGGAGCTGGTAGCGCTCGGCATGGTGCTCGGGCCGGGTGCAGCCGTCGACGATGTGCGCGATCGCGTCCGGCTCCAGGACCACGACGGCCCTGGTGTCCTCGATGTTGTCGGCGAAGGCGCCGATCCAGCTGCGGTAGGCCTGGGCGTCGGGGGCGCCGCCGGCCGAGTGCTGCCCGCAGTCCCGGTAGGGGATGTTGTACGCGGCGAGCAGCAGGGTCCGCCCGGTGGCCCGGGCCCCCGCCCTGGCCCGGCGGATCTCGGGGCCGGGATCGCCGCCGGGTCCCCACAGGGTGAGCGGGCGGTCCGCGATCCTGCGCAGGACCTGGGCGTCGCTGTCGCGGCCCGCCGCCTCCCAGGCGGCGACCTGCCGGGCGGCGTCGCTGTGCGGGTCCACCCAGAACGGGGACTCCTCGGCCGCGACGATGGGGGAGGGCGCCGCGGTCGTGGCGGCGGGGGTTCCGGGCTCGGGCGTGGGCTCGCCGCTGCAGGCGGGGGCCGCGGCGAGGAGCGCGAGGAGGCCGAGGACGGGGGCGGTGGCGCGAAAACGCGGCCTGCGAGCGGCGGGGGGCATCCGGCTTCCTCGGGACGAAGGGTCGGGCAGCGGAGCGAGATACCGGGATATGTTGACATGTCGGACAGTTGGCATGGCTGTGCGACACCGGGCGGCGGGTTCAGCGGGCCGGGTCGCCCGTGGTGAGCGCGATCGCCAGCGGGGTGCGCTCGTAGCGGACCTGGTGGCCGTGGCGGGCGGAGATGAGCAGCCCCGCCGCGTGCAGGACCCCCAGGTGGGCCGAGACCGTGGACGGGGCCAGCCCGAGCCGGTGGGCCAGCGCCGTGGTGGAGGCCGGTTCCTCCAGCGCGCACAGCACCTCGGCCCGGCCCCGGCCCAGCAGCCGGGCCAGCGCGTCGGGGGTGTTCTCCTGGGCCGGGGTCCACAGGGCGCCGATCCCGCGGGCCGGGTAGACGATGGTGGGCTGCCAGGGCGGGTCGAAGCCGCCCGCGATGCCCGGCCAGATGAAGGCGCTCGGCATCAGGAGCAGCCCCTGGCCGCCCAGGACGCGCTCGTGGTGACTGGGCCGCTCGATGGTCAGGGTCAGGGAGGCGGCGTCCCAGGCGAGCCCCGGGTGCAGGCCGTCGAAGAGCGACTGGAGACCGCCGGCGGCGAGGCGGCGCGAGTGGAAGAGGATGTCCGCCTCCAGCAGGGCCCGCAGCCGAGGCCAGTGCGGCTCGATCAGTACGCTCCAGACCCGCTCCATCAGGTCGGCCAGGTCGTGCACGGCCCGCGCCGGATCGGCGAGCATCGACCGGCCCAGACCGCTGTCGAGGGCGCCGGGCGTGCACGCCAGTGCCTTGCGCATGTCCTCGCGCGCCGCGGCCGGATCCGTCCCGCGGATCAGCGCGAGCTCCTCCTCGAAGGAGACCCCGGGTCCGCTCGGCGGCGGGCCGATGAAGTCCGCGCTGTGCCCGCGGTGCGGCATCAGCAGCCACAGCGGCCGCAGGTCCAGCCCGTCGGCCGCGGCGCGGATCCGCCGCAGCCAGGGCAGGTGGTAGCCCTGCCGGTCCGGGCGGCTCAGCGTGCGGACGGCCTCCTGCGTCTCCCACGCGGGGGACAGTGCGAACCGGCACCGCAACAGGTCCTCGTGCCCGAAGTAGTGGTGCAGCCCCATCCCGGCCCCCTCGCTTCCCGCTCTTCCCGCTCTCTCCGTGCGCAAGGAGACGCGTACGGGAAGGACTCTGCCCCGGCATTCGGCCACAGGCGAATCTCTGGGGCGCCGGACGCGGGCCCGCGACGCTGGGCCCATGCCAGCCGACACCCAGGCGCCCGGGCGGTCCGCACCGCCGCCGGGCTACCGGTCCGTGTTCCGGGTCCGTGAGTTCCGGACCGTCTTCGCCGCCCACCTGCTGTCCGTGTTCGGCGTGGTCGTCGCCGAGATCTCACTGTCCGTCCTCGTCTACCGCGCCACCGGCTCGCCCCTGATGAGCGCGCTCACCTTCGCCCTCGGCTTCCTCCCGTACGTCCTCGGCGGCACCCTGCTCGCCGGGATCGCCGACCGCCACCCCGCCCGCCGGGTGCTCGTCACGTGCGACCTCCTCTGCGCGCTCTGCGCGGCCGCCATGGTGGCACCGGGCACTCCCGTCGCCGTGCTCCTCGTACTGCGCTGCGCGATGGCCTTCGTGGCGCCGCTGTTCCAGGGCACGCGCAACGCCTCCCTCTCCGACGTCCTCGGTACCGGCGACGCCTTCGTGCTCGGCCGCTCGCTGCTGCGCATGGTCGCCCAGAGCGCCCAGCTCATCGGCTTCGGCCTCGGCGGGCTGCTGCTCACCGTGCTCGCGCCGCGCGCGGCCATCGCCCTCACCGCCGCGGGTTTCCTCGGCTCCGCGCTGCTGCTGCGGCTGGGCACCCGCCGCCGCCCCGCCCGCGGCGGCGCCCGCACCTCCCCGCTCGCCGGTCTGCGCGCCGTCCTCGGCCGGCGCCGGCTGCGTGCGCTGATGCTGCTGTTCTGGCTGCCGCCCGTCTTCCTCGTGGCCCCCGAGGCGCTGCTCGCCCCGTACGCGGACGGCATCGGCGCCGGCACCGCCGCGCTCGGCCTGATGATGTGCGCCATGCCCGTCGGCACCATCGCCGGGGAGCTTTGGGCCGGCTCGGCCCTCACGGCCCGAACGCGATCGCGGATCGTGGCCCCGCTCGCCGCCGCCGGCCTGCTGCCGCTCCTGCTCTTCGCGGTCCGGCCGGGCCTGCCCGTGGTCCTCGCGGCCCTGCTGCTCGCCGGGCTGGCCCACGCCCACACGCTCGGGCTGGACCAGTGGTACGTCGACGCCGTCCCCGACGGGCTGCGCGGCCGGGCGATGACCCTGCTCAGCACCGGCCTGATGACGCTCCAGGGGGTCGGCATGGCGCTCGCCGGCCTCGCCGCCGAATTCCGTCCGGTGCACGAGGTCGTCACCGGCGCCGGGGTCCTCGGCACGGGCGTCGTCCTGCTGCTCCTGGCCGAACTCCGGGCCGCCGCCCGGGAGGAGGGACGACTGAGGGGTGAGACGGCCCTCGCGGTGAAGTGACCTCCCGGTAGGGTCGGACGCGTGCCCAAGCCGCTCAGCCTTCCCTTCGACCCCATCGCCCGCGCCGACGAGCTCTGGCAGCAGCGCTGGGGACCCGTGCCCTCCATGGCAGCGATCACCTCGATCATGCGCGCGCAACAGATCCTGCTCGGCGAGGTCGACGCGGTCGTCAAGCCGTACGGGCTGACCTTCGCCCGGTACGAGGCGCTGGTACTGCTCACCTTCTCGAAGGCGGGCGAACTGCCGATGTCCAAGATCGGCGAGCGGCTGATGGTCCACCCGACGTCGGTGACCAACACCGTGGACCGGCTGGTGAAGTCCGGACTGGTCGCCAAGCGGCCCAACCCGAACGACGGCCGCGGCACCCTCGCCTCCATCACGGAGAAGGGCCGCGAGGTCGTCGAGGCCGCCACGAAGGACCTGATGGCCGTCGACTTCGGCCTCGGCGCCTACGACGCCGAGGAGTGCGGGGAGATCTTCGCGCTGCTGCGGCCGCTGCGGGTGGCCGCGGCGGACTTCCAGGAGTAGCCGGGGCCCGGGGCCGCGTCAAGATCGAGCAAAACGGACGGCTAGGCTCGTCGGCATGAAACGAAGCGTGCTGACCCGCTACCGCGCCATGGCCTACGTGACCGCGGTCATGCTCCTGATCCTCTGTGCCTGCATGGTGGCGAAGTACGGCTTCGACACCGGTGCCGACCTGACCTTCGTGGTCTCGCAGGCCCACGGTGTGCTCTTCATGATCTACCTCGTCTTCGCCTTCGACCTGAGCTCCAAGGCCAGGTGGCCCTTCGGCAAGATGCTCTGGGTCATGCTCAGCGGAACGATTCCGCTGGCGGCCTTCTTCGTCGAGCGCAAGGTCCGTGCCGAGGTCGAGCCGCTGGTCAGCGACTCGCTCGCGACCGCCAAGGCCTGATCGGGTCCGCGGACGAGTCGAGCGTCACCCACCCCCGGGGCGAGTCCTCGGGGGTTTGCCATCGACATTTACTAGGACGTCCTAGTAAATTCATGGGTATGGACGCTGACGCCATCGAGGAAGGCCGCCGTCGCTGGCAGGCCCGTTATGACAAGGCCCGCAAGCGCGAGGCAGACTTCTCCACGCTCTCCGGCGACGAGGTCGAACCGGTCTACGGGCCCCGGCCCGGCGACGCGTACGAGGGCTTCGAGCGCATCGGGTGGCCGGGCGAGTACCCGTACACCCGCGGGCTGCACGCCACCGGGTACCGGGGGCGGACCTGGACCATCCGGCAGTTCGCCGGGTTCGGGAACGCCGAGCAGACCAACGAGCGCTACAAGATGATCCTGGCCGCCGGCGGCGGCGGGCTCTCCGTCGCCTTCGACATGCCGACCCTCATGGGGCGCGACTCCGACGACCCCCGCTCCCTCGGCGAGGTCGGCCACTGCGGCGTCGCCATCGACTCCGCCGCCGACATGGAGGTCCTGTTCAAGGACATCCCCCTCGGTGACGTCACGACCTCGATGACGATCTCCGGACCGGCCGTCCCCGCCTTCTGCATGTACCTGGTCGCCGCCGAGCGGCAGGGCGTGGACCCCGCCGTCCTCAACGGCACGCTCCAGACCGACATCTTCAAGGAGTACATCGCCCAGAAGGAGTGGCTCTTCGAACCCGAGCCGCACCTGCGCCTCATCGGCGACCTCATGGAGTACTGCACGAAGGGCATCCCGGCCTACAAGCCGCTGTCCGTCTCCGGCTACCACATCCGCGAGGCCGGGGCGACGGCCGCGCAGGAGCTCGCGTACACCCTCGCCGACGGCTTCGGCTACGTGGAGCTGGGCCTCTCGCGCGGAATGGACGTCGACGCCTTCGCGCCCGGCCTCTCCTTCTTCTTCGACGCGCACCTCGACTTCTTCGAGGAGATCGCCAAGTTCCGTGCCGCGCGCCGGATCTGGGCCCGCTGGATGAAGGAGGTCTACGGGGCGAAGAGCGAGAAGTCCATGTGGCTGCGCTTCCACACCCAGACCGCCGGTGTCTCCCTGACCGCGCAGCAGCCGTACAACAACGTCGTGCGCACCGCCGTGGAGGCCCTCGCGGCCGTGCTCGGCGGCACCAACTCCCTGCACACCAACGCCCTCGACGAGACCCTCGCGCTGCCGAGCGAGCAGGCCGCCGAGATCGCCCTGCGCACGCAGCAGGTGCTGATGGAGGAGACCGGCGTCGCCAACGTGGCGGACCCGCTGGGCGGTTCCTGGTTCGTGGAGCAGCTCACCGACCGCATCGAGGCCGAGGCCGAGAAGATCTTCGACCAGATCAAGGAGCGCGGCCTGCGCGCCCACCCGGACGGTCAGCACCCGATCGGGCCGATCACCTCGGGCATCCTGCGCGGCATCGAGGACGGCTGGTTCACCGGGGAGATCGCCGAGTCGGCCTTCCAGTACCAGCGGTCCCTGGAGAAGGGCGACAAGCGCGTCGTCGGCGTCAACGTGCACCACGGGTCGGTCACCGGGGACCTGGAGATCCTCCGGGTCAGCCACGAGGTGGAGACCGTCCAGGTGCGGGAGCTGGCGGCCCGCAAGGCCGGCCGCGACGACGCGAAGGTCGACGCGGCGCTGAAGGCGATGCTGGACGCCGCCCGGGACGGGTCGAACATGATCCCCGCCATGCTGGACGCCGTGCGGGCCGAGGCCACGATGGGCGAGATCTGCAACGTCCTGCGCGACGAGTGGGGCACGTACACCGAGCCGCCCGGCTTCTAGGCCGTCTCCTCCGGCTCCTGCCGGGCCCGCGAAGGCCGGTCGCGCCCCCGTACGGTGGGGGCATGACCGGTCTTCCTGCGCCCGTACGGGGCGTGAGCGCGCGTGTGGTGGATAACAAGGGCGGCTGCGGCGGCCACTACGCCTACGTCGTCGCCGACTTCGAGCCGCCGGGACCTGCCGGAACGGAGATCCTGAACCTGGCGCCGGAGGACCGGTTGCCCGCCGAGTTCCTCGCGGCGGTGCGGGAGGGCATCGAGCTGGGGCTGGACGGGGTCGAGGCCGCGGTCCAGATCACCGACGGCGGCGTCTACTGGCCGGACGCCCGCGACATCGGCTACCGCACGGCCGGGGCCGAAGCGGCCCGGGGCGCGCTCGTCGCGGCCGGTCTGCGGCCCGAGGAGGAGGCCGACGCGCTGCGCTGGGCGAGCTGGCCGGGCCGTCGGCGGCGCTGGCCGGGATGGAACCCGCGGGCCGCGGAGCTGGCGGAGCAGGTCCTGGAATCGCGGCGCCGCTCGGAGGCGGGGACCTTCTGACGGCGCGCGGCAGCGGGCGGCCGGGCGGGATCAGGCGGCGGCCGGGCCGCGCAGGCCGTGCATCAGGAGGGCCGTGAAGGTGGCCACCCAGAGCTCGTCCACCGGTTCGGAGCTCACCAGGGCGCGGTGCACCACCGTGCCCGCGATCACGTCGAAGATCAGGTCCGTGGTGCGGCCCGCGAGGGACTCGTCCTCCTCGTAAGGGAGTTCGCCGCGGGCCTGGGCCCGTTCGCGACCCAGTACGACGAGACGTTTCTGCCGGTCCACGATCGCCGACCGGATCCGGTCACGCAGGGCCTCGTCCCGGGTGGACTCGGCGACGACCGCCATCAGGGCGGTACGGGCCTCCGGGCGCCGCAGCAGCTCCGCGAACTGCAGCACCACGTTCTCGATGTCCGCTTCGAGGGAGCCCCGGTCCGGGAGTTCCAGCGCGTCGAAGAGCTCCGCGACCGCGTCCACGACCAGCTCGTTCTTGCCCGCCCAGCGCCGGTAGAGGGTGGTCTTGGCGACCCCCGCGCGGGCGGACACGTCGCCCATCGTCAGCTTCGACCAGCCCAGCTCGACCAGCGCGTCCCGGGTCGCGGCGAGGATCGCGGCGTCCGCGGCGGCACTGCGGGGACGACCGGTGCGGCCGGGGCTGGGGTTGCGCATGGCCGAGACCATACCCGCCGGTAGCCGAACCGGCCGCTGTGGTTCAGATCACGGGTCCGCGAGGGGCGCGGTGAGCCGCCGGGGGAGTTACGCTACGGCTCGTAGCGTAAGAGCGACAACCACGCGAAGAGCTACAGGCGCCAGGTGGGGACCCGGCGCCGATCGGCATCACGATCGCGACGGTACGGCGGCACGGCCAATTCACGCGATCTTTTTCGTCGGCGCGCACACACGGGGGAGGATGTACGCATGCAGCCCAGAAACATGTCCATGAGCGGCGTCGTCGACCTCGCCGCGGTGAAGGCGGCCGGCGAGGCCAAGGCCAAGGCCGAGCAGGCCCGCGCCGAAGCGGCCCGCCAGGCGGGTCAGGCCGGCGGGGCGGGTCCGTCCGCCGCCGCGGTGCCGCCGTCCGCGCTCGTCGTCGACGTAGACGAGGCCGGCTTCGAACGCGATGTGCTCCAGCTCTCCGCAGAGGTTCCGGTCGTCCTGGACTTCTGGGCGGAGTGGTGCCAGCCGTGCAAGCAGCTCAGCCCGCTCCTGGAGCGTCTGATCACCGAGGCGAACGGTCGCCTCGTGCTCGCCAAGATCGACGTCGACGCCAACCAGATGCTCATGCAGCAGTTCCAGATCCAGGGCATCCCGGCCGTCTTCGCCGTGGTCGCCGGTCAGGTGCTGCCGCTGTTCCAGGGCGTGGTCCCGGAGCAGCAGATCCGCGAGACCTTCGCCCAGCTCGTCCAGGTCGCCGAGGAGCGCTTCGGGATCATCGGCATCGAGGTGGACCCGGACGCCGAGGGCGGTGCTCCGGCCGCCTCGGCCACGGACGAGATCCCGGCCGGCCCGTACGACGCGCTGCTGGAGGCGGCCGTCGTCGCGCTCGACGCCGGTGACCTGGGCGGAGCGGTCCAGGCGTACAAGAACGTACTCGCGGACGACCCGGGCAACACCGAGGCCAAGCTGGGCCTGGCCCAGGCCGAGCTCCTCGCCCGCGTCCAGCACATGAACCCGCAGGCGGTGCGGTCCGCGGCGGCCGAGAATCCGCGCGACCCGGCGGCGCAGATCGCCGCGGCCGACCTCGACCTGGTCGGCGGTCACGTGGAGGACGCCTTCGGACGTCTGGTGGACACCGTTCGCGTCACGTTCGGTGACGACCGGGACGCCGTGCGTCTGCGGCTGCTGGAGCTGTTCGAGGTCATCGGCGCGGACGACCCGCGGGTCTCCGCGGCGCGTACGGCGCTCGCGCGGGTGCTCTTCTAGGCCGGCTCCGGACCCGGTCCACGGCCGCTCCGAGCCTGTCGCCGCGCGTCCCCCGTACACCGCCGGGCCACCGGCGATTTGTTGACACGTAGATAAACAGCGGCCGCACTTTGCCAAAACTTGGTAAATGCGGCCGCTGTTACTCGCAGTAAATCGAACCCCGTGAACTGTCCGGTGTGTTCGTCATTCGCCCGTTCTGTCGTGGCCCTGGGTAACACCCTGTGTTGCTGCCCGACGGCGACGGGTCGTACTCAGGTTATCTGGCCGTTACCCGCCAGTAACGAACCCCCTTGTGCCCCGGCCTGGAATGGACCACGATCGGCGACGCTCGGTCCTTCCCGCAGAGCCGCTCACTCGGAGCCGCGGTGAAGGGTCCCCACCGAGCCGGTCGGCGGCAGTGGCGCCGGCCGTTGGACAGGGGGGTCTCCACCACTCCGGTGGGGCCTGTCCTCCAGGTTGCGCGAACGCGTGGCCCAGTGGTTGTCGCTCGGGGGTGATCGCCGGTGTATCGGACGTGGCACAGCCGCGGCCCGGCCGCCTGCGCTCCTTCCCGAGGACGTAGCACTTCTCCCATCCCAGGACGGGCACGGCCCGGACCGGAGATGTACGTCCGAGAAGGAGGAACGAAATGAGTTCTCAGGTTCGTGGCGGGACCAGATGGAAGCGCTTCGCGCTCGTCATGGTGCCGAGCATCGCGGCCACGGCCGCGGTCGGTGTGGGTCTGGCGCAGGGCGCTCTCGCGGCGTCGTTCAGCGTCTCCGGCCAGGACTTCAAGGTCTCGGCCGACAAGCTCGACGGTGACAACCTCATCCAGTACGGCGGCATTGCCGAGGGTCACGACCTCAAGGGCAACGCGGCGCACCACCCGGTCACCATTTCCGGGTTCAGCCACGCCGAGATCACCAACATGTGCCAGTCGCTGGTGACCCCGACTCCGCTGGGCAACATCACGCTGCAGCTGCGGACGGGCCACAAGGGCACGCCGGCCGTCGCCGACAACATCTACCTGGATGTTGCCGAGCTCGACACCGACGCCGAGTTCAAGAACCTCGACATCGGTGTCGCCGTGGGCGACTCGAGCCACAAGACCAAGCCGCAGGCCGGTACGGTGGCCAGCCCCTACGCGTTCTCCCAGCGCGCCGACAAGGCGATTCTGACGAACGTGAAGCAGAAGGCGTGGGCGACCACGGCGGGCACCTTCAAGCTGCCCAACCTGAAGCTGCGCCTGCTCGGTGGCGACCAGCCCTGCTACCAGGACGTCAAGGACTGATCAGTCCCCGTGTCTGACCGGACGGGCGGGTGGCGGCAGCCGTCGCCCCCCGCCCGTCCGGGCTCCACAGAGTTCTCCGTACCACCGTTTCCAGGGAGCTGTTGTCCATGAACCCCCAGGCCCCGGTTTACGTTCGCGCAGAAGACGACGCCTGGCCCACCGTGGTGTACTACCACTTCCATGCCTGGAGCGGACGCCGTCCCTTCTGGGCCGGGTTGTTCACGCTCCTCGGCGGCTTCCCGATCGCATATTTCCCTTACGCGGACCTCCGGCTGGGCAACATCAGCCTCGCGATGGCCACCACGGGCGGCGCGGGCGCACTGATCATCGGTGTACTGCTGATCACGCTGGGGCTGGCGCTCTGGTTCCAGGCGACCATCCGCGTCTTCGCCGGCGTGGCCGCGATCCTGCTCGCCCTGGTCTCGATCCCGGTGTCCAACCTCGGCGGCTTCTTCGTCGGCTTCACCCTCTCCATGGTCGGCGGCGCGCTCGCCCTGGCCTGGGCGCCGGGGCAGCCGGTGGAGGAGGGCGAACAGCCGGCGGTCGAGCCGCAGCCGGGCGTGGTCGGCCTGAGCAAGGCGGACGCGACGGCGGACATGGGCACCCAGGACGTTCCGGGTCCCCGCGGTACGGAAACGGCACACGCGAGCGAGACGACTGCCCACGCCGATGGCGGGAGGAACAGTGCGGGGTGACGAGACGCAGCGGGGCGTGGCCCCAGGCGCAGAGTCCCGTGTAGTGAAGGGGCCGCGCCACGCGGCGCCCAGGAAGTCGCTGCTGAACAAGATCCAGATACCCGTCGGCAAGACGATGGCGCTCGCGGCGATGCCGACGGCCGTGTTCGTCGGGATGGGCATGGCGCCGAAGCTGGCCGTGGCCGACGACAAGGAGATCCCCTTCGCGCCCGGGCCGTGTGTGACGCGGTCCGACGAGCCCGCGGAGACCGAGTCGAAGTCTCCCTCGCCCACGCCGTCGAAGACGCCTTCGCCGAGTACGTCGCCCAGTGCGACGCCCTCTCCGTCGGCCTCTGCCCCGACGGCCGCGAAGGCGAAGCCGAGTACCTCTCCGTCGGCGGCCAAGCCCCCGGTGACGAACGAGGCGGCCCCGGCCGCCACGCCGACCCCGGACAAGCCCAAGGACGAGGACGAGGCGAAGTCCACGAACCCGCTGGACCCGCTGGGCGTGGGCGACGCGCTCAAGAACCTCGTCGACGAGCTCGGCAGGCCCCTCAAGGACGCGGCGGCGAAGGCGACCCCGACGCCCGCGCCCACCCCGTCCGGCGCCGCCACGACGGCACCTGCCCCCGACCCGGCCGCGGACGCGATCCGCGATGCCGCGAAGAAGGCCGGCGTCGACGTCAAGGAGCTGCCCGAGGAGGTCAAGAAGACCGAGAAGGACCCCAAGGACGAGACGGGCGGCGCCAAGGCCGAGGACGAAGCCAAGGACAAGGACAAGGCCGAGGACGAGGACAAGTCCAAGGCCGAGGACGAGGACAAGTCCAAGGCCGAGGACGAGGACAAGGCCAAGGACGAGGAGACGAAGGACCCGGACGGGAAGCAGCCCTTCCCGTGCCCGACCTACGACGCCAAGGCGCTGGCCGACGCCGAGCTGGAGCAGGGCGTCCCGCTCCTGCCGGACGAGCCCTGGTACCTCGACAGCTCCCTGCTGACCCTCTACGGCCTGGACTACCACGGCATCGTCGAGGTGAAGACGGCCGGCGGCAAGACCAAGAAGGTCCTGAAGTTCACCGCGGACTCGCTGGACATCAAGGACCTGTACCAGACGGTCGGCAAGTCGGGGAACGTCGCCCACCTGAAGTCGCGTCCGGGCTCCACGTCCAAGATCCGCGGCGGCACGGTGACGATGTACACCGAGAGCCTCAAGGGGAACCTGTTCGGTCTGATCCCGATCGAGTTCACCCCGAACAGCCCGCCGCCGCTGAACGTCCCGTTCGCGTTCTTCACGAACGTCAAGGTCGTCCAGGCCGGCCAGTTCGGCGGGACCCTGACGGTCCCGGGCCTGAAGAACTACATCGGGCCGCCGGAGTAGCGGTCCGAAGGCGGGAAGGCCCGCTCCCGGAAGGGAGCGGGCCTTTCGCGTGTGCGCGGTGTCAGGCGCGGGTGTCGCCGCCCAGGTGGTGGACCCGGACCATGTTGGTGGTGCCCGGGACGCCGGGGGGCGAGCCGGCCGTGATGACCATGGTGTCGCCCTGGTTGTAGCGGTTCAGCTTGAGCAGCTCGCCGTCCACCAGGTCGACCATCGCGTCCGTGGTGTCCACGTGCGGGACGATGTAGGAGTCGACGCCCCAGCTCAGCGTGAGCTGGTTGCGGGTGTTGACGTCCGTGGTGAAGGCCAGGATCGGCTGGCTCACGCGATAGCGCGACAGACGGCGGGCGGTGTCGCCGGACTGGGTGAAGGCGATGAGCGACTGGGCGTCGAGGAAGTCCGCGATCTCGCACGCCGCGCGGGCGACGGAGCCGCCCTGGGTACGGGGCTTCTTGCCCTGGACCAGCGGCTGGAGGCCCTTGGAGAGGAGCTCCTCCTCGGCCGCCGTGACGATCTTCGACATCGTCTTGACGGTCTCGATCGGGTAGGCGCCGACCGAGGACTCGGCCGACAGCATGACCGCGTCCGCGCCGTCGAGGATCGCGTTGGCGACGTCGGAGGCCTCCGCGCGCGTCGGGCGGGAGTTGGTGATCATCGACTCCATCATCTGGGTCGCGACGATCACCGGCTTGGCGTTGCGGCGGCACATCTCGATGAGCCGCTTCTGGACCATCGGGACCTTTTCGAGCGGGTACTCCACGGCCAGGTCGCCACGGGCCACCATGACCGCGTCGAAGGCGTCCACCACGGCCGCCATGTTCTCGACGGCCTGCGGCTTCTCCACCTTGGCGATGACGGGGACCCGGCGGCCCTCCTCGTCCATCACCTTGTGGACGTCCTTGACGTCGTTGGCGTCGCGGACGAAGGACAGGGCGACCATGTCGCAGCCCATCCGCAGGGCGAAGCGGAGGTCGTCGACGTCCTTCTCCGACAGCGCGGGGACGTTCACGGCGGCACCCGGCAGGTTGATGCCCTTGTGGTCCGAGATGACACCGCCCTCGATGACGATGGTCCTGACCCGGGGGCCCTCGACCTCGGTCACCCGGAGCTCGACGTTCCCGTCGTTGATCAGGATCTGGTCACCCTTGGCGACGTCGCCGGGGAGGCCCTTGTAGGTGGTGCCGCAGATGGACTTGTCACCCGGGACGTCCTCGGTGGTGATGGTGAACTCGTCACCGCGCACCAGCTCGACGGGACCCTCGGCGAAGGTCTCCAGACGGATCTTCGGGCCCTGGAGGTCGGCGAGGACGCCGACGGCGCGCCCGGTGTCTTCGGAGACCTGCCGGACGCGGTCGTACCGCTCCTGGTGTTCTGCCTGGGACCCGTGGCTGAAGTTGAATCGGGCCACGTTCATACCTGCCTCGATGAGCGCTTTCAGCTGCTCATACGAGTCGACGGCGGGGCCCAGCGTGCAGACAATTTTGGAACGGCGCATGACTGGATCCTATCGGTTTGTTTCGTAGCGGAATATTCCGTCTGGCGGAAAGTCCAAGTGACTAGTGGGTAACCAGCGCATACGCCTGGGTGGCGATCTCCAGTTCCTCATCCGTCGGGACCACCGCCACCGCCACCCGGGCATGCTCCGCCGAGACCAGCCGGGGCTCCGCGGAGCGCTCGGCGTTGGCCCGTGGATCCAGCTCCAGGCCCAGCGCGGCCAGGCCGTCGATCGCGGCCTCGCGGACCTGGTGGGCGTTCTCGCCGACCCCGGCCGTGAAGGTCACCGCGTCCACCCGCCCCAGCACCGCCGAGTAGGCCCCGATGTACTTCTTCAGCCGGTGGACGTACGCGGCGAAGGCGAGGCTCGCCGCCTCGTCGCCCTCGCCCGCCCGCCGCAGCACCTCGCGCATGTCGTTGTCGCCGCACATGCCCAGCAGACCGCTCTTCTTGTTCAGGAGCGAATCGATCTCATCCACCGAGAAGCCGCCCACCCGCGCCAGGTGGAAGACGACCGCCGGATCGACATCGCCCGAACGGGTTCCCATGACCAGCCCCTCCAGCGGGGTCAGGCCCATCGACGTCTCCACGCACACCCCGCCCCGCACGGCCGAGGCGGAGGCGCCGTTGCCGAGGTGCAGCACGATCACGTTCACGTCCTCCACCGCCCTGCCGAGCAGCCGGGCCGTCTCCCGCGAGACGTAGGCGTGGGAGGTGCCGTGGAAGCCGTACCGCCGGATGGAGTACGCGTCGGCCGTCGCGGCGTCGATCGCGTACCGCGCCACGTACTCCGGCATCGTCGCGTGGAAGGCCGTGTCGAAGACGGCGACCTGCGGGATGTCCGCGCGCAGCGTGCGCGCCACCTCGATGCCCGTCACGTTCGCCGGGTTGTGCAGCGGAGCCAGCGGGATCAGGCTCCGGATCTCCGCCAGCACCTCGTCGTCGATCACGGTCGGCCGGGTGAACCGCGTCCCGCCGTGCACCACCCGGTGCCCCACCGCCGCCAGTTCGGGCGAGTCCAGGCCCATCCCGTCCGCGGCGAGCTCCGCCGCCACGGCCTTCAGCGCCGCCCCGTGGTCCGTGATCGGGCCGAGCTGCTCCCGCCGTCCGGCGGCCGCGCCCGGACCCGCGAGCGGCTCGTGCACCAGCCGGGAGGTCTCCTCGCCGATGCGCTCCACCAGGCCGGCGGCGAGCCGGGACCGGTCCGCCATGTCGAGGAGCTGGTACTTGACCGACGAGGAGCCGGAGTTGAGGACGAGTACGCGCGATGCGGTCACGATGAGGTCTTTCCTTGTCGCGGGCGGTGGGGAGGAAGGGGCGGATCAGGCCGTCGGCGTGGGCGCGGGCGCGGACGACGGCGCGCCCTGCGCCTGGATCGCGGTGATGGCCACGGTGGTGACGATGTCCTGGACGAGCGCACCGCGCGAGAGGTCGTTGACCGGCTTGCGCAGACCCTGCAGGACCGGGCCGACCGCCACCGCGCCCGCCGAACGCTGCACCGCCTTGTACGTGTTGTTGCCGGTGTTGAGGTCGGGGAAGATCAGCACCGTGGCCCGGCCGGCCACCTCGGACCCGGGCAGCTTGGTCGCCGCGACCGAGGGCTCCACGGCCGCGTCGTACTGGATCGGCCCCTCGATCTGCAGGTCCGGGCGCTGCTCGCGGACCAGTTCCGTGGCCTTGCGGACCTTGTCGACGTCCGCGCCGCTGCCGGAGGTGCCGGTCGAGTACGAGAGCATCGCGATCCGCGGCTCGACGCCGAAGGCCGCCGCGGTGGCGGCCGACTGGACGGCGATGTCGGCGAGCTGCTCGGCGTTCGGGTCCGGGTTGACCGCGCAGTCGCCGTAGACGAGGACCCGGTCGGCCAGGCACATGAAGAAGACCGAGGAGACGATGGACGCCTCCGGCTTGGCCCTCCCGTCGCCCACCACCACCCTGTCTGACGCGCTTCGCGCGGCTGTGTTGGTCTTGATGATCTCGAAGGCCGGGCGGATGGTCGCGGCGGTGGAGTGCACCGAACCGGAGACCATGCCGTCGGCAAGGCCCCGCTGGACCATCAGGGTGCCGAAGTAGTTGACGTCGGTGACCACGTCGCCCGCCAGCTCGACGGTCATCCCCTTGTGGGCGCGGACCTGGGCGTAGTACTCGGAGAAACCTTCCCGCAGCGGGGAGGTCGCCGGGTCGATGAGCTGCGCGCCGGAGATGTCGACGCCGAGATCGGCGGCCTTCTTCAGGATCGCCTGCTCGTCGCCGAGCAGGGTCAGATCACAGACCCCCCGGCGCAGCACCACGTCCGCGGCCCGCAGCACCCGTTCCTCGGTGCCCTCGGGCAGAACGACGCGGCGGCGGTCCGAGCGGGCCCGCTCCAGCAGCTCGTGCTCGAACATCATCGGGGTGACGCGCTCCGAGCGGGCCACCGACAGCAGACCGCGCAGCTCGCCGGTGTCCACGTGCCGCTCGAACAGGCCGAGCGCGGTCTCCAGCTTGCGCGGGGTGGCCGAATTCAACCGGCTCTGCAGCGAGAAGAGTTCGGCGGCGGTCGGGAAGCTGTTGCCGGCCACCGACACCACGGGCGTGCCCGGCGCCAGCTTCGAGGCCAGCGTCAGGACCTCCTCGGTCGGGCGCTCGTTCAGGGTCAGCAGCACGCCCGCGATCGGCGGGGTTCCGGAGGTGTGCGCGGCCAGCGCCCCCACGAGCAGGTCGGAGCGGTCCCCGGGGGTGACGACCAGGCAGCCGGGGGTCAGGGCGTTCAGGAAGTTCGGCAGCATCGCGCCGCCGAAGACGAAGTCCAGGGCGTCGCGGGCCAGCCCGGCCTCGTCGCCGAGCAGTACCTCGCCGCCGAGCGCCCGGGTGATCTGGGCGACGGTCGGGGCGGAGAGCGACTTGTCGTCCGGCAGCACGTAGCAGGGCACGGGTAGCCGGGCGGCCAGCCGCTCGGCTATGACGTCGCGGTCCTCCGCGGCCACCCGGTTCACGACCATCGCGACGACGTGGCAGCCCAGGGTCTCGTAGGCGCGGTAGGCGTTGCGGGCCTCGGCGCGCACGGCCTCGGCCTGGTGCCTGGTGCCGCCCACGACGGGGACGACGACCGCGCCCAGCTCGTTGGCGAGGCGGGCGTTGAGCGCCAGCTCGTCGGGCAGGTTGGTCTCCGCGTAGTCCGTGCCGAGGACGAGCATGACCTCGTAGTCGCGGGCCACCCGGTGGTAGCGGTCGACCAGCCGGGACACCAGTTCGTCCGTGCCCTTCTCGGCCAGGATCGCCGAGGCCTCCTGGTAGGACATGCCGTAGGCCGCCGAGGCGTCCTGATCGATCCGGTAGCGGGCCTTGAGGAGGTCGAAGAGCCGGTCCGGCGCGTCGTGCAGCAGCGGACGGTAGACGCCGACCCGGCCCGTCTGCCGGGTCAGCAGCTCCATGATGCCCAGCTCGACGACCTGCCGGCCGTCCCCCCGCTCGATACCGGTCACGTACACGCTGCGCGTCACGCCCGCACTCCGTCCCATGCTGTGAATGTCATTTTGATCTGGCTCGACCCCTTGACAATACCCCTGTCAATGGGTAGGGCGCCCCCCGGGAAAAGGCCCGGCCGGGAGGGCCGGAAGCCCTCCGGGGCGGAGCCGCCGAACACGCGCGGCCCCCCGGGCCCGTGGAACAATCGGACAGGCTTCACCATTACGCCCTTCATATGTACGGCAGGAGACACAGCACGATGCGTATCGGAGTTCTCACCGCAGGCGGCGACTGTCCGGGCCTCAACGCTGTCATCCGGTCGGTCGTACACCGTGCCCTGGTCGGGCACGGAGATGAGGTCATCGGTTTCGAGGACGGCTTCAAGGGCCTCCTCGACGGCCACTTCCGCCCCCTCGACATCAATGCCGTCAGTGGCATCCTCGCCCGCGGGGGCACCATCCTCGGCTCGGCGCGCATGGAACGCGCCCGTCTCCACGAAGCGGCCGAGAACGCCCAGGAGCTGGCGACGCGCTACGGCATCGACGCCATCATCCCGATCGGCGGCGAAGGCACGCTGACCGCCTCCCGGATGCTGTCGGACGCCGGGATGCCGGTCGTCGGCGTACCGAAGACCATCGACAACGACATCTCCTCCACCGACCGCACCTTCGGCTTCGACACCGCCGTCATGGTCGCCACCGAGGCGATCGACCGCCTCAAGACCACCGCCGAATCGCACCAGCGCGTGATGGTCGTCGAGGTCATGGGCCGCCACGCGGGCTGGATCGCGCTGGAGTCCGGCATGGCCGGCGGCGCGCACGGGATCTGCCTGCCGGAACGCCCCTTCGAGGTGGACGCCTTGGTGAAAATGGTGGAGGAACGGTTCGCCCGGGGCAAGAAGTTCGCCGTGATCTGCGTCGCCGAGGGCGCGCACCCGGCCGAGGGCTCCATGCCGTACGAGAAGGGCGCGATCGACCAGTACGGTCACGAGCGCTTCGCCGGCATCGGCAACCGCCTCGCGATCGAACTGGAGCACCGCCTCGGCAAGGAGGCCCGCCCGGTCATCCTCGGCCACGTCCAGCGCGGCGGCACCCCCACCGCCTACGACCGGGTGCTCGCGACCCGCTTCGGCTGGCACGCCGTCGAAGCCGTCCACCGCGGCGAATTCGGCAAGATGACCGCCCTGCGCGGAACGGACATCGTGATGGCCCCGCTCGCCGAGGCGGTCACCGAGCTGAAGACCGTCCCCGAGGAGCGCATGTACGAGGCCGAATCGGTCTTCTGATCCCGGCCCGGGGCCGCGCCCGGTGTCGTCGGCCTACGCCGTGCCGCCCGCGAGCTGCCAGAACCGGTCCACGATCTCGGCGAGGAACTCCCGGCCCGCGTCCCCGCTGCCCGCCTCGCCCTGGCCCCCGCCCCAGCTGAGCGTCGCCACCATCCGCGACTGGTAGTCGCCGTGCAGCTGTTCCAGCACCACCTCCAGATGGTGCTTGGGGATCGGCAGCAGCTTGCCCAGCGGCTTCACATACGCCTGCCAGCGCGTGGTCACCGCACTGCGCAGCAGGTCGGCCAGCTCCTCGTGCTTGCCGGTCGCCGTCACGAACTGGGCCAGCGTCAGCCCCAGCACCGTGGCCAGGGCGGCGGACTGCCGTTCGTTGCCCTTCCAGCGCCCGGTGTCCTCCATCTTCTGGTACGAGCCCGTGTCCAGGCCGATCCGCCGGGCCAGCTCGTCGGCCGCGAGCCCGCGGGCCACCCGGTGCTCCCGCAGGGTGACCGCTTCGGCGAGCAGCTCGCCGGGCGCACACCACAGGACGCCCGCGAGCGCCGTGAGCTCGGCGGAGGATGGTGATATCTCGCCACGCTCCCAGGCCATCACGGTCTCGGGCGCGACGACGAGTCCGTACTGGGCGCGCAGGCCGTAGGCGACATGTCCGGGAGCCATGCCCAGGGCCGCGCGCAGGCGACGCGCGGCGGGGGCATTGAAAGGTGGGCTGGAGTGCACACCGCACACCGTAGAAGTGGCCAGGCTGCGGCGCCTACAGACCAAACAAACAAGCCCATACCTCGTAGGAACGTCCTATGAAGTTAAGGGCTTTCGTCGGGTTCCTGGGCGACTGTCCGGTAATCGGTGAGCCCGAAGATCCTTTCCTTGGGTACGGTTCCAGCCAACGCGCGTCGACGCAAGACCCCTCACACTTTTCGCACTATGTGAACCGGCCGGCCCATTCCTGCGTGATTGCTTCCGGGCCCTCGCCCACGGGGGTGGCGAGGGTCCTCCCTTTTCCCTTTCCGGCCCTTGCCTTGACGTCGGCGTCAAGGAATACGGTCGTCCCATGCGCATCGGCGAACTGGCGGAGCGGGCCGGGACCAGCACCCGGACACTCAGGTACTACGAGTCGCGCGGGCTGCTCCCCGCACGGCGGGCCGGCAACGGCTACCGGACCTACGACGAGGACGACCTGCGGCTGCTGCGTCAGATCCGGGTGCTCCAGGACTTCGGCTTCGAGCTGGAGGAGACCCGGCCCTTCGTGGACTGCCTGCGGGCCGGCCACCCGGCCGGGGACTCCTGCCCGGCCTCGCTCGCCGTCTACCGGCGCAAGCTCGCCGAGCTGGACGGCCTGATCGGCCAGCTGGCCGATGTGCGCGAGCAGCTCGGCCGGCAGTTGGCCGACGCGGAACGGGCGGCCGGCGAAGCGGCCGTACCGAAGTGCGAGATGACCGGATGACCGGACGGACGAGAGGGACGCTGGCATGAAGGCTCACGGTGTGGCGCAGGTGACCGACGCCGATTTCGAGGCCGAGGTGCTCGGGGAGCGGGGACGGCCGGTCCTCGTGGAGTTCACGGCGGACTGGTGCGGCCCCTGCCGCCAGCTCGCCCCCGTACTCTCCTCGATCGCCGCCGAGGAGGCCGACCGGCTCAAGGTCGTGCAGATCGACGCGGACAGCAACCCCGGGGCCGTCACCCGGTACGGGGTGCTGTCCATGCCGACCCTGCTCGTCTTCCGTGACGGCGAGCCCGTCCAGCAGATGGTCGGGGCCCGGGCCAAGCGCAGGCTGCTCCAGGAACTGGAGGAGCAGCTGGCCACGGCCTGAGCCCCGGCGCCGATCCCCGGCGCCGGGCCCCGGCGGTTCAGCCCTGCGGCCGGAACCAGACCGTCGCGAGCGGTGGGAGCGTCATGCGCAGGCTCGCCGGGCGGCCCTGCGCCGGCACGGGCTCCGGCCGCATCGGCTGCGTGTGGTGGATGCCGCTGCCGCCGTAGACCTCCAGATCGGTGTTGAGCACCTCCTGCCACAGCGGCACCTCCTCGGGCACCCCGATCCGGTAGCCGTGCCGGACCACGGGCGAGAAGTTCGACACCGCCAGCAGCTGCGAGCCGTCCTGCGCGTACCGCAGGAAGGCGAAGACGTTGTCGTCCGCGGCGTCCGCCTCCACCCAGGCGAAGCCCTCCGGCACGGTGTCCCGCTCCCACAGGGCGGGCGCCGCCGCGTAGGTGCGGTTCAGGTCGCGCACGAGGTCCCGTACCCCGCGGTGGTCACCGGCCGCCGCGTAGGAGGAGTCCAGCAGCCACCAGTCCGGCCCGTACACCTCCGACCACTCCGACCCCTGGGCGAACTCCTGCCCCATGAAGAGCAGTTGCTTGCCCGGGTGGGCCCACATGAAGCCCAGGTACGCCCGGTGCGCGGCCCGCCGCTGCCACCAGTCGTCCCCGGGCATGCGCGACACCAGCGACCCCTTGCCGTGCACCACCTCGTCGTGCGAGATGGGCAGCACGTAGTTCTCGCTGAAGGCGTAGATCATCCCGAAGGTCATGTCGTGGTGGTGGTACTTGCGGTGCACCGGCTCCTTCGACATGTAGCGCAGGGTGTCGTGCATCCAGCCCATGTTCCACTTCAGACCGAAGCCGAGCCCGCCCGAGTCCGTCGGCCTTGTCACGCCCGTCCACGCCGTGGACTCCTCCGCGATGGTCACCACCCCGGGGCAGCGCCGGTACACGGTCGCGTTCATCTCCTGGAGGAAGGACACCGCGTCCAGGTTCTCCCGCCCGCCGTGCTCGTTGGGCGACCACTCGCCCTCCTTGCGCGAGTAGTCGAGGTAGAGCATCGAGGCCACCGCGTCCACGCGCAGGCCGTCCACGTGGAACTCCTCGCACCAGTACACGGCGTTGGCGACGAGGAAGTTGCGGACCTCCTTGCGGCCGTAGTCGAACTCCAGCGTCCCCCAGTCCGGGTGCGCGGCCCGCCGCGGGTCGTGGTGCTCGTACAGCGGCCGCCCGTCGAACTCCGCGAGGGCCCAGTCGTCGCGCGGGAAATGCGCGGGCACCCAGTCGACGATCACCCCGATCCCGGCCCGGTGGAGCGAGTCCACGAGGAAGCGGAAGTCGTCCGGGGTGCCCATCCGCGAGGTCGGCGCGTAGAAACCGGTGACCTGGTAGCCCCACGAGCCGCCGAAGGGGTGCTCGGCGACCGGCATCAGCTCCACGTGCGTGAAACCGAGCTCCTTGACGTAGGCGGGGAGCTGCTCGGCGAGCTGCCGGTAGGAGAGCCCGGGCCGCCAGGACGCCAGGTGCAGCTCGTACACCGAGAAGGGGGCCTGGTGCGGGGGCCGGGCGCCGCGCCCGGCCATCCACGCCGCGTCCTGCCACTCGTACCGGGAGGCGGTGACCACCGAGGCGTTCGCCGGCGGGACCTCCGCCGAGCGGGCCATCGGGTCGGCGCGCAGGGTGTGGCTGCCGTCCGGGCGGGTGATGTCGTACTTGTAGAGCGTGCCCGTGCCCACCCCGGGCAGGAACAGCTCCCACACGCCCGTCGAGCCGAGCGAGCGCATCGGGTAGGCGACGGAGTCCCAGTAGGAGAAGTCCCCGCTGACCCGGACCCCCTGGGCGTTCGGCGCCCAGACCGTGAAGCGGGTCCCGGCCACGCCCTGGTGCTCCATCGGCTGGGCGCCGAGAGCCTTCCACAGCTGCTCGTGGCGGCCCTCGCCGATCAGGTGCAGGTCCAGCTCGCCGAGGGCGGGCAGGAACCGGTACGGGTCGTGGACCTCGATCTCGTCGCTGTCGTAGGTGACCAGCAGCCGGTACTCCGGCACGTCGGCCAGCGGCAGCAGCCCCGAGAACAGCCCGTCGCCGTCGTCGTGGAGCTCGGCCCGCAGCCCCTTCGCGACGACGGTGACCGCCTTGGCGTGGGGGCGCAGCACCCGGAAGGCCACCCCGCCCCGCTGGGTACGGGCCCCCAGCACCGCGTGCGGGTCGTGGTGGCGGCCCTCCAGCAGCCGGGCCCGTTCGCCCGCGCCGAGCGCGGGCGCCTGCCGGACGCCGTGCGCGGGGGCGGAGCGGCGGGCCCGGGGCGTCCGGGCCTTCTTCGCCGCCGCCGGGGCGGGTGCCGGGGCGGGGGCGGGTGCGGCTTCGTCGCGGACGGTCGGTGACGGCTGTCGTGCGGCGCTCACGCGAGCGGCCTCCTCGGGGGCTTCGGATGGGGGTGGGGGGAGATGGAGCCGGGGGTGGACGGGGTCGGCGGCACGCGGTGCGCGGGCCGTACGGGTTCCGAGAGCCGCCGGATCGCGGCCATCGGGACGTGCAGCCAGTCGGGACGGTGCCGGGACTCGTAACGGGCCTCGTACACCGCCTTGTCGGTCTCGTACGCGCGCAGCAGTACGGGGTCCTCGCGGGGGTCCCGGCCGGTGGTGCGGGCGTAGCCCTCGCAGAACGCGGCCCGGCAGTCGTCCGCCCAGGCGGGGGCGAACGGCCGGTGCGAGCGGGCGGCGTAGTCGAAGGAGCGCAGTATCCCGGCGATGTCGCGCACCGCCGGTTCGGGGCGGCGCCGGTCGGCCAGCGGCCGGGCCGGCTCGCCCTCGAAGTCGATCAACGACCAGCTGCCGTCGAGGGTGCGCAGGGTCTGACCCAGATGGAGGTCCCCGTGGATCCGCTGGGCGGGCACCCCCGCCCCCCGGGAGGCGGCCAGTGCGTCGAAGGCACCCCGCAGCCCCGCCTCGTAGGGCCGCAGCGCCGCCACCTCCCGGGCGGTGGCGGCCAGCCGGGCCGTCATCCCCGCCGCGAGCCGGGCCGTCTGCTCCGGGCCGAGCGCGACCGTGGGCAGCGCCGCGGCCAGCGCGCTGTGCACCTCGGCGGTCGCCCGGCCGAGCGCGTGCGCCTCGGCGGTGAAGTCGGCCCCGGCGCCGAGCCGGCGCAGCGCGAGCTGCCAGCCGTCGTCGGAGCCGCGCAGGTACGGCTGGAGCACGCCCAGGGTCAGCGGTTCGCTGCCGGGCGGCTCGGCCTCGTACCAGGCGACGGGGGCCGGGACCCGCGTGCAGCCGGCGGCGGCCAGCGCCCTGGGCAGTTCCAGGTCCGGGTTGACCCCGGGGCCGACCCGGCGGAAGACCTTCAGGATGAACGAATCTCCGTAGATGAGGGAGGAGTTCGTCTGCTCCCCGGACAGCGGCCGGGGGGTGAGCCCCGCCGGGATCGGCGTGGCCGGGTCCCGGTCGAAGCGCAGCGGGCCGAGGGCCCCCGGCGAGCGCAGCCGTTCCAGCAGCATGGCCGCGAGCCGGGGGTCGCCGAGCGCCTCGTAGACCGCCCGGCCCGCGTACGGGCCGTCCTCGGCATGGCCGATCAGGGTGGGCGCGAGGGCGGGCGGCAGGGACGGGCGGATGCCCAGCAGCAGTTGGTAGCAGTCCCCGTCGACGTCGAGGAGCAGGTGCAGCAGTCCGGGAGTGGATCCCGGCGGCAGCAGCTCGGCCGCCGAGACGGTCCTGAGCCTGCTGATGGTGCGGCCCTTGCCCGCGAACCAGCGCTGTGCGGGCAGCCAGGTCCTCAGCATCGGCTCCAGTGGAGCGATCCCTGCGGCCCGGTCGGCCGTCAGCCGACTCCGGGCGGATGCAGCCTCCGACATGGCGTCGCGTCCTTTCCCCGGGCCGTCACAGAATGCGCAGAGTGTCCCGGATGCGCGGCAGTTGCTTATCCGGCATGTGCGAGTGTCGGGTCAGGATGGTCCGTACAGGGGCGGGCGATTGACCCATTCGAGCTGCCCGCCCCGTCCTCGGCCCGCTATTCCGCGCGTTTGTCGACGCGCTGTTCGGTCCGCAGCCGGAACCAGTAGAAGCCGTGGCCCGCCAGGGTCAGCAGGTACGGCCACTCGCCGATCGGCGGGAAGCGCACATCACCCGTGAGCTCCACCGGGACCCGCCCGTTGAACGACCGCAGATCGAGCTCGGTGGGCTGCGCGAAGCGCGAGAAGTTGTGCACGCACAGCACCAGGTCGTCCCCGTACTCGCGCAGGAACGCGAGCACCGCCGGGTTCGACGACGGCAGTTCGGTGTACGAGCCGAGTCCGAAGGCCGGGTTCGCCTTGCGGACCTCGATCAGCCGACGGGTCCAGTGCAGCAGCGAGGAGGGCGAGGACATCGCGGCCTCGACGTTGGTGACCCGGTACCCGTAGACGGGATCCATGATGACCGGCAGGTTCAGCCTGCCCGGATCGCACGAGGAGAAACCGGCGTTGCGGTCCGGGGTCCACTGCATCGGCGTGCGGACGCCGTCGCGGTCGCCCAGCCAGATGTTGTCGCCCATGCCGATCTCGTCGCCGTAGTAGAGCACCGGCGAACCGGGCAGCGACAGCAGCAGGGCCGTGAACAGCTCCATCTGCTTGCGGTCGTTGTCCAGGAGCGGCGCGAGCCGGCGCCGGATGCCGATGTTGGCCCGCATGCGCGGGTCCTTGGCGTACTCGGCGTACATGTAGTCACGCTCTTCGTCCGTGACCATTTCGAGGGTGAGCTCGTCGTGGTTGCGCAGGAAGATGCCCCACTGGCAGCGGTCCGGGATCGCCGGGGTCTTGGCCAGGATTTCGGAGACGGGGTAGCGGGACTCTCTTCGGACGGCCATGAAGATGCGCGGCATGACGGGGAAGTGGAAGGCCATGTGGCATTCGTCCCCGCCCTTCTCGTAGTCGCCGAAGTAGTCGACGACGTCCTCGGGCCACTGGTTGGCCTCGGCGAGCAGCACGGTGTCCGGGTAGTGCGCGTCGATCTCGGCCCGGACCCGCTTGAGGAGCTGGTGGGTGCGGGGGAGGTTCTCGCAGTTGGTGCCCTCCTCGGCGTAGAGGTAGGGCACGGCGTCGAGGCGGAAGCCGTCGATGCCGAGGTCGAGCCAGAAGCGCAGCGCGGAGACGATCTCCTCCACCACGGCCGGGTTCTCGTAGTTGAGGTCCGGCTGGTGGGAGAAGAATCTGTGCCAGTAGTACTGCTTGCGTACGGGGTCGTACGTCCAGTTCGAGGTCTCGGTGTCGACGAAGATGATGCGGGCGTCCTGGTACTGCTTGTCGTTGTCGGCCCACATGTAGTAGTCGCCGTACGGGCCGTCCGGGTCCTTGCGCGACTGCTGGAACCACTCGTGCTGATCGCTCGTGTGGTTCATGACGAAGTCGATGATCACCCGCATGCCGCGGGTGTGCGCGGCGTCCACGAACTCCACGAAGTCGGCGAGGTCGCCGAACTCGGGGAGTACGGAGGTGTAGTCGGCGACGTCGTAACCCCCGTCGCGCAGGGGTGAGGCGAAGAACGGCGGCAGCCAGAGGCAGTCGACACCGAGCCACTGGAGGTAGTCCAGCTTGGCGGTGAGCCCCTTGAGGTCCCCGACGCCGTCGCCGTTGCTGTCGTGGAAGGAGCGGACGAGGACCTCGTAGAAGACCGCCCGCTTGAACCAGTCGGGATCGCGGTCCTTGGCGGGGGTGTCCTCGAAGGTGTCGTGGACGGGATCGTTGATCATCATGTGGTGGGTGACCCTCCGGTGGGCGGGGACGGTCGCAGAGCGGCAAGTACGTGCGCGGGCGTGCGGCCCGGTTCCAGGCGCACGTAGTTCGCCCTGCCCCAGTGATAGGTCTCGCCGGTGAGCTCGTCGCGCACCGCGAGGGACCCGTGCCAGTCGAGGCCGAGTACCGGCATGTCCAACGACACCGTCGCCTCCTGGGTGTGGTGCGGATCGAGGTTGACGACCACCAGTACGGAATTGGCTCCGGCGTGCTTCGAATAGGCGATCACCTGTTCGTTGTCGGTCGAGTGGAAGTGGATGTCGCGCAGCTGCTGGAGCGCGGGGTTGCGGCGGCGCAGCCGGTTGAGCGAGGTGATCAGCGGGGCGATGGTGCGGCCCTCGCGGTCGGCGGCGGCCCAGTCGCGCGGCCGGAGCTCGTACTTCTCGGAGTTCAGGTACTCCTCGCTGCCCTCGCGCACCGGAGTGTTCTCGCAGAGCTCGTAGCCCGCGTAGACCCCCCAGGCGGGGGAGAGGGTGGCGGCGAGGACGGCCCGGACCTCGAAGGCGGGCCGGCCGCCGTGCTGCAGGTACTCGTGCAGGATGTCCGGGGTGTTGACGAAGAAGTTCGGCCGCATGACCGAGGCGGAGGGGGTGTCGGCCAGCTCGGTCAGGTACTCGGTCAGCTCCGCCTTGGTGTTGCGCCAGGTGAAGTACGTGTACGACTGCTGGAAGCCGACGGCGGCCAGCGCCCGCATCATCGCGGGCCGGGTGAAGGCCTCGGCCAGGAAGATCACGTCCGGGTCGGACTTGTTGATGTCCGCGATCACCTTCTGCCAGAAGACGACCGGCTTGGTGTGCGGATTGTCGACCCGGAAGATGCGGACCCCATGGTCCATCCAGTGCCGCAGGATCCGGCAGGTCTCCTCGACGATGCCGGCCATGTCGGTGTCGAAGTGGATCGGGTAGATGTCCTGGTACTTCTTCGGCGGGTTCTCGGCGTACGCGATCGTCCCGTCGGCCCGGTGGCGGAACCACTGCGGGTTCTTCTCCACCCAGGGGTGGTCCGGGGAGCACTGGAGGGCGAAGTCCAGCGCGATCTCCATGCCCAGCTCGCGGGCGCGCCCGACGAAGGCATCGAAGTCCTCGATGGTGCCGAGCTCCGGGTGGACCGCATCGTGCCCGCCCTCGGTGGAGCCGATGGCCCACGGCACACCCGGGTCCCAACTTCCAGCAGAAAGAGTGTTGTTCGGACCCTTGCGGTAGGTGGACCCGATCGGGTGGATCGGCGGCAGGTAGACCACGTCGAAACCCATCGCCGCGATCGCCGGCAGCCGCTCGGCGGCGGTCCGGAAGGTCCCGCTGACCGGGGCCTCTCCGGGCTCCAGCACCGCTCCCTCGGAGCGCGGGAACATCTCGTACCAGGAGCCGAAGAGGGCCCGCCTGCGCTCCACCAGGAGCGGCAGGGGCTTGGAGGCGGTGACCAGCTCCCGGTACGGGCGCCGGGCGAACGCGGCGTCCACGGCCGGGTCGAGGGCGGCCTCGTACCGCTCGGAGGCGGGCAGGTCCTCGTCGCGCATGGTCGCGGCGGCGCCCAGGACGGCTTCCCGCCCGTCGCGCTTGGGGATCCGGGCCCCGGCCCGCTCGTAGAGCTCCGCGCCCTCCAGCAGCATGAGACCGGTGTCGATCCCGGCGGGAATCTTGATCGCGGCATGGGCCCGCCAGGTGGCCACCGGATCGCTCCAGGCCTCGACGGTGTACGTCCACCTCCCCTCGGCCTCGACGGAGACCCTGGCCCCCCACCGGTCGGTGCCGGGGGCGAGTTCGCGCAGCGGCACGGGGGCCCGCAGCCGCCCGCCCGGATCACGCAGGACGAGGTGGGCGGCGACGGCGTCGTGTCCTTCGCGGAACACGGTGGCGGAGATCTCGAAGACCTCGTCCACGACCGCCTTTGCGGGTCTGGCGCCGCAGTCGACGGCGGGGCGGACGTCCAGCACGGGAATGCGACCGATCATGATGGGATCACCTGGGGGCAGTTCGCAGGGCTCGGTGACAACAGGCCAGCCGGAATCACGGCTGGTAGTGCACGCTCTGTTCGCTCTGTTTCTAGCCGCTCAGTCGACGGCTGCGCTGCGGGCATGGCCGCTCCTGTCCGCGTTCACTCGGGTGGCGGGGAGAGGGTTTGTGGGCGGGTGCGCCGTGCGTGTACGACGTGTACCCGGGGAGCCCTTCCCACTCTCACCCCGCCCAATCCGCGCGCTCGGTTAACTACTCGTACGTAGTGGCACGCGCGATTCCAAGCGCCGGGTCGACATCCGCCGGGGCTCCGTCAAGTCGGCCGGGAATAGGTGACGTAGGGGGCCGACGCGGTGTGGGGCCCCGGCGTGGAGGGGCGGGAACCACCTGTCCCACAGGCCCCGCGCACCCCGCCGCGCAGGCAGGTGAGGCCGCGGCGGGAGACGACGGCCCGTCATACGGAGCGGCGCGAGTGGCGCGAGTGGCCGGTGATCCGCGGGCTCCGGCCGGCGCACTGCCACACCGGCCTCACCCGGCCTCGCCCGGCCCGAACGGCCCGGCCGGCCCGTCCGCGCCGTCGCCGCCCGCCGGGGCCCGCGCGGCGCCGCCGTCCTCGGCCGCGCCGTGCGCGAGGCGTACGCCATCGGCCCCGGGGCACGGCGAGATCGGGCCGGGCCGGCGGCGCCCGCCGCAGGGCCGCCTCCGGCGCCCCCTACGGCTTACTCGTCCGCGTCGGGGATCCGGGCCGGCTCGGCACGTGACCGCCAGTCGGCCGGGACGCCGGACAGGCCCGCGCGGGCGGCCACGACGCCGCCGACGATCGCGCACGTGGTGTCGCGGTCGCCCCAGCCCTCCAGCGTGCGCCACAGCGCCTCGGCCACGTCGTCCGGCTGCCCGGCGGCGCACCACAGCGCGAACGGCACCGTGTCCGGCGCCGAGATCCGCCACCCCGAGCCGAGCAGCTCCGCCGCCTCCCGCACGGTGGTCGCGGCCGGCAGTCCGGCCGCCGTCAGCAGCAGGTCCCGCACCTGGCCCGGCTGCACCCGGCCGGCCACCTCCCGCAGGAACTCCGGCCGCTGCGGCGCCGGACCGCCCCGGCCCGCGGCCGCCAGTGCCGCCGCCACCGCCACGGCGACCGCACCGGCCACCGCCTCCGGGTGCGCGTGCGTGGCCAGCGCCGACCGCCGCGCCTGCTCCACCACCGTGTCCACGTTCCCGTGGAAGAAGGCCCCGAGCGGAGCCACCCGCATCGCCGCCCCGTTGCCCCACGAGCCCTGGCCGCCGAACTGCCCGCCCGTGACGGCCCGCCAGTCCTCCCCGGCCCCGATCCGCTCCAGCACCTCGTGCATCGAGGCCCCGTACTGCCGGTAGGCGTCCCGCGCGTACTCGGCGGCGAAGGCCGCGGCCAGCTCCGCCGGGCGGACCTCCCCGTACCGGACCAGGTGCGCGTGCAGCACGAGCCCCATCGCCCCGTCGTCCGTCCACTTCCACGGCCCCGGACGCACCTCGCGCCCGGCCAGCCACCGCTCACCGGCCTCGGCGTCCCGGACGAACCAGCTCTGCCCGAAGGCGTCCCCGAGCACCAGCCCCTCCAGGCTCTCCCTGGCCGTGTCCACCCCGTCGTTCATACGGGCGACGATGCCACACCCGTGCGCGGGCACCACCCGAATTGACCGGCGACCGGCCGCTCCCCGCCGCCCCCGGCACTGCGGGCGTGTCCGGGTGACCTGTTGGCGCAGGACCGTCCTCGCTAGCCTTCCGGGGGTGATGCGCGGGTGCACAGCGTGGTGAGCCCGCTCCGATCCGCAATCCCCTGCGAAGGTGGAACGTGTGAAGGCTATCCGTCGATTCACCGTGCGCCCCGTCCTCCCGGAACCCCTGCTGCCGCTCACCGACCTCGCGCGCAATCTGCGCTGGTCGTGGCATTCCGAGACCCGTGAACTCTTCCAATCCGTCGACCCCGAGGGCTGGCAGGCCGCCGGCGGCGATCCCGTCCGGCTGCTCGGCGCCGTCTCCGCGGCCCGGCTCGCCGAACTGGCCGCGGACCGCCGGTTCCTGCGCCGGCTCGCCGTCGCCGCCGCCGACCTCGATGACTACGTCAACGGCGGGAGGTGGTACCAGAGCCAGGAGAACGGCGCGGAACTGCCCGCCGCCATCGCCTATTTCTCGCCCGAATTCGGCATCACCGCCGCCCTGCCGCAGTACTCCGGCGGCCTCGGCATCCTCGCCGGGGACCACCTGAAGGCCGCCAGCGACCTCGGCGTCCCGCTCATCGGGGTGGGCCTGCTCTACCGCCACGGCTACTTCCGCCAGTCGCTCTCGCGCGACGGCTGGCAGCAGGAGCACTATCCCGTCCTCGACCCCAACGAACTCCCGCTCGGCCTGCTCCGCCAGGACGACGGGACCCCCGCCCGCGTCTCACTGACCCTGCCCGGCGGCCGCGCCCTGCACGCCCACATCTGGCAGGCCCGGGTCGGCCGGGTGCCGCTGCTGCTCCTGGACTCCGACGTCGAGGACAACGACGCCCCGGCCCGGGAGGTGACCGACCGGCTCTACGGCGGCGGCAGCGACCACCGGCTGCTCCAGGAGATGCTGCTCGGCATCGGCGGCGTGCGCGCGGTGCGCGCGTACTGCCACATCACCGGCCACCCCGATCCCGAGGTCTTCCACACCAACGAGGGCCACGCCGGGTTCCTCGGACTCGAACGCATAAGGGAACTGGAGCGGGAGCAGGGCCTCGGCTTCGACGGCGCCGTCGAGGCGGTGCGCGCCGGAACCGTGTTCACCACGCACACCCCCGTCCCGGCCGGAATCGACCGCTTCGAGCGGGCCCTGGTCGCCCGGCACTTCGGGGAGGGCGGCGAACTGGCCGGCGTTCCGGTCGAGCGGATCCTGGAACTGGGCGCCGAGACCTACCCCGGCGGCGACCCCGGCGTGTTCAACATGGCCGTCATGGGTCTGCGCCTGGCCCAGCGGGCCAACGGGGTGTCCACCCTGCACGGCGCGGTCAGCCGGGAGATGTTCGCCGGGCTGTGGCCGGGCTTCGACCCGGCCGACGTGCCCATCACCTCCGTGACCAACGGGGTCCACGCCCCGACCTGGGTGGCCCCCGAGGTGGTCCGGCTCGGCGCCCGCCAGATCGGCGCCGGGCGGACCGAGGACGCCCTGTCGGTCGGCGGCTCCCCGCGCTGGGACGCGGTCGCCGAGATCCCGGACCAGGACGTGTGGGACCTGCGGCGGGTGCTCCGCGAGCAGCTGGTGCAGGAGGTACGCGACCGGCTGCGGGCCTCGTGGCGCCAGCGCGGGGCGGCGGCGGCCGAACTGGGCTGGGTGGACTCCGTGCTCGACCCCGACGTGCTGACCATCGGCTTCGCCCGGCGCGTGCCCTCGTACAAGAGGCTGACGCTGATGCTGCGCGACCCGGAACGGCTGCGCAGGCTGCTGCTGGACCCGGAGCGGCCGGTGCAGATCGTGGTGGCGGGCAAGGCGCATCCGGCCGACGACGGCGGGAAGCGGCTCGTGCAGGAGCTGGTGCGGTTCGCGGACGACCCGCGGGTGCGGCACCGGATCGTCTTCCTGCCCGACTACGGCATGGCCATGGCGCAGAAGCTCTACCCGGGCTGCGACGTCTGGCTGAACAATCCGCTGCGTCCGCTGGAGGCGTGCGGCACGAGCGGGATGAAGGCCGCCCTGAACGGCTGTCTCAACCTGTCCGTGCTGGACGGCTGGTGGGACGAATGGTTCGAGCCGGACTTCGGCTGGGCCATCCCGACCGCCGACGGGCTCGGAGCGGACGAGGACCGGCGCGACCACCTGGAGGCGAGCGCCCTCTACGAGCTGATCGAGAACCGGGTCGCGCCCCGGTTCTACGACCGGGCCGGGCGCACCGGACTCCCGGTGCGGTGGATCGAGATGGTCCGGCGCACGCTCGTCTCGCTGGGGCCGAAGGTGCTCGCCGGGCGGATGGTCCGGGAGTACGTGGAGCGGCTGTACGCCCCGGCCGCGCTCGCCCACCGCGCCCTGGACACCGGGGCGGCGCGTGACCTCGCCTGGTGGAAGGGAAGGGTCCGGGCGGCCTGGCCGCGGGTCTCCGTCGAGCACGTGGAGACGCTGGCCGCGGCACCGGTCAACGGCACGGCCGAACTGGGCGCCACCCTCACCCTGCGCGTGCAGGTGGCGCTGGACGCGCTCACCCCCGAGGACGTGGAGGTACAGGCCTTCGGCGGCCGGGTGGACCCGCAGGACGTGATCCGGGACGGACGGAGCTTCCCGCTCAAGGCCGCCGCGGGGCCCGACCTGGAGGGCCGCTGGGTGTACGAGGGCCCGCTCGCCCTCGACCGTACGGGGCCCTTCGGCTACACGGTGCGCATCCTGCCCGCGCACCCGCTGCTGGCCACCCCGGCCGAATTGGGCCTGGTCGCGGCACCGGTGGAGACGGACGCGGGGGGCGGGGTGCTCCTGCGCTGACCCGTGCGGGGCCGGGCGGTGCGCCGTGGAGCGCGCCGCCCGGCCTCATGGGTGAACCACGCTCGCGCCGAGTCTGCGGAAACGTTCTTGCCGGGTGTCCCGCTCCTACGCTGCCCGAGGATGCCACCGGACCGGCATCCGCGGAACCCGAGGAACGGACTCCCCCATGCGTCTTCGCTCGACCGCCGCCGTGTTCGTCGGCGCTCTGGTGCTCGCCCTGCCCACCGCCGGCCCGTCGATGGCCGACGACCACGGCGAACGCGCCCTCGGCACGCTGCACTACCAGTACCTCGACGCGGCGGGCATCGAGAGAAGAGGCCAGATCCGGCCCGCCGACAACGACACCTGCTACCTGCTGACGCGTACCTCCCGCGACGAGCCCGCCATCGAGGTGCGCAACGACACGGAGTCGCTGGCGGTCCTCTTCGACAACCGGAGCTGCGACGGCGAGGCGGAGAAGGTGCTGAAGCCGGGGGAGCGGGCGAGTCGGGTGGAGGTCGTCTCGGTCTACTTCAAGCCGGTGGACGGGGAGGACCCGGGCCGGGGCGACAACGGCGGGAACGGTGGCAACGGCGGGAACGGCACCTGGCCGGGGCGGGACGACCGGCCCCGTGACGACGAGGCCGACGAGGACCAGACGGACACCGGCAACAGCGGGAACACGGGGAACACCGGCAACGGCGGGAACGGCACCTGGCCGGGCCGTGAGGACCAGACCGGCCAGACCGGCCAGAACCCGGACCAGAGCCAGAACCAGAACCGTGATGAGGAGGAAGAGGACGAGGACTTCCTCGCCGCCCTCTTCCGTGCCCTTCGCTGACCTGGGTCCGGGGCCCGGCCGAGCGGTACCCATGGAACAGGGCCGCCCGGGGAGGATTCCTCCCGGGCGGCCCCGTGATCTATCTGTTCAGCCGTTGCCCAGCCCGACCCGCCGGGGTCAGAAGGTGAGCTTCCAGCTGTTGATGTAACCGGTGTCCAGGCTGGCGGCGTCCCTGACGCGGAGCTTCCAGGTGCCGTTCGCGACCTCGGAGGAGGCGTTCACGGTGAACTGCTGGACGATGTTGTCCGCGCTGCCGCCGGTGCGGTTGCGCAGGTTGTAGACGCTGCCGTCGGGGGCGACCAGGTCGACCACGAGGTCACCGACGTAGGTGTGGACGATGTTCACGTCCACCTTGAGGGCGCTCGGGGCGTTGCCCGTGCGCGTCACGTTGATCGGGGACTCGACGGTCGCGTTGTCCGCGATCTGGTAGTCCGTGGTGTTCTCGAAGACGTTCGGCTGCGTGGTGCCGACCGTCCAGGTGAACGCCGCGGTACCGGTCTGGTTCTGCGAGTCGGTCACCGTGACGGTCACGTTGGACGTGCCCGCGGTGGTGGCGGTGCCCGAGATCAGGCCGTTGGAGGAGTTGATCGACAGCCCGGCCGGCAGGCCGGTCGCCGCGTAGCTCAGCGCACCCGGGTTCGTGCTGGTGGCCTGGACCTGCAGGCTGACCGCACTGCCCGTGACGGTGTTCTGGTTGGCGATCGGGGTGACCGAGACGCCGTTGGAGATGCGGGATCCGACGGCGATGCCGGCCCACGCGTTGGCGACGTTGTTGTAGACCGTCGAGCCCTGGCCGTAGAGGTCGGCCGCGGCCTTCAGGGTCTGGACGCGGGCGTCGGCGTAGTTGGTCGTCGACTTGAAGTAGCCCACCGTCAGCGCACGGAACCAGATCTTCGAGGCGGCGTCACGGCCGATCGCGGTGACGGGCAGGCCGTCCGCGGTCGGCGAGTTGTAGCTCACGCCGTTGATGACCTTGGCGCCCGAGCCCTCGGAGGCCAGGTAGTACCAGTGGTTGGCCGGGCCCGAGGAGTAGTGGACGTCGATGCCGCCGAGGCCCGAGTACCAGCTGTCCTTGGACGCGCCGTCCTTGCTCGGCTTGTCCATGTAGCGCAGCGGGGTGCCGTCGCCGTTGATGTCGATCTTCTCGCCGACCAGGTAGTCGCCGACGTCCTGCGGGTTGTTGGCGTAGAACTCGACGGCCGCGGCCATGATGTCCGAGGTCGCCTCGTTCAGACCGCCGGGCTCACCGCTGTAGGTCATGTTGCCGGTGACCGAGGTCAGACCGTGGGTCATCTCGTGCGCGGCCACGTCGGTGGAGGTGAGGGGCTTGTTGTTGCCCTCACCGTCGCCGTACGTCATGCAGAAGCAGGAGTCGCTCCAGAAGGCGTTGACGTAGGCGTTGCCGTAGTGGACCCGGCTGTACGGGGCCACGCCGTCGTTGCGCAGGCCGTTGCGGCCGTGCACGTTCTTGTAGTAGTCCCACGTGGCGGCGGCGCCGTAGTGCGCGTCCGCGCCGGCCGTCTCCAGGTTGGACGCCTGGTTGTTGCCCCAGATGTCGTCCGGGCCGGAGAACAGCGTGCCGGTGCCGGATCCGGTGCCGCGGTTGAGGTTGTAGGTCTTGTGGCCACCGCGCGCGGCGTCGGTCAGGTTCCAGGTGGAGCCCGACTGGGTGGTCCCGAGGGTCACCTGGCCGCTGTACATCGTGTTGCCGGTGCCGGTCTCGATGGCCTGCCACTCGGTGATCTTGGCGCCGGTCTTGGCGTTGGTCACCACGTGGAGCTCGTTCGGCGTGCCGTCGTGCTGGAGGCCGCCGACGACGGTCTCGAACGCGAGGACCGGAGCGCCTTCGGCCGCCCAGATCACCTTGCGGGCGCCCTTGGAGGCCTTGGCCTCCTTGGAGCCCCCGGCGTTCGCGGCGGAGACGGCCTGGCTCTCGGCGGCCGCCGGGGTGACGGCGGCGCTGGTGTCCGCGACCTTGATCTCGTGGTTGGTCGCCTTGGTCACGCTCTTGGTGACGCCGCCCTTGGCGTGGACGGTGAGGTCACCACCGAGGACCGGGAGGCCGTCGTAGGTGCGCTCGTAGGTGGTGTGCGTGGTGCCGTCCGCGTCCTGGACGACGTCGCGGACCACGAGCTTCTCGCCGCTGCCGAGGCCGAGGGCCTTGGCGGCCTGCGCGGTGGTCGAGTTGGCCTCGGCCAGGAGCGTCGCACGCTCCGACGCGCTCAGTGCGCGGTTGGCCGCGCCCGGGTTGGGCTGGGAGGCCGTGGGTGCCTGTGACGCGGTGGCGTCGGCGGTAGCGGTGCCGGTCTGTATGCCTACGGCGAGCAGAGCAGCCGCGGCAACGAGCGCGCCGGCCGCGGTGGCACGCCTCTGGGGGGTGGACCTCAACGCAGACTCCTTCTGCAAGGGGGGTTCCGGATGGCTGGGTGGGCCTCCGGGCAGAACAGGGCTGGTGCGATGAACGGTCGAAGATTGCCACTCGCAGCCGCAGATGTCAGGGGCGCGTCAAAAGGTTGGCCGGAAACAGTCCGTTGTCCGAAGATGCGTATCCGTTATCCGGACCATTCGCCTGCGCGGGTGCGCTGCACCGTCCGGCATCCGGAACGCCTGGTACCGGTTGCTAACACTTGCGCAACAAGAGGCTGCGTTGACCCAAACGGCATTTACCGTACGGGTGTTTGTCGTACTGTTTCCCGGTGCGGCAGATGTTCGTTGCCAGGGGAAGCGATGGACACCCGCCACTGTCATAGACCACGTGCCAGGGGGGCCCATGAGGCATGTCCATATTCCTGCGCAAAGAGTGGCCGTGGCGGCCAGGGAGCCCCTTGCGCCCGCACGGCGCCTCGGGGACAAGGCCCGCTGGTACCGCCCGGCCGCCGTCGCCGCCGACTTCTTCGGCGCCGCCGTCCCCGTAGGACTCGTCTTCGACGCCGCGCAGCAGGTCCGGCCCGTCTACTGCGCCCTGGCCGCCGCCGTGGCGTGGACCGGGGTGCAGGCGCTGCGCCGGCGCTACGCGACCCGGGCCCTCGGGGAGTCCCGCGGTGTGCTGCCCGTCGTACACGACTGGCTGATTCTGATCGGCGTCCTGGCCGTGGCGCGTGTGGTGACCGAAGAGGCCACCCCCCGGCTGTCCGCCCTCGGGGCCCTGCTGCCCGCTCTGCTCATCACCATCGCCGTCCACAAACTGACGTACCGCCACCTCTCGGCCGCCCGCCGCGAGGCCCAGGCCGTCAGCCGGGTCCTCGTCGTCGGCGAGCCCGACGCGGCCGAGGACGTCATCGCGCACCTCGCCGCCCGCACCGACCACCCCTACGTCGTCGTCGGCGTGGTCCCGGTCGGCGCCGGGCCGCTCGCCAGCGGCGTGCCCGTGGCGGCGCGGCTCGACGGATCGGCCCCCGAGGCCCCGAACGGCGACTCCGCGGCCGTGCTCGGCGCCGTCGCCAGCCATCACGCCGACCTGGTGCTGGTGGCCCCCGGCGTACGGATCACGGGGGAGCGGCTGCGCCGCATCGCCTGGGCCCTGCACGACACGGGTCTGGAACTCGCCGTCTTCCCCGGGCTGGTGGAGGTCTCCGTCAAGCGGCTGGAGACCCTGTCCGCGGGCGGGCTCGCCGTACTGCGGGTGGCGCCGCCCGTCAGCCGCGGGGTGCAGACCCTGCTCAAGTCCGCCCTGGACCGGGTCGGAGCCGCGGCCGGACTGCTGCTGCTCTCCCCGGTCCTCCTGGGGATCGTCCTGGCCATACGCCTCGGTTCGCGCGGCCCGGCCTTCTACCGGCAGCGGCGGATCGGGCGCGACGGGGTCCCGTTCGTCATGTGGAAGTTCCGCACGATGGTGGTGGACGCCGACGCGCTCAAGGCCGAGCTGTCCGGGTCCAACGAGAACGACGGCCTGATGTTCAAGATGCGCCGCGACCCCCGGGTGACCCGGGTGGGCCGGCTGCTGCGCCGCACGTCGCTGGACGAGCTGCCGCAGCTCGTCAACGTACTGATCGGCAACATGTCGCTGGTCGGCCCGCGTCCGCCGCTTCCGGAGGAGGTGGCGGAGTACGACGAGGTCGAGCTGCGCCGGCTCACCGTGCGGCCCGGGATGACGGGACTGTGGCAGATCAGCGGAAGGTCCGACCTGTCGTGGGACGAGACGATCCAGCTTGACCTGCAGTACGTCGACAACTGGTCCTTCACCAGCGATGTCGACGTGATGGGCCGTACGCTCCGCGCCGTCGTAGACGGTCGCGGAGCATACTGAGGGACCTGGGCCGCCTGTGCGATCAGCTCTGCTCGCGCCACCACTTGTACGTGGCGGCGATGCCGTCCCGCAGCGGGACCGCGGGCTTCCAGCCGAGCGACGTCAGGCGGCTCACGTCCAGCAGCTTGCGCGGGGTCCCGTCGGGCTTGGACGTGTCCCACGCGAGCCGGCCCCGGAAGCCGGTCACTTCGGCGACCGTCTCGGCCAGTTCCCTGATGGTCAGGTCCTCGCCGCAGCCGATGTTGACGGGCTCGTCGCCGTCGTAGGTGTTCAGCAGCACGGCGCAGGCCGCGGCCAGGTCGTCCACGTGCAGGAACTCCCGGCGCGGGGTGCCCGATCCCCACAGCGTGACCTCGTCGCGGCCCTCGGCGGCGGCCTCGTGGAAGCGCCGGACGAGCGCCGGCAGGACGTGCGAGGTCTCCAGGTCGAAGTTGTCGCCCGGGCCGTAGAGGTTCGTCGGCATGGCCGAGATGTACGAGGCCCCGTACTGCTTGCGGTACGACTGGACCTGGACGATGCCGGCGATCTTCGCGAGGGCGTAGGCCTCGTTGGTCGGCTCCAGCGGGCCGGTCAGCAGGGCGTCCTCGCGGATCGGCTGCGGCGCCAGCTTCGGGTAGATGCAGGAGGAGCCGAGGAACAGCAGCCGGCCCACGCCGGCGGCATGGGCGCCGCCGATCACGCTGAGCTGGATCTGCAGGTTCTCCTCCAGGAACTGCACCGGGTAGGTGCTGTTGGCCATGATCCCGCCGACCTTGGCGGCGGCCAGCACCACGGCGTCCGGGCGGACGTCCTTCAGGTACGCGGCGGTCGCGGCGGCGTCGCGCAGGTCGAGGTCGGCGCGGCCCCGGGTGAGCACCTCATGGCCGTCGGCGGTGAGCCGGCGGGCGACCGCGGACCCCACGAGGCCGCGGTGGCCCGCGACGAAGACGCGGGCGTTCGGGGGCAGGAGCGGCAGCGAACTTGTCATACCGCCGATGATGCCAGTCCGCCACCGCGGGGGTCGCAGGGGTCCACGGCCCGGCCCGCGCCCCCGGCCGTGCCGGGCGCCGGAACCGGATCCGTGGCGGCCCGCGTCAAGAGCACCGAGCGGCGTCCGCCCAGCGGGGGGCGCCCGAGGGCGGCCGTGTACGGTACGCATCCAGCCCCCCGGGCCGCGGAACGGCCGCCGGGCACACCACCCGAGACGGCCCGCGCCGCACCCACCCCGAGGCACAGCCTCATCACGACCGACAGCAACCACCTTCAAGGGGACCCCATGGGCAAGACCGCACTGATCACCGGAGTCACGGGACAGGACGGCTCGTACCTCGCCGAGCTCCTGCTCTCCAAGGGCTACACGGTGCACGGGCTGGTGCGGCGGTCCTCCAGCTTCAACACGGAGCGGGTCGACCACATCTACCAGGACCCGCAGACCGCCAACCGGTCCTTCGTCCTGCACCACGCCGACCTCTCCGACGGCGTCGCCCTCGTGAACCTGCTCCGTGACATACGCCCCGACGAGGTCTACAACCTCGGCGCGCAGTCCCACGTCCGCGTCTCCTTCGACGCCCCGCTCTACACGGGCGACGTGACCGGCCTCGGCGCGCTGCGGCTGCTGGAGGCGATCCGGGCCAGCGGTGTCGACACCCGCATCTACCAGGCCTCGTCCTCCGAGATGTTCGGTGCCACCCCGCCCCCGCAGAACGAGGCGACCCCGTTCCACCCGCGCAGCCCGTACGGCGCCGCGAAGGTCTTCGCGTACTGGACCACGGTGAACTACCGCGAGGCGTACGACATGTTCGCCGTCAACGGGATCCTCTTCAACCACGAGTCCCCGCGCCGCGGCGAGACCTTCGTGACCCGCAAGATCACCCGCGCGGTGGCCCGCATCAAGGCCGGCCTCCAGGACCACCTCTACCTCGGCAACCTCGACGCGGTGCGCGACTGGGGCTACGCCCCCGAATACGTCGACGCCATGTGGCGGATGCTCCAGCAGGACGAGCCCACCGACTACGTCGTCGCCACCGGTGTGGCCGCGACCGTCCGCGAGTTCGTCGAGTCCTCCTTCACGCACGCCGGCCTCGACTGGACCGACCACGTCCGCTACGACGCCAAGTACGAGCGCCCGAGCGAGGTGGACGCCCTCATCGGCGACGCCTCCAAGGCCCATGACCTGCTTGGCTGGAAGCCGACGGTCCTGGTGGCCGAGCTGGCGCAGATCATGGTCGACGCCGACATCCGTCAAGTCGAGGACCAACTGGCGGGTGTGACGGTCCGTATCGATCGCTGAGGCCTTATATTTCCCCTACGGTTTGCCGTGTTCCGGTCATACTCCGCAGCTCTGCGCGGGTGTGGCCGGGGTAAACCTGCCGTATGTCCCTTGTGCACCCTCCATGCTGAACCTGTTGATTCCAAGTTGGTATGCAATGGGTCAAGAGAGGTGACCGGGCCTTCACATGAGCCCTAGTCTGCGCCAGTACATATGGCTGTTCGGATAGTTCCAGCCATCAAACCGGGCAATTGCCCTGGGGGGCTCATGCGTAGATCCAGAGGGCTGACTGCCGCCCTCGTACTGTCACTGGCCGGTGCGGGCACCGGTATAGGCCTGGTGCTGATGCCGCAGGCATCCGCCATCACGGCTCCGGTGGCATTCACCGCCGACGAGCTGCCGACCTGGCAGACGAACGGCGTCGTCTGGGCGATGGCCCAGGCCAACGGCACCGTCTTCGCCGGCGGTACCTTCTCGGCCGTCCGCCCGCCCGAGGGCGCGGCAGGCGCGGAGCAGAACGCCGTGAACTTCGTGGCGCTCGACGCCGCGACCGGCAATCCCACCTCCTGCAAGCTGGCCTTCACCATCGGCGAGGGCACGGCGACCGTGCGGACGCTCGTCGTCTCGAAGGACAAGAAGACCCTCTACGCGGGCGGATCCTTCGGCGCCGTCAACGGCACCCCGGTCTCCAGCCTCGCGGCGATCGACATCGCGAGCTGCACCCCCAAGGCATCGTTCCACCCGAGCTTCCCCGCCACCGTGCGCGCGCTCGCCGTCACCGACGACACCCTCTACGCGGGTGGCGACTTCACCACCGTCGAGGGCCAGCAGCGCGAGCGGTTCGCCGCCGTGGATGCGTCCTCCGGCGCGCTGAAGCCCTTCGTCGCGAACGTCGACGAGCCGGGCCGCGCGGTCGAGGTCACCCCCGACGGCAAGAACGTGCTCCTCGGCGGCGACTTCTTCACCGTCAACGGCTCCAACAGCCACGCCCTCGCCGTGGTCAACGCCGGCACGGGCGCGGTCACCAAGACGTACAGCAACATCCCCTCGAACTCGGTCGTCAAGGACATCTCCACCGACGACACCGGCTTCTACACCGGTCACGAGGGTTCCGGCGGCGGCGTCTTCGACGGCCGCATCGGTCTGCGCCTGAGCGACTTCACCGAGAAGTGGCGTGACCGCTGCCTCGGCGCCACCCAGTTCGTCCTGCCGTACGAGGGCGTGCTCTACAGCTCCTCGCACGGGCACGACTGCTCCACCGAGCTGGAGTTCCCCGACGGGAAGCGCAACTTCCTGCTGGCCCAGCCGACCAACCACGAAGGCGCCGCCCCCGCGCCCGTGGACGGCTTCGTGCGCGGCCCGGGCAAGCTCGGCTGGCACCCCACGGCCAACGACGGCATGGACGGCACCGAGGGCATCGGCCCGCGCGTCATGGCCGTGGCCGAGAAGAACGACGTCAAGTACATGTGGGTCGGCGGTGAGTTCACCCTCATCAACGGCAAGCCGCAGTGGGGCCTGACCCGCTTCGCCTCCACCGGCGACGTCGGCGCCCCGACCACCCCGGTGGCCAGCGCCGCGAGCGTCAAGCCCGGTGAGGTCCAGGTCCGCTGGCGCACCAGCTACGACGCGGACGACAGCAAGCTGACGTACCGCATCTACCGCAACGGCTCGGCCACCCCGGCCGCCACCGTCACCGCCAGCTCGCTGGAGTGGCAGCGTCCCCAGGCCTCCTGGAACGACACCACGGTCAAGGCCGGCCAGTCGTACACCTACCGGGTGACCGCGACCGACGCCGCCGGCAACACCAGCGCCCTGTCGGCCGTCGCCTCGGTGACCGTCCCGACCTCGGTCCAGGCCTACCCGAACCAGGTCCGCGCGGACGGCGCCCAGCTGTACTGGCGCTACGACGACACGGTCAGCCCCTACGTCGCCGACACCTCCAACGGTGGCAACACCAGCGGTGTCCAGATCAACACCCCGGCCCTGCGCCAGACGCCCGGCGCGGTCTCCGGCAGCAGCACGGCGATGGGCTTCAACGGGACCAGCCAGCAGGTGCACAGCGACCGCCGTCAGACGGTCGGCAACACGTTCACCATCGAGACCTGGTTCAAGACGAACACCACGCGCGGCGGCAAGCTGATCGGCTTCGGCAACAACACCTCGCGCAACAGCGGCCAGTACGACCGCCAGCTCTACATGACCAACACCGGCCGCCTCGTCTTCGGCGTCCACAACGGCTCGACCCGCACCGTCTCCACGGGCCTGTTCGAGACGTACAACGACAACAAGTGGCACCACGTGGTCGGCACCCAGGGCCCCGGCGGCATCACGCTGTACGTCGACGGCCAGGCCAAGGACTCGCTCAACGCCAACAGCACCGGTACCTACGCGGGCTACTGGCACGTCGGCGGTGACAACCTCGCCGGCTGGCCCACCCGCCCGACGAGCAACTTCTTCGCCGGCCAGATCGACGAGACGGCCGTCTACCCGTCGGCGCTCACCGGGGCCCAGGTCAAGAGCCACTTCGACCTGGCCAAGGCGGCCACCGACACGGTCTCCACGGTCAAGACGACCGAGGACACCTACATCAACCAGGGCGCCCCGAGCACCGCCTACGGCACGTCCACCTCGCTCGCCGTGCGCGGCAGCGGCTCGCTGTACGAGACGTACATGCGCTTCACCCTCCCGGCCGCCCCGGCCGGCCAGGTCCTGAAGTCCGCCTCGCTGCAGATCAAGACGAGCACCCAGGCGAACTCCGGCACCGCCGACACCGTCAAGGTGGTCCCGGTCACCGGCAACTGGACCGGCGCGGGCACGACCTTCAACACCAAGCCCACCCTCGGCACCACCCCGCTCGGCAGCATCGCGGGCGTGCCGGAGGGCTCCGCGGTCCACAACGTGGAGCTGGACACCGCCGCGGTCTCCGCGGCGCTGGGCACCAACTACGGCCTGGGCCTGACGAGCACGGGCACCGACCCGCTGTGGATCTGGTCCGCCGAGGCCACGGCGGCGGAGGGCACTCCGCAGCTGGTCCTCACCTTCGGCACGAAGTAAGCGTCGAAAACCGAAACAACCGCCTTACGGCGTACGGGGTCCGGTCCTCTGTGGCCGGGCCCCGCTGCACACCCCCTTGAGTACGGGAGCCATCCGATGTACCGACGCTCCGCAGCGGCTGCTGTCCTGCTGGCCGCCGCCCTGACGCTGACCGCCTGCAGTTCGGGCGGGGACAAGGCCGACTCCGGCGCGAAGCCGAAGCCCCCGGCCTCGTCGTCGGCCCCCGACCCGGCGGACGCTCCGCAGCCGTCGACCGACCCGAACGCGAAGCCGACCGGCCCCGTCGTGCCGGACGCGAAGCTCACCCCGAAGACGGGCAGCTTCACGGCGGAGGAGAAGAAGTACCTGAGCGGGCGGGTCCCCGACAAGGTGGACCCGGCATCCGTGCTGCAGGGCGGCCAGGACGCCTGCCAGCGGGTGCAGCGCACCGCGAAGCACGACAAGGACGCGGCGACCGGAGCCGTCATCACCGGCGAGATCCCGGGCGCCAAGGACGCGATCACCCTCCTGTGCCCGGACCAGAAGCCGATCCTGGCCGCGGCGGAGAAGGGCTTCCCCGAAGGCCCCCGGACCTCGCCCGCGGCGGGCAACTACCGGGCGCTCACCCAGGCCACGAACTGCACCTGGGAGGCGAAGGGCAAGGACGGCGGCATCCTCGCCTCGGGCCCCGAGACCCCGCCCAAGGCGGGCGACAAGATCACGGCGGCGATCCCGGCCGGCACGGCCGAGTTCAACTCCTCGGGCTGCTACGCCTGGATCCCCGCGTAACACCCGCACCGCGCACACCACCGAGGTCGCGAAGACGCCCCGCAGGACCGGACCACCGGCCCTGCGGGGCGTTTCCGTTCCCGATACCCGGGTACCCGCGCGGTCACAGACACCAACCGGAAGGCGGACCCATGGGCATCGGCGGATGCATAGGCCTGATCGTGGTGGGCGCCATCCTCACCTTCGCCAGCGACTGGGAGATGGAGAGCGTCAACCTCGACCTGGTCGGTCTGATCATGATGGCGGTGGGCGGGATCGGCCTCGCCGTCTACACCAGCATCTACAAGCGGCGCCGGGCGGCGGGCGCGATCCCCGTGGTGGAGGAACACCGCCGGGACGTCATCTGACGCACGGCCCCACCCGTGCGGCGCCGCCTCACCCGCGCGGCGCCGCCTCACCGTGCAGCGCCGCCTCGTAGACCGGCAGCAGCGTGTCGAGGACCGCGTCCATGGAGAAGGACTCCGCGGCCAGCTTGCGGGCCGACAGCGAGGCCTCGCGGTTCGCCGCCGGGGCCAGGAGGTCCAGGACGGCGGCGGACACGCCCGCCGGGCCGGGGTCGACCGCACGGCCGGCGCCGGTGCGGGCGATGTCGCGGGCCAGGCCGTTGGAGTGGGTCACGACCGTGGGGACGCCCACGGCGAGGGCTTCCAGTACCGACATGGGGAACGGCTCGTCCACCGACGGCAGGACGTACACGTGGGCCCGCCGCAGCTCCGCCAGGACCTCCGCGCTGGACAGCGCTCCCGGGACCGTGAACCGGTCGGTGAGGCCCAGCGCCCCGATCCGGGCCCGTACGGAGGCCAGTTCGCCCTCGTCCGGGCCCGCGACCACGAAGTGCGCGTCCGGGTGCGCGGCGAGGACGGCCGGGGCCGCGTCCACGAAGTCCACCGGCCGCTTGCGGGCCTGCAGGCGCGCCGAGTACAGGACGCGCGGCGCCCCCTCCGGCGCGGGCCGCTCCTCCTGCGCCGGGGTCCCGTTGACCAGGCGCACCGCCTGCGCCAGGGGCGGCGCGCCGACCACCGCGTCCAGCCCCTCCCGCTCGTGCGGGGTCAGGTACAGCACCGCGTCCGCGCCGCGCAGCAGCCGGCGTACCGCCACCGCGTCCAGCACCTTCGCCAGCAGCTTCTCGCTCGGGTCCACCATGCCGTGGGTCTGCAGCACCAGCGGCTTGCCCGCCCGCAGCGCCGCCAGGGCCACCGGCAGCGTCACCAGGTCCCGGGCCAGGTGGACGTGCACGACGTCGGCGTCCCGCACCAGCCGCCCGGCCGAGGCCAGCAGCGCCGGCGAGGTCATCCCGCTGAAGCCGAGGGGGAGCAGGCGGCGCGCCGGGAACAGCCGCGCCGGAACGCCCTCCACGGAGGTCGGCCACTCCTCGAACCCCTCGCCCAGCGCGAGCAGCCGCGCCTGGTGGCCCCGGGCCGACAGTCCCTTCGCCAGGTTCAGCGCGACCCGGACGGGTCCGCCGAAGGCGTGCGACGGGGAATGCAGCGTGACGGCGTGCAGGACTCTCACTTGGGCTCCTCCACCGGGCGGCGCTGCCCGTCCTGGGTCTGCAGGGTCAGTGCGGGAAGGTCTCTGTGGACCACCGCACCGGCACCCGCGACCGCGCACCGGCCCACCGTGACCCCGGCGAGCACGGTCGCCCGTACCGCCACCCACGCGCCGTCCTCGACCACGATCGGGGCGTTGCGGTAGCGGAAGTCGGCGGCGCGGTGGTCGTGCGAGCCGGTGCACAGCACGGCTTCCTGCGAGACGCACACGTTCGCCCCGATGGTCACCGGCTCCAGGTTCAGCAGCCAGGCGCCCTCGCCTATCCAGGTGTGGTCCCCGACGGTGAGCTTCCACGGCCACAGCACGCGGACCCGGTGCCGGATCAGCACGCCCTCGCCGATCTTCGCCCCGAAGGCGCGCAGCAGAGCCACGCGCAGCCGCGCCGGACAGAACCAGGCCATGAAGACCGTGTTCATGACGGCGAACCAGAGCGCCTGCGTCAGCAGCCCGCGCCCCTTGTCGTACCCGGCCAGCGTGAAGGAAGGAAGATCACGCAACAGAAGCCCCCATCGTGCTCTCGGCCACGGCCTCCCCGGGCGCGGCCCGCTCAGACTAGACTGCGCGCGGACCAGGCACATCGGGCGGGGGCGGCAGTGACGACGGACATACGCAAGCCCTCCGCATCGTCCGCCAGGCCCGTCGTCCCGTCCCCCTTCGAGGACGAGAGCATGTGGGGCCGGGAGACCCTCCCGCGCACCCTGCTCTCCCGCGCGCTGTCCGTACCGCTCGCGCTCGGATTCACCGTCTTCCTCCCGCTGTTCGTCGCCGCCCAGACGGGCGCGGGCGCCCGCGACGCGGCCTTCTGGCTCCAGCTCCTGCTCACCATGTACGCGGGCGCGCGGCTCTCCGCGATGGTGCTCACCAGCCGCCGCAAGCTGCTCCAGGGCTCCTTCTGGCTCTTCGTCTACATGGCCATGGGCGTGGCCCCGCTCGCGCAGGCCGTCCTCGGCCAGGTCCCGACACCGGTCGTCGGCCCGCGCTCCGACCTGACCATCGCCATCGGGCTGGTCCTGCTCGGCTGCACGGCCTTCGACGTCGGCGTACTGCTGGCCCGGCACCGCCCGGCCGGGCGCGCGGGCGGCTCCCAGAAGGAGTCGAGGCCCGTCATGGCGCACCGGCGCCGGCTCCAGCTGCTGACGGGCCTGTCGTTCCTGTGCAGTGCCGCCTTCATCATGAAGCTCGGCGGCCCGGCGGTCTTCTTCTCCAGCCGCCAGGAGATCATCGCCGGCATCGAGGAGGCGGGCGTCTCCAACGGCGACGGACAGGCGGGCCAGGCCCTGCTGCGCGGCTTCGGCACCGTACCGGCGCTGCTCGCGCTGCTGCTCTACACGCGCTGGCTGATCACCTCGAAGTTCGCCCGCCGCAAGGTGTCGATCATCGTCACGTGGGGGGCGCTGGCCTGCCTCAACCTGATCGTCAACAACCCGATCTCGAACCCGCGGTACTGGTTCCTGACGGTCATGTTCGCGCTGCTCTTCACCGTCTTCCCGGTGAGCGCGGCGATGTACCGGGTGGCGCTGTCGATGGCGGTGGTCGTCGCCCTGCTGATCTTCCCCTTCGCGGACCGCTTCCGGTACGACGAGAAGAACTACCGGCCGGTCGAGACCACGTCCTTCCTGGAGCCGATGGCGCTCAAGGACTACGACCAGATCGGCATGTTCGCGAACACCATCACCTTCTCGGAATCTGGCCCCGGGCACTTCTACGGACGCCAGCTGGCCGGGTCGATCTTCTTCGCGGTGCCCCGCTCGGTGTGGGAGGGCAAGCCGAGGGACACCGGCGTGATGGTCGGCCAGTGGATGGGCACGGTCAACACCAACCTCTCCTCCCCGATCTGGGCGGAGCTGTGGCTCGACTTCGGGCCGCTGGGGATGGGCGCGGGGATGCTGGGCATGGGGTACGCCGCCGCCCGCGTCGACCGGCGCTACGCGAAGCGCGCCACGCGGAGGTCGCCGCCGGGCAGCCTGATCTCGGTGGTGGTCCCGCTGGTCGCGGGCTACTCGTTCATCCTGCTGCGCGGGCCGTTGCTGCAGGCGTCGGGTCGTGTGGCGATCGCGGCCCTCTGCCTCGCGCTGGTCGCGACCCACCGCTCGGACAAGTCCACCACCCTCCGCTGACACGGCACGTTTCGGCCCGGCCGGGCTCGTCGCTGCGCGCGAGCGGGTCAGGCCGCGGAGGCGGGCACGGGCTCGCTGTCCAGCCGGGCACCGGCAGCCGGCAGGCGGCTGACACGCCACCAGGCGGCCAGGGCCTTGAGGGCCGAGCCGGCCGCCAGGCCCCACGCGGCGCCCGCCACCCCCCACACCGCGTATCCGCCGAGCAACAGCCCCACGGACAGCAGCGAGAAGACGACCTGCAAGGACAGCGTGGCCTTCGGCGCGAGCACCCGCAGGGTCAGCAGCGCGCACGTGCCCAGCCCCATCACGGCGTACTGCGCCCCGGTCGCCGGCAGCAGCGCGGACGCCCCCGCCCAGGTGTCGCCGAGCAGTTCCCGGCCCAGCCGGTCCGGCAGCAGGTACAGGGCCGTGGCCCAGCCCGCGCCGACCGCGGCGAGTACGAGTCCCAGCGCGGCCGTCGCGCGGACCGTGGCCCGCTTGCCGCCGAGCCGCCCGAGCACCGGCGGCCCGAAGGCGTTCGCCGAGTTGAACAGCACGTTCAGCGGCCCGAAGAGCGTGGTCGCACCCCGCAGCGCGCCGACGGCCAGCGGTGTCGCGAAGACGCCGAGGCCCAGGACGGCGAGCTGGCTGGAGCCGTTGCCCACCGCGAACTCGACCACGAACCGCTGCCCGAGGTGGCCGCGCCGCAGATACGGCCGCAGGTCCGTCCGGGCGCCCCGGACGTACGGCCGCAGCAGCCACAGCCCCGCGCCCAGCGCCGGGAGCGCCGAGAGCCCCCACGCGAGCACCAGCCGACCCGCCGAGGCCCCTTCGGGCTGCAGGGCCAGCGCCGCGACCACGCACACCAGCCGCAGCGCGTCGGCGGCCAGAGCCCGTTCGGGGGCGCGCAGCGCGGAGAAGCAGTACCGCAGGCCGTCCTGGAGGAGCACCAGCGGCAGGACGAGGCCCAGCGCGGCGAAGGCGGTCCCGGTCGCCCCGGGGAGTACCAGGCCCCCCAGCAGCAGCACCGCGCCCACGGCGGCGGACGCGGCGGCGGTGAAGCCCACGGCCGAGCGGCACTCGGCGCCGAGCCGCTCGCCCTTCTCCAGCACCAGGCTCTGGCCGACGTAGGCCATGTTCAGTCCGAGGAGCACGCTGAAGGTCACGTACACCATCGAGAAGTCGGCGAACCCGGACGCCGAGGAGAGCCGGGCGGCCAGCACCAGCACCAGGATGTTCGTGGCGCTGGACGCCGCCTGGTCCAGGACCGATGCGACGGCGGCGAGGCCGCGTCGGCTCATCTGCGGCCCATGCGGACGGTGCGCAGCGCGACGGTGTCGGTGCCGTCACCGGGGATGTGCTGTTCGGGCTCGGCCCTCTCGTACGGGATCGGCTGGGGCTGCGAAACCGGCCGACCGGCCCCGCCCTGGGTCCCGGGGCCGCCGGCGGGGCCGGTGGGGGCCGGGCCGGACTTGTCCTTGCGGCCGCGCTTCTCGCCGGGCAGCGGTGCGTGCAGCACCGCGCCGAGCACGGTGCCGCCGGCGCCGCTGATCAGCTCGCGGATCCGGGACAGGTCGCTGCGGTGCACCGCGCGCGGGTCGGCGACGACCAGGACGCCGTCGACGCGGTCGACGAGGGCGAGGGCGTCGGCGTAGGAGAGCACGGGCGGCGCGAGCACGACGACCGTGGAGTTGGGGGAGTCGGCCTCGGAGATCAGCCGGGTGGCGCGGGCGGAGGTCAGCGCGCGCGGGACGTTGCGGGCGCGTTCGCCCGGGATCAGGTCGAAGGAGCCGGACTCCCCGGCGTCCACGACGAGCTGGCGTCCGTCGGGCCATTCGGTGTCCGAGTGGCGTCCGCCCGGGGTCGGGCTGCCCGGGGTCTGGCTCCAGCGCGGCCGGCCGCCGGCGTCCGTCGGCAGCTGGCTGGCCAGTACCGGGGTGCGCAGGTCGGCCTCGATGAGCAGGACGTCCTTGCCGGTCTCGGCGAAGGAGGCGGCGAGGTTCACGGCCACGGCGGCGGCGGTCTCGCTGCTGCCGCGCGGGGCGACCACGAGCAGGCGGCGCCGGTCGGCGAAGCGGGAGTCGTAGGCGAGCCGGAAGGCCACCGAGCGGTACTCCTCGGCGAGGCGGGGATCGGCCTCGCCGGCGGCGAGCAGCGGTCCGCCGCCCGTCCGGTCCCGGGGCAGGTAGCCGAGTACGGGCGCGCGCAGGGCCCGGGCCACGTCGCCCTCGGAGCGCGGCGCCGGGTCGAAGACGAGCCGGACCCAGGCGGCCAGCAGGCCGAGCGCGAGACCCACGGCGGCTCCGAGCGCGAGCGACATCAGGATGCCGGGGCCGTCGGCTCCGGGGGGCGCGGTCGCGGCGCTGGTGACGCGGCCCGGGGTCATGTCGAGGGCTTCGAGCTTGGTGATCTTGCCGTTGTAGCCGCCGACCTCGCTCTGCAGGTCGGTCTTGGAGGAGCTGGCCGCGTCGCGCCCGGCACCGGCCGGCATCCGGGCGATCTCCTTGGAGAGCTCGTCGAGCTGCTTGGCGACCGGGTCGCGCTGCTCCTTGTAGCCCTTGACCATCTTGTCGCGGGTGGCGTCGAGGGACTCCTGCCGCTTGAGCAGGTACGCCTCGGTCATCGCGTTGGCGCGCTTGGCCGCCTCCTTGGGGGAGGACGCCGTGTAGGTGAAGCGCAGCACCATGGTCTGCGGCGGGTTGGTGACCTGCAGACCGCTGCGCAGGGCGGCGAAGCCGGACGAGGACACGCCGAGCTTCTTCGCCGCCTCGTTGGCTATGGAGGAGCTGAGCGCGACCTGGCGCTCCGAGCCGATGTTGATCGCCTTGTCCGGGGCGAGGCTCGGGTTGAACGGGTCGTCGGTGGGCGCCCGCAGGACGACGTCGGCGGTCGCGACATAGGTGTCGGCCGTGGAGATGCCGAGGTAGACGCCGCCCAGCAGACCGATCCCGATGCCCGCGCCGATGAGCCTGCGGTAGCGCAGGAGCTGCCGGAACTGATCTCTGAGGAGATCGGGTTCGTCGTCGGCCGGTGCCGCTGCAGGGCGGTTCGTCTCGATCACGGCCGGAGTCCCCCAAGTGCTTCGTCTATCAGTGCGTCGATGCGGGCCAGGCCCGCTTCGCGGCTCAGATGGGCCGCCACGTGGCGGGGTCCGGCCGCTCCCAGTGCGTCCGCGCCTTCCGGGTCCTCGGCCAGGGCCCGTACGGCCTTCAGCAGGGCTTCGGGGTCCTCCGGCGGTACGAGCACCCCAGCGCCCGAGCGTTCCACTTCCTGGGCGGTTCCGCCCTCCGCGGCCACGGAGGCGACGACGGGCCGGCCGGTCTGGAAGTACGAGGTCAGCTTCGACGGGACGCTCATGTCCAGCACGGCGGCGTGCTGCGTGACCGCCAGAACGTCCGCCGCCGCGAGGATATCCGGGAACTCGCCGTCAGCGGCAGGGGGGATGATGTCCAGATTCGGCACATCCGCCGCGAGGTCGGCCAAAGCCGACCGCTGGCTGCCGTCGCCCATCAGGACGAACCGGACACTCGGATCCAGCCGGGCGGCGCCCACGAGGACTTCGAGGCCCTGCTTGAGGCCCATGTTCCCGGAGTGCAGGACGACGGTCTCGCCCGGGGCCCAGCCGAGGTGGTGGCGGGTCTCGCCGCGCGGCTTGGTGGGCACGGACACGTGGGACCAGTTGGGGACCAGACGGATCTTGTCCGGGTCCACGCCCATGCCGACGACCCGGTCCACGAAGGTCTCGTGGATGACGCCGACCAGGGTGGCGCGCTTGAGGGCGTACGCCTCGGCGCGGCCGGCGATCGCGGCGGCCTTGTCGCCGCCGCTGATCCCGCTCTGCGCGGCGGCGGCGCCCATCAGGTCCTGGACGACCGGGACGTACGGGACCTTCCACCGCGCCGCGAGCCGGGCGGCGAGCACTCCGCCGGCCAGGCTGGGCATCTGGGCGAGGACGGCGTCCGGCTTGGGCATCCGGGGCGGGGCGACGGCGCCGTGCAGCAGAATCGATCCTTCGAAAAGGGCCCGCTTCACGGCGGTCTGGCGCGGCGGCACGGTGTGCGCACGCCGGTGCACGGTGACCCCCGCGCGCTGCTCCGTGCGCTGGAACGCCCCCTTGTACTCGGGTTCGAGCGACCACGCCGGGTAGTGCGGCATGCCGGCCAGCACATGGGTCTCGTGACCGAGATCCGCCCAGTGCTCCGCGATCTGGGTCGCGTACGGGCCGATCCCCGCGTGCTCCGGAGCGTAATTGGTGGAAACCAGCAGCATGCGCCGCTGACCGGATCTGGACACCGTGCGTCCCCTCTTCCCCTGGATGATGCGCACGTCACCCTATTCGTTCACCAACGTGGTGCGGAACGTGCGCGCTATTGTCTGCTAATCCGCTACACCGGGGGGTGTGGCTGCTGGGGGTAAATGATGACGGAGCACGACATGTCCGACCTTGCTGTGCCTGCGCGCAGGCCGTATCGAGTCGGCTATGCGCCCGGCGCCTACGACCTGTTCCACATCGGCCATCTCAACATCCTCCGGCACGCCCGGAGTCAGTGCGACTACCTGGTCGCCGGAGTGGTCTCCGACGAGATGGCCGAGCTCGCCAAGGGGCGCCGCCCGATGATCCCGCTCGTCGAGCGGCTGGAGATCGTCCGCAGCGTGAAGTACGTCGACGCCGCCTTCGTCGAGACGGTCCCCGACAAGGTGGAGACCTGGAAGCAGGTCCGCTTCGACGTCATCTTCAAGGGCGACGACTGGCGCGGCACCCCCAAGGGCGACCGGCTGGAGAAGGACTTCGCCGCCCACGGCGTCGACGTCGTCTACTTCCCCTACACCGTGCACACGTCCAGCACCCAGCTGCGCCGGGCCCTGGACGCGCTGGCGGAGCCCGCGGCGGCGCCGGGCCAGGTCACCGGCGAACGGCGCTGAGCTCCCGGAACCACTTCGCGAGGAACGCCAGCAGGAACAGCGCGGCGACCACGCCCAGTCCCGCGTACGCCCAGACGAACAGCTTCCCGCCGCCGAGCAGCAGGAACACCAGGCAGAACACCCCGTAGTCCACGGGCAGCAGGGCCACCGCGCGCGCCGTCGACGGCACGGCCGCCGGGCTGCCGGGGGCCGGCTTCGGCTTGAGCTTCTCGGTCAGCAGGCCGCCGAAGAAGGTCACCACCGCCGCGAACTGGAAGCCCAGCGGCACCAGCAGCCAGCCGTCCGCGCCCGTCCCGTACGCCTCGGGGAAGCGGTAGAAGGCGATCAGCACGCACGAGTGCAGGGCGGTGAGCTTGGCCGCGTCCACGACATGGTCGAGCCACTCGCCGGCCGCGCTGCCGCCGCCGCGCAGCCGGGCCAGCTGCCCGTCGGCGGAGTCGAAGGCGAAGCCGACGGCGAGGGCCGCCCACACCGCGATGCCCAGCCCCCACGAGGGGGCGGCCAGCGCGACCGCCGCCACGGCGGCGAAGCTGAACGCGGCACTGATCAGCGTCACCTGGTTCGGGGTGAGCCCCAGCGCGTACGAACCGGCGGCCAGGTACCGCCCGGCCGGCCGGTTGACGAACCGGGAGTAGAGCGACACCCCCTTCGCCGACTTCTGCGCCCCGCGCAGTTCCTGCAGCGCGGTCGTGACTCTGCCCATGCAGGGACCCCCTCCGAGACGATGTCGAACACATCATCGCAGTACGAACTGGCGGGCGGGTTCCGGATGTGCGGGTACGTCCGGAACCGGCGGCACGGACCAGGCCGGCCCGCCCCTCAGCTCACCACCCTCAGCAGCAGCACCGACCGCGCCGGGACCGTCAGGGTCTGCCCGCCGCGGTGCCGGGTCCGGGGCGGGTCGCACTGGGCCTCCAGCGAGGTGTCCAGGACGACCTCGTACACCTGCGCCCAGGGCGCCTCCGGCAGGACCCAGGCCAACGGCCGGTCCCCGGTGTGCAGCAGCGCGAGGAAGCTGTCGTCCGTCACCTGGCGGCCGCGCTCGTCACGGCCCGGGATGTCCCGCCCCGACAGGTACATCCCCAGCGCGGCGGCCGGCGCATACCAGTCCCGCTCCGTCATCTCCGCCCCCGCCGGAGTGAACCAGGCCAGGTCCCGCAGCCCGTCCGCACCCTGCGAGCGCCCGGAGAAGAACGCCCGCCGCCGCAGCACCGGATGGGCGTGGCGCAGCGCGATCAGCCGGGAGGCCAGCGCGAAGAGCGACTGCCAGGCCGGATCCTCCAGCAGCGACCAGTCCACCCAGCCCGTCTCGTTGTCCTGGCAGTACGCGTTGTTGTTGCCGCCCTGCGTCCGCCCGAACTCGTCGCCGGCCACCAGCATCGGCACGCCCGTGGACAGCAGCAGCGTGGTGAGCAGGTTGCGCAGCTGGCGGCGGCGCAGCACGCCGACCCGCGGATCGTCGCTCTCGCCCTCCGCCCCGCAGTTCCACGACCGGTTGTCGTTGGTCCCGTCCCGGTTCGCCTCCCCGTTGCCCTCGTTGTGCTTGCGCTCGTACGACACCAGGTCGCGCAGGGTGAAGCCGTCGTGCGCGGTCACGAAGTTCACCGAGGCGTACGGCCTCCGCCCGCCCCACGCGTACAGGTCGCTGGAGCCCGACAGCCGGTAGCCGAGATCCCGTACGTCGGGCAGCGCGCCCCGCCAGAAGTCCCGCACGGCGTCCCGGTACCGGTCGTTCCACTCCGTCCACAGCGGCGGGAACGCCCCCACCTGGTAGCCGCCCGAGCCCACGTCCCACGGCTCGGCGATCAGTTTCACCCGCCGCAGCACCGGGTCCTGGGCGATCACCGCGAGGAAGGGCGACAGCATGTCCACGTCGTGCATCGACCGCGCCAGCGCCGCCGCCAGGTCGAAGCGGAAGCCGTCCACCCCCATCTCGGTGACCCAGTAGCGCAGCGAGTCCGTGATCAGCCGCAGCACGTGCGGGCGGCCCGCGTGCAGGGTGTTCCCGCAGCCCGTGTAGTCGGAGTACCGCCGCTGGTCGGACTGGAGCCGGTAGTAGCCCCGGTTGTCGATCCCGCGCAGCGACAGGGTGGGACCCAGCTCGCCCGCCTCCGCCGTGTGGTTGTAGACCACGTCGAGGATGACCTCGATCCCGGCCGCGTGCAGGGCCCGCACCATCCGCTTGAACTCGCCGACCTGCTGCCCGGCCGTACCGCTCGCCGAGTACCCCGCGTGCGGGGCGAAGTAGCCGATCGAGTTGTAGCCCCAGTAGTTGCGCAGCCCCCGGCGCAGCAGGTGGTCCTCGTGCGCGAACTGGTGCACCGGCAGCAGCTCGACCGCCGTCACGCCCAGGCTCGTCAGGTGCTCGATCGCCGCCGGGTGCGCGAGCCCCGCGTAGGTGCCGCGCAGTTCCTCGGGAATACCCGGATGGCGCATCGTGAAGCCGCGCACGTGCAGCTCGTAGATCACCGAATCGGCCCACGGGGTCTTCGGCCGGACGTCGTCCGCCCAGTCGTCGTCATCGTGGACGACCACGCCCTTGGGGACGAACGGCGCGGAGTCCCGGTCGTCGCGCACGGTGTCCGCGATGTACTGCTGCGGCCAGTCCCGGACGTGCGCGTACACCTCCGGGGGCAGCGTGAAGTCCCCGTCCACGGCCCGCGCGTACGGGTCCAGGAGCAGCTTCGCCGGGTTGTACCGGGCGCCCGTCCAGGGATCCCACCGGCCGTGCACCCGGAATCCGTACCGCTGCCCGGGGCGTACGCCCGGCACGAACCCGTGCCAGATCTCGTGGGTGTGCTCCGTCAGGGTGCAGCGGGTCTCGGCGCCGGCCTCGTCGAACAGACAGACCTCCACCGCCTCCGCGCCCTGCGCCCACAGGGCGAAATTGGTGCCCGCGGTCCCGTCCGGACCGTGATGGAACCGGGCCCCCAGGGGATGCGAGGATCCCGGCCACACCGGCGCCCCCGGGCGCGCGTGTGTCCGTAACACCTGCCCCCTGACCTGGCCGTCAGGCCGCTCCTTCGGTCGGCCGTCGATCTGCGGTACGGGCGCGGCCCGGCCGCTCCGCACCGCTTCCGCGGCATTGCTGACGGCTTCCACCGCCTCCTGCTCGGCTGCGCTCGACACTGCCCGCCTCCACGGCTCCTCGGTACCGGCGGGGGTAGGGGAGAGTGCGGCCCCGGCGTCCCGGCCTGGGCCCGCCCCCGTCTGGTCCTTCACACTGTTCTGCCCGGACAGTTCTGCCCGGAACGTGGCCCGCGCTCACGTTTCCCCGGCAGCGCCCGGTCGTTGGAGGGATCGTGACACTTCTGACGAGGCGGGCAGGGGCGGGCTTGGCCGCCGTGGCGGCATGGGCGGGCCTGCTGGGCGGCCTGGCCGGATGCACCCAGGACGGCAAGGCGCCGGTCGAGATCCAGCTCCCCGGCAAACCCCGCTCGCCGGACGAGGCCATCCGCATCACCCCCGACGACAACGCGAAGGAGGTGCCCGCGGACGGCCGGCTGTCGGTCACCGTGCCCGAGGGCCGCCTGGAGCGGGTCGTCGTCACCAAGGTGGAGGACGCGCAGCAGGAACAGGTCCCCGGTGCCATCGCCGAGGACGGGCTCAGCTGGAGCCCCGACCCCGCGTCCGGGCGGCTCGCGCTCGCGGCCAAGTACACCGTGGACGCGGTCGCCCTCGACGGGCACGACCGCCGCCAGGCCCGCCACACCACCTTCACCACCTACGTTCCCGAGGAGCGCTTCATCGGCTACTTCAAGCCCGAGAACCGCTCGACCGTCGGCACCGGGATGATCGTCTCCTTCCGGTTCAGCCGTGCCATCGAGCGCCGCGCCGAAGTGGAGCGGGCCATTTCCGTCACCTCCGACCCGGGCGCGCAGGTCGTCGGCCACTGGTTCGGGCGGGAACGGCTCGACTTCCGGCCCAAGGAGTACTGGAAGCCCGGCACCAAGGTCACCGTGAAGATGGACCTGCGCGACATCGAGGGCGCGCCCGGCTCGTACGGCATCCAGGACAAGTCCATCACCTTCACCGTCGGCCGCTCCCAGATCTCCACCGTGGACGCGGCCGCGCACACCATGGAGGTCCGCCGGGGCGGGCAGCTGGTGTCGACCGTGCCGATCAGCGCCGGGGCGCCCAAGACCACCACCTACAACGGGAAGATGGTGGTGATGGAGATGTTCGACGTGACCCGCATGAACGGCCAGACCGTCGGCTTCGGCGGCGAGTACGACATCCCCGACGTCCCGCACGCCATGCGCCTCACCGCCTCCGGCACCTTCCTGCACGGCAACTACTGGTCCAGCCCCGACACCTTCGGCACCACCAACCAGAGCCACGGATGCGTGGGCCTGCGCGACGACAAGGGCGGCGGCTCCGACACCCCGGCCGGCTGGTTCTTCGACCGGACCCTCGTCGGGGACGTGGTGGAGGTCGTCAACTCGCAGGACAAGACGGTCGCCCCGGACAACGGACTGGGCGGCTGGAACATGTCCTGGGCGGACTGGGTCGCCGGCTCCGCCATCGCCTGAGCACGGGCGGCGGCCCCGCCCGGGAGAGTGATCACTGTGATCGAAATGCCGTAGCGGCGAGTGTCCCCGCACCGCCCGGCCGAAGCCTGCCTCCAGCCTGTCAGGGCACACCAGGGCAGCAGGCAACGGACGGAGCGTCATGTCAGCCAGAAACTGGACCCTCGGGCTCGCGATCGGAGCCGTACTGGCCTCCGCCGCGCCGGCGGCCTTCGCGGAGGGTCCCGGTGGCGACCGCCCGGCGGCGGTCGCCAGAGCCCCGCTTCCCGGAGGGCTGGGGCCCTGCGTCCCGGGAGACTGCCCCGACCCGTACCCGCCCATCGGCACCGACGGCGTTCCGCAGGGCCGGGACAACGGCATCAACGTCTTCGCGGGCGGCGACTTCCGCGTCCGGGGCCGGGCCTCCGAGGCCGAGGGCCGGCTCGTCGTCCTCGGTGACTTCGACCAGGACAAGCAGGCGGGCGGGGACAGCCGCTACAACGTCGGCATCGTCGGCGCCGGATCGCGGGTCCCCCCGCCGCCCGGCGCGGACTTCCTCACCACCGGCGGCTCGGTCACCGTGGCGCAGGACGAACGTCTGCTCGCCGACGGCGGCGTGGTCCGCCACGCCGGCTCCCTCACGGGCACGGTGTCGGGCCGCCTCGTCCGGGACCCCGCCGCCGCAGCCCCGTACGCGGGGCTGCGCGACCGGCTCAGCGCCGCCAGCCAGTGCTACGCCCGGGTCGGCGGGCAGCCGCGCCGGGCCACCGGCACGGCCGTCAACAACGGCTACCAGACGCTCTTCACCGGCGACGGCACCTCCGCGCTCCAGGTCTTCAACGTCGACGCGAACCTCGTCGGCAACGGGGGCGGCCAGCAGGGCATCCGGTTCGCCCGCATCCCGGACACGGCCACCGTGCTGGTGAACGTCCTGGGCACCGACCGCACGATCAACACCTACAGCGGCAGCATCGCGGACACCGACCCCCTCAACGCCTACCGCGACCGGCTGCTGTGGAACTTCCCGGACGCCACCACCGTGAACCTGACCGGAGGCGGCCAGTTCCAGGGCAGCTTCCTCATGGGGCAGCAGTCCTCGGAGACCACCGTCACGCTGCCCGGCATCAACGGGCGCTTCTTCACCACCGGCTCCGTCACCCACGGCAGCAGCACGGCCGGGGGCGGTGGCCAGGAGTTCCACGCCTACCCCTTCAACGGCGACCTGCCCGAGTGCGGCGACGACCCCGCCCCGGTGACCGGCACGGTCTCGGTCCTCAAGCGCGACGCGGACACGGGCGTGGCGCTGCAGGGCGCCCGGTTCGAGCTGTGGCGCGAGACGAACGGGACCGCGGGACTGCAGAACACAGGTCCGCAGGCGGACACCCTGGTCGCCGAGTGCGTCACGCCGGCGAGCGGCGTCTGCGAGCGGACCACCGAGCCCGGTACGTACTACTGGCGCGAGACCCGGGCGCCGCTCGGCTACGACCTCGACGAAACCGTCCACGAGCTGACCCTGACCGCCGGGAACGCCTCGGCCGGGGTCCGGTACGAGGCGGACAACCGGCGCACCCCCGAACCGCCGGTCGCCGCCCGGGTGGTGCTGCGCAAGACCGACCGCGCCACCGGCCGCCCGCTGGAGGGCGCGCGGTTCGAGCTGTGGCGGGAGAGCAACGGCTCCACCGGCCTCCAGACCGGCACCCCGGGTGGCGACACCCGCCTCGACGGGGCCTGCGTGACGGACACCCGGGGCACCTGCACGGTGGAGCTGCCGGTCGGGGAGACGTACTACTGGCGGGAGACCGCCACCCCTGTCGGGTACGAGCCCCCGGCCGACCCGGTCACCCGGTTCGACCTGGACCGGGGCGATGTGGTGGACGGCCTCTCCGTCGACGTCGAGAACACCCCGGTGAGCCCGGAGTACGAGGGCTCGATCCGGGTGGTGAAGCAGGACGCCAGGACGAAGCGGCCGCTGCCCGGCGCGGTCTTCGAGGTGTGGCAGGAGACCAACAACACCCCTGGCCTGCAGACGCGCGGCATCAACGCCGACCGCCGGGTCGCCCCGGGCTGCACCACCGACCGGACCGGCGTCTGCGACTTCGGCCCGCTCCCCGAGGGCTGGTACTACCTCGTCGAGACGGCGGTCCCCGCGGGTTACGTCCTGCCCGCAGACCGGGTCACCGGCCCGCTGAGCCTCGACGTGGGCACCCCGGACCAGCGCATCGTGGTCACGGTGCGGAACAAGCCGGTCGACCACGGCAAGGACCACGGCAAGGGCGACCACGGCAAGGGCGACCACGGGAAGGGTGACCACGGGAAGGACAAGCACCCCAAGCACCCGAAGCACCCCAAGGCCGACCACGGCAAGGACAAGCACCCGAAGCACCCGAAGGGCGACCACGGGAAGGGCAGGCACCCCCAGCACGCCCAGCCCCCGAAGCACGCCAAGCACCCGAAGCACTCCAAGGGCCCCCGGGCCTGACCCCCTCGGCGGCCGCCCCCTCGGGTTTGGCCTGATCGCCTACAGCGCCCCGGTCACGGGGGGCGGCCGCCGCGGCACTTCTCCGGGCAGTTGGGACGGAACGGTGACAAGACCGTGGCTCATCGTGATCCCTCCGTGTGATTACCTGTCAACAAGCGCGCGACAGTCCGCGCGCGGGGGACATGGGGAGAACACGAGTGAACCTGCAGCCGATACGCGGCCGCGCCCGCACCGGTCTGCCGGCCCTGCTGCTGGGGGCGGCCCTGCTGTTCACCACCGCGTGCGGTGGCGGTGGCGGCGGTAACAGCAGCGGCAGCGGTGGGGACAACGCCGGGGGTGGCGGCAAGACCGGGACTGAGGCCTCCAAGGCGGTCGTCAGCGTCAAGCCCGACGACGGGGCCAAGGAGGTCGCCACCAGCGGCGTCCTGAAGATAGCGAGCACCGGCGGCAAGCTCAGCACGGTGACCGTGGCGGACACCAAGGGCAACGCGGTCGAGGGCAAGATCGCCGACGACGGCGCGAGCTGGGAGCCGGCCCGCCACCTGGCCTCGGCCACCGAGTATAAGGTGCACGCGGTCGCCAAGGACGAGGCCGGCCGGGAGTCCGCCAAGGACACCACCTTCACCACCCTGACCCCGACGAACACCTTCGTGGGCCACTACACGCCGGAGGACGGCGCCACCGTCGGCGTGGGCATGCCGGTCTCGATCAACTTCTCCCGGGGGATCACCAACCCCGAGGCCGTCGAGAAGGCCATCACGGTCACGGCCGAGCCGGCCGTCCCGGTCGAGGGCCACTGGTTCGGCAACGACCGCCTCGACTTCCGTCCCGAGAACTACTGGGCCGCGGGCACCAAGGTCACCGTGAAGCTCGCCCTCGACGGGGTCGAGGGCCGCCCCGGCGTCTACGGCAAGCAGACCCGTACGGTCACCTTCACCATCGGCCGCTCGCAGGTCTCGACGGTCGACGCGGCCGCCCACACGATGCAGGTCGTCCGCGACGGCCAGGTCCTCAAGGACGTCCCGATCACCGCGGGCGCCCCGTCGACCACGACCTACAACGGCCAGATGGTCATCAGCGAGAAGTACAAGGTCACGCGGATGAACGGCGCGACCGTCGGCTTCGGCGGCGAGTACGACATCTCCGACGTCCCGCACGCCATGCGCCTGTCGCAGTCGGGCACCTTCGTGCACGGCAACTACTGGGCCTCCTCGGACACCTTCGGCTCGACGAACGTCAGCCACGGCTGCGTCGGGCTCAAGGACGTCCGCGGCGCGGGTGACTCCAAGCAGCCCGCGGCCTGGTTCTTCGACGAGTCGCTGATCGGTGACGTGGTCGTCGTGAAGAACTCGAAGGACAAGCAGATCGCCCCGGACAACGGCCTCAACGGCTGGAACATGGACTGGGCGGAGTGGATCAAGTAGATCCGTCCCGTACGCGGTAGAGGTGGCCCGGTGCTGTGACACACAGCACCGGGCCACCTGGCGTTAACCGCCGCTAACCTGGCCCGTATGACCATCTCTCTCGAAGTCTCCGAAGGCGTCGGCACCATCCGCCTGGACCGGCCGCCCATGAACGCCCTGGACATCGCCACCCAGGACCGGCTGCGCGAGCTCGCGGTGGAGGCGACCGACCGGGCCGACGTCCGCGCGGTCGTCATCTACGGCGGCGAGAAGGTGTTCGCGGCGGGCGCGGACATCAAGGAGATGCAGACGATGGACCACGCGGCGATGGTCGCCCGGTCCCGCGCACTCCAGGACGCCTTCACCGCCGTCGCCCGCATCCCCAAGCCCGTCGTCGCGGCCATCACCGGATACGCGCTGGGCGGCGGGTGCGAACTCGCGCTGTGCGCCGACTACCGGATCGCCGCCGACAATGCCAAGCTCGGCCAGCCCGAGATCCTGCTCGGCCTGATCCCGGGCGCGGGCGGCACCCAGCGGCTGTCCCGGCTGGTCGGACCGTCCAAGGCCAAGGACCTGATCTTCACCGGGCGCATGGTCAAGGCCGACGAGGCGCTGACCCTCGGGCTGGTCGACCGTGTGGTGCCCGCCGCCGAGGTGTACGAGCAGGCGCACGCCTGGGCCGCCAGGCTCGCGCAGGGGCCGGCGATCGCGCTGCGCGCCGCCAAGGAGTGTGTGGACGCCGGCCTGGAGGCCGACATCGACACCGGCCTCACCATCGAACGCAACTGGTTCGCGGGCCTGTTCGCCACCGAGGACCGCGAGCGCGGCATGCGCAGTTTCGTCGAAGAGGGCCCGGGCAAGGCGAAGTTCGTCTGATCCGTCCGGGCCGCGCCCTCGGCCGCGGACCGCGGTCCTCCCTGGGGGTGGATTAGCCAGGCCTTAAGACAGCCTTAAGGGCAATCGGTGATCCACTCGCTGTGATCACTTCCGTGCGGCGTGTCACCGCAGGTCAAGGTGTACGCCAGGGCACTCCGGTTGCCTCACGCATATGACAGAACGCCCCCTCGGAGTCGTTGAATCCGGGGGTGTTTTCCTGTGGAACGGCCCGGGAGGGCGGGTCGGCCCTCCATGATGGGTGCATGGCGGGCCTGGAGGGTGTGGAACAGCCGCGGCAGCGCGGCAGCGCTTCGGCGGTACGGCTCACGGCGGCTGTCGAGGACGAACAGGGCCTCAAAGCGCTGGAGTTGTACGGCAATCCGGCCGAGGCCGAAGTGACGCTGCCGTCCATGCCGGAGTCGGCGAGCACCGCGCGCCGGCTCACCCAGTGCGTGGTGATCCGCCTCTGGGGCCTCTCGCCGCAGATCGCCGAGCACGCCGTCCTGCTGGTCTCGGAGCTCGTCGGCAACGCCGTCCGGCACACCGGGGCCCGCTCCTTCGGTTTACGCATGCTGCGCCGGCGCGGCTGGATCCGGGTGGAGGTGCGCGATCCCTCGCGCGGGCTGCCCTGCCTGATGCCGGTCCACGAGCTGGACACCACCGGCCGGGGCCTCTTCCTCGTCGACAAGCTGTCCGACCGCTGGGGCGCGGACCTGCTGCCGCGCGGCAAGATCACCTGGTTCGAGATGCGGGTCGCCGACCGCCAGAACGCCTGAAGCCCCCGTGCGCCGTGTGGGCGGTGGGGGCTTCATGGGTGCGCCGAGGATCTGAGGGGGTGTGATCCTCGGCGTGGCGACTTCGCTCGGGTCAATGGGAAGTCGTGGTTCCGACTATGGCAGACGAGGGCTGGAACGCCAAAAGTCCCTACTTGGACATAAGTGGGCAAATAGTAAGACTTTCTAGCTAAATCCTAGGTGAGGTGGGCCACTCACCTCGTAATCTATGAATAAGTATCGACTGCTCTGTGTGAATCGTTGATCACATAGCGACCTGACCACTCGGATGGCCCCTTCTGGCGACCATCCCGAATTGGGTCAATCGTTACCTTCCAGCCCATCCACCCCTTAAATGGGCAAGTGCTCTCACAACCAGGCCGCCGCGCGGCCCTGCGCGTGGCCCTGCGCGCGGCCGCTCTCGGGACGGCCGGCGCCGCCGCGGGAGGCCTCACCGCCGCCTGCGGACCCGGCCGGCCCGACACCGCGCCCTCCGGCTCGCCGCCGGGTCCGCCCCGCCCGGCCCGCCCGGCACAGGCCGCCCCGGCCGCCGCCCCGCGCCGGTTCGCCGGGCAGCCCGTGGAGATCGGCCACGGGCCGCGCGACCGCCCCCGGGTCGCCCTCACCTTTCACGGCAACGGGGACCCCGCCATCGCCCGCGCGGTGCTCGCCGCGGCCGAGAAGGGGGGCGCGCGGGTCACCGTCCTGGCGATCGGATCCTGGCTCGACGCCCACCCGGAGCTCGCCCGGCGCATCCTCGACGGCGGTCACGAGCTCGGCAACCACACCCAGCGCCACCTCGCGATCAACGACATGCCCGAGGCGGAGGCCTATGCCGAGATCACCGGCTGCGCCCAGCGGCTCAAGCGGCTCACCGGCTCCATCGGCACCTGGTTCCGGCCCTCCCAGACCCAGTACGCGACCCCCCTCGTCCGGAAACTGGCGCAGCGGGCGGGCTACCCGCACGTCCTCTCGTACGACGTGGACTCCCTCGACTTCACCTCGCCCGGTGCCGCGGCCGTCATCCGCACCGTCACCGGGACGATCCGGCCCGGATCGGTGGTGAGCCTGCACTTCGGCTACGCGGACACGGTCGACGCGATGCCTCCCCTCCTCGAAGAACTCGCGCGCCGCAAGCTGCGCGCGGTGACCACCACGGAGCTGCTGACCCCATGAAGACCACCCGCCTTCCCCGGAAGGCCACCGTGCTGCTGGCCGGTCTGGTCCTCGCCGCCCTGGCCGGCTGTGGATCGGCCGGCAAGGGACCCGCCGAGGCGCTCGGCACCAAGGGCCCGGCCAAGCCCGTCAAGGCCGCGCCGGCCCTCCCGCCCGGTCTGCCCGGCATGCCGCCCGTGCTCGATCCGAACGACGTCTACGCGGCGGACCGGCCGAACAGACTCTCCCCCGTGGTCAAGGACTTCCCCTCCCGTGTCTACGTGCCGAACACCAACTCCAACACGGTGTCCGTCATCGACCCGGCGACCTACAAGGTCATCGACACCATCCCGGTCGGGGTCCAGCCCCAGCACGTGGTCCCCTCCTGGGACCTGAAGACCCTGTGGGTCAACAACAACCGCGGCCACACCCTCACCCCGATCAACCCGGCCACCGGCGAGGCCGGCAAGCCCGTCGAGGTGCACGACCCGTACAACCTGTACTTCACGCCGAACGGCAAGTACGCCATCGTCATGGCCTCGATGGACAAAGAGCTGGTCTTCCGCGACGCGCACACCATGGACCGGGTCAAGACGGTGCCCGTGACCTGCTACGGCGTCAATCACGCGGACTTCTCCGCCGACGGCCGCTACTTCATCGTGAGCTGCGAGTTCTCCGGCGAGCTCCTCAAGGTCGACACCGAGCGCATGGAGGTGATCGGACAGCAGAAACTGCCGTTCGAGGGCGCGATGCCGCAGGACGTCAAGGTCTCCCCGGACGGCAAGACCTTCTACGTCGCGGACATGATGGCGCACGGCATGTGGGTGCTGAGCGGCGACAAGTTCGAGACCCCCAAGCTGCTGCCCACCGGCAAGGGCTGCCACGGCCTCTACGTGAGCCGCGACTCCAAGGAGATGTACGTCTCCAACCGGGGCGAGGGCACCATCTCGGTCTTCAACTTCCCCGAGAACAAGCTCACCAAGAAGTGGACGCTGCCGGACGGCGGCAGCCCCGACATGGGCGGGGTCTCCGCCGACGGCAAGGTGCTGTGGCTGTCGGGCCGCTACAACTCCGAGGTCTACGCGATCGACACGCAGACCGGCAGGCAGCTCGCCCGGATCCCGGTCGGCGGCGGACCGCACGGACTCGCCGTCTACCCGCAGCCCGGCCGCTACTCGCTCGGCCACACCGGCATCTTCCGCTAGGCCGGCCGGGCCGGCCGGGCTCGTCCCCGGCGGCCGTACGCAGCGGTGCCCCGGAAGCTCGCACAGCTCCCGGGGCACCGCAGTCCATGGGCCGCCCGCGGCCTGTCAGACGAAATTCCGGGCCGTTTCCTCACAGCCCTTGCGGAATTCTTCGCCGCTCTCCAGGAAATGCGGGACGCGTCGGTCCAGTGGTTGGCGGACGGGGTTCGGCCGGAATTCGGAAAGTACGCGCACGTGGATTCCGGCCCGGGGTCCTGATTCCTCCGCACGCGAAGTCGACCTGTGCGAACCGGTTCGCCGCGCATGGGCCGGGCCCGTGATGCGTTCGGCGCTGAAGTGGCCGTTTCCGGGACTCACGCCGATGGGCGCATGGTCGCCGTCTTCCCGGACATGTCGGCAGGTGCGGATGAAGGGCAGAACTCCGCATGATGCGTCAGCCGTGATCGTCATCTGATGGAGCGCCCTTGTTGCCGCTTGTCCCTGGGAGCCCTGCGCTCCTGGTGTGGCGGCAATGCCAGTACGTTATGCCGTGGTCCCGGAATGTGACAAGTGGAATCTTGCTCTGTTCCTCCGGAATCATCCATTCCGCGTTATGGGCCGGTCATTGAAATGGTTTCTGTCGCTCGAACGGGACCCGAGGCGGGGGCGGACCGGCGCGGCCGCTACCCTGAGCCGGTCAACAAGGCATCAAGAAGGAGTGGACCCAGTGGCGGACATCGAGAGCGCACGGACGACGTTCGGCAAGTTCGACGTGAACGGTGACGGCTTCGTCACGGCCGACGAGTTCAAGGCGGCCATGGCGGCCATGGGCGACCCGTTCGTCACCGGCCCCGTCGCGGACGCCGTGATCGCCTCCAAGGACGCGAACGGCGACGGCCTGCTGAGCTTCGACGAGTTCTGGGCCTCCCTGAACAAGTAGTCCCTCCGCTGCCGCCCCGCCCCGGACCGCCGGAGCGGGGCGGCAGCGTGCGTCAGGCCCCGGGCCCGGACATGTCCTCGACCTCGCCCAGGGCCTCCTCCAGCCAGTGCAGCCAGAAGGTCTCCAGGGCGATCCCGCCGTGCAGCACGAGCCGGCGCAGCCGGTCCTCCACGGCGTCCCGCCCCGGCGGGAAGTCCTTCTCCTCGATGGCCTCGTACTGCGCCAGCTGGCGCCGGTGCAGCTCCAGATGGCGCCGCAGCTCGGGACCGAGCCCCTGCGGCCCCACCACGCCCGCCGCACGGATCCGCAGCAGCAGCGGGTCGCGCATCGGCTTGGGGTCCTGGCTCTCCCCGACCCACCGGGCCAGCTCCGCGCCGCCGGCGGGCAGCACCTCGTACTCCTTCTTCTGCCCGCGTACGGGCACCTCGCTCGGCAGCTCCCGGATCAGCCCGGACTCCTCCAGCCGCCCCAGCTCGCGGTAGATCTGCTGGTGCGTCGCCGACCAGAAGTAGCCGATCGACTTGTCGAACCGCCGGGTCAGCTCCAGCCCGGACGAGGGCTTCTCCAGCAGGGCGGTGAGGATGGCGTGCGGCAGCGACATGGCGCCATCCTAGGTTTCCGGCGACGACGGCCCCGACGCCGCCCGCGCCCGCGCCCGAGCCCGTGCGCGGCCGTCCCCGGACGGGCGCGGCCCGGTGGCGGCGCCGACCCGCCGTGGCGAGGCTGGGGGCGTGGCTGCCGCATGGGACTACTCGGACCTGACCGCCCTCTACGTGAACTGCACGCTCAAACGCTCACCCGAGACCAGCAACACCGAGGGCCTGATCGACAAGAGCCGCCGGGTCATGGAGTCGGCCGGCACCCGGACCTCCCTCATCCGCGCCGTCGACCACGACATCGCGACCGGGGTCTGGCCCGACATGACCGAGCACGGCTGGGAGAGCGACCAGTGGCCGGTCCTCTACAGCCGGATCATGGACGCCGACATCCTCGTCCTGTGCGGACCGATCTGGCTCGGCGACAACAGCTCCGTGATGAAGCAGGTCATCGAGCGGCTCTACGCCTGCTCCTCGCTGCTGAACGAGCGGGGCCAGTACGCCTACTACGGGCGGGTCGGCGGCGCGCTGATCACCGGTAACGAGGACGGCGTCAAGCACTGCGCCATGAACGTCCTCTACAGCCTCCAGCACCTCGGCTACGCGATCCCGCCGCAGGCCGACGCGGGCTGGATCGGCGAGGCCGGGCCCGGACCCTCCTACCTGGACCCCGGATCGGGCGGCCCCGAGAACGACTTCACCAACCGCAACACCGCCTTCATGTCCTGGAACCTCATGCACCTGGCCGCCCTGCTCAAGCGCTCGGGCGGCATCCCGCCGCACGGCAACCAGCGCTCGCAGTGGGACGCGGGCTGCCGCTCCGACTTCCCCAACCCCGAGCACCGCTGAGCCGACGCCCGACCGGAGGAAGCCCGTGGAGCAGCTGCTGAGGGTCCAGAACTTCACCGTCTCGAGTGACGGGTTCGGCGCCGGTGAGCATCAGAGCCTGGAGCGGCCGTTCGGCGACGCCGATCCCGGCGAGCTGTTCGCCTGGGCCGGAGCCACCGCGAGCTGGCCCCACCGCACCGACCCCGGAGGGAGCCGGGGCCTCGACGACTACTTCACCCGGGACTTCCCGCACAACATCGGGGCCGAGATCATGGGCCGCAACAAGTTCGGGCCCCAGCGCGGGCCCTGGGCCGACCACGACTGGCGCGGCTGGTGGGGGGACGAGCCTCCCTTCCACACCCCCGTCTTCGTGATGACCCACCACACGCGTCCCTCGTTCACGCTGTCCGACACCACGTTCCACTTCGTCGACGCCGACGCGGCCACGGTGCTCGGCGCGGCGCGGGAGGCGGCCGGGGGCAAGGACGTCCGGCTCGGCGGCGGCGCCACCACCATCCGCGAGTTCCTCGACGCCGACCTCGTCGACACCCTCCACGTGGCCGTCTCGCCCGTGGAGTTCGGCTCCGGGGTGAGGCTCTGGGAATCCCCCGACGAGCTGCGCGACCGGTTCCACGTCGATGTCGTGCCCAGCGCGAGCGGGGTGACGCACCACCTGTTCTGGCGCAGGTGACAGCGGACCGACAACGGGCCCGGGGCGTGTGAGCCCCGGGCCCGTCCGTCCGGCACGGGTTCAGTGCGCGATGTCCACGACGAACCGTTCCGGAGAGTGCAGGGGGAACGCGCGGTAGTACGGCAGGGTGTCGAAGGCGGCGCCGAAGGTCACGTACCCCTCGTAGTCGCCGGTCAGGGCGATGCCCTTGAGCTTGCCGAGATCGGTCTTCTGCAGCTTGGGTCCCCGGTAGACGCTCCGGCCCGCGTCGTCGTGTGCGGCGGCGGGGTGGAGACGGATCTCCAGGAAGTGCTTCCCGGGCAGCGGTACGGGCTTTCCGGACCCGTCGTACACCAGCTGCGGGACCGGAGTGACGGTGACCGCGGGGGCGGAGCCCTGGAGGTCGATGACGATGCGGTCGTACGTGGGGTGCCCGGCCCAGCGGGCGTTGACGACGAGCGGGGTCTGGGCCTGGGTCCTGGTGGTGGTGAGGGTGGAGGCCGAGGCAGGTGCGGCGAAGGAGAGGCAGGCGGCGAGCAGGGCGCCGGTCGCCAGGGCCACGGACTGCCGGATACGGACGTGGATCATGACGTCCCCTCGTTTCTCGGGAGACGGGGACTGGTGGCACAGCGTAGGACGCCCCGGGGGATCGCACGGTTCCGGTTCCGCTCGGGTCCTCTTTCCGGTGTCCGTGGACACGAGAGGGGCCCGGCGCACGCGCCGGGCCCCTCTCGTGTCACGCGGTGCGCGTCAGCACTCGATGACGTTGACCGCGAGACCGCCGCGGGCGGTCTCCTTGTACTTGACCTTCATGTCGGCACCGGTCTCCTTCATGGTCTTGATGACCTTGTCGAGGGAGACCTTGTGGCTGCCGTCGCCGCGCATCGCCATCCGTGCCGCGGTGACGGCCTTGACCGCCGCCATGCCGTTGCGCTCGATGCAGGGGATCTGCACGAGGCCGCCGACCGGGTCGCAGGTCAGGCCGAGGTTGTGCTCCATGCCGATCTCGGCCGCGTTCTCGACCTGCTCCGGGGTGCCGCCGAGGACCTCGGCGAGGGCGCCGGCCGCCATCGAGCAGGCGGAGCCCACCTCGCCCTGGCAGCCGACCTCGGCGCCGGAGATCGAGGCGTTCTCCTTGAAGAGCATGCCGATCGCGCCCGCGGCGAGCAGGAAGCGGACCACGCCGTCCTCGTCCGCGCCCGGCACGAAGTTCATGTAGTAGTGGAGCACGGCGGGCAGGACGCCCGCGGCACCGTTCGTCGGCGCGGTCACCACGCGGCCGCCGGCCGCGTTCTCCTCGTTGACCGCCATCGCGTAGATCGTCGCCCACTCGCTGCGGTGCAGCATCGGGTCGCCCTCGGTGCGCAGCTGGCGCGCCGTGGAGGCGGCCCGGCGCTTGACCCGCAGGCCGCCGGGGAGGATGCCCTCGCGGGACATGCCGCGCGAGACGCAGGACTGCATGACACGCCAGATCTCCAGGAGGCCGTCGCGGATCTCCTCCTCCGTGCGCCAGGCCTTCTCGTTCTCCAGCATCAGGGAGGAGATCGACAGGCCGGTCTCGTTCGCGAGGCGCAGCATCTCGTCGCCGGAGCGGAAGGGGTACTTCAGCACCGTGTCGTCGAGCTTGATCCGGTCCTCGCCGACCGCGTCCTCGTCCACGACGAAACCGCCGCCGACCGAGTAGTAGGTCTTCTCCAGGAGCGGGGTGCCGGCACTGTCGTACGCGAAGAGCGTCATGCCGTTCGCGTGGTACGGCAGGGAGCGGCGGCGGTGCAGGATCAGCTGGTTCGGCTCGTCGAAGGCGATCTCGTGCACATCGCCTATCTCCGCGCCCAGCAGCCGCAGCCGGCCGCTCCTGCGGATCCGCTCGACCTCGTCGTCGGCGGTCTCGACGTTCACGGTGCGGGGGGAGTGGCCCTCCAGGCCGAGCAGCACCGCCTTGGGGGTGCCGTGCCCGTGGCCGGTCGCGCCGAGGGACCCGAAGAGCTCGGCCCGGACGGACGTGGTCTGGGCCAGCACGCCGTCCTTCTTCAGCCGCGTCACGAACATGCGCGCGGCCCGCATCGGACCGACCGTGTGGGAGGAGGAGGGACCGATACCGATGGAGAAGAGATCGAAGACGGAGATGGCCACGGTGGCGGACTCCCTTGTCTGCTCGTGGGGTGGGAGGGGGCAGGAGAGGAGAAGTGGATTATTCGGATTTTGTCCGGCAGACGAGCTTAACGCGGCGAGGTGAACGTTCCGGCAGCCGGACGAGGTGGGAAGGATGACGCGGACGGGTCGGCCGGGTGTCGGCCCATGGCCCCGGGCCCCGTGCTCAGGGGGCGGCGTGGCCGACCGGACGGTGCGGGGCGCGGCGTGCGGGCCGCGGGCGCCGGGAGGCGGCAGGAGGGCCGGGGCGGGGCGGGCGCCCACCGCGACCGGTACGGGTGGTACGGGCCGTGCGGATGGTGTCGGACCCCGGTCACGGGAAGGGCCCGGCCTGTGCGGTAACAAGGCCGGGCCCATCCGTGGCCGTGGGCCGGACGCCGGTTAGAGCGTCGGGTACAGCGGGAACTTCGCGGCGAGCGCGGAGACGCGAGCCTTGAGGGCCTCGCTGTTGTACGCGGGCTTCAGCGCCTGCGCGATGATCTCGGCGACCTCCGTGAAGGCCTCGGCGTCGAAACCGCGCGTGGCCAGGGCCGGCGTACCGATCCGCAGACCCGAGGTGACCATCGGCGGCCGCGGGTCGTTCGGGATGGCGTTGCGGTTGACCGTGATACCGACCTCGTGGAGGCGGTCCTCGGCCTGCTGGCCGTCCAGCTCGGAGTTGCGCAGGTCGACCAGGACCAGGTGCACGTCGGTGCCACCGGTGAGGACGTCCACGCCCACGGCCTTGACGTCGTCCTGGACCAGACGGGCGGCGAGGATCTTCGCGCCCTCCAGGGTGCGCTCCTGGCGCTCCTTGAACTCGGGCGAGGCCGCCACCTTGAAGGAGACCGCCTTGGCCGCGATCACGTGCTCCAGCGGGCCGCCCTGCTGACCCGGGAAGACCGCGGAGTTGATCTTCTTGGCCAGCTCCTGCGTCGACAGGATGACACCGCCGCGCGGACCGCCGAGGGTCTTGTGCGTGGTGGTGGTCACGACGTGGGCGTGCGGCACCGGGTTCGGGTGCAGACCCGCGGCGACCAGGCCGGCGAAGTGCGCCATGTCGACCATCAGGTACGCGCCGACCTCGTCCGCGATGCGGCGGAAGGCGGCGAAGTCCAGCTGGCGCGGGTAGGCGGACCAGCCGGCGACGATCAGCTGCGGCTTGGACTCCTTGGCGAGGCGCTCGACCTCGGCCATGTCCACCTCGCCGGTCTCGTCGACGTGGTACGGGACCACGTTGTAGAGCTTGCCGGAGAAGTTGATCTTCATGCCGTGGGTCAGGTGACCGCCGTGGGCCAGGTTCAGGCCCATGATCGTGTCGCCCGGCTTCAGCAGCGCGAACATCGCGGCGGCGTTGGCCTGCGCACCGGAGTGCGGCTGGACGTTCGCGGCCTCGGCGCCGAACAGCGCCTTGATGCGGTCGATCGCGATCTGCTCGACGACGTCGACGTGCTCGCAGCCACCGTAGTAACGGCGGCCCGGGTAGCCCTCGGCGTACTTGTTGGTGAGGACCGAGCCCTGGGCCTCCATGACGGCGACCGGAGCGAAGTTCTCCGACGCGATCATTTCCAGGGTGGACTGCTGGCGCAGGAGCTCGGCGTCGACGGCTGCGGCGACGTCGGGGTCGAGCTCGTGGAGAGGGGTGTTCAGTACGGACATCAGGATCCCCTGGGGTCAGTTACCGGCGGTGAGCTTGGTGTACTCCTCGGCGGAGAGCACGTCCTTGGGCTCCTCCGAGATGCGCACCTTGAACAGCCAGCCGCCCTCGAACGGGGCGGTGTTCACGAGCGCCGGGTCGTCCACGACGTCCTGGTTGGCCTCGACGATCTCGCCGGAGACCGGGGAGTAGAGGTCGGAGACCGACTTGGTCGACTCCAGCTCGCCACAGGTCTCGCCCTCGGTGACGGTGTCGCCGACCGCGGGGAGCTGGGCGTAGACGACGTCACCGAGCGCGTTGGCCGCGAACTCCGTGATGCCGACCGTCGCGACGCCGTCCACGACGTCGGACAGCCACTCGTGCTCCTTGGTGTAACGCAGATTCTCGGGGGTGCTCATGACCTGATTCTCCTGGATGCGGGGGAGTGGATACGAACTGCGGTCTTGGGTACTGAGACGGCGCGCCGCACCGGTACCGGGACGGCGGACGTCGTGCGCGGAGGGCTACTTCTGCCGCTTGTAGAACGGCAGCGCCACGACCTCGTACGGCTCATGCGTACCGCGAATGTCGACGCCGACGCCGGAGGCGCCGGGCGCGGCGTGCTCCGCGTCCACGTACGCCATCGCGATCGGCTTGCCCAGCGTCGGCGACGGGGCGCCCGAGGTGACCTCGCCGACGACCTCTCCGCCGAACGTGACGGGGAAGCCGGCGCGCGGGACGCGGCGGCCCTCGGCGATCAGGCCGACCAGCTTGCGCGGCGCCTTGGTCGCGGCCTTCTCGGCGGCGGCCTCCAGCGCGGCGCGGCCCACGAAGTCGCCCTCCTTCTCGAACTTCACGACCCGGCCCAGACCCGCGTCGAACGGGGTGAGGGCGGTGGTCAGCTCGTGCCCGTACAGCGGCATGCCCGCTTCCAGGCGCAGGGTGTCGCGGCAGGACAGGCCGGCCGGGACCAGGCCGACGCCCTCGCCCGCCTTGGTCAGCGCCTGCCACAGCGCCACGGCGTGCTCGGGGGCGACGAACAGCTCGAAGCCGTCCTCGCCCGTGTAGCCGGTGCGCGCGATGAGCGCGGGCACGCCCGCGACGGTGCCCGGCAGGCCGGCGTAGTACTTCAGGCCGTCCAGGTCGGCGTCGGTCAGGGACGCCAGGATGCCGGGGGACTCCGGGCCCTGCACCGCGAGCAGAGCGTACGCGTCGCGGTCGTCGCGGACCTCGGTGTCGAAGCCGGCGGCGCGCTCCGTCAGCGCGTCCAGCACGACCTGGGCGTTGGAGGCGTTGGCGACGACCATGTACTCGGTCTCGCCGAGGCGGTAGACGATCAGGTCGTCGACGATCCCGCCGTCCTCCTGGCAGATGTGCGTGTAGCGGGCGCGGCCGACACCGACGGTGGAGATGTTGCCGACCAGCGCGTAGTCCAGGGCCTTGACGGCCTCCGGGCCGGTCAGCGTGATCTCGCCCATGTGGGACAGGTCGAAGAGACCGGCCCTGGTGCGTACGGCGTTGTGCTCGTCGCGCTCACTGGCGTACCGCAGCGGCATGTCCCAGCCCGCGAAATCGGTCATGGTCGCACCGAGCGAGCGGTGCAGCGCATCGAGGGCGGTCAGGCGGGGGGCAGTGCTCATGGGTGTGGCTCCCGGGTCCCAGGGCATCGACATGACATGACGAGGACGTTCCTCCCCATCTGTCATCGGAACCTGAGAGGTTCGCCGAGAGTTCCGCCGATCCAGCGATCGCCGGGTCTTCTCATCGACTTGCACCTTGGGTGGAGCTGCGCAGCAGCTCGCTTTTCAGATCTGCCTCATCCACGCGGTACGGGGCCTGAGAGATTCAAGGGAGGTTCTTGCTCCTTCGGCGCCCGCGCACGGCCTTGCGGCGTGCCGGGACTCTCCCGCGCGGATTCAAGCGGCCGGTATGCAGTTGGTCCAGATGGCGCACATCATTGCACGCCATGCCCGAGATCGGGCGGCGGGGTCCGAAAGTTCGTACGGCTCTCCGAAGGGCCGGACCGGAACCGGGACCGCCGGATTACCGTCTCTTTACACTCAGTGGGCAAGGGTCCCGGTGACCCGATTCGGGGGAGGCGAACACTGTGCGGAGATTCGGAGTGGTGACGACGACGGGAACCGTGGAGGCGGTGCCGGCGCAGCGCGGCGCGCGCGGGCGCGGCAGGGCGGCCGACGCCGGCCTCGGCCTCGTACGTGACCTGCGCGGACCGGCCGTGCGCGCCCCGCACCGGCTCGGCTTCGCCGCCGGGGACATCGTCGTGGTGTCCGGTCTGCCCGGCGGTGGCAAGAGCACGCTGATCAAGCGGGCGGCCGCCGAGGCCGGGGCCGTCGACTCCCAGGACACCCGTGAGCGCTGGGAGCGCACCATGCCCGCGGCGCTGCCGTACGCGGTGTACCGGCCGCTGGTGCGCGCCGCGCACTACTGGGGGCTGTGGCGGATCCTGCGCTCCGGGGCCTCTGTGGTCGTCCACGACTGCGGTACGCAGTCCTGGGTACGCGGCCTGCTCGCCGCCGCCGCGCGCCGCCGGGGCCGGTCCCTGCACCTGCTCCTGCTGGACAGCAGCCCCGAGGAGGCCCTCTCCGGCCAGACGGCGCGCGGCCGCCGGGTCTCCGCCTACGCCTTCGCCCGCCACCGCGGCGCGGTGACCCGCCTGCTCCGCGAGGCCGAAGCGGGCCGGCCGCCCGCGGGCTGCGCCTCCGCGACCCTGCTCGACCGCCGCTCGGCCGCGGCCGTGACCAGGATCCACTTCCACGGCTGAGTCCCGGGGCGCAACCCCGGCAGCGGCGCCCGGCCGGGGGCGGATAGCCTCGGCACGACACACCGCGGAACCGACGGAGGCAAGGGCAGATGCAGGGCAGCGGCTGGCCGGGGAATGAGCTGGAGCAGGTGCTCGGGGCGGCGCTCGGGCAGCCGGACGCCGGGGGGCGGATCCTGGAGGTCCTCGGGCGCAGCCAGGTGTGGGTGCCGCTGCCGGGCGGGGCCGCACCGGCCACGACGGCCGGCCTCGACCTTCCCACCATGGACATCGGCGGGGCGGCGTACGTCCCCGTGTACAGCTCCGAGGCCCAGTTCCTCGCCTGCGTCGGCCCCGGCATGGACTTCACGGTGGCCCCCGCCGTCGAGTTCGCCCGCGGCCTGCCCCCGCAGCTCGGCATCGCCCTCAATCCCGAGGGCGCCGTCGGCGTACCGCTCCCGCCGCCCGCCGTCGCGGAGCTCTGCCGCAGCGGGCGGACCGCGCTCGACGGCCCGGCCACCGGCGGCCGGGTCCGGCTCTACGAGCCCGACTGGCAGGACGACCCGGTGGATTTCCTGGCGGCCGCCACCGAGGAGTTCCGGGCCACCGGGGTGGTCGCCGCCGCGCACCGCTGCCTCGCCAGCGTCGAGGGCGGGGCGCCCCAGCTGTTCGTCGGTGTCCGCCTGGTGGGATGGGAACCCGAGATGCAGAGCGCCCCGATGGAGGCCCTCGGACGGGCCCTGACGCGCGTCCCGCCGCCGTGGCCCGTGCAGTTGATCCTGCTCGACGCCGTCCAGGACCCGGTCACGGACTGGATTCGTGAGCGCGTACGCCCCTTCTACCTGTCGTAGGGCCGCTTAAGCTGGTGACATCTCCTGGCCCGCACGCGCGACTGCCGGTTCGGAGGACAGGCATGGAGCGACGGGCGGACGAAGAGGGGTTCCGGGTGAGTGCGTCAGGCACGGCCGCGGCCGGGCAGGTCGAGCACATGATGCGCCAGGTGACTCCCGGGCGCTACGAGAGTTACGAGTCACTCCTGCACGCCCTCGCCGAGGGCAGGCTGTGGATGCTGCTCTGGCAGGGGCAGCCGGGCTCCCCGGACGCCCAGTACGGCGGTATGGAGGTCGAGAGCCTCGGCTACGCGCCCTGCGTCACCTCCCCCCAGGAGCTGGCCGCCAGCGGCTGGAACCGGGGCTACGAGGTGGTCACCGGGCGCGACATCGCCCGCGCGCTGTACCCGGACCGCTGGGGCCTGTGGCTCAACCCGCACGCCCAGGGCGGCGGCCTCGGCGTGCCCTGGGCCGACCTGCGCCGGATCGCCACCGGCCTGGACCGGATGCCGGCCGGCCCGCTGCGCCTGTCCGAGCCCGCGATCGAGCTCCCGCAGTTCTACGGGCTGCTGACCCAGCACGCCCACCGCACACCGGCCGTGCGGTCGCTGCGCCGCGCGTGGGTGCAGCCCGCGCTCGGCTCCCCGTACCTCGCGGTCGGGCTCGACCTGTACGACGCCTCCGCGCCCGCTCTGGAATCCGTACGGGAGATGATGCGGCAGTCGGTCGGGGTGGTCCCCGAGGGCGTCCCGGTGTGCACGGTCGCACTCGGCGACGAGCACGACCCCGTCGCCATGTGGCTGCGCGCGCAGACCCGGCCCTTCTACGACCGCGAGGGCCAGGCGCCGGCGTACTGACGCGATATCCGGATACCGAGACATCCTTCTCGAAGGCCGCACCGATCCCATCGGTGCGGCCTTCGGCATATCCGGTGAATCCGCCCAGGATCCATGCCCGAATGGGCAGTTGGGCCGGATGTCCGTTCCGTGCAGAACGGGAGGTGTTTCACCGCTCAACAGATCCCGGGGTTCGGATAACGGAAGGTGTAGGCCTAGATCACGGTTGCGCATCACATCACCGGGGGGTCTGGCGGGCGCTCGAGAGGGCGTTGAAGACTCCACCCCACCGAAGGCCGGGCAACCGGGCCCACCGCAAGGAACAGCTCGTCAGGCTGACTTCGGACTCGCCGTACACCCAAGCCGACGCAGCCGCCGGCACCGCACCACCAGTGCCACCGATGTGAACCAAGCCGCTACGGCGGCGGCCAGGGCCGGCGACCGTCGGCCGAGAGGGGTCCCCACCACGATGACGGCTTCACCCACAGCGCCCAGTGAGCCGGTGCTCACGCAGCCCGACGGGACATCCGGCGGGGCGACGCAGAAGCGGATCGAGGGACGTTCGCTCGGCCGTATCGCGTGGATCAGACTCAAGCGCGACAAAGTGGCGATGGCCGGCGGCCTGGTCGTGCTGCTGCTGATCGTGCTGGCGATGCTCTCGCAGCCGATCCAGTGGATGTTCGGACTGGACCCGGACGCCCTGCACCAGGACCTCATCGACCCCTCCCTGGCCACCCCCGTCGGCTCCTTCGGCGGCATCAGCTGGGAGCATCCGCTGGGCGTGGAGCCGAAGTTCGGCCGCGACATCGCCACCCGCATCCTCGAAGGCTCCTGGGTCTCCCTGCTGGTCGCCTTCGGATCGACCGTGGTCTCGGTGTTCATCGGTTCCGTACTGGGCGTCATCGCCGGGTACTACGGGGGCTGGGCCGACACGGTGATCAGCCGCATGATGGACACCTTCCTCGCCTTCCCGCTGCTGCTCTTCGCGATCTCCATCTCGGCCGCCCTCCAGGGCGGGGCCTTCGGCCTCGAAGGACTTCCGCTGCACATCAGCGTCCTGATCTTCGTGATCGGCTTCTTCAGCTGGCCCTACATCGGACGCATCGTGCGCGGCCAGACCCTCTCGCTGCGCGAGCGGGAGTTCGTCGACGCCGCCCGCAGCCTGGGAGCCCGCGGCCCCTTCATCGTCTTCCGTGAGCTGCTGCCGAACCTGATGGCGCCGATCCTCGTCTACTCGACGCTGCTCATCCCCACCAACATCCTCTTCGAGGCCTCCCTGAGCTTCCTCGGCGTGGGCATCCAGCCGCCGCAGGCCTCATGGGGCGGGATGCTCAGCTCCGCCGTGGCCTACTACAAGGTCGACCCGATGTTCATGGTCGTCCCGGGCATGGCGATCTTCGTCACCGTGCTCGCCTTCAACCTCCTCGGCGACGGTCTGCGCGACGCCCTGGACCCCAAGAGCTCGCGCTGACCCACCCGTTCCTCGGGCACACCCGGCCGAGGCTCCGCCAGTACGCACCATCACTCCGAATCAGGGGGCATCACTCCGCCATGAGAAGCAGGTCGAGAACAGCCGCGGTGCTCGCCGCCGCCATCACCGTCGCCCTCACCGCCTCCGCCTGCAGCGGTGGTGACAAGACCGGCGGCGACGACAAGTCGGCAGGTGCCAACGCCGCCGTCAAGGCCGTGGTCAACGCCTCGGACAAGAAGGGCGGGACGCTCGTCTACGAGGCGTCCGACACCCCTGACTCCTTCGACCCCGGCAACACGTACTACGGCTTCGTCTTCAACTTCAGCCGCCTGTACGCCCGTCCGCTGACCACCTTCGCGCCCGCCCCGGGCGCCGAGGGCAACAAGGTGGTCCCGGACCTTGCCGAGTCCCTCGGTACGCCGAGCGACGGCGGTGCGACCTGGACGTACAAGCTGCGCAAGGGCGTGAAGTACAGCGACGGCTCGCTCGTCACCTCCAAGGACGTCAAGTACGCGGTCGAGCGCAGCAACTTCGCGCGTGACGTGAACTCCAACGGCCCGAACTACCTCGCGCAGTACCTCAAGAACAACGAGACCCCGTACGAGGGCCCGTACAAGGACAAGTCCGACACGGGACTGCAGTCCATCGAGACCCCCGACGACCAGACGATCGTCTTCAAGCTGAAGCAGCCCTTCGCCGAGTTCGACTACCTGCTGGCCAACCCGCAGTCGGCCCCCGTGCCGAAGGCCAAGGACAACGGCGCGGACTATGTGAAGAACATCGTCTCCTCGGGCTCGTACATGTTCGAGAGCTACGAGCACGACAAGCAGGCCGTCCTGGTCCGCAACCCCAACTGGGACGCCTCCACGGACCCGCTGCGCAAGCAGCTCCCCGAGAAGATCATCGTCAAGCTGAAGGTCAACCAGGAGACGATCGACTCCAACCTGAAGGCCGGCAACACCCACATCGACATCGTGGGCAACGGTGTGGCCCAGCAGACCCAGACCGAGCTGCTGACCTCGAAGGACCCCAACACTGACAACGCCGAGGGTGGTCGCCTGGTCTACATGGCGATGAACACCAAGGTGGCGCCCTTCGACAACGTGGAGTGCCGCAAGGCGGTCCAGTACGCGATCGACAAGGTGTCGGTGCAGACCGCCTTCGGCGGCCCCATCCGCGGCTCCATCGCCAGCACCGTCCTGCCGACCGACATCCCGGGTCACATCGACTTCAACACCTACAAGACCCCCGAGGACAAGGGTGACGAGGCGAAGGCCAAGGCCGCGCTGACCGCCTGCGGCCAGCCGAACGGCTTCGAGACCACCATCACCGCGCGCAACGACCGCGCCGGCGAGGTCGACATGGCCACGGCCATCCAGGCGTCCCTGAAGAAGATCGGGATCACGGTCAAGATCCAGCAGTTCCCGGCCGGCAAGTACTTCAGTGACTACGCGGGCGTCCCGCAGTTCACCGAGGACAACAAGATCGGCCTCATGATGATGCAGTGGGGCGCCGACTGGCCGAGCGGCTTCGGCTTCCTCCAGCAGGTCGTCCACGGTGACGCGATCAGCAAGACGGGCAACACCAACCTGTCGCAGCTGAACGACCCCGAGATCAACAAGATGCTGAACGAGAACATCGCCAACACCGACTCCGCCGCCCGCGAGAAGGTCTACGGCGAGATCGACAAGAAGGTCATGGACCAGGCGGTCATCGTGCCCCTGACCTACTTCAAGGTTCTGCACTACCGCTCGCCCAAGCTCACCAACGTGGTCTCCAACCCGGCGTGGAGCGGTCAGTACGACTACCTCAACATCGGCCTGAAGTAACCCCGGACGTCAAGTCCTCAGGCAGTTCGACCCTCTCAGCCAGATCTGCCAGAACCGTGGAAGGCAGGTGAAGGCAGCAGTGCGCGCGCCGGTCCGTCCCGCGCCCCCGACCGGGGTGCGGGGCGGACCGGCGGACGCCGAAGCCGACCCCCGTGTTTGTGTACATCGTCCGGCGGCTGTTCGCCGCGGTGTTCCTGCTGCTCGTTGTCAGCGCGATCACCTTCGCGATCTTCTTCCTGCTGCCCCGGCTGGCCGGCGGCACGGCCGACTCGCTGGCCACCCAGTACGTCGGCAAGAACCCCTCGCCCGAATCCATTGCCGCGGTCAAGAAGAACCTCGGTTTCGACCAGCCCCTGTACGCGCAGTACTGGGACTTCCTGCGGGGCATCTTCGCGGGCCGCGAGTTCAACTACGGCCCCGATCCCTCGCAGTGCAGCGCCCCCTGCCTCGGCTACTCCTTCAAGGACCACGTCGAGGTCTGGCCCGACATCGTCAACCGGCTGCCCATCACCGCCTCCCTCACCCTGGGAGCGGCCGTCATCTGGCTGATCACCGGTGTGACCACGGGCGTGGTCTCGGCCCTGCGCCCGGGCTCGCTCTTCGACCGGCTCGCGATGGGCGTGGCCCTCGCCGGCGTCTCGCTGCCGATGTTCTTCACCGGCACGCTCTCGCTGGCCGTCTTCGTCTTCAACTGGCCCGTGTTCACCAATGTGTACGTGGACTTCTCCGAGGATCCGGCCGCCTGGTTCCAGGGGCTGGTCCTGCCCTGGAGCACACTGGCCTTCCTCTACTCCGCGCTCTACGCCCGGCTCACCCGGGCCGGAATGCTGGAGACCATGAGTGAGGACTACATCCGCACCGCGCGCGCCAAGGGTCTGCGCGAACGGGTGGTCGTCACCCGCCACGGGCTGCGCTCCGCGCTGACCCCGATCGTGACCATCTTCGGCATGGACTTCGGGTTGCTCCTGGGCGGCGCCATCGTCACCGAGACGGTCTTCTCGTACCACGGCATCGGTGAGTACGCGTACCACGCCATCGCGGTGAACGACCTGCCGAAGATCCTCGGGGTGACCCTCTTCGCCGGAGCCTTCATCGTGCTGTGCAACCTGGTGGTCGACCTCGTGTACGCCATCATCGACCCGAGGGTGAGGCTGTCGTGACCGATCCGACTCCGAAGGGGAACGAGGCCGGCGAAGCCGCCGCCGCCGACCGTGCCGCGCACACCGCCACGGCCACGGCCCTGGTGGCGGGACCGGGCGAGGGCCCTCCCTCCCGGGCCTTCCTCGACGTACGCGACCTCAAGGTCCACTTCCCCACCGACGACGGCGTCGTCAAGTCCGTCGACGGGCTCTCCTTCCAGCTGGAGAAGGGCCAGACCCTCGGCATCGTGGGCGAGTCCGGCTCCGGCAAGTCGGTCACCTCGCTGGCCGTCATGGGCCTGCACCGGGTGGGCAACGCCAGCCGCTCCACCGTCGAGATGTCGGGCGAGATCTGGCTCGGCGGCAGGGAACTGCTGTCGGCCGACCCCGACGAGGTGCGCCGGCTCCGGGGCCGCGACATGGCGATGATCTTCCAGGACCCGCTGAGCGCGCTGCACCCGTACTACACGATCGGCTCGCAGATCGTGGAGGCGTACCGCGTCCACAACGACGTCGACAAGAAGACGGCGCGCAAGCGGGCCGTCGAGATGCTCGACCGGGTGGGCATCCCCGAGCCGGGCAAGCGCGTCGACGACTATCCGCACCAGTTCTCCGGCGGTATGCGCCAGCGCGCGATGATCGCGATGTCGCTGGTCAACAACCCGGACCTGCTGATCGCGGACGAGCCGACCACGGCCCTGGACGTCACCGTGCAGGCGCAGATCCTGGACCTGATCCGCGATCTGCAGAAGGAGTTCGGCTCCGCCGTCATCATGATCACGCACGACCTCGGCGTCGTCGCGGAGATGGCCGACGAGATCCTCGTGATGTACGGCGGCCGGTGCGTCGAGCGGGGCACCGCCGAGAAGGTCTTCTACGAGCCCCGCCACCCCTACACCTGGGGCCTGCTGGGCTCGATGCCGCGCATCGACCGGGAGCAGACCGAGCGCCTCATCCCGGTCAAGGGCTCCCCGCCCAGCCTCATCAACATCCCCGACGGCTGCGCCTTCAACCCGCGCTGCCCGTACGCCGACGTGCCCAAGGGCAATGTGACGCGGACGGTGCGGCCCGAGCTCACCCAGGACGACAGCCGCCACTGGTCCGCCTGCCACATGCCGCAGGAAGAGCGGACCCGGATCTGGACCGAAGAGATTGCGCCGAAGCTGTGACCGAGACGCCTGACATGAAGAAGCCGGAGACGGTGGTCATTCCCGCGCAGGCCACGGAGTCCCCCGAGGCCGAGGTCCTGCTCAAGGTCACCGGCCTGGAGAAGCACTTCCCGATCACCAAGGGGCTGATCCGGCGCCAGGTCGGCGCGGTCAAGGCCGTCGACGGCCTCGACTTCGACGTCCGGCGCGGGGAGACCCTCGGTATCGTCGGCGAGTCCGGCTGCGGCAAGTCGACCATGGGCCGGCTGATCACGCGGCTGCTGGAGCCGACCGGCGGGTCCATCGAGTTCGAGGGCAAGGACATCACGCACCTCGGGGTGTCGGGCATGCGCCCGCTGCGCCGCGACGTGCAGATGATCTTCCAGGACCCCTACGGCTCGCTGAACCCCCGCCACACGGTGGGCACCATCGTCAGCGCGCCGTTCAAGCTCCAGAAGGTCACCCCGGAGGGCGGGCTCAAGGCGGAGGTCCAGCGGCTGCTCTCGCTCGTGGGCCTCAACCCCGAGCACTACAACCGCTACCCGCACGAGTTCTCCGGCGGCCAGCGCCAGCGCATCGGCATCGCGCGGGCCCTGGCGCTGAAGCCGAAGCTCGTGGTCGCGGACGAGCCCGTCTCGGCGCTGGACGTGTCGATCCAGGCCCAGGTGGTGAACCTGCTGGACGACCTCCAGGACGAGCTCGGCCTCACCTACGTGATCATCGCGCACGACCTGTCGGTCATCCGGCACGTCTCGGACCGCATCGCGGTGATGTACCTCGGCAAGATGGTCGAGCTGGCCGACAACAAGTCGCTGTACGGGGCGCCCATGCACCCGTACACCACGGCCCTGATGTCGGCCGTGCCGGTGCCCGACCCGAGGCGGCGCGGTGCCAAGAGCGGCCGCATCCTGCTCAAGGGCGACGTCCCGTCGCCGATCTCGCCGCCGAGCGGCTGCCGCTTCCACACCCGGTGCTGGAAAGCCACGCAGATCTGCGCGACGCAGGAGCCGCCGCTGCTGGCGCTGAAGCCGGGCCACCAGGTGGCCTGCCACCACCCGGAGAACGCCCCCGACCAGGCACCGGGTGACAAGCCCCTGCCGGGCGCGGCGGACGCGGTGGCCAAGGCCACGGAGTAACCACCCCTGCGGCCACGGCCCTGCCCGGTGATCCGGGCAGGGCCGCACGCATGCAGCCCCGCCGGCGTTTGAGGCGCGGGGTCCGGGGCGGGGCCCGGCAGTGGCGCCGCACGGCACCACCGTCCGCTGTCGGCAGCGCGCAGCCTGCGGGCCGCGGCAGGCGCACCTTCACCCGGCGGGAGCCGAGCGGCACACCCGGTCTCGGCGGAGCCCCGCATTCCACCGAGCCTGCCGCAGGCGACAATGGCCCGGTGCTCCACGATCTCTTCCCGCCCGGGATCCAGCATGCCCTGGATCTCGCCGGCATCTTCGTCTTCGCCACCGCCGGCGCGCTGCTCGCCGTCCGCAAGAACTTCGACGTCTTCGGCATCGCCGTCCTCGCGCTCGTCACGGCCCTGGGCGGTGGCCTCTTCCGGGACCTCGTCATCGGCGCCGTGCCGCCCGCCGCCTTCGGTGAGCTCAGCTTCTTCGTGACCCCGCTGGTCGCCGCCGCGATCGTCTACTTCCTGCACCCGGAGGTCCAGCGGATCAACCGGGCCATCAACGTCTTCGACGCGGCCGGCCTCGGGCTGTTCTGCGTGACGGGTACGACCAAGGCGTACGAGTACGGCCTCGGCCTCACCGCCTCCGCGGCACTCGGCGTCACCACGGCCGTCGGCGGCGGCGTCCTGCGCGACGTCCTCGTCAACGAGGTCCCCTCGCTGCTGCGTGACCGCGAGATGTACGCCGTCCCCGCCCTGGTCGGAGCCTCGATGGTGGCCGTCTTCATCAGCCTGCACGCCCTCAACGGCATCACCACCGGCCTCGCGATCGTCACCACCTTCGTTCTGCGCCTCCTCGCCATGCGCTACCACTGGCGGGCGCCGCTGGCCTGGAATAGGCGGTCGTCGGTGGCCGAAGAGCCGTAACAAAAGAAAGCTACCGCTTAGTAGCAAGCCGGTGTACCGTCGTTTGCATGTCACACGCAGCTGCCACGGCGTCCATCGGCGACAGTGAGTTCGACCGCGACACCGCCATCACCGCACGCGCGGGCGAGCCCGGAGTGTACGACGCGGAACTCTCCGCCGGCTGGACGATCATCGCCGCCGTGAACGGCGGATACCTGCTGGCCCTGGTCGGCCGGGCCCTGTCGGCGGCCCTCCCGCACCCGGACCCGTTCACCGTCTCCGCGCACTACCTGACCTCCTCCGTGCCCGGCCCCGCCGTGATCCGCACCCAGGTCGTCCGGGTCGGCCGCACCCTCTCCACCGGCCAGGCCTCGCTGTTCCAGTACGACGAGAGCGGCGCCGAGATCGAGCGCATCCGCGTCCTCGCCTCCTACGGCGACCTCGCGGCCCTGCCGGACGACGTACGCACCGTCGCCACGCCGCCCGCGATCCCCGCCTACGAGGACTGCATCGGCCCCGAGGCCGGCCCGGCCCCGATCCCCGGCAGCTCCGCCATCGTGGACCGGCTGCGGCTCCGGCTGGACCCGGCGACCGCCGGATGGGCCGTCGGCGCGCCCTCCGGCAAGGGCGAGATGCGGGCCTGGTTCGAGCTGGCCGACGGCCGCGACGCCGACCCGCTCTCCATGCTCCTGGCCGTCGACGCGCTGCCGCCGACCGCCTTCGACCTCGGCCTGGTCGCCTGGACCCCGACGGTGGAACTCACCACCCACGTCCGCCGCCGCCCGGCCCCCGGCCCGCTGCGGGTCTCCATCACCACCCGCAACCTGGCCGGCGGCTTCCTGGAGGAGGACGCCGAGGTCTGGGACTCGTCGGACCACCTGGTCGCCCAGTCCCGCCAACTGGCCCGCGCGCTGCGCCCCTCCTGACGCCGGCCCGGCCGGCACGGCACCCCCCGGAGGGAGCCTTGCCGGCCATCACGGGGTCCCGCGGCGCAAGCGGCCACCGGCGGACTCGTAGAATCGGGGGATCATGGCCTACCTCGACCACGCCGCCACCACCCCGATGCTGCCGGAGGCCGCCGCGGCGATGACCGCGCAGTTCGCCGCCACGGGGAACGCCTCCTCCCTGCACGCCGCGGGCCGCCGGGCCCGCCGTACCGTGGAGGAGGCCCGCGAAGCCTTCGCCGAGGCGGTCGGCGCCCGCCCCAGCGAGGTGGTCTTCACCGCCGGCGGCACGGAGGCCGACAACCTCGCCGTCAAGGGCCTCTACTGGGCGCGGCGCGACGCCGACCCCGCCCGGACCCGGGTCATCGCCAGCCCCGTCGAGCACCACGCCGTGCTCGACGCCGTCCACTGGCTCGCCGAGCACGAGGGCGCGCAGGTCGAGTACCTGCCCGTGGACCGCCACGGGCGCGTCCACGCCGACGCCTTCCGCGAGGCCGTCGAGCGCAACCCCGACGACGTGGCCCTGGCCACCGTCATGTGGGCCAACAACGAGATCGGCACCGTCATGCCGGTCCGCGAACTGGCGGCCGTCGCCCGCGAGTCCGGGATCCCGCTGCACTCCGACGCCGTCCAGGCCCTCGGGCAGCTCGACGTCCACTTCGGCGACAGCGGCCTCGCCGCCATGACGGTCAGCGGCCACAAGGTCGGCGGCCCCTACGGCATCGGCGCACTGCTGCTCGGCCGGGACCAGAGCCCCGTACCCGTCCTGCACGGCGGCGGTCAGGAGCGCCACGTCCGCTCCGGCACCCTCGACGTGCCCGCCGTCGCGGCCTTCGCCGTGGCCGCCGTGCTCGCCGTCGAACGGCGCGAGCGGTTCGCCGCCGAGATCGGCGCCCTGCGCGACGAACTGGTCGCCGCGGTCCGCGCGGCCGTGCCCGACGCCGTCCTCGGGGGAGACCCCGACGAGCGGCTTCCCGCCAATGCCCACTTCAGCTTCCCCGGCTGCGAGGGCGACTCGCTGCTGCTCCTGCTCGACGCCCAGGGCATCGAGTGCTCCACCGGCTCCGCCTGCACCGCGGGCGTGGCCCAGCCCAGCCACGTCCTGCTGGCCACCGGCACCGACCCGCAGCTGGCCCGCGGCACCCTGCGCTTCTCGCTCGGCCACACCTCCACGAAGGAGGACGTGGCCGCCCTCGCCGCGGCCATCGGCCCGGCGGTCGAGCGCGCCCGCACCGCCGGCCTCAGCTAGGCCGTCGAGGCGGCCTCCAGGGCCGCCCGGACCAGGACGATGTAGCGGCTCCAGTCCCAGTGGCGGCCGGGATCGGTGTGGTCGGCGCCCGGGACCTCGGAGTGGCCGACTATGTGCGTGCGGTCCGCCGGTATGCCGTACCGGTGGCACACGTCGGCCGCCAGCCGGGCCGAAGCCGCGTACATCGCGTCCGTGAAGTCCTGCGGGCGGTCCACGTAGCCCACGTGCTCGATGCCGACGCTGCGTTCGTTCATCGAGCGGTTCCCCGAGTGGAAGGCCACGTCCAGCTCGCGCACCATCTGCTCCACGTGCCCGTCCCCGCGCACTATGTAGTGCGCCGACGCCTTGTGCCACGGGTTCTTGAAGGCGTCCACCGAGGACTCGAAGCCGCCCTGTGTGACATGCACGACGATCCGGTCCACCCGGTAGTCGGCCGGGCGGTCCGCCTTGCGCCAGTTCGCCGGCGAGGCCGAGGTCCAGCTCGCACCCGCGTGGTCGAGCTCGCCCTCCTTGCGCGGCTTGTCCACGCCCGGTATCAGCCACCAGGCACGGCCGAGCTCCTCCCGGCCGGCCACCGCCGCCACCGCGAAGATCCCGAGCCCGCCGAAGAGCACGGCCCTGCGGGTCCGCCCCGGCGGCTTCTTCCCCTTGTTCCCCTGCTCGACGATGTGATCCACCCCCCGTACCCGACAACGCGCTGTGAGCCCGCTCGGTTCCCCCGTACCCTGGACGGTGCTATGACTGAGAACCTGCCGCGCACCGCCCGTCCCCTTCGCGTCCTGGCCGCCATGTCCGGGGGCGTGGACTCCGCCGTCGCCGCCGCCCGCGCGGTCGAAGCCGGGCACGACGTGACCGGCGTCCACCTCGCGCTCTCCGCGAACCCGCAGTCCTTCCGGACCGGCGCCCGCGGCTGCTGCACCATCGAGGACTCCCGCGACGCCCGCCGGGCCGCCGACGTCATCGGCATCCCGTTCTATGTCTGGGACCTCGCCGAGCGCTTCCGCGAGGACGTCGTCGAGGACTTCATCTCCGAGTACGAGGCCGGACGGACCCCGAACCCGTGCCTGCGCTGCAACGAGAAGATCAAGTTCGCGGCGCTGCTCGACAAGGCGCTCGCGCTCGGCTTCGACGCCGTCTGCACGGGCCACTACGCGACCGTCGTGCTGAAGGAGGACGGCTCGCGCGAGCTGCACCGCGCCTCCGACATGGCCAAGGACCAGTCGTACGTCCTCGGGGTCCTCGACGAGAAGCAGCTCGCCCACGCCCTCTTCCCGCTCGGCGACACCCTCACCACCAAGGAAGAGATCCGCGCCGAGGCCGAGGAGCGGGGGCTGGCCGTCGCGAAGAAGCCCGACAGCCACGACATCTGCTTCATCGCCGACGGCGACACCCAGGGCTTCCTCGCGAACCGCCTCGGCAAGGCCGAGGGCGACATCGTCGACGAGGCGACCGGCGAGAAGGTCGGCACCCACGACGGCGCCTTCGGCTTCACCATCGGCCAGCGCAAGGGCCTGCGCATCGGCCACCCCGCCCCCGACGGCAAGCCGCGCTACGTCCTCGACATCTCCCCGGTGAACAACACCGTCACCGTCGGCCCCGTCGAGGCCCTCGACGTCACCGCCCTCACCGCGATCCGCCCCCGCTGGTGCGGAGCCGTGGCCGCCGCCCCGGGCACCTACACCGCCCAGCTGCGCGCCCACGGCGGCGAGACCGAGGTCTTCGCCGAGGTCGTGGACGGCGAGCTGCGCGTCTCCTTCACCGAGGCGGTCCGCGGTGTGGCCCCCGGCCAGGCGATCGTGCTCTACGACGGCACCCGCGTGGTCGGCTCGGCCACCATCGCGACCACGACGCGGGCCGCCGCCACCGTCTGACCGCCACCGTCTGACCGCCACGGTCCGGCCGGCGCCCTCACGGCATGACGCCGCGGCCCGTCCCCCCGGGCGGGCCGCGGCGCCGTGCTGCCCGGATCAGGCCGCCGGGTACCAGACGGTCCCGCTGTCGCCGTGCCGGGCGAGGGTGCTCGCGATGATCTCGCCCTCCCGGAAGTAGCGCGGGTGCTGCTGCAGGAAGCCGGGGAAGGAGTCCAGGGACGTCGTGTCACACACCCCGTCGGTCTTGATGCAGTGGCGCTGGACCGGGACCCCGGGGAACACCTCCGGCCCGGTGCCGGGGGAGTACGCCACGAACGGGATCAGGACCCCCTGGGGGACCAGCCGCCAGAAACCGGTTCCCGGCTGCATCGGGTCGGAGTAGAGCATGCCGTCGACCTTCTCGCGGGGCACCTCGGTGCCGTTGTTCGCGATCGTCTGGAGCAGCAGGTCACCGACCCAGGCACCCTGGGAGTAGCCGGCGATGGTGAAGGTCGCGGTCGGGTCGGCCCGGTAGGCGCTCTCCAGGGCGGCCCTGGCGTTCCAGTAGCCCTGGTTCACGCTGTCGCCGAAGCTCGGTGCGAAGGGGGCCGGCTGCTCGTTGTGGCTGCCGACGAACGGGCCGCCGCTGGCGACGTAGCAGACCGGGATCGCGATGCCCCCGTCCAGATGCCGGTTCGCGGCGTCGAAGCTCGTGGTGCAGGCGGGCGCCCCCGCGGCCGCGCCGGTACCGCCGATCTCGATGTAGTAGTGGTTCGCCGGGGCGGCGTGCGCGGTGGCCGGCGCGGCCACGGCGCCGGCGAATAAGAGGACCGTCGACGCGACGACGGACTTGAGGCGGCGGGCGAACCTGCTCGGCTTCGTGGTGGACATACGGGTCAACTCCCTTGGGTCGGGGCGGGCACCGCGTCAGGTGCGGCGACCGGCACTCATCGTGGTGTTCGTGCTGGTCGGGGGACCATGCCCGCAACCGGCCATATGTGGCCGGTCGACCGCGCCCCGTGGTTTGACCGGGTTCCCGCAGGACATCCGACACAAGTGGCAGGGCTGTCGTCGGGGGGAAGGGCATACAAGTGAGCAGCCAGTTCGGCGCGTTGCTCCGCGGGTTGCGGCACGAGGCGGGGATGACGCAGGAGCAGCTGGCCGAGCGGTCCCGGCTCGGGGTCCGCACCATCCACCGGCTGGAGACCGGCAAACCCACCGACGCCCGGATGGGCACGGTGAAGCAGGTCGCCCACGCACTGGCCGACGAGCTGAAACGGGACCGGGACGAGCTCTGGACGGACCTGCTGGCCGCCCACCGGGGCAACCGGGCCGACGCCGGGGAGGGCCCGCGCGCCGCACCCGCGCCCGTACCGGAGCAGGAGCGGGAGCCGGACCGGAAGCAGGCGCCGGCGCCGGACCGGGAACCGGCGCCGGAGTCGGACCGTCCGGCCCGGCCGGTGCCGCACCGCGCACTGCCCGTGTCCGGGGGCGCCCTGGCCGAGGCCGCCGAGTCACTCGCCCACGACGTCTACGGCCGCTGTGTCCGCGAGGAGGAGCAGCGCCGCATCCACGACCCCTTCCCGCTGCCCGTGCGGTGGCGGTCGGCCCCCGCCGACCTGCTGGACCACTGGGACAACATCCGCGGCACTCCCCCTGGAGCCGCCCGCGGCCCGCTGTCCCTGGACGGCGGCCTCACCGACATCCGCGACGTCTACCGGCGCGTCCGGTCCGGGCGGCTGGTGGTGCTCGGCCGGGCCGGCTCCGGCAAGACCGTCCTCGTCCTGCGGTTCGTCCTCGACCATCTGGGCGCGCGCACCGACGGCGAGCCGGTGCCCGTGGTCTTCAGCACGGGATCGTGGGACCCGACCGGCACCAGCCTGCGCGACTGGCTGATCGCCCGCCTGCTGCGCGACCACCCGAACCTCGACGCGCGCGCCCCCGGCGGCTCGACCCTCGCCGCGGCCCTGGTCGACGCCGGATGGATCCTGCCGGTCCTGGACGGGTTCGACGAGATGGCCACCGGGCTGCTCGGCGTCGCACTGCGCGAGCTCAACGCGAGCTCGCTGCCGCTGCTGCTGACCAGCCGTACCGAGCAGTTCGCCGAGGCCGTCAGGGTCGAGGTGCTCCGCCGGACCGCGGGCATCGAACTGCTGGACCTGGACGCCGACGACCTGGCCCACTACCTGCCCCGCACCGCGCGCCCGAGCGCGCCCGCCGACCGGGACGGACGGGCCGCCACCGGGTGGGACCCCGTCCTGGAACGGCTGCGCACGGACCGGGACGGGGGGCCCGGCGCCCGCCTCCGGGCCGTGCTGAGCACCCCGCTGATGGTCCTGCTGGCCCGGACCGCCTACAGCGACACCCCGGCCCAGGACCCGGCCGAACTGCTGGACGAGGCCCGCTTCCCGAACCCGGGGGCCATCGAGGAGCACCTGCTGGCCGGGTTCGTGCCGAGCGTCTACCAGCCCCTGCCCACGGCCCTCCCGGGCGCCCGGCGGCCCCGTAGCTGGGACCCGCACCGGGCCCGGCGCTACCTGGGCCACCTCGCCGACCACCTGGACCGGCCCGAGCGCCGCGAAGGCCAGGACCTGGCGTGGTGGCAGCTGCGCGACTCGCTGCGGCTGCCCTCGCGGATCCTGGCCGTCGTCCTCGCCTGTTCCCTGGTCACCGCCCTCGCCGACTGGCTGGTCTTCCCGGCGAAGAACCTGGCCGCCGGCCGCGGCGCCGCCTTCGCGCTGGGTACGGGCCTGCTGGACGCCCTGCTGTTCGGACCGGCCGTCGGCCTCGCCTTCGGGCTGGTCTACGGGCTCATGGCCGTCCTCGGGATCCGGGCGTTCGAACCGTCCCGGGTGCGGATACGGCTGCCCGGCCGCCGCGGCCGGGGCGCCGCGCCTTCCTCCCGCAGGTTCGCCACCCTGGTCCCGGCCGGATTGCTGGGCGGCTTCGTGATGGGCCTCGGGTGCGGGCTCGCCTTCACCGTGGGCGCGCGGCTGACGTACGGAGGGGTGCTGCTCCACGCGGCGGTGATCCGGGCCACGGCCGTCAACTGCCTCATGTACGGGCTGACGTTCGCCCTGGCGGGCGGTCTCGTACTCGGGCTCGTGGCCACCCTGGAGACCCCGATCGACCTCGGCTCCGCCGCCACTCCGACGGACCTGCTGGCCGTCAACCGGAGCATCGTGGTGCGCCAGGCCCTCTTCCTCGCACCGACGCTCACCGTGGTGATCGCCTTCGGCGGCCGGCTCATGACCGAACTCCTCCAGGGGGTCGTCGGCCCGCTGAGCTGGCCGATGGCCGACGGGCTGGCGCTCGGCGCCGTCGGCGGCCTGGCCGGCGCGCTCTCCTACGTCCTGGCGTTCACCGCCTGGGGTCAGTGGCTGCTCCTGGCCCGCGTCTGGCTGCCGCTGACCGGCCGCCTCCCCTGGGCGACGGTCGCCTTCCTGGAGGACGCCTACCGGCGCGGCGTCCTGCGCCAGGTCGGCGCCGTCTACCAGTTCCGCCACGCACGGCTCCAGCGCCACCTGCGCGGCCGGCCCACGGGCTGAGGGCCTGCGGGTTCAGGCGACCGTCAGGACGATCTTGCCGGTGGTGCGGCCCTGCTCGCCGATCTCGTGGGCCTTCGCCGCCTGCTCCAGCGGCAGCACCGTGTCGACCAGCGGCTTCAGCAGGCCCTGCTCGACGAGCGCCGCGATCTCGCGCAGACCGCCCAGGTCCGGCTCCACCAGGACCCAGGAGGCGTGGACGCCCTGCGGGTCGGCCGGGAGGGAGTCGGGGCCGGGCAGGGTCACCAGGTGGCCGCCGGCCTTGAGGACCTTCAGCGAGCGCCGGGTGTAGTCCCCGCCGACGGCGTCGATCACGACGTCCACGTCGGCGACGGCGTCCTCGAAGTCCGTGGTGCGGTAGTCGATCACCTCGTCGGCGCCCAGCTCGCGCAGCAGCGCGTGCTTGCCCGCGCTCGCGGTGCCGATCACGTACGCGCCGCGGGCCTTGGCGATCTGCACCGCCAGGTGGCCCACGCCGCCGGCCGCCGCGTGCACCAGCACCCGCTGTCCGGCGCTCACTCCGGCCGTGTCCACCAGGGCCTGCCAGGCGGTCAGCGCGGCCAGCGGCAGGGCCGCGGCCTGTACGTGGTCCAGCGCGGCCGGCTTCGCCGCGAAGTGCCGGGCCGGGGCGCTCACGTACTCGGCGTAGCCGCCCGCCTGCCGCGGGAAGTGCGGCATGCCGTACACCTCGTCACCGGGGGCGTGGAGGGTCACACCGGGGCCGACCGCCTCGACGGTGCCGGAGACGTCCCAGCCCACGATCGGGTGCTCGCCCCAGGCGATGAGCGCCCCGCTGTCCCGGGTCTTCCAGTCGACGGGGTTGACGCCGGCCGCGTGGACCCGGACGAGGACCTCGCCCAGACCGGGCTCGGGCCGGTCGATCTCCCGCTCGACCAGGTTCTCCGGGCCGCCCCACTCGTTCACGACGATCGCGCGCATTTCTGTCCGCCTCATTCCATCCGTTTGTGTCGCAATCCGGGTCGTTACCCGGCGACGTGTCTCAGATTCGGGCACGGCGCCCCTCGATGGTGTTGGCCGTTTGGCCACTATGTGACAGGATCTGGCCATGAGCGAGACGCGGGAGCACACCGAGCACACGGCCCGCCCCGGGAGCGGCACGGGCGGGCGGCACCTCGTCGCGGTGCTCGCCCTGCCGGGCTTCCCCCCGTTCGAGCTGGGCATTCCCTCCCGGGTCTTCGGCAGTGCCGTGGGCGAGGACGGCGAAGACCTCTACGAGGTCGTCGTCTGCACCGCCGACGGCGCCCCCGTGCTCAGCGACTCCGGCTTCACCCTCCAGCCCGCCGCCGGGCCCGAGGCCCTCGCCGCCGCCGACACCGTGATCGTCCCGCCCACCCACGCCATGCCGGAGCTGGCCCTCGGCGGGCCGCTGCCGCCCGCGGTCGCCGCGGCCATCGCCCGCATCCGTCCCGGCACCCGCCTGGTGTCGATCTGCACCGGCTCCTACGTGCTCGCCGCCGCCGGCCTCCTCGACGACCGGCCCGCGACCACCCACTGGAACCTCGCCCGGGAGTTCCGCCGCGCCTACCCGAGGGTGCGCATCGACGAGGACGTCCTCTTCGTCGACGACGGCGACGTCCTGACCTCGGCCGGCGTCTCCGCCGGAGTCGACCTGTGCCTGCACATGATCCGCCGCGACCACGGTGTCGCCGTCACCAACCGGGCCGCGCGCATGTGCGTCGTCCCGCCGTGGCGCGACGGCGGGCAGGCCCAGTTCATCGACCGCCCCGTCCCCGAGCCGTCGGTCGCCAGCACCACCGCCACCCGCGCGTGGGCCCTGGAGCGCCTCGCCGAACCGGTCACCCTCGCCGAACTGGCCGCGCACGCCCGGATGAGCCTGCGCACCTTCACCCGGCGGTTCCGCGACGAGGTCGGCATGACCCCCGTGCAGTGGCTCACCGCACAGCGCCTCGAACTGGCCCGCCACCTGCTGGAGTCCAGCGACCTGCCGGTCGACCTGGTGGCCCACCGCGCCGGTTTCGGCTCGGCCAACTCCCTGCGCCAGCACATGCGGTCCACGCTCGGCGTCTCCCCGATCGCCTACCGGCGCACCTTCCAGCCCGCCTCGTCCTGACCCCGGAGGTAATCGCCGCCGCGGCCGCGCCCTGCCAGGATCGGAGCAACGGCCCGCAGCGGCGGGCCGGTTGACAGGGGAGCCGACCATGACCGCGTACGCCATCGCCCACATCCGCCCCGAGACGATGAACGAGGACATCCTCACGTACATCGAGACGATGCAGTCGACGATGGATCCCTTCGGCGGCCGCTTCCTCGTCCACGGCAAGGAGGTCGAGGTCATGGAAGGCCCCTTCCCCGGCACCGTCGTCGTCATCGGCTTCCCCGACATCGAGCGGGCGCGCGCCTGGTACGCCTCCGACGCCTACCGGGCCATCCTCCCGCTGCGCACGGACCACATTCCCGGCGAGGTCATCCTCGTCGAGGGCGTCCCGGCCGGCTACGACGCCTCGAAGACGGCGGCCGCCCTGCGTGCCGAAGCCGGCCTCTGATGGGGAACCGGGCCGTGTTCGTGCTCTCGGGCCCCGGTGGCCCCGGCAGCCCCGGTGGCCCTGCGGGCCACACCCGCCATCGCTCCTCGTACGGCGCCGTGGGGCTGGACCTCGACCTGCTGGCCGGGCCGGAGGCGGTGCTCCCGTTCCTGCGCGGCCACGTGCGGGAGGACGACTGGTACCCCGACGACATGGTCGAGGCGGGCGTCCTCGCCGACGAGGCCCGCCGGCTCCTGCTGCTCTTCGCCTCGGAGGGGCCCATCGCCTCCCTGCGCACCCGGGCCGCCACCCTGGAGCTGCTGAGGTGCGCCTGGCCGGGCTGGGAGGTGCGCTGGCTCCACGACGGCCAGACCGGGCTGCGCACCCACCTCGGGCTCGACCCGGGAGAGCGGGACACCGACGTGTACCCCGGCCCGGCGCTGGACCGGGACGACGAGGAACTGGCCGACCCCGACCCGCTGGTCGCGGTGGTCACCATCGGCCAGGACCGCTGCCACGTCCTCGCCGACATCGACGACCACCCCGCCGAGGAGGGCCCCGCCCTGCTGGAGCGGCTCCGGGACGCACCTGAGCACGGGAGCCACCGGCTCCGGGCGGACGCCGGCATCCACGTCGATCCCGAGCGGCGCCGGGTCGGCTGGTGGCTGAACACGGCCCGCGCCCACGCCGGTGCCCTCGCCGGCCGCTGGCCCGGCTGGACCGTGGAGTTCTGGGAGGACCGCTGGGCCGAGCACGAGCGGGCCTCGGGCGGCCGCTTCGCGCCGCCCGCGCCGGACCGCGCCGCCGCGCTGGCCGACGTACGCGACCGGGCCCTGGAGCGGTGGGCCGGACCGCGGGGCGACGTACGGGCCCGGCTCGTGGCGGCGCTCCCGCACGCCACGATCGGCCGGGGCTTCGGCCCCGCCGTCCCCGCGGAGCAGGCGGCCGCCGCCCGCGCCGCCGTCCGACGGGCGTACGCGGCCGCCGTCGGCACCTGACCTCGGTCTTCGGGCCCCGGGCGCGCTCGGGGGTGCGAGCATGGGCGGTATGGCTACTCACTTGATCACCGGTGCCGGCTCCGGCATCGGCGCCGCCGTCGCGGCCCGGCTGCACGCCCGCGGCGACGACCTCGTCCTCCTCGCCCGGGACGCCGGCCGCGCCCGCGAGCTCGTCGACCGCTACCCCGGCGCCACGTCCCTCGTCGGCGACCTCGCCGACCCCGACCGGCTGTCGTGGGCGTTCTCCAAGCAGGCCGTCCCGGAGCGGATCGACTCCCTGCTGCACATCGCCGGGATCGTCGACCTCGGACCCGTGGGCGAGCTGCGGCCCAAGACCTGGCACCAGCAGCTCAACGTGAACCTGATCGCCCCTGCCGAGGTCACCCGGCTGCTGCTGCCCACCCTGCGGGCCTCCAAGGCCACCGTCGTCTTCGTGAACTCGGGCGCCGGGCTGAGCGCCCACCCCGACTGGAGCGCGTATGCCGCCTCCAAGCACGGGCTCAAGGCCCTCGCCGACTCGCTGCGCGGCGAGGAGAAGCCCCACGGCATCCGCGTCACCTCCGTCTACCCGGGCCGCACCGCCAGCCCCATGCAGGCCAAGGTGCACTCCCAGGAGGGCAAGGAGTACGACCCGGCCGCCTGGATCGACCCCGAGTCCGTGGCCACCACGATCGTCATGGCCATCGACCTGCCCCGTGACGCCGAGGTCAACGACCTGAGCGTCCGGCCGGGCCGATGAGCGCGGCCGCCACCGGCGTCGGATCGCTGCCCGGCGGCGACGCCCGCGAGGCCGCGAAGACCGTCACCGGGTCCTTCGAGGAGTTTCCCTATCTGGCCGAGCTGCCCGCCCGGGGGCCCGGCGCGGACATGATCGGCCGTTCCCTCGGCCTGCTCGTCGACATGTACGCCCACGTCGAGCCCAGCGGCTGGCGGATCAGCGACCGCCCGGGACGGGACTCCAAGCGGGCCCGGTCCTGGCTCGGGGAGGACCTCGACGCGCTGGAGGAGTTCACCCAGGGGTACACGGGCAAGCTCAAGGTCCAGGCCGTCGGACCGTGGACGCTGGCCGGCGCCCTGGAACTGCACGGCGGCGAGGCCATGCTCCAGGACCCCGGAGCCTGCCGTGACCTGGCCGGATCGCTGGCCGAGGGGCTGCGCGAGCACCTGGCCGACGTACGCAAGCGGATCCCCGGCGCCGACGTCGTGCTCCAGCTCGACGAGCCGTCCCTGACGGCCGTGCTCCTGGGCCGGGTCCGCTCCGCGAGCGGCTACCGCACCTACCGAGCCGTCGACCGGCAGGTCGTCGAGGGGGCGCTGCGCGACCTGTTCGCCGTCCACGACGGGGACGTCGTGGTGCACTCCTGCGCGCCCGAGGTCCCCTTCGGCCTGCTCCGCAGGGCCGGTGCCACGGGGGTGTCGTTCGATTTCTCGCTGCTCACCGAGCGCGAGGACGACGCCATCGGGGAAGCGGTCGAGGGCGGCACGAAACTCTTCGCCGGAGTGGTGCCCGGCACCGACGCCCCGTTGTCGGACCCGGGCGGTAGCGTCATGGGTGTCAGGAAGCTTTGGCGCAGGCTGGGGCTGGCTCCGGGGACTCTGGCGGAGTCCGTCGTGGTCACCCCCTCGTGCGGTCTGGCGGGCGCCTCGCCCGCCTACGCCCGCGCGGTGCAGGCGCATTGCGTCAGGGCGGCGAGGTCGCTCGCCGACAACCCTGAGTGACGGTCGAAGACGGGCCACGGGAGGACACGGCATGGCAGCCGAACAGCAGGACACGGCAGTACCGGCGGCGGTGCGCGAGCAGCACCAGCTGCTGGCCGAACAGGTCGAGGAGCACCGCTTCCGGTACTACGTGAACGACCAGCCGGTCGTCAGCGACGCCGAGTTCGACAAGCTGCTGCGCTCGCTGGAGGCACTGGAGGAGCAGTACCCGGAGCTCCGTACGCCCGACTCGCCCACCCAGAAGGTGGCCGGGGCGTACGAGACGGACTTCGCCTCCGTCGAGCACCGGGAGCGGATGCTCTCCCTCGACAACGCCTTCGACGACGAGGAACTGTCGGCCTGGGCCGAGCGGGTGGCCCGGGACGTGAACACCTCGGACTACCACTACCTGTGCGAGCTCAAGGTGGACGGCCTCGCCGTCAACCTCACCTACGAGAACGGCCGTCTCACCCGGGCGGCCACCCGCGGCGACGGCCGCACGGGTGAGGACATCACGCCCAACGTCCGCACCATCGCCGAGATCCCGGACCGGCTGAAGGGCGACCGGATCCCGGCCCTGGTCGAGATCCGCGGCGAGGTCTACTTCCCGATGGAGAAGTTCCAGGAGCTCAACGCCCGTCTGGTGGAGGCGGAGGGCAAGCCCTTCGCCAACCCGCGCAACGCGGCGGCCGGTTCGCTGCGGCAGAAGGACCCCAAGGTCACCGCGAGCCGCCCGCTGCACATGGTCGTGCACGGCATCGGTGCCCGCGAGGGCTTCGAGATCGAGCGTCAGTCGCAGGCGTACGAGCTGCTGCACGAGTGGGGTCTGCCGACCGCACGGCACAACAAGGTGGTCGCCACGCTCGCCGAGGTCCGGGAGTTCATCGCGGACTTCGGCGTGAACCGGCACTCGGTGGAGCACGAGATCGACGGCGTCGTCGTCAAGCTCGACGAGATCTCCCTCCAGGGCCGGCTCGGCTCCACCGCCCGCGCCCCGCGCTGGGCGATCGCCTGGAAGTACGCGCCCGAAGAGGTCAACACCAAGCTGATCGACATCAAGGTCGGCGTCGGCCGCACCGGCCGGGTGACCCCGTACGCGCAGGTCGAGCCGGTGACGGTGGCCGGTTCGGAGGTCGAGTTCGCGACCCTGCACAACCAGGAGGTCGTCAAGGCCAAGGGCGTGCTCATCGGGGACACCGTGGTCTTGCGCAAGGCGGGCGACGTCATCCCCGAGATCCTCGGCCCGGTGGTGGACCTGCGCGACGGCAGCGAGCGGGAGTTCGTGATGCCGTCCGTCTGCCCCGAGTGCGGGACGGAGCTGCGGCCGATGAAGGAGGGGGACATCGACGTCCGGTGCCCCAACGCCCGCACCTGCCCCGCCCAGTTGCGCGAGCGGGTGGCCTACCTGGCCGGCCGGCAGTCCCTGGACATCGAGAACTTCGGCATGGTGGCGGCGGCCGCGCTGACCGGCCCGCTGGAGCCGGCCCGGCCGCCGCTGCTGGACGAGGGCGACCTGTTCGGCCTGACCATCGAGCAGCTGCTGCCCATCAGGGCGTACGTCCTGGACCCGGACAGCGGGCTGCCCAAGCGGGACCCCAAGACGGGCGAGGAGAAGATCGCCAGGGTCTTCGCCAACCAGAAGGGCGAGCCGAAGAAGAACGCCCTGGCCATGCTGGAGCACATCGCGGCCGCCAAGGAGCGCCCGCTCGCCCGCTTCATCAACGGCCTGTCGATCCGTCACGTCGGACCGGTCGCTGCCGAGGCCCTCGCGCGCGAGTTCCGGTCGATCGAGCGCATCGAGCAGGCCACCGAGGAGGAACTGACCGCCACCGACGGGGTCGGCGCGATCATCGCCGCCTCGCTCAAGGAGTGGTTCGCCGTCGACTGGCACCAGGAGATCCTGCGCAAGTGGCGGGAGGCCGGAGTCCGGATGGAGGAGGAGGGTTCCGCCGAGGAGGAGGGGCCGCGGCCGCTGGAGGGGCTGACCGTCGTCGTCACCGGCACTTTGCAGAGCCACACGCGGGACGGGGCGAAGGAGGCCCTGCAGAGCCGCGGCGCCAAGGTCACCGGATCCGTGTCGAAGAAGACCTCCTTCGTCGTGGTCGGTGACAACCCCGGCTCCAAGTACGACAAGGCGATGCAGTTGAAGCTCGCCGTCCTCGACGACGCCGGGTTCGCGGTGCTGCTGGAGCAGGGGCCGGACGCGGCGCGGGAGGCCGCGCTCCCGGTGGACGGCGGGGGCGGAGCGGAGTAGTACCGACAGGGGAATCGCCGAGGGGGAGTAGCGAAGGCGAACGGATGCGTGGCGTGCGGCCGTACGGGCGGGCGCACGCCGGGCGCGGCGAACGGTGGTAAACGGCCGGTACAAGGCTGGTCGCAGGCCGGTGAGCTGTCGGATCATCGGACGGGTGACAGGGGGGGTCCCCAACCAAACTCACCCGTTCGGCGGATACCGTACTGATGAGGATGGCTGGGTCGCATTCGGGCAACCACTGCCGACCGCTGCCCCTGGGAGCCTCGCGCGTCCTACTGTTGAGGGGTGCGCCTGTCGTGCACGGCTGCAGGATGCGATTTCGGCCGTGGTGGCATGACATCGGGGCCATCGCGTGACATCGGCATCGCCGGCTGTGAGAGGTACGGGCATGAAACCCACCGAAAGCGCCGACCCGTCACCTGAATTCGGCGGGGAACTCCCGTCCATGCGGGCGGGCAGGACGGGCAGGCTCGGTCTCCTGGGTGCCAGGACACCGCAGACCCGACCGGCCCACAACGGTGCGGGCGGGCAGGAGCGGCGCGGCGTGCTGCCCTTCGTCGTCGTGGGCCTCGCCGTCACCGTGCTCACCGCCGGCATCGTCTCCGCGCTGAGCGGCCGTCACGCCCTGTTCCCCGGCGGGCCGGTCGGCTGGGCACTGGCCCTGCTCACCGGCATCATCGTCGGCCACCTCGTCGCCCTCGGCCGCGACCGCTGGTGGGGCGGCACCGGATCGGGCGCCGCACTCACCCTCGGCGTCCTCATCCTCTACGGATGGGTCCCCGCCGGACTGGTCTCCCTGGCGGTGGTCTCCCTGGTCGGGGCCGCGCGCAGGCACCGCTGGCGGCAGGGGCTGCTACACGGCTCCGTGGACATCCTCGGCATCGGCGCCGGGGCCCTCGTACTCGCCGCCTTCGGCGAGGCGCCCTCCGTCGAGACCCCCTGGCTCCCCACCTCCTGGGGGCTGGAGGCGGTCCCCGAGATCGTCTTCGTCGCCGTCGCCTACCTGCTCGCCACCCGCGTCCTGCTCTGGATCGCGCTGGCCCCGCGCGGCGACGGGCTGCCCACCGTCGCGCGCACCGCCCTGCTCCGGCAGGCCTTAGTAGCGGTGGCGCTGCTCGGCATCGCCCCCCTGATCTGCGTCGTCGCCGTCTCCCAGCCGGTCCTGCTGCCGCTGTTCGCCGTACCGCTGATCGCGCTGGACTCCACCCTGTGGATCGCCCGCGCACGCGCCGAGGAACAGCTGCGGGACCCGCTGACCGGGCTGCCCAACCGGCAGTGGCTGCTGGAGCGGGCCTGGTCCGCCCTGGACGAGGCCGAACGTTCCGGCACCCGGGCCGCCCTCGTGCTGATCGACCTGGACCGCTTCCGGGCGGTCAACGACACGCTGGGGCACCTGGCGGGCGACCGGCTGCTGCTCCAGATCGCCGAACGGCTGCGCCAGGCCCTGCCCGAGGACGCCGAGGCGGCCCGGCTCGGCGGCGACGAGTTCGCCGTCCTGCTCCCCTTCGCCGACTCCACCACCAGCGCCCAGCGCATCGCCCGCCGCCTGGTCGCGGAGCTCAGCTCCCCCCTCGACCTGGACGGCCTCACCCTCGTCCTGGAGGCCAGCGCGGGCCTCGCCGTCTTCCCCGACCACGCGCTCGACGCGGAGGGGCTGCTGCGGCGCGCGGACGTGGCGATGTACCAGGCGAAGCGCGACCGTACGGGCGTCGAGGTGTACGAGTCCAAGCGGGACAGCAACACGCCCGACCGCCTGGGCCTGCTCGGCGACCTCCGCAGGGCCCTCGACGCCGGGGAAGTGGAACTCCACTACCAGCCGAAGGTCCGCTTCGACGGCCAGGTCGCCGGGCTCGAAGCCCTGGTGCGCTGGGTGCACCCGGAACGCGGCCGGGTGTCCCCGGACGAGTTCATCGCGATCGCCGAGACCTCCGGGCTGATGCCGCACCTGACGGAGTACGTGCTGGAGACGGCCCTCGCCCAGGTGGCGCGGTGGCGGGCCCAGGGCCTCAAGGTCCCGGTGGCCGTCAACGTGTCGCCCCGCGACGTCCACACCCCGGGCTTCGCGGGCGCCGTCGCCGCCAGGCTGGCCCGCCACGGGGTCCCGGCGAGCGGGCTGCAGCTGGAGATAACGGAACACGTCCTGCTGGAGGACCCCCAGCGGGCGGCCGACACCATGGCCGGACTCACCGGCCACGGCGTGAAGATGTCCCTGGACGACTTCGGCACCGGCTACTCCTCTCTCGTCCACCTGCGCCGCCTGCCGGTCAGCGAGCTGAAGATCGACCGGTCGTTCGTCGGCCGGCTGGCGGTCGACGCGCAGGACGCGGAGATCGTCCGCTGCACGGTGGACCTGGCGCACTCGCTGGGCCTGCTGGTCGTGGCGGAGGGCGTGGAGGACGACGAGACGTGGGAGCGGCTGCGGGACCTGGGCTGCGACGCCGTCCAGGGCTGGCTGGTCGCCGCCGCCATGCCGCCGCAGGAGGCCACCGCCTGGCTGCTGGCCCGCGGCGAGCGCGGCTGGCGCCGCCCGGCGGACATCACGGCGGAACTCGCCGCCGCGGAGGCCGACGCGGTCTGATCCCGCGCCGCCACCGCCGGGGCTCGCCCCGCACCCCCGCACCTCACACGCCGGAGGGGCTTGGATTCGGCTGACGCCGGCACCATCCAGCCCCTCCGGCGTTCGAGGAGCGGGGTGCGGGGCGGAGCCCCGGATCTTTGCCCCGCGCAGCGGCCCGGGCCAAACCGTTTCGCAGGCCGAGCGCCGCGCCCCATAGGATTGGGTCCGAAACGAAACATCCACCCACCCCCAGAGGATCGCTGCATGCCTGGCATTACGCGCGAGGAGGTCGTCCACCTCGCTCGGCTGGCGCGCCTTGAGCTGTCCAGCAACGAGCTGGATCACTTCGCCGGACAGCTCGGCGACATCATCGGCGCGGTCGCCCGCGTTTCCGAGGTCGCCGACCAAGACGTCCCGCCGACCTCCCACCCGCTGCCGCTGACGAACGTCATGCGCGCGGACGAGGTCCGTCCGTCGCTCACCCCCGAGCAGGCGCTCTCCGGTGCTCCCGCCCAGGAGCAGCAGCGTTTCAAGGTGCCGCAGATCCTGGGGGAGGACTAACAGCCATGCTCGACATCATCAAGCTCACGGCCGCCCAGACCGCCGAGAAGATCGCCTCCGGCGAGCTCACGGCCGTCGAGGTGACCGAGGCCCACCTGGCCCGCATCGACGCCACCGACGAGAAGGTCAACGCCTTCCTGCACGTGGACCGCGAGGGCGCGCTCGCGCAGGCCCGCGCCGTCGACGCCAAGCGCGAGGCCGGCGAGAAGCTCGGCCCGCTGGCCGGCGTACCCCTCGCCCTCAAGGACATCTTCACCACCGTCGGGGTCCCGACCACCGTCGGTTCGAAGATCCTCGAAGGCTGGATCCCGCCCTACGACGCCACCCTGACGCGCAAGCTCAAGGAAGCCGACGTCGTCATCCTCGGCAAGACCAACATGGACGAGTTCGCCATGGGGTCCTCCACCGAGAACAGCGCCTACGGCCCCACCGGCAACCCCTGGGACCTCACCCGGATCCCCGGCGGCTCCGGCGGCGGCTCCGCCGCGGCCCTCGCCGCCTTCCAGGCCCCGCTCGCGATCGGCACGGACACCGGCGGCTCCATCCGCCAGCCCGCCGCCGTCACCGGCACGGTCGGCGTGAAGCCCACCTACGGCGGTGTCTCCCGCTACGGCATGGTGGCCTTCTCCTCCTCCCTCGACCAGGGCGGTCCCTGCGCCCGTACGGTCCTGGACGCGGCCCTGCTGCACGAGGTGATCGCCGGGCACGACCCGCTCGACTCCACCTCCATCGACGCCCCGGTCCCGCCGGTCGTCGAGGCCGCCCGCAACGGCTCCGTCGCCGGTATGCGCGTCGGTGTGGTCAAGCAGTTCGCCGGTGAGGGCTACCAGGCCGGTGTCGTCCAGCGCTTCAACGAGTCGGTGGAGCTCCTCAAGGAGCTCGGCGCCGAGATCGTCGAGCTGGACTGCCCCTCCTTCGACCTCGCGATGGCCGCGTACTACCTGATCGCGCCGTCCGAGTGCTCCTCCAACCTGGCCCGCTTCGACGCCATGCGCTACGGCCTGCGCGTCGGCGACGACGGTACGAAGTCCGCCGAGGACGTCACCGCCCTGACCCGTGAGGCCGGCTTCGGCGACGAGGTCAAGCGCCGCATCATCCTCGGCACGTACGCGCTCAGCTCCGGCTACTACGACGCGTACTACGGCTCGGCCCAGAAGGTCCGCACGCTCATCACCCAGGACTTCGAGAAGTCCTTCGAGCAGGTCGACGTGATCGTCTCCCCGACGACCCCGACCACCGCCTTCCCCATCGGCGAGCGCACCGACGACCCGCTGGCCATGTACCTCGCGGACCTGTGCACCATCCCGACCAACCTGGCCGGCAACTCCGCCATGTCGCTCCCCTGCGGCCTGGCCCCGGAGGACGGTCTCCCGGTCGGGCTCCAGATCATCGCCCCGGCGATGAAGGACGACCGGCTCTACAAGGTCGGTGCCGCCGTCGAGGCGGCCTTCGTCGCACGCTGGGGTCACCCGCTGCTTGAGGAGGCACCGTCGCTGTGAGCACCAGTGCACTGACCAAGGCCAAGGGCTTCAAGAAGTCCAAGACCGGCACGTACCTGTCGATCGGCACCACCGCCTTCGGCGCGATCAGCGTGATCAAGCAGGTCAAGAAGGCCCGCAGCGAGCACGACGTGCTGAAGCTGGTCGACGCCGCCGTGTCCGCCGCCGCCATCGTCACCGGCCTCGCGATCCTGTACCGCGAGCTGAAGCGCCTGGGCGACGACGACGTCCTGCTGGGCTGAGAGGGAAAGTTTCACCGTGACCACCTTCACCGAACTGCTGTCGTACGAGGACGCTCTCGCCTCGTTCGACCCCGTCATGGGCCTTGAGGTCCATGTCGAGCTCGGCACCAGGACCAAGATGTTCTGCGGCTGCTCGACCGAGCTGGGCGCCGAGCCCAACTCGCAGACCTGCCCCACCTGCCTCGGTCTGCCCGGCTCGCTGCCCGTCGTCAACGCGATCGGCGTCGAGTCGGCGATCAAGATCGGTCTCGCGCTGAACTGCGAGATCGCCGAGTGGTGCCGCTTCGCCCGGAAGAACTACTTCTATCCGGACATGCCGAAGAACTTCCAGACCTCCCAGTACGACGAGCCCATCGCCTTCAACGGCTTCCTGGACGTCCAGCTGGAGGACGGCGAGATCTTCCGCGTGGAGATCGAGCGCGCCCACATGGAGGAGGACACCGGCAAGTCGCTGCACGTCGGCGGCGCCACCGGCCGTATCCACGGCGCGTCCCACTCCCTGCTGGACTACAACCGCGCCGGCATCCCGCTCATCGAGATCGTCACCAAGCCCATCGAGGGCGCGGGCGAGCGGGCCCCCGAGGTCGCCAAGGCGTACGTCGCCGAGCTGCGCGAGGTCATCAAGGCGCTCGGCGTCTCCGAGGCCCGCATGGACAAGGGCCAGATGCGCTGCGACGTGAACCTGTCGCTGCGCCCGACCCCCGAGTCCGAGTTCGGCACCCGCTCGGAGACCAAGAACGTCAACTCCCTGCGTTCCGTGGAGCGCGCGGCCCGCTTCGAGATCCAGCGCCACGCGGCGGTGCTCTCGTCGGGCGGCTCGATCGTGCAGGAGACCCGGCACTTCCACGAGGAGGACGGCTCCACCACGGCCGGCCGCATCAAGGACAACGCCGAGGACTACCGGTACTTCCCGGAGCCCGACCTGGTCCCCGTCGCCCCGGCCCGCGCATGGGTCGAGGAGCTGCGCGCCGGTCTGCCGGAGATGCCGCGCGTGCGCCGCAACCGCCTCCTCCAGGAGTGGGGCGTCACGGAGCACGACATGCAGTCGATCCTCAACGCGGGCGCCGTGGACTCCATCGTCGCCACCATCGAGGCCGGCGCCGACTCGACGGCCGCGCGCAAGTGGTGGATGGGCGAGCTGGCTCGCAACGCCAACGAGCAGGGCGTCGTCGTCGACGAGCTGCCCATCACCCCCGTCCAGGTCGCGCGCGTCGCGGCCCTGGTGGCGGCCGGTGAGCTCAACGACAAGCTGGCCCGCCAGGTCCTCGAAGGGGTCCTCGCCGGCGAGGGCACCCCGGACGAGGTCGTCGAGAAGCGCGGCCTGAAGGTCGTCTCGGACGAGGGCGCGCTCGGCGCGGCCGTGGACGAGGCCATCGCGGGCAACGCGGCCATCGCGGACAAGATCCGCGGCGGCAAGATCGCGGCGGTCGGCGCCCTGGTCGGAGCGGTCATGAAGACCACCCGCGGCCAGGCCGACGCGGCGCGCGTCAAGGAGCTCATCCTGGAGCGCCTCGGCGTCTCCGAGTAACCCCCGCCCACGCACGACGGCCCCGCACCGGCCTTCCCGGTGCGGGGCCGTCGTCGTCCACACTGGGTGCGGGTGATCGCGTACGACGGGAGCGCGGTCGGCGGATGCGGGGGGTGCGCCGGTGGAGTTCGGTGCGATGGTCATCGCGGTGGCGGGTGTCGCGGGCACGCTGGGCGGCGCGCTGCTCACCCAGCGGGGGGCGGAGCGCGCGAAGCGCCGGGAGATCGAGCTCGTGCGCGCCCATGACGAGAAGCGCGAGAACCAGGCGCTGCGGCGCACGTGTTACGCGGACCTCAACCGGGACGCCCGGCAGTTCACCACCGCGCTCAACCGGCATCTGCACGCCCTGCGGGAGCGCGGGGTCGAGGACGCCGACCGGGCCGCGCTCGACGCCGCGAAGGATGCCTTCCGGGACCGCTACTCCGAGGCGCAGATGGTCGCCCCGGATCCGGTCCTGGCGACCGCGACATCGGTCCACCACGCCCTGACCGCGGTCTACGGGCAGGTGAAGCGCCTGGAGCGGGACATGCCCGATCCGGGGGAGTCGATGGAGTCGGCGGCGCAGGCCCAGCAGGGGATCTGGGGCCCGCTGCGGGAGATGCGGGCGGCCATGCGCGCCGACCTCGGCGTGGTTTGAGGACGAACGGGCCGCGCCGGTGACCGGGTTCCCGGCGCGGCCCACGGCCCTCAGCGCGTCAGCTGCGGGCCTGCGATGACCACCTTGCCGACGTCGCAGCCCGCTTCCACCTTGAGCCGCAGGCGCAGGGCGCCGTTGACGTCCACCCTCTTGGTGACGGGGTGGCCCAGGGTGACCAGCTCGGAGAACGCGGCGGGCTGGCCGTCGAGCGCGATGGTGACCCGGCCCTTCTCATGGGTGGAGCCGTCGTCGATCCCGGCCGTGAAGTCCAGGTACTTCCACTCACGGTTGAGGTCGAACTCCGCGATCGCGTCGCCGTTGCAGCCCAGGTCGGCGATGAACGCCGCACCGTACTGCTTGGTGTTGATCTTCGCGGCTCCGACCACGAAGTCCCCCAGTCCGTCGACGGCGCTCATGACGGTCAGGTCGGCGGCGTTGACGCCCGGAGCGACGCCCCCGGGAGGCTTGGACGCCGTACCGGTGGGCTGGGTCAGGGGCTCGTCGGCACCGGTCCCGGACGGGCTGGGGGACGCGGACGCGGACGGCGTCGGCCGGTCGGGGGCGGCGGAGCTCGCGGCCCCGGCTGGCTTGTCGCTCCCGGCCGCCCGATCCGCCCCCTGGTCCTTGTCCTTCAGCAGCTGTACGCCGACCACCGCGAGCGCGGCCAGGACGAGCACCCCGGCCACCGAGCCCAGGACCAGGCCGGTCCGCCGCTTCTTCTTCGGCGGTGCGGGCTCGGGCGCGGGGGCCGGGTTCAGGTTGTACGTCGGCCCGTACCCGGCGGGCACCGCCGACGGTTCCGGCTGCGGGGCGGGAAGGGAGACGGGTACGGGTACGGGAGCCGTGACGGGACCGGTGACAGGTCCCGTGCGCGCGGGGTCGACCGGCTGGACCGGCTGGACCGGTTGCGCGGTCGGGGTGTACGCGGGCGGTGCCGCGGTCACCGGCGCTCCCGTGGGCGGCGGGGCGGCCGGCTGCGGCGGAACCGCCGGCGGCACGACCGGCGGTGCGACCACCGGCGGTGGAGGCGTGGCCGGCCTGGGCGGGGTCTCCTGGGCGGCCCGCTGCGAGGTGGCCGTGGTCGTGGACACCACCGCGTGGCGGATGTCCTTCATCCACCCGGCCAGGTTCACCGGCCGCTTCCCCGGGTCGGCCGAGTAGATCGCACTGATCCGCGCCCGCTGCTCGGCGTCCAGCACGGCGATCTGCGGCAGCGCGGTCAGCGCCTGCGCCAGCTGTTCCGGCGTGGCGGGCGGGGACTCGCCGCTCAGCAGGAAGTACGCGATCGCCCCGAAGGCGTACCGGTCCGTGCCCGGGGTCCGCTTGCCGTCGAAGACCTCGGGAGCCGCGTAGCCCGGGGTGAACCAGACCTCGGCCGTCTGGTGGTCGGCGGTCAGCTTGCTGAGGCCGAAGTCCACCAGGGTGGCCTGCCCGTACGCGTCGACCATCACGTTGCCGGGGGAGAGGTCGCCGTGGACGACCTGGCGCCCGGACGGGGTGGCCTTCCCCGAGTGCAGCCAGTCCAGTACGTCGGCCAGCTGCTCCAGCGTGCGCATCACCTCGCGCCGCTCGGCCGCGCCGGCCAGCGTCCGCTCGGCCCGCCAGTCCCGCAGGTCGAGCCCGTCGACGTGGTTCATGACGAGGACGAGCGCCCGCCCGCTCAGGGTCGAGGACTCCCCGGGCCGGTGGATCGGCGGCCCCTCGAAGTGCTCGCGCACGCCCACGACACCGGGCCGGTGGACGAACCGCAGCAGCTCGGCCTGCTCGTTCCACTTCTGGCTGATCCGGTCGAAGACCTCCGGCGTGATGGTGGTCTTGGAGTCGAGCACTTTGACGACCACGGGTTCGGATCCGCCGGCGAGTTCGATTTCGGCGAGATAGAGCACGGCCTCCCCGCCGCGCCCGATCGAGCGGAGCAGACGGTACCGGTCGGCCGCCGAGTCGGGGCCGATGTGCAGGTGCTGACTGGTCAATGTCCCCCACCTCAAGGTGCTTTGAGAGGGCATCAGCTTCCAGCCGCGAGACGGGCGCGGTCAATGGGAATCGGGAATCCCCGTCAGGGTTCACCCCCTTCGCCCGGACGAAGGGGGTGACCGCGGTCAGCCGGCCGTGGTCGCGGCCCCCGGAGAAGCGAGGAAGGCCAGCCGGGCCGGCTTGGCCGGGAGGTAGACCTCGGGCAGGTCGATCTCCGGGAGCACGACCTCCGGCCCGAGCACGAAGCCGGTGCGCTCCATGAGGGAGACGGCCTTGGTGTTGCGGGCGTCCGGTTCGACGACCACGCGCCGCGCGGTGTCGTCGGAGAACACGAACCCGATGAAGACGGTCATCAGGGAGCCGGTGAAGCCGTGCTCGGCCACGCCCGTGATCGGGCCGATCAGCAGGTGCACGCCGACGTCCCCGGGCTGGACCTCGTAGCACTCGCTGACCCGGTCCTCGGCACACTCGTACGTCTGGAACAGCGCGACCTGCTCGCCGTCGCGGCTGACCATGTAGGCGTGGTGGGTGGTGCGGCGGTCGACGTCCTCGTAGATCTCCTGGACCAGTTCGCGGCTGGCCTCGCCCATGCCCCAGAAGCGGGCCCGCTCCTGGGTGACCCAGCTGTGGATCAGCGCGGAGTCGGCGGCAGGGTCGACGGGGGTGAGGGTGACCGTGCCGAAGCCCTCGACGGCCTGGGTGTACACGGCCTGTCCGGCGGAGCGGGCGGAGGTCATATCGATTCCTTGGTGAGCCGGGCCCAGTCGGTGACGACGGGGACGAGTTCGCACTGTGCCCACAGGGGCAGCTGGTCGCGGTGGTGGGGTGAGCCGGTGACGCCGTCCGCGCCCAGGGGGACCGCCCAGAGGCTGTCCTCGCGGCGGGCGAGGTCCCAGACGTAACGGGCCGCCGACGCGCGGGCGGTGAGGTCGGTGAAACCGGGGACGGTGGACGTGGCGTTCACGCAGTCGTGGTCGCCGCCGAGGCCGGGCCAGTCGGTGGCCTCCTGGTCGGGTACGGCCTGCCAGGGGGTGAGGCGGTGGACCTGCGACCAGGGGGTGTCGGGGGTGCCGGCCGCGGCCGTCTCCTCCAGGGCGGCCCGGACGTGCGCGGCCCGGTCGAGGCCGGGGACGAGGGAGGTGGTGAGCAGGCCTTCGAGGGCGTAGCCGATCTTCGGGACCAGGTACAGCCAGGGGTGGAAGACGGCCGGGCCGGGGGGCGCCCCCCACAGGCCCTCGAAGACGGGGTCGGCGGCGAAGCGGCGTACGGTCGCGCCGCGGAAGGCCGAGAAGACGGTGGCGTCGGTGCTGTCGGCCGCCATGTGCCGGTCCCAGGCGAGCAGTCGGGTACGCAGGTCCCGCGCCGCCGGCGTGAGGTCCGCCAAGCCGGGCAGCAGCGCGAGCAGGGGCGCGGCCGAGGCCAGGTAGGTGTCCCGGTGTACGTCGGCCATCGCCTTCGGGGTCCAGTCCGCGGAGCCGCTGAGCAGCTCGCGGATGCGGTCGGCGCGGTGCGGGGGTGCGAACTCCACGCCGAGCGGGGAGGCGATCCCGCGGGCGTTCGCCATCACGGCGAAGCCCTGCACCGGCTCGGCGGGGGTCGGGGCCCAGCCCTGCCAGGCGTACTGCGGGTCCCACGCGGGCACGGGCCGCAGCCGGTTGGTGCGGTGGCGCATGGGCACGGCGCCCGCGACGCGGTGCAGCAGGCCGCCCTCGGAGTCGGCGGCGTGGACGACGTTGACCGGCTCGGCCCAGCCGTCGAGGGCCCGGTCGATGTCGGCGACGGTGCGGGCGCGCAGCAGCGCGGGGAGGGCGGCGAAGCCGAGGTCCAGGCGGACCCGCGGCGGGTAGCGCAGGGAGAGGGTCTGGGTGCTGCCGTCGGCGTGGCCGTCGGCGTCGGCGTGCGCGTCGGCGCCGAGGTCGCCGTCCGCATGGACGATCACCGGGCCGCGCGGGGTCTCCAGGACCTCCACCTCGACGTCCTCGCCGCCGGCCACGGTGATGGTCTCGGTGTGGCGGGAGACGGGCTCCCAGGCGCCGTCCGCGCCGAGGGCCAGGACGGTGCCGTCGTCGCCGCGGCGCAACCGCTCGACGTACAGGTCCTGGTAGTCGGACATCGCGTTGGTGATCGCCCAGGCGGCGGTGCCGGTGTGCCCGAAGTGGCCGACGCCGGGGACGCCGGGGACGGCGAGGCCCAGGACGTCGTAGTCCGGGCAGGAGAGACGGATCTGCTGGTAGACGCCCGGATCCTCGATGAACCGGTGCGGGTCGCCCGCGATGATCGCCGAGCCGGTGGTGGTGCGGTCGCCCGGCACCAGCCAGCCGTTGCTGCCGGCCGTGCCGGGGCCGTCGGTGGCGAAGAGGGTGACCGCCTCGTCGCCGAGGGCGCGGGCCACGCGCTCGCGCCACAGCTTGGTGGCGAAACCGGCGAACAGGATGTGCGTGGCGATCCAGACGGCCAGCGGCACCCACGGCTCCCAGGGGGAGGGGGCCAGGCCCGTGCGCGCGAAGCGTTCGTCGCGGGCGGCGCCGGCGGCGAGTCCTTCGTTGACGCCGTCCACGTACGCGCGCACCCAGGCGGCGGTGCCGGGGTCGCCGGCCTCCATGGCCTCGTAGCAGCGGCGGGCCGTGTCGGCCAGCCGGGACTGCCGGGCGAATCGGTCCCAGGTGACGGCGTCCGCGCCGAGGAAGGAGGCGCTGGAGCCCTCGGCGCGGTGTCGTTCGACCTCCAGCTGCCAGGCGCGGTCGAAGGCGGTGACGCGGCCCTGGGCCTGGACGAGCCGGAGTTCGTCGGATGCGCGGAGGTGGGGGATGCCCCACTGGTCGCGGTACACCCCGTAGGATTCCGGGGTCTCCGCAGAGGGTTCGCCCCGGTTCGCTCCGTACGGCCGGGCGCCGCCGCTCGCGCTGCTGGCACTGCTCACGCTGTTCACACTCTTCCCCGACGTGCGTTTAGGTTAGGCTGACCTAACTATAGGGGTGTCAGGGGAGGGGTTGGACATGGCTGTCGGCAAGGGCTGGGAGGGCGTGGTCCTCAAGCTCATGCGGGGCAAGGACTTCACGTTCACGGTCACGGGAGCGGAAGACCTCACGGACGACTACCGCCGCGTGAGCTTCACGGACGGCGGGCTGCTGGCGGCCGCCGGCGGATCACTGCACCCGACGATGTGGGTACGCGTGTGGTTCCAGGGCGCGGGCAAGCCGCACCAGCGGGCGTACACGCTGGTGGACCCGGACCCGCAAGCGGGCACGTTCAGCTTCGAGTTCGCCCTGCACGACGGGGTCGCCAGCGCCTGGGCGCGCGGAGCCAAGCCGGGCGACACGGTCGAGGCCACCGTCCAGGGAACCGGGTTCACGGCTCCGGAGCCGGCCCCGGAGCGCCTGCTCGTCATCGGGGACCCGGCGTCCCTGCCGGCGATCAACTCGCTGCTGGACGCGCACCCGCGGACCCCGGCGACCATCTGGTTCGAGACGCAGCACGACTCGGACGAGCGCTTGCCGATGCGCGTGGAGCAGGGCCGGCACGACATCCGCCGGGTGCGGCGGGACGGTACGGCCCTGGCCGACCGGGTACGGGCCGAACTGCCCGCACTGGCCGCGGATCCGGAGTCGGCGTACGTCTGGCTGGCGTGCGACACGGTGACGACGCGCGCCCTGACGGCTTACCTGCGCAAGGAGGTCGGGCTGCCCAAGCACAGGGTGAACGCGCTGGGGTACTGGAGGCCTGAGGCCTGAGGCCTGAGGCCTGAGCCGGAAGCCTGAGGGCCGACCGGGCCGGACGGGCCGGCCTCGCCGGCCCCCGCCGCGGCGGTCGTGCCGGCGGGTGGGCCCGGCCGCTACGAGACGGACAGCTTGCAGGCGCTCACCGCGGTTCCGTTGGTCACACCGCTCTTGGTCAGGCCGCTCACGCACTGCTCGTGCGCGCCGCTGTATCCCTGAGAACACGCCCCGCGGACGCTTGCCGGGGCCTCGCCGCCCTGGAGCTCCCGCTCCACCGCGTTGATGCAGGCCGAGACGTCCGCGTGGGCGGCGGGGGCCGTGAGGGCCGCGCCACCGAGTACGAGGGTCAGGCCGCTGAGGACACTTGCGATACGGGTCGACGTGCGCATGGGACGCACCTGCTCTCCGGGATCGATCGTCGCGCGGCCCGGTACCGGACGGTGCCGGATCCCGCGCAGGAACAGCGCCGGGCGGACATGGCCGGAGTCCGGCCACCAGGGCCCGGGTCCCCGTCCCGGACCGGCTCGGCAGCGATTCCCCTCCTCCGTCCGACGCTAGAGCAGCCCCCTGCCGCACGCACCCGCAGGCGCCTTTCTCCCGGTCAGGCGCTCCGGGAAGCGGGCGGGCAGCGGGCGGGCACGGTTCGGGCGCCCGGGCACCCCGGGACCTCAGGCCCCGGTGGTGCCGTCGATGCCCTCGCGGAGGAAGTCGGCGTGGCCGTTGTGCCGGGCGTACTCGTGGATGAGGTGGAGCATCACCAGCCGCAGAGAGGCCTCCTCCTTCCAGCTCGGCACGTACGCCGTCACGTCCAGGGACTCGGCGGCGGCCTCGATCCGGCGGGCGTGCGCGACCTCGTCCTGCCAGGCGGTGAACGCCTCGGCGCGACTGGAGCCGGAGGCGTCGTAGGCGGCCTGGAAGTCATGGGTGTCCGACCACACGTGCGGGAGCTCCTCGCTGTCGAGGACACGGCGGAACCAGTGCCTTTCGACCTCGGCCATGTGCCGGACCAGCCCCAGCAGGGACAGCGTGGACGGGGGCATCGAGGCCCGGCGCAGCTGCTCGTCGGTGAGGCCCTCGCACTTCCAGGCGAGGGTGGCCCGGTGGTAGTCGAGGAAGGTCCGGAGGGTCTCGCGTTCGTCCCCGGTCAGGGGCGGGCTGATGCGTTCCATGACAGTGATCCTGCCCGCTGCTCCCGGTCCGGCACAGACCTGGACCCGCACCGGGCTACGAGGCGTTGCCGGTCCACATGTACGGCACCGTCACGCCCAGGACCCCGAAGCCCAGCCGCTCCAGGATCGGGCGGCTGTCGTCCGAGGCGTCCACCTGCAGGTAGTCGATACCGAGCTCCGCCGCCAGGCGGGCGCGGTGGGCGACCAGCAGGCGGTAGATGCCCCGGCCGCGCCACTCGGGGACCGTGCCGCCGCCCCAGAGGCCCGCGAAGGCCAGGCCCGGCTGCATCTCCATCCGGGCCGCGCTGACCGGGGTGTCGCCCGCCATCGCGAGCACCGCGGCGATCGTCTCCGGCTCCTCGCGCAGCTTGCCGAGCACCTGCTCCCGGAGCCGCGGCCGCTCCCTTCCGAAGGCGCCCGTGTGGACCCGCATCATCAGGTCCACACCGGCCTCGTCCGTCACCACGCGCAGCGTGATTCCCTCCGGCGGTTCCACCGGCAGCTTCGCGAGCTCGGACACCAGGCCCACCATCAGGGTCTCGGGCGGCTCCGGCACGAAGCCCGCCGCCCGCAGCCGGTCGCCGAGGTCCGCGGGCCGGTCGTAGTCGTACAGCTTCCACTCGAACTCAGGACAGCCGCGCCCCGTGAAGAAGGCCACCTGCGCCGCGATCTCCGCGTCCGCCGTCCCCTCGTCGAGGTCCGACCACAGCACACTGTTCCACCCGGGCTCGGGCGCCACGTGCCGTACGACGGCACCCGCCCGCTCCACGCTCGCCGGCGGGGCGTCCGCCTGAGCGCCCTCACGCGCCTCGGCGTCGAAGCGGGCGCGGACCTTCAGCAGTTCATCAAGATCGATCGTCATGGCCCCAGCTCACCAGTGTCGGAGGGACGAAACAACTGCATTAGCCTCACCCCCGTGAACCACGACTCCACCATCTACACCGGTAAGGCCACCCCCGACGCGGCCGCCGACCGCGGCTGGCTCCTCGGCCACTTCAAGGACCCCTCCGATCCCCGCCACAGCGAGGACGTGGAGATCAAATGGGGTGTCCACCCGAAGGGCGACGAGCGGGAGCGGTGGGCGACCGCCGAGAAGCGCACCGCACTGCTGGTGCTGATCAGCGGACGCTTCCGGCTGGAGTTCCCGGGGCGCACCGTCGTCCTCGCCGAGCAGGGGGACTACGTGCTCTGGGGGCGCGGCGTGGACCACTCCTGGTACGCGGAGGAGGACGCCGTCGTCCTCACCGTCCGGTGGCCCTCGATCCCGGGCTACCGGGTGGACGAGCCCGACGTTCGGCTGGAGGCCGGGTCCTCGGGCCGCCCCGCGCTGTGACGATGCACACGAAAGGGGCCAACGATCACGAAACGCTGAGATCGTGGAGGGTGTAGACCCTCTGCGCCGGACCTTCCCGGGGTGATCCCCCGGGCCCTTCGGCGGGGCCTTCACGCGTTCATGCGTTCTTTGCGACGGGCCGCATCCCGGTAAAGACCCGAACCACCAGGGAGCACGTCCGTTGGCTGTAATCGCACGCTGGTGCATGCGCCACCGCCTCCTCACCGTCCTGATCTGGCTGCTCGCGTTCGGCGGGACCGCGGCGGCCGCAGTGACCGCCGGGTCGGCGTTCTCCAACAACTACGAGGTCCCCGGCACCGAGTCCGGCAGGGCCAACGCCCTCCTGCGCGAGGGCTTCCACGGCCAGGGCGGCGACACCGACACCATCGTGTGGCGGGCCCCGGACCGGCAGAACGTGCGCACCCCGGACATCGAGCAGCGCATGACCCGGGCGCTGGAGGCCGTCGCCGGGCTCCCCGGCGTCGGTTCGGTCGCCGGACCCTACGGTCCCGCCCCCGAGGACGCCGCACGGATCAGCCCCGACGGGCGCACCGCCTACGCGGTGGTGACCTTCGAACAGCAGGCGGACTCCGTACCCAAGGCCCAGGCCAGGGCGGTGGTCGAGGCGGCGAAGAACCCCACCACCGAGGCCGGCGGTCTCCAGGTCGAACTCGGCGGCCGTGCCGTCCAGCTCACCGAGGCCCCCACCGCGCACCTCGCCGAGGTCATCGGCGTCGCCGTCGCCGCCCTGGTCCTCTTCCTCGCCTTCGGCTCCCTGGCCGCGAGCCTGCTGCCCATCGCGACCGCCCTGGTCAGCGTGGGCACCGCGTATTTCGGCATCACCCTGCTCGGTCACGCGATGCCGGTCGCCGACTTCGCCCCGATGCTCGGCACCCTCATCGGCCTCGGCGTGGGCATCGACTACGCGCTGTTCATCGTCACCCGGCACCGCAAGGGCCTGGCGCGGGGCGCCACCGTCGAGGAGGCCGCGGCGAACGCCGTCGCCACCACGGGCCGGGCCGTCGTCTTCGCCGGTGCCACCGTCTGCATCGCACTGCTCGGCATGCTGGTGCTGCGGTTGAACTTCCTGAACGGTGTCGCGATAGCGGCCTCCGTGACGGTGGTCCTGACGGTCGCCGCCTCGGTCACCCTGCTGCCCGCCCTCCTCTCGTACATAGGCGTGCGGGCCCTCTCGCGCCGCGAGCGCCGCAAACTCGCCGCCGAGGGCCCGCGCCCCGAGCAGACCTCCGGCTTCGCCGCCCGCTGGTCCGCCTTCGTCGAGCGGCACCCCAAGCTGTTGGGTGCCGTTGCCACCGCGGTCATGCTGGTGCTGGCCCTTCCCACGCTCTCCCTCCACCTGGGCACGTCCGACCAGGGCAACAACCCGGCCACCTCCACCACCCGGCAGGCCTACGACCTGCTGGCGGACGGCTTCGGCCCCGGTACCAACGGCCCGCTCACCGTCGTCGCCCGGCTGGACGGCGCCGGCGACCGGCTCGCCGTGGACCGGCTGGCGCAGGCACTGCGCACGACCGAGGGCGTCGCCGCCACCGGCCCCGCCGTCCTCAACCGCAGCGGGGACACCGCCGTCCTGACCGTCGTACCGGACTCCGCCCCGCAGTCCCGGGCCACGAGCGACCTCGTCGACCGACTCCGCCAGGACGTCATACCGGCCGCCGGGCACGGCAACTCCATGGAGGTCCACGTCGGCGGTGTGACGGCCGCCTACGACGACTTCGCCGAGGTCATCATCGGGAAGCTGCCGCTCTTCGTCGGCGTCGTCATCGCCCTCGGCTGCGTGCTCCTGCTGCTGGCCTTCCGCTCCATCGGCATCCCGCTCAAGGCGGCGGCCATGAACGTCGCCGCCGTCGCCTCCTCCTTCGGCGTCGTGGTCGCGGTCTTCCAATGGGGCTGGGGCAGCGAGTCGCTGGGCCTGGGCAGCGCCGGCCCCATCGAACCCTTCCTCCCCGTGATCATGGTGTCCGTCCTCTTCGGACTGTCGATGGACTACCAGGTCTTCCTCGTCAGCCGGATGTACGAGGAGTGGCTGGAGACCGGCGACAACCGGCGGGCCGTGCGCGTGGGCCTCGCGGAGACCAGCCGGGTCATCAACTCGGCGGCCGTCATCATGATCTCCGTCTTCCTGGCCTTCGTGCTCAGCGGCGACCGGATCATCGCGATGTTCGGCATCGCGCTCGCCGCGGCCGTCGCCCTCGACGCCTTCGTGCTGCGCACCCTGCTCGTCCCGGCCCTGATGCACATGCTCGGCGGGGCCAACTGGTGGCTGCCCGCCTGGCTCGACCGGCGCCTGCCCCGGATCAGCATCGAGCCCCCCGAACGCCACCCGCATGCAAGACTTCCCGAGCAGCGGCCCGCCCCGGACCTCGCCACGAGCGAGGACAGTGCCGAGCCCGCCGCCACCTCCCGGTGATCCGGCCACCCGCCGCCCGAGCCCCAAGGAAGACCGAGCATGTTCTCGATAGACCTCGCCGAAGACGCCCAGATGTTCCCGCTGGAGGCCCGGCACGCCCAGGAGTTCCTCGCGCACATCGAGCGCGGACGCGAATTCATCGGCGAGTACGTCGGCTTCCCCGACCGGACCACCGACCTCGACTCCGCCCGGGCCCTGCTCGCCAAGTACGCGGCGTCGGCGGGCGAGGACGGCCCCCGGTTCTTCGGCATCCGGCTCGACGGCACCCTGGTGGGCGGGGTCCTCTTCCGGATGTTCGAGGCGCACTACGGCAACTGTGAGATCGGCTGCTGGCTGGAGCCCGACGCGGCCGGCCGCGGCCTGGTCACCAAAGCCTGCCACGTCCTGATCGACTACGCCTTCGGCGAGCGCGGCATGCACCGCGTCGAGTGGCACGCCGCCTCCGGCAACAAGAAGAGCCTCGCCGTGGCCGCGCGCCTCGGTATGACCCGCGACGGCGTCATGCGGGAGAACTACCTCCACCGCGGAGTCCGCCAGGACACCGAAGTGTGGTCGGTCCTCTCCCACGAGTGGGCCGCGACCCGGTCCGCCTGAGCCCGGTCCGGGCCCTGTCCGGGGGCTCCCGGCCAGGGGCCCCGCCGACCGCCGGGCCCCTCGCGGCGGGCGCCCGCGGATTCTCAGAAAACTCTCAGACAGGGCGCCTACGGTGCCCCGCATGGACACCACGAAGACCCCCGCCCCGAACGCCGCCGAGGCGGACACCACCCCGGCCGACCTCGAAAAGACCGAGACGCCCCGGCCGGCCGAGGCCGAAGCCGACTCCGCGGTCACCGACGAGGTCACCGAGATCGACCTGGACGACGAGGCGCTCCTCGGGGACGAGGACCGTGAGCCGAGCCACGTCGGCTCCGCCGCCTTCGCGATCGTCGCCGCAGGTCTCGGTGTCGTCGCCCTCAGCGGTGGCTGGGTCGCGGGCATCGTGTCCGAGCGCGCGAGCCTCACCGCCCGCCTGGAGCTGACCCAGGCCGCCGACGCCAACGCGCAGATCGCCGCCCAGTTCGTCGACCCGTGGCACACCACCGCCATGGTGAACGGCATCTTCTCCGCCCTCGCCCTGATCCTGGCCACCTTCGTGCTGGCCCTCCCCGCCTTCAGCACCCCCGAGCGCACCCTCCCCACCTGGGTGCGGTCCGTCTCCTGGGCGGGCATCGGACTGGGCGCCCTCGGCGTACTGCTCTTCGTCCTCATGTACTTCGACCTCCTCCTCGCCATTCCCAAGGCGGCCGGAGCCGGCGCCTAGGCACTGCCTTAGGCCCTCACGGACCGACCCGGGGCTTCAGAGCCCCGGACTAAGGCCCCCTCTCCCCGGCAGATGCGGCATGCGACCGATGTGCCGGTACCCCCTGGGGCGCGAATCTTGGATCACACCGAACGAGGTGCCCGAGAAACGCGACCAGGGAGCAGAGATGTTCGAGTACGAGATCGCCAACGCCGTCCGTAGCGCCGACCTCATGCGTGAGGCGGCCGAGTACCGCACGGCCCGGGCGGCGGGCACGGCGCACCGTGCCTCCTTGCCGGAGAAGGAAGCCCGGAGGCGGGTGAGAACACTCCGGAGCCGGTTCACCCGCTCTGCCCGCCCTGCCCGCTCCGCGCACTCCGCGCCGCGCACCGTGTGAACTGACACGTGATGAGATCCGCACCGGCGGGGAGTGCCGCCGGACAGGACGTCTGTGCGATGCTCGGCGGCGTGGAGACCAGATCTGTCAGCCCGGTGTTCGTCGGCCGAGCCGATGAACTGGCCGTACTCACCGACGCACTGACCCGGGCCGCCGGGCGGGAACCGCAGGCGATGCTCATCGGGGGAGAGGCCGGAGTCGGCAAGACCCGCCTCACCGAGGAGTTCCTGTGCGAGGCGGACCGCCGCGGCGCCGTCGTCGCCGTCGGAGGCTGTGTGGAGATCGGGGCGGAGGGCCTTCCCTTCGCCCCGTTCTCGACGGCCCTGCGCACTCTGCACCGGCTGCTGCCCCAGGAGTTGGCCGCGGCTGCCGCCGGCCAGGAGGACGAACTCGCCCGCATCCTCCCCGAACTCGGCGACACCCCGCGCGGCCCGCACGACGAGGAGAGCACCGCCCGGCTCTTCGAACTGACGGCCCGGATGCTGGAGCGCCTCGCCGCCGACCGCACCGTCGTCCTCGTCCTGGAGGACCTGCACTGGGCGGACACCTCCACCCGGCACCTGCTCTCCTACCTCTTCCGCACCCTCGGCAGCGGCCGACTCGTCATCGTCGCCACCTACCGCGCGGACGACGTGCACCGGCGTCACCCGCTGCGCCCGCTCCTCGCCGAACTCGACCGGCTCCGCACCGTCCGGCGCATCGAGCTGTCCCGCTTCAACCGGGCCGAGGTCCGCCGCCAGCTCGCCGGCATCCTCGCCGCGCAGCCCGACGAGGACTTCGTGGACTCCGTCTTCGACCGGTCGGACGGCAACGCCTTCTTCGTCGAGGAACTCGTCGCCTCCAAGGAGAGCGGCTGCCGCACCGGACTCACCGAATCCCTGCGCGACCTGCTGCTCGTTCGCGTCGAGGTGCTCCCCGACGAAACCCAGCGGCTGGTGCGCATCGTCGCCGAGGGCGGCTCCACCGTGGAGTACCCGCTGCTGCGCGCCGTCGCCGGACTCACCGAGGACGAGCTGATCGAGGCGCTGAGGGCCGCCGTCGGGGCCAACATCCTGCTCGCCACCCCTGACGGCGACGGCTACCGCTTCCGCCACTCCCTGGTCCGCGAGGCCGTCAGCGACGACCTGCTGCCCGGGGAGCGGGCCCGCGTCAACCGCCGCTACGCCGAGGCCATGGAGGCCGACGGCTCCCTGGTCCGGGCCGAGGAACGGGTCATCCGGCTCGCCAGCTACTGGTACCACGCCAACGATCCCGCCGAGGCGCTGCCCGCCGTACTGGCCGCCTCCGTGGCCGCCCGCCGCCGGCACGCCTACTCGGAGCAACTGCGCCTGCTGGAGCGGGCCATGGACCTGTGGGACAGCGCCCCCGAGGACGTCCGCGAGGCGCTGCGCCCGGCGGACTACACCGACGTCTACCCGCCGTGCGGCTGCGACCCGGCCACCACCGCGCTGCAGCGGCTCGACCTGCTGGCCGAGGCGACCGTCGCGGCGCGCTACGGAGGCGAACGCGACCGCGCCCTGAAGATCACGAAGACGGCGCTGCGCCTGCTGGAGGACGACCGCGACCCGCTGCGGGCCGCCTGGTTCTGGACCGAGCGGTCCCGGCTGGTCGCCGGCCTCGGACGCGGCGACGGCTGGGAGGAGATAGCCAAGGCGCAGGACCTCGTCCGGGGGCTGCCCCCGTCCCAGGTGCACGCCGAGGTCCTGGTCCGGGCCGCGAGCTGGGGCATGCTCCACCAGCCGGGACCCGACAACCTCGCCGCCGCCGAACGCGCCGTCGAGTACGCACGCATGGTCGGCGCCGAGGAGACCGAACTCAACGCCCGGATCACGGTCGGCGCCCTGCGCGCCGACTCCGGCGACGGCGAGGGCGGCCTCGCGGAAATGCACGCGGTCGTGGAACGGACCACGCAGCTCGGACTCACGATGCTGGCAGGGCGTGCGCATATCAATCTCACCTCTCAGCTGGAAAGTCTGGGACGGTCCCGCGAAGCCGTGGAGCTCGCCGAACAAGGGGCCGAACTGGTCCGGAAGTCACGGCTCCTGGACAGCGAGGCCTGGGTCTGCGGAAACATGGCCGAGAGCCTCTACAGCCTCGGCCGCTGGGACGAGGCCGCCGAGGCGGCCAGGCGTACCCTGCTGGTCGGCCAGAGCGCCGCCCCGCGCGGCTGCGCCTCGGCGCGCCTCGCCTACCTGGCCCTGGCGCGAGGAGAGCTGGCCGAGGCGACCCACCAGCTCGCCGCGGCCCACACCCACTACGGCACCCACGAGACCCAGCCACAGCACCGGATCCCGCTCCGCCGCCTCACGATCGGCGTGGCCGCGGCGGAGGGCCGGATCGCCGACGTCCGCGCCGAGACGTCCGCTGCCGCCGCCTACGGATTCCCGCTCGGGCAGCACCGCTACGCCTGGCCGCTGCTCCTCGCCGCCGCCACCGCGGAGGCGGACGCCCGGGGGCTCCCGGCCGCCGAGGCCGGCCGGGACACGGCGCTGGCCGTGCTGCGCACCGCCGCCCGCTCCGTCGCCACCCCGGTCCCGGTGTGGACCGCCCACGCCGAGTACGTCCGGGCCGAGCTGCTCCGGGCCGAGGCCCGGGACACCCTCGCCGACTGGACCGCCGTCGAGAAGGCCGTCCGCCCGCTGGAGCGCCCGTACCTGCTGGCCAGGGTCTGCCACCGGCTCGCGGAGGCATTGCTGGCCGCAGGCGACCGGGAGCCCGCGGCCGTCCTGCTCCGCGAGGCCTACGCCACCGCCGAGCGGATCGGCTCACGCCTGCTGCGCGAGGACCTGGCCCTGCTGGCCCGGCGCGCCCGCCTGCCGCTGACCGAGGCCGACGGCGCCGCGGTCCCGGACGCACCGCGGACCGACCCGGTCGAGGCACTCGGACTGACCAGCCGCGAGCGGGACGTGCTGCGCCTGGTCGCGGCCGGCAGCACCAACCGGAAGATCGCCGAAGAGCTCTTCATATCCCCGAAGACGGCGAGCGTGCACGTCTCGAACATCCTGGCCAAGCTGGGCGTCACCGGCCGAGGCGAGGCGGCCGCCCTCGCCCACCGGCTGCGCCTGTTCGCCGCGCCCTCCCCGGTCAGTCCTCGTCCGGAGGCTGCTCGGCCAGGCGTATGAGCACCTTGCCGGAGTCGAGGTCTATCGGACCCCGTCCCGGATCGTTGTCATTGACGTCGGTCCGGGACAGCTCCAGCCGCTTCTTCTCCTCGTCGGTGTGCTTGCGTCCCGGGTTGAACAGTTCTTCGATCATGTTGAACACCGTGCCCACCACACCCTCCGTCCCCCGCCGGGGACATGCCGGTCACCGCACCGTCAAGGTCAGAATCCTGTCGTCGCCCGCTTCCGGGGAGCCACGTCCGTCCGTCTCGCTCGTGACCAGCAGCATGCGGTCCCCACCGAGGGGCACCACCGTCCGCAGCCGCCCGTACTCACCCTCCAGGAAGGCCTCGGGCTCCGCCACCAGCTCCGTTCCGGCCAGCGGGATCCGCCACAGCCGCTTGCCCTTCAGCCCGGCCATCCATATCGAGCCCTCGGCCCAGGCGATCCCGCTCGGCGAGGCCTCGTCGGTCTTCCACACCGCCACCGGATCCCGGAAACCGGGCTTTCCCGCCTTCCCCTCGGCCTCCGGCCACCCGTAGTTGGCGCCGGGCTCGATCAGATTCAGCTCGTCCCACGTGTTCTGGCCGAACTCGGCCGCCCACAGCCGTTTGTCCTTGTCCCAGGCGAGGCCCTGCACATTGCGGTGCCCGTAGGAGTAGACGACGGAATCCGCCTCCGGATTGCCGTGCACCGGATCCCCGTCGGGGGTCATCCGCAGGATCTTGCCGCCCAGCGACTTCTTGTCCTGCGCGAGCCCGGTGTCACCGGTCTCGCCCGTTCCCGCGTAGAGCATCTTGTCCGGGCCGAAGGCGATCCGGCCGCCGTTGTGGATGAGGCCCTTGGGAATGCCCCGGAACACCGTGTCCGGAGCGCCCAGTTGCTGCCCGGCAGGTCTCTGCTCGTCGTACCGCAGCCGGGCGATGCGGTTGTCGGACTCGGTCGTGAAGTACACGTACACCAGCCGGTCCGAAGCGAAGGCGGGCGACAGCGCGAGGCCCATGAGCCCGCCCTCCCCGCCCGGAGCCACCCCCGGCACCTCGCCGATCCGGGTCGCCGCGCCCGAGCCCGCCGTGACCCGGCTGATCGTCCCCTTGTCCCGCGAGGCGACCAGCAGGTCTCCGCCGGGCAGCTGGGCCACGCCCCACGGCGACTCCAGCCCCTTGGCCACCTCGCCGGTCACCGTCACCGCCCCCTTCGCAGGGGGGCCCGCAGCCTCCGGAGACACGGACGCTCTCCCCGACGGACCCGGCGGCCCGGAGCCCGCCGAGGCCGTGCCCGGCGCGGAGCCGCCCGGCCCCGCGCCCGGGCCGCCCTCCGGCGAGCACCCGGCCGCCAGCAGAGCGCCGCAGCCGACCAGCGCGAGCGCCGCCAGCACACCCCGGCGCGGCCCGCCCGCGCCCCCGGATCCCACCTGCCCGGGAGAACTTCCGTATCGCATCGCCCTGCTCCCTTCCGGTCCTCCGATCGTGCCCTTCATCTGTCTCAACAGCTCCGGCAGTACGCGAAGTTCCACCACTCGTACACTCGATCGAGTGGTTGCTGGACGGCCCCCGGACCGGCCCCGGACCGGCCCCGGATCAGTCCCAGGCTCCCACTTCGACCGGAAGGGCCGCGATCTCGGCCAGATCCCCGGCCGAGAGCCGGACCTGCGCCGCCGCCGCGTTCTCCGCCGCCCACGGCGCCCGGTCGGCCCCCGGCACCGGCACCACCTGCGGCCCCTGCGCCAGCACCCATGCCAGGGCAACCTGCGCGACCGTGACCTCGGGGCCGTGCCGCCGGGCCACCTGCCGCAGCCCCGCCAGCAGCACCTGGTTCGACGCCATCGCCTCCGCCGTGAACCGCGGATGCCGGGCCCGCACGTCCTGCGGCTCGAACCCCTCACCCGGTGTGAGGGACCCCGTCAGGAAACCGCTGCCCAGCGGCATCGCCGCCAGGAAACCGACCCCGCGCGCCGCGCACCACGGCAGCAGCTGCCACGCCGCCTGCGGGGACCACACCGACAGCTCCGCCTGCACCGCGCTCACCGGGAACACCTGCTGCAGCCGCTCCAGGTGCCGCAGGGTGGTCCGGTACCCACGGTCCCCGCTCCGCCCGGCCCCGGGCCCGGCGCCGGCGCCCAGCGCGCAGTACCCGAGCGCCCGCACCTTGCCCGCGCCCACCAGCTCGGCCATGGCTCCCCAGGTCTCCTCCACGGGCACGTCCGGATCGACCCGGTGCAGCTGGTAGAGGTCTATGACGTCGGTCCGCAGCCGCCGCAGCGAGGCGTCGCAGGCCCGCCGCAGATAGGCGGGCCGCCCGTCGGCGACCACGTGCTGGTCACCCGCCCGCAGGCCCACCTTGGCCGAGACGAACGCCTCGGACCGCCGTTCCCGCAGCACCCGCCCGAGCAGCAGCTCATTGGTGAACGGCCCGTACACGTCGGCCGTGTCCAGCAGGTTCGACCCCAGGTCCAGTGCCGTGTGCACGGCGGCCAGCGACTCCTGACCCCGCCGTCGCGAAGGCGCGTACGCCCAGCTCATCGGCATACAGCCGAGGCCGATGGCGCCCACCGTCAGTGCCCCCGCCCCGATCGACCTGCGCTCCACCCCTGCGTCCCCCTCCGGCTCCGGCCCTCAAACTAACGGCTTGATCCGGATGCCTTGGCATAGCCTCGTGATCATGACTGCAATGACCCCGGATGTCTGGCTCCCGTTCCCCGCCGAGGAGATCGAGGGCCTCCCCGACTCCTTCCGGTACCGCCTCTGGGACGGCGGGGAGGCCTTCCCGGCCGATCCGGCCGACTGCGTCTTCTACGTGACGCCCTACATGAAGTCCCCCGAGGTCACCGTGCGCCCGCTGGCGGAGATGACCGCGGTCCAGGTCGTCCAGACCCTGACCGCCGGCATCGACGACGTGCGGGGCCGCCTCGGCGACCTGCGTCCCGGCGTACGGCTGTGCAACGCCGTCGGGGTCCACACGGCCAGCACCGCCGAACTCGCCCTCGCGCTGACCCTCGCCTCCCTGCGCGGCATCCCCGGCATGGTCCGCGGCCAGGACCGCGAGGAATGGCGTTCCGGCTTCTACGACGCCCTCGCCGACAAGTCGGTTCTGATCATCGGCTACGGATCGATCGGCTCGGCCATCGAGGACCGGCTCGCGGCCTTCGAATGCGGGCCGGTCGCGCGGGTGGCGCGTACGGCCCGGACCACCGCACGCGGGCCCGTGCACACCCTCGCCGACCTGCCCGGGCTCCTGCCCCGGGCCGATGTGGTCATCCTCGTGACCCCGCTGACCGACGCCACCCGGGGCCTGGCCGGCGCCGACTTCCTCGGCCGGATGAAGGACGGCGCCCTGCTCGTGAACGTGTCGCGCGGTCCCGTCGTCGACACCAAGTCCCTGCTGGCGGAAGTGGAGTCGGGCCGGCTGCGCGCCGCACTCGACGTCACCGACCCGGAACCGCTGCCCGCCGGCCACCCGCTCTGGCATGCTCCGAATGTCCTGATCACACCTCATGTCGGCGGCAGCAGCTCGGCGTTCGAGCCGAGGGCCAAGCGCCTGCTGGCCCGCCAGCTCACCCGGTTCGCCGCCGGGGAACCGGTGGAGCACACGGTGTTGATCACCGAGTGACGCGTGATGCCCACGCTCCGCAGTCACCCGAATGCGCTGGGTGGACACAACTCCCCGATCGGTAACGGAGAGTAGAGAGACTATGTCCCTGAGTGACGAAAGTGGTGTATCGTCCGGAAGAAGGGGCTGCGCCGGGAACGTCTGGCGCTGGGGAGTGATCGGACACTTTGGGGGGCGACGGGCGATGCACGGCCAATGGACGAAGGATCCGATGCGGCACAGCCGCCGGAGGCGACGCTGCCGAGACTGGGCTGCACCGGAACCAGCCGGCGAGGGGGACCGGTGAGTTCCCCGGGGGCGGCGCTCCTGGACCGGCCCTCCGTCTCGGGCGGCGGCAAGGGCCTGGCGATGCAGCTGCTCCTCGCGGTGGTCAGCGGCGGGTACGCCGTCGGCGCCGCCCTCAACTGGGGATCGGAGGAAGTCGCCGAGATCATGGGCGACTTCGGACTCAGCGCGGCCGGCTTACTCGCCGCGGTCTCCTGCTACTCCTACGCGAGGGCGATCGACAGCCGCGAACGCCCCGCCTGGCTGCTCTTCGCCTTCTCCTCCCTCATGGGCGCCGGCGGCAACGCGGTCTGGGGCTGGTACGAGGTGATCCTGGGCCAGGAGGTGCCGAAACCCTCGCTCGCCGACTTCGCCTTCCTCTGCTTCGCCCCGCCCGCCATCGTGGGCCTGCTCGTCCTCGCCAAACGCCCGGTCACCCGCGCAGGCTGGGTGTGCCTCGGACTCGACTCCTGGCTCATCGGCGGCTCCCTGCTCACCCTCTCCTGGAGCCTGGCCCTGGCCCACGCGGCGCGGACCGCCCAGTCCGGCGCCCCCGGCAGCGTCCCGCGCGCCGCGCTCTCCCTCGCCTACCCGCTCCTGGACATCGCGCTCGTCTCGATGGTCCTGGTCCTGCACTTCCGCCGCAGCGAGACCAACCGCTCCGCCGTCAACACCGCCATCGCGGCGCTGGCCCTGACCGTGCTCAGCGACGCCCTGTTCACCTCGCCCCTGCTGAGCGCCGAGTACCAGTCCGGACAACTGCTCGACGCCGGCTGGTTCGCGGGATCGCTGCTCCTCGCGTACGCGCCCTGGGGCGCCCGGCGCCTCCATCCGCACCCGGAGCCGGCCGGGCGCCCGCGGGTGGACCGGACGCACAGCCGCCCGATCACCGGCTCGCTGCCCGCCCTCACCCCGTACCTCGCGGCCGCCGTGTGCACCCTCGGCATCCTGTACAACGTCGTGGACGGCCGGAAGGTGGACCGGATGGTCGTCTTCACCGGCTGCACGGTCGTGCTCGCCCTCGTCATCCGGCAGGGCATCATGCTCCTCGACAACATCGCGCTGACCCAGGAACTGGCCCAGAAGGAGAACCACTTCCGCTCCCTGGTCCAGGGCTCCAGCGACGTCATCATGATCGCCGCGCCCACCGGCACCCTGCGCTACGTCAGTCCCGCCGCCGCCGGGGTCTACGGCCGTGAGGCGGAGGAGCTGGTCGGCACCGAGCTCGCCACCCTGATCCACCCCGACGACCTCGGCCGGGTGGTCCACGAGGTACGCCGCTTCCTCGCCGCACCGCCGACCGAGGAGCCCACCACCCGCATCGAGTGCCGCTTCGAGTCGGGCGACGGCGAGTGGCTCAACGTGGAGTCCACCGTCAACCGGCACCAGGGCGGGCTCATCCTCAACAGCCGCGACGTCACTGAACGGGTCCGGCTCCAGGCGCAGCTCCAGCACAGTGCCGAACACGATGCGCTGACCGACCTGCCCAACCGGGCCCTGTTCACCCGTCGTGTGCGGCAGGCCCTGACCGGCCGGCGCGCGGGCGACCACAGCACCGCCGTGCTCTTCATCGACCTCGACGGCTTCAAGGCGGTCAACGACACCATCGGCCACCAGGCCGGTGACGAGCTGCTCGTCGAAGCCGCCCGCAGGCTCCAGGACTCGGTCCGGGCCGGGGACACGGCGGCCCGCCTCGGCGGCGACGAGTTCGCCGCGCTGATCCTGGGTGACGGCAGCCGCGACGTCGGCGCCCGCGAGTACCAGGTGCGGGAGATCGCCGACCGGCTGCGCACGACCCTCTCCCAGCCGTACCGGATCGGCGGCAGCGAGGTCCGGGTCGCCGCGAGCATCGGAGCGGCCTTCGCGGACCCCGGCATCACCCCTTCGGACCTGATGCGCAACGCGGATCTCGCGATGTACCGGGCCAAGGCGGGCGGCAAGGACCGCGTCGAGATGTACGCCCCGCAGATGCAGGCCGAAGTCGTGCGCAAGGCCGAGCTGGCCGGGCGGCTGCGGACGGCACTGCACGAGGGCGAGTTCGCCCTGCTGCACCAGCCCGTGGTCTCGCTGGCCACCGGCGAGGTGGCGGCCGTCGCCGCCCAGGCCCGCTGGCGCTCCGCCCAGGGGATCCTCTTCACCCCGGCGGAGTTCCTCCGGGTCGCCGAGTACAGCGAGGGCGGCGCCGGCGGTGCCGGTGGCCCCGGAGCCGCCGGCCAGGACGCCTCGCGCACCGCCGAGCTGGGGCGCTGGCTGCTGGAGGAGGCCGTCGAGCAGGCCGCCGACCGGCACCGGGCCGGGCACGACGTACCGGTGGCCGTGCGGATGACCGCTCAGCGGCTCCTGGACCGGTCCATGCCGCTCGGCTCCGTGGAAGCACTGCTGACCCGGCACGGGCTGCCTTCCGGGGCCCTGGTGCTGGAGCTCGCCGTATCGGACCCCAGAGTGCCCTTCGACGACCTGGAGCGCCGTCTGACGGCCCTGCACCGGCTCGGGGTGGGTATCTCCCTGGACGGCTTCGGCAGCGGCTACGCGGCCATCAGCGCCCTGCGCCGCCTTCCCGTGGACATGCTCAAGCTGGACCGGGGCCTGGTGGAGGGCGTGGTCGAGTCCGCCCGGCTGCACAAGATCACCGCTGGTCTCTTGCGGATCGCAAACGACCTCGGCATGCGGTCGGTGGCGGACGGCGTGGACCTGCCCGAGCAGGTGCTGGCGCTGCGCGCGATGGGGTGCACGCACGGCCAGGGAATGGCTTTTTCCGGCCCGCTCGACGAGTACAGGCTGCGCCGCGCGCTGGTGCGCGGTACGTTCCCAGTACCGGGCGGAGCGGCCCAGCCAGCACTGGCCGGCGGCTCCTCCGGGGGCTCGATGGCCATCCGCAGAGGCTCACATAATGAGACGCCCGTCCCACCTACTTGACATCACCCTCCCGCCGGAGGGAGGGTCAATGCCATGCGCACCCGAATTCTCGTACTTGGAAAGCGCGTCGGCTGAAGCTGGGACCTGCATGTCCCCGCTCAACACCCCCGACGCGCTCCCCTCGCTTGCCTCCTGGCACGAGGGGTTTTTTGTTGCACTGGCACAGAGTCGAATCCGCGTAAAACCCTCAGCTTCGAGAAGAGAATGCCGATGACCGAGCAGGCCACCGGGGCCCACCATCCGCAGCCGCGGCCCCGTTCCGGCGGACAGCAGTCCGCCGCAGTTGAGCACGTCACGGGTGCGCAGTCCCTCATCCGCTCTCTCGAAGAGGTGGGGTGCGACACCGTCTTCGGTATTCCGGGCGGCGCCATCCTCCCCGCGTACGACCCGATGATGGACTCGAAGAAGGTCCGTCACATCCTGGTCCGCCACGAGCAGGGGGCCGGTCACGCCGCGACCGGTTACGCGCAGGCCACCGGCAAGGTCGGCGTCTGTATGGCCACGTCCGGCCCGGGCGCCACCAACCTCGTCACCCCGATCGCCGACGCGCACATGGACTCCGTCCCGCTGGTCGCGATCACCGGTCAGGTCTCCTCCAAGGCGATCGGCACCGACGCCTTCCAGGAGGCGGACATCGTCGGCATCACGATGCCGATCACCAAGCACAACTTCCTGGTCACCAAGGCCGAGGACATCCCGCGGACGATCGCCGAGGCCTTCCACATCGCGGCCACCGGCCGTCCCGGCCCGGTCCTGGTCGACATTGCCAAGGACGCCCTGCAGGCGAAGACCACCTTCTCGTGGCCGCCCACCCAGGACCTCCCCGGTTACCGGCCGGTCACCAAGCCGCACGCCAAGCAGATCCGTGAGGCCGCCAAGCTCATCTGCCAGGCCAAGCGCCCGGTCCTGTACGTCGGCGGCGGCGTCATGAAGTCCGGCGCGACCGCCGAGCTGAAGGTCCTCGCCGAGCTGACCGGCGTCCCGGTCTGCACCACCCTGATGGCGCTGGGCTCCTTCCCCGACAGCCACCCGCTGCACGTCGGCATGCCGGGCATGCACGGCTCCGTCACGGGCGTCACCGCGCTGCAGAAGTCGGACCTGCTGATCGCGCTCGGCACCCGCTTCGACGACCGCGTCACCGGCAAGCTCGACAGCTTCGCACCCTTCGCCAAGATCATCCACGCGGACATCGACCCCGCCGAGATCGGCAAGAACCGCGCGGTCGACGTCCCGATCGTCGGAGACGCCCGCGAGGTCATCGCCGACCTGATCCAGGCCGTCCAGGCCGAGCACACCGAGGGCAACGCCGGCGACTACACCGCCTGGTGGAACGACCTCAGCCGCTGGCGCGACACCTACCCGCTGGGCTACGACCTGCCCACCGACGGCAGCCTCTCGCCCCAGCAGGTCATCGAGCGGATCGGCGCGCTCGCCCCGAAGAGCACGATCTTCGCGGCCGGCGTCGGCCAGCACCAGATGTGGGCCTCGCACTTCGTCAAGTACGAGGAGCCCCGCACCTGGCTGAACTCCGGCGGTGCCGGAACCATGGGCTACGCGGTCCCGGCCGCGATGGGCGCCAAGGTCGGCATGCCCGAGCGCACGGTCTGGGCGATCGACGGCGACGGCTGCTTCCAGATGACCAATCAGGAACTGGTCACCTGCGCCCTGAACAACATCCCGATCAAGGTCGCGATCATCAACAACGGTGCGCTGGGCATGGTCCGCCAGTGGCAGACCCTGTTCTACAACCAGCGCTACTCCAACACCGTTCTGCACGCCGACGAGACCGGTCACGACACGGTCGGCTCCCAGCTCGGCGAGTCCCTCGCGCCCCGCAAGGGCACGCGCGTCCCGGACTTCGTCAAGCTGGCTGAGGCCATGGGCTGCGTGGCGCTGCGCTGCGAGGACCCGGCCGACCTCGACAAGGTCATCGCCGAGGCCAACGCGATCAACGACCGTACCGTCGTCATCGACTTCATCGTCCACGAGGACGCCATGGTGTGGCCGATGGTCGCCGCCGGCACCTCCAACGACGAGGTCATGGCAGCCCGGGGCGTCCGTCCCGACTTCGGCGACAACGAAGACGACTGAGCCGAGAGAGCCCGAGAGAGAGAACGCCCCACATGTCCAAGCACACGCTCTCCGTCCTGGTCGAGAACACGCCCGGCATCCTCGCCCGGATCGCCGCCCTGTTCTCCCGCCGCGGGTTCAACATCGACTCCCTCGCGGTCGGCGTCACCGAACACCCCGACATCTCCCGCATCACCATCGTCGTCAACGTCGAGGACCTCCCGCTGGAGCAGGTGACCAAGCAGCTGAACAAGCTGGTCAACGTCCTCAAGATCGTCGAGCTGGAGCCGCACAACGCCATCGAGCGCGAGCTCGTCCTGGTGAAGGTCCGCGCCGACAACGAGACCCGTTCGCAGATCGTCGAGATCGTCCAGCTCTTCCGCGCCAAGACGGTCGACGTCTCCCCGGAGGCCGTCACCATCGAGGCCACCGGCGGTACCGACAAGCTCGGCGCGATGCTCAAGATGCTGGAGCCCTTCGGCATCAAGGAGCTCGTCCAGTCCGGCACGATCGCCATAGGGCGTGGCGGACGGTCCATCACGGACCGCAGCCTGCGCGCGCTCGACCGCAGCGCCTGACCCGCCCGGCCCGGCCCGGCGGACACGTCGGCCGGGCAGGACACGCCCTGCTCGCATAGCGAGACCGAGAAACTCAGATTCCGTTCCCCGCCGTACGGTGGGAGCAACACCAGCGCACCAAGGAGATATCCCAGTGGCCGAGCTGTTCTACGAGAACGACGCCGACCTGTCCATCATCCAGGGCCGCAAGGTCGCGGTCATCGGTTACGGCAGCCAGGGCCACGCCCACGCGCTGTCGCTCCGTGACTCCGGCGTCGACGTCGTCGTCGGTCTGAAGGAGGGCTCGAAGTCCAAGGCCAAGGCCGAGGAGCAGGGTCTGAAGGTCGTCCCCGTGGCCGAGGCCGCCGCCTGGGCGAACGTCATCATGATCCTCACCCCGGACCCGCTGCAGGCCGAGATCTACGAGGAGTCCATCAAGGAGCACCTCCAGGAGGGCGACGCGCTCTTCTTCGGCCACGGCTTCAACGTCCGCTACGGCTTCATCAAGCCCCCGGCCAACGTGGACGTCGCCCTCGTCGCCCCCAAGGGCCCGGGCCACCTGGTCCGCCGTCAGTACGAGGAGGGCCGCGGCGTTCCGTGCATCGCCGCCGTCGAGCAGGACTTCTCGGGCAACGCCTTCGCGCTCGCGCTCTCGTACGCGGCCGGCATCGGCGGCACCCGTGCCGGCGTCATCAAGACCACCTTCACCGAGGAGACCGAGACCGACCTGTTCGGTGAGCAGGCCGTCCTCTGCGGTGGCGCCTCCGCCCTGGTCAAGGCCGGTTTCGAGACCCTGACCGAGGCCGGCTACCAGCCGGAGATCGCCTACTTCGAGTGCCTGCACGAGCTGAAGCTCATCGTCGACCTCATGTACGAGGGCGGCCTGGAGAAGATGCGCTGGTCGGTCTCCGAGACCGCCGAGTGGGGCGACTACATCACCGGCCCGCGCGTCATCACCGACGCCACCAAGGCCGAGATGAAGAAGGTCCTCGCGGAGATCCAGAGCGGCGAGTTCGCCAACACCTGGATGGCCGAGTACAAGGCCGGTCTGCCGAAGTACAACGAGTACAAGAAGGCCGACGAGGAGCACCTGCTGGAGACCACCGGCAAGAAGCTCCGCAAGCTGATGAGCTGGGTCGACAGCGACGAGAGCTGATCGTGTGGCGGCGGGGCCGGGACACCTGGAGTCCCGGCCCCGCCGCGCATCACCGGACGGGGGACACCGCACCGGAATCCGGTCTTCAGGGGCACGGCTTGTCCACCCCGGCCAACCACGGACGGGTGATCCTTCCGTACAGGCGGAAATCCGGCCCGTCGGCGCCACTACACTGCTGAACACATACGCGTCAGGCCCACAGTGTCGTGCGTCTTCCACGCGGCTACCCCCTCCACCGCCTGCGGCCGTCGGGACGGCCGTCCGCACTGGACTTGTGAGGATGACCCACGTGAGCTCGAAACCTGTCGTACTCATCGCCGAAGAGCTGTCGCCCGCCACCGTCGAGGCGCTGGGCCCGGACTTCGAGATCCGGCACTGCAACGGCGCGGACCGCGCCGAGCTGCTGCCCGCGATCGTCGACGTCGACGCGATCCTCGTCCGCTCCGCCACCAAGGTCGACGCCGAGGCCATCGCCGCGGCCAAGAAGCTGCGGGTCGTCGCGCGCGCCGGTGTCGGTCTGGACAACGTGGACGTCTCCGCCGCCACGAAGGCCGGCGTGATGGTCGTCAACGCGCCGACCTCGAACATCGTGACCGCGGCCGAGCTGGCCTGCGGCCTGCTCGTCGCCACCGCCCGCAACATTCCGCAGGCCAACACCGCCCTGAAGAACGGCGAGTGGAAGCGGAACAAGTACACGGGCGTCGAGCTCAGCGAGAAGACCCTCGGCGTCGTCGGCCTCGGCCGCATCGGCGTGCTGGTCGCCCAGCGCATGTCGGCCTTCGGCATGAAGGTCGTCGCGTACGACCCCTACGTACAGCCCGCGCGCGCCGCCCAGATGGGCGTCAAGATGCTGGCGCTGGACGAGCTCCTGGAGGTCGCCGACTTCATCACCGTGCACCTGCCCAAGACTCCCGAGACCCTCGGTCTCATCGGGGACGAGGCCCTGCACAAGGTGAAGCCGTCGGTCCGTATCGTCAACGCCGCCCGCGGCGGGATCGTCGACGAGGCCGCGCTGTACACGGCCATCAAGGAGGGCCGCGTCGCCGGCGCCGGCCTCGACGTGTACGCGAAGGAGCCCTGCACGGACTCCCCGCTCTTCGAACTCGACCAGGTCGTCTGCACCCCGCACCTCGGCGCGTCCACGGACGAGGCCCAGGAGAAGGCCGGTGTCTCGGTCGCCAAGTCGGTGCGCCTCGCGCTCGCCGGTGAGCTCGTGCCGGACGCGGTCAACGTCCAGGGCGGTGTCATCGCCGAGGACGTCCGTCCGGGCCTGCCGCTCGCGGAGAAGCTCGGCCGCATCTTCACCGCCCTCGCGGGCGAGGTCGCGGTCCGCCTCGACGTCGAGGTCTGCGGCGAGATCACCCAGCACGACGTCAAGGTGCTGGAACTCTCCGCCCTCAAGGGTGTCTTCGAGGACGTCGTCGACGAGACGGTCTCCTACGTCAACGCCCCGCTGTTCGCGCAGGAGCGCGGCGTCGAGGTCCGTCTGACGACCAGCTCGGAGTCCCCGGACCACCGCAACGTGGTGACCGTGCGCGGCACCCTGTCGGACGGTCAGGAGGTCTCGGTCTCCGGCACGCTCGCGGGCCCGAAGCACCTCCAGAAGATCGTCGGCGTCGGCGAGTACGACGTGGACCTGTCGCTCGCCGACCACATGGTCGTCCTGCGCTACACCGACCGCCCCGGCGTGGTCGGCACCGTCGGCCGCGTCCTCGGCGAGGGCGGCCTGAACATCGCGGGCATGCAGGTGGCCCGTGCGGAGGCGCACGGCGAGGCGCTCGCCGTCCTCACCGTCGACGCCGCGGTCCCGGCGAACGTCCTCGCGGACATCGCCGCCGAGATCGGCGCCGTCTCGGCGCGCACGGTCAGCCTCGCCTGAGCCCGTCCGGGTAGTGGCGTGAACGAAGGGCCCGGGGGAGACCCCCGGGCCCTTTCGCGTTCCGTCGGCCGCCTGCCGCGGCGGGCCATTCAGTTGTACGTCGCCTCCTGGACCGGGATCCGGGAAGCGTCGGCGGGCTCCGCCGCGGGCGGGGCGGGTGCTTCGATCCCGCGCATCAGAGCCGCGGCGAGCACGGCCGCCCCGAGCAGCAGCGCCGTACCGCCCCAGGCCGCGTACTGCATCCCGTGGACGAAGGCCTCCCGGGCCAGGGCCAGCACCTGCTCCCCGGCGGGCCCGCCGATGTGGTGGGCGGTGGCGACGGCCCCGCCCAGGGTCTCCCGGACCGCGGGTTCGGCGCCGGCCAGGTCGTCGCGGTAGACCGCGGTGCCCAGGCTGCCGAGGACGGCCATGCCCAGCGCGCCGCCGAACTCCGCCCCGGTCTCGAGCAGTGAGGCCGCCGAACCGGCCTTCTCGGCGGGCGCCGAGGCGAGCGCCATGTCGGAGACCAGGGACATCACGGAGACGATGCCCGAGGCCAGCACCCCGGCGCCGGCCAGGACCAGCCACAGCGAGTCGGCGCCCGCCAGGCTCAGCAGGGCGAAGCCGACGGCGCCGAGGACGAACCCGCCGGCGATGACGTAGGCCCGGTCCGTCTTCTGGGCCATGGCAGCGGAGGCCGGGGCCGCGGCGCCGATGACGACCGAGGGGGCCAGGCTCCACAGGGCGGCTTCCAGGGTGCCCATCCCGAGCACCGACTGGAGGTACTGGGTGGTGAAGTAGGCCGAGCCCATCATGGCGAAGGCGGCGACGGAGTTCAGCCCGATGCCCGCCCCGAAGCCGCGGCCCCGGAACAGCGCCCGGCTCACCATGGCGTCGTCACGGGTGCGCTGGCGGCGGACGAAGACGTATCCGAAGGCGAGACCGGCCGCGAGGCAGCCCAGGTAGAGGGGTTCGAAGCCCTCGGCGGCGATCTCCTTGAGCCCGTAGACGACCGGCAGTACGGCGGCCATGGACAGCGGGACGCTCGCGAGGTCGAAGCGGCCGGGGGCGGGGTCCTTGAACTCGGGGACCAGGACCGGGACCAGGATCAGCAGGAGCAGCATCGCGGGCACGTTGATGAGGAAGACGGAGCCCCAGTAGAAGTGGTTGAGCATCACCCCGCTGAGCACCGAGCCGAGGGCGATGCCGCCGGTCATGGCGCCGGACCAGATGGCGATGGCCTGACCGCGCTGCTTGTCGTCCTGGAAGAGGTTCCGTACGAGGGCCAGCGTGGAGGGCATCAGGGTCGCGCCGCCGATGCCGAGCAGGACACGGCAGGCGATGAGCATCTCGGCGCTGGTGGCGTAGCCGGCCCCGATCGAGGCGAGGCCGAAGGCGGTCGCGCCGATCAGCAGCAGCTTGCGGCGGCCGATCCGGTCGCCGAGCGAGCCCATCGTGATGAGCAGGCCGGCGAGGGCGAAGCCGTAGCTGTCGAAGATCCAGAGCTGCTGGGTGGAGCTCGGGTCCAGCTGGTCGGTGATGGCCGGGATGGCGAAGTAGAGGACGGAGACGTCCATCGAGACCAGGAGCAGGGGCAGCAGGAGGACGGTGAAGGCGGTCCATTCACGGCGGCCGGCACGTCGCGCTGTGGCAGCGGGAGTTGTCATGAGCAGAAACATACAGACGTATTAAACGCTTGTCTATGACGGATGTGTAGAACTGTTGTCTGGGACGCTTGTCTTGCTACCGTGTGGCCATGGGACATCGCGAAGATCTGCTTGAAGGCGCCAAGAAGTGCCTGGTCGAGAAGGGGTTCGTGCGCACGACCGCGCGCGACATCGTCAGTGCCTCGGGGACCAACCTGGCCTCCATCGGCTACCACTACGGTTCCAAGGACGCCCTCCTGACCGAGGCGTTCATCGGCCTCATCGAGGAGTGGGGTGCGGTCTTCCAGGACGGACTCGACGGCCAGGGCGGCTCGATGGAGCGCTTCCGCGCCCTGTGGGAGGGAGTGCTGGCCCAGCACGAGAAGTCGGGGCCGATCTGGGCGGCCAGCCTGGAGGTGGCGCTCGGCCGGGACGAGAAGCCGGAGTTGCGGGCGATGCTCGCCGCCTCCCAGGCGGAGGGACGCCGGGGGCTGATCGCGATGCTCACCGACACCCCGGAGGACCAGCTCGACGAGCGGGACGTCCGCACCCTGGGCGGCTTCTACCAGGCGCTGCTGCACGGCCTGATGATCCAGTGGCTCTTCGACCCGGAGTCGGCGTCCACCGCCGAGGAGTTCACCGAGGGCATGCGCCGCGCGGCCGAGGCGATGACCCGGCCCGCGGGCACCCCCTAGGCCAGGCGGGAGGCCTTCAGGGCCATGTGGAGCAGCAGCCGGTCCTCGCCCTCGTCCAGGTCCAGGCCGGTCAACTGCTCCACCCGGCCCAGCCGGTAGTAGAGGGTCTGACGGTGGATGCCCAGGGCGGCCGCCGCGCGGCCCGCCTGGCCCGCGCAGTCCAGGAAGACCTCGGCGGTACGGGCGAGTTCGCGGTGGGCCGGGGTCAGCAGCGTGCGGGCCGCGGGGTCGTCCACCGGATCGGCGGTGAGTGCCGTCAGCAGCCGGTACGGGCCGATCGCCGACCACTGGGCGACAGGGCCGAAGCGGGGCTGGGCCGCGGCCGCCCGGGCGGAGGCGACGGCCTGCTCCCAGGCGGCGGGCAGGTCCGCGAGTCCGCGTACGGGGTCGGCGACGCCGGCGGTCACCCGGTGCGCGGTGGCCGCGGTGGCGCTCGTGGACCCGGCGCCTCCGCCCGACCCTGCGCTCCCGCCGCCCGCTCCGGTTTTCCCTCCGCCCGACCCGGCGTTCCCGCCGCCCGTGCCCGTCGTCTGCGCCGCGCGCGGCAGCAGCCGCGTCACCGCCGCCAGGGCCGGAGCCAGGGCGTCCGTCGAGCGCAGCCGGAGCAGTACGGCCAGAGCCGGTTCACCCGCGGGCTCCGACCCCGGCCCCGGCCCCGATCCCGCGCCGGGTCCGGCCGGGCCGCCCGGCTCGCCCCCGCCCCGCCGCGGTACGACGCACACCGCCGCCGCGCCCGGCACCGACGCCGGAGCCTCCCCGGGCCACGGCGCCACGCAGACCGCCGCGTGCAGTCCGTCCCCGCCCGGGCCGAGAGCCGCCCGCAGCGCGGCCACCGCCATGTCCTGCTGCCAGCCCCGGCCGGCCGTGAGCACCGCCAGGAACTCCCGCGACAGGTCGGCCCCGGCCTTGGCCTCCTCGGCGAGCAGCACCCCGATGCGCTGGGCCACCTCCATGGCCGCGTCCAGCGCCGCCGGCTCGGGCCCGGGCTTGCCGGGCTCCTGGTCCAGCAGCCACACGTAGCCCTGCACGATGCCCCGGTACCGCACCGGCAGGCAGATCCGCCCGCGGAACACTCCGGCGTCGGGCGCCGCCGGGATCCGCACGGGCCCGGTGGCGCGGGCGATGCCGAAGCCCTCGAACCAGGACCGGACGGCCGCCGTCGACTGCCGGGTCAGGATCGAGCGGGTCCGTACCGGGTCCATCGCGAGATCGTCATCGCTGTCGTGCGCGCCGAAGGCGATCAGCCGGAAGTCCCGGTTCTCCAGGGTCGCCGGGGCGCCGAGCAGCGCGGAGATCTCGTCCACCAGGTCCTGGTAATCGCCCTTCACGCGGATATTCTCCCACCTCGGCGCGGACCCTTCAGACAGATGTATGAGATCCGGGACACGGATGCGTGACAGCTGTCGATGGCAGAGGATCAAAGCGATCCTTAGGTTTCACGGTGGTTTTACTTGCGCTTTTCTTCTGCCACCCGTTGGAGGTGCCCCCGTGCTGGGTCCCGTGATCCTCGCCGCTTCGCGCAGCGACAAGATGCGTCGTATCGTCTCCGCCGCCCCGGTGACCAAGCCCGTGGTGAATCGGTTCATCCCCGGCGAGACCGTCGATCAGGTCATCCCGATCGTCGAGGAGCTCACGCGCAACGGTCTTGAGGTCACCCTCGACGTCGTGGGCGAGGACATCACCGAGGTGGCGCAGTCCCACGCCGCCCGGGACGCCTACCTCCAGCTCATCGAGCGCCTCGCGGAGCTCGGTCTCGGCGAGAAGGCCGAGATGTCCGTCAAGCTGTCGATGTTCGGCCAGGCCCTGGAGGGCGGCCACGAGCTCGCCCTCGCCAACGTCCGCCCGGTCGTCGAGGCCGCGGCCGCCATCGGCACCACCGTGACCCTCGACGCCGAGGACCACACCACCCTCGACTCGATGTTCGCCATCCACGAGGAGCTGCGCCGGGACTTCCCGCAGACCGGCTGCGTGATCCAGGCGTACCTCTTCCGCACGGAGGCCGACGCCCGCCGCCTGGCCGCCGCCGGCAGTCGCGTCCGCATCGTCAAGGGCGCCTACAAGGAGCCCGCCGAGGTCGCGTACCTGGACAAGGCGGAGATCGACAAGGCGTACGTCCGGATCCTGAAGATCCTGATGGACGGCGAGGGCTACCCGATGATCGGGTCGCACGACCCGCGCCTGATCGCCATCGGCCAGGAGCTCGCCCGCAAGGCCGGGCGCAAGCTGGACGAGTACGAGTTCCAGATGCTGTACGGCATCCGCAGCGAGGAGCACCTGCGGCTCGCCGCCGAGGGCCACCGGATGCGTGTGTACACCGCGTACGGGACGGACTGGTACGGCTACTTCATGCGCCGCCTCGCGGAGAAGCCGGCCAACCTGCTCTTCTTCGTCCGCTCGATGATCACCAAGAACTAGGCACCCCACTAGCTCAAGGAGTTACCAGCCCCATGGATGCTGTGACCCAGGTCCCCGCGCCGGTCAACGAGCCGGTCCACTCGTACGCCCCCGGTACCCCGGAGCGCACGCGGCTCGAAGCGCAGCTCAAGCTGCTGTCCGAGAACCCGATCGAACTTCCGATGACGATCAACGGCGTCAAGCGGATGGGCGGCGGTGAGCGCTTCGACGTGGTCCAGCCGCACGACCACCAGTCGGTGCTCGGCACCTACGCCAACGCCACCGAGGCCGACGCGCAGGAGGCGATCGACGCCGCCCTGGCCGCCGCCCCGGCCTGGCGTTCGATGTCCTTCGACGACCGCGCCGCGATCATCCTGCGCGCCGCCGAGCTGCTGTCCGGCCCGTGGCGCGAGAAGCTCGCCGCCTCCACCATGCTGGGCCAGTCGAAGACCGCGCAGCAGGCCGAGATCGACACCCCGTGCGAGCTCGTCGACTTCTGGCGCTTCAACGTCCACTTCGCCCGCCAGATCCTGGCCGAGCAGCCGGTCGCGAACTCCGCCGGCGTGTGGAACCGCAGCGACCACCGCCCGCTCGAGGGCTTCGTCTACGCGATCACGCCGTTCAACTTCACGGCCATCGCCGGCAACCTGCCGACCGCCCCCGCCCTCATGGGCAACGTGGTCCTGTGGAAGCCGTCCCCGACGCAGACCCACTCCGCGATCCTCCTCATGGAGCTCCTGGAGGAGGCCGGCCTGCCCAAGGGCGTCATCAACCTGGTGACCGGCGACGGCATCGCCGTCTCCGAGGTGGCCCTGAACCACCCCGAGCTGGCCGGCATCCACTTCACCGGCTCGACCAAGACCTTCCAGTACCTGTGGAAGACGGTCGGCAACAACATCGAGAAGTACAAGTCCTACCCGCGCCTGGTCGGCGAGACCGGCGGCAAGGACTTCGTCGTCGCGCACCCGTCCGCGGACCGCGCCGTCCTGAAGACCGCCCTGACCCGCGGTTCCTTCGAGTTCCAGGGCCAGAAGTGCTCGGCGTCCTCGCGCGCCTACGTCCCGGCCTCGATCTGGAACGACGGCTTCAAGGAGGCCTTCGCGGCCGAGGTCGACGGCATCACCATGGGTGACGTCCGCGACCTGACCAACTTCATCGGCGCCGTCATCGACGAGCGCTCGTTCGCGAAGAACAAGGCCGCGATCGACCGCGCCATCGCCGACCCGACCTGCGAGATCATCGCCGGTGGCACCTACGACGACTCGGAGGGCTACTTCGTCCGCCCGACCGTCATCGCGTGCACCGACCCGGAGAACGAGGTCTTCACGACCGAGTACTTCGGCCCGATCCTCGCCATGCACGTCTACGAGGACGCCGACTTCGACGCGATGCTCGCGCAGATGGAGTCCGTCTCGGCGTACGCCCTGACCGGCTCGATCATCGCCGCCGACCGCTACGCGGCCGCGGACGCGATGGAGAAGCTCCGCTTCGCGGCGGGCAACTTCTACATCAACGACAAGTCCACCGGCGCCGTCGTCGGCCAGCAGCCCTTCGGCGGCGGCCGCGCCTCGGGTACCAACGACAAGGCGGGCGCCGCGAGCAACCTGCAGCGCTGGACCTCGACCCGCTCCATCAAGGAGACCCTGGTCGCGCCGACCGAGTACGGCTACCCCCACATGGGCTGACCTCCGCCCCCTGCTGAACCCCGCCCCCGCTCCGGTACCCCCAAGTCCGGAGCGGGGGCGGTATCCATTTCCCCCCTCGGCAACTCCTGCTAGCCTGGACACAGTTGTCGTGTACGGCGACACGCTCCAGCACCCGGGCCCGGCTTCCCGGGGGAGCGCAGGGCTCTGACGAGTTCCCGTACGGGGTGGGATGTTTGCCAGGAGATACGAGACCTCTACGCGTCCGTGCCGGGACGACGCCCGGGGAGACGTATGTCCAGGCGCACCGACAACCGCCATCGCGTGGCGACCATCTGCCGTGAGGCCACCGGCCTGCCGCACCACACCTGCCTCGGCTGGGCCGAAGCCGGCCTGATCACCCGCCACCAACCGGTCCCGGAGCCCGAGGACGAAGCGCAGCGCGCTCTCGAATCGCTTCTGGTGGCCGAGCTCGCCGACGGGCTCCGGGAAGGTGAGCGCCGAGACGGGGCGCTGCTGGGCTTCACATCCGCCCGGCCGACTCGCACCGGTCTGACACTCGTCCTGCATCCGGCGATGGCTGACCGGGTCCTGTCCACGGTGCTGCCGCGCATCGACGAGCACTATGGCGGATTGCGCGGGGTGCCGGGGCTGCGCATCGTCCCGATGGGCGGCAACGTGGTGCTGAATCAGTTGCAGGGGCGGGCAACGGTGGCGCTGGTGCACCCCGACCCGGACTGGCGCCCGCTGCTGCCGGAGCACGGCGACGGACTGACGCAACTGTGGCGGCGCAACCGTCACCGCCTGCACCCCGCCGAGGTGGCGGAGCTCAGGGGGCGCGCCGGTTCGGGGGGCGATCCCGGATCGGTGCTGGCGCAGGACTGGCTGAACAGCAGGCTGCTGCGGCGCCCAGGACTACTGGTCGCTGCTGGGGTCGTGCACGGATCGGCGAACGTCTACACCCACGGCGGCGAGGACGTAGTCGTCGAGTGGTGCTGCGGCGTGGACCGGGACGAACTCGAACGGCGGCTGCGGCGCAGTGGTCTGGCGGAGCGGCCGGACCGGATCACCGAGCGGCTGCGGGACCGACCGTGGTTCCCCGGTGAGATCGCGATGGGCGGAGCCTTCGTCACCCTGCGGCGCGGGCCCTGCTACGCGCCGTACGCCACGGCACGGAGGGCCCACTGATGCTGACCGCGGCGATCGTGACGGCGGCCGTGCTCGGAGTCGCCAAGGTGGTCCGCGACTGGCTGATCCTGCGGCACGTGCGGGCCGCCATGGACGCCGGCACTCCGCAGGACCGGGTGCGGATCGGGATGCGGCTCGCCGAGGCCCTCGGCGGAGGGCAACCCGCCGCGGCTCCGGGGCAGGCTCCGGAGCCGCCGGGCGGCGAGGTGGTCACACCTCGACCATGACCTGGCCGAGGGACTTGCGGACCAGGTCCGGGACCTCGCAGTCGTCCGCCGGGTAGCCCACCGGGATGACGGCGAAGGCCTTCTCGTTCTCCGGGCGCTCCAGGACGTGGCTGAGGAAACGCATGGGGCTCGGGGTGTGGACCAGCGCCGCCAGGCCGGACAGGTGGAGGGCGGACAGGAGCATGCCGACCGCGATGCCGACCGACTCGTCCACGTAGTAGTGCTTGCGCTTCGTCCCGTCCGGACCGAGCCAGTAGCGCTGCTGGAAGACCACGATCAGCGCCGGGGCGTCCGTGAGGTGGGTCTTCACGGCGTCCGTGCCGATGGGGCGCAGGGCGGCGAGCCATTCGTCGCCCAGCCGGCCGTCGTAGGACAGCTGCTCCTCCTGCTCGGCGGCCGCGCGGATCTGCTGCCGCACGGCCGGGTCCTTCACCAGGACGAAGGTCCACGGCTGCTGGTGTGCCCCGGAGGGCGCGGTCGCGGCGCAGGCGATCGCGTCCCGGACCACCTGCTCCGGTACGGGGTCGGGGGAGAAGTGGCGTACGGTCCGCCGCTCGTCCATCCGGGCCCGCAACTCGGCGGCCCGCGTCAGGGATTCGTGCTGGGGCATCCGCGCGGGCCGGTAGGCGGCGGGACGGTACGGCTGGCCGTGGATCGGGGTCCACCGCTGGGTATCGGGCGACATGGGGCGAGTGTGCCGAGGCAATGGTCCAGACCGCTAGAGCCGCTTCGGCCGATGGCGGCCGGTGTACGGCGTTCGGCGTCCGCAATGCGGTCCCGGTCCTTGGTACGTTCGCAGGATGAGCGACTGGGACGCGGAGGCCGTACGGGCACGGTTGCGCGCGAAGACCTTCCGGTACGAGCTGAGGCCGCCGCTCCCGGAGGCGGAGGTCCGGGCCTTCGAGGCGGAGCACGGCATCCGGCTGCCCGAGGAGTACCGGACGTTCGTCACGACGGTCGGCGACGGCCCCGCGGGCCCCGAGCACGGACTGATGCCGCTGATCACCCCGCGCCCCGAGGCCGACGACGACTGGGCGGTGGACGACGAGTGGCGGGACGACCGCCGCCCGGGCCGGCTGGCAGCACCCTGCCCGATCCGCAAGCCCCGTCCGTTCGACGACAGCCGCCGGTTCGACGAGGCCGAGGGCTTGACCCTGGGCACGCTCATGCTGGCCGAACAGGGCTGCGGCACGTATGCGAGGTTGATCCTCAACGGGCCGCTGGCCGGTCAAGTCTGGCACCTGGAGCAGGATTTCGGCTGCCACACGCCCGAGAGCACGGACTTCCGCACCTGGTACACCGACTGGCTGGAGCAGTGATGGACACGCTGACCGCGCACACCTCGCAACTGACCGCCGACGAGCTCGGGGCGATCAGGTCCCTCCTCGACGACGCCTTCGAAGGGGACTTCGCCGACGAGGACTTCGAGCACGCGCTCGGCGGGATGCACGTCGTGATCGGGGTCGACGGCCGGATCGTCGCCCACGGCAGCGTCGTGCAGCGGCGGGTCGTGCACCGCGGACGGGCCCTGCGCACCGGATACGTCGAGGCGGTGGCCGTACGGGCCGACCTGCGGCGCCAGGGCCTCGGCGGGCAGGTGATGGCCCGGCTGGAGGAGGTCGTCGCGGGGGCCTACGAGCTCGGCGCGCTCTCGGCGTCCGAGGCGGGGGCCGGGCTCTACCTCGCCCGCGGCTGGTCGGTGTGGCCGGGCCAGCTGGGGGCGCTCTCCCCGGAGGGTCCGGTGCGGCTGCCCGAGGAGGAGGGCTCCACCTACGTGTGGGCACCGCCCGGCGGCGTCCGGCTGGACCCCGCCGCGCCGCTCGACTTCGACTGGCGCGACGGGGACGTGCTCTGAGGGCACCCCCAGGCCGTTTCCTTCGCATCACCTCGCTGACCAGATGAAGAGGGCGAGTCTTGTCGTACGAGTGGCGAGACTTCGCTCTGCTGTTCGGTGATCCGTGGCGGCTGGTGAAGACGGACGACTTTCATCCGAGTTCTCTCCACGGCATCGGCCGATCACATAAAGTGATCCCCTGTTCGCTACGGGTACGTGCAGGGGCAAGGGGGCGGCCGGGTGCTGGAGTTGCAGCTCCGCGTGGAGGACTTCGACGGGCCGAGGTCCTGGAGGTGGGTGCTCAGCCGGGAAGGCGAGTTCCTGGCCGATCACCAGGTGGTCATACCCGAACCCTGCTGGGAGTTCGATGCCCTGCAGGACCTGCACGGCCATTTGCAGTGGTCGGGCGTGCCGGACATCTCCGCCGACGGTGAGAGCGAGATCCTGACCCAGGTCGGGCATTGGGCGTACACATACGCCCTGGGAGCCGTGGGGCAGGCGCTCATCGCCCAGTCGGTCCCGCTCACCGTACGGCTCATCACCTCGGCGCAGACACGTCACCTTGCCCTCTGGCCGTGGGAACTGGCCGTCGCCGACAGCCGCACCCTCGCCTCACGAGACATCCGCTTCGTCGTCGATCTCGACCTCCAGACACCGGCGCGGCCGCGGGCGGAAGCCGGACAGGCACTGCGGGTACTCGGCCTGTTCAGCCTTCCCGACGACGCGAGCCCGCTCAACCTCCGCCGGGAGAGGGTCGCGCTGATGACCCTCTTCCAGGAGGTGAGCGCCGTGCACAGGAAGGCGATCGACCTGCGGATCCTTCAGTACGGCGTGACACGGAAGCGGTTGCGGGACGTCGTCAACGACGGACAGGGCTGGGACGTCCTCCATGTCTCCGCCCATGGATCGACGGCCGGCCTCCTGCTCGAACGGGAGGACGGTTCACCGGACCTGGTCACCAACGAGGACCTGCAGATCCTCCTCGGCCCCCTGGCCACGCGGGTGAAGTTCGCCATGGTCTCCTCGTGCTCGTCGGGTGCCTCGGAATCCGACGCCTTCGCCGCGCGCGTGGACGAACTCCGACCGGTCCACAGGAACACCAGGTCCCCGTCGGACCGGACCTCACCGTCACCGTCGCTGGCGGCGGCACTGGCCGCACAACTGGGCTGCTGGGTGCTCGGCATGCGCTACCCGGTCGACGACCGGTTCGCGATCGAACTGTCCCACCGCGTCTACAACCGCCTGATCGGCGATGCCGCTCAATCACCGCCGCAGGCACTGGCCTTCGCCCTGTCCGAAGGGCACGAGCAGTCCGGAAGGCCGACACTGGCGGAGATGACGCCGATCCTGTTCGGGCGGCACGGCGCGGACCTGAGGCTGACCGCCCCCGCCCTCACCGGTCCGCCACTCGGCGCGGACCGCTCCAGACAGCAGGCCTTCCTGCCCTCTCCGCCGGCGGAGTTCGTGGGCCGTGCCGGACTGCTGACCGCCGCGAGCAAGGCGCTCGCGCCCCGCAGCGGTGCGTCAGGAGTCATGCTCCACGGCATGCCGCGGGTGGGTAAGAGCGCTTGCGCGCTCGAACTCGCGCACACCCACGCCGACAGGTTCGCGGCGGTCGTATGGCACGAGGTGCGTGACGACGAGCACGTGGGCACCGCCCTGCAACGCTTCGCCCGCGAGTTCCGGGAGCAGCTCGAGGACGCCGGCCTCACACCGATCGCCACCTTCGACGACCCGCGCACCCTGGACGACCCGGACCTGCTCGCCAGGTCCTTGCGTCTGCTGTCGATTTTCCTGACCAACAACCGGGTCCTCGTCGTACTGGACAACGCGACCCCTCTGCTCACCGGACAGGGGCGGTGGCGGGATCACCGGTGGGGCAGGCTCGTCGACGCGGTGACCGGCCACTCCGGTCTGTCCAGGCTGGTCATGACGACTTCGTGTGCCGTCCCCGGGCTGGACGACCGGGTGACGCGTCTGCCTGTCGTGCCGCTTTCGACCCGCGAAGCCGCGCTCCTGGCCAGGTCGCTGCCGGACATGTCGGCGCTCTTCCGCGCGGGATCGAGGTCCCGAGAGACCATGCGCAGCCTCCTTCGAGCGTGTGGGGGCCACCCAGGACTGCTGCTCGACGCTTCCCGCGACGTCCTCCTCGACGCCGGCCCGCCCGGCGGCTTCCGCCACGCCGAACCGAATGACGACCACCTCGCCATCACCCACTGGACCGGCACAGTGACCAGGCAACTGCCGGAACCCGAGCAGCTGCTGGGGGCTCTGCAGTGCGACCTGGAGGAGAACGACCGCATCCCCTGGGTTCTCCACGATGCCTGGCCGAAGCTGTGGCAGCACCTCAACCGGCCGGGCACCCCACCACCCTGGCAAAGCCTGCTGCGCAGTCTCGAGGCACGGGCGCTGCTGACCGTCGAACGCGCGACGGAACAGAACACTTTCGAAGTCGAGCTTCCACCCATTCCGGGCTCCGCCGACAGCCCCGGAACCGCCTTCACCATGACGGGTCAGGCCACGGTTGAGATCTACCCCGGTCTCGTCGTCGGCGTCCACGAGGAGGACGAGGGCGTTCTCTGCATCCGCATTCATCCCACCGTGGCAGAAGCCGTGCGCGCCATGGCCGAACCGGAGTTCCCACCGGCCGTCTCCGGATGCCTCGCCGAACTCTGGATGCGCATGATGAGCGCGGAAGCCCTGAACTACCCGGACCGCGAACTGACGATCATGGAGGCTGCGGCTGCTCGCCATGCCGTCCCGTACGCCGCGCGGCTAGGCACCTGGAGTCAGGTCCACCAGCTCCTCGAAGTGCTCTTCTCCCGGGACGCGTCGCCGGAGACGGTACGCAGCGTGCTGCCTTGGCTGCGCCAGGGCGCCGAGGAGGCGGACGCCGCTCCTGTCCGTTCCTTCTGCCGGCAGTGGATCGCCCAGGTGTCAGGGACCTCGCCCGCCCCGGCAGAAAACGACCCCGACCCGTCCGTCACCCCGGGAGAGCCGGCCCCGAGCACTCAACAGCCGCAGACGGCATCCGGGACCTGGCTGGATGAGCTGCAGGAAGCCTACGAGCAGGGCGACTTCCACCGGGTGCTGGGCGATCTGAAGCACCTGCGCGGCCAGTCGGTCCTGACGCCCACGGCCGGCAGCTCCCCCCGCGAGCGGGACATGCGGCGACTGATCGAGTCCGCCCTCGAGACCGGCTTCCATGCCGCGTTGGGCCTGCGTGAATGGCAGCAGGCCCTCGACCTCAACAACGAACTCCTCAACCTGCTGCGCCAGAGGATGGCGGTCAAAACCGAATCCGTCCGGGTCGAATTCCACAGCCACGCCCCACTGATGGCGCTGGGCCGCTTCGACGACGCCCGAGAGCTGCTTCTGCGGGTGCGCCGGGCAGCCGAACAAGGGCTCGATCCGAAGCTGCTGGGGATGGTCATGGGTTCGCAGGCCAGTCTCGAGCACCTGCAGGGCCACGTCGAGGTGGCTGTCCGCCTGCAGCGAGAAGCCCTCCGCCACTCCACCGAAGCGGGTGATCTCCATGATCTCGCCATCGGCCACCTCAACCTGGGCAACTTCGACATCGCCGCCGAAGAGCCCTTGCAAGCGTTGTGCAATCACCTGATCGGAGCCGTCATCGAGTGCGTGCTCGGCGGTGTCGGCGCCTCCGATTCCGTGGCGAACCAGCTGGCCGACAACCTGTACAGGGGACGCGTCCTGGCCTGCCCCCTCGACTGGCCGGACGTGCACCGGACCGCGTACGAGCACATCGGCATCCCTCTCGAACAGAGCCTTCCCGGCCTCTTCACCACAGAGGACCCCCTCTTGCCGCAGCGAACGCTGGACGACCTCCTGCGGCGTGCCTGGCATCAGCTCAATCTCCGCCTCGCCCCTCATCTCGCAGCCTGGGACCCAGTGCTGTCAGCGGTCAATGCCGCGATCGCCGGCGACGACACCGCCCGCCGGCAGGCTCACCTCGCGCTGGACGACCTCCGAGAATTTCCGGAGTGGAGCCCGCTGGTCCGCATCATGCGTGGCGCGCTCGAGAACAGAGCCGACGTGCCCGACCACAACCTCGAACCCCTCCACCATGTGATCGTCTTCCGGTTGCTCGACATGCCGACGACCGACGTCGGCATCCCGCCCACATTGTGGGTACTCCAGTCGATACGGCACCTCCTCTCCAGGGTGGTGGCCGCCGCGAACGGCGACGCGGGGGCGGCGGCCGAACTTCCCCAGTCCCTGGATGCGTTGGCGGCCCGCGGCGGCGGTGAGCTGGGCACACTCGCCGGGGTCCTGCGCCGGCTCGCCTCCGGAGATGCGGCCGCGCAGGTGACGCCCGGGCTCGACTCCTTCATGGAGAGCGTCGTCCGCTGGATCGACACCCACATCGACCCGACGGGCCCGCTCCCTACGACAACTCCGAACTGACCGCTCTTCCATGATGACTAGGTTCTGTCTCTTTGGTCAGCGTCGGGTCCAGATGAGGATGCCGGCGAGGTGGAGTGCGGCCTGGTAGGCGATGGCGAGCTTGTCGGTTCGTGTGGCCAGGCCGCGCCACTGCTTGAGCCGGTTGATGCAGCGTTCGACCGTGTTCCGCTGCTTGTAGACCTCTCGGTCAAAGCCAGGCGGGCGGCCGCCTCGGTGGCCTCGCCGCAGGCGGTGGCCGATCTGGTCGGACGGCTGCGGGATGACCGCGCGGATGCCCCGGCGTCGCAGGTGGCTGCGGATGGCTCGGGAGGAGTAGGCCCGGTCGGCCAGAACGACGAAGGGGCGGGTCCGCGGCCTGCCCGTGCCTCTGCGGGGCACCCGGATGCGGGCCGTCACCGTCTCGAAGGCGGGTGCGTCACCGGCCTGGCCTGCGGTGACGGTGAATGCCAGCGGCCGTGCCCCACCGTCCGCGGCCAGGTGAACCTTGGTGCTCAGCCCGCCGCGTGAGCGTCCGAGCGCGTGATCGGAGGGCTCGCCGGAGCGGGCCGCCCCCTTTTGCGTGCGCCGGCCGCGTGCTGGTGGGCCCGGACGACCGTGGAGTCCACTGACACGGTCCAGTCGATGTCGTCGTCGGCGTCCGCCGCTGCCAGGACGGAGGCGAGGATTTTCTCCCAGGTGCCGTCGACGGCCCATCTGAGCAGTCGTTTGTGAGCGGTCTGGAACGACCCGAGCTCGTCGGGCAGGTCCCGCCAGGGCGAGCTCGTGCGGTACTTCCAAGCGATGGCCTCAAGGGTGCGGCGGTGGTCGGCCCACCGCCGGCCGCGGACCGGATCGGCCGGCATCAGCGGCTCGATCCGGCCCCACATCGCATCAGTGATCACTAATCGGACAGACACATCCGATCAACTGACCAACCCATCAAAGAGACACGCTCTAGGCGCGAAGGACGGCAGGCGTCCAGGTCAGCCGGTCGGCACGCTCGCACACCGGCTGTCCGTCACGCTGCCCGGGATCAGCCCTCACTCTGCCGAGGGAGAACGGTGCGCAGCAACTCGGCCATCGATCGGCCGGCCACGCGCAGCGGTTCCGGATCACGGGCAGCTCGGCTGAGCATGAAAGCTCCCTCCAGCATCATGACCATCGAGTACGCGAGGGACCGTGCCGCCTCCGGGTCGGCCACGTAGCGTCCGAACCAACGCGCCATGGTGCCGACCCACTCCTCGAACACCTCCGCCGTCGCGATCCGCAGCACTTCATCGCTGCTGGCGACCTCCAGCGCCACCGTCCCGATGGGGCACGCGTCGGCGTAATCAGCCGCTGCAAGGTCGTTCGCGGCCGCTTCGAAAGCGTGTACGAGGGATTCCATCGGGTCCGCCGCGCTGTCCAGCACGGCCAGCACCATTCGACCGTACTCGGCTCCGGACGTTCGGATCATGTCCTCGGCCAGTTGCTGCTTGCCGCCGGGGAAGAAGTGGTAAATCGAGCCGAACGGTGCGTCCGCCTCCGCTGCGATCCGCTTCAGGCCGGTGGCGGAGTAACCATGGCGGCGGAACAGCACCGTGGCGGCACCCTGGATCCTGGCTCGCGTGTCCGACCGTCCCATTGCCTTCCGCCTCTCTCCGCTCCAAGATTACAGTAGAACGATCTATCAAGTGGGGGTGGCGATGCCGAGGATCGAGCTGTCGTCCGGACCGATCGACTACCAGGACACCGGCGGTGAAGGGCCTGTGCTGGTGTTCGGTCACGGCCTGCCGATGAACGAGACCCAGTGGCGCAAGGTTGTCCCGCGACTGGGTGGATACCGCTGCGTCCTGCCCACGCTGCCGCTCGGCGGTCACCGTCTCCCGATGAACCCGGACGCCGACCTGTCCCAGCGCGGTGTCGCCCTGCTCCTGGGCGAGTTCATCGAGGAACTCGGTCTGGAGCAGGTGACCCTCGTGCTCAACGACTGGGGCGGGGGCCAGTTCCTGGTGTCGGAAGGGCGGGCCCAGCGGATCGCGCGCCTGGTGCTGGTGGCCTGCGAAGCCTTCGACAACTTTCCCCCGGGGCCGGCCAAGGCCATGGCTCAGGTGTGCAGGGTTCCCGGCGGCGTCTGGCTCCTGACGCGGCTCATGAGCATTCCCGCGTTCCGCCACAACCGGGGCGGGTACGGCGGGATGAGCCTGCGTGGGATCCCCGACGAGGTCATGGACGACTGGTTCGCTCCTGCTACTCGAAGCAGGGCCGTTCGCAGGGACTTCGCGAAGTTCGCCACCGGGGCACCAGACCGTAGGACCCTGCTGGACTGGAGCGAGCGGCTGAGCGACTTCGACCGCCCGGTACTGGTCGTCTGGGCCACCGAGGACCGGCTGATGCCGCGTGAGCACGGTCCCCGGCTGGCCGGACTGTACCCGCAGGGCCGGCTGATCGAGATCGCCGACTCGTCCACCCTCATCCCTGAGGACCAGCCCGAACGGCTCGCCGAAGTGCTCACCGACTTCCTGGTCCAAACCGGGGCAGAGCCGGTCCGGCAGGCCGACTGAGTGCGGACCGTCCCAGCCGAGGTCCGCGCGGCGGCCTAGCCCGAGACGCTCGCCGTGCCCGTCTCGATGTGGCCCGTGTAGCGGCGCGACCAGGTGCCGTCGGAGTCGGCCAGGATCGTGAAGTCGTACCAGCCCTTGCTGTAGGCGACGGCGTTGAAGAAGTCCTCGCGGGAGGAGTTCGCCGGGACCGTGTAGGTCCACGGGCCGTCCGTGCGGTAGGCGTTCGCGCGGATCGTGAAGGTGACGGGGGAGCCGGAGGAGTTCTTCATCCTGAAGTAGACCGCCTGCTTGCCGGTGCCCGGCTCGATCGCGAAGCGGGCCGCCACCTCGATGTCCTTGCCCGGCTTCGACGCGTCGCCGATGAAACGGCGCAGGAAGCGGTTCGGCCCGTGCATCGAGATGTCGTACTTGCCGGAGCCGTTCCCCAGCCCGATGTGGAAGTAGTCCGTCGACGTGGCGCCCGGGTCCACCGTGTACTGCCAGGCCGCGGTGTCCCGGTGCTGGTGCGGGTGGATCGAGAAGTGCGCCGGCCGCTTGGCGCGGTCGCCCTGGTTGGCCATGGAGAACCAGGCCGTGATCTGGCCGACCGGTCCGAACTCGAAGCGGTCGAGGTTGCCGTTGACCTGGTACGGGAGGGCCCGCGCCGGGCGGGTGCCGGGCTCCTGGGCCGGGAGGGCGTTGTCCTGCGGTACCGGGTTGGGCAGCGGGCCGCAGGTTCCCTGGCCGATCACCTTCGCGGTCGACGGCAGGCCCGCGGGGACCCCGTAGACCGGGTGGGCGAAGTCGAAGACGCCGGTCAGGTCGCCCACCACCCTGCGGCGCCAGGCGCTGATGTTGGGGCAGACCGCGGGGGTGCCGAGGGCGGCCGTCCAGGTCTCCATGAAGCGGAGCACCGAGGTGTGGTCGAAGACCTCCGAGCTGACCCAGCCGCCGCGCGTCCACGGGGACATGACCAGCATGGGGACCCGGAAACCGAGGCCGATCGGGAGGCCGTCCAGGTACTCGCCGGGGGTTCCGGGCGGGGCGACCGGCGGGGGCACGTGGTCGAAGAAGCCGTCGTTCTCGTCGTAGTTGAGGAACAGGACGGTCGAGTCGAAGACCTCCGGGTTCGCGGCGAGCGCCCGGTAGACCAGGTCCACGAAGTGCGCGCCGTCGCCGGGCGGGGCGTAGGGGTGCTCCGAGAAGGCCTCGCTGGCCACGACCCAGGACACCTGGGGGAGGGTGCCCGCCACGACGTCGGCGCGTATCGCGGCGGCGATGTCGTCCGGGGTGGAGCCCGTGACCCTGGGGACCGAGCCCATGCCCCGGTCCCACAGCGGGTTCCCCGGGGCCGCGTCGGTGAAGTTCTTGAAGTAGGCGAGGCCGTTGTCGCCGTAGTTGTCCTGGGCGTTCTGGTACACCTTCCAGCTCATGCCGGCGCGCTGGAGGGCCTCCGCGTACGTCTCCCAGGTCAGCCCCGACTCGTCGCCGCCGTCCTTGCTGGTGGCGTCGATCGCGCCGCTCCACAGGAACGTGCGGTTCGGGCCGGTCGCGCTGAGGGCCGAGCAGAAGTACGCGTCGCAGATCGTGTAGCTGTCGGCGAGGGCGTAGTGGAAGGGGATGTCCTTGCGGTCCAGGTGGCCGAGGGTCCGGACGTTGCCGACGCCGGTGACCCAGTTGTCCATCCGGCCCTTGTTCCATGCCGCGTGCTGCGAGGTCCAGCTGTGCGGGAGGTCGCCCGTGCACTGGGCCAGGGTCTCGCTGTCCGCCCCGCCCGCCGGCGGGGTGGCGGACAGCTTCCACGGGTACTGGCGACCGCCCCAGTTGGGCTGGTTGAACATGCCCCAGCCGCCCGGGATGTTGCCGGCGGCGCGGTCGCCGAACCCGCGAACGCCCTTCAGCCTGCCGAAGTAGTGGTCGAAGCTGCGGTTCTCCTGCATCAGGATCACCACGTGCTTCACATCGGTGAGGGTGCCGGTCGCGGCGGCCGCGGCCGCCGTCGTCGGCGTGACCGCGGGCAGGGTGGCGCCCGCCACGAGCCCGGCGCCGATTCCCACGAAACCTCTGCGGCTGATCGGTGTCACTGGCCTCTCGCCTCCAACTCAGGTGCCCCGTCGGCACATCGACGGCAAGAGTGGCGGCGCCGGGGTCAAAGGTCTACATCCGTGCGGTAAGAAATCGGTGAACATAAGGGTGGCTGGAATCAGCTGTCGATCCGGACCAGCATCTTGCCCAGATTGTCCCCGCGGAGCATGCCCAGGAAGGCCTCCACCGTCCGGTCGAATCCCTGGACAACAGTGGTATCGGTGCCGATCCGGCCGCTGCGCAGATGGGGAACGAGAAAGTCCTCCAGCTCGTCCTGCAGATTGGTGTGATTGCGAACCAATACCCCTTCCAGGCGAAGGGACTTGTGTACGACCTCGAAGAGGTTGCGGGGCGCGGCCGGCGAGCGGTCGCCGTTGTACATCGACATCGCGCCGACCCAGGCGACCCGACCGTACTCACGCAGCGAGTCGATCGCGCCCTCCAGGTGGTCCCCGCCGACGTTGTCCACGTAGACGTCGATACCGTCCGGCGCGGCCTGCGCGAGCTGCTCGCCGACCGGCCCGTCGTGGTAGTCGAAGGCGGCGTCGAAGCCGAGCACCCCGGTGAGGTGGCGGACCTTGGCCGCGGAGCCGGCGCTGCCGATGATCCGCCGGGCGCCCAGCAGTCGGGCGATGTGGCCGGTGGCGGTGCCGACCCCGCCCGCGGCGGCGGACACGAAGAGGTCCTCGCCGCCGCGCAGGGCGGCCGTCCGGGTGAGGGCGGCGTACGCGGTCAGGCCGGTGCCGCCCAGGATCGAGAGGTACGCCTCCAGCGGGACGCCGGCGTGGCCCCGCAGCTTGCGCGTCCCGTCCACCCCGAGGGTGACCAGGGCGTGGGTCCGCCAGCCCGCGCGGTGGAAGACCAGGTCTCCCTCGCGCAGCCCGGGGTCGCGGGAGGCGATCACCCGGCCCACCGAGCGGCCCTCCAGCGGGGTGTTCAGCTCGAAGCCGCCTTCCCCGCCGTCCATCATGCCCCGGTGGTACGGGTCCACCGAGAGCAGGAGGTTCTCGACGAGCGCGGTGCCGGGCCCCGGTCGCGGGACGGGGAAGGCGGCACAGGTGAAGTCCCCGGTGGTGGGGAAGCCGGTGGGGCGGGCGCTCTGATGGACGGCGAAGGCGGTGTTCGTGGTCATGGACCCGACGCTACGAAGGAATCACCGGCCCGGGCAGGGGGTTGCGTTCATGGAAGCCGCACATCCATGAACAACGCTCATAGAACGAGGTGGAAGCGCCGATGGCGGGAAGTACTGCCGAACTCCTGCCCCAGGAACTGCGGATCCTCGCCGCCGTCGCCGACAGCGGCGGCTTCTCCGCCGCCGCGGCCGCGCTCGGCCTCACCCAGTCGGCCGTATCCCACTCGGTGCGCGGCAGTGAGGCCAAGGTCGGCGCGGTGCTCTTCGAGCGCGGCCGTGCCGGGGCCACGCCCACCCCGGCGGGGGAGCGGGCCGTCGCCCTCGCCCGCCGGATCCTGCGGATGTACGAGGTCCTCGGCGCGGAGGTCCGGGGCGCGAGCCGGGGCGCGGTGGAGGGGGTGCTGCGGATCGCCGCGTTCCGCAGCGCGGCCCTGCACCTGCTGCCGCCCGCGCTGGAGCGGCTCACGGCCCGGCACCCGGGGATCCGCCCCGAGATCCGGGTGGTGCGCGAGATCGGGGCCGGCACGGCCGGGGAGGTGGCGGCGGGCCGCGCCGACCTGGGCATCGCCACGCTGGGCGGCTCGCACGACGTGGCCCCCGGCCTGCTGACCGGAGTGCTCACGCAGGAGGCGTACCGGCTGGTCCACCCGGCCGGACATCCGGACCCGAAGGGGCTGCCGCTGATGGACTGGGACGAGAACTGCGGCTCCTACACCCGCGCCTGGTGGCGGGCCCAGGACTGGATTCCGCGGGCGACCGTCAAGGCGGAGGACGACGCGATGGTGCTGACCATGGTCGGCCGGGGGCTCGGCATGGCGATCATGCCCGAGCTGTCCCTGAGGGAGGCGGGCGAGGCGGTGGACATCACCGATCTGGGCCCTGGGGGACCGGTGAGACAGGTGGGATACGTCACTACGCCGGAATCGGCAGCAACTCTGGCCGTACGGGCTCTGATCAGGGAACTTCGCTCCGAGAAGGGCTGAAACGGACCCACTGGACAGGGCATTCCGGGGGACCGGGCGTCTCAGATAGTAGGAAGCCCGAGTAATTGCCGAGACATACAACGGGACCTGCCCTAGCTTTGTAGAAGCCGAACGTCTCGCCGATAGGCGAATGGCGGTCGAGAGCGCGCGCCCCTGGCAGGCAACCCCTGCGGCGCACTGCTCCCCGCCTCTTCCGGCGCCTTGAAGGAACCCCTCATCCGTGGCCCCGCCACGCCGTGATCTCAAGGAGTCGATCACCATGACCGCTTCCACCGCCACCCGCCGCGTCCGCCACACCTCCGCCTCGGCCGACGACCGCAAGAACGCCGCCGCCGCTCTGCAGCGCGCCCTCGACCGCCGTGACAACGGCGGGTCGACCGGCCACTGACCTGCGGCGCCCCAGATGTTCTGCGTCCATATGGATCCGCATTCGTCCACATGGTGGACGCAGAATGTCTGAGGGCTGGGACACGGAGTACGGTTCCGTCATGTCGACCAGCATCAATCTCGCAGTGATCCCCGGTGATGGCATCGGCCAGGAAGTCGTGGCTCAGGGACTCAAGGTCCTTACCGCGGTCCTGCCTCAGGATGTGAAGCTGGAGACCAGGCAATACGATCTCGGCGCCCAGCGCTGGCACCGCACCGGTGAGACCCTCCCGGACGCGGAACTCGAAGCCCTCAAGCACCACGACGCGATCCTGCTCGGTGCCATCGGCGACCCCTCGGTCCCGTCCGGCGTGCTGGAGCGCGGTCTGCTGCTGAAGCTCCGCTTCGCCTTCGACCACTTCATCAACCTGCGCCCGTCGAAGCTGTTCCCGAACACGGCCACCCCGCTCGCCGGCCGCCCGGAGATCGACTTCGTCGTGGTCCGCGAGGGCACCGAGGGTCCGTACACCGGCAACGGCGGCAGCCTGCGCACCGGCACCCCCGCCGAGGTGGCCACCGAGGTCAGCATCAACACCGCGTACGGCGTCGAGCGCGTCGTCCGGGACGCGTACGAGCGGGCGAACGCCCGCCCCCGCAAGAAGCTGACGCTGGTTCACAAGAACAACGTCCTCGTGTACGCGGGCCACATGTGGAAGAACATCTTCGACAAGGTCGGCCAGGAGTACCCCGAGGTCACCACCGATTACCTGCACGTCGACGCCGCGACGATCTTCTTCGTCACGCAGCCCGAGCGCTTCGACGTCATCGTCACGGACAACCTCTTCGGTGACATCCTCACCGACCTGGCCGCCGCCGTGACCGGCGGGATCGGCCTCGCCGCCTCCGGGAACATCAACCCGACCGGCGCCTTCCCGTCCATGTTCGAGCCCGTCCACGGCTCGGCTCCGGACATCGCCGGCACCGGCAAGGCGGACCCGACCGCGACGATCCTCTCCGTCGCCCTCCTCCTGCGTCACCTGGGCTACGAGGCCCAGGCCGTCCGCATCGAGGACGCGGTCTCCGCCGACCTGGCGGAACGCGACGGAACCTTCCGCTCCACCGACGCGATCGGCGACGCCCTCGCCGCGCGAGTAGCCGGCTGACCCGGCAGCTCCACCTCAGGAAGCCGCCGGGTCACAATGGGACCCGGCGGCTTCTCCTGTGCGGCCCCGGTGCCACCATCTCCCCTGGGCCGCTGTCCCCGCTTCTCCGAAGCCTGCCCGCGCGCGATAATCGAACGCGAGGCCGCGGAATGCGGGGAAGCTCGGACGTCCTAGTACGCCGTGAGCGCGGTCCGCCATACACAACCGGTGAAGGACAAGCACTCATGACGACGCCCACGATCGAGCTCAAGCCCTCCTCGAACCCGCTGTCCGATGCGGAGCGCGAGGCGATCCTGGCCAGCCCCGGCTTCGGCCGCCACTTCACCGACCACATGGTGACGATCAAGTGGACCGAGGGCCGCGGCTGGCACGATGCCGAGCTGGTCCCGTACGCGCCGCTCTCGATCGACCCGGCGAACATGACGCTGCACTACGCGCAGACGATCTTCGAGGGCCTCAAGGCCTACCGCCAGCCCGACGGCACCGTGGCCACCTTCCGCCCCGAGGCCAACGCCGCGCGCTTCCAGTCCTCCGCGCGCCGCATGGCCATGCCCGAGCTGCCGACCGAGCTCTTCATCGAGGCCTGCGACGCGCTGATCAAGCAGGACCGCGCCTGGGTGCCGGACTCCGGCGAGGCCTCTCTCTACCTGCGGCCCTTCATGTTCGCCTCCGAGGTCGGCCTCGGCGTCCGCCCGGCGAACGAGTTCCTCTTCATCGTCATCGCCTCGCCCGCCGGCGCGTACTTCCCCGGTGGCGTCAAGCCCGTCTCCGTCTGGCTCTCCGAGGACTACGTCCGCGCGGTCAAGGGCGGCACCGGCGCGGCCAAGACCGGCGGCAACTACGCGGCCTCGCTCGTCGCGCAGGCCCAGGCGGCCTCGCACGGCTGCGACCAGGTGGTCTGGCTCGACGCCGTCGAGCACCGCTGGATCGAGGAGATGGGCGGGATGAACCTGTACTTCGTGTACGGCGACCGCATCGTCACCCCGGAGCTCACCGGCTCGCTCCTTCCCGGCATCACCCGCGACTCGCTCCTCACCATCGCCCGCGACCTCGGCTACACCGCCGAGGAGGGCCGCCTGACCACCGAGGACTGGCAGCGCGACAACGAGAACGGCACCCTCACCGAGGTGTTCGCCTGCGGCACCGCCGCCGTCATCACCCCGGTCGGCTCGGTCAAGTCCGAGCGCGCCAACTGGACCCAGGGCGACGGCGAGCCCGGCCAGGTCACCATGCGCCTGCGCAAGGCGCTGCTGGAACTCCAGACCGGCCACAGCGCCGACACCCACGGCTGGATGCACCCGCTGGGCTAGTCCCCACACGTGCCGCACGCGACAGGCCCGCACCCCGGATGTCCCGGGTGCGGGCCTGTCGCGTGCGTACGGGAACGCTCAGGCGTTCGCCGGTTCCTCGGCGGTGGCGGCGGGCACCGGGGACGGGGCGGGGGAGCGGCGGGTGGTGAGCGCGGTGTAGACGAGTCCGCCCGTCAGGCCGGAGAGGACGAAGGAGCAGTCCACTCCGCCGGTGAGGGCGAGCAGCGGGCCCTCGTAGAAGGGCGTGGTCACGGCGAGCAGGCCGACGGCGGCGCCGATCGCCCAGGAGGCGGTGGCGGCGACGTTCCAGCCGGAGCGGTACCAGTAGATCCCGCCCACCGACCGGCGGTTGAAGACCTGGAGCGCGTCGGCGTCGTAGCGCCCGCGGCAGCGCACGTACCCGATGAGGGTGATCACGGCCCACGGGGTGCCGATCGCGGTCAGCACCAGCACGAACGAGGTCATCGCGGACTGTACGTCCCACTCGAAGGAGCCGATGAACACGAAGGCGGTGGCGACGGCCGCGGCGACCAGGGTGGCCGTGGTCCGGGTGGCCTTGGGCACGATCGCGTCGAGGTCGAGGCCCATCGAGTAGAGCATCAGCCCGGCGTTGCCGACCGAACCGGCCGCGGCGGCGCAGAGCAGCGGAACCAGGTACCAGACGGGTGAGGCCGCGACCAGCGGACCGGCGTACTCGGCTCCGGCCCGGGCGGCGAGCGCCGTGTAGGTGCCGAAGAGCTGCGGGATCAGCAGGCCGAAGAGCAGTCCGAAGCCGGTGGCCCAGAGCACCGTGCGGGAGCTGTGCCGGCGCGGGGAGATGTAGCGGGTGTAGTCGCCGAGCAGGGTGATGAAGGCGACCGGGCCGCTCAGCCCGGCGGCGACGGCGGCGAGGATCCAGGTCGGCCAGAAGGAGCCGAGCAGGTACGCGGTCTCCGGCGGGGCGGCGCCGGTGAAGTCCCCGGAGTAGGCGAAGACGCCGACGGCCAGCAGCACCACCATGCCGATGGCCAGGATCTTGCTCATGCGCAGCAGCAGCCGGTAACCGAAGACGGCCGCGACGACGGTACACGCGGCGAGCACGCCGTACATCAGGCCGCGCGTGGCGCCGGTGTCCGGGAGCCCGGTGAGCCGCGCGAGGACGCCCACCATCACGTCGCCGCCGATCCACAGGGTGAGTGCCGTGTAACCGAGCGAGAGCAGCAGGCCCACCACCGAGCCCACGAGCCGGCCGCGGACGCCGAACTGCGCGCCGCTGGAGGTCGAGAGGTTGGTGGCGGTGCGCAGGGATACGAGCGCCAGCGGCGCGGTGAAGGCGATACCGACGAGCGTGCCGGTCACGATGGCGGTGACCGAGGGCCACAGGCCCAGTCCGAAGGACGGGGGCAGCCAGCCGAAGACGATCACACCGAGGCAGAGGTTGGAGCCGAGAAGGATCGAGATCAGGTCACGGGGACCACTCGTCCGCTCGTCCTCGGGGATGGTGTCGACTCCGCGCTGTTCGATGGGCATGGGGGGACTCCCTTGGCAGGGCGGGGGGTGGTTGCGCATTGTTTGAGCGACACTCAATGTGACCCAAGGCTAGCCCCCAGGTCAATGATTCCCTACAACGAAATGAAGAGTTAGAGTGATGCTCTAACCCATCGACTCAAGAGGTGGTGGATCGGCGTGCGGCTGACCCCTACGGAGCGCGACCGGCTGCTGCTCCGCAGCGCTGCGGAGCTGGCCAGGGCCCGGCGGGCCCGTGGCCTGAAACTGAATGTCCCGGAGGCCACCGCGCTGATCGCGGACACGGTCTGCGAGGCGGCGCGCGACGGCAAGCGGCTCGCGGAGGCCATCGACGAGGCCCGCGGTGTGCTGGGCCCGGACGACGTCCTGCCGGGCGTCGCCGACGTGGTCGCCGAGGTGCACGTGGAGGCGGTCTTCGACGACGGGTCCCGCCTCGCGGTCGTCTCGTCCCCCATCCAGGGCGCGGTACCGCTCGGCGACGACGCCCCGGGCGCGGTCGTCCCCGGCCCGGGCGCCCCCCAGCCGGAGCCGGTGCTGCACCTGCGCGTGCGCAACACCGCGGCCGTGCCGGTGAGCGTGACCTCGCACTTCCACTTCTTCGAGGCGAACCCGCGGCTCGACTTCGACCGGGCCGCGGCCTACGGGATGCGGCTGTGCGTGCCGGCGGGCTCGTCCGTACGGTTCGACCCCCACGGCGAGGGCGAGGTCGGCCTCGTCCCCATCGGCGGCGAGCGCGTCGCGATCGGCTTCGCGGGACTGGTCGACGGGCCCCTGGACGCGCCCGGAGCCAAGGACGAGGCCCTGCGCCGCGCGGCGGCCTGCGGCTACCTCGGCGTCACCGCCGAACACGAGGACGGAGACCGGGCATGAGCCGCCAGACCCCCCACAGTGACCACTGCGCGCCGGGCAGCCGGCACATCGACCCGCACGAGTACGCGTCCGTCTTCGGTCCGCGGGCCGGGGACCGGGTGCGGCTCGGGGACTCCGGGCTGACCGTGCGGGTGGAGCACGACGCGCAGAAGCCCGGCGACGAGTTCCTGGCGGGATTCGGCAAGACGGCCCGTGACGGTCTGCATCTGAAGGCCGCCGCCGTCCGCGAGACCTGCGACGTCGTCATCAGCAACGTGCTGGTCATCGACGCGGTGCTCGGTATCCGCAAGGTGTCGATCGGCATCCGCGAGGGCCGGATCCACGCGATCGGCCGGGCCGGCAACCCCGACACCCTCGACGGCGTCGACGTGGTCGTCGGCACCGGCACCTCGATCGTGTCCGGCGAAGGCCTCATCGCCACGGCCGGAGCCGTGGACACCCACGTGCACCTGCTCTCCCCGCGCATCATGGAAGCCTCGCTCGCCGCGGGCGTCACCACGATCATCGGCCAGGAGTTCGGCCCCGTCTGGGGCGTCGGCGTCAACTCCCCGTGGGCGCTGAAGCACGCCTTCAACGCCTTCGACGCCTGGCCCGTCAACATCGGCTTCCTCGCCCGCGGCTCCTCCTCCGACGCCGCCCCGCTGGTCGAGGCGCTGGCCGAGGGCGGTGCCTCCGGCTTCAAGGTCCACGAGGACATGGGCGCCCACACCCGGGCCCTGGACACGGCGCTGCGGGTGGCGGAGGAGCACGACGTACAGGTCGCGCTGCACAGCGACGGCCTCAACGAGTGCCTGTCGGTCGAGGACACCCTGCGGGTGCTGGACGGCCGGACCATCCACGCCTTCCACATCGAGGGCTGCGGCGGCGGACACGTCCCCAACGTCCTGAAGATGGCCGGCGTCCCCAACGTCATCGGGTCCTCGACCAATCCCACGCTGCCCTTCGGCCGGGACGCGGTCGCCGAGCACTACGGCATGATCGTCTCCGTCCACGACCTCAAGCCCGACCTGCCCGGCGACGCCGCCATGGCCCGCGACCGCATCCGCGCCGGGACGATGGGCGCCGAAGACGTCCTCCACGACCTCGGCGCCATCGGCATCACCTCCTCCGACGCCCAGGGCATGGGCCGGGCCGGCGAGACCATCCGCCGCACCTTCGCCATGGCCGCCAAGATGAAGGGCGAGCTCGGCCCGATGGACGGCGACGGCGAGGGCGACGACAACGCCCGCGTCCTGCGCTACATCGCCAAACTCACCATCAACCCGGCCATCGCCCACGGACTCGCCCACGAGATCGGCTCCATCGAGGTCGGCAAGCTCGCCGACATCGTCCTCTGGCGCCCCCAGTTCTTCGGCGCCAAGCCCCAGCTCGTCCTCAAGTCCGGCTTCCCGGCCTACGGGGTCACCGGCGACCCCAACGCCGCCACCGACACCTGCGAACCCCTGGTCCTCGGCCCGCAGTTCGGCTCGTACGGAGCCACGGCCGCCGACATCTCCGTCGCCTTCGTCTCCGCCGCGGCCGCCGCCCTCGGCAGCGACGAGATGCCGACGCGCCGACGCCGCGTCGCCGTCCGCGGCACGCGGGGGATCGGCCCCAAGGACCTCCTGTTCAACTCCCGGGTGGGCGCGGTCGATGTGGACGCGCGCAGCGGACTGGTCTCCCTCGACGGGGAACCGCTGCGCTCCGAAGCCGCCGCATCGGTCTCCCTCAACCGCCTGTACTTCCTGTAAGTCAGCACAGCCCGTAAGGACCTGCCTGCCATGACCGCCCATCAGCCCGCCAAGCCGGTCGACGCCGGATTCCGGATGCCCGCCGAGTGGACGCCCCACGAGCGCACCTGGATGGCCTGGCCCAGCCCGAACCCGACCTTCACCAACGCGCAGGAGCTCGCCGAGGCCCGCGCGGCCTGGGGCGCCGTCGCCCGCGCGGTCCGGGCGTACGAGCCGGTGACCCTCGTGGTCTCGCCCGGCGACGCGGAGAGCGCCCGCGCCGTCGTCGGCGACGACGTACAGCTGGTCGAGCAGGAGCTCGACGACGCCTGGATGCGCGACATCGGCCCGACCTTCGTCACCAACGACGCCGGCGAGCTCGCGGCCGTCGATTGGACCTTCAACGGCTGGGGCGCCCAGGAGTGGGCCCGCTGGGACCACGACTCGAAGATCGCCCGCCACGTCTCGGACGTGGTCGGCACCCGCACGTACAGCACCCGCCTCGTCAACGAGGGCGGCGCCATCCACGTCGACGGCGAGGGCACCGTACTCCTCACCGACACCGTGCAGCTGGGCGAGGGCCGCAACCCCGGCTGGACCCGCCAGCAGGTCGAGGCCGAGATCCACGCCCACCTCGGCACCACCAAGGCGATCTGGCTCCCGTACGGTCTGGCCGGCGACTACGGCACCTACGGCACCCAGGGCCACGTCGACATCGTCGCGGCCTTCGCCCGCCCCGGCGTCGTCATGGTCCACACCCAGCCCGACCCGGCCCACCCGGACCACGAGCGCTGCAAGACCATCGCGGCCATCCTGCGCGCCTCCACCGACGCCCGCGGGCGGCAGCTGGAAGTCGTGGAGGTGCCGGCGCCGACCGTGCTGGAGGAGGACGGGGAGTGGGTGGACTACTCGTACATCAACCACTACCTGTGCAACGGCGGTGTCGTGCTGTGCGCCTTCGACGACCCGCGCGACGAGGAGGCCGCCGAGATCTTCCGCGGACTGTTCCCCGAGCGGACCGTGACCCTCGTTGACGCACGTACGATTTTCGCCGGGGGTGGCGGTATCCACTGCATCACCCAGCAGCAGCCGAAGGTCTGATCCGCAGACGAACGGCAGCCGACCGACAAGGAGTGGGTCCATGGTGGCGGGTGGAGTACCGGTACGCGCGGCGCGGAAGAACGCGCCCCCGCGCGAGGACGTACTCGTCGCCGCCATGGCCACGATCGCCGAGCGCGGCCTGGAAGGCCTGACCATGGCCGGACTGGGCCGCGAGGTCGGCATGAGCAGCGGCCACCTCCTCTACTACTTCCGCAGCAAGGACGAGCTCCTGCTGCAGACCCTGGAGTGGAGCGAGGCGGAACTGGGCGGCGCGCGGCGGGCCCTGCTCGCCCGCCGCGGTCCGGTGAGCGAGCGCCTGCAGGCGTACGTGGACCTGTACGTGCCCACGCGCCCCCGGGATCCGCACTGGACGCTGTGGCTGGAGGTCTGGAACCGCTCCCAGAACGCCGGCCCCCAGGAGCGCGACCGGCAGGCGGCCATCGAGGGCGCCTGGCACCGCGACCTGGTGGCCCTCCTCGCCGAGGGCATTTCGCGCGGGGAGTTCCGCCCGGTGGACGCCGACCGCGTGGCGACCCGCGTCCGGGCCCTGCTCGACGGATTCAGCATCCAGCTGGCGGTGGGCCTGCCGACGCTGGACCGCACGGCGATCCTCACCCACGTGAGGGAATTCCTGACGGAGACCCTCGCGCCCCGGCCCTAGGCCGTCCAGGCCGGGGCGCGGCACCCGCTCACGGCCACGGTGACCGCATGCTGAGATGCCTGTCCATCCACCGCGGGCGTTGTGGCAGACTGCCGCCGTGCCTGCTCAGCTCATGATTATCGCCAGCAGCGCGCCGGTCCCCAGTGGCCGCTGAACCGTGGAAGAACTTCGCGGAAGCGGCCACCGTGCCTCGGACCCGCGCGCAGACCTCTCGCTACCCGCGAGAGGTTTTTTCGTTTCCCGGACCATCCCTGCCGGGACCGGACCGCGCGCGATGATGGGGGCAGTGGATGCCGGGCATATCCGGAACCACTTATCCGACAGGAGTCAGATCAGCATGACGACGACACCAGAGGCGGCAACCGTGCTGTCAGAAGGCCTGGACGACAGCTTCCACGTCTTCGACACCACCCTGCGCGACGGCGCCCAGCGCGAGGGCATCAACCTCACCGTCGCCGACAAGCTGACGATCGCCCGGCACCTGGACGACTTCGGAGTGGGCTTCATCGAGGGCGGCTGGCCCGGCGCCAACCCCCGTGACACCGAGTTCTTCTCCCGCGCCCGCGCGGAGATCACCTTCAAGAACGCACAGCTGGTCGCCTTCGGCGCGACCCGCCGCGCCGGCGGCTCGGCCGACCAGGACCCGCAGGTGCGGGCCCTGCTGGAATCCGGAGCCCCGGTCATCACGCTCGTCGCCAAGTCCCACGACCGCCACGTCGAGCTCGCCCTGCGCACCACCCTCGACGAGAACCTGGAGATGGTCCGCGACACCGTCTCCCACCTCGTCGCCCAGGGCCGCCGCGTCTTCGTCGACTGCGAGCACTTCTTCGACGGCTACCGGGCCAACCCGGAGTACGCCAAGTCCGTCGTCCGCACCGCCCACGAGGCCGGCGCCGACGTGGTCATCCTCTGCGACACCAACGGCGGCATGCTGCCCGCCCAGGTGACCGCGACCGTCGCCACCGTCCTCGCCGACACCGGCGCCCGCCTGGGCATCCACGCCCAGGACGACACCGGCTGCGCCGTCGCCAACACCCTGGCGGCCGTGGACGCGGGCGCCACCCACGTCCAGTGCACGGCCAACGGCTACGGCGAGCGGGTCGGCAACGCCAACCTCTTCCCCGTCGTCGCCGCCCTGGAGATCAAGTACGGGCGCAAGGTGCTCCCCGAGGGCGCGCTCGCCGAGATGACCCGCATCTCGCACGCCATCGCCGAGGTCGTGAACCTCACGCCCTCCACCCACCAGCCGTACGTCGGCGTCTCCGCCTTCGCGCACAAGGCGGGCCTGCACGCCTCGGCCATCAAGGTGGACCCGGACCTCTACCAGCACATCGACCCCGAGCGGGTCGGCAACACCATGCGGATGCTGGTCTCCGACATGGCCGGCCGCGCCTCCATCGAGCTCAAGGGCAAGGAGCTCGGCGTCGACCTGGGCGGGGACCGCGCCCTGATCTCCCGGGTCGTGGAGCGGGTCAAGGCCCGGGAGCTCCAGGGCTACACCTACGAGGCGGCCGACGCCTCCTTCGAGCTGCTGCTGCGCGCCGAGGCCGAGGGCCGCGCCCGCAAGTACTTCCGTATCGAGTCGTGGCGGGCGATCATCGAGGACCGGCCGGACGGCACCCACGCCAACGAGGCCACGGTCAAGCTGTGGGCCAAGGGCGAGCGGATCGTCGCCACGGCGGAGGGCAACGGCCCGGTCAACGCCCTGGACCGGGCGCTGCGGGTGGCGCTGGAGCGCTTCTATCCGCAGCTCGCCAAGTTCGAGCTCGTCGACTACAAGGTCCGCATCCTGGAAGGCACGCACGGCACGGAGTCCACGACCCGCGTGCTGGTCGCCACGACGGACGGTGAGCGCGACTGGTCCACGGTCGGCGTGGCCCCGAACGTGATCGCGGCGTCCTGGCAGGCCCTGGAGGACGCGTTCACCTACGGCCTGCTGCACGCAGGCGTCGAACCCGCCGAGTAGCCCGCCGGACATCCCGCCTCGCCGGGTTCCTGCCCGGTGAGGCCCTTATGTCCAGCTCACACGGCAAAGTCCCGGTTCCGGTAGCGTCGTGGATATGAAGACCAGGCTGTTGTCCCTACGCTTCGGATCGCTGCTGTCCGGTCTGCTGCTGGGCCTGTCGGCGACCGCACTCGTCGCCGCGCCGCAGGCGTCGGCGGACACCGGGGTCGCCGCGGTGGGGGAGGCCCTCAAGCAGAGCCCGGTCTACGTCGCCCCCGGGGCCGAGGCGCAGCTGTCCAAGGCCCAGGCGGACGGCCTGGCGAAGAAGATCAAGGACGCCGGCAAGCCGGTGTTCGTGGCCGTGCTGCCGGCCACCGCCGAGTTCCCCGCCGACAAGGTGCTCGGCGCCGTCCGTGCCGAGACGGGGATCACCGGGCTGTACGCGATCCGGCTCGGCGACGGCTTCGACGCCGGCGCCGACAGGACCGTCATGCCGCGCAACGCCGTCCGCAACCTCACCGAGGCCGTGAAGACCGGCGCGCCGGTGGACGCGAACACGCAGCTCGACAACTTCGTGGACCAGGCGCTGACGCAGGTGCGGGGCAGCGCGCCCGCCTCCTGGGGCACGACCGGAGCCGACCAGGGCGCCCCGGTCGGCGGGCTGATCGCCCTCGGCGCGGTGGCCGTGGTGGGCGGCGGCGGTGCGTACGCGCTGGTGCGCCGCAACCGGAAGAAGAAGGAAGAGATCCGGCGCGAGGCCGTCGCCCGGCTCGCGGTGGTCGTCGACGAGGACATCACGGCCTTCGGTGAGGAACTCGAACGGCTCGACTTCCACCCCGGCGAGCCCGGCGCCGACGACGCCATGCGGGGGGACTACGAGCAGGGGCTCGACTCGTACGAGAGGGCCAAGCAGATCATGGCCTCCGTCCAGCGGCCCGACGAGGTCAAGGGCGTCACCCAGGCGCTGGAGGACGGCCGTTTCGCACTGGCCACGCTCGACGCGCGCCGGCAGGGCAGGCCGCTTCCCGAGCGCCGTTCGCCCTGCTTCTTCGACCCGCGCCACGGACCGAGCACCGAGGACGCCACCTGGGCTCCGGCCGGCGGGGCGGCCCGTACCGTGCCGGTCTGCACGGCGGACGCCGTACGGCTGCGCGACGGCCTGGACCCGGCGGTCCGCACGGTCGAGACCGAGCGCGGGCCGCGGCCCTACTACGACGCCGGCCCGGCGTACGGTCCCTGGGCCGGCGGCTACTTCGGCGGAGGCATCCTGCCCGGCCTGCTGGTGGGCACCATGCTCGGTTCGATGATGTCCAGCCCCGCCTACGCCTCGGACTTCGGCGGCGGCTTCGAGGGCGGGGACGTCTCCGGAGCCGATTTCAACCCGTCCGACTTCGGCGGCGGGGACTTCGGCGGCGGTGGGTTCGACGGGGGCGGCGGCTTCGACGGCGGGGGCGGCTTCTGACCGCCCCCGGCTCCGGGCGTCGGGGGTCCGGCGGTCCGCCCGTCAGGCCTGCTTGATGGCCGAGATGTCGAAGGTCAGCTTCACCTTGTCGCTGACCACGACGCCGCCGGTCTCCAGGGCCGCGTTCCAGGTCAGGCCCCAGTCCGAGCGCAGGATGTCGGCGCTGCCCTCGAAGCCGACGCGCTGGTTGCCGTAGGGGTCGGTGGCCGAGCCGTTGAACTCCAGGTCGATGGAGAGCGGGCGCGTCACGTCCTTGATCGTCAGCTCGCCGGTGATGCGGTAGGTGTCGCCGCCGAGCTGACGCGCCTCGGTGGAGCGGAAGGTCATCAGCGGGAACGTCTCGGCGTCGAAGAAGTCGCCGCTGCGCAGGTGGCCGTCGCGGTCGGCGATGCCGGTGTCGACGGAGGCGATCTTCACGTCGATGGAAGCGGTGGAGCGGGCCGGGTCGGCGCCGTCCAGGTGCAGGGTTCCCTCGTGCTCGGCGAAGGAGCCGCGGACGTTGGTGACCATGGCGTGGCGGACGGTGAAGCCGATGCTGCTGTGCGCGGGGTCGATGACGTAGTCGCCGGTGAGGGCGGCCAGTGCCGGGTCCACCTCCAGGGTGGCGACGGCGGCGGCGTCCTGGACGTTCACGTTCTGGCTGCGGCGGGTGAAGAGACCCATGACTTGCTCCTCGGTAGTGTCCTGCTCGGTCTGAAGAATCTGTTGAATCTTCAACGACTTCAACGAGGAAGACGCTAGACCCATTCCGTTCAAATTTCAACATCTAGGCGGGGTGTCAGGTCATTTTGTGAAGGTCCCACAACAGGCAGGGGCCCCGTCTGGCGGAGTCCGTACATCCACCGGGCGTACTGTGCGGGCCGGACAGCGGAAGTCTTCCGAGACTGTGAGGAATGAACGGAGGTTTTTCATCGCGATCTTCGTAAGGTCGGTACATGACCGTTGTGGACCAGACCCCGAGCGAGCCGACGGACGCCCGCGGGCGCGTGGCCGAGCTGCACTCCCTGCGCGAGCAGGCGAGGCGCGGCCCCAGCGACCGCGCGACCGAGACCCAGCACGCCAAGGGCAAGCTGACCGCCCGTGAGCGCATCGCGCTGCTGCTCGACGAGGGTTCCTTCCGGGAGGTCGAGCAGCTGCGACGGCACCGGGCGACCGGGTTCGGCCTGGAGAACAAGAAGCCCTACACCGACGGTGTCATCACCGGCTGGGGCACGGTCGAGGGCCGTACGGTCTTCGTCTACGCACACGACTTCCGGATCTTCGGCGGCGCCCTGGGCGAGGCCCACGCCACGAAGATCCACAAGATCATGGACATGGCCATCGCGGCCGGCGCCCCGCTGGTCTCCCTGAACGACGGCGCCGGCGCCCGTATCCAGGAGGGCGTCTCCGCCCTGGCCGGTTACGGCGGCATCTTCCAGCGCAACACCAAGGCCTCGGGCGTCATTCCGCAGATCTCGGTCATGCTGGGCCCCTGCGCCGGTGGCGCCGCCTACTCCCCGGCCCTCACGGACTTCGTCTTCATGGTCCGGGAGACCTCGCAGATGTTCATCACCGGCCCGGACGTGGTCCGCGCGGTGACCGGCGAGGAGATCACCCAGAACGGCCTCGGCGGCGCCGACGTGCACGCCGAGACCTCGGGCGTCGCGCACTTCGCCTACGACGACGAGGAGACCTGCATCGCCGAGGTCCGGTACCTCATCTCGATGCTGCCCTCCAACAACCGCGAGAACCCGCCCGTCCACGAGACGAGCGACCCGGCGGACCGCCGCAGCGAGGTCCTGCTGGACCTGGTGCCCGCGGACGGCAACCGCCCCTACGACATGCTCAAGGTCATCGAGGAGATCGTCGACGAGGGCGACGTCCTGGAGATCCACGAGCGCTGGGCCCGCAACATCATCTGCGCCCTGGCCCGGATGAACGGCCAGGTCGTCGGCATCGTCGCCAACCAGCCCGGCCACCTCGCCGGTGTCCTGGACATCGAGGCCTCCGAGAAGGCCGCGCGCTTCGTCCAGATGTGCGACGCCTTCAACATCCCGATCATCACGCTGCTGGACGTCCCCGGCTTCCTGCCGGGCGTCGACCAGGAGCACGGCGGCATCATCCGCCACGGCGCCAAGCTGCTGTACGCGTACTGCAACGCCACCGTCCCGCGGATCTCGCTGATCCTGCGCAAGGCCTACGGCGGCGCGTACATCGTCATGGACTCGCAGTCCATCGGCGCCGACATCACCTACGCCTGGCCGACCAACGAGATCGCCGTGATGGGCGCCGAGGGCGCGGCCAACGTCATCTTCCGCAAGCAGATCGCGGACGCCGAGGACCCCGAGGCCATGCGCGTACGCATGGTCAAGGAGTACAAGGCCGAACTCATGCACCCGTACTACGCGGCCGAGCGCGGCCTCGTCGACGACGTCATCGACCCCGCCGAGACCCGCGAGGTGCTCGTCAGCGCCCTCGCGATGCTCCGCAACAAGCACGCCGATCTGCCGTCCCGCAAGCACGGCAACCCGCCGCAGTAACCGCGAAGGAGACCTGCCACCACATGACCACCGCCACTGACACCCTGCTGCGCGTCGAGAAGGGCAACGCCGAGCCCGAGGAGCTGGCCGCGATCACCGCGATCCTGCTCGCCCGCGCGGCCGCCACGCCCGATGAGACCCCGGCACGCGTGCCCGGCCAGGCCGGCTGGCGCCGCCTGGAGCGCACGCCCGGCTTCCGCGCCCCGCACAGCTGGCAGGGCTGAGTTCCCGAGCCCCGCAAGGCCCCGCACCCCGAACAGGGTGCGGGGCCTTCTGCGTACAACCCCGGGCCCAGGGCGGGTCTGCCGGCCTCCGGGCGCGCGGAAAGCCGCGTAGAGGCGCGTGGGAGGCGGCAGGGGCCCCTCCGGGGCCTCGCACATGGCGAAGGCCCCCGCGTCGTGTGACACAGGGGCCTGTCGGGTGCGGCAGGGCTGCTACCGCAGGCGCGCCATGAGGGCGTGCTCGACGAGCGTGATGAGCGCGCTCTTCGCGTCCGCGCGGTGGCGGGCGTCGGTCGTGATGATGGGGGCGTCCGGGCCGATCTGCAGGGCCTCGCGGACTTCCTCCGGCGTGTAGGGCTGGTGGCCCTCGAAGCCGTTGAGGGCGATGACGAACGGCAGGCCGCTGTTCTCGAAGTAGTCGACCGCGGGGAAGCAGTCGGCGAGACGGCGGGTGTCCACGAGCACGATCGCACCGATGGCGCCGCGCACGAGGTCGTCCCACATGAACCAGAAGCGGTCCTGGCCCGGGGTACCGAAGAGGTACAGGATCAGGTCCTGGTCCAGCGTGATGCGGCCGAAGTCCATGGCGACGGTGGTGGTCGTCTTGTCACCGGTGTGGGTGAGGTCGTCGATCCCGGCCGAGGCGCTGGTCATCACGGCTTCGGTGCGCAGCGGGTTGATCTCGGAGACCGCGCCGACGAACGTGGTCTTGCCCACGCCGAAGCCGCCCGCCACCACGATCTTCGCGGAGGTGGTGGAGCGGGGAGCCGCTCCGCCGTTAGAGCTTGCGAAGTCCACTGAGCACCCTTTCGAGCAGTGTCACGTCTGGCTGGCCACCGGCAGACTCGTCGCCGCCGGGCTGGTGAATGGCGACAAGGCCCGCCTCCGCCAGGTCGGCGACGAGGATGCGGGCGACACCAAGAGGAATGGAGAGAAGTGCCGAGATCTCCGCTACGGATTTGATCTCCTGGCACAGGCGGCAGATGCGCTGGTGCTCGGGCAACTGCCCTTGCAGACGCGCGGGATCCGCCGTGGTACTGACCAGCGCCTCGATGGCGAGCTGGTAGCGCGGCCGAGTACGGCCGCCGGTCATCGCGTACGGACGCACCAGCGGGTTGTGGGCCTTCGGAGCGGGCTGTCGCGCGGCGCGCGGCGGCGGCTGCTGCGGAGGCATCTGGGGCTGTCCGTACTGCTGCTGCTGATAGGGATGCTGCTCCGGCACAGGCCGGCTGGGCGCGGAGGGAAAGTTGAAGCGGTTCTGGTCGTGCCCACCCTGCGGCTGCTGCGCGCCGCCATAAGGATGTCCTCCGGGTGTTGTCACGTCTCCTCCTCCGACTCCAAGTACGCAGTACTCCCTGTGGAACCGCGCCACCGCACCCTATGGTGCGATGGCGCGAAACGCACTGCCTGTCTGCTAGTTGAGCAGACTTCCCTGCAGCTCGGCACGCAGATCCGGAGTGAGGACACTGCCCGCGCGATCCACCAGAAGGGCCATCTCGTAGCCCACGAGGCCGATGTCGCACTCCGGGTGCGCCAGCACCGCGAGGGACGATCCGTCCGAGACGGACATGAGGAAAAGGAATCCCCGGTCCATCTCGACCACGGTCTGGTTGACGGCGCCACCCTCGAAGATGCGAGAGGCACCGGCGGTCAGCGAGGTCAGTCCGGAGGCCACGGCCGCCAGCTGATCGGCGCGGTCGCGCGGAAATCCGTCGGACATCGCCAGAAGAAGGCCGTCGGCGGAGACCACCACCGTGTGGGACACCCCAGGGGTGTTGTCCACGAAGTTGGTGATCAACCAGTTCAGGTTCTGTGCCGCCTGGCTCATCGGGCTCACACTAACGCTCCTGGTCATAGCTGTTACTTGACTGCTCAGAACCCGCGCTGCGTCCCTGCTGGACACCGCGCCGCAGGTTGCTCAACCTGCCGCGGACGTCCTCCGGAGCGCGGGAGACCTGGGGGCCGCCCTGCGGGGTCGTCTCCGCTGCGCCCTCGACCAGGTTGGCCTTGGGCACGCGCCGAGGGAGACCGGACGGGGTGACCCCGCCCGCCTTCGGCTCACGGAGCTTTCCGGCCTGCTGCCAGCGTTCGTCGTTGCGCGAACGCCAGGCGGCGGTGCCTTCATTCTCCTCCGGCGCCCGCTCCGGTTCGGCGGCCTGCTGCTGACGCGGCGACCGCTGTTCGAAGAGGGATCCGGTGGACTCCGCTTCCTGCTTCCCGGGCGGCCACTGCTGCTGGCTGCCGCGTCGCGGCAGGCCCGCTCCGGTCATCGCGTGACCGGCGTCGGCAGCGGCACCCGGACGGTCGAAGCCTACGCGCTCCGGAGCCGGTTCGGGGACGGCCCGGGATTCCGATTCGGTCCCGTAATCCTGCTGGTAGGCAGCCGGATACGTGTTCTGTTCAGGCCATTCGGCCTGCCCCGACCCGGCATCGAAACCATTGTCGTAGCCCTGAGGGGCCGACTGGCTGTCCGCGTAGCCGTCTTCCGTATAGCCGTAGTCCTGCTGCGGGTACGCCTCGTAGCCCTGCTGTGCCTGCTGGGCCTCGTAGGAAGTGTCGTAGGCCTGCTCGGACTGCTGCTCGTACCCCTGGTACTCCTGGTACCCGTGCTCCGGCTGGGGTTCCGGATACTCCTGGCCGGGGTACTGCTGCTGTTCCTGCGGGTAACCCACCTGGGCCGCCAGCGCGGCCCGGCGCTCCTGCTGTCCCAGGGACCGGCCCACCGGGTCGGCCGGGAGGCCGTCCGCGCCCTGCTGCTCGTACCGCGAGTCGTCGAAGCCGAGCTCGGCGGCGGTGCGCAGCGGGGGAGCCACCTGGGCCTGCTGCTCCGGAATGATCTGCGAGACCGTGAAGTCGTCGTCCGGGATGCCCTCGCCACCGCCACCGTGGGTGATGGCGTCGGGGAGCATGATCAGCGAGGTGGTGCCCGCGGCCTCGCCCGAGGGGCGCAGCTGGACGCGGATGCTGTGGCGGTCCGCCAGCCGGCCGACCACGAACAGACCCATGCGCTGCGAGATCGCGGCGTCCACGGTCGGCGGGTTCGCCAGCTTGTGGTTGATGTCCGCGAAGTCCTCGGCGGTGAGGCCGATGCCCTTGTCGTGGATCTCGACCATCACGCGGCCGTCGGGCAGACGCGTGGCGTTGACGCGGACCTTGGTCTGCGGGGAGGAGAACGTGGTGGCGTTCTCCAGGAGCTCGGCGAGCAGGTGCACGAGGTCGGTCACGGCCTGGCCGTGGATCTCGGCCTCGGAGACACCGGAGAGCTCGATGCGCTCGTACTGCTCCACCTCGGAGGAGGCGGCGCGCAGTACGTCGACCAGGGGCACCGGCTGGTCCCAGCGGCGGCCCGGCTCCTCGCCCGCGAGGATGAGGAGGTTCTCGCCGTTGCGGCGCATACGGGTGGCCAGGTGGTCCAGGCGGAAGAGGTTCTCCAGCTGGTCCGGGTCGGCCTCGTTGTTCTCCAGGTCGGTGATGAGGGTCAGCTGGCCCTCGATCAGCGACTGGTTGCGCATGGAGAGGTTGGTGAAGATCGCGTTGACGTTCCCTCGCAGGAGCGCCTGCTCCGCCGCGAGCCGTACGGCTTCCCGGTGGACCTGGTCGAAGGCGCGGGCGACCTCGCCGATCTCGTCCTGGGAGTCGATGGGGATCGGGTGGACACGGGTGTCCACCTTGCCGGGATCGGTGCGTGAGAGCTGGTCGACGAGCATCGGCAGGCGCTGCTCGGCGATGTCGAAGGCTGCGGAGCGCAGGCGGGCCATCGCGCGGCCCATCTGGCGGGCCATCATGCCCGCCAGGATGAAGGCGGCGAGCAGGGCCACGACCACGATGGCGCCGTTGACGATGGCGTCGGTGCGGGCCTCGTCGGAGACCGCGACGGCGTCCTTGACGGCCTTGTCGAGGAGTTCCTTCTCGACCGTGTCGTAACCGTCGAACTTCGCGGTGGCGGCGGCCTGCCAGAACGCGGGGGTCGCCCCGGTCTCGGAGAGCTTCTTCTTGCTCTCGCTGTTGGCGATCGCGTCGGTCATGCCGAGGAGCGCGGAGTCGTTGATCGTCGGCGGGGGTATGAACCGGACACCGGCCTGCTCGGCCTGGTGCTTCGCGTCGGCGATCTTGGCCTTGCCCTCTTCGGACTTCTGGGCCATGACCGCCTTGAGGCGGTTCACGTCGTCCTCGGTACCCGCGGCGACGTACTCGCCGATGGCGATGTCTTCGAGGTAGGCGTAGGAGGAGAAGGCGACGAGCTGGGACTTGCGGGTGTTCTCGTCCGTGCTGGGGCGCACCAGCAGGTGCGTACCGACGGCGCGCTGCAGCGAGTTCGCCGCCTTGGCCAGCTGGATCGCGTAGACCATGCGGCCGTACGAGGTCACGTTGCCGGTGCCGAGACCGAGCTCGTTGGCGAACTGCATGAGGTAGTGCTGGACCAGCACATAGCCCTCTTCGGTCGGGATGGGCCCGGCCGTCCTGGGCAGATCCTTCTTGGGGCTCTCGATGGCCGCCTGGTACGCCTTGTCGCGTACGGCGTCCAGCTTGGGCTCCTCCGCACGGAAGAGGTCCAGTCGCCGCTCCAGGCCGAGGTTCTTCGGCATGTCCTGGACGGCCTTGTCGAACTTCTCCTTGGCCGCGGTGGTGTCCGCGTAGGCCTTGGCGACCTTCGGGTCCTTCGTCTGGCCGTTCAGGAGGGGCTCGGCGGTCAGGTCGCGCTCGTTGAGCAGTGCCTGGCTGTAGCCCGAGGCCGCCTGGACGACCGTGGCTATCTTCTCGGCGTCCTGGGCCTCGTTCCAGGTGTCGATGGAGCCCTTCACCTGGAAGCCGCCCATGACCAGACCCACCAGGGCCGGCACGAGCAGGATGGCGTTCAGACGGGTCGGCACACGCCAGTTGCGGGGCGAGAACCTGCTGCTGCTCCCGCGGCTCGCGGGCGGTTCCACGGGCACGTCGACGGGCGACGCGGCCGCTCGCGGCGGCGGGGTGAAGTTGCCGCGCGCGGGTTCATCCGCGGGGCTTGTGATGCTTCGCCTCACTCGACCAACAACCTCTCGGCGGTGCTACTAGCTAGTTCGTTGAATTCCAGCACGGTTAACGGCCGTGTTCCAAACAGTTGAATCCGGCCGCACCCAGAAGCTTATGCCCTGCATAAATCGGACATTAAGAGCGTCCTGCGGCAAAAATGGGGGCAGTTGTGCGCGCAGTGGTACCAGACGACCGCACCCCGTGGCCAAGTGGCCGCAATTCACTGTCGAAACGTTATGAACGACAGGGGCGGGCCGTGTCGTAAGACACAGCCCGCCCCTCCCGCACGACAACTGAAACCGTGTTATTTGAGCCGCGCCATGAGGGCGTGCTCGACGAGCGTGATGAGCGCGCTCTTCGCGTCCGCGCGGTGGCGGGCGTCGGTGGTGATGATCGGAGCCCCCGGGCCGATCTGCAGGGCCTCGCGGACTTCCTCCGGCGTGTAGGGCTGGTGGCCCTCGAAGCCGTTGAGCGCCACGACGAACGGCAGGCCGCTGTTCTCGAAGTAGTCGACCGCGGGGAAGCAGTCGGCGAGACGGCGGGTGTCCACGAGCACGATCGCGCCGATGGCGCCGCGCACGAGGTCGTCCCACATGAACCAGAAGCGGTCCTGGCCCGGGGTACCGAAGAGGTACAGGATCAGGTCCTGGTCCAGCGTGATGCGGCCGAAGTCCATGGCGACGGTGGTGGTCGTCTTGTCACCGGTGTGGGTGAGGTCGTCGATCCCGGCCGAGGCGCTGGTCATCACGGCTTCGGTGCGCAGCGGATTGATCTCCGACACGGCCCCGACGAACGTGGTCTTGCCCACGCCGAAGCCGCCCGCCACCACGATCTTCGCGGAGGTGGTGGAGCGGGGAGCCGCTCCGCTAGATGTTCCGAAGGCCACTGAGCACCCTTTCGAGCAGCGTTACATCCGGCGTGCCGCCGGCCTCTCCATTGCCCGGCTGGTGGATGGCCACCATTCCGGCCTCCGCCAGGTCGGCGACGAGGATCCGGGCGACACCGAGCGGCATCGACAGCAGTGCGGAGACCTCGGCGACCGACTTGACCTCGCGGCACAGCGTGCAGATGCGCTGGTGCTCCGGGAGCAGGCCGGACAGGTGCATCGGATCGGCGGTGGTGCTGACCAGCGCCTCGATGGCGAGCTGGTAGCGGGGCCGGGTCCGGCCGCCGGTCATCGCGTACGGCCGCACCAGCGGCTGGTCGCCTTCCGAGTACGAGTCTCCGTACGAATCGGAGTAGGCGGGGGGCGGGGTCATTGATCCTCCGGGCTGGACAGCAGTGGTCAGCGTGCCGTCTTACGGGGCGGCCGGTGGGGGGAACGGGATGACGGCCTGGCGGGGGTACTGGATTCCGGGGCGGTGCCCCGATCTCCCGGCCGGTAGTACCGTCCGGCCGGGAGAGTGGGAAGTCAGCTGAGCAGACTTCCCTGCAGTTCGGCACGCAGGTCCGGGGTGAGGACACTGCCCGCGCGATCCACCAGAAGAGCCATCTCGTAGCCCACGAGGCCGATGTCGCACTCGGGGTGCGCCAGTACGGCCAGCGAGGATCCGTCCGAGACCGACATGAGGAAGAGGAATCCCCGGTCCATCTCGACGACGGTCTGGTTGACGGCGCCGCCCTCGAAGATGCGGGAGGCACCGGCGGTCAGCGAGGTCAGTCCGGAGGCCACGGCCGCCAGCTGATCGGCGCGGTCGCGGGGGAATCCTTCGGACATCGCCAGAAGGAGTCCGTCGGCGGAGACCACCACCGTGTGGGACACCCCAGGGGTGTTGTCCACGAAGTTGGTGATCAACCAGTTCAGGTTCTGTGCCGCCTGGCTCATCGAACTCAACTAACGCTCCTGCTGGTAAGTGGGGTCGATGTGGTAACTGCCGGTCGCCGGTCCGTTGTTGCCGGCCTGACGGCCCTGCTGGATACCGCGTCGGAGGTTGGTCAGACGGCCGCGGACGTCGTCCGGGGCACGTGAGACCTGCGGACCCGTCTGCGCCTCGGCCTGCTGCTGCGCGGTGCCGGCCACGAGGTTCGCCCGCGGGACCCGGCGGGGCAGCCCCGAGGTCGTGATGCCGCCCGCGGCGGGCTGACGTACCCGCTCGGCCTGCCGCATCAGCTCGTCGTTCGGCGAGGACTTCCAGCTGACGGTCGGCATGGCGCCGGTCGCCGTGGCGGCCGAGTCGGCCGCCTGCTCCTGACCGCGCTGCGGCAGCGACTGCTGCTGCGGCGCCGGAGCCGCCGGAGCGGACTGCTGCGGCTGCTGGCCCTGCTGGGGGATCGCCGTCCCCGGTCCCTGCGCGGGGGGCTGCTGCCCCTCCTCGCGGAACCAGTTCGACTCCAGGGTGTCGAAGATCGGGCTGCGGGCGTCGCCGGAGCTCTGGGCCGGGGGCAGTGCCTCCGGCCGGTGGGCCTGCGGCAGCCGCGGGGTCTCGGGGCGCGCGGCCGGTGCGGGTGCGTACCCGTTGCCGGCCTGCGGAGCCTGGGCCTGCGGCTGCTGCGGGGCGTATCCGCCGACACCGGGACCGCCGGGCCGCTGGGGCTGGTAGCCCGGGCGCTCGAACTGTCCGGTGGTGGACGGGTTCATGGGGCCCCGTACGTCCGGACGCTCGAACTGGCCGGTCGTGCTGTTGCCGCCGTCCGCCTGGGGCATCGGGGCGTTGAAGTCCGGGCGGGCGAACTCGGCCGTCGAGCCGGGGCCCGAGAGCTCGTCGTGACCGCGCGCCTGGTCGCTGCCCCAGCTGGTGGTCTGCGGGCCGGGCAGCTCCGCACGCGGACCGCCACCACGCGGCGGCAGCTGCGGCCGGGAGCCGTTCGAAGCCGGTGCCGCGGGAGCGGCCGGCTGCTGGGGCTGCTGCTGTTGCGGCTGCTGCTGCTGAGGCTGCTGCGGTCGCTCGAAGCCGTTGCCCTGCGGGTACCCGGTCGGACCGGACGCCGGACGGGCCTGCGCGCCACCACCGAAGCCGGGGCTGGGGACCGGACCGCGGGTCGGCAGCGGAGCACCGGAACCGAAGGCGCTCTGGCCCTGGCCCGCGGTGGTCGGCCCCTGCTGCGGACGGCCACCGGGAGCACCGGGACCGCCCTGCTGCGGGCGGCCGCCCTGCGGACGCTGACCGGCGGCGCCGTCGCGGCCCGGCAGAGCGGCACGCTGGCCGCCGCCGGCGACCTGACCGCGCTGCGGGCCCGAGCCCACGGAGGGACGTGCGGGCGCGCCGCCCATGGCACCCTGCGCACCGGGAGCACCCGGAGCGCCGCCGGGGCCGCCCTGACCGCCCTGGCCCGCCATCGGAGCCGGCTTCTTGCCGCCCTGGGCGACGTCGACCGGCAGCATGACGAGGGCCGTCGTACCACCCGAGTCGGAGGGGCGCAGCTGGATACGGATGCCGTGTCGCAGGGACAGGCGGCCGACCACGAACAGACCCATGCGGCGGGAGACGGAGACGTCCACGGTCGGCGGCGACGCGAGTCGCTCGTTGATCGCGGCGAGGTCCTCGGGGGAGAGACCGATACCGGTGTCGTGGATCTCGACGAGCACGCGGCCGTCGGGGAGCGCGTGACCGGTGACCTTGACCTTGGTCTGCGGGGAGGAGAACGAGGTGGCGTTCTCCAGCAGCTCGGCGAGGACGTGCACGAGGTCGTTGACCACGCGGCCGGCGACGTCGGTGCCGGGCACCGAGGCCAGCTCGACACGCTCGTACTGCTCCACCTCGGAGGCGGCGGCACGGAGCACGTCGACCAGCGGGACGGGGCGGGTCCACCGGCGGCCCGGCTCCTCGCCCGCGAGGACGAGGAGGTTTTCGCCGTTACGGCGCATGCGGGTCGCGAGGTGGTCGAGCTTGAAGAGCGAGGACAGCTGGTCCGGGTCGGCCTCGCGCGACTCCAGCTCGGAGATGAGCGAGAGCTGACGCTGGATGAGGCCCTGCGAACGGCGCGAGAGGTTGGTGAACATCGCGTTGACGTTGCCTCGCAGGAGGGCCTGCTCGGCGGCGAGTCGGACGGCCTCGCGGTGCACGTCGTCGAATGCCGCGGCCACCTGGCCGATCTCGTCGCGGGTGTGCACACCGACCGACTCCACGGACGTGTCCACGTCCTGCGGGTCGGACTCGGACAGCTGCTTGACGAGCTCGGGCAGGCGGTCCTGGGCGACGCGCGTCGCGGTGTCCTGCAGGCGGCGCAGCGAGCGGATCATCGAGCGGGCCATGACGAAGGCGCCGACGAGGGAGACACCGAGGACGAGGAGGATCAGGGCACCGTTGATGATGGCGTCCTGCTGGGCCTCGTTCTTCAGCTCACGGGCCTTCTGCTCCATCTCTTCGAGCAGGGTCAGCTCGATGACCTTCATGGCCTGGAGCTTGGTGCCGTCGGCGTCGTACCAGTCGAGCCAGGAGCGGTTCTTCTCCCGGAGGAACGCGTCCGGGCTGGCCAGCACGCGGCGGGAGTAGCCGTCGGCGGTGGAGATCTCGGAGTTGCTGTCACCCAGACCCGCGAGGAGCTCCTCGGTCCGGCCCTGGTAGACGAGCCCGAAGGTGGTCTTCGCCTGCTGCTCGCCCTTCTGCGCGGAGAGGGCGTACAGCCGGTCGTTCTCCCGCAGCACACCCTGTCGCTCGTTGGTGTCGGGGAGCGAGGCGGCGATGATCGCGCGCTGGATGGAGGCGTACTCCTTGGCGGCGGAGAACGCGGCCAGGGCGCGGGTACGCTTGATCATCTCCGGGTTGGAGGTGGCCTGCGCCATGTCCTGGGAGAGCGAGAGCAGCGAGACGATGACCGCGTTGTACTCACTGACGGTCTGCTGGGCGCCGGCGGTGTACGCCCGGGTGCGGATCGTCTCGATGTTGGTGAGCTGGCGGCCGATCTGCAGGACGTTGTTACGGATCGACCTGAGCGTGTCGTCCTTCTCGCCCGTGCTGTCGACCTTGTCGGTCGCGGCGTTGAAGGCCTTGGCCGCGGTGTCGGTCTGCTGGCGCACGACGTCGACACTGCTGGTGGTCTTGCCGTTGGAGAGCGAGAGGGGACCCGCCGACAGGTCACGCTCCTCCTGGAGCATGGCCGCCAGGTTGGTGGCCTGTCGCGTCATCGTCGTCAGGAGCTGCATGTGCTCCAGCTGCGCGATGTCGTTGAGCGAGTCGTTGATACGGAAGCCACCGAGCGTGGTGGCGGCGACGACCGGCAGGGTCAGCAGCGACACCAGTCGCGTGCTGATGCGCCAGTTCTGCATGGCGAGGCGAGAACCGGGCCCGTTGGGGGCCTTCGGTATCGCCGCGTCCTGCTCAGCCGGTAGTCCGGCAGGCGGGGTGGGTCCGGCTTTCGCCTTGACCCTGGCCTTCACGGACTTCCCACGGCCCTTCGCCTTCACCGCGGCGGAGGTGTCGGGGCCTGCGCCCTCGACAGCCGGCCCGCGGTTCTGGGCGTGCTGGGGCGAGGAGCCACGGTCGGTCCCGCCGCGCGGCTCCTGCTCCGCCGCAGCGCTGCCATCCCTCTTGAATCGTCCCTGCACTAGCGTCGCAACCTCTGGACCAGGCGTCCCGCCGGGCGACCGGTGGGACGGTGTCGAGTCGTGGGGCACTTGCCGCCCCATGGTGGTCGTCGGTGACCGGCGCGTCTTCCTCTCCGTACCACCGCGCTCGGCGCTGGTTCGCGCCACCTGCGCGCCGGTGTTTCCCGCGGCGGTCCCGCGAATTCCAGCACAGTGGCGGATCTCCAACAAGGTGCGAGTGTCGGCCCGGGGAGTCGATTACGGCTTGTGACAGATGCGCTACACGATGTGCGACTGCATTCGGTAGAAATCGGACTTACGTCATCCAAACAACGCGGCTGTCAAGGTGTCCCAGTCGAGATGATCAGGAGCGGAATGACGCATTCAGTGGCGCAATGTCCGTTTCAGGGGGTGGAATTGGGTGTCCAATTCGTCCGTGATGTCGGGTCAAGGGTGAGCAAACTCACATAGCCATGGCCATTACTTCCCGGTTCGCCGGGGGATTCAGATGTTTAGCCTTGCCCCTTAAAGGGTTGGCGCCAGGGTTGGTGCATGCGACAGCCGACACTCACATATCGAACCGAGGACCCCGAACTCCGATGAAGACGACGACGATGTTCCGCAACATAGCCAACCCCCGCCGCACGACCCTCGCGCACCTCAAGGACGCCGAGGACCTGCAGGCGGCACCGGCCACCCCGGAGCACTCCGTCGAGCTGCCGACGCAGACCGCGAACCCGCGCCGCACCGTCCTGATGAACGTGCCGGTCGCCGCCGCCGCGGAGTAGCCACCCCGTAAAGGAACGTGAAGCGCCGCTGCCCGCCGCGTTAGCCTGGGGTCCGCAGACTCCAGCCAGCGGAAATACAGAGGGGCAGACGCAACAGGTGCGCATCGCCAGGTTCTCGATCGACGGCAACGTCGCGTTCGGCGCGGTCGAGGGCGACGGCGCCCCCGGCGACGACTCCACGCTCGTGCTCGACATCATCAAGGGCATCCCCTTCGCGGACTTCGAGCTCTCGGGTACGAAGGTCCCGATGAGCAAGGTCCGGCTGCTGCCGCCCGTGCTCCCGAACAAGGTCGTGGCCGTCGGCCGCAACTACGCGGAGCACGCGGCGGAGCTCGGCAACGAGGTCCCGGACGCCCCGATCACCTTCTTCAAGCCCTCCACCTCGGTGGTCGGCCCGGGTGACCCGATCACGTACCCCTCCTTCTCCCAGGACGTGCACCACGAGGCGGAGCTCGCCGTGGTCATCGGCCGTATGTGCCGTGAGGTCCCGAGGGAGCGCGTCAAGGACGTCATCCTCGGCTACACCTGCGCCAACGACGTCACCGCGCGCGACGTCCAGCAGCGGGAGAAGCAGTGGGCCCGGGCCAAGGGCTTCGACAGTGCCTGCCCCCTCGGCCCCTGGATCGAGACCGACCTGGACCCGGGCGACCTCACCATCCAGTGCACGGTCAACGGCGAACAGCGCCAGCTCGGCCGCACCAGTGAGATGGTCCGCTCCGTCGAGGACCTGATCGTCCACATCTCCGAGGCCATGACGCTGCTGCCCGGCGACGTCATCCTCACGGGGACCCCGGCCGGAGTCGGCCCCCTCAACGTCGGCGACGAGGTCGCCGTCACCATCGAAGGCATCGGCACTCTCACCAACAAGGTGATCAAGCGTGGCTAACGCGAACGTCCGCGTACGTTTCTGTCCCTCCCCGACCGGCAACCCCCACGTGGGCCTGGTCCGGACCGCACTCTTCAACTGGGCGTTCGCCCGCCACCACGGCGGCACGTTCGTCTTCCGCATCGAGGACACCGACGCGGCCCGCGACTCCGAGGAGTCCTACGACCAGCTGCTCGCCTCGCTGCGCTGGCTCGGCTTCACCTGGGACGAGGGCCCCGAGGTCGGTGGCCCGCACGCTCCGTACCGCCAGTCCGAGCGCATGGACATCTACGCGGACGTCGCGAAGAAGCTGCTCGACGGCGGCTACGCGTACCACTGCTACTGCTCCACCGAGGAGCTCGACGCCCGCCGCGCGGCCGCCCGCGCCGCCGGCAAGCCCTCCGGCTACGACGGCCACTGCCGCGAGCTCACCCCCGTGCAGGTCGAGGCGTACCAGGGCGAGCACCGCCCGGCGATCGTCCGCTTCCGGATGCCCGACGAGCCGATCACCTTCACGGACCTCGTCCGCGGGGAGCTGACCTTCACCCCGGAGAACGTGCCGGACTTCGGCATCGTCCGGGCCAACGGCGCCCCGCTGTACACGCTGGTCAACCCGGTCGACGACGCGCTGATGGAGATCACGCACGTCCTGCGCGGCGAGGACCTGCTGTCCTCGACCCCCCGCCAGATCGCGCTCTACAAGGCACTGATCGAGCTGGGTGTCGCCAAGTCCACCCCCGCCTTCGGCCACCTGCCGTACGTGATGGGTGAGGGCAACAAGAAGCTCTCCAAGCGCGACCCCGAGGCCTCGCTCAACCTGTACCGCGAGCGCGGCTTCCTTCCCGAGGGCCTGCTGAACTACCTCTCGCTCCTCGGCTGGTCCTTCTCCAAGGACCAGGACGTCTTCTCGATCGAGGAGATGGTCCAGAAGTTCGACATCGACGGCGTGAACGCCAACCCGGCCCGCTTCGACCTGAAGAAGGCCGAGTCGATCAACGGCGACCACATCCGCCTGCTGGACCCGAAGGCCTTCGCGGACGCCTGCGCCCCGTGGCTGCAGGCCCCGCACGCCAACTGGGCCCCCGAGGACTTCGACGCCGAGGCCTGGGCGCGGATCGCCCCGTACGCCCAGACCCGGGTGACCGTCCTGTCGGACATCACGGCCAACGTCGACTTCCTGTTCCTGAAGGAGCCGGTGGCGGACCAGGCCTCGTGGGACAAGGCGATGAAGGGCGAGCCGGCCGCGCTGCTCACCACGGCGCGCGCGGGCCTGGAGGCGGCGGACTGGACGGACCCCGAGTCCCTCAAGCAGGCCGTCCTGACCGCCGGTGAGGCCCACGGCCTCAAGCTCGGCAAGGCCCAGGCCCCGGTCCGCGTGGCCGTCACCGGGCGCACGGTCGGCCTGCCGCTCTTCGAGTCCCTGGAGATCCTGGGCAAGGAGCGCTCGCTGGCCCGCATCGACGCGGCGCTGGCCAAGCTCGCCGCCTGACCCGCAGCAGCACCCGTCCGTCCCGCAGGGGGCGGCGTCCGGAACCCCGGACGCCGCCCCCTGCGGCGTCCCGTCCGCGATCCGGAAGGCCCCGCATGCCCCTCGCCGCTCCCGACTTCGCCCGGCACTTCACGCCCGGCAACGCCTTCCGTGACGAAGAGGGAGACCTCGGGACCCTCTCGGTGGCGGACGGGGGCGAGCTGTGGCTGCCGACCGGCCGGCTGGTGGCCTGCGATCCCATGGCCTACCTGGGGCCGGACACCCAGCCGCCGTTCCACGTCGGGGTCGCGCCCGGCCGCTACCGGCTGGAAGCGGCGCTCGTCACGTGGTCCCCGGCCGGCGAGCCGCCCCCGCAGGGGTCCCCCCGCCCGGATCTCGCCGCCCTGCGGCTGGTGGTCACGCAGGCGCCGACGGCCTCCTGGGAGCTCGCGCTCCGCGGCGGGCAGCGCCTGGAGGACCTGGGGCCGGGCGAGCTCTACGGCTACGGCGTGGACGCGGGCGTGGGGGCCTTCCACGACGCGTCCGCCGGGCGGGACTTCGCCGACCGCGAGGCCACCCGGGAGCTGCTGCGCGCCCCGTTCCTCGCGGACGGGTACCGGCACCCCGGTCCGTACGTGCTCACCGGCCCCCGGGGTAGTCAAGTGGCGGTCTTCCAGTCCGGCTGGGGCGACGGGGTGTACCCCACCTGGGTGGGGCGGGACGCGGCCGGCCGGGTCACCTGCTTCCTCACGGACTTCTTCGTCGTGCCCCCGCGGGAGGGCGCTTCGGCATAGGCTCGGGCACATGCCGATCCGCGCCGTGCTGTGGGACATCGACGACACCCTCTTCGACTACACGGGCGCCGACGCCGTCGGGCTGGCGCGACAGTTGGAGGTCACGGGCCTGGCGGGCCGGTACGGGACCCCCGCGCAGGCGCTCGCACGGTGGCGGGAGATCACCGAACGGCACTGGGCGCGCTTCGCGGCCGGCGAGGGCACCTTCCAGGGGCAGCGGCAGGACCGGGTGCGGGAGTTCCTGGAGCGGCCCGGGATGACCGCGGACGAGGCCGACGCCTGGTTCGACCGGTACGTGGAGCACTACAAGTCCGCCTGGACCGTCTTCCCCGACGTGGTGCCCGCTCTCGACGCCCTCGCGGCGGACTACCGGCACGGGGTGCTGTCCAACTCCTCCACCGCCAACCAGGACCCGAAACTCCGCGACCTCGGACTGCGCGACCGCTTCGAGGTGCTGGTCTGCGCCGTGGAACTCGGGATCAGCAAACCCGAGGCGGGGGCCTTCCTGGCCGCGTGCGAGGAGCTCGGGCTGGCGCCCGGCGAGGTGGCGTACGTGGGGGACCAGCCGGAGATCGACGCGCGGGGAGCGCGTGACGCCGGACTGATGGCCGTCTGGATCGACCGCGACGGCGTCCGGGGCCCGGGTCCCGACGGCGCGCACCGCATCGAGGGCCTTGACCAGCTCCCGCTGCTGCTGGCACGGGATACCCGTTTTGGAGCACGGTCAGGCATCCGGTAATGTTCTTTCTGCGCCGCCGGAGCGGGCCGAGAGGCCGAACGGAGGCGCCACCCGAAGAAAAGCCCCGGTAAGGGGTTGACTTTTGGTGGGGTATAGTGTAATTGGCAACACGAGGGTTTCTGGTTCCCTTATTCTAGGTTCGAGTCCTGGTACCCCAGCGCAGTGCAGCAGTAACGCAGTGCTTTGCCCCCGTTGTGTAGCGGCCTAGCACGCCGCCCTCTCAAGGCGGTAGCGCCGGTTCGAATCCGGTCGGGGGTACAGATCCTTCCCGCGAGATCTCCAGGGTCGCACCCGGATGTCTTGATGCAGGATCGCTAGGGCCCCCGTTGTGTAGCGGCCTAGCACGCCGCCCTCTCAAGGCGGTAGCGCCGGTTCGAATCCGGTCGGGGGTACTGTTGGTCTGGTCTAGACCACTTTGGGCTATAGTGTAATTGGCAACACGAGGGTTTCTGGTTCCCTTATTCTAGGTTCGAGTCCTGGTAGCCCAGCGCAGTAACAGCAGCACCAGCTAGCCCCCGTTGTGTAGCGGCCTAGCACGCCGCCCTCTCAAGGCGGTAGCGCCGGTTCGAATCCGGTCGGGGGTACGCATAGAAGAGGCCCTCCGCGTTCATCGCGGAGGGCCTCTTCCGTGTGGTGTCGACGTACGCGTAAGTGCGGGCCCGGAGGCGCGTGTCAGGACGTGTGCGGCGTCGTACGCGCCCCCGGACCCGGGGGGTGAACATGGTGGGACCGAAAGGTCAGCCGGAGCGGCGCAGGGCCTCCGTGAGCCGGGCGGCCGCGTCGATGACGGCCTGGGCGTGCATCCGGCCCGGGTGGCGGGTCAGCCGCTCGATCGGTCCGGAGACCGACACGGAGGCCACCACACGGTTCGACGGCCCGCGCACCGGCGCCGAGACGGAGGCCACGCCGGGCTCCCGCTCGCCGATCGACTGTGCCCAGCCGCGCCGCCGTACGCCCGAGAGCGCCGTCGCCGTGAAGCGCGCGCCCTGAAGGCCGCGGTGGAGCCGCTCGGGCTCCTCCCACGCCATCAGGATCTGCGCGGCCGAACCGGCCTTCATCGGGAGCGTCGAGCCCACCGGGACGGTGTCCCGAAGACCCGAGAGCCGCTCCGCGGCCGCCACGCAGATGCGCATGTCCCCCTGACGCCGGTAGAGCTGCGCGCTCTCTCCCGTCACGTCGCGGAGGTGGGTGAGTACCGGTCCCGCCGTGGCCAGCAGGCGGTCCTCGCCGGCCGCGGCGGCGAGCTCCGCCAGCCGCGGTCCGAGGATGAACCGGCCCTGCATGTCCCTCGCCACCATCCGGTGGTGTTCCAGTGCCACGGCGAGGCGATGTGCCGTGGGTCGTGCGAGCCCTGTCGCCGCGACCAGCCCGGCGAGGGTGGCCGGACCGGACTCCAGTGCGCTCAATACCAGAGCTGCCTTGTCGAGAACGCCGACGCCGCTAGAGTTGTCCATGAAACGATATTCGCGTCTCACACTGTGAAACGCAAGTTCAATTTTTCCAAGAACCAGCGAATCTGTATGTGCGGGTCCACGAACCACTGGGTCCGAGCCGTCGTCCGGGACGTGGGGTACGGGCCACGGCGCACAAGATCTCTATGAAGCGCCGGCACAACCGGCCGGCCGGAGGGAAAGCGATGGGTAGGACACTCGCGGAGAAGGTCTGGGACGACCATGTCGTCCGGCGCGCCGAAGGCGAGCCCGACCTCCTCTTCATCGATCTGCACCTGCTGCACGAGGTGACCAGCCCGCAGGCCTTCGAAGGACTGCGTCAGGCCGGCCGCAAGGTCCGACGCCTCGACCTCACCATCGCGACCGAGGACCACAACACCCCCACCCTCGACATCGACAAGCCGATCGCCGACCCGGTCTCCCGCGCCCAGCTGGAGACGCTGCGGGCGAACTGCGCCGAGTTCGGCGTACGCCTGCACTCGCTGGGCGATGTCGAGCAGGGCGTCGTCCACGTCGTGGGACCGCAGCTGGGCCTGACCCAGCCGGGCACCACCGTGGTCTGCGGCGACTCGCACACCTCCACGCACGGTGCCTTCGGCGCGCTGGCCTTCGGTATCGGCACGAGCCAGGTCGAGCACGTGCTGGCCACCCAGACGCTGCCGCTGGCCCGCCCGAGGACGATGGCGATCACCGTCACCGGCGCGCTCGCCGAGGGTGTCACCGCCAAGGACCTCATCCTCGCGATCATCGCCAGGATCGGCACGGGCGGCGGCCAGGGCTACATCCTGGAGTACCGCGGCGAGGCCATCGAGAAGCTGTCGATGGAAGCCCGCATGACCATCTGCAACATGTCGATCGAGGCCGGCGCCCGTGCGGGCATGATCGCGCCCGACCAGACCACCTTCGACTACCTGCAGGGCCGCGACCACGCCCCTGCGGGCGACGACTGGGACGCGGCGGTCGCGTACTGGAAGACCCTGCGCACCGACGACGACGCGGTCTTCGACGCCGAGGTCGTCATCGACGGCACGACGCTGTCCCCCTTCGTCACCTGGGGCACCAACCCGGGCCAGGGCGCGCCCCTGTCGGCCGAGGTCCCCGACCCGGCTTCGTACGAGGACGCTTCGGAGCGTCTGGCCGCCGAAAAGGCCCTGGAGTACATGGGGTTGACCGCCGGACAGCCGCTGCGCGACATCAAGGTCGACACCGTCTTCGTAGGTTCCTGCACCAACGGCCGCATCGAGGACCTGCGCGCCGTCGCCGGGATCATCGAGGGCCGCAAAGTCGCCGACGGCGTACGGATGCTGGTCGTCCCCGGCTCGGTCCGGGTCGCCCTGCAGGCCGTGGAAGAGGGCCTGGACAAGGTCTTCAAGGAGGCCGGCGCCGAGTGGCGGCACGCGGGCTGTTCGATGTGTCTGGGCATGAACCCCGACCAACTGGCGCCCGGTGAACGCTCCGCGTCCACCTCCAACCGCAATTTCGAGGGCCGGCAGGGCAAGGGCGGGCGCACCCACCTGGTCTCCCCGCAGGTGGCCGCCGCCACCGCGGTGCTGGGCCATCTGGCCTCGCCCGCCGACCTGTCCGCCGCCGACGCGACCGCCGGAGTCTGAACCATGGAAGCCTTCACCACCCACACCGGCCGGGCCGTCCCGCTGCGCCGCAGCAACGTCGACACCGACCAGATCATCCCGGCCCACTGGCTGAAGAAGATCACCCGTGACGGGTTCGAGGACGGGCTCTTCGAGGCCTGGCGCAAGGACCCGGAGTTCGTCACGAACCGCCCAGAGCGCGCCGGCGCGACCGTACTCGTCGCCGGTCCCGACTTCGGTACGGGCTCCTCGCGCGAGCACGCCGTCTGGGCCCTGCAGAACTTCGGCTTCAAGACGGTCATCTCCTCCCGCTTCGCCGACATCTTCCGCGGGAACTCGCTGAAGAACGGTCTGCTGACCGTCGTCCTCCCGCAGGAGACCGTCGAGCGGCTGTGGAAGCTGACCGAGGCCGACCCCACCGCCGAGATCACGGTCGACCTGGTCGACCGCCAGGTGCGAGCGGAAGGCGTCGTCGCGGAGTTCGAACTCGACGACAACGCCCGCTGGCGTCTGCTGGAGGGCCTGGACGACATCTCGCTCACCCTTCAGAACGAAGCGGACATCGCCACATACGAAAGCGCCCGCCCCGCCCACAAGCCGCGCACGATTCAGGCCTGATTCCTGCCTGATCAGCGCTTATTCACCTTCGGGTGATCACATCGACAACACTGTGCCCCCCGCCCTCCGGCGGGGGGCACAGCCGTTTGTTGAGGCCCCGTGAGGCGACAACTCGCCCCAGATGGCACAATCTGTGCATGGAACGCGACAGTCAACTCGAGCTCTACGAACTCGTCGCGGACCGGCTGAAAGAAGCACACACACGGGTGCGCTCACTGCAAGTCCCGGAGGGCGTAAGGATGGCGCTGTCCCGGAAGCTGTTGGTCGTCACAGCCGCGGCGAAGCATGATCTCGCCGATGCGGCAAGGCGCCTGGACAGGTTGATGAAGGACCTCGACGAGGGTCGATTCCCTGAAGGCGACTGATGCGAAGGAACTCCGTAACGGACTACAGCGTTGCGGCACTAGGGTGATTAGCCCGTTTCGTGTTTGATTTGCGGTATATATCCGCCTAACGTGCGAAATAAGCTTGAACACATTCGTTCTGGCGAAGTCTCCGAAGGGGAAGACGTGAACAAGGCGCAGCTCGTAGAAGCGATTGCCGACAAGCTGGGCGGCCGCCAGCAGGCCGCGGATGCTGTCGACGCGGTACTGGACGCGATCGTCCGCGCTACCGTCGCGGGCGACCGGGTCTCGGTCACGGGCTTCGGCTCGTTCGAGAAGGTCGACCGTCCGGCCCGTTACGCCCGCAACCCGCAGACGGGTGAGCGCGTCCGGGTCAAGAAGACCTCTGTGCCCCGCTTCCGTGCCGGCCAGGGCTTCAAAGACCTGGTCAGCGGCACCAAGAAGCTCCCCAAGGGCGGCGAGGTCTCCGTGAAGAAGGCGCCCAAGGGCAGCCTCACGGGTGGTGCCTCCGCCACGGTCAAGAAGGCCGCCGCGAAGAAGGCCACCACCGCCAAGAAGGCCGCGGCAAAGACCACGGTCGCAAAGAAGGTCGTGGCGAAGAAGGCCACGGCGACCGCCAAGAAGGCGGCGGTGAAGAGCACCGCCACGGCCAAGAAGGCCACCGCGGCCGCGAAGAAGACCACCGCCGCGGCGAAGAAGACCACGCCCGCCGCGAAGAAGACCACCGCCGCGGCGAAGAAGACCGCGCCGGCGGCCAAGAAGGTCACCGCAGCGACGAAGGCGCCCGCCAAGAAGACGGCGACGCGCAAGGCCACCGCGAAGAAGACCACCGCCCGCAAGAAGTAGGGGCACGCGTCACACAGGCCGGGCCGGCTTTCCCCGAGCGGGGGAGCCGGCCCGCGGTGCGTCCGGGGCGCCGGCGCCCCGTCCGTTCAGAACGTCTGCAGCGTCACCAGGGTGATCCGCAGGTTCGCACCCGCGCCGTCCGTCTCGATCCGTACCCGCTGTCCGGGCCGCAGCAGCCGCAGGCCCCCTGCGTCGAAGGCCGGGGCCTCGAAGGGCACCGGCGTGCCGTCGTCCAGCAGCACGCTGCCGCTGCGGGTCTGGGAGTCGTACGTGTACGCGGTCGCCTGCATACGGGCACTGTATCGGGCGGTGTGACGTCCCACACCGAGGGTGAGCGCCGTCCGCAGGTCGGCAGCCGTGTCCACGTCCCGGCGCACGCTGTCCACGTCCGGCAGGGCGATTTCCACGGCTCCCGAAGCCGAATGCCTGGCCCGTGACGGCCCGCCGAAGGACGGCCCCAATTCCACGTCCGGCGCGGCGGAAAGCAGGGTCGTCCCGATTCCGGCCGCATCGGCCAGAAATGCCCGGGGAAATACCGAGGCGTTTTCGAGCACGCGTTGCAATTCCGGGGGCCGCAGCGCCGGCAGATCGGCGTTCAGTGCGGCCACCGCGGCGCCCGGCCGTCCCGACCGCACCGCCCGTGCCCCGTGGTCCAGGGCCGGGTTGAGCCCGGCCGCCGGGACGTCCGGAACGATCCGCGCCCCGAGCCGCGCCAGTTCCGCACCCGCCGCGGCGTCGTCCGTGACGACCACCACATCGGCGACCGCCGCGCAGGCCAGGGCTCCCGCGACGGTGTCCTGCGCGAAGGCCAGGGCAAGGCCCGGACGAGAGGCGCCCACAGCCCGCGCGAGACGGCTCTTGGCCACCGCCAGAGGCTTCAGCGGGACCACCAGACTCCAGACGGCGTTCGTGACGGACCTCTTCCCTCCGGTGCGCTCGGGCACGTCCTTCGGCCATGGTCGGGTCATGGCCGGGTCATGTGTCGGCCCATTGTCGCCTCCGCCCGGGCAACCCGGGAGTCCGGCGGGGTGAGCGGGGCGTACGGTGTTCTCGACAGAGACCGGGCGTGGGGTGACACTTGTCCGGCCCACGAGGTGCCGAGGCCGCGCACCGGTCCTAGAGGAAGGTGTCCGAGTGTCCCGCCGCAGAATCGGCTTCTGGTACCGCCTGGCGGCGGTCATCGCAAAACCGCCGCTGGTAGTGCTCTTCAAGCGGGACTGGCGGGGAATGGAGCACATTCCGGCCGAGGGCGGATTTATCACCGCCGTCAATCACAACTCGTATCTGGACCCGCTCTCGTACGCGCACTTCCAGTACAACACCGGCCGCGTGCCCCGATTGCTCGCCAAGGCCGCCCTCTTCAAGGTCCCCATTGTCGGGTCGATCCTGCGCGGCAGCGGACAGATCCCCGTCTACCGGGAGTCCACCAACGCCCTGGACGCATTCCGGGCCGCCGTGGACGCCATCGAGCGGGGCGAATGCGTGGCCTTTTACCCGGAGGGCACCCTCACCCGCGACCCCGACATGTGGCCGATGGCCGGCAAGACCGGCGCCGCCCGCGTGGCGCTGATCACCAGGGCGCCCGTCATTCCGGTGGCCCAGTGGGGCGCGAACCTCGCGATGCCGCCCTACGCCAAGGAGAACAAGGTCCGGCTCTTCCCGCGCAAGACCCTCCAGGTGCTCGCCGGCCCGCCGGTGGACCTGTCCGCCTTCTACGACCGCGAACCCACCCCGGAAGTCCTCCGGGAGGTCACCGAGGTCATCATGGCGGCCATCACCGCGCTGCTGGAGGAGGTGCGCGGCGAGACCGCGCCCGAGCAGCCGTACGACCATCGCAACGCCAGGGCGGAACAGCGGCGCAAGGCCGCAGGGGAGGGCAACAAGTGACACGTCCCGTGAAGGCGACCGTCTTCGGAACAGGCTCCTGGGGCACGGCCTTCGCCATCGTGCTCGCCGACGCCGGCTGCGAGGTGACGCTGTGGGGCCGCCGCCGGGAGGTGGTCGACTCCATCAACACCGGGCGGACCAACCCGGACTACTTCCCGGGCGTGGAACTCCCCGGGAACCTCCGGGCCACCACCGACCCGGCCGAGGCCGCGGCCGGCGCCGACTTCACCGTCCTCGCCATCCCCTCCCAGACCCTGCGCGACAACCTGGCCGCCTGGGCGCCGCTGCTGGCCCCCGACACCGTGCTCGTCTCCCTGATGAAGGGCATCGAACTCGGCACCGCCAAGCGGATGAGCGAGGTCATCGAGGAGGTGGCCAAGGTCCCCGCCGAGCGCATCGCCGTGGTCACCGGCCCCAACCTGGCCGCCGAGATCGCCGCCCGCCAGCCCGCCGCCTCCGTCGTCGCCTGCGTGGACGAGGGCGTGGCCCAGCGCCTCCAGGCCGCCTGCCACACCGCGTACTTCCGGCCGTACACGAGCACCGACGTCACCGGGTGCGAGCTCGGCGGCGCCGTCAAGAACGTCATCGGCCTCGCCGTCGGCATCGCGGACGGCATGGGCCTGGGCGACAACACCAAGGGCTCGCTCATCACCCGCGGACTCGCCGAAGCGACCCGCCTCGGCGTGGCGATGGGCGCCGACCCGCTCACCTTCTCCGGCCTCGCCGGCCTCGGTGACCTGGTCGCCACGTGCTCCTCGCCGCTCTCCCGGAACCACACCTTCGGCACCAACCTCGGACGCGGGATGACCCTGGAGGAGACCATCGCGGTCACCAGGCAGACCGCCGAGGGCGTCAAGTCCTGCCAGTCGGTGGCGGATCTGGCGCGCCGCCACGGGGTGGACATGCCCATCACCGACACGGTGGTGGACATCGTCCACCACGGCAAGCCGACCCTGGTCGCCCTCAAGGACCTGATGGGCCGCAGCGCCAAACCGGAACGTCGCTGACTCCATTCCGCACGCCTGAGCGGGTACTCTCGTGGCGATATGAGCAGCGAGAACCTCCCCCAGACCCCTGAGCAGCAGGGCCGCAAGCCCCGCGTGGCCGTCGTGTTCGGCGGCCGCAGCTCGGAACACGCCATCTCGGTCGTCACGGCGGGCGCCGTGCTGCGCTCCATCGACCGCTCCAAGTACGAGGTGCTGCCCATCGGCATCACCACGGACGGCCGATGGGCGCTGACCGCCGACGAGCCCGAGCGGATGGCCATCGCCGACCGCAAGCTCCCGAGTGTCGAGGAGCTCGCCGACTCCGAGGACGGCGCCGTCGTGCTCTCGGTCGACCCGGCCAGCCGCCAGGTCGTCTACACCGAACCGGGCGCCGTCCCCAAGGCCCTGGGCGAGGTCGACGTCGTCTTCCCCGTGCTGCACGGCCCGTACGGCGAGGACGGCACCCTCCAGGGCCTCCTGGAGCTCTCCGGCATCCCGTACGTCGGCTCCGGCGTCCTCGCCTCGGCCGTCGGCCAGGACAAGGACTACATGAAGCGGGTGTTCACGTCCTTCGGGCTGCGCGTCGGCCCGTACGTGACCATCCGCCCCCGCGAGTGGGACACCGACCGGGACGCCGCCACCGGCAGGATCCTGGACTTCGCCGCCGAACACGGCTGGCCGCTGTTCGTGAAGCCCGCCCGGGCCGGCTCCTCCATCGGCATCACCAAGGTCGACGACGCCTCCGGTCTCGACGCCGCGGTCAAGGAGGCCCGCCGCCACGACCCGAAGATCATCGTGGAGGCGCTGCTGCGCGGCCGCGAGATCGAGTGCGGCGTCCTGGAGTTCGAGGACGGGCCGCGCGCGAGCGTCCCCGCCGAGATCCCGCCGGTGTCCAGCCACGACTTCTACGACTTCGAGGCGAAGTACATCGACTCCGCCTCCGGGATCGTGCCCGCCCCGCTGACCCCGGAGCAGACCGCCGAGGTCCAGCGGCTCGCGATCGAGGCCTTCGAGGCCGCGTCGTGCGAGGGCCTGGTACGCGCCGACTTCTTCCTCACCGAGGACGGCGAATTCGTCATCAACGAGATCAACACGATGCCGGGCTTCACCCCGATCTCGATGTACCCGCTGATGTGGCAGAAGACGGGCATCGAGTACCCGGAGCTGGTGGACAGCCTGATCCAGGCGGCCCTGCGCCGCTCCACCGGCCTGCGCTGAGACCCGGGCGCCGTACGGAACGCCGACCGCCCGCCGACCGCCTTCGAAGGCGGTCGGCGGGCGGCGGTGTGCTCGGTACCCGGTGCGCGGTACTCAGTAGGAGGAGATGCCCTCGGGCACGGTCGCGGCGATCGCCGTGGACAGGCCGACCAGCATCCCCGCATCCGTGGCATGCTCCTTGTCGACCTGGACCTCGGTGTAGGCCAGCCGGAGCCCGGTGGTGAACCGGAACCCCCCGCCGGAGCCGTCGTCGAGCTTCTCCAGCAGCCAGGCCACCCCGTTCACGTGGATGCCGTCCTGCTTCGGATCGAGCATCTTCGGGGGCTTGGGGATACCGCACCGCAGTACGATCGCCGAACCGCCCCACGCGGCGGTCAGATCGGACTCCGGTTCGGTTCTGGTCCGCGCCAGGCCGGCCACCGTCTCCGGGAGCTCCTTGTGCAGTGCCGCACAGAGCTCCCCGATGGCGGCGGGCGGCGTGGGCGGAGGGTCCAACCGGGCTTCGGATCCACCCGGGGAGCACGCCGCGGCGGCCAGGACGGCCATCGAGGCGGGCAGGGCGGACAGGACGCGGACACGCAGGGGCCGGTGGTGGAGGGACATCACCGGCCAAGAGTAGACGGGGGCTACAGATGGACCACCGGGCAGGTCAAGGTGCGGGTGATCCCCTCCACCTGCTGGACCTTGGCCACGACCATGCGGCCGAGGTCGTCCACGGTGTCGGCCTGGGCACGCACGATCACGTCGTACGGGCCCGTCACGTCCTCGGCCTGGATCACCCCCGGGATCTGGCCGATGGACTCGGCGACGAACGACGCCTTGCCCACTTCGGTCTGGATAAGGATGTACGCCTGTACCACGGAACCTCCAGGGCGGCCACGAGGATCATTTCCCCTAACCTTCGGGTGGGCCCCACACGATTGAACGGGCCGGGGGAAGAAGGGACGCCACGGTACCGCGTCGCCGTGCGCCGCGGGGAGACCCGCGGGCCCGGCGCCACGCACAGCGGGGCGTACGGAGAGCAGAAGTTGACGTATCTGTTGACGGTACCCAGAGCTGAGACGGCTCGCGACCGCAAGCGGACTGGGCAAGAAGGGGCACAGCGATGAAGGGCACTGTCGGCGAGCTGGGGGAGTTCGGGCTGATCAGGGAGCTCACCTCACGGCTCACCACCACCCCGGCGGTCCGGCTCGGACCGGGCGACGACGCCGCGGTGGTGTCCGCCCCCGACCGGCGGGTCGTGGCGAGCACCGACATCCTGCTGGAAGGCCGGCACTTCCGGCGTGACTGGTCCACGGCCTACGACGTCGGCCGCAAGGCCGCCGCGCAGAACCTCGCCGACATCGCCGCCATGGGCGCGGTGCCCACCGCGCTGCTGCTCGGCCTCGTCGTCCCCGCCGAACTCCCGGTCACCTGGCCCACCGAGCTCATGGACGGGATCCGCGACGAGTGCCAGGTCGCCGGCGCGGCCGTGGTCGGCGGGGACGTCGTCCGCGGGGACGTCATCACCGTGGCCATCACCGCCCTCGGGGACCTGCGCAACCACGAGCCCGTCCTGCGCTCCGGCGCCCAGCCCGGCGACGTCGTGGCCGTCACCGGCTGGCTCGGCTGGTCCGCGGCCGGGTTCGCCGTGCTCTCGCGCGGCTTCCGCTCCCCGCGGGCCTTCGTCGAGGCGCACCGGCGCCCCGAACCGCCCTACCACGCGGGCCCCGCGGCCGCCGGACTCGGCGCCAGCGCCATGACCGACGTCAGCGACGGCCTGATCGCCGACCTCGGGCACATCGCCGAGGCCAGCAAGGTACGGATCGACCTGCGCTCGGCGGCCGTCGACATCCCGACCCAGATGCACGACATCGGACAGGCCGTCGGCGTGGACCCGCTGCAGTGGGTCCTCACCGGGGGAGAGGACCACGCGATCGTGGCGACCTTCCCGCCCGACGTGAAGCTCCCCGCCCGCTGGAAGGTCATCGGCGAGGTGCTCAACCGCTCCGCGCTGCCCCAGGTGACCGTCGACGGCGCGCCGTGGACCAGCACCGGCGGCTGGGACCACTTCGGGGCCGACCCGGCCCCCCAGGACGGCGCGCCGTGAGCACCGCCCCGCCGCTGTGCCTGACCGTCGCCGGATCCGACTCCGGCGGCGGCGCGGGCATCCAGGCCGACCTCAAGACCATGCTGGCGCTCGGCGTGCACGGCATGAGCGTGGTGACCGCCGTGACGGCGCAGAACTCGCTCGGGGTACGCGGAGTGTGGGAGCTGCCCGCCGAGGCCGTGGCGGCCCAGTACCGGGCCGTCGTGGACGACATCGGCGTACAGGCGGTGAAGACCGGGATGCTCTCCTCAGCCGTCCTGGTCGAGACGGTGGCCGCGCTGCTCGCGGACACCCGGGCCCCCGCCGTCGTGGACCCCGTCGGGGTCTCCAAGCACGGGGACGCGCTGCTCGCCGCCTCGGCGCTGGACGCCGTACGCAAGGAGCTGCTGCCGCGGGCCACCGTGGCCACCCCCAATCTGGACGAGGTGGCCCAGCTCACCGGCGTGGTGGTGGAGACCGAGGACGACATGCGGCGGGCCGCCGACGCGATCCTCGGCCACGGGCCGAGGTGGGCGCTGATCAAGGGCGGACACCTCGCGGCGCACGGCCACGAGGCGGTGGACCTGCTCACCGACGGTACCGAGGAACGGTGGCTGCGCGCCCCGCGTCACGACAACCGGCACACCCACGGCACGGGCTGCACCCTCGCGAGCGCGATCGCGGCGGGCCTGGCCAGGGGACTGACCGTCCCGGAGGCCGTCACGGCCGCCAAGGAGTACGTCACCGGCGCCATCGCCGCCGGCTTCGCGCTCGGCGGGGGCATCGGCCCGGTGGATCACGCGTGGCAGTGGCGCTGAACCCGCCGCGACGGCCCGGCCGGCCCTCCCGCCGGGCCCCCGGACAAGGCAAAAGGCCGGTTCACCAGAGGTGAACCGGCCTTTTTGGCAACCGGAAAGGGCTGCGCTACGACGGGAGGCGTCAGCGCGAGACCTTGCCGGCCTTGATGCACGAGGTGCAGGCGTTGAGGCGCTTCGGCGTCCCATTGACCACGGCACGGACGCGCTGGATGTTCGGGTTCCAGCGACGCGAGGTGCGGCGGTGCGAGTGGGAGATGTTGTTGCCGAAGCTCGGCCCCTTGGCGCAAACGTCGCAGTTGGCAGCCACAGGTCACTCCAAGACTTCAGATGCAATTACAGTGAAACCGGCGCACCGGATTCAGAGGTCTGAAGTGGTTTGCCGGGGGAATGGCCCGACTCTCGCCGGGCAACCGGAGCAGCATACAACGACTGCGTCCGTCCAAGAAAACTACCATGGCCGCCGCTGCCCCCGCCCCGCGGTCCCGACGCCCGGGCGGTCCTTCGTTACCCTGCGGTGAACCCTGGCCCGCACAAGGAGGAACGCCCGGTGCCGCACGAGCAGCAGCCGCAGAGCCCCGACGTGCTCGACGCCGATGCGGTGCGCACCTGGAGCTCGCTGGCCCTGGCCGCACTGGGCCGGGCCCGCGAGGACATCGACGCGATCAACGTCTACCCGGTCGCCGACGCGGACACGGGCACCAACCTCTACCTCACCGCCGAATCGGCCGACCGCGGCCTCGCCGATGCCTTCCCCGAGGTGACCGACGGCACAGCGCCGACCTCCCTGGCCGAGGCCGTACGGGCCTGGGCGCACGGGGCGCTGGTGGGAGCCCGCGGGAACTCCGGGACGATCCTCGCGCAGCTGCTGCGCGGAGTGGCCGACGTACTCGGCGACGAGCCGGCCGAGCCGGCCGGGCACGGCCCCGGCGGGCTGCTGGCCCGCGCGCTCACCCGCGCCGCGGAGGAGGCGTACGCGGCCGTCGCGCACCCGGTGGAAGGCACCATGCTCACCGTCGCCGACGCCGCCGCCCGGGCCGGCGAGGCCGCCGGAGCCGCCGCCGGGACCGCGGTCGAGGTGGCCCGGGCCGCGTACGACGGGGCCCGCGCCGCGCTGGCCGAGACCCCGGGGCAGCTCGCCGCGCTGGGCCGGGCCGGAGTGGTCGACGCCGGGGGCTGCGGGCTGGTCGTCGTCTTCGGCGCCCTGTGGCAGGCGCTCTCCGGCCAGGAGCCGGCCGCGGAACCGGTACGGGGCCGCGCGGTGCCCGTACCGCGGTCGCCGGACCCCTGCGCGCAGGAGGACGGGCCGGCGTACGAGGTGATCTACCTCCTGGAGGCCACCGAGGCGGCCGTCGGCGAACTGCGCGAACGCCTCGACGCGCTCGGCGACTCCCTCGTCGTGGTCGGCGGCGACGGACTGTGGAACGTCCACGTCCACGTCGACGACCCCGGCGCGGCCGTGGAGGCCGGGGTCGTGGCCGGACGGCCGTACCGGATACGGATCACCCACTTCGGGGACGAACGCCGCCGGGCGCGGGGCGAGCGCGCCCAGCGGGCCGTGGTCGCCGTCGTCCCCGGCGAGGGACTGGCCGGGCTGTGCGGGGAGGCGGGAGCGACCACCGTGCTCGTACGCCCCGGGGAACCTCCGGCCGTCGCCGAACTCCTCGACGCGGTCCGCCGCGCGCACGCCCGCGAGGTGGTGCTCCTGCCCGGCGGCGCCGAACTGCGCGCCGCCGCGGCCTCGGCGGCCGAACAGGCCCGCGCCGAGGGCGTACGCGTGGCCGTGATCCCCACCCGCTCCGCGGTCCAGGGCCTGGCCGCCCTCGCCGTGCACGACCCGGAGGGCAGCTTCGACGAGGACGTGGTCGCCATGACGGCGGCGGCAGGCGCCACCCGGTACGGGGAACTGGCCGTCGCCGAACGGCAGTCCTTCACCTCGGCCGGCATCTGCCAGGCCGGCGACGTACTCGGCCTCATCGACGGGGACGTCGCGGTGATCGGCGCGGACCTGGCCGAGACCGCCGAGGCCGTCCTGGACCGGATGCTGGGCTCCGGCGGCGAACTCGTCACCCTGGTCCTGGGACCCGAGGTGCCGGACACCGTCGCCGAGCGCCTGGAGGCGTACGTCCAGCAGGGCCACCTCGCCGTGGACACCGTCACCTACCGGGGCGGCCGGTACTCGGCGCCGCTCCTCGTCGGGGTGGAATAGCGGGCTTGTCAGCGCCATGGTGTGCAATGGAACACGTGCCCGCGCTCGACGAAGACCTCAAGAAGACGCTCGGCCCCGCCACCGCGAAGGTGCTGGCCGAGCAGCTCGGCCTGCACACGGCCCTGGACCTGCTCCACCACTACCCGCGGCGGTACGCCGAGCGCGGTGAGCTGACCTCGCTGGCCGAGCTCGCCGACCAGATCGACGAGCACGTGACCGTCGTCGCGCAGGTCGCCGACGCCCGGATCCTCACCTTCAACGGGGGCCGCGGCAAACGTCTGGAGGTGACCATCACCGACGGCAACGGCCGCCTCCAGCTGGTCTTCTTCGGCGCCGGCGTCCACAAGCCGCACAAGGACCTGCTGCCGGGCACCCGCGCCATGTTCGCGGGCAAGGTCGGCATGTTCAACCGCAAGCTCCAGCTCTCCCACCCCGCCTACGAGCCGCTCTCCCAGGACGCCTCCGACCGGGACGCCGCGACCGCCTTCGCCAACCAGCTCATCCCGATCTACCCGGCCTGCGCCAAGCTGGAGTCCTGGAAGATCGCCAAGTGCGTGGACGCGGTGCTGCCCAGCGCCCAGGACGCCGTGGACCCGCTCCCGCCCGCCCTGCGCGAGGGCCGCGGGCTGGTCCCGCTCACCGAAGCCCTGCTGAAGATCCACCGCCCGGGCACCAAGGCCGACATCGAGGACGCCCGGCAGCGCCTCAAGTGGGACGAGGCCTTCGTCCTCCAGGTCGCCCTGGCCCGCCGCCGGCACGCCGACTCCCAGCTCCCGGCCGTCCCACGCCGCCCCGCCCCCGGCGGCCTGCTCGACGCCTTCGACGCCAAGCTCCCCTTCACCCTCACCGAGGGCCAGCAGAAGGTCTCGAAGGAGATCTTCGACGACCTGGCCACCAGCCACCCCATGCACCGCCTCCTGCAGGGCGAGGTCGGCTCGGGCAAGACCCTGGTCGCGCTGCGGGCCATGCTGGCCGTCGTGGACTCCGGCGGGCAGGCGGCCATGCTCGCGCCCACCGAGGTGCTCGCCCAGCAGCACCACCGCTCCATCACCGAGATGATGGGCGAACTGGCCGAGGGCGGCATGCTCGGCGGCTCCGACCAGGGCACCAAGGTCGTCCTGCTCACCGGGTCCATGGGGATGCCCGCGCGCCGCCGGGCCCTGCTCGACCTGGTCACCGGCGAGGCCGGGATCGTGATCGGCACGCACGCGCTGATCGAGGACAAGGTCCAGTTCCACGACCTCGGCCTGGTCGTCGTGGACGAGCAGCACCGCTTCGGGGTGGAGCAGCGCGACGCGCTGCGCTCCAAGGGGAAGCAGCCCCCGCACCTGCTGGTGATGACGGCGACCCCGATCCCGCGCACGGTCGCCATGACCGTCTTCGGCGACCTGGAGACCTCCGTCCTCGACCAGCTGCCGGCCGGGCGCTCGCCGATCGCGACGCACGTGGTGCCCTCGAAGGACAAGCCGCACTTCCTCGCACGGGCCTGGGAACGGGTCCGCGAGGAGGTCGGGAAGGGGCACCAGGCGTATGTGGTCTGCCCCCGCATCGGCGACGGTGAGGACGATGCCAAGAAGAAGGCCGCCGAGGAGGACGGCGACAAGCGGCCGCCGCTCGCCGTCGTGGAGATCGCCGAGCAGCTCACGCGCGGACCGCTGGCCGGGCTGAGCGTCGAGGTCCTGCACGGCCGGATGGACCCCGCCGACAAGGACGACGTGATGCGCCGGTTCGCCGCAGGCGAGGTCAAGGTGCTGGTCGCCACCACCGTCATCGAGGTCGGGGTGAACGTCCCCAACTCCACCGTCATGGTGATCATGGACGCGGACCGGTTCGGTGTCTCCCAGCTCCACCAGCTGCGCGGCCGCGTCGGCCGGGGCTCCGCGCCCGGCCTGTGCCTGCTGGTCAGCGAGATGCACGAGGCCAGCCCCGCCCGGGCCCGGCTGGCCGCCGTCGCCGCCACCCTCGACGGCTTCGAACTGTCCCGGATCGACCTGGAACAGCGCCGCGAGGGCGATGTGCTCGGCCAGGCCCAGTCCGGAGTCCGTTCCTCGCTGCGCATGCTCGCCGTCATCGAGGACGAGGAGGTCATCGCCCAGGCCCGGGAGGAGGCCACCCGCGTCGTCGCCGAGGACCCCTCGCTGGAGCATCTGCCGGGCCTGCGGACCGCGCTGGACGCCCTGCTCGACACCGAGCGCGAGCAGTACCTGGAGAAGGGCTGAGCGGCACGACCTATCGTTGGAGTGCCGCGGCAGCGCCGGGGCACTCCACCTGCCGCCGTACCGAAGGACCCCAGATGACCCGCGTGATCGCCGGCAGTGCCCGCGGGCGACGGCTGGCCGTGCCCCCCGGCACCGGCACCCGGCCGACCTCGGACCGGATGCGCGAAGGCCTCTTCTCCACCTGGGAGTCGCTGCACGGCGTCGAAGGGGCCCGGGTGCTCGACCTGTACGGCGGCTCCGGCGCCGTCGGCCTGGAATCGCTCTCCCGCGGCGCCGCCCACACCCTGCTCGTCGAGGCCGACGCCAAGGCCGCCAAGGCGATCCGGGACAACATCCGGACGCTGGGCCTGCCCGGCGCGGAGTTCCGCGCGGGCAAGGCCGAGCAGATCGTGGCGGCCCGGGCCGCCGGGGACCCGTACGACATCGTCTTCCTGGACCCGCCGTACGTCGTGGACAGTGCGGACCTGCGGGAGATCCTCCTCACACTCCGGTCCAATGGCTGGATCACGGACGATGCGCTCGTCACCGTGGAACGAAGCACCAGGAGCGGCGCCTTCCCGTGGCCCGAGGGCTTCGAGCCGCTCCGGTCGCGCAAGTACGGCGAGGGCACCCTTTGGTACGGCCGCGCCGCTTTCACCAGCGAAGAGTCATGAACGAGGGAGTTCAGTTGCGCCGCGCCGTCTGTCCGGGGTCCTTCGACCCCATCCACAACGGACACCTCGACATCATCGGACGCGCCTCCAGGCTGTACGACGTCGTCCACGTCGCCGTGGGGATCAACGAGTCGAAGCAGGGCCTGTTCACCGTCGAGGAGCGGATCGAGCTGATCCGCGAGGCGACGGCCGACTACGGCAACATCCAGGTCGAGTCCTTCCGCGGACTGCTCGTCGACTTCTGCAAGCAGCGGGACATCCCGGCCATCGTCAAGGGGCTGCGTGCGGTCAGCGACTTCGACTACGAGCTCCAGATGGCCCAGATGAACCTGGGCCTGTCGGGCGTCGAGACGCTGTTCGTCCCGACCATCCCCACCTACAGCTTCCTGTCCTCCTCGCTGGTCAAGGAGGTCGCGACCTGGGGCGGCGACGTCGCCCACCTGCTGCCGGCTCCCGTCCACGCGGCGCTCCTGGAGCGACTGCGCGACCGCTGACCGACTGACGGCTCGTCAGGCAGTGTCGGGGGCCCGCCCGGTGGCCTTACAGTCGTCCCGTCCGTCTCAGGAACCGCCCGAGGCCGAGAGAGTGCGAGCCCCCATGGACGTGCAGAAGAAGCTCGACGAGATCGTCGCGGCCGTCGGCGGCGCCCGCTCCATGCCCATGTCGGCCTCCTGCGTGATCAACCGCGCCGAGCTGCTCGAACAGCTCGAAGAGGTGCGCCAGGCGCTGCCGGGCTCGCTCGCTCAGGCCCAGGAGCTCATCGGCGGCCGCGAGCAGGTGGTCGAGGAGGCCCGCCGGGAGGCGGAGCGGATCATCGACGCGGCCCACAACCAGCGCGGTTCGCTGATCTCCGACACCGAGATCGCGCGGCGCTCCCAGGCCGAGGCGGACCGGATCCTGGAGGAGGCCCGCCGGGAGGCCGAGGAGATCCGGGCCGAGGCCGACGACTACGTCGACAGCAAGCTCGCGAACTTCGAGGTCGTGCTGAGCAAGACCATCGGTTCGGTGGACCGGGGCCGCGAGAAGCTCCTGGGCCGGGGCCCCGGTCTGGACGAGCACGGCTACCCCGACATGGACGCGCCCGAGCGCAGCCACGACCCGCAGACGCAGCGGGAGCAGGCGGACGCCTACGTGGACACCAAGCTGGCGACCTTCGAGGCGGTGCTCTCCAAGACCCTGGAGGCCGTGGGCCGCGGCCGCCAGAAGCTCCTGGGCCGGGTCCCGACGGATGACCTGGGCGTGCACATGGCCGCCCAGGACGCGGTGGGCGGACAGCAGTCCCGCTCGGCGAGCGACTCGGACTTCCTGGCGGGCCTCGCGGAGCCCGGGCCGCTGCACGGGCAGCCGCCGATCCCGGCGCAGGCCGAGCCCGTGTACGACACGTACTCCTACCAGCAGCCCTCCGCGCAGCAGCAGGGTGCCTACCCCGGTGCGGACACCGGCTCCACCGGAGCGGCCTACGCCACGCCCTACGGGGACCCGTACGGCGGCTACCAGCAGCAGCCGGACCCGTACGCGGCCGCGGGCGGCGGCACCGACGGAGCGGGCTACGCCGCCCATTACGACGCGCAGCAGCCCGACCCCTATGCCGCGTACCAGCCGCAGGCCCAGCAGCCCGCGCTCGACGAGACCAGCCTCTTCGACACGAGCATGATCAACCTGGACCAGCTGCGCCAGTACGAACAGGGGCGCTAGGACCGGATTGGGCGCTGGGCGCCGCTCCGGGTATCCTGGCTGTTCGGTCGCGCGTATGCACCGCGATCCATGCTGCCCTAGTGCGGCGGAATCTTTGATCTTCAGCGATCTGTGAAAGCAGGAACGGCCCTGAATACCCGCCTCGACCACCGCAACCCCCTCGTGTTCGACACACACGAGCTGGGCCGGCGTCCTGGTGCCATGCAGCGGCTGTCCCGTGAGATCGCGGCACCGGCGGACTTCGGTCTCGTCGGCGTCATCGGAGTGCCGGAAGGCGCCCCGGTGAAGCTCAGCCTCCGCCTGGAGTCGGTCATGGAAGGGGTGCTTGTCACAGGCACCGCCCGTGCGTCGGCCGTAGGGGAGTGCGTAAGGTGTCTGGAGGCCGTCGAGCGCGAGCTCAAGGCGGACTTCCAGGAGATGTTCTCGTACCCTGACGCCGACGACCGGAGCCGCTCCAAGGCGGAACCGGCCGACGACGCCGAGGACGACGAGGACACGCTCTTCCTCGAGGACGGTTTGTTCGACCTCGAACCCGTGCTGCGGGATGTGGTGGTGCTCGCACTGCCCATGCAGCCGGTGTGCCGGGAGGACTGTCTCGGACTGTGCCCCGATTGCGGGCTCAGCCTGAACGACGACCCGGACCACCACCATGACGCCGTCGACATCCGTTGGGCGGCATTGCAAGGACTCGTCGTGACCGATCAGGACGGCGAGAAGGACAACATGAGCGGCACTGCCTCTGACGGAGTTCAGGGCGCCGCCGAGAAGCAGGAGAAGTAGCCGTGGCTGTTCCGAAGCGGAAGATGTCGCGCAGCAACACGCGCCACCGCCGGTCGCAGTGGAAGGCTGCGGTCCCCACCCTGGTTTCGTGCGAGCGTTGCCAGGAGCCGAAGCTCCAGCACATTGCGTGCCCGAGCTGCGGCACCTACAACAAGCGCCAGGTCCTCGAGGTCTGAGCGGCTGGTGAGAGGCGCAATGTCTGAGCTGTCCAACGCTGAGAAGCAGGCAGACAGTAACAACGCGGCCTCGTCCCACACGCTTCTGGAAGGGCGGCTCGGGTATCAACTCGAGTCCGCCCTTCTGGTGCGTGCGCTGACCCACCGCTCGTACGCGTACGAGAACGGCGGTCTGCCCACCAACGAACGCCTGGAGTTCCTCGGGGACTCCGTGCTGGGCCTGGTGGTCACGGACACGCTGTACACGACCCACCCGGATCTCCCCGAAGGCCAGCTGGCCAAGCTTCGGGCCGCGGTGGTCAACTCGCGCGCACTGGCGGAGGTCGGACGCGGCCTCGAACTCGGCTCCTTCATCCGGCTCGGCCGGGGCGAAGAGGGCACGGGAGGCCGGGACAAGGCCTCCATCCTCGCCGACACCCTGGAAGCGGTGATCGGCGCGGTCTACCTCGATCAGGGCCTCGACGCGGCCTCGGAGCTGGTTCACCGGCTCTTCGACCCGCTCATCGAGAAGTCCTCGAACCTCGGGGCCGGCCTGGACTGGAAGACCAGTCTCCAGGAACTCACGGCCGCCGAAGGCCTTGGCGTGCCCGAGTACCTGGTCTCCGAGACAGGTCCGGACCACGAGAAGACCTTCACCGCTGCTGCTCGCGTCGGTGGTGTCTCGTACGGCACCGGCACCGGCCGCAGCAAGAAGGAAGCGGAACAGCAGGCCGCGGAGTCCGCATGGCGCGGGATCCGCGCCGCCGCGGACGAGCGGACCGCGGCCGCGGCAGCCGCCGCGACCGCCGGTCCGGCCGAGGTCCAGGCTTCGGCCGGGACCGGGAACGGCGGGGTGCCGACGCCCGCCGATTCGGCGCCGGACGCCTGACCCTTCCTTCGGGATCCACCCGCCCGCCCCTGCCTCGCAGGGGCGGGCGGTTCCGTTTCCGGGGGGCCGGTACGCTCGCCGTGAGCGACCGTTCCACTCCCACCGGAGGTACCCCGTGCCCGAGTTGCCCGAAGTCGAAGTCGTGCGGCGGGGGCTGGAGCGCTGGGTGGCCGGACGGACCGTCGAGGCCGTCGAGGTGCTGCATCCGAGGGCCGTCCGGCGGCACCCGGGCGGCGGGGCGGACTTCGTGGCGCGGCTGCGCGGGGAGACCGTCGGGGCGGCGCAGCGGCGCGGGAAGTACCTGTGGCTGCCGCTGGAAGGGCGCGGCCTGTCCGTGCTCGGGCACCTCGGGATGAGCGGGCAGCTGCTGGTGCAGCCCGAGGGCGCCCCGGACGAGAAGCACCTGCGGATCCGGGTGCGCTTCGACGACGACGCCGGGACGGAGCTGCGCTTCGTGGACCAGCGGACCTTCGGCGGCCTCTCGCTGCACGAGGTCGCCGCCGACAGCGCCGACGGGCTGCCCGACGTGATCGCGCACATCGCGCGCGACCCCCTGGACCCGCTCTTCGACGAGGGCGCCTACCACCTCGCGCTGCGCGCGAAGCGGACCACCGTCAAGCGGGCGCTGCTGGACCAGTCCCTGATCAGCGGGGTCGGCAACATCTACGCGGACGAGGCGCTGTGGCGCGCCAGGCTGCACTACGAGCGCCCCACGGCGGGCCTCACCCGCCCCCGGAGCGCGGAACTCCTCGGCCATGCCCGGGACGTCATGAACGCCGCCCTCGAGGTCGGCGGCACCAGCTTCGACAGCCTGTACGTCAACGTGAACGGCGAGTCGGGCTACTTCGACCGTTCGCTCGACGCCTACGGGCGCGAGGACGAACCGTGCCGTCGCTGCGGTACGCCGATACGGCGCCGGCCGTGGATGAACCGGTCGAGCTACTTCTGCCCGCGCTGTCAGCGGCCGCCGCGCGTGGCGTCGTAGGACTCCCGGGCACCGAGCACCGCCGTCATGTTCCCCTCCAGGCAGTGGATGAGGGCGAGCAGCCGGTCCGCGACCTCGACGCCGAGCGGGGTCAGTTCGTAGTCGACGCGCGGCGGGTTCGTCGGCTGTGCCTCACGGTTGACTATGCCGTCGCGCTCCAGCGCGTGCAGGGTCTGGGAGAGCATCTTCTCGCTCACGCCCTCGACCCGGCGGCGCAGCTCGTTGAAGCGGCACGGGCCTTCGCGCAGCGCACCCACGGTCAGGCTGCCCCAGCGACCGGTGACGTGTTCGAGGGTTTCCCGGGACGGGCAGGCACGCGCGAAGACATCGAACGGTTGTTCGATGTCGGCGGCTTCGGTGCAGGCAGGGGTCTCCATGCGGACCAGCGTACTCCTCCGCAGCGCTAACTCGCGGGTTGCGCTTTCCAAAAGTTAGTGATTCTCTTTCTCTCGTCGCACCACGTCCTGTGCCGCGACGAGAGTTTTCCCGAGGGAGAGATCAGCCTTGTCCGCAAACACGCACACCCCCGTCGTCTCGATCGCCTACCACTCCGGCTACGGCCACACGGCCGTCGTCGCCGAGGCTGTCCGCAGCGGCGCCGTGGATGCCGGAGCGACCGTTCACCTGATCAAGGTCGACGAGATCGACGACGCCCAGTGGGAGCTGCTGGACGCCTCCGACGCGATCGTCTTCGGGTCCCCGACGTACATGGGCACCGCCTCCGGCGCCTTCCACGTCTTCGCCGAGGCCTCCTCGAAGCGCTGGTTCGGCGACGCCTGGCAGGACAAGGTCGCGGCCGGCTTCACGAACTCCGCGTCCAAGAGCGGCGACAAGCTGCACACCCTGCAGTTCTTCCAGATCCTGGCCGCGCAGCACGGCATGAGCTGGATCAACCTGGGTCTGAAGCCGGGCTGGAACTCCAGCACGGCCTCCGAGAACGACCTGAACCGTCTCGGCTTCTTCGCCGGCGCCGCCGCCCAGACCAACTCCGACGAGGGCGCGGACGCGGTACACAAGGCCGACATCGCGACCGCCGAGCACCTGGGCCGCCGCGTCACCGAGCAGACCCGCATCGTCATCGCGGGCCGCGCGGCCCTGGCCGCCGCCGCGGTCTGAGCCCTCCGCGGGCCCTCCCCGGGCCCGCCCGGGTGCCCGTCCGGGGCGCTCGCCCCGGGACTCGCCTCAGAAGCCGAAGTCCTGGGTCCACCACGGGCCGCCGGCGGCGACGTGGACACCGACGCCCAGGGTGCGGAACTCGCAGTTGAGGATGTTCGCCTTGTGGTCCGGGCTGTTCATCCAGGCCTTCATCACGGCCGTGGCGTCACCCTGGCCGCGGGCTATGTTCTCGCCGCCGAGGCCGGCGATCCCGGCCTTGGTGGCGCGGTCCCAGGGGCTGTTGCCCTCGGGGTCGTCGTGGCTGAAGAAGCCGCGGGTGGCCATGTCCAGGCTGAAGGCCCCGGCCAGTGCCGCGAGCGGCGGATTGGCCCGGACCGGGCCGCACCCGGCCAGCGCGCGCTCCTGGTTCACCAGCTCGACGACGGCGGCCTCCTCCGCGGAATGGCCGTCCAGCGGCGGGCGGGGTGCCGCGGTGACCGACTTCGAGGGAACCGGTGCCGGGGCGGGAGCCTCGCTCGTGGCGGGTGCCGGGGCGGCCGGCGCGGCCGGGGTGCGCGGGGCCTTGGCGGGCGGGGTCTTGGCGGACGGGGCCTTGGAGGGCGCCGCCGGTGTGGCCGACGGGGAGGGCGAGGCGCTCGGCGCGGCGGACGGCGGAGCCGACGCGCTCGGGGTGCCGCTCGGCGAGGAGCTCGGGGAAGCGGAGGCCGACGGCGAGGCCGGGGCCACGGGCTTCGGGGACGCGCTGCCGGCGGGGGCGGGCGTGGAGGCGCGGCCGGACAGGTTCGCGAGGCCGTTCTGCTGCTGCAGTGCCGTCGCGTCGGGGCCGGTCGAGGCCTTGGCCTTGGCCCGGGCCTGCGGGCTGGGGGCGTCCGTACCGCCGACCCCCACATAGGGGAAGGCGCCGCCGACGGGAACCATGCCGGTGGTGACGGCCGCGGTGCCGAGGGCGACGGCCACCGAGACGCCCAGGAGGCCGGTGCGCAGGGCGGTGCCGCGCTTGCCGCCGCTGTGCGGCGCGGCGGGGAGACGGTGACGGCCCATCGGAGCGTGCCTTCCTTGCCGGATCAAGATCAACCCTTACCCACCCAAATGGGTGAGTTCATTGCTGCGCGACTGTACGCCATGGGGCCAGGGGGGCGATGTGTCCCGAAAGTGCTCGCCCGGTTAGCGTTCACGCATGAATGAAGACGTCCGTCTGACCGCCTGGGTGCGCGGCCGTGTGCAGGGAGTGGGCTTCCGCTGGTTCACCAGGGAGAACGCTCTGGAGATCGGCGGGGTCGTCGGCTTCGCGCTCAACCTCGACGACGGGCGAGTGCAGGTGGTGGCCGAAGGTCAACGTGAGAATTGCCACCGGCTGCTCGACTGGCTGCGCTCCAGCGACACGCCCGGCCGGGTGGACGGGGTGACAGAGATCTGGGGCACACCGCGCGGTGGCTACGACGGTTTCGGGATGCGATGACCGATCGACTGATCATGAACTCATCACATCTCTGACCGTCCGCACACGGTCGGAACTGCGCATTCGTCGTCGACGCGTTGCCGACGAGGGTGATCCGTGGAAGGCTCGAGGGTGAGGATGATCTCCACACCCCTTGCGGGGACCGGGGCGCCCGCCGATACGGGGCGTGATCGTGTTGACCGTCAAACTTTTTGGTGAGACGCTGGAAGCCCCGCGCACCTGAGCTGTTTGGCAGTGTTGGCAGTAGTAAGCGCAGTGACTGTCAGTCGCTGCCGGACATCCGCGGGTGCGATTCCCTCACGACCCACACCGCTTCGGTCGGTCACTCAGTGTGGAGGACCATCCATCATGGCAAAGGCGCTTCTCGGTTACGTCGGCGGTTCCGACCCGCGACTCCTCGCCGAGATGCGACGGCTTCAGCAGCGCGTCCAGGACCTTGAGTCCGAGCTCGTACGGATTCAGTCCGAAAATGACGCGCTGAACGCGGCCGCCGCTCAGCACGACGGAGACTCGCTGCTCGGCAGCATCGACATCGACGTACCCCAGGCGGAGCCTGCGCTCACCTGACCCGCGCTTCATTCGTCGCTCGACTCCAGCCACGCATGATCTGCAAGGGACGCTTCGGCGTCCCTTCTTTCTTTCCTGAGCCCTCCCCGCCTCGCCTTTCCGCGCCCTCCTTCCGCGACCTCTTTCCCCTGCCGCCGTGCCATGACCACAGGGCCAGGTGGGGGGCCTGATCCCATTGGCGTCAGTCGTGCCCAGCACCTTCACGGGTGAAACCGAACGCGAAAGGTAGAGTCCGGCGGCGTGCACCTCAAGTCCCTGACCCTGCGTGGCTTCAAATCCTTCGCGTCCGCCACCACCCTGCGCTTCGAGCCCGGAATCACCTGTGTCGTGGGCCCGAACGGCTCCGGCAAGTCCAATGTGGTGGACGCGCTGTCCTGGGTCATGGGCGAACAGGGGGCCAAGACCCTGCGCGGCGGGAAGATGGAGGACGTGATCTTCGCCGGGACCACCGGGCGTCCGCCGCTCGGGCGGGCCGAGGTCTCGCTGACGATCGACAACTCCGACGGCGCGCTGCCCATCGACTACGCCGAAGTCACGATCACCCGGATCATGTTCCGCGGCGGCAGCAGCGAGTACCAGATCAACGGTGACACCTGCCGCCTGCTCGACATCCAGGAACTGCTCTCCGACTCCGGCATCGGCCGCGAGATGCACGTCATCGTCGGACAGGGCCAGCTGGACTCCGTACTGCACGCCGATCCCATGGGCCGCCGCGCCTTCATCGAGGAGGCGGCCGGCGTACTCAAGCACCGCAAGCGCAAGGAGAAGGCGCTGCGGAAGCTGGACGCGATGCAGGCCAATCTCGCCCGCGTCCAGGACCTGGGTGACGAGCTGCGGCGGCAGCTCAAGCCCCTGGGACGGCAGGCGGCGGTCGCCCGGCGCGCGGCCGTGATCCAGGCGGACCTGCGCGACGCACGGCTGCGGCTGCTCGCCGACGACCTGGTCGTGCTGCGGCGCGCCTTGGACGCGGAGATCGCGGACGAGGCGGCCCTCAAGGAGCGCAAGGAGGCCGCCGAGGCCCAGCTCGCGGGCGCCGTGCGGCGCGAGGCGGAGCTGGAGGAGGCGGTACGGGAACTGGCGCCGCGGCTGCAGCGGGCGCAGCAGACCTGGTACGAGCTGTCGCAGCTGGCCGAACGCGTCCGGGGGACCGCTTCCTTGGCGGACGCGCGGGTCAAGAGCGCCTCGGCTCCGGCCGAGGAGGAGCGGCGCGGCCGCGATCCGGAGGAGATGGAGCGGGAAGCCGCGCGGATCCGTGAGCAGGAGGCGGAACTGACGGCGGCTCTGGAGGCGGCCTCGCGGGCGCTGGAGGACACCGCCGAGCACCGGGCGGAGCTGGAGCGGGAGCTGGCCGAGGAGGAACGCCGGCTGCGGGATGCCGCGCGGGCCATCGCCGACCGGCGCGAGGGTCTGGCCCGGCTGACCGGGCGGCTCGGCGCGGCACGCTCCCGCGCGGGGGCGGCCCAGGCCGAGATCGACCGGCTCGTCGCCGCGCGGGACGCGGCGCAGTCCCGGGCCGTGGCCGCACAGGAGGAGTACGAGGCCCTGGCCGAGGAGGTCGGCGGGCTCGACGACCCCTCGGCCGACACCGACCACGAGAGCGCGCGGGACGGCCTGGCGCGGGCGGAGGCGGAACTGTCCGCCGCCCGCGAGGACCTGTCCGCGGCGGAACGCTCGCGGGCGGCCGTCTCGGCGCGCCGGGACGCACTGGCGCTGGGGCTGCGCCGCAAGGACGGTACGGGCGCACTGCTCGCGGCGCGGGAGCGGCTGGCCGGGCTGCTGGGACCGGCGGCGCAGCGGCTGTCGGTGACCCCCGGGTACGAGGTCGCCGTGGCCGCCGCTCTGGGCGCGGCCGCGGACGCGCTGGCGGTGGCCTCCCCGGGGGCGGCCGCCGAGGCGATCCGCCACCTGCGCGAGGCCGACGCGGGCCGGGCCACCCTGCTGATCGCCCCGGTGGCACCGGCCGTCCCGGGCCAGGCCTCGGCCGGACCCGCGGCCGGGGCGCCGGGAGCGGTCGCCGGGGAGAGCGTTGCCGGGGGAGCGGGTCCCGGGGGCGGGGTCCCCCACCCGGCCCCCTCCCCGGAAGGAGATCTGCCCGCACCCGCACCGCACCCGCCGGCCGGCGTGAGTACGTCCGTCTCCGTCTCCGTCTCGGCCCCGGCCCCGGTGACGGTCGCGGGCGCGCCCGTTCCCGCCGCCGGGCTGGTCGGCGGGGACGCCGAGGTGCGGCGGGCCGTGGGGTGGGTGCTGCGGGACCACGTCGTGGTCGCCACCCTCGACGAGGCCGAGGCGCTGGTCGCGGAGCGCCCCGACGCGGTGGCCGTGACCCTCGACGGAGACGTGCTCGGGGCGCACCTCGCGCACGGCGGCTCCGCCGGGGCGCCCAGCCTGATCGAGGTGCAGGCGGCCGTCGACGAGGCCGCGGCGGAGCTGGCCCGGCTGGGCGCGCGGTGCGAGGAGCTCGGCGGGGCCCGGGCCGCCGCCGAGGCCCGCCGCCAGGAGGCGGCCGCCCTCGTGGAGGAACTCGCCGAGCGGCGGCGCGCCGCGGAACAGGCCCGGGCCGGGGTCGCCCAGCAGCTCGGGCGGCTCGCCGGACAGGCCAAGGGCGCGGCGGGCGAGGCCGAGCGCAGCGCGGCCGCCGCGGCCAGGGCCCAGGACGCGCTGGAGCAGGCGCTGGCCGACGTCGAGGAGTGCGCGGAGCGGCTCGCGACGGCCGAGGAGATGCCGGTGGACGAGGAGCCGGACGGCTCCCGGCGGGACCGGCTCGCGGCCGACGGTGCCAATGCCCGGCAGACCGAGATGGAGGCCCGGCTGCAGCTGAGGACCCTGGAGGAGCGGGTCAAGGGGCTGGCCGGACGGGCGGATTCCCTCGACCGCGGGGCCCGCGCGGAACGCGAGGCCCGGGCCCGCGCCGAGCGGCGCCGGGCGCGGCTGCGCCACGAGGCGGAGGTGGCCCGGGCGGTGGCCGACGGGGCCCGCCAGCTCCTCGCGCACGTGGAGGTGTCGCTCGGCCGTGCCGACGAGGAGCGGGTGGCGGCCGAGCAGGCCAAGGGCCTGCGCGAGCGGGAGCTCGGTGAGGCGCGCCACCGCGGCCGGGAGCTGAAGGGGGAGCTGGACAAGCTCACCGACTCGGTCCACCGGGGCGAGGTGCTCGGGGCCGAGCAGCGGCTGCGCATCGAGGCGCTGGAGGCCAGGGCGCTGGAGGAGTTCGGCATGGCGGCCGCCGGGCTGGTCGCCGAGTACGGCCCCGACCAGCCGGTGCCCCCGTCCCCGGCCGCCGAGGGCGAGGTACTGCCGCAGGACCCGCAGGACCCGCGCAACCGGCCCGGTCCCTTCGTGCGGGCCCAGCAGGAGAAGCGGCTCAAGGCCGCCGAGCGCGCCTACCAGCAGCTCGGCAAGGTCAATCCGCTCGCGCTGGAGGAGTTCGCGGCGCTGGAGGAGCGGCACCGGTTCCTCAGCGAGCAGCTGGAGGACCTCCGTAAGACGAGGGCCGATCTCCTTCAAGTCGTGAAGGAGGTGGACCAGCGCGTCGAGCAGGTCTTCACCGAGGCCTACCGGGACACGGCCCGGGAGTTCGAGGGGGTGTTCTCGCGCCTGTTCCCCGGCGGCGAGGGCCGGCTGATTCTGACCGACCCCGACAACATGCTGACCACCGGCATCGACGTGGAGGCCCGTCCGCCGGGCAAGAAGGTCAAGCGGCTGTCGCTGCTCTCCGGCGGCGAGCGCTCGCTGACCGCCGTGGCGCTGCTGGTGTCCATCTTCAAGGCGCGGCCCAGCCCGTTCTACGTGATGGACGAGGTCGAGGCCGCGCTCGACGACACCAATCTGCAGCGGCTGATCCGGATCATGGAGGAGCTCCAGGAGAGCTCACAGCTCATCGTGATCACGCACCAGAAGCGGACGATGGAGGTCGCGGACGCCCTCTACGGCGTTTCCATGCAGGGTGACGGCGTCTCCAAGGTGATCAGCCAGCGCCTCCGCTAGGTCAACCATTCAGATAGTGAAGACAAAGCGTGCGCGACCTGTGAGGTCATTGCTATCGCTCCGACTCTTGACTTCAGAAAGTGAAGCCATAGGCTCTGCTCTGGCGTGTTGACGTTCAGGTGGTGGTACGCAGTTTGCTGTGCGCCACTAGAGGAACACGCGCAACGACGAATCCCCCACACCGCCCGCCGTTGCCGCCGGGCCCAGGAGCGCACCTTGACCAGCACAGCGAACGCACCCGCGTCAGGCGGTGGAAACGCGTCCCGGCCCGACCACCTCGGCCACGTCATCTTCATCACCGCGGCCGCTGCCATGGGCGGTTTCCTCTTCGGCTACGACAGCTCCGTCATCAACGGCGCCGTGGAGGCCATCCGCGAACGCTTCGACGTCGGATCGGCCGCACTCGCCCAGGTGATCGCCGCCGCCCTGATCGGCTGCGCCATCGGCGCCGCCACCGCGGGCCGCCTCGCCGACCGGATCGGCCGAATCCGCTGCATGCAGATCGCCTCCGTCCTGTTCACCGCGAGCGCCATCGGCTCGGCCCTCCCGTTCGCCCTCTGGGACCTCGCCATGTGGCGCGTCATCGGCGGCTTCGGCATCGGCATGGCCTCCGTCATCGGCCCCGCCTACATCGCCGAGGTCTCCCCGCCCGCCTACCGCGGCCGGCTCGCCTCCTTCCAGCAGGCGGCCATCGTCATCGGCATCGCCGTCTCGCAGCTGGTCAACTGGGCCATCCTCAACCTCGCCGGCGGTGACCAGCGCGGTGAGATCGGCGGCCTGGAAGCCTGGCAGTGGATGCTCGGCGTGATGGTCGTCCCGGCCGTGCTCTACGGCCTGCTGTCCTTCGTCATCCCGGAGTCCCCCCGCTTCCTCGTCTCGGTCGGCCGCACGGAGAAGGCCAAGGAGGTCCTGCGCGAGGTCGAGGGTTCGGGCATCGACGCCGACGCCCGCATCCGCGAGATCGACCACTCCATGCGCTCCGAGGTGAAGTCCACCTTCAAGGACCTGCTCGGCGGCCGCTTCGGCTTCCTGCCCATCGTCTGGATCGGCATCGGCCTCTCCGTCTTCCAGCAGCTGGTCGGCATCAACGTGATCTTCTACTACAGCTCCTCGCTGTGGCAGTCGGTCGGCATCGACGCGAGCTCCTCGTTCCTGTACTCCTTCGAGACCTCGGTCGTGAACATCATCGGTACGGTCATCGCGATGATCTTCGTGGACCGGCTCGGCCGCAAGCCGCTCGCCCTCATCGGCTCCATCGGCATGGCGCTGTCGCTGGGCACGGCGGCCTGGGCGTTCTCGTTCAAGACCGGAACCGGCGACGACATCTCGCTGCCGCACGCGCAGGGCATCACCGCCCTGGTCGCGGCCAACCTCTTCGTCCTCTTCTTCGCCCTGTCCTGGGGCGTGGTGGTCTGGGTGCTGCTGGGCGAGATGTTCCCCGGCCGCATCCGAGCCGCCGCCCTCGGTGTGGCCGCCTCGGCCCAGTGGATCGCCAACTGGGTCATCACCGTCACGTTCCCGTCGCTCTCCGACTGGAACCTCTCGGGCGCCTACATGATCTACACGTTCTTCGCCCTGCTCTCGATCCCGTTCATCCTCAAGTGGGTGCCGGAGACCAAGGGCAAGGCGCTGGAGGAGATGGGGTAACCACCCCCGCCACCACCCCTTCTCCTCGGTGCTGCCCCGGCTCAGTCCTTGAGCCGGGGCAGTACCCGTTCGCACAGCAGGTGAAGGCTGCGCCAGCCCTCGTCCAGCGGCATCCCGCCGCACAGCGGGTGCAGCACCAGGTTCCCCGCCTCGCCCGCGGCCCGGCCGTACGCGACCGCCTCGTCCGGGGTGAGGATCCGGTACACGCCCTCCGCGCGCAGCTCCGCCACCGAGCGCGCGGCCGACCGTACGGCGCTGCGGATGTCCTTGGACTGCCAGGACGCGTACATGCCCGCCTCGTGCAGGAAGCGCTCGCCGTGCTCGGCCCAGACCCGGTCCGGGTCCTCCGCGATGTGCAGCAGCGGGGTCTCGGCCGCCGGCATCATGCAGAAGCCCTCCGTGCCGTACTCCGCCAGCCGCGCCGTGTAGTACGCCTCCAGCTCCGGCAGGTGCGCGCTGGGGAAGAACGGCAGCCCCAGCCGGGCCGCGCGGCGGGCCGCCGCCTCGGAGCTGCCGCCGACCAGCAGCAGCGGGTGCGGCCGGGTGAACGGCGTCGGGGTGACGCGCACCGTGCGGCCGCGGAACTCGAAGGGCTCGCCGGTCCACGCCTTCAGCAGGGTCTCCAGCAGCTCGTCCTGGAGCCTGCCGCGCCGGCCCCACTCCACGCCGTGCTGCTCGTACTCCTCGGGCCGGTACCCGATCCCCGCGACCGTCACCAGGCGGCCACCGCTCAGCAGGTCGAGGACGGCGATGTCCTCGGCGACCCTCAGCGGGTCGTACAGCGGGCCGATGATCGCCGAGACGGTGACCGCGATCCGGCGCGTCGCGCCGAAGACCGCGCCCGCGAACGCGAAGGGGGAGGGCAGCCAGTTGTTGCCGGTGCCGTGGTGCTCCTCGGTCTGGATGGTGTCGATCCCGCGGTCGTCCGCGTACCGGGCCATCTCCAGCGCCGCCTTGTAGCGGGCGGAGAGGGACTCGGGGGTGCCGTCGGGGTCGACGAGATTGAACCGGGCCACGGTGATGGGCATGGAGAAGTCCCCCTTCGCCGGATGTGGTGTGGGCGGGCGAAGGGGGACGTTAGCTGACGTTGTGTCAGTTGGACAGGGATCCGGCGAGGGCGGGTTCCTGCTCCGGCGCGGGCACCGGGGCGTCGGGCGCCGTGCGCGGCAGGACGGCGTACAGCGCGCCGGAGGTCACGATGCCGGCCACCCAGCCGAGGCCGTTCTCCCCGATCCAGGTCGTGGAGAGCGGACCGCCGAACCAGTCCACCTTGGTGAACAGCAGGCCCACCGCCAGCGCGGACGCCCACGCCGTCATGGCCTGCCAGGCGAAGCCGCCCTTGTACCAGTAGGCGCTGGTCCGCGTGGTGTCCAGCAGCGCGGGGCCTTCGTAGGCCGGACGGCGCAGCATGTCCACGCCGAAGACACCGATCCAGGCCGAGAAGGCCACGGCCAGCAGGGTCAGGAAGGAGATGAAGGAGCCGAAGAAGCTGGTCGCGACCACCATCAGCAGGAAGCCGAAGACCAGGCTGATGATCGCGTTGACGCTGACCGCCCAGGCGCGCGGGACCTTGATGCCGAGGGTCTGCGCGGTGAACCCGGCCGAGTACATGGACATCGAGTTGATCAGCAGCATGCCGACGAGCGCGATGAGCAGGTACGGGACCGCGATCCAGGTCGGGAGCAGCTCGCCGATGAAGGAGACCGGGTCCTGGGCGGTGGCCAGGTCCGGGGTCCCGACGGCCATGACCGCGCCCATCAGGACCATCGGGAGCACGACCACGCCGGCGCCGCCGATCGTCGCGCCGACCATGCCCTTGGAGGAGGCGGTGCGCGGCAGGTAGCGGGTGAAGTCGGGACCCGAGGGCACCCAGCTGATCCCGCCGGCCGCGATCGTGCCGATGCCCGCGATCATCATCGCGCTGGAGCCGGCCGGCTTGCCGAAGACGGCGGACCAGTCGGTGGTGAAGAGCAGGTACCCGAGGACGAGCACGCTGAAGGTGCCGAACAGGTACGTCGACCAGGTGGAGCAGGCGCGCAGCGCGTTGATGCCGAGGCCCGAGACCACGAAGGTGCAGCCCACGAAGAACAGCAGGGTGACGACGATGAGCGCGGTGTTGCTCTCGACCCCGAAGAGCAGGTCGAGCACGGTCAGTACGGCGTAGGCGCCGCTCACCGCGTTGATGGTCTCCCAGCCCCAGCGGGCCACCCAGATCAGGGCGCCCGGGAAGAGGTTGCCGCGCTGCCCGAACACCGCCCGCGAGAGGGCCATGCCGGGGGCGCCGCCGCGCTTGCCCGCGATGGAGATCAGGCCGACGATCCCGTACGAGACGACCGGTGCGGCGACCGCGACGACCAGCACCTGCCAGATGTTGAGCTTGTTGAAGATCACCAGCCCCGCGCCCATGGTCAGCAGCAGCACGCTGATGTTGGCGGCGACCCAGGTCGGGACGAGCTCGCGGACCCGGCCGGTGCGCTCGCCGTCCGGGACGGGTTCCAGGCCCCGGGTCTCGATCGCGGTTTCGGCTGCGCCGTCGGCGGGCTCGGCAGGCATGCGGGTGCTCCGTCGGGGAGGTTATGGGGGCAAGTCATTCATCATCATGGATTTGCCGCTAAAACCACAAACGGCGGCTTACGCCCTGGTCCGCGCGCCCGGGTTCCCGGCTCCGCGGTGGCCGTGGCCGATACTGGGGGGGTTATGGACATCCTCATCCTTGCTGTAGTCATCGCCCTGGTCGCGGTCGGTGTGATCAGCGGGCTCGTGGTCAGCAGCCGCAAGAAGAAGCAGCTGCCGCCGCCGGCACCGCCGAGCACGCCGACCATCACTGCCCCGCCTGCCGAGCCGCAGGTGGGGGAGGACGCCGTAGAGACGGCGGAAGAGCCGCGCCGCACGATCGAGGAGGTCGGGCTCCCGGAGGCCGAGGCTCCCGCCGCGGCGCCCGTCGTCGTCGAGCCCGAGGTCCCGGCCGCGCCCGAGATCGAGGTACCGGAGCCCACCGCCGGGCGCCTGGTCCGGCTGCGTGCCCGACTCGCCCGGTCGCAGAACTCCCTCGGCAAGGGGCTGCTCACGCTGCTCTCCCGGGAGCACCTCGACGAGGACACCTGGGAGGAGATCGAGGAGACCCTCCTCGTCGCCGACGTCGGCGTCGTCCCGACCCAGGAGCTCGTGGACCGGCTCCGCGAGCGGGTCAAGGTGCTCGGCACCCGCACCCCCGCGGACCTGCGCGCCCTGCTCAAGGAGGAGCTGCTGACCCTGGTCGGCACCGACTTCGACCGCGCCGTGAAGACGGAGAGCGGCGAGGACACCCCCGGCGTGATCATGGTCGTCGGCGTCAACGGCACCGGTAAGACCACCACCACCGGCAAGCTGGCCCGGGTGCTCGTCGCCGACGGCCGCAGTGTGGTGCTCGGCGCGGCCGACACCTTCCGCGCCGCCGCCGCCGACCAGCTCCAGACCTGGGGCGAGCGCGTCGGCGCCCGTACCGTGCGCGGTCCCGAGGGCGGCGACCCGGCCTCGATCGCCTACGACGCGGTCAAGGAGGGCATCGCCGAGGGTGCCGACGTGGTGCTCATCGACACCGCGGGCCGCCTGCACACCAAGACCGGCCTGATGGACGAGCTCGGCAAGGTCAAGCGCGTCGTGGAGAAGCACGGTCCGCTGGACGAGGTCCTGCTGGTCCTGGACGCCACCACCGGCCAGAACGGCCTGACCCAGGCCCGCGTCTTCGCCGAGGTCGTGGCCATCACCGGCATCGTTCTGACCAAGCTCGACGGCACCGCCAAGGGCGGCATCGTCGTCGCCGTCCAGCGCGAACTGGGCGTGCCGGTCAAGCTCATCGGCCTCGGTGAGGGCCCCGACGACCTGGCGCCCTTCGAGCCGGAGGCGTTCGTGGACGCCCTGATCGGCGACTGAGCGCGGTCCCGCCCGGACACCTGCGCCCCCGCGTTCCGGCCGGAACGCGGGGGCGCCGTCATGTGCGCTCCCGGGAGGGACGCCCTCAGGGGGTGTCTCGCCGATCAGGCCGGGCCCGCGGTGGCCCTGATCCGCCCTGACCGGCAAGACACCCCCTAGCGGCGCAGGCGGTGACAGATGTAGGCGAGGGTGCCCAGCAGCAGCCTGGCCTGCGGCGGGCCCCCGGCGGAGTCGAGCGCGGGCGGTCGCAGCCAGCCGACCTGGCCGAGCCCGGCGCGGTCGGAGGGCGGGGCCGTCACGAAGGCGCCGTGGCCCAGGGCCCGCAGGTCGAGGTCGGCGTCGTCCCAGCCCATCCGGTACAGCAGCTGCGGCAGTTCCGCCGCGGCTCCCGGGGCCACGAAGAACTGCGCCCGGCCGTCGGCGGTGGCGATGACCGGGCCGAGCGGCAGGCCCATCCGCTCCAGCCGTACCAGCGCGCGCCGCCCGGCCTCCTCGGAGACCTCGATGACGTCGAAGACGCGGCCCACGGGGAGCAGTACGGCGGCGCCCGGGTACTCGCTCCAGGCCTCGGTGACCTCGTCCAGGGTGGCCCCGGCCGGGACGGTGGGGGCGAAGGCCAGGGGGTGCGCCCCGGGTGCGGGGCACGTCGTGTCCCCGCAGGAGCAGTCGCGGGCGGGCGCCGCCGCACGGGCGCCGGGAACGACGTCCCAGCCCCACAGCCCGGTGTACTCCGCCACCGCCGTGCACTCCGAGGTCCGGCCGCGGCGCCGGGTGCCGGAGCGGAACTCCTTGGTGCCGCGGCTGCCGCCGATCGTGAAGCCCATGCCCATGCCCCCTCCAACGGGTCGGACGTGCCGGTGGTTACGAAGCCGGTGCGACGACCTCGGCGGGACCTCTGCCGGCAGCCCCGCCGCGGGGTGCCCCCGGACGCTGCCCGGCGCACTCCTCGCCGCGCGCGCCCCGAACGCACTCCAGTCCAACCGATCCGCTTTCACCTCGGTGTCAAGTGAATCGCGCCTGGCGGGTGGCTAGTTCATTCGAAGGGGTGGCGAATGGTGGCGTTTCTGGAATCGACCTCGCCGCAGGGGTGATCGTAGGATTACTTTCGGTACGCGAAACCGAAGGCGACCCATCCGTGGGTATGCCGGAGGCAATACGTGAAGGACCTGTGAAGGTCCATGGTGGCGCGCGGCGTCCCGGCCAAGGTTTCGTGTGGAAGATGCTGAGCGGATGGGGGCGTTCCAGTGAGCGGCAACGGCGCAAGCGGAACGATCGAGGATGCTGCTGCGCGCAATGACCAGCTGACCTCGTGGTTCGTCCGCAGCGGCTGGTCCAAGGGTGAACTCGCCCGGCAGGTGAACCGCCGGGCGCGCCAGATGGGCGCCCACCACATCAGCACGGACACCTCCCGGGTGCGCCGCTGGCTCGACGGCGAACAGCCCCGCGAGCCCGTCCCGCGGATCCTGTCCGAGCTGTTCTCCGAGCGCTTCGGCTCCGTCGTGGCCATCGAGCAGCTCGGCCTGCGCACCGCCCACCAGACCCCCTCCGTCTCCGGCGTCGACCTGCCCTGGGCCGGCCCGCAGACCGTCGAACTGCTCGGCGAGTTCTCCCGCAGCGACCTGATGCTGGCCCGCCGCGGCTTCCTCGGGACCTCGCTCGCCCTCTCCGCCGGACCCGCCCTCATCGAGCCCATGCAGCGCTGGCTCGTCCCGGTCCCGGCCGCCGACCCGGGACCGCGAGGGGCGGGGCCGACGGGGGCCCTCGGCGGCCACCGCCCGCCCCGGCTCTCCGAACCGGAACTCGACCTCCTCGACGCCACGACCGTCATGTTCCGGCAGTGGGACGCCCAGTGCGGCGGCGGACTGCGCCGCAAGGCCGTCGTGGGCCAGCTCCACGAGGTCACCGACCTGCTCCAGGAGAACCACCCGGCGCCCGTCATGAAGCGGCTCTTCAAGGTCGCCGCGGAACTGGCCGAACTGGCCGGCTGGATGAGCTACGACATCGGCCTGCACCCCACCGCGCAGAAGTACTTCGTGCTCGCGCTGCACGCCGCCAAGGAGGCCGGGGACAAGCCGCTCGGCTCGTACATCCTCTCCAACATGAGCCGCCAGATGATCCACCTGGGCCGCCCCGAGGACGCCCTGGAACTCGTCCACCTCGCGCAGTACGGCAGCCGTGACTGCGCCGGCCCCCGCACCCAGGCCATGCTGTATGCGATGGAGGCCCGCGCGTACGCGAACATGGGCCAGCCCAGCCGCTGCAAGCGGGCCGTGCGGATGGCCGAGGACACCTTCTCCGACGTCGGCTTCGGGGGCGAGCCCGAGCCCGAGCCCGACTGGATCCGCTTCTTCTCCGAGGCCGAGCTGAACGGCGAGAACTCCCACTCGTACCGGGACCTGGCCTACGTGGCCGGGCGCAGCCCCATGTACGCCTCCCTCGCCGAGCCCGTGATGGAACGGGCCGTGGAGCTCTTCGAGAAGGACGAGGTGCACCAGCGCTCCTACGCCCTCAACCTCATCGGCATGGCCACCGTGCACCTGCTCCAGCGCGAGCCCGAGCAGGCCGCGGCCCTCGTCGACCGAGCCCTCGACGTGGCGGGAAAGGTGCGGTCCGAACGGGTGAACACCCGCCTGCGCAAGACCGTGGACACCGCCGCCCGTGAGTACGGCGACGTCGCCGAGGTGGTCCGGCTGACCGACCACCTCGCCTCCCGGCTCCCCGAAGCCGCGGAGGCCGTCTGACGGCCCTCGCGGCCGCCCCCAGACCCCGGCCGCGGCAGTCACCCCGTGAAGCCCGATCAGGCTCCCCCAGCCAGGACATCCGGGTCACTGCCGCGGCCGGCCTGCCCTTTTGCGGCTGAACCGCCGCCGCTCCCGCGGCGGCGGCCGCCCGCCGTCGCGGTCCCCCCGAGCAGGGTTGCGGCCGTTCATGGCGCCGTAACACGGCAGAGCTCTTCGTCATCGGAGTGAAACACCGAGCGGCGCCGCCGGAAACCGGCCTGCGCGAATCTCAGGGTCATTAACCGGCCAGCCCCCAGCCCGGCCGGACACCCCCCCCTTTTTACGCCGCTCAGGTTTTCACGATCGCCCGCACGCGAACGTACCGACGACGAGGAGACGCCGATGGCATCAGCCATCACGACCCTCGCGGCAGACGCCCCGACGCTGTCTGCCGCGAACACCGGGTTCATGCTCATCTGCTCCGCCCTGGTCATGCTGATGACCCCGGGACTCGCCTTCTTCTACGGAGGCATGGTCCGCGTCAAGAGCAGCCTCAACATGCTGATGATGAGCTTCATCAGCCTCGGGATCGTCACGATCCTGTGGGTCCTCTACGGCTTCAGCCTCGCCTTCGGCACCGACTCCGGCTCCCTCATCGGCTGGAACTCCGACTACGTCGGCCTCAGCGGCATCGGGATCACCGAGCTGTGGGACGGCTACACCATCCCGGTCTACGTCTTCGCCGTCTTCCAGCTGATGTTCGCCGTGATCACCCCCGCCCTGATCAGCGGCGCCCTGGCCGACCGGGTGAAGTTCGGCGCCTGGGTCCTGTTCACCGCCCTGTGGGTGACCGTCGTCTACTTCCCCGTCGCCCACTGGGTCTGGGGCGCCGGCGGCTGGCTCTTCGAGCTCGGCGTCATCGACTTCGCGGGCGGCACCGCCGTCCACATCAACGCCGGCGCCGCCGCCCTCGGCGTCATCCTGGTCATCGGCAAGCGCGTCGGCTTCAAGAAGGACCCGATGCGCCCGCACAGCCTCCCCCTCGTGATGCTCGGCGCCGGTCTCCTGTGGTTCGGCTGGTTCGGTTTCAACGCGGGCTCCTGGCTCGGCAACGACGACGGTGTCGGCGCGGTCATGTTCGTCAACACCCAGGTCGCCACCGCCGCCGCCATGCTCGCCTGGCTCGGCTACGAGAAGCTGCGCCACGGCTCCTTCACCACCCTGGGCGCCGCCTCCGGCGCGGTCGCCGGCCTCGTCGCCATCACCCCCTCGGGCGGTGCGGTCAGCCCGCTCGGCGCGATCGCCATCGGTGTCATCGCCGGTGTGCTCTGCGCCATGGCCGTCGGCCTCAAGTACAAGTTCGGCTACGACGACTCCCTCGACGTGATCGGCGTCCACCTCGTCGGCGGTGTGGCCGGCTCCCTGCTCGTCGGCCTCTTCGCCACGGGCGGCGTCCAGTCCGACGTGGCCGGCCTCTTCTACGGCGGCGGTCTGGAGCAGCTCGGCAAGCAGGCCATCGGAGTCTTCGCCGTCCTCGCCTACTCTCTGGTGGCATCGGCGCTCCTCGCCTTCCTCCTCGACAAGACGATCGGGATGCGGGTGTCCGAGGACGACGAGGTCGCCGGCATCGACCAGGTCGAGCACGCCGAGACGGCCTACGACTTCAGCGGAGCCGGCGGCGGCGCCGCCTCGCGGACCACCGCCGCACCCACCCCCTCCGCCGCGAGCAAGAAGGTTGACGCATGAAGCTGATCACCGCGATCGTCAAGCCGCACAAGCTGGACGAGATCAAGGAAGCCCTCCAGGCCTTCGGAGTGCAGGGACTCACGGTCACCGAGGCCAGCGGCTACGGCCGCCAGCGCGGCCACACCGAGGTCTACCGCGGTGCCGAGTACCAGGTCGACCTCGTTCCCAAGATCCGCATCGAGGTCCTGGTCGACGACTCCGACGCCGAGGAACTGATCCGGGTGATCGTGAGCGCGGCGGCCACCGGAAAGATCGGTGACGGCAAGGTGTGGAGCGTCCCCGTGGACTCGGTCGTACGGGTCCGCACGGGCGAGCGCGGCGCTGACGCCCTCTAGGTGATGGGAGCCCCCGGGTGACGAGCGTCGAGACGAACACGGACCACACGGCCGACTCGGGACCCGGCGGGTACGCCGAGGCCCGGCTGCGACTCCTCCAGGAGGAGTCGCGGTCCGGGCCTTCGCGCCGTTCGGCCCTGGCCGGGCTGACCGACGGATGGCTGAACGCCCTGTTCACGGCCGCCGTACGGGAGACGGGCGTCCGCGGCGCCACCCTCGTGGCCGTCGGCGGCTACGGGCGCGCCGAACTCTCCCCGCGCAGCGACCTCGACCTGGTGCTGCTGCACGACGGCAAGGCCGAGCCCCGGGCGCTGAGCGCGCTGGCCGACCGCCTCTGGTACCCGGTGTGGGACCTCGGCCTCGCCCTTGACCACTCGGTGCGGACCCCCGGCGAGGCGCGCAGGACCGCCGCCGAGGACCTCAAGGTCCACCTCGGCCTGCTGGACGCCCGCACCGTCGCCGGTGACGCCGGACTCCTCGCCGGCCTGCGGACCTCCGTACTGGCCGACTGGCGCAACCAGGCGGCCAGGAGGCTGCCGGAACTGCACTCCCTGTGCCGCGAGCGGGCCGAACGGGCCGGGGAACTGCGCTTCCTGCTCGAACCCGACCTCAAGGAGGCCCGCGGCGGCCTGCGCGACGCCACCGCGCTGCGGGCGGTCGCCGCCTCCTGGCTGGCCGACGCCCCGCGCGAGGGACTCGCCGAGGCCCGGCGGCGCCTCCTGGACACCCGGGACGCCCTGCACCTGGTCACCGGCCGGGCCACCGACCGGCTCTCCCTCCAGGAACAGGACCAGGTCGCGGCCCGGCTCGGACTCCTCGACGCGGACGCGCTGCTGCGCGAGGTGTACGAGGCGGCGCGCGTCGTCGCGTACGCCGGCGACGTGACCTGGCGGGAGGTCGGGCGCGTCCTGCGGGCCCGCGCCGCCCGGCCCAGGCTCCGCGGACTGCTGGGCGGCCGCGGTGAACGGGCGGCCGCGCGGGCACCCCTGGCCGAAGGTGTGGTGGAGTCCGACGGCGAGGCCGTACTGGCCCTGGCCGCACGCCCCGACCGCGATCCCGTACTCGCCCTGCGGTTCGCCGCGGCCGCCGCGCAGGCGGGACTGCCCGTCTCCCTGCACGCCGTACGCAGACTCGCCGCGCAGGGCAAACCGCTCCCGGTGCCCTGGCCGGCCGAGGCCCGGGAGCAGCTGGTGACCCTGCTGGGGGCGGGGGAGCCGACGGTGGCCGTGTGGGAGGCCCTGGAGGCCGAGGGCCTGATCACCCGGCTGCTCCCGGACTGGGAGCGGGTGCGCTGCCGCCCCCAGCGCAATCCCGTCCACACCTGGACGGTGGACCGGCACCTGATCGAGACGGCCGTGCGCGCTTCCGCCCTGACCCGCCGGGTCGGCCGCCCCGACCTGCTGCTGATGGCCGCGCTCCTGCACGACATCGGCAAGGGCTGGCCGGGCGACCACTCGGTGGCCGGCGAGACCATCGCCCGGGACGTCGCCGCCCGCGTCGGCTTCGGCCCGCACGACGTCGCCGTGCTCGGCGCGCTCGTACGGCACCACCTGCTGCTGATCGACACCGCCACCCGGCGCGACCTGGACGACCCGGCCACGGTCCGCGCGGTCGCCGACGCCGTGGGCTCGGTGGGCACGCTGGAGATACTGCACGCCCTGACCGAGGCGGACGCCCTGGCCACCGGGCCGGCGGCGTGGAGCGCATGGCGGGGATCGCTCGTGGCGGACCTCGTCGCGCGGGTCGCCGCCGTACTGCGCGGCACGGCGCCCGCGGCCGGCGAACCGGAGATCCCGACCGCCGAACAGGAACGCCTGGCGGTGGAGGCCCTGCGCACCGGGGAGCCGGTCCTGGCGCTCCAGGCCCGCCAGGAGGACGACGCGGTCGGCGTGGACCTCGTCGTCGCCGTCCCCGACCAGCCGGGGGTCCTCCCTGCGGTGGCCGGGGTCCTGGCCCTGCACCGGCTCACCGTACGGGCGGCCGACCTGCGCTCCATGGAGCTCCCCGACCGGCTGGGCGAGGTCCTGGTGCTGCGCTGGCGGGTGGCGGCGGAGTACGGCGCGCTGCCGGAGGCCGCCCGGCTCCGTACCGACCTGGTCCGCGCCCTGGACGGTTCGCTGGACGTCCCGGCGAAGCTGGCCGACCGCGAGGCGGCCTACCCGCGCCGGCGCGGGGTGGTCCCGCCGCCGCCCCGGGTCACGGTGGTCCCGGACGTGTCCTCCCTGGCCACCGTCCTGGAGGTGCGCGCGCCCGACGCCGTGGGCCTGCTGCACCGGATCGGCCGGGCGCTGGAGTCCCAGGGCGTCCGGGTCCGCAGTGCCCACGTCTCCACGCTGGGCGCGAACGCGGTGGACACGCTGTACGTGACCACCCCCGAGGGCAAGCCCCTGGACCCCCCGGAGGCGGCATCCCTGGCCGGCCTGGTGGCAGCTGCCCTGTCGTAGCGCGGGGGACGGCTGCGCGGAGCGGTCCCCCGCCCGCCCTTCCCCCGGGGAAAGCCGACCGCAGGGCCGGACGGGCGGCCGGGGCGGATACCCTGGGGGACGACCACAACGCCCCCGACCCGAGGAATCGCGACCACCGTGTTCGATACGCTCTCCGACCGCTTGGCGAATACCTTCAAGGGCCTGCGCGGCAAAGGCCGGCTGTCCGAGGCTGACATCGACGCTGCGGCCCGGGAAATCCGTATCGCGCTCCTTGAGGCCGACGTCGCCCTCCCGGTCGTCCGTTCCTTCATCGCGAACGTCAAGGAACGCGCGCGCGGTGAAGAGGTCAGCAAGGCCCTGAACCCGGGCCAGCAGGTCCTGAAGATCGTCAACGACGAGCTCGTCACCATCCTCGGCGGCGAGACCCGGCGGCTGCGCTTCGCCAAGACCGCGCCCACCGTGATCATGCTGGCCGGTCTTCAGGGTGCCGGTAAGACCACCCTCGCCGGAAAGCTCGGCCTCTGGCTCAAGGGGCAGGGCCACACCCCGCTCCTCGTCGCCTGCGACCTCCAGCGCCCCAACGCCGTCAACCAGCTCTCCGTCGTCGCCGACCGCGCGGGCGTGGCCTTCTACGGCCCCCAGCCGGGCAACGGCATCGGTGACCCGGTCCAGGTCGCCAAGGACTCCGTCGAGTACGCGCGGACCAAGCAGCACGACATCGTCATCGTCGACACCGCCGGCCGCCTCGGCATCGACCAGGAGCTGATGCAGCAGGCCGCGGACATCCGCGACGCCGTCAGCCCCGACGAGATCCTCTTCGTCGTCGACGCCATGATCGGCCAGGACGCGGTCAACACCGCCGAGGCCTTCCGCGACGGCGTCGGCTTCGACGGCGTCGTGCTCTCCAAGCTCGACGGTGACGCACGGGGCGGTGCCGCGCTCTCCATCGCGCACGTCACGGGCAAGCAGATCATGTTCGCCTCGAACGGCGAGAAGCTCGACGAGTTCGACGCGTTCCACCCCGACCGCATGGCGGGCCGGATCCTCGACATGGGTGACATGCTCACCCTCATCGAGCAGGCCGAGAAGACCTTCTCGCAGGCCGAGGCCGAGAAGATGGCGGCCAAGCTCGCCAAGGGCCCCAAGGAGTTCACGCTCGACGACTTCCTGGCCCAGATGGAGCAGGTCCGCAAGATGGGCTCCATCTCCAAGCTGCTCGGCATGCTGCCCGGCATGGGGCAGATCAAGGACCAGATCAACAACATCGACGAGCGCGACGTCGACCGCATGGCCGCGATCATCAAGTCGATGACCCCGGCCGAGCGCCACGACCCGACGATCATCAACGGCTCGCGCCGTGCCCGTATCGCCAAGGGTTCGGGTGCCGAGGTCAGCGCGGTCAAGTCGCTGGTGGAGCGGTTCTTCGACGCCCGCAAGATGATGTCCCGCATGGCCCAGGGCGGCGGCATGCCGGGCATGCCCGGCATCCCCGGGATGGGCGGCGGCCCCGGCCGGCAGAAGAAGCAGGTCAAGCAGGCCAAGGGCAAGCGCAAGAGCGGCAACCCGATGAAGCGCAAGGAAGAGGAGGCCGCAGCCGCGGCCCGCCGCGAACAGGGCCCGCAGGCGGTCGAGCCCGCGACCGGCGGCAACCCCTTCGGCCTTCCGGCGGGTGGCCAGAACGGTGGGGACTTCGATCTTCCGGACGAGTTCAAGAAGTTCATGAAGTAGCACCCGCGCAGGTGGGTGAGGAGGGCCCCGGCCGTGTTCGCACGGTCGGGGCCCTGCTGCTTCCTGCTGGGGCGACCGTCCGATTCATCCCTTATGGTCGGCCGGGAGGATGGCAGAAGGAGGCGCCCCGTGCCCAGCCCCACCCCCGTACCTCCCCGCGACAGGGCCGACACGCCCTGGCGCTCGGAAGGCGCACCGCCCGCCCCCGCGCCCCGGCGCAGGATGCCCGGCGGCTGGCGGGGGCTGATCCTCACCGCGCTGATCGTCTACCTGCTGGCCAACCTGGTGCTGTCCTTCTTCAATGAGGGGGACGAACCGACGATCTCGTACACCGAGTTCAGCAAGCAGGTCGCCGCCGGCAACGTCTCGAAGATCTACTCCAAGGGCGACGCCATCCAGGGCGAGCTCAAGGCGAAGCAGCCACTGCCCGACGGCGACAAGGGCGACTACACCACGTTCGTCACCCAGCGCCCGGCCTTCGCCGACGACGCGCTGTGGGCCGAGCTCACCCAGCAGAACGTGATCGTCACGGCCTCCCCGGTCGTCGTACAGCGCAGCTTCCTCGCCAACCTGCTGCTCTCCCTCGCCCCGATGCTGCTGCTGGTCCTCCTGTGGGTGGTCATCGCCCGCCGGATGGGATCCGGGGCGGGCGGCATGGGCGCGCTCGGCCGCAAGGCCCCGCCCAGACCGGTCGAACTGGAGACGGGCTCCCGGCGCACCACCTTCGAGGACGTGGCCGGGATCGACGAGGTCGAGGGGGAGCTCAACGACGTCGTCGACTTCCTGAAGAACCCGCAGGAGTACCGGCGGATGGGCGCCCGGATGCCCGGGGGAGTCCTGCTCTCCGGGCCGCCCGGCACCGGCAAGACCCTGCTGGCGCGGGCGGTCGCGGGCGAGGCTGGGGTGCCCTTCTTCTCCGCCTCCGCCTCCGAGTTCATCGAGATGATCGTCGGAGTCGGTGCCTCCCGGGTGCGCGAGCTGTTCGCCGAGGCGCGCAAGGTGGCCCCCGCCATCGTCTTCATCGACGAGATCGACACCATCGGGAGGGCCCGCGATGGCGGCGGCGCCATGGGCGGCCACGACGAACGCGAACAGACCCTCAACCAGATCCTCACCGAGATGGACGGCTTCTCCGGCTCGGAGGGCGTGATCGTCCTCGCCGCCACCAACCGCGCCGACGTGCTGGACCCGGCGCTCACCCGCCCCGGCCGCTTCGACCGCATGGTGGTCGTCTCCCCGCCGGACCGGGTCGGCCGCGAGGCCATCCTGCGCATCCACACCCGGGACATCCCGCTCGCCGAGGGAGTCGACCTGGCGCACGTGGCCCGCACCACCCCCGGGATGACCGGAGCGGACCTGGCCAACCTGGCGAACGAGGCCGCGCTGCTGGCCGTCAAACGCCGGCAGACGCAGGTGACCCGGGCGGACCTGTCGGACGCCCTGGAGAAGGTCCAGCTGGGCGCCGAGCGGCCGCTGGTCATGCCCGAGGAGGAGCGCCGCCGCACCGCCTACCACGAGAGCGGCCACGCCCTGCTGGGCATGCTCCAGCCGGGGGCCGACCCGGTCCGCAAGATCACGATCGTGCCCCGGGGCCGCGCCCTGGGCGTCACCCTCTCGACCCCGGACGCGGACCGGTACGCCTACACCGAGCCGTACCTGCGCGGCCGCATCATCGGCGCGCTCGGCGGCATGGCGGCCGAGCACGTCGTCTACGACGTCGTCACCACCGGCGCCGAGAACGACCTGGAGCAGGTGACCGGCATCGTCCGCGGCATGGTCGGGCGCTGGGGCATGAGCGAGCGGATCGGCCGCCTCACCGCGATCCCCTCCGACGGACAGAGCCCCTACGGCCTCTCCGCCGCCCCCGCCACCCTCGACGCGGTCGACCACGAGATGCGGCGGATCGTCGACGAGTGCTACCTGGAGGCCTGCCGCCTGCTGCGCGAACACCGGACGCAGCTGGACGCCCTGGCGCGGGCCCTCCTCGCCGCCGAGACCCTGGACGAACCGGCCGCCTACGCGGCCGCGGGCATCACGCGCCTGACGAAGGGGCACGGCGCCGACTGAGGAGCGGGTCTCAGTCCACCCGGGCGATCACGTAGCGGAAGATGTTCGGCAACCACACGGCGCCGTCGGATCGCTCGAACGGGTGAAGCGCCTCGGCCAGCTCCTTCTCCGCCAGCACGGAATCGGCCTGCTCGAAGGGCGCGGCGCAAGCCGCTGCCGTGGAGCCGGTGCTCGCGCCGGGGTAGAGCCCGGTCGACAGCAGCCCGCGTACCGCGCTGTCCACGTCCGCGTACCCGAACGGGCAGAACACCCGCCCCGAACCGTCCGGCCGGAGCCCGGCCCGCTCCACCAGCGCGTCCAGGTCCCTCGGCGCGGGCCCGCCGCCGAGGACCGAGGGCACCGTGCAGCGCTCCGCGGGGCCCCAGTCGGCCAGCGCCACCGCCCCGCCGCGGCGGACCGCGGGCAGGGCCGCCGCCAGGGCCGCGGGGGCCGGGGAGAAGGCGAGCAGGGCGTCGTACGGGCGGGCCGGGGGCCGCTGCGGCCCCGGCGGTGCCGCCAGGACCTCCAGCAGCCGCTCACGGGCCAGCGCCCGCCGGGCCGGATCCGCCTCCACGCCCGTGGCCACGGCTCCCCTGCCGGCCGCCAGCAGCAGGGCCAGGCCGGCCCCGCAGTCCAGGCCGAGCAGGCGGTCGCCCGGCCCGACCTCCAGCCGGTCGTAGACCGCCTCGTACAGCGGTACGAGCATCCGTTCCTGGATCTCCGCCCAGTCCCGGGCGGCGAGTGTCGCCGTCGGCGTCGGTGTCATCGAAAGAGCGCTCCTGATTCCGTCTCGCCCCCATGCCCCCGTTGCCAGAGAACTCCCCATTCGCCCCCGCGTCCAGAGGAGCGCGGCACCCGATTCACGCATCGTGTGCCGGGCGCCGTACGATTCGCGGCATGGCAAAGGCACCCGTTCTCACCCCGCAGGCGGAGGATTTCCCCCGCTGGTACCAGGATCTGATCAACAAGGCCGAGCTGGCCGACAACGGTCCGGTCCGAGGCACCATGGTCATCCGACCGTACGGCTACGGCCTGTGGGAGCGGATGCAGCAGGAGATGGACGCGCGCATCAAGGACGCGGGCGCCCAGAACGCGTACTTCCCGCTGTTCATCCCGCAGTCGTACCTGACGAAGGAAGCCGAGCACGTCGAGGGCTTCGCCCCCGAGCTCGCGGTCGTCACGCACGGCGGCGGCAAGGAGCTGGAAGAGCCGGTCGTCGTCCGGCCCACCTCCGAGACGATCATCAACGACTACTTCTCCAAGTGGGTCCAGAGCTACCGCGACCTGCCCCTGCTGATCAACCAGTGGGCCAACGTGGTCCGCTGGGAGATGCGCCCGCGCGTGTTCCTCCGTACGAGCGAGTTCCTCTGGCAGGAGGGCCACACCGCCCACGCCACCTACGAGGACGCCCGCGACTACGCCGCCCGCATCCACACGGACGTCTACGGCGACTTCATGACGAACGTGCTCGGCATCGACGTCGTGCTCGGCCGCAAGACCGCCAAGGAGCGCTTCGCCGGCGCCATCAACACCCTCACCCTCGAGGGCATGATGGGCGACGGCAAGGCGCTGCAGCTGGGCACGAGCCACGAGCTCGGCACCAACTTCGCCAAGGCCTTCAACACGCAGTACCTGTCGAAGGAAGGCAAGCAGGAGCTCGTCTGGCAGACCTCGTGGGGCGTCTCGACCCGCATGGTCGGCGGCCTGATCATGTCCCACGGCGACGACAACGGCCTGCGCGTCCCGCCGCGCCTCGCCCACGTCCAGGTCGTCGTCATGGCGATCAAGGGCGACGAGGCCGTCACCAAGGTCCGCGAGCTCGGTGCGCAGCTGAAGGCCGCCGGCATCCGCGTGCACGTCGACGACCGCGTCGACACCCCCTTCGGCCGTCGCGCCGTGGACTGGGAGCTCAAGGGCGTACCGGTCCGCATCGAGATCGGCCCCCGCGACCTGGAGGCCGGCACCGCGATGCTGGCCCGCCGGATCCCGGGCGGGAAGACCCCCGTGCAGATCGACGCGCTCGCCGACCTGCTGCCCAAGGTGCTGGACGAGGACCAGGCGCAGCTGCTGCGTGAGTCCCGCGAACGCCGGGTGGCCCGTACGACCGACGTCGCGACCATCGGGGAGGCCGCCGAGGCCGCCGTCGCCGGTGGCTGGGCGCGGATCCCGTGGGCGGACCTCGGTCCGGAGGGCGAGGCGAAGCTGGCCGAGCAGGCCGTCTCCGTGCGCTGCCTGATCGCCGAGGACGGGTCCGTGCCGGAGGCGGACGACGCCCCCGGTACGCTCGCGATCGTCGCGCGTTCGTACTGATCGGACCGACCGGTTCCTGTGCCCCGGCGTGCGGCTCGTGCCGCGCGCCGGGGCCGGTTCGTATCGGCCGGCCGGGACGAGTTGGTCGACGTTACGTACCGACTCCTCCTGAGATCGGCGCACCCGTCCTCGTCAGGACGCATGAGAGTGAACTGACTGGTACGTGCAAAAAATTTGGAATGGCCCGGAATCGGAACACCCGGGCACCTCGGCTCGTTGTCACGACGTGAGCACGACACCACCTGTTCTCGCCGCAGAGCTGGCGCAGGCGTGGGCCGATATTCAGCGGTACCACCCCGAGCTGCCTGACCTTGCCGCGCCCGAGTCCCTGATCGGAGAGTCCTCGTCCGCCTGCGGCGCCGAGCTCTCCTTCGAGCGACTGCTGCACGAGGCAGTCCACGGCATCGCCGCCGCCCGCGGTGTCCGCGACACCTCGCGCGCAGGCCGCTACCACAACCGCAGATTCCTCGCGATCGCCGAGGAGATGGGGCTTGACCACTCCGAGGAGCCGCACGCGAGCAGTGGTTTCTCCCTGGTCACGCTCGATCCTGAGGCGAAGCGGCGCTACCGGCCCACCATCGAGCGGCTGCAGCGCGCGCTGAAGGCGCACACGGCCGCCACCGCGGCCGACACCAAGCGCAGCTTCCGGGGCCCGGCCGCACGGCACGGTTCCTCCGGCGGCGGCGTGCGGGTCAAGGCGGTCTGCGACTGCGGGCGCAACGTACGGGTGGTCCCCTCCGTGCTGGCCCAGGCGCCGATCGTGTGCGGTGGCTGCATGAAGCCCTTCCGCATCCCCGACGTGGCCATCGCCGCGGCCTCCTGACCGCCTTCCCCGCCGTCGCCCGGGCCACCGCCCCACGGCGAACCGGGCGCCGGGCCGTCGCCCCCACCCGGGGCGGCCGCCGACGGCGCACGCACGGGTCCCCCGTACCGCCGTACCGCCGGCGGGCGCCGGACCCGACCGCCCGGCTGAGCGCGCCGCAGGCGTATGGCACAATGGCTAGCTGTACTCGACAGTCGCATAGGACCCCTCTCTCCTCCGGCTGACGCGTCCATCGGGCACCCGAGTACCGCAACCCCACGTGGCATCTCATGTGCCCAACCACGTCAAGTTCAGGAGACACCACTCCAGTGGCAGTCAAGATCAAGCTCAAGCGCCTCGGCAAGATTCGCCAGCCGCACTACCGCATCGTCGTCGCCGACGCCCGCACCCGCCGGGACGGTCGCGCGATCGAAGAGATCGGTATCTACCACCCGACCTACAACCCGTCGCGCATCGAGGTCAACGCCGAGCGTGCGCAGTACTGGCTGTCCGTCGGCGCCCAGCCCACCGAGGCTGTGCTCGCCATCCTGAAGCTGACCGGTGACTGGCAGGCCCACAAGGGTCTCCCCGCCCCCGCGCCGCTCCTGCAGCCGGCCACGAAGGAGAGCAAGCGTCGCTCCTTCGACGAGTTCGCCAAGGCCCTTGAGGGCATCGGCGAGGGCAAGGGCGAGGCCATCACGCAGAAGGCGAAGAAGGCCGACAAGAAGGCGGACGAGGCTGAGGCCGCCGCCGAGTCGACCGAGGCCTGAGCATGCTCGAGGAGGCTCTTGAGCACCTCGTGAAGGGCATTGTGGACAACCCCGACGAAGTGCAGGTCGCCTCGCGCAACCTGCGCCGCGGGCAGGTGCTTGAGGTCCGGGTTCACCCCGACGACCTCGGCAAGGTGATCGGCCGCAACGGCCGCACCGCACGTGCTCTGCGTACCGTCGTGGGCGCCATCGGCGGCCGGGGCATCCGCGTCGACCTCGTCGACGTGGACCAGGTCCGCTGAGCAGTTGATTCACCGGCACGGGCCGGGGAGGGCGTTGGTCGCCCGCCCCGGCCCGTGTCGTTTCTGCCTCCGGGCAGGAGCGACCATTGATGTGAGCAACCACGCCGCAGTAAGGGAAGAGCACAGTGGAGTTGGTAGTCGCGCGGATCGGCCGCGCCCACGGCATCAAGGGTGAGGTCACCGTCGAGGTGCGCACCGACGAACCGGAGCTGCGACTGAGTCCGGGCGCCGTGCTCAAGACGGAGCCCGCGACGGCGGGACCGCTGACGATCGAGACGGGCCGCGTGCACAGCGGACGGCTGCTGCTGCGCTTCGCGGGCGTCAAGGACCGCACCGGGGCCGAGGCGCTGCGCAACATCCTCCTGATCGCCGAGGTGGACCCGGCGGAGCTCCCGGAGGAGCCCGACGAGTACTACGACCACCAGCTGATGGACCTGGACGTGGTGCTGGAGGACGGCACGGAGATCGGCCGGATCACCGAGATCTCCCACCTGCCCTCGCAGGACCTCTTCATCGTCGAGCGGCCGGACGGCTCCGAGGTGATGATCCCCTTCGTCGAGGAGATCGTCGCCGAGATCGACCTGGAGGAGCAGCGCTGCGTCATCACCCCGCCGCCGGGGCTGATCGACGAGCGGGACGCCGTCGTCGTCTCGACCCGGGACGAGGACGCCGCGGAATCCGGGGACGACGCCTGATGCGACTCGACGTCGTCACGATCTTCCCCGAGTACCTGGAGCCGCTGAACGTCTCCCTCGTCGGCAAGGCGCGCGCCCGCGGGCAGCTCGACGTACACGTGCACGACCTGCGGGAGTGGACCTACGACCGGCACAACACGGTGGACGACACCCCGTACGGCGGTGGTCCCGGCATGGTCATGAAGACCGAGCCGTGGGGCGAGGCCCTGGACTCCGCGCTGGCCGACGGCTACGAGGCGGGCGCCCGCGGTCCCGTCATGGTCGTTCCCACACCGAGCGGCCGGCCCTTCACCCAGGAACTGGCCGTCGAACTCTCCGAGCGGCCCTGGCTGATCTTCACGCCGGCCCGGTACGAGGGCATCGACCGCCGGGTCATGGACGAGTACGCCACGCGGATGCCGGTGTACGAGGTCTCCATCGGCGACTACGTCCTGGCGGGCGGCGAGGCGGCCGTACTGGTGGTCACCGAGGCCGTGGCCCGGCTGCTGCCCGGGGTGCTCGGCAACGCCGAGTCGCACCGCGACGACTCCTTCGCGCCGGGCGAGATGGCGAACCTGCTGGAGGGGCCCGTCTACACCAAGCCCCCGGTGTGGCGCGGCCGCGACATCCCCGAGGTGCTGCTCAGCGGGCACCACGGGAAGATCGCCCGCTGGCGCCGGGACGAGGCCTTCCGCCGGACCGCGCAGAACCGTCCCGACCTGATCGAGCGCTGCGAGGCCGCCGGCTTCGACAAGAAGGACCGGGAGATCCTCTCCGTCCTGGGCTGGCAGCCGTCCGCCGACGGCCGATTTTGGCGCAGGGCGCAGACCGTGGAAGAATAGGCGGCTGCTGTGTGCTCGCGGGCGCCCCTGCCACAGGGGGACCGTCGTCCGCCGGGCCCCGCAGCTCCCGAATTCTCTACGGAAACCCGCACTGGCGACCTGTGGCGTCATGCGAAGAAAGCAGACGAAGAACATGTCTCACCTGCTCGACGGCGTCAACGCCGCCACGCTCCGCTCGGACGTCCCGGCCTTCCGCCCGGGTGACACGATCAACGTGCACGTCCGCGTGATCGAGGGCAACCGCTCCCGTATCCAGCAGTTCAAGGGCGTAGTCATCCGCCGCCAGGGTGCCGGTGTCTCCGAGACCTTCACCGTGCGCAAGGTCTCCTTCAGCGTCGGTGTGGAGCGTACCTTCCCGGTCCACTCCCCGATCTTCGAGAAGATCGAGCTCGTCACCCGCGGTGACGTTCGCCGTGCCAAGCTGTACTACCTCCGTGAGCTCCGCGGCAAGGCCGCGAAGATCAAGGAGAAGCGCGACCGCTGAGGTAACTCCCGGAGTCCGGAGGCGGCCGAGTAGGCTCGCCCCCGATGGACACCGAAGCACCTCACACGCAGCGCGGCCACTCTTCCCCCGTCGAGGGGGAGGAGCGGCCGCGTTTTGCGTTCTCCCGGACCGGCCGGACGGCCGGCCGGCGGCCCCTCACGTGGCGCCGCGCCGGAGTGCTCGGTGTGATCTGCACCGTCTTCCTGCTGCTGTTCAGCAATTTCGTGGTCCAGCCCTTCCTGATCCCGAGCCGCTCGATGGAGCCGACGCTCCGGGTCGGGGACCGGGTGCTGGTCAACAAGCTGGCGTACCGCTTCGGCGAACAGCCGCGCCGCGGGGACGTGGTGGTCTTCGACGGCACGGGCTCCTTCGTACGGGAACGCCCCGCGGGCAATCCGGTCGGGACCGTACTGCACGGCGCGGCCTCGGCGCTCGGGCTGGCCGAGCCGTCCGACACCGACTTCGTGAAGCGGGTCGTGGGCGTCGGCGGCGACGACGTGGTGTGCTGTGACGCCGGCGGGCGGGTGGCGGTCAACGGCGTGCCGCTGGAGGAGCCGTACCTCCAGCCCGGCGACGCCCCTTCGGCGGTGCCCTTCCGGATCGTCGTACCGCTGGGGACGCTGTGGGTCATGGGTGATCATCGCTCCCAGTCCCGGGACTCCCGGGACCACCTGGGGGAGCCGGGCGGGGGGATGGTGCCGGTGGAGAAGGTGATCGGGCGGGCCGACTGGATCGGCTGGCCGCTCTCGCGCTGGGAATCCGTAGGCGGTGGCCATGGGTAGCCGCGGACGGCCGAAGGGCGGACGGGACTGGGACTTCGAGCCCGAACCCGAGCCGGAGCCGGAGCCCGCACCGCCCCCGGTGGGTGTCGGCGGCCGGGTGGAGGGCGGCCGGGCCGAACGGCGCCGGACGGCTCGCAAGGTGCGCCGGCGCCGCCGCACGCGCCGGGCCGGTGAGGTGCCGCTGCTGGTGGTCGTGGCGCTGTGCATCGCCCTGCTCCTCAAGACCTTCCTGGTGCAGGCCTTCTTCATTCCGTCGGGCTCGATGGAGCAGACGATCCGGATCGGCGACCGGGTCCTGGTGGACAAGCTGACGCCCTGGTTCGGCTCCGAGATCGAGCGCGGCGACATCGTCGTGTTCAAGGACCCCGGCGGCTGGCTCAAGGGCGAGGCGGCCCGGCCGCCCAAGGATCCGATCGTGGTCAAGCAGATCAAGGAGGCGCTGACCTTCATCGGCCTGCTGCCCTCGGCCGACGAGCAGGATCTGATCAAGCGCGTCATCGGCGTCGGCGGGGACACCGTCAAATGCTGTGACAGCCAGGGCCGGGTCACCGTCAACGGATCGCCCCTCGATGAGCCTTACGTGAATCCGGGCAACACTCCTTCGGACATCACGTTCGAGGTGACGGTGCCGGAGGGCCGGCTGTTCGTGATGGGCGACCACCGCGCGAACTCGTCCGACTCCCGGTTCCACCTCGACGAGGGCTTTTCGGGCACCATCCCCGAGAGCGGGGTGGTCGGGGAGGCCGTAGTGATCGCCTGGCCCTACGGGCACTGGACCAAGCTGGAGCAGCCCGCGACCTTCCGGATGGTGCCCGATCAGGCGCGGCGCGAAGGGCGCGGCCGTCGGCGGCGCCGTCGGGGCGCCCCGTTCGCATAGTGTGTCCTCGGTCTCCCGCGCCTTAGGGAACTCCCGCTCGTTAAGGGAGGGGAGGGCCCGTGCCGGATTCGGCGCGGGCGGCAATCGCGAGTGAGGAGTGGATGTGGGGGACGTGGCGGTAGGCGCACGGTCCGGACGCGACGAAGGCGAGGAACGGCCGGACGACGCCGTCGAGCGCGAGACCGAGGCGGACGGCGATGCCACGGAGCAGGCGCACCGGTCCTTCTGGAAGGAGCTCCCGCTCCTCATCGGTATCGCCCTGCTGCTCGCCCTGCTGATCAAGACGTTCCTGCTCCAGGCGTTCTCGATCCCGTCCGCCTCCATGCAGAACACCCTGCAGATGGGCGACCGGGTGCTGGTGGACAAGCTGACCCCGTGGTTCGGCTCCGAGCCGGAGCGCGGCGAGGTCGTCGTCTTCCACGACCCCGCGGACTGGCTGTCGGGGCAGCCCACTCCCGAGCCGAACGTCTTCCAGCAGGTGCTCAGCAAGATCGGCCTGATGCCGGACGCCTCCGAGAAGGACCTGATCAAGCGGGTCATCGCGATCGGCGGAGACACGGTCGAGTGCAAGAAGGGGGGACCGGTCGTCGTCAACGGCAAGGAGCTGGACGAGCCGTACATCTACCCCGGCAACACCCCGTGCGACGACGCCCCGTTCGGCCCGATCACGGTGCCCAAGGGCAAGATCTGGGTCATGGGTGACCACCGGCAGAACTCCGAGGACTCCCGCTACCACCAGCAGGACTCCACCAAGGGCTTCGTCCCGGTGGACAAGGTCGTCGGGCGGGCCGTCGTGGTCGCGTGGCCGGTTACCCGCTGGTCCACCCTGCCGGTCCCGGACACCTTCGACCAGCCGGGCATCGGCAACCAGGCGGCGGCGGCCGCGCTCGGCCTCGGGGCCGCCGGTCTGGCCCCGGTCGGGCTCGGACCGGCCGCGCTGGGGCTCGTGGGAGCGGTTCCGCTGGTCATGTGGCGCAGGCAGAAGCTGACCAGCGGCCGTACCGACGGGTAGGGTGCCGCCCAGGTCGACGATCCCGAAGTGTGTGGGGGCGCTGGAATGGGCGGAACACAAGCAATACGCAGTGGCGAGGACGGCCGCGGCGGTCTCGGCAACGTGCTGTCGGGAATCGCCGTGGCCATCGGCTTCGCGCTCTTCCTGGGCGGCTTCGTGTGGGGGGCGGTCGTCTACCGGCCCTACACGGTTCCCACCGACTCGATGATGCCCACGGTGCGGCCCGGGGACCGGGTGCTCGCGCAGCGCATCGACGGCGGTGAGGTGCGCCGCGGTGACGTGGTCATCTTCACCGATTCCCTGTGGAGCGACTCCCCGATGGTCAAGCGGGTCGTGGGCATCGGCGGCGACGTCGTGAAGTGCTGCGGCCCGGCCGGCGAGGTGACGGTGAACGGCGCCACGCTGGACGAGCCGTACGCCGACACCACCAAGCCGGACACGGGCCTGGCCATGCCGCCCGGACAGACCGCGCCCTCGGGCACCCCCTTCGAGGTGGCGGTCCCCGAAGGCAACCTCTTCCTCCTCGGCGACCGGCGGGCCGCCTCCCTGGACTCCCGGGCCCACCTGCAGGAGACCGGGCAGGGGACCGTGTCCCGGTCGGCCGTCAGTGCCCGGGTCGACGCCCTGGCCTGGCCCTCCGTATCGATGCTGGAGCGGCCGGCCACGTACGCCGCCCTGCCGGGCGGGATCTCGCGGCCCGGGCCGCTGCGCCTCCAGGTGGCGGCGGTGCTGGCCGGGGCCGCCCTGGTGGTGCTGGGGGCCGCGTACGGGCCGGTCGCACGGCTCCTCGCGCGCGGCCGGCGGCAGGAGCGGGCCGGTGTCCGCTGACCCGGCCGCCGGGACCGGCGGCCGGAAGGTGTCACGGGTGATCCTGCTCGACCCGGCGGACCGGATCCTGCTGCTGCACGGCTTCGAACCGGCCGACCCCTCGGACGACTGGTGGTTCACCCCCGGCGGCGGACTGGAGGGGACCGAGACCCGGGAGCAGGCCGCGCTGCGCGAGCTGGCCGAGGAGACCGGGATCACCGAGGTGGAACTGGGTCCGGTGCTGTGGCACCGCTACTGCTCCTTCCCCTTCGACGGGCGGCGCTGGGAGCAGGACGAGTGGTACTTCCTCGCCCGGACCACCCGGACCGAGACCGAGATGGGCGGCCTCACCGAGCTGGAGCGGCGCAGCGTCACCGGAGCCAGGTGGTGGACCTCCGAGGAACTGCTCGCGGCCCATGAGACGGTGTACCCGACCAGACTCGCCGAGCTGCTCCGTACGCTGCTCGTCGACGGTCCTCCGGGTGAGCCGGTGGTCCTGGCCCCGGAAATCGTTTAGGGGCGCAGGGGCCTGGCGCACAATAGGGGGACGCACGGCTGAAGGGGAACATGCCATGAGTGCCGAGGACCTCGAAAAGTACGAGACCGAGATGGAGCTGAAGCTCTATCGGGAGTACCGCGACGTCGTCGGGCTGTTCAAGTACGTGATCGAGACGGAGCGCCGTTTCTACCTCACGAACGACTACGAGATGCAGGTGCATTCGGTTCAGGGGGAGGTGTTCTTCGAGGTCACCATGGCCGACGCCTGGGTCTGGGACATGTACCGGCCGGCCCGTTTCGTGAAGCAGGTGCGGGTGCTGACCTTCAAGGACGTGAACATCGAGGAGCTCAACAAGAGCGATCTCGAACTGCCCGGCAGCTGAGGGACGACGCCTGCCGAACCGCCTCACCCGGGAGGGTGAGGCGGTTTTCCACAACGGCCGGACCATCCACCAAGATCCACAAGGTGGGCGGGGGTGCGGGACCGTCGGTGCCGGAGGTGGTGCCGGATGAACGCGAAGGGCGTGGCACAGCAGGCATTGGGGCGGTACGGCGAGGAACTCGCGGCACGGCGGCTGGCCGAGGCCGGGATGACCGTGATCGCGCGGAACTGGCGGTGCCGCGGCGGCGAGATCGACATCGTCGCGCGGGACGGGGACGCCCTCGTCGTCTGCGAGGTCAAGACCCGCCGGGCGGGCGAGTTCGAGCACCCCATGGCCGCCGTCCGGCCCGTCAAGGCCGAGCGCTTGCGCGCGCTCGCCGGGCGCTGGCTCGCCGACCACGGCGGACCGCCCCCGGGCGGGGTGCGGATCGACCTGGTCGGGGTGCTCCTGCCGCGGCGCGGCGCCCCCCTGGTGGAACACGTCAGGGGGGTGGCCTGATGGGGTTCGCACGGGCCTGCTCGGTGGCCCTGGTCGGGGTCGACGGCGTGGTGGTCGAGGTACAGGCCGACCTGGAGCCGGGCGTGGCCGCCTTCACCCTGGTGGGGCTGCCGGACAAGACCCTGGTCGAGAGCCGGGACCGGGTCCGGGCGGCCGTGGTCAACTCGGGTGCGGCCTGGCCGCAGAAGAAGCTCACGGTCGGGCTGAGCCCGGCTTCCGTACCGAAATCCGGCGCCGGCTTCGACCTGGCCGTCGCCGCGGCCGTGCTCGGGGCCGCCGAGGTGGTGGACCCCGGCGCGATCGCCGACCTCGTCCTGATCGGGGAGCTGGGTCTGGACGGCCGGGTGCGCCCGGTCCGCGGAATCCTGCCGGCGGTCCTCGCCGCGGCCGAGGCCGGCTACCGGCAGGTGGTGGTGCCGCAGCAGTGCGCGGCCGAGGCCGCGCTCGTACCGGATGTCTCGGTCCTGGGCGTACGCAGCCTGAGCCAGCTCATCGCGGTCCTCACCGGCGGCGAGGTCCCCGAGGAGGAACCGGGCGACCCGCCCGGCAGGCCGGACCCGATACTGGCCGGACTGCTCGTGCCGGGGGCGGGACTGGGAACGGGCCTCGCCCGGGCCCGGCCCGGCCGGGAGGACGGCGCGGACTTCCCCGACCTCGCGGACGTGGCCGGGCAGCACACGGCGCGCCGCGCCCTGGAGGTGGCTGCCGCCGGAGGGCACCACCTCTTCCTCAGCGGACCGCCCGGGGCGGGCAAGACGATGCTGGCCGAGCGGCTGCCCTGGCTCCTGCCGCCGCTCACCCGTCAGGACTCCGTGGAAGTCACGGCCGTCCACTCGGTCGCGGGAATCCTCGCGCCCGGCGAACCGCTGGTCGCCAGAGCGCCCTACTGCGCACCGCACCACTCGGCGACCATGCAGTCCCTGGTGGGCGGCGGGACCGGGATCCCCAGGCCGGGGGCGGTCTCCCTGGCCCACCGGGGCGTGCTCTTCCTGGACGAGGCCGCCGAGTTCCACAGCCGGGCGCTGGACGCGCTGCGGCAGCCCCTCGAATCCGGGCACGTGGTCATCGCCCGCGCCGCCGGAGTGGTAAGGCTGCCCGCCAGGTTCCTGATGGTGCTCGCCGCCAACCCCTGCCCGTGCGGACGCCACACCCTGCACGGAGCGGGGTGCGAATGCCCGCCCTCGGTGATCCGGCGTTACCAGGCGCGGCTGTCCGGGCCGTTGCTCGACCGGGTGGACCTCAGGGTGGAGGTCGAGCCCGTGACCCGCTGCGACCTGCTGGGGCGGGGCGGCCGCGGAGAATCCACCGAGGTGGTCGCCGATCGGGTGCGGCAGGCCCGGGAGCGTACCGCCGCCCGGCTCGCCGACACGCCGTGGCGGCTCAACTGCGAAGTGCCCGGGCGGGAATTGCGCACCCGGTGGCGGGCGGCGCCCGGCGCGCTGGCCCCGGCCGAACGCGATCTGGAACGGGGGCTGCTCACCGCGCGCGGGCTGGACCGGGTGCTGCGGGTCGCCTGGACCGTGGCCGACCTGCGGGGGCGGGACCGGCCCGAGACGCCGGACGTGGCCGTGGCGCTGGAGCTGCGGACCGGCATCGCCCGCGGGGCGATGCCGCTGCCGGAGGCCGGGACATGACCGGCTCCGGGCACACGGAACTGCTGGCGCGGGCGGCGCTCACCCGGGTGCTGGAGCCCGGCGACACGCACGGCGGGCGGTGGCTTCGGGAGTTCGGCGCGGCCCGGCTGATACGGCTGCTCACCGCCCCCGGGGCGGAGCCGGACACGCCGTCCGGGGTGGGGCCCGAGCGGCTCGCCGGGTACCGCAGACGCGCCGCGCGGGCCGACCCCGAGCGCGACCTCGCGGATGCCGCCGAGGCGGGGGGCCGGTTCGTCTTCCCGGGGTCGCCGGAGTGGCCGACCCAGCTCGACGACCTGGGCGACGAGAGGCCCGTCGGACTGTGGCTGCGCGGCCGGCCGAACCTCCGCACCTGGGCGCTGCGTTCGGTCTCCGTGGTCGGGGCCCGCGCCTGCACCCCGTACGGCGCGCACATGGCCCAGACCCTGGCCGCCGGACTCGCCGAACGGGGCTGGGTCGTGGTGTCCGGCGCCGCGTTCGGGATCGACGGCGCCGCCCACCGGGGCGCCCTCGCCTCGGGCGGCGCCACCGCGGCGGTGCTGGCCTGCGGGGTGGACGTCGCCTACCCCCGCGGACACGCCGGGCTGCTCGGCCGGATCGCCGGGCAGGGGCTGATCCTCGGAGAGCTGCCACCGGGCAGCCACCCGACCCCCAGCCGGTTCGTCCTGCGCAACCGGGTCATCGCCGCCCTGACCCGGGGCACGGTCGTCGTCGAGGCCGCGCACCGCAGCGGCTCCCTGGTCACGGCACGGCGGGCGCAGCGCCTGGGGCGGTTCACGATGGGCGTCCCCGGGCCCGCCACCAGCGGGCTCTCCGCAGGGGTGCACGAACTGCTGCGGGGCGAGGCCGTGCTCGTCACCGACGCGGCCGAGGTGGTCGAACTGGTCGGGGCCATGGGCGAGCTGGCTCCCGAGCGGCGCGGCCCGGTGCTCGCCCGGGACCTGCTGGACCCGGACACCGCTCGTGTGCTCGAAGCCCTGCCCGCCGGCCGCCCGGCGGACGTGGCCGAGCTGGCACTTGCCTCCGGCACCGGCACCGATGAAGTCATCGGCAGACTGTACGAACTTCACTCTCTGGGGTTCGTCGAACGGCAGGGCGACGGCTGGCAGTTGAGCAGACAAACGGCTGGAGGAGGCACACAAACCGGAGCCGACCGGCGAGGCGGTCGTTGACCTGGGGTGTTCCGGTGAAAGAGTGAAACCGATGAGAGACGCGGTCTTCCAGGTGGCGGTCACCGGGACCGAGCGCCAGGCGCCGGTCCCGGGTCGCCCGCGCGAGTCCGGGCGCCTCCCGGCCCCCGCGCCATCCCGTACTCTTCGCGCACCGCGACAATCTCGTCACGCTACGCTCCCAAGGAATCCGGCTCCGGCAAAGGCGAAGCATGCCCCAGCACACCTCAGGGTCCGACCGCGCTGCGGTGCCCCCCGCTGCCCGCGGCAGCGTGCGGTCCACCGCGCCCTCGTCCCTGGAGGTGCTGTGGCGCTCGTACAAGGAGTCGGGTGACGAGCGACTGCGGGAGCAGCTGATCCTGCACTACTCGCCCCTGGTCAAGTACGTGGCCGGCCGTGTCAGCGTGGGCCTGCCGCCCAATGTGGAGCAGGCCGACTTCGTCTCCTCCGGGGTGTTCGGGCTGATCGACGCCATCGAGAAGTTCGACATCGACCGGTCGATCAAGTTCGAGACGTACGCGATCACCCGGATCCGCGGCGCGATGATCGACGAGCTGCGGGCACTGGACTGGATCCCGCGCTCTGTCCGGCAGAAGGCGCGCGCCGTGGAACGGGCCTACGCCACGCTGGAGGCCCAGCTGCGGCGCACCCCGACGGAGAGCGAGGTCGCCGGGGAGATGGGGATCGGGGTGGAGGATCTCCACACCGTCTTCAGCCAGTTGTCGCTGGCCAACGTGGTCGCCCTGGAGGAGCTGCTGCACGTCGGCGGGGAGGGCGGCGACCGCCTCTCGCTGATGGACACCCTGGAGGACACCGCCGCCGACAACCCGGTGGCGGTGGCCGAGGACCGCGAGCTGCGGCGCCTGCTGGCGCGGGCCATCAACACGCTGCCCGAGCGGGAGAAGACCGTGGTGACCCTCTACTACTACGAGGGCCTCACGCTGGCCGAGATCGGCCATGTCCTCGGCGTCACCGAGAGCCGGGTCAGCCAGATCCACACCAAGTCCGTCCTGCAACTGCGCGCGAAGTTGGCAGATGTGGGGAGGTGAGCTTGCGCCACCTCCGTAGAGTGGATGTGTGCCCAGGATTCGAGCGGCCTCCGTGGCCGAGCACCGGTCGATGCAGCGCGGCGCCCTCTTGGACGCCGCGCGTTCCCTGCTGTCCGAAGGCGGGACGGAGGCGCTGACCTTCCCCGCCCTCGCGGAGCGGACCGGGCTCGCCCGTTCCTCCGTGTACGAGTACTTCCGCTCCCGCGCCGCCGTGGTCGAAGAACTGTGCGCAGTGGACTTCCCCGTGTGGGCCGCCGAGATCGAAGCGGCCATGGAGCAGGCCCCCTCGCCGGAGGAGAAGATCGAGGCCTACGTCCGCAGCCAGTTGGGGCTGGTGGGCGACCGCCGGCACCGGGCGGTCGTGGCCATCTCGGCCAGCGAGCTCGACGCGGGGGCCCGCGAGAAGATCCGCGCGGCCCACGGCGGGCTCGTGGCGATGATCGTCGAGGCACTGAGCGCCCTGGGGCAGAGCGAGCCGAGGCTGGCCGCGATGCTGCTGCAGGGGGTCGTGGACGCCGCCGTGCGCCGGATCGAGCTCGGCGCGGCGGAGGACCCCGACGTGGTCACCGAGGCCGCCGTCGCCATGGCCCTGCGGGGCGTCCGGGGCTGAGGACCCGGAGCTCCGCCCCGGACCCGGTGCCTCAGCCGTAGCCCGGGTGGGGGCCCTCCGGCAGGAGCCGGGGCGCCGGGCGCGGGAGCAGGGTGAGCGGGTTGAGGTACACCTCGCCCGCCAGGAGACCCCAGTGCAGACACGGCGCGGGGCAGTGCGAGCCCTCCGTCAGAACCGCCACCACCTGGCCCGCCGTGACCTGCTCGCCCTCCGTGACCAGGGGCCGGACCGGCTCGTAGGTGGTGCGCAGCCCGTTCGGCAGGGCCAGCGAGAGCACCCCGCGGCCGGCGACGGGCCCCCCGAAATGGACCCGGCCCGCCGCGACCGCCCGGACCTCCGCGCCCACCGGCGCCGACAGGTCCACCCCGCGGTGACCGGCCGCGTAGGGGGTGGGCGGCGGGTCCCACCAGCGGGCCACCGACAGCGGAGCGGGCAGCGGGCGGACCCCGGGAAGGGCCGCCTGGGCCAGGGCCAGGAGCAGGCTGAGCAGCAAGGTCGTCATGGACCCCAGCGTCCCGCGCCCTCCCGGACCGGCGCCCGGGCCTGTGGACGGCCGGGGCACTGTGGACAACGGCGTCACCCGGCATACCGCCGGGTCCCGTACACTTCTTGTGGCGATCCGGGTCACCGGGTCGACTTCGCACGCCCCGGCGCCAGGCTGGAACAGCCAGGTGACAGCGTCTCTCGGTCCCTTCATCGGGGCAGGGCGCGGTGGGGCGTCAGGAACCAAACCGAGAAACCAAGGAGATGGCCATGGCCGTCGTCACGATGCGGGAGCTGCTGGAAAGCGGCGTCCACTTCGGTCACCAGACCCGCCGTTGGAACCCGAAGATGAAGCGCTTCATCTTCACGGAGCGCAACGGCATCTACATCATCGACCTGCTGCAGTCGCTGTCGTACATCGACCGCGCCTACGAGTTCGTGAAGGAGACCGTCGCGCACGGTGGCTCCATCATGTTCGTCGGTACCAAGAAGCAGGCCCAGGAGGCCATCGCCGAGCAGGCGACGCGCGTTGGTATGCCGTACGTCAACCAGCGGTGGCTGGGTGGCATGCTCACCAACTTCTCCACCGTCTACAAGCGCCTTCAGCGTCTGAAGGAGCTTGAGGCGATCGACTTCGAGGACGTCGCCGCCTCGGGTCTCACCAAGAAGGAGCTCCTGGTCCTCTCCCGCGAGAAGACCAAGCTGGAGAAGACCCTCGGTGGTATCCGCGAGATGTCGAAGGTTCCCAGCGCCGTCTGGATCGTCGACACCAAGAAGGAGCACATCGCCGTCGGTGAGGCGCGCAAGCTGCACATCCCGGTCGTCGCGATCCTCGACACCAACTGCGACCCCGACGAGGTCGACTACAAGATCCCGGGCAACGACGACGCGATCCGTTCCGTCACCCTGCTCACCCGCGTGATCGCCGACGCCGTCGCCGAGGGCCTCATCGCCCGCTCCGGCGCTGCGACCGGTGACTCGAAGCCGGGCGAGAAGGCCGCCGCCGAGCCGCTCGCCGAGTGGGAGCGCGACCTGCTCGAGGGCGAGAAGAAGGCCGACGAGACCGAGGCTGCCCCGGCTGCCGAGGCTGTCGTCGAGGCCCCGGCCGCCGAGGCTGTCGAGGCCCCGGCCGCCGACGCCGAGCAGGCCTGACCCACTGAGAGCGCCCGGCGTTCACGCGCCGGGCACTCACAGCACGGACGATGACGGCGGGGGAGCCGCGCCACGAGCGCGGCGCCTCCGCCGTTCACCCGTAGATCTACGACTTCGAGAGAGAATCACAGACTCATGGCGAACTACACCGCCGCTGACGTCAAGAAGCTCCGCGAGCTCACCGGCGCCGGCATGCTGGACTGCAAGAACGCGCTCGTGGACGCCGACGGTGACGTCGACAAGGCCCAGGAAGCGCTCCGCATCAAGGGCCAGAAGGGCGTCGCCAAGCGCGAGGGCCGTTCTGCCGAGAACGGTGCGGTCGTCTCCCTCATCGCCGACGACAACACCTCCGGTGTCATCGTCGAGCTGAAGTGCGAGACGGACTTCGTCGCCAAGGGCGAGAAGTTCCTGGCCGTCGCCAACGAGCTGGCCGCGCACGTCGCCGCCACCTCCCCGGCCGACCTCGAGGCGCTGCTCGCGTCCGAGATCAAGCCCGGTCAGACCGTCACCGCCTTCGTCGACGAGGCCAACGCCAACCTCGGCGAGAAGATCGTCCTGGACCGCTTCGCGCAGTTCACCGGCGGCTACGTGACCGCGTACATGCACCGCACGATGCCCGACCTGCCGTTCCAGATCGGCGTCCTGGTCGAGCTCGACAAGGAGAACGCCGAGGTCGCCCGCGGCGTCGCGCAGCACATCGCCGCGTTCGCCCCGCAGTGGCTGTCCGCCGAGGACGTCCCGGCCGAGAAGGTCGAGTCCGAGCGTCGCATCGCCGAAGAGGTCACCCGCGCGGAGGGCAAGCCCGAGGCTGCCATCGCGAAGATCGTCGAGGGTCGCGTCAACGGCTTCTTCAAGGACGCCACGCTGCTCGGCCAGGCCTACGCCCTGGACAACAAGAAGTCCGTCCAGAAGGTCCTGGACGAGGCCGGTGTCACCCTGAAGCGCTTCACCCGCATCAAGGTCGGCATCTGAGTCCGTCCGTACGCGACGGACACCGGACCCCGGTAGGGTCTGAGGCAGTCGTCCGCGTTCGCGCGAGACGACCGCAGATCTGACGAGGAGGCCATTGCCGTAGAGGGAACCGCAAGGACCCACCGGCAATGGCCTTCTTCGTATGTGCACGAGGAGATCTCCATGAATCAGGGCGTGGACCCCCACACCGCATCCGACGACAAGAGCGACCAGGACAAGAAGGGCCGCCGCTTCATGCTGAAGCTGTCGGGCGAGGCCTTCTCCGGTGGCGGAGGACTGGGCGTCGACCCCGACGTCGTCCACGCCATCGCGCGTGAGATCGCCGCGGTGGTCCGCGACGGCGCGGAGATCGCCGTCGTGATCGGCGGCGGCAACTTCTTCCGCGGCGCCGAACTCCAGCAGCGCGGCATGGACCGGGCCCGGTCCGACTACATGGGCATGCTCGGTACCGTCATGAACTGCCTCGCGCTCCAGGACTTCCTGGAGAAGGAGGGCATCGACTCCCGCGTGCAGACCGCCATCACCATGGGCCAGGTCGCGGAACCGTACATCCCGCTGCGTGCCGTGCGGCACCTGGAGAAGGGCCGCGTCGTCATCTTCGGCGCCGGCATGGGCATGCCCTACTTCTCCACCGACACCACGGCCGCCCAGCGCGCCCTGGAGATCGACGCCGAGGCCCTGCTCATGGGCAAGAACGGCGTCGACGGGGTCTACGACTCGGACCCGAAGAAGAACCCGGACGCGGTGAAGTTCGACGCGCTGGAGTACAGCGAGGTCCTCTCCCGCGACCTCAAGGTCGCCGACGCCACCGCGATCACGCTCTGCCGCGACAACAAGCTGCCGATCCTCGTTTTCGAACTCCTCGCCGAGGGCAATATCGCCCGCGCCGTCAAGGGTGAGAAGATCGGCACGCTCGTGAGCGACCAGGAAACCCGGGCCTGAGCAGTCCGCTGCCGCACCGAGCGAGCCGCAGGCCGGCTCGCCGGCCACGCCCGCCCGCCTGAACCATCCAAATCTGACATGCAGGAGCACGTGGTGACCGAAGAGATCCTCCTCGAGGCCGAGGAGAAGATGGAAAAGGCCGTCGTCGTCGCCAAGGAAGACTTCGCCGCGATTCGCACCGGCCGTGCGCACCCGGCGATGTTCAACAAGATCGTGGCGGAGTACTACGGCGCCATCACGCCCATCAACCAGCTCGCCTCCTTCTCGGTGCCCGAGCCGCGCATGGCGATCGTGACCCCGTTCGACAAGAGCGCCCTGCGCAACATCGAGCAGGCCATCCGCGACTCCGACCTCGGTGTCAACCCGAGCAACGACGGCAGCATCATCCGGGTGACCTTCCCCGAGCTGACGCAGGACCGCCGCAAGGAGTACATCAAGGTCGCGCGCACCAAGGCCGAGGACTCGAAGATCTCGCTCCGCGCCGTCCGCCGCAAGGCCAAGGACGCCCTTGACAAGCTGGTCAAGGACAAGGAGGCCGGCGAGGACGAGGTGCGCCGCGCGGAGAAGGAGCTCGACGACACCACCGCGAAGTACGTCGCGCAGGTGGACGAGCTCCTGAAGCACAAGGAAGCCGAGCTCCTCGAAGTCTGATGAACGACACTTCCTGGCAGCCGGAGCCGGTTCCGGCGGGTCCCGCATACGATGCGCAGGTGGGCCCGCACACTCGGCCCATGCCCATCGTGCCCGATGCCGCCGGCCGTGACTTCGACGACCGGGAAGCACGCGATCGGGGGGTCGCCGCCGACGGCGGCCCCCTCTTCCGCGCCGATACGCCGCCGCAGGAGCCCATGCCCAGCCCCCCGCCTCCGCATGCCCAGCAGCCGCAGGACGCCTCGCCCCCGCCGCCGAAGAAGCGCGCGGGCCGGGACCTGCGGGCTGCCATAGGGGTGGGCGTGGGTCTCGGCGCGGTGATCTTCGCCTCGCTGCTGATCGTCAAGGCCGTCTTCGTCGGCGTCATCGTCGTCGCGGTCGTCGTCGGCCTGTGGGAGCTCACCTCCCGTCTGCAGGAGCAGAAGGGCATCAAGGCCCCGCTGGTCCCGCTCGCGGTCGGCGGCGCCGCCATGGTCATCGCCGGATACGTCCGGGGGGCCGAGGGCGCCTGGGTCGCCATGGCCCTGACCGTGCTGGCGGTCCTGGTGTGGCGGATGACCGAACCGCCCGAGGACTACCTCAAGGACGTCACGGCGGGCGCGTTCGCGGCGTTCTACGTGCCCTTCCTGGCCACCTTCGTCGCCATGCTGCTCACCGCCGACGACGGCCCCGAGCGCGTGATCACCTTCCTGCTCCTGACCGTGGTCAGCGACACCGGGGCGTACGCGGTCGGCTGGCGCTTCGGCAAGACCAAGCTGGCGCCGCGCATCAGCCCCGGCAAGACCCGCGAGGGCCTGTTCGGTGCGGTGGCCTTCGCGATGGCGGCCGGCGCGCTGTGCATGGAGTTCCTCATCGAAGGCGGCTCGTGGTGGCAGGGCCTCCTGCTGGGCCTCGTGGTCGCGGTCAGCGCCACCCTGGGTGACCTGGGCGAGTCGATGATCAAGCGGGACCTCGGGATCAAGGACATGGGCACCCTGCTGCCGGGACACGGCGGCATCATGGACCGGCTGGACTCCCTGCTTCCGACGGCCCCCGTGGTCTGGCTGCTGCTGGCGGCCTTTGTCGGTACCGGCTGACCTGCGAAAAGGCGTCGCAGGACGCCGGGCGGTTACTCTTGGAGGGCGCGCTGCTTCTGCGGCGCGCCTTTCGTCTTACAAGGAGTACCTGCCATGGCCCGCCCCGTTCCGGGAGAGCTCACCTTCGTCGCCCCTCGCGGGGCCAAGAAGCCGCCCCGGCACCTCGCCGACATGACCCCGGCCGAGCGCCGCGAGGCGGTCGCCGCGATCGGCGAGAAGCCGTTCCGGGCCAAGCAGCTCTCCCAGCACTACTTCGCGCGGTACGCGCACGACCCGGCCGAGTGGACCGACATCCCGGCGGGCTCGCGGGAGAAGCTCCAGCAGGAGCTGCTGCCGGACCTTATGAACGTCATCCGGCACATCTCGTGCGACGACGACACCACCCGCAAGACCCTGTGGAAGCTGCACGACGGCACGCTCGTCGAGTCCGTGCTGATGCGCTACCCCGACCGGGTCACCATGTGCATCTCCTCGCAGGCCGGCTGCGGCATGAACTGTCCGTTCTGCGCCACCGGCCAGGCGGGCCTGGACCGCAACCTCTCCACCGCCGAGATCGTGCACCAGATCGTCGACGGCATGCGCGCGCTGCGCGACGGCGAGGTCCCGGGCGGTCCGGCGCGCCTGTCGAACATCGTCTTCATGGGCATGGGCGAGCCGCTCGCCAACTACAACCGCGTCGTCGGTGCCATCCGCCGCCTGACCGACCCCGAGCCCGACGGCCTGGGCCTGTCGCAGCGCGGTATCACCGTCTCCACCGTCGGCCTGGTCCCGGCCATGCTGCGGTTCGCCGACGAGGGCTTCAAGTGCCGTCTGGCCGTCTCGCTGCACGCGCCCGACGACGAGCTGCGCGACACCCTCGTCCCGGTCAACACCCGCTGGAACGTCCGCGAGGTGCTCGGCGCCGCCTGGGAGTACGCCGAGAAGTCCGGCCGCCGGATCTCGATCGAGTACGCGCTGATCCGCGACATCAACGACCAGGCCTGGCGTGGTGACCTCCTGGGCAAGCTGCTCAAGGGCAAGCGCGTACACGTCAACCTGATCCCGCTGAACCCGACGCCGGGCTCCAAGTGGACCGCCTCGCGGCCCGAGGACGAGAAGGCCTTCGTGGAGGCCATCGCCCGCCACGGCGTGCCGGTGACCGTGCGGGACACCCGGGGCCAGGAGATCGACGGCGCGTGCGGCCAGCTGGCTGCCTCGGAGCGCTAGATTCCGCTTCTGTTCGACGCTATTCGGCCACGGGGTACCCTGTGGCCGAACCAATTTCATATTCCGACAGGGGAGCGCCACAGCGCTGAGAGTGCGGTATCCGTCATCCGCAGACCCTCTGAACCTCGCCCCGGTCATTCGGGGTAGGAAGTTCGGTCACCACTCTTGCTGTTGCGCCCTGCCCGGCGTCCGCTCGCACAGAGCGCCGGGCAGGGCCGCGTCTTCTCCTGGACATCCCAGGAGGAATTGACCAATGAGCACCACCAAGAAGATCGCGGGCGTCGCGCTCGCGGCCGCGCTGGGCGTCACCACGCTCAGCGCCTGCGGCGACGAGAGCAAGGACAAGACCGCGGGCGCGAGCGACGCCCCGAAGTCGACGACCGTCACGCTCGTCTCCCACGACTCCTTCAACGTGACCGATTCGGTCCTCAAGGAGTTCGAGCAGCAGAGCGGCTACACGGTCAAGGTGCTGAAGTCCGGGGACGCCGGCGCGGCCCTGAACCAGGAGATCCTCACCAAGGGCTCCCCCCGCGGTGACGTCTTCTTCGGTGTGGACAACACCCTTCTCTCGCGCGCCCTCGACAACGGCATCTTCACGCCGTACGAGGCCAAGGGCCTCGCCGACGTGAAGCCCGAGTACGTGCTCGACAAGGAGCACCGGGTCACCCCGATCGACTCCGGCGACATCTGCGTCAACTACGACAAGGCGTACTTCGCCGAGAAGAAGATCGCCCCGCCGCAGACCCTGGACGACCTGATCAAGCCGGAGTACAAGAACCTGCTGGTCACCGAGAACGCCGCGACCTCCTCGCCCGGCCTCGGCTTCCTGCTCGCCTCCGTCGGCAAGTACGGCGAGGACGGCTGGAAGGACTACTGGAGCAAGCTGAAGGCCAACGGCGTCGAGGTCGTCGACGGCTGGGAGCAGGCCTACAACGAGCGCTTCTCCGGCTCCGCGGGCGGCAAGAAGGCCAAGGGCGACCGCCCGCTGGTCGTCTCCTACGCCTCCAGCCCGCCGGTCGAGGTTCTGTACGGCGAGCCCCAGCCGGCCGAGGCCCCCACGGGCGTCTCCACCGGCACCTGCTTCCGTCAGATCGAGTTCGCGGGCCTGCTCAAGGGCGCGAAGAACGAGGAGGGCGGCAAGGCCCTGGTGGACTTCCTGGTCAGCAAGAAGTTCCAGGAGGACATGCCGCTCCAGATGTTCGTGAACCCCGTGACGAAGGACGCCGCCCTGCCGGAGCTGTTCACCAAGCACGGCGTGGTGGTCGAGAAGCCCGAGAACGTGGCTCCCGAGACCATCGCCAAGAACCGTGAGCAGTGGGTCAAGGCATGGACCGCGCTCGTCGTGAAGTAAGCGGCACCAAGGAGCCGGGCGCGGCGTCGGGGGGCGCCGCGCCGGCCTCCGGCCCCCGCGAGGGGGCGCGGGCCACCGCCGTGCGGCTCGCCCTGATGGCCCTCCCCCTCGTCTTCTTCGGGCTGTTCTTCGCCTATCCCGTCGCGGCGATCGTCGGGCGCGGCCTGAAGACCGACGAGGGCTGGCAGTTCGGCCGGTTCGCGGAGGTGCTGTCCCGGCCCGACATCGCCGACGTGCTGTGGTTCACCACCTGGCAGGCGTTCGCCTCCACGCTGCTCACCCTGCTGATCGCCCTCCCCGCCGCGTATGTCTTCGCGCGCTTCGAGTTCCCGGGCAAGCAGCTGCTGCGCGCCGTGGTGACCGTTCCCTTCGTGCTGCCGACCGTCGTCGTCGGCACCGCCTTCCTCGCGCTGCTGGGACGGGGCGGTCTGCTGGACGAACTGGTGGGCGTCCGGCTCGACACCACCGTCTGGGCGATCCTGCTCGCCCACGTCTTCTTCAACTACGCCGTCGTCGTCCGCACGGTCGGCGGGCTGTGGGCCCAGCTGGACCCGCGTCAGGAGGAGGCCGCCCGGGTGCTGGGCGCCGGACGGTTCACCGCCTGGCGGCGCGTGACCCTGCCCGCGCTCGCCCCGGCGGTGGCCGCCGCCTCGCTGATGGTGTTCCTGTTCACCTTCAGCTCCTTCGGCGTCGTGCTGATCCTGGGCGGACCCTCGTACTCCACCCTGGAGGTGGAGGTCTACCGGCAGACCGCGCAGCTCCTGGACCTGCCGACGGCGGCCGTCCTGACGATGGTGCAGTTCGCCGCGATCGGCGCGATCCTCGCCGTGCACGCCTGGACCGTGCGCAAGCGCGAGACCGCGCTGCGGCTGGTGGATCCGGGCCGCACCACGCACCGGCCCCGGGGCTGGGGACAGCGCACCCTGCTGGGCGGGGTGCTGCTGACCGTGGCCCTGCTGATCGTGCTGCCGCTGGGCGTGCTCGTCGAACGGTCCTTCGACACCCCCGGCGGCTACGGCCTCGGCTACTACCGGGCCCTGCAGGACGCGGGCGCCGGTGGCGGGACCTTCCTCGTGGCGCCGCTGGAGGCGATCTGGAACTCCCTGCAGTACGCGCTCGCCGCCACCGCGATCGCCCTGGCCGTCGGAGGACTCGCGGCCGCGGCGCTGACCCGGCGCGGGGGCCGGTTCGTCCGCGGATTCGACGCGCTGCTGATGCTCCCGCTCGGGGTGTCCGCGGTGACGGTCGGCTTCGGCTTCCTCATCACCCTGGACGAGCCGCCGCTGGACCTGCGGACCTCGTGGATCCTGGTGCCGCTGGCGCAGGCCCTGGTGGGTGTGCCCTTCGTCGTACGGACCATGCTGCCGGTGCTGCGCGCGGTGGACGGGCGGCTGCGGGAGGCCGCCGCGGTGCTCGGCGCGTCGCCGCTGCGGGCCTGGCGGGAGGTGGACCTTCCGCTGGTGCGGCGGGCGCTGCTGATCGCGGCCGGGTTCGCTTTCGCGGTGTCGCTCGGGGAGTTCGGCGCGACCGTGTTCATCGCGCGGGCGGACCGGCCGACGCTCCCGGTGGCCGTGGCCCGGCTGCTGGGGCGGGCCGGAGAGCTGAACTACGGGCAGGCGATGGCCCTGAGCACGATTCTGATGCTGGTGTGCGCGGTGTCCCTGCTGCTGCTGGAGCGACTGCGACCCGACAAGACCTCCGGAGAGTTCTGATGACACTGCTTCAGCTGGCGGGGGTGTCGGTCCGCTTCGGCGAGCGCACGGCCCAGTACGCCCTGGACGGCGTGGACCTGGCGGTCGCCGAACACGAGGTCGTGTGCGTGCTGGGGCCGAGCGGAAGCGGTAAGTCCACGCTGCTGCGGGTCGTCGCCGGACTCCAGCGGGTGTCCGCCGGCCGGGTGCTGCTGGGCGGGGCGGACCAGGCGGGCGTCCCAGTGCACCGGAGGGGTGTGGGCCTGATGTTCCAGGACCACCAGCTCTTCCCGCACCGCGACGTCGGATCCAACGTCTCGTTCGGGCTGCGGATGAGGGGAGCCGGGCGGGCCTCCTCCGCGGACCGGGTCGCGCAACTGCTGGAACTGGTCGGGCTCCCCGGGGCCCAGGGCCGGGCGGTGGCCTCCCTGTCCGGCGGGGAGCAGCAGCGGGTGGCGCTGGCCCGGGCGCTGGCACCGTCGCCGCGGCTGCTGATGCTGGACGAACCGCTGGGTCAGCTGGACCGGGGGCTGCGGGAGCGGCTCGTGGCGGAGCTGCGGGGGCTGTTCTCCCGGCTGGGCACGACCGTGCTGGCCGTCACGCACGACCAGGGCGAGGCCTTCGCCCTGGCCGACCGGGTGGTGGTGATGCGGGACGGCCGGATCGAGCAGGCCGGGACCCCGCTGGAGGTGTGGCAGCGGCCCGCCTCGGAGTTCGTGGCGCGCTTCCTCGGCTTCGAGAACGTGGTCCCGGCCGTGGTCTCGGGCACGTGGGCCGCCACCGTGTGGGGCAAGGTCCCGGTACCGGCCGGATCCCCCGAGGGGGATCAGCGGCTGCTGATCCGGCCGGCCGGCGTGGTGCTCCGCGCGGCGGGCCTGCGGTGCGAGGTGGTGTCCCGCACCTTCCGCGGTACGCACGTCGCACTGCAGCTGCGGCCGGAGGCGGGTCCGCTGCTGGAGGCGGAGTGCGGTCTGGCGGGGGCGCCGGCCGTGGGGGACCGGGTCGAGGTGGGCTTCACCCCCGCCGAGGTGGTCGTCCTTCCGCCGCAGACTCCCTGAGGACGCGCCATCCTCGTCCCGGCACGGCGCTGACCCGAGGGGCAGGACCTAGCCGCGGATGCCGTCGCAGGCGACCTGCAGGTGGCGCGGGCCGCGCAGGACCGAATTCTGGCGGTACTGCGGCGGGTCCTCCAGCAGCCGAGGGTTCTCCAGCCGTCGGGCCAGTTCGCTCAGCGCGAGCTGGGCCTCCTGGCGGGCCAGCGGTGCCCCGAAGCAGCTGTGGATCCCACTGCCCAGGCCGAGGTGCTGGATGTCCTTGCGGTCGGGGTCGAAGCGGTCCGGGTCCTCGAAGCGCTTCGGGTCGCGGTTCCCGGAGGCCAGCATCAGCCACACGGACGCGCCCTTGGGGATCGTGACTCCGGCGACCTCGACGTCGGAGAGGGTGGTGCGCTGGGGCAGCAGCTGCACGGGCGGCTCGTAGCGCAGCAGTTCCTCGACGATCGGGACGGCCAGGTCCGGGTCCTCGCGCAGCCGCTGGAGGACGTCCGGGAAGCGCAGCAGCGTCAGCATCCCGTTGGTGATGAGGTTGACCGTGGTCTCGTGGCCCGCGATCAGCAGCAGCGCGGAGGTGCTCAGCGCCTCCATGGTGGTCATCGCGCCGTCCGGGCCGTCGGCCGTGGCCAGCTGGGACAGCATGTCGTCGCCGGGATTCTTGCGGCGTTCCTCGATCAGCCCGGCCAGGTACATGCCCAGCTCCATCCGGGCGTCCATCGAGCCCTTGCCGCGCTTCGTGGGGTCCGCGTCCGGGTCGGGGTCCAGGCTGGCGGCCAGGGTCTCCGCCCACACGTGGAAGCGCGGCTCGTCCTCACGGGGGATGCCGAGCAGCCGGCAGATGACCGTGACCGGGAACGGGTAGGCGAACTGGTCGACCAGGTCGATACGGTCCAGCTGCCCGGTCTCCCGGATGCCGTCGATGAGCCCGGTGACGAGACCGCCGAGTTCGTCGCGCATGTCGTGGACCCGGTGGGGGGCGTGCGGCGGCCCGAACGGCCGGTTCGTCATCCGCCGCAGCCGGTCGTGGTCGGGCGGGTCGAGCTTGAGGAACGACGGGGGCAGGGTCGTGCCCTCCTCGTCGGACTGGTCGCCCAGCAGATCGTCCCCGGTCGCCTTCAGGTTCTTGGCGTCGGAGCTGATCCGCGGGTCGTGCAGCAGGCTGTGGATCTCGTAGTACGTGCTGACGACGTACGGGCCGTCCCCGTCATGGGAGACCGGGGTCTTGCGGAGCTCCTCGTACAGCGGGTACGGATTCGCGCGGTTCGCGTAGTCGATGATCTCCCGCAGCAGGGCTTGTGACATGACAGGTCCTCGTGATCCTCGGGGAGGGCGCGGTACGGCGTGGCCGGTGGTGCGCGGGAACGAAGGTCATCTTCCGGGAGTGAAGGTCATCTTCCGGTCCGCCGGCGAGTAACCGCTCAGCGTGATGGTCGGCCCGTGGGTGGGCACCGACGGGTCGGGGAAGTCGGCCGGCTGCGGCTTGGCCCCCTCCGGCCTGCGGTCCACGGTGGAGAACGGGGGCGGGAACGGCGCGGTGGACTCGATCTGCTGCTCGTAGAACGGCAGCCAGCGGCAGTTGTCGAAGGTGACCGCGGCGATCATGCGCCCCTGGTACCCGTACACGGCCGCGAACCGGCGCTCGGCGAGCGAGCCCTGCGTGACGAGGATCTCGGTCCCCATCGGCGGCACCCCGACCGACTTGATGTTCACGCCGAACTGGGAGGACCAGAACGCCGGAACCCACAGGTGGGGGCGGCGGTCGGCGCTCTCGCTGAGCATGTTGTGCGCGGCGGTGTCGGCCTGGGCGACGGCGTTGCCCCAGTGCTCCAGCGACAGGAACTGGTAGCCGAACAGGGCGTGCGGGGAACGTGCCACGTCACCCGCCACGTAGATGTCGTCGGTGACGATGCCCCGGACGTCGAAGGCCCGGCAGCCCGCGTCGCATGCGATGCCCCGCGGCCCCGCGCCCAGCCCGGAGCCCGCCAGCCACTCGGTGTTGCGCTGAGCGCCCAGCGACACGACCACCACGTCCGCCTCCACGGTGGACCCGTCGGAGAGGTGCGCGGCGCGGACCCGGCCGGAGGGGTCGCCCTCCAGCGAGGTCACCATGACCCCGGTGCGCAGGTCGACGCCGTTCTCGTGGTGCATCTCGGCCGCCACCGCGCCGATGACTCCGCCCAGCGCACCGACCAGGGGCGCGTCGCCCCGTTCGGCGACGGTGACGTCCAGGCCGCGCTCGCGGCAGGCGGAGGCGATCTCGGACCCGGTGAACCCGGCCCCGATGACCAGCACCCGGCGGGGGCCGGCGGCCAAGGCGCGTTGCAGCCCTTCGCCGTCGTCCCGGGTGCGCAGGACGAAGACGCCCTTCAGGGCGCCTTCCTCCGGATTGGGCCAGGGCCGGGCACGCACACCGGTGGCGATCAGCAGCCGGTCGTACTCGACCTCGTCGCCGTTGCCGAGCCTGACCCGGCGGGCGCCCATGTCCAGGCCCGTGGCCGGGACCCCCAGGCGCCAGTCCGCGTCGATCGCCCGGCGGCGGGGGAGCGCCGTGTGGTCGGCGACCGCGTTGCCCAGCAGGACCTGCTTGGACAGCGGGGGCCGGTCGTACGGCTCGTACGGTTCGTCGCCGATCATCGTCAGCGAACCGGTGAAACCCTTGTCGCGCATGGTCTCGGCGGCCCGGAGACCGGCCAGAGAGGCGCCGACGACGACGATGCGGCCCTCGCGCTTGAGGCGCTCCAGGGATCCGTCGTGTGTTCCCGCACCGGTCACCGTGCGCCTCCGGAAGGAGATCCGGCGCCGGCCACGGCGCCCGGGGCCACCATGTTCGCCATGTCCTCGTCCGTGATCTCCAGGAGGATCGCCTGCACCGGGCAGGCGGCCACGGCACGCAGGACGTCCTCGCGCTGTGCCGGATCCGCCTGCGGGTTGTACAGCAGCGACTCGTCGCCGTGCATGGCGAAGACATCGGGAGCGAGGAACGCGCACTGGGCGTATCCCTGGCAGCGGTTGAGGTCGACGACAAGCCTCATGACGGTTCTGCCTTTCCTTGGCCGTCCATCCCCGTCACCCCCCGGAACCCCCGGGTCCTCCCCTTTCCACCAGCATGCACGCGGCACCCACAGGCCGCCTGCCGGGGTACGGATTCGCAGGTCAGGGTGGGTTTGTGGGGGTCGGAGCCCGGCGGGCGGCACCGCGCCGGACACGCAGGATGTACACGCTGACGATCAGCGCCCAGGCCGGGAACACCAGCTCGGACCACGGCACTCCGGACCCGGCCACGAGCAGGACCAGGCCGACGACGGTGCCCAGCAGGGCCAGTGGCCTCGGGAAGACCCCGAGCATCCGCCCGATGGTCGAGGTCGCGAGGACGAAGACGGCCGCCATCCGCATGGCGTACGTCGCGAGGAGGGTGTACGCGTAGTGGCGGCCGAAATCGGAGGGCGTGCCCTCGGCCAGCACGGTGCCCGCCGCCGCGGCGGAGGCGAACAGGGTGGCCACGAAGACGAATCCGCTGCCGAGGAACACGGTGGCGACGAACCGGTCCTCGGCGGAACCCGTATGGGCGCGCAGGGCGCCCATGAACCAGAGGAAGAAGATGCCCGCGAAGGGCACGATCTCCAGCGCCACCTGGATCGCCCAGCGCTTGTCCGGGTCGACGGGCCCTTCGACGGCGTTGCCCGACGGGACGGCGATCCGCATCAGGACGATCGCCGCCCCGAGCAGCAGGGCGAAGGCGATTCCGGCCATCCCGGCCGCGCGTGGCGTGTCGAGCCGATCGGTCGTGGTACTCACGAACCCCTCACTCTCTCCCCTGGTCCAGCAAGCGGCAGTCACTGCCGCGCCACCACCGGGGGGCGGCCGACCGGGTGAGGGACCCCGGCCGGCCGGTGGGTCAGCCGACCGGCTCCGGTACGGGGTCGGCGGCTGCCTCGGCGGCCCCCTCGTGCTTGCCGTACCAGGCGACCGCCACCGCTCCGGCGACGGCCATGACGAAGCCGAGGACCGCGAGCCAGGCGAGTCCCGGGCGGGAGGCGTCGCCGAGCCACAGGACGCCGATCGCGCCCGGCAGGACCGTCTCGCCGACGACCAGGGCCGCCGTGGCGCCGTTCACCGAGCCGATCTGGAGGGCGACCGTGTGCAGGTACATGCCGCCGATGCCGGCCACGAGGATGGCGTAGAGGGCCGGGTCGGTGAGGAGGGCCGTGAGGTCGAACGGGTCCACGCCGTTCAGGATCCGGACGCCGACGCCGAGCGCGCCGAAGCCCAGACCCGACAGCAGGCCCGCCAGGATCGCGGCGCCGCCGCCGAGGAGGCGTACGGCCACCGTGCCGCCCACCATCAGCAGCAGGGTGATCCCCAGCAGCCACCAGTGCGTGGCCATCGGCGCGTCGTGGCCGCCCTCGTGGCCCGCGGCCGTCGCCAGCAGTACCAGCGCGGTGCAGACGACCCCGATCGAGGTCCACTCCTTGCGGCTCAGCCGGATGCCGAGCATCTTCACGCTCAGCACGGCCGTGATCACCAGGTTGGCGCTGATGACCGTCTGCGACAGGAAGAGGGGGAGCATGCGGGCGGCCAGGGCCCCGAGTCCGAAGCCCACGAAGTCCAGGATGGTGCCGACGATGAATTCCCAGGTCATCGCCGCTTTCGCGGTGGACGACAGGTTGGGGCCGCCGTGGGCGGTCACCCCGGTGTCGGTCGGGGACATGCGTGCGGCGCGGCGCGAGCCGACGGCTTGCAGCACGGATCCCGTGCCGTAGCAGATGGACGCCGCGACAGCGGTCAGCAGGCCTATGAGCACCAAGGGCTCCGTTCACGTCTGGCAGGTTTTGCGTACCTCTGCCAGACGTGAGAACGGGCCGGGAAGTTGCCTCCGGAGCTCAGCTCATCGACGCGAGGGCGTCCGGGACCTCGTCCACCGAGTCGACGAGCGCGATCCGGGACTCCATCGCCCGGCCGCGCGCCAGGGCCTGGAGCAGGGGCCAGGCCGGGAGGTGCTCGGTCCAGTGGGCGCGGCCGACCAGGACCATCGGGGCCGGCTCGCCCCGCGACTCGTAGTAGTTCGGCGTCGCGTTGTCGAAGATCTCCTGGACGGTGCCCGCGGCGCCGGGCAGGAAGACCACGCCCGCGGTGGAGCGCGCCAGCAGCCCGTCCTCGCGGGTGGCGTTCGCGAAGTACTTCGCGATGTGGCCGGCGAAGGCGTTCGGCGGCTCGTGCCCGTAGAACCAGGTCGGGATGCCCACCGAGTCCCCGCCGGCGGGCCAGCGCTCGCGTACGGCGAAGGCGGCGCCCGCCCACTCGGACACCGACGGCGCGAAGGAGGGGGCCTTGGCCAGCAGCTCCAGGGCCTCCGCGAGGGCCTCGTCCGGGGCCGGGGCCAGGTAGGCGCCGAGGTTGGCGGCCTCCATCGCGCCGGGGCCGCCGCCGGTGGCCACCGTCAGCCCGGACCGGGTCAGCGCCCGGCCCAGCTCGGCCGCACCGCGGTAGTGCGTACCCCCGCGGGCCATCGCGTGGCCGCCCATCACGCCTACGACCCGGGCACCGGCGAGGTGCTCGTCGAGGGCGTCGGAGATGGCGTCGTCATGGACGGAGCGGAGCATCGAGGAGAAGACGTCGCCGTCGGACTTGGTCTCCTGGAACCAGGCGTACGCCTCGGCGTCCGGGGTGGCCTCGTACCCGTCACGCAGCCCGGTGAAGAGCTCCTCGGGCGTGTAGAGCAGGCCCCGGTACGGGTTGAACGGCAGGTCCGGTACCGGCGGGAAGACCAGCGCGCCGTCGGCGCGGACCTTCGCCGCCGCGTCGGGCTCCATCGGGCAGCCCAGGAACACGGCCGTCGAGGTGTCGGCGGCCAGCAGCGCGAAGGTCCGCTCCAGCAGGTTGACCGACTGGATCCGGTAGCCGCTGAGCGAGCCGCGTGCGGCGACCTGATCGAATTCGGCGAGCGTCTCGATCTCGATGTCTGGGTTGACCATTCGGCCCACCCTAAGGGCTGCTCGTGTCAGCGGGTCAATGCCAGCGACGTCAGCTGCGCCACACCCCAGCTGAGCGGTACGCACACGGCCAGGAGCGCCGTGGCCCGCAGACTCGCGGCGGTCCTCAGGACGTTGGACGGGGCGCCCAGGTCGAGCAGGGCCGTCCGTCCGGGCTCCCGGCTCCGGCGTGCCTCCAGCACCGATGTGAGAAGGGTCGCGGCGGCGCACAGGGTCACCAGGGCGACGGCCGGCCCGGTCAGCGGGCCCAGCGGGACGGGCAGCCCGCCCCGGTCGCGCAGGGCGAACGCGGTCAGGGCGCCCGCGGCCACCGAGCAGAGCACTCCCAGCGGGGGGCCGATCCGGGGGGCCTCCTCCTGGAGGATCCGCCCGGCCAGCAGCCGCGGCGCTCCCGGGCGGACGGCCTGGACCAGGCTCCCGCAGGCGTACGCGAGCCCCGGTCCGGCCAGGGCGAGCCCGACCGCGGTCAGCGACCAGCCGATGAGTGTGCCGGGGCCGCCCCGGCCCGTGTAGGCCGAGGCCGCGAGCCCGCAGGCGGTCAGCGCGATGCCCCAGGGCAGCCCGCTCTGGGGGGCCAGCGGCGGGTGCGGGCGCAGCGCGAGGGCGGTGGCGGCCGAGGCGGTGAGCGGGATCAGGGCCAGCAGGGTGAGGGCGCCGGCGACCGGCAGCGGCTGCTCGGCGTGGAGCAGCCGGGCCCCGGCCGCGTCGAACGGCAGACCCGCCAGTTCCCCGCGCAGGTGGAGGAAGGCGGCCAGGGCCACCGCACTGCCCAGGGCGCAGGCGACGGCGGTGGAGATCGCGGCGGCCAGCAGGAGACGGAAGGGCCCCAGTCCGACGGCGTCCAGTCCCTCGCGGGGCTGGGTGGCGGGGTCCGCCCGGGCCACGACGACGGCGAAGTGGACGGTGACGGCCAGCGGGATCAGGGCCCACAGCAGGCGAGGGAACGATCCGGCGGGCTGGGCCACGGCCCCGGCGAGTACATAGAGGAGGAGGAAACCGGTTCCGGCCGAGGCCGCGGCGACGAGGAGCCGCCGCAGCTGGACGAGCGGCCGGGAACCGCGGGCTAGGCGGAGAGCGAGCACGCGGCCTGGTCCTCCGGGGTGTCGGCGACGGGGGAGGCGGCGGCCGCGGCCCCCGCGAGGCGGCCGTCGAGCAGGGCGATCCGGCGGTCCGCGACGGCCGCGGTGGCCTCGTCGTGGGTGGCCATGAGCACGGTGATGTCGTGGGAGCGGGCCGCGGTCGTCAGCGTACGGAGCAGCAGGGCTCGGTCGGTGCGGTGCAGCGGAGCCGTGGGCTCGTCGGCGAAGATCACCGCGGGCTCGTTGACCAGGGCCCGGGCCAGTGCCACCCGCTGGGACTCGGCGCGGGTCAGGGCGCCGGGGCGCTTGCGGGCGAGGCCGGCGATGTCGAGGCGGTCCAGCCATTCGCAGGCGGCCTTGCGGGCGCTGCGGTGGGAGGCGCCCGCGAGCAGCAGCGGCAGGGCCGCGTTCTCCCAGGCCTTCAGCTCGGGCAGCAGCTGCGGCTCGTGGCCGATCCAGCCGAACCGGTCGCGGCGCAGCCGTTCGCGGACGAGCGCGCCCATGGTGTGCACGGGGACGCTGTTGAACCAGACCTCGCCCTGCTGGGGGCGCAGCTGCCCGGACAGACAGCGGAGCAGGGTGGTCTTGCCGCTGCCGCGGGGACCGGTCAGGGCGAGGATCTCGCCCTGGCGGACCGAGACGGAGATCTCGACGAGGGCGGGGGAGCGGTCGTGGGAGTAGTGAAGGGACCGAGCCCACAGGACGTCATTGTCAGGCGGGGCATTGTCCGGTGGAGCCACCATGGCGTACACCTCCGTCCGAGGGAACGAAGCGGAACCGGTCGAAGTCACTGGCGCCGCACTGAGATGTAAAGAGATGAACGTCTTGGATGGTGACAGCACACGGCCCGGACCCCCGCGTTCTCACTCGAACGGAGGATCCGGGCCGTGTGGTTGGACTACAGCGGCTCGGGCGGTCTAGGCGCCGGTTACAGCTTGGTCCATGCCTCGGTGAGCACCGAGCGCAGGATGCCTTCGATCTCGTCGAAGGTGCCCTGGTCGGCGATCAGCGGCGGCGCGAGCTGGATGACCGGGTCGCCGCGGTCGTCGGCCCGGCAGTACAGGCCGTTCTCGAAGAGCGCCTTGGAGAGGAAGCCGTAGAGCACGCGCTCCGTCTCCTCGTCCGTGAAGGACTCCTTGGTGACCTTGTCCTTGACGAGCTCGATGCCGTAGAAGAAGCCGTTGCCGCGGACGTCGCCGACGATGGGCAGGTCGTGCAGCTTCTTCAGCGTCGAGAAGAAGGCGTCCTCGTGGTCCAGCACGTGCTGGTTGAGGCCTTCCTTGTCGAAGATGTCGAGGTTGGCCAGCGCCACCGCCGAGGAGACCGGGTGGCCGCCGAAGGTGTAGCCGTGCAGGAAGGTGTTGTCGCCCTTGTAGAAGGGCTCCGCGAGGCGGTCGGAGATGATGCAGGCGCCGATCGGGGAGTAGCCCGAGGTCATGCCCTTGGCGCAGGTGATCATGTCCGGCACGTAGTCGAACTTGTCGCAGGCGAACATCGTGCCCAGGCGGCCGAACGCGCAGATCGTCTCGTCGGAGACGAGCAGGACGTCGTACTCGTCGCAGATCTCGCGGACCCGCTGGAAGTAACCGGGCGGCGGCGGGAAGCAGCCGCCGGCGTTCTGCACCGGCTCCAGGAAGACGGCGGCGACCGTGTCGGCGCCCTCGAAGAGGATCTCCTGCTCGATCTGGTCGGCGCACCAGCGGCCGAAGGCCTCGGGGTCGTCGCCGTAGATCGGGGCGCGGTAGATGTTGGTGTTCGGCACCTTGTGCGCGCCGGGCACCAGCGGCTCGAAGGGGGCCTTCAGGGCCGGCAGGCCGGTGATCGACAGGGCGCCCTGCGGGGTGCCGTGGTAGGCGACCGCACGCGAGATGACCTTGTACTTGGTGTGCTTGCCCTGGAGCTTGTAGTACTGCTTGGCGAGCTTCCAGGCGGTCTCGACGGCCTCGCCGCCACCCGTGGTGAAGAAGACCTTGTTCAGGTCGCCCGGGGCATAGTGGGCGAGGCGCTCGGCGAGCTCGACGGCCTTGGGGTGCGCGTACGACCAGATGGGGAAGAACGCGAGTTCCTGGGCCTGCTTGTAGGCGACCTCGGCCAGTTCCTTGCGGCCGTGACCGGCGTTGACCACGAACAGGCCCGCGAGCCCGTCGAGGTAGCGCTTGCCCTTGTCGTCCCAGATGTAGGTGCCCTCACCACGCACGATGGTGGGGACGGGGGAGTTCTCGTACGAAGACATGCGGGTGAAGTGCATCCACAGGTGGTCGTACGCGGTCTTGGAGAGGTCCTGGCTCACGGGCTATCGAGTTCCCCACATGTAGGTCTGCTTCTTCAGCTTCAGATAAACGAAGCTTTCGGTTGATCGCACGCCGGGGAGCGTGCGGATCTTCTTGTTGATCGTTTCGAGCAGGTGGTCGTCGTCCTCGCAGACGATCTCCACCATCAGGTCGAACGACCCTGCGGTCATGACCACGTACTCGCACTCGGCCATGGCGGTCAGTGCGTCGGCCACCGGATCGAGGTCGCCCTCGACGTTGATGCCGACCATGGCCTGGCGTCGCAGGCCCACGGTGAGCGGGTCGGTGACGGCGACGATCTGCATGACGCCCTGGTCGAGCAGCTTCTGCACGCGCTGGCGCACGGCCGCTTCGGAGAGGCCGACGGCCTTGCCGATCGACGCGTAGGGACGGCGTCCGTCCTCCTGCAGTTGCTCGATGATCGCCAGGGACACAGCATCGACCGAAGGGGACGGTTGTCTGTTCCTGGAATCTGCGCTTCGACTGACCACGACCTCACTGTGCACGAGGGTCGTCTGTTCCGCAAGACGGAATCGATGAAATCCGTTGATTGGCGACCGTGATCCCACTGATTTCGTAGTTGGTGGCGTCTGGGTCTGTCGAAAGCCTCCGCCGAGAGGCTAGGCTTGGTAATCGTCTCAATCGTTGGACATGTGATCAGGAGTGTGGCTGTAGTGACCACCGAACTGCGTCGTCTGCGCAACTACATCGGCGGGGAGTTCAAGGACGCCGCCGACGGGCGGACCACCGAGGTGGTCAACCCGGCCACCGGCGAGGTGTACGCCACCGCCCCGCTCTCGGGCCAGGCCGATGTGGACGCCGCCATGGCCGCTGCCGCGGCCGCCTTCCCGGGCTGGCGCGACACCACCCCCGCGGAGCGCCAGAAGGCCCTGCTGAAGATCGCGGACGCCTTCGAGGCGCGCGCGGACGAGCTCGTCGCCGCCGAGTCGGAGAACACCGGCAAGCCGCTGGGCCTCACGGCCAGCGAGGAGCTGCCGCCGATGGTGGACCAGATCCGCTTCTTCGCGGGTGCCGCACGCCTCCTGGAGGGCCGCTCGGCCGGCGAGTACATGGAGGGGATGACCTCGATCATCCGCCGTGAGCCGGTCGGCGTCTGCGCCCAGGTCGCGCCGTGGAACTACCCGATGATGATGGCCGTGTGGAAGTTCGCCCCGGCCATCGCGGCGGGCAACACCGTCGTGCTCAAGCCCTCGGACACCACCCCGGCCTCCACCGTCCTGATGGCGGAGATCATCGACTCGGTGCTGCCCAAGGGCGTCTTCAACGTCGTCTGCGGTGACCGTGAGACCGGCAAGGCCATGGTCGAGCACTCCACCCCGGCGATGGCCTCCATCACCGGCTCGGTGCGCGCGGGCATGCAGGTCGCCGAGAGCGCCTCCAAGGACGTCAAGCGCGTCCACCTGGAGCTGGGCGGCAAGGCCCCGGTCGTGGTCTTCGAGGACGCCGACATCGCCAAGGCCGTCGAGGACATCGCGGTCGCCGGCTACTTCAACGCCGGCCAGGACTGCACCGCCGCCACCCGCGTGCTCGTGCACGAGTCGATCCACGACGAGTTCGTGGCCGCGCTCGCCAAGGCCGCCTCCGACACGAAGACCGGCGCGCCGGACGACGAGGACGTGCTGTACGGCCCGCTGAACAACCCGAACCAGCTCAAGCAGGTCGCGGGCTTCATCGAGCGGCTCCCCGCGCACGCCAAGGTCGAGGCGGGTGGCCACCAGGTCGGCGAGAAGGGCTACTTCTACGCCCCGACCGTGGTCTCCGGCCTCAAGCAGGACGACGAGATCATCCAGAACGAGGTCTTCGGCCCGGTCATCACCGTCCAGTCCTTCACGAACGAGGGTCAGGCCCTGGAGTACGCGAACGGCGTCGAGTTCGCCCTCGCCTCCTCCGTGTGGACCAAGGACCACGGCCGCGCCATGCGGATGTCCAAGAACCTCGACTTCGGCTGCGTGTGGATCAACACCCACATCCCGCTCGTCGCCGAGATGCCGCACGGTGGCTTCAAGAAGTCCGGCTACGGCAAGGACCTCTCCGCCTACGGCTTCGAGGACTACACGCGCATCAAGCACGTGATGACCTCGCTCGACGGCTGATCGGCCGCATCGATCACAGCACAGCGTTGACGGGGCGGGCAGTAGACAACATGTCTATTGCCCGCCCCCTCGCGTTCGCCGAGGCTGTGCCCATGCCTGAACTCGCCTTCTCCCGCCGTTCTGCGCTGTACGGCCTCGGTGCCGCGGGCCTGTCGGCCGCCCTCGCCGGCTGCGGTGTGCCGGCCGCCTACGTTCCCGAGGAGGGGCGCGAGGGCCCCGACCGTTCCGAGCGGGACCGCAGCGTCGCCTTCTCCAACTGGCCGCTCTACATCGACACCGACGAGGAGGACGAGGAGCGCCGCCCGACGCTGGAGGCCTTCTCGGAGCAGACCGGCATCGAGGTCCGGTACACCGAGGAGATCAACGACAACGACGAGTTCTTCGGCAAGGTCAGCCCGGCCCTGATGAACCGCCAGGAGACCGGCCACGACCTGATCGTGGTCAGCGACTGGATGGCCGCCCGCTTCGTCCACCTGGGCTGGGCCCAGAAGCTGGACCGGCCGGCCCAGCCGAACGTGGCCAGGCACCTCGATCCGCAACTGCGTTCCCCCGCCTTCGATGAGGGCCGGCTGCACACCGTCCCCTGGCAGTCGGGGATCACCGGCATCGCCTACAACCGCAAGGCCCTCGGCCGGGAGATCAAGTCGGTCAAGGACCTGTGGCAACCGGACCTGGCGGGCAAGGTCACCCTCTTTTCGGGCCTCGACGAGTCCTTCGCCCTGCTGATGCAGGGCGAAGGCGTGGACGTCACCCGCTGGACCGAGTCCGACTTCCACCGGATGTGCGACCAGGTCGAGAACATGGTGAAGAAGAAGCACATCCGCCGCTTCACCGGCAACGACTACACCTCCGATCTGAGCAAGGGCGATGTGCTCGCCTGCCAGGCCTACTCCGGTGACGCCATCCAGCTCCAGGCCGACAACCCGGACATCGAGTTCGTCGTCCCCGAGGAGGGGGCCGAACTCTGGGCGGAGAGCCTGCTCGTCCCCAACCTGGCCCGGCACAAGGCCAATGCCGAGGCCCTCATCGACTACTACTACGCCCCCGAGGTGGCCGCTTCGCTCGCCGCCTCCGTCAACTACGTCTGCCCCGTCCCGGCCGCCCGGGAGGTCCTGGCCGGCTCGGACGACAGGGAGACCGCCGAACTGGCCGAGAACCCGCTGATCTTCCCCGACGATGACATGCGCAAGAGGCTGGTCGTGGCCCGGGACATCTCCTCGGCCGAGCGCCGGTCCCTCGCCAAGCGCTGGAACGCGATCGTCGGCCTCTGACCGGCGGCGCGGCAAATATTGAACACGTTCAGCAATTTGGCTGAACGTGTTCAGAAATGGGCGTAGGCTTCCTTCCATGAGCGAGAGAAGCGCCCTTCAGCGGCGGATCCGTGCCTGGTTGACCCTGTTCCTGATCTGCCTGGTGCTCAGCGGCCTCACGGCTTTCCCCCTGGTCAGTGAGCTCCGCTGGGCCAACGCCCTGATCGACCACGAGTGGCTGCGACGGGTGGGCGACGGACTGGAGCGGGCCGACGCCGACTACCCCTTCCTCCTCTACGGAACCGACTGGCTCGCCTTCGCCCACCTCGTCATCGCCGTCTTCTTCTACGGGGTCCACCGCGACCCGGTACGCAACGTCTGGATCGTCGAGGCCGGCATGATCGCCTGCGCCGGAGTGATACCGCTGGCCCTGATATGCGGCCCGATCCGGGGCATCCCCTTCTGGTGGAGCGTCATCGACATGTCGTTCGGCGTCTTCGGAGTGATTCCTTTGCTGGTGCTCCGCCGCATGATCAAGCGCCTTGAGGCCATGCCCGCCTGACGCCTACCGGGCGAAGGCCGCCCCCACGATGCCCATGACCACCGGGTTCGTGTCCTCGCCCTTGGCGTTCGTGGAGTTGACCGAGTAGACCACGGTGCGGGACAGGTCCCGGGTCGCGCCCATGCCGGTGTTGTACCCGTACCGGCCACCGGACTTGCCCCACAGCACCGTGCCGTCCGGCAGGGTGATCCTGGACATCCCCGCGGTCATGGTGGCGGCCTCGCCCTTGCCGAAGGTCTTCACCGCGGGCACCGTGAACATCTCTTCCAACTGGGCCGCCGGCACGACCCGCCCGCCGAACAGGGCCTTGGTGAACCGCTCCAGATCAGCCGTGGTCGAGATGATGTCCCCCGCCGCCCAGCGGTCCGAGGAGTTCCACTCGGTCACGTCCCGCAGCTCCCGGGAGCCGTCGGCCCGGGCTATCGCCTGGTACCCGCGGTTGTGCGGACCGTGGATCCTCGTCTGCGTCCGGGACGGGAAGGAGGTCTGACGCAGACCGAGCGGCCGCAGGATCCGCCGGCCGACCGCCTCCTCGTACGAGGTGCCCGTCACCTTCTCGACGAGCACGCCCAGCACGGTGTAGTTGATGTTCAGATAGTGCTGAGCCGTGCCCGGGGCGAACTCCCGCTGCTTCGCCAGGGCATCGGCGATCTGGTCGTGCGGGTCGGTCACGTCGAAGCGGTGCTCCCACTGCGCCTCGAACGAGTCGCCCGGGCCGTCCGCCGCCGGTATCCCGCTGGTGTGGTTGAGCAACTGCCGTACCGTGACCGCACCGTAGGAATCGGGCACGGTCCCGGGCAGGTACCGCCGGACCGGCCGGTCCAGGTCCACCCGGCCCTCGGCCGCCAGCTGGAGCACCACCGCCGCGGTGAAGGTCTTGGTGACCGACCCCGCCCGGAACCGCCCCTCCTCGACGGCGGCCCGTCCGGTGACGACGTCCGCGACACCGGAACTGCCCCGCCAGGCACCGCTCGTCCCCCCGACGCGGACCAGTGCGGCGGTCGCGTCCCCGTGCTCCGCCCCCAGACCGGCGATCGCGCGCTCCAGTGCCGCGGCATTCGGCGGGGCCGGGACGAGAGGCGCCGTGACCCCCGCCGGGACGGGGACCGGAGCCGCGTGAGCGACGGCCGGTCCGGATGCGATGCCCAGAACCAGAGCGGCGGCGATCAGCGTGCGCGTGCGAGCCTTCATGGCGGAATCCCCCTGTGAGTCATCCGGGCCACCGCGGCCCGGATGACTCAATGCTCCAGCTCGGAGGGGTCGTTGCGGATCACCTGCGAGAGGGGTCTTCACCGGTACGACAACTCACCGGCGCGAGGGATACGACACGCCGTCCCCTCACCCGCCGGAGGGAGTACCCGCCGCGATCAGTCCCGTCTCGTACGCGCAGATCACCGCCTGGATCCGGTCCCGCAGCCCCAGCTTCGCCAGCACGTTCCCCACATGCGACTTCACCGTGTGCTCGCTCACCACCAGCGCCGCCGCGATCTCCGCGTTCGACAGCCCCCGCCCCAGATGCAGCAGGGTCTCCCGCTCCCGCGCCGTCAACACCGCCAGCCGGTCCGCCGGCAGGTCGCTCCGCGCCGCGGCCCCCGTCACCGCCGTGTACTCCTCGATCAGCCGCCGCGCCACCGAGGGGGCCAGCAGAGACTCGCCCGCCGCCACTACCCGTACCGCGTGCACCAGGTCGTCCCGCCGCACGTCCTTCAGCAGGAACCCGCTCGCGCCCGCGTGCAACGCCTCGTACACGTACTCGTCCGAGTCGAAGGTCGTCAGCATCACCGTGCGGCACGCGCTCCCGGCGGAGATCGTCCGGCACGCCTCGATCCCGTCCAGCACCGGCATCCGGATGTCCAGCAGCGCCACGTCCGGCGCGAGCCGGTCCACCGCCGCGACCGCCGCCGCGCCGTCCCCGACCTCCGCCACGACCTCGATGTCCTCCTGGACGTCCAGGATCATCGCGAACCCGCTGCGCACCAGCTCCTGGTCGTCGGCCACCACCACACGGATCGTCAATTCCCCACCTCCAGCGGCGAGGTTACAAGGGACACCCGGACCGAGTACCCGACCCCGCCCGGCCCCGGACCGGACTCGGCCGTTCCGCCGTGGGCCGCCGCCCGCTCGCGGATGCCGATCAGCCCGTGTCCGCCCGGGGCGCCACCGGGCCCGCGGCCGTCGTCGGTGACCGTCACCGTGAGCGTCCCCGGTCCGTACGCCAGCGTCACGTCCGCCGCCGCGGCCCCGGCGTGCCTGACCACATTGGTCAGGGCTTCCTGCACCACCCGGTGCACGGTCGCCTCCAGTGCGGCCGGCAGCTCGCGCACCGTGCCCGTCCGCTCGTACGACACCCGCAGCCCGCCGGCCCGTACCCGGTCCACCAGCTCCGCCAGCGCGGCGATCCCGGGCTGCGGGCTCCGGGGCGCGGCCCCGTCGGTGCGCAGCACACCCAGCATCGCGCGCAGCTGCGCCATCGCGTCCCGACCCGTCTCCGCGATCGCCTCGAAGGCGGCCTCGGCCCGCTCCGGTGCCGCGCGCACGGCCACCGGGCCGGCCTCCGCCTGCACGATCATGATGCTGACCGCGTGCGAGAGGATGTCGTGCATCTCCCGGGCGATCCTGGCCCGTTCGCGTGCGGCGGCCTGCTCCGCCTCGATCCGGTTGGCCCGCTCCAGTTCGGCGGCGCGCGCCTCCACGGCCGCCGTGTACGCCTGCCGCGTGTGCTGGAGCCGTCCCAGGGCGTAGGCCGCCGCCGAGACGAAGAGCGTGAACAGCAGCTCCCGCGCCGTCCCCGTCTCCCAGCCCACCGACAGGGCGACCACCACCGCACTGGCCAGTCCCGCGGCCACCCGGACCCGGGGGGTGCACCGGAGGGCGACCGTGTAGAAGGCGATGAGGCCCGCGTACGGCAGCGGCTGGCCCGGTCCGTCGAGCGTGACCTTGTAGACCCCTCCGAGGACCAGGATCGCCACCAGTACGCCCACCGGTGCCCGGCGCCGCCAGATCAAGGGCAGCACGGCCGCCGTCGTCATCGCGTACGAGGCCCAGGTCACGGGAGGCAGATCGGGCGACCGGGGCACGACGAAGGGCATCGTGACGGCCACCTGCACCAGCAGCGCCAGCCCCAGGTCCTGCCGGCGGGCATCCGCGTTCCGGACCCGCTCGCCGAAGGCCCGTATCACCACCCGAGGCCGGCGCGTACGGAGGTCAGCGCGTCCAGCCGGTTGGTGGTGATCGAGTCGACGCCCGCCGCGACGAGGCCCTTCATCGTCCGCCTGGTGTCCGCGGTCCAGGCCGACACCAGCAGGCCGTCCCGGTGGAGCGCGTCCACCAGCTCCCGGCTCACCAGCCCGAAGCGGTAGTTGAGCCAGCGCGGCGCCATGGCGTCGATCAGCGCCCGCCGCGGCGGCGACAGCGAGGTCCAGGTCAGCGCGATCTCCGCGCCCGGATCGGTGGCGCGGACCGACAGCATCGTGTTCGGGCCCCCGCAGTAGTACGTCCGCTCGCGCGCCCCGCAGTCGCGGACCTCGCCCATGACGATGCGTACCGCCTCGGGCGTGGCGCCGGGGAGGTCGAGCATCAGCCGGCCCGCCCCGGCGGCCGTCAGGGCGTCGCGCAGCGTGGGGACTCCGCCCACCGTCAGCCCCTTCAGCTGCGGGGCCGTGACGTCGTCGAGGCGTACGTCATGGCCCCACAGCCGCTGGAGCGTGTCGTCGTGGAGCAGGACCGGCACCCCGTCCCGGGTCAGCCGTACGTCGATCTCGACGGCGTCCGCCCCGCGCGCGAAGGCGGAGCGGATCGAGGCCAGGGTGTTCTCACGGACACGGTAGGGATCGCCGCGGTGGCCGACGGCAGTCAGAGTGCTCATGTCCCCATTCTCAGGGGCGCAGTTGCCGGGGAGGCGTCAGCGCGCGAGCCATTCGGCGGTGTACGTGTCGATCTCCGCGGTCAGCTTCGCCTTGCCGGCCGGGTCCAGGAAGGAGGCCTCGACGGCGTTCTTGGCGAGTTGCGCGAGCCCGCGCTCGTCGAGGTCGAGGAGGCGGGCGGCCACCGCGTACTCGTTGTTGAGGTCGGAGCCGAACATCGGCGGGTCGTCGCTGTTGATGGTGACGAGCACGCCCGCCGCGACCATCTCCTTGACCGGGTGCCGGTCGAGGTCGGTCACCGCGCGGGTGGCGATGTTGGAGGTCGGGCAGACCTCCAGGGCGATCCGGTGCTCGGCGAGGTACGCGAGCAGCTCCGGGTCCTGGGTGGCGCTGGTGCCGTGGCCGATGCGCTCGGCGCCCAGCTCGCGGATGGCGTCCCAGATCGTCTCCGGACCGGTGGTCTCACCGGCGTGCGGGACGCTGCGCAGACCGGCGGCCCGGGCGGCGTCGAAGTACGGCTTGAACTGCGGGCGGGGGACGCCGATCTCGGGACCGCCGAGGCCGAAGGAGACCAGGCCCTCGGGGCGGTGGTCGACGGCGAGCCGGGCGGTCTCGGCGGCGGCCTCCAGGCCGGCCTCGCCGGGGATGTCGAAGCACCAGCGCAGGATGACGCCGAGTTCGGCCTCGGCGGCCCGGCGGGCGTCCTCGATGGCCTCCATGAAGGCCTTCTCGTCGATGCCCCGACGGGTGGAGGAGTACGGGGTGATGGTCAGCTCGGCGTAGCGGATGTTCTGCCGGGCCATGTCGCGGGCGACCTCGAAGGTGAGGGTGCGCACGTCGTCCGGGGTGCGGACCAGGTCGACCACCGACAGGTAGACCTCGATGAAGTGCGCGAAGTCGGTGAAGGTGAAGTAGTCGGCGAGGGCCTCGGGGTCGGTGGGGACCTTCGAGTCGGGGTGCCGGGAGGCGAGCTCGGCCACGATGCGCGGAGATGCCGAGCCGACGTGGTGGACGTGGAGTTCGGCCTTGGGCAGCCCCGCGATGAAGGGGTGCAGGTCGGTCATGGGGGTGCCTCCGGGAGGACGCGGGTGCGGGCAGGTCGGGATTCATCGTAGGCACGCCCGTGACTGTCGGTGGCAGCGCTTAGCATGGCTGTACGAGAGGGGGGCGCCGTATGACCGACAGCAGTCCCGAGCCGCGAGACCCGTGGGCGCCGCCGGAGCGGCCGGCGGTCGAGCTGGGCAAGTCGCAGGGCGGGCAGGGCACGCCGGGCGTGTCGGGCCCTCCGTCCGTGCACGACCAGCCGACGCTCGCCGGGATGCCGGGCGACCAGTACGCCCCGCCCGCGGCGGCCCCGGCCCCGGTACCGACGACGACCCCGCCCCCGATGACCGGGCCGCCCGGGTCCGCGGCCTACGGGTACCCGGCCCAGCCCGGCTACGGGTACCCCGGCGACGCGGGGTACCCCGGGCAGAGCGGCCACCCGGGCTATCCCGGGTACCCGGGATACCCGGGCCAGAGTGCCTACCCGCCCTACGGGGTGCAGCGCAGCAACGGCTTCGGAATCACCGCGCTCGTCCTCGGGATACTCGCGGTCATCGGCTGCATCACCAGCTTCTTCGCCGTGGCGCTCGGCATAGCCGCGGTCGTCTTCGGCACCCTGGGCCGCGGCAAGGCGAGCCGCGGCGAGGCCGACAACGGCGGGATGGCCCTCGCCGGCATCATCCTGGGCGCGATCGGCATCCTGCTGGGCGCCCTGATGATCGCGGTCATGTTCATCGGCTTCATGGACCGGGACGCCGGGGACGACTCGCCCTACGACAGCCCCTACGACAACTCGCAGGTACGCGAGAGGGTCTGACGGGGCCGCCTCAGGAGGCCCACGGCCAGTCGGCGTCGCAGCCGGCCTCGATGAGGGACACCATCCGGAAGGCCGCGTCCGTGAGCCCGCCGAAGGCGTGCCGGTTCGCGGTGCCGGAGGGCGCGTGCCCCACCCGGTAGCCGGCGAGGTTCCAGGTGTAGACCGGAACCGCGGGCGGCACCTCGGCCGTCGGGTCACCGCCGTGGCCGTACGAGGCGGCCTGCTCGTCGGTGACGATCAGCACCCGGTCGTGGTCCTGGTAGTGCTTCTTCACGGCCTCGGCCGTGTAGGTCCCGCCGAGCGTCCCGAACCGCTCCAGCACCTTCAGCACGGACTCGCCGCGCCGGTACCGGACCGCCTCGCTGGTCGTGCCGAACTGCACCAGGTCGGCCTGCTCGGCCCGGAGCGCCAGCGCAGTGCCGAAGACGGCCGCGGCGTCGGCCCGGTTGAGCCGGGACCGGTCCGACAGCGGGGACCACATCGACCCGGACCGGTCGACGAGCACCAGCGTCCGGCCCGGCAGCGCGGGTACGTTGGCCAGCGAGTGGCCGAGGGCCTGCTCCAGCGGGTACGACCAGCGCAGCGAGGGCGCGTGCTGATAGGCGGCCAGGTAGCGGAAGGGGAACTGCCGGGACCGGGCGACGGCCTCCGGGTCGGAGATCCTCGCCGCGACCTGCGCGGCCACCGCGTCCGAGACACCGGCCTGGTCGAAGTTGCGCAGGTTGCGCAGCAGCGCCATCGCTCCCATCGAGGGGATGACCGCCTCCCAGGCGGCCGCGTCCATCGGCCCCTGCAGCCAGCCGGCCAGCGACTCCCAGGTCATGCCCGCCTCCGCGAGCCGCTCGGCCCCGTCCGGGGCGACGACCTGCGCCCGGCGCTCCCGCACCGGCAGCTCCATCAGCGCCCGGTGGGCCGCGAGGGTCCGGTTGCCGGCCGGGACCCGAGCGCTCTCCGGGTTGTGCCTGCGGTCGAGGGCGTAGCGGAACAGCTCGCCCTGCCACGGCTTGGCCGGGTCGGGGGAGGCGTGCACGAGGTTGAGGACGTCGCCGAAGCGGTAGGCCCTGGAGTCGGTGTCGTACTTCAGCAGCGAGGTGCCGGAGTAGAGCCGGCGTACGGCGTCGGCGATACCGCGCTTGACGGGCTTGGGCACATTGCGCCCGTACGTCGCCGTCCAGTAGGCCAGCAGCTCACCCGGCTCGTCCGCGCGCCGCAGTACGGAGTCGACCACCTGGCGGTTCGAAGGCCCTTCGGTGGCGCCCGCGTCGAGCCGCGCCTTCACGTACTCGGCGGCGCCGACCAGCGAGGCGGTCCGCATGTTCGCGTCCCCGCGGAGCCAGCCCAGCAGGCCGGCCGTCCACGCGGGATCCTGGACGGCGAGGGTGCGTACGAGCGCCGCGAAGCGGTCGTCGCGGCCCTCTCCGCTCTCGTACGCGGTCCGCTGCGTCACGAAGTTGGCGACGGCGAGCAGGAACAGCTCCGAGCGCGGATCGCGCAGCCGGCCCGGTGCGCCCTGAACGGTGCGGGCGGCGCCGGTGAAGCGCACCGGCGAAGTGGGCCCGGCGGGCGCCGGCTTGGACGCGCGCAGGTTGAAACGAGCCATGAGAATCCCCCCCGAATTCGATGGAAGCGGGGAGGCGTTGCGTGAGGGATGCCCGAGATCAGGAGTCGGCGGCGGACTTGTATCCCGGCGAGCCACCCGACTGCTCCACCGGCCCGTTCCCTTGCGGGTGACGAGCCGGGTGGGATTCGAACCCACGACCTCCGGGTCCCCAGAAGTAACCGTCGCCTGCGCACCGGGCATCCCCCACGCGTGCCTCCCGAGATCAAGGTGGCGGCGGCGTGGGTTTCTTTGGAGAAGAAGGAGCCGCAGCCCGCGCACCGGGAGGTGCGTGACGTAGGTGTCCAGAGATCGAGGTCGGCGAAACCACAAGGTGCTCTGCCAGCTGAGCTACACCGGCCCGAAGCCGGTGACGGGACTCGAACCCGCGGCCGCCCGATTATGAGTCGAAGTAGGTCTCGCCTTCGCACCTGGACACCGGTCACGTTAGGCGGCCCGTCCGGGCGCCGCCACGCATTTACCGCGTACCCGCGTCGCCCGCCTCGCGCAGCCTCTCCCGGGCCTCCATGAGGGCGAAGCCCAGCAGGTTCAGGCCGCGCCACCGCGCCGGGGCCAGGGCGCGCTCGTCGTCGGCCGCCAGCCCGATGCCCCAGATCCGGTCCATCGGGCTCGCCTCCACCAGGACCCGGTTCCCGGTGCCGAGCAGGTACCCGCGCAGCGCCGGGTCGGATCCGAACTTGTGGACGCTGCCCTCCACCACCAGGGCGAAGCGCTCCCGCTCCCATGTCGCGTTGTCGAAGCGGCGCACCAGCCGCCCGACCTTCTTGGCCTCCGCCGGGCTCTTCGCCTCCACCGCGGCGCGCTCCGCCTCGGCGTCCCCGAAGAGCCGGGCCTTGCCGGCCATCATCCAGTGCTCCGCAGTCGCATATCGGACGTCACCGACAGTGAAAGAAGCGGGCCACCACTGGCTCAGGCAGCTCGGACCGAGCCTGCCGTCGGGCTGCGGGCGGTGCCCCCAGAACGGCAGGTACTTCACCCGCTCACCACGGCTGACCTGCTTGATCAAGTCGTCGATCATCTCCATGCACGCGAGTCTGGCAGTCGCCACTGACACTTCGTACGGGATTTTCGGTGTGCCTCGACACATGGTCGACCGATTCCGTCGCGTAATCAAAGAGCAACAACGGAATCACTTGGCCGAGGGCATCACCTCTGCCAGGATCGGCACTCAATTCGAGCTGTAGCTCGAACTGTAGCTACGGAGAGCGTGAGAGCGTTATGGGCAACCGCTTCCAGGTCAAAGACCGCTTCGCGGACGGCGCGCAGTACATCGACGGGCAGCTGAGGACCGGCACCTCCGGACAGTCACACACCGTGGTCGACCCGGCCACCGGCGACGAGGTCCTGACCTACGAGCTCGCGAGCACCGCGGACGTCGACGAGGCCGTCGCCGCCGCCAGGAGGGCCTTCCCGGGCTGGTCCGGGGCCACCCCCGGCGAGCGTTCGGACGCGCTGCACAAGCTGGCCGCCGTGCTGGCCGAGCAGGCGGCGGACTTCGCGTACGCCGAGTCCCTCCAGTGCGGCAAGCCGATCAAGCTGTCCACGGAGTTCGACGTACCGGGGACCATCGACAACACCGCCTTCTTCGCGGGCGCAGCCCGGCACCTCCAGGGCCAGGCGGCCGCCGAGTACTCGGGCGACCACACCTCGTACGTACGCCGCGAGGCCATCGGGGTCGTCGGCTCGATCGCGCCCTGGAACTATCCGCTCCAGATGGCCGCCTGGAAGATCCTCCCGGCGATCGCCGCGGGCAACACGATCGTCCTCAAGCCCGCCGAGCTCACCCCGCTGACCTCCCTGATGTTCGCGCAGGCGGCCAAGGACGCGGGCCTGCCCGACGGTGTGATCAACATCGTCACCGGTGCCGGCCGGGAAGCCGGGGAGCACCTCGTGGGCCACCCCGACGTGGTGATGACCTCCTTCACCGGCTCCACCGCCGTCGGCAAGCGGGTCGCCGAGATCGCCACCGCCACCGTCAAGCGGCTCCACCTGGAGCTCGGCGGCAAGGCCCCCTTCCTCGTCTTCGACGACGCCGACCTGGAGGCCGCCGCGCACGGCGCCGTCGCCGCCTCCCTCATCAACACCGGCCAGGACTGCACGGCCGCCACCCGCGCCTACGTCCAGCGCCCCCTCCACGACGCCTTCGTCGCCCGGGTCGCCGAGCTGATGGAGACCGTCCGCCTGGGCGACCCCTTCGCGCCCACCACCGACCTCGGCCCGCTGGTCTCGCACGCCCAGCGCGACCGGGTCGCCGGCTTCGTCGAGCGGGCCCGCGCCTACGCCACCGTCGTCACCGGCGGTGAGATCCCGGCCGGGGACCTGGCCGACGGCGCGTACTACCGGCCCACCCTCATCTCCGGCGCCGCCCAGGACAGCGAGGTGGTCCAGTCCGAGATCTTCGGCCCGGTCCTCGTCGTCCTGCCCTTCGACACCGACGACGAGGGCATCGCGCTGGCCAACGACACCCCGTACGGACTCGCGGCCTCCGCCTGGAGCCGTGACCTCTACCGGGCGAACCGGGCCACCCGCGAGATCAAGGCGGGCTGCGTCTGGGTCAACGACCACATTCCGATCATCAGCGAGATGCCCCACGGGGGCTACAAGGCCAGCGGCTTCGGAAAGGACATGTCGGCCTACTCCTTCGAGGAGTACACGCAGGTCAAGCACGTGATGTACGACAACACCGCGGTGGCCGAGAAGGACTGGCACCGCACGATCTTCGGGGACCGTCCGTAACCATTTGCGGCCAACGCCGCGTGGGCCCACCGCCTGACCAGCGGTACACCTCCCGAAAGGGCACAGCGCATGGAGCAGTTCGAGCCCGACCGCCTCTCTGCGGCGCAACTCGCCGCGATGCGGCGCAGCCTCACCAGCGGGCGCGGCGCCCTCACCCGCCGCTCGCTGCTGCGCGCCTCCGGAGTCGGGGCGCTCACCCTCGGAGGGCTGGCCGCCCTCACCGGGTGCGGGATCCCGCCCGCCAAACGCGAGGGCGACGCGGCCGTGGCCTCCGACGACCACTCGGCCCAGGAGAAGGAGATCAACTTCTCCAACTGGACCGAGTACATGGACACCAGCGAGGACGAGAAGAGCCGTCCCACGCTGGAGGAGTTCACCAAGCGGACCGGCATCAAGGTCAAGTACAGCGAGGACATCAACGACAACGTCGAGTTCTTCGGCAAGATCCGCCCCCAGCTCGCGGCCGGCCAGGACACCGGCCGCGACCTGATCGTCGTCACCGACTGGCTCGCCGCCCGCATCATCCGCCTCGGCTGGGCCCAGAAGCTCGACCCGGCGCACCTCCCGCACGCCTACGCCAACCTGATCCCGCAGTTCCGCACCCCCGACTGGGACCCGGGACGGTCGTACAGCTATCCCTGGACCGGCATCGACACCGTCATCGCCTACAACGAGAAGGCGACCGGCGGCAGGAAGGTCGACTCCGTCACCCAGCTGCTCGACGACCCCTCCCTCAAGGGCCGCGTCGGCTTCCTCACCGAGATGCGCGACAGCGTCGGCATGACCCTGCTCGACCAGGGCAAGGACCCGGCGAAATTCACCGACGCCGACTTCGACGAGGCCATCGGCCGGCTCCAGAAGGGCGTGGACAAGAACCAGATCCGCCGCTTCACGGGCAACGACTACACGTCCGACCTCGACAAGGGCGACCTCGCCGCCTGCCTCGCCTGGGCCGGGGACATCATCCAGCTCCAGGCCGGCAACCCGGACATCAAGTACGCCATCCCCGCCCCCGGATACATCACCTCCAGCGACAACCTGCTGGTCCCCGCCAAGGCCAGGCACAAGGCCAACGCGGAGAAGCTCATCGACTTCTACTACGAGCCCGAGATCGCCGCCCAGCTGGCCGCGTACATCAGCTACGTCTGCCCGGTCGAGGGAGTCAAGGACGAGCTGGCCAAGATCGATCCCGAGCTCGCGGACAACCCCCTGATCGTCCCGGACAAGGCGATGGCCGCCAAGGCCCACGCCTTCCGCTCCCTCACCAGCGAGGAAGAGACGGCGTACGAGGAGAAGTTCGCCAAGCTCATCGGCGCCTGACGCACGCCCGCTGCGGCCCCGCCGAGCCTTCGACCCCTTGACCTACCCAACCCCGGGACCTTTCATGACTGACAAGACCGCGGGCGGCGACGTCCGCCTCTCCGGGATCAGCAAGCACTACGGCACCTTCACCGCCGTGCACCCGCTTGATCTCACCATCCCCCAGGGCTCCTTCTTCGCCCTGCTCGGCGCCTCCGGCTGCGGGAAGACCACCACCCTGCGCATGATCGCCGGCCTGGAGGAGCCCTCCACCGGCACGGTCCACCTCGGAGACCGGGAGGTCACCGACCTGCAGCCGTACAAGCGCCCGGTCAACACGGTCTTCCAGAGCTACGCGCTCTTCCCGCACCTGAGCATCTTCGAGAACATCGCCTTCGGACTGCGCCGCCGCGGCATCAAGTCGGTCAAGAAGCAGGTCGACGACATGCTGGAGCTGGTGCAGCTCGGCCAGTTCGCCCAGCGCAAGCCGCACCAGCTCTCCGGCGGCCAGCAGCAGCGCGTCGCCGTCGCCCGCGCCCTGATCAACCACCCGCAGGTGCTGCTCCTCGACGAGCCGCTCGGCGCCCTCGACCTCAAGCTGCGCCGCCAGATGCAGCTGGAGCTCAAGCGGATCCAGACCGAGGTCGGCATCACCTTCGTGCACGTCACGCACGACCAGGAGGAGGCCATGACCATGGCCGACACGGTCGCCGTGATGAACGGCGGCCGCGTCGAGCAGCTGGGCGCCCCCGCCGAGCTCTACGAGAACCCGGGTACCACCTTCGTCGCCAACTTCCTCGGCACCTCCAACCTCATCGAGGCCACCGTGGAGACCGCCGGCACCGGCGCCGCCGCCGGTTCCGGGTCCGAGATCGTCGTCTCCGCCTCCGGCGCCACGCTGCGACTGCCGGCCGCGCGATGTTCGACCACGCCCCGCACGGGCGGAAAACTCCTGGTCGGCGTCCGCCCCGAGAAGATCTCCCTGGTCCACGCGGACGAGGAGGACACCATCGCGGCCGGCCGCAACAAGGTCCCGGGCCGGATCGCCGCCTCCTCCTTCATCGGCGTCTCCACCCAGTACGTCATCGACAGCCCGGTCTGCCCCGAGCTGGAGGTGTACGTCCAGAACATAGAAAGGGACGCCCGTCTGGCGCCGGGCGCCGAGGTGGTCCTGCACTGGAGCCCGGAGCACACCTTCGGGCTGGACGCCGACCAGGACATCGACGCGGGCATCGAGACGGTCGAGGAGAGCGTGTGAGCGGCTCCGCAGTGGAGACGGCGCCGCCCCAGGCGCCCGCCCCCACCGAACCCCCGGTCCACAAGCCGTCCCTGCGCAAGCGGCTGATCCCGTACTGGCTGCTGCTCCCCGGCATCCTGTGGCTGCTGGTGTTCTTCGTCCTGCCGATGGTCTACCAGGCCTCCACCTCGGTGCAGACCGGCTCCCTCGAAGAGGGCTTCCAGGTCACCTGGCACTTCGGGACCTACTGGGACGCCTTCACCGAGTACTACCCGCAGTTCCTGCGCTCCCTGCTCTACGCGGGCACCGCGACCGCGCTGTGCCTGCTGCTCGGGTACCCGCTGGCCTACCTGATCGCCTTCAAGGCCGGCCGCTGGCGCAACCTGCTGCTCGTCCTGGTCATCGCCCCGTTCTTCACCAGCTTCCTGATCCGCACCCTGGCCTGGAAGACGATCCTGGCCGACGGCGGCCCGGTGGTCGCGGGCCTCAACGCGATCGGCTTCCTCGACGTCACCAGCTGGCTCGGCATGACCGAGGGGGACCGGGTGCTGGCCACGCCGCTCGCGGTGGTCTGCGGTCTGACGTACAACTTCCTCCCCTTCATGATCCTGCCGCTGTACTCCTCGCTGGAGCGCATCGACACCCGCCTGCACGAAGCCGCGGGCGACCTGTACGCCCGCCCCGCCACGGTCTTCCGGAAGGTGACCTTCCCGCTCTCGATGCCGGGCGTGGTCTCCGGGACCCTGCTCACCTTCATCCCGGCGAGCGGCGACTACGTGAACGCCGAACTGCTCGGCTCCACGGACACCCGGATGATCGGCAACGTCATCCAGTCGCAGTACCTGCGGATCCTCGACTACCCGACGGCGGCCGCGCTGTCCTTCATTCTCATGGCGATCGTGCTGATCATGGTCACCATCTACATCCGCCGAGCGGGGACGGAGGACCTGGTCTGATGCGCAATCCCCTCACCTGGCTCCGGCGCAACCTGGTGGTCATCGCGGGCCTCGGCACGCTCGCGTACATGATCCTGCCGAACGTCGTCGTCACCGTCTTCTCCTTCAACAACCCCACCGGGCGGTTCAACTACGCCTGGCAGGAGTTCTCCCTCGACGCGTGGAAGGACCCCTGCGGGGTCGCCGACATGTGCGGGTCGCTGTCCCTCTCGCTCCAGATCGCCCTGTGGTCCACCCTGGCCGCGACGGCGCTGGGCACCGCGATCGCCTTCGCGCTCGTGCGCTACCGCTTCCGGGCGCGCGGAGCGGTCAACTCGCTGATCTTCCTGCCCATGGCGATGCCCGAGATCGTGATGGCGGCCTCGCTGCTCGCCCTCTTCCTCAACATGGGCATCCAGCTGGGCTTCTGGACGATCCTGATCGCGCACATCATGTTCTGCCTCAGCTTCGTCGTCGCCGCTGTCAAGGCCCGTGTCCTGTCCATGGACCCGCGGCTGGAGGAGGCCGCCCGCGACCTCTACGCCGGCCCGGTGCAGACCTTCGTACGGGTCACCCTGCCGATTGCCGCACCCGGTATCGCGGCGGGCGCGCTGCTCTCCTTCGCGCTCTCCTTCGACGACTTCATCATCACCAACTTCAACTCGGGCAACACCGTCACCTTCCCCATGTTCGTGTGGGGCTCGGCCCAGCGCGGTACGCCCGTGCAGATCAACGTCATCGGTACGGCGATGTTCGTCATCGCGGTGCTGGTGGTCCTGGCCGGCCAGATGGTCGGCAACCGCCGTAAGAAGGCACAACCGAAGTAATTCGGGAAAGCACGTCATCAGTTCCGTAGGGAGTTGGAAGACATGGCCCCAGTCGCCATGCGTAGTGTTGCGAAATCCCTTTCCGAAGCGAAGCCGGTCTCGTACTGGCTGGACGACCCCGGCAAGCCGGCCCCCGAGCCGGCGCTGACCTCCGACGAGCGCTGCGACCTGCTGGTCGTCGGCGGCGGCTACAGCGGGCTGTGGACCGCGCTGATCGCCAAGGAGCGCGACCCCGGGCGGGACGTCGTACTGATCGAGAGCAAGGAGGCGGGCTGGGCCGCCTCCGGCCGCAACGGCGGATTCTGCGCCGCCTCCCTCACCCACGGCCTCAGCAACGGCATGGCCCGCTGGCCCGGCGAGCTGGCGAAGCTGGAGGAGATGGGCGCCCGCAACCTCGACGCCATCGAGGAGGCCGTCGCCCGCTACGGCATCGACTGCGACTTCGAGCGGACCGGCGAGATCGACGTCGCCACCGAACCGCACCAGGTCGAGGAGCTGCGCGAACTGCACGAGGAGGCGCTGCGCCTGGGCCTGGCCGACGGCTCCGAATGGCTGGACGGCGAGGCGGTGCGCGCCGAGGTCGACTCGCCGACCTTCCTCGCGGGCCTCTGGGACCGCGACGGCGTCGCCATGCTCAACCCGGCGAAGCTGGCCTGGGGCCTCAAGCGGGCCTGCCTGGAACTCGGGGTGCGGATCTACGAGAACACCCGCGGCCTGAAGCTGGCCCAGGCCGGCTCCGGGATGACCGTGACCACCCCCTACGGCACGATCCTCGCCCGCCGGGTCGCCCTGGGCACCAACATCTTCCCCTCGCTGGTCCGCCGGGTCCGCCCGTTCACCGTCCCGGTCTACGACTACGCGCTGATGAGCGAGCCGCTCGACGAGGCCCAGCTCGCCGCGATCGGCTGGAAGCGGCGGCAGGGGCTCGGCGACAGCGCCAACCAGTTCCACTACTTCCGGATCACCCGCGACAACCGGATCCTGTGGGGCGGGTACGACGCGATCTACCCCTACCGGGGGAAGCTCGACTCCGAGTACGACCACCGCCCCGAGACCTACCTCAAGCTCGCGGAGCACTTCTTCACCGCCTTCCCGCAGCTGGAGGGGCTGAAGTTCAGCCACGCATGGGGCGGCGCGATCGACACCTGCTCGCGCTTCTCAGCCTTCTTCGGAACGGCGCACTCCGGCAAGGTGGCGTACGCGGCCGGCTACACCGGCCTCGGCGTGGGGGCCACCCGGTTCGGCGCCGACGTGATGCTGGATCTGCTGGACGGGCTCTCCACCGAGCGCACACAGCTGGAGATGGTGAAGTCCAAGCCGATGCCGTTCCCGCCCGAGCCCTTCGCCTGGACCGGAATCGCGCTCACCAAGTGGTCCCTGGCCCGCGCGGACGCCCGCGGCGGACACCGGAACCTGTGGCTCAAGACGCTGGACCGGTTCGGCCTCGGCTTCGACAGCTAGGGCGTCGTCAGGCGGCCGGCCCGCCGCTCACCGTGTGACCTGTTTCACCGGCATGGAGTAACGCAACCCGCGTCATACCTGCGCCCGGCCCCGCTCTCTTCGGGTGAGAACCCCTCACCTACAGGGAACGGAGGCCGGGCGATGGCGATTTCGGGGACCAAGACGGCGGTGGAGTGGCTGGTATCGGCGGCGCCGGACCCGCAGGCCTGCCGCCGGGAGTGGGAGCGCAGCCCCCTCGGAGTGGCCCTGCTGCCCGCAGGCCGGCGCTGGGACGTGCTGATCATGCCGGGGGAGCTGGGCCGGCCCACCCTCGACGTGCTCCGGCTGCTCCTCGCCCGGCCCGGCCCGGTGCTCGCCGATGACGGCGCCGCGGGGCGCAGCGGCACGTCGATGCCGCGGCTGGGCTTCTTCGTGCCCGCGGGCACGGCGTCGCGGTGGCTGGCCACGGGAGTACGGGGTGCCGGGCGCGGGAGCTGGATCGTGGTCCCGTATCCCGGCCGGGTGACCGGCGGGGTGCGCTGGCTGGTGCTCCCGGACGGCGAGGGGACGCTCACCGACCCGGCGGTGCTGGAGCTCGCGATGCACGAGGCGGCCGCGCGCGTGCTGGCGAAGGAGGGCCGGAAGTCTTGACAAGGGTATTGGTCTGGACCATCTTGGGCGCCGCTGACCCCCTCCATCCCCCCATGCACCGGAGGCAGTTGTGCGCAGAGCCATACCCTTCCTCACCGCCGCCGCCCTGGCGGTGGCCGGCTTCCTCGCCGCGGGCCCGCCCGCCGCGGCGGCCGACGCCGATCTCGTACGCAACGGCGGCTTCGAGACCGGCCTCGACGGCTGGAGCTGCTCGGGCGGCAGCGGAGCCGTCGTCACCACGCCCGTCCACGGTGGGGTTTCCGCCCTGAGGGCCACTCCGGCCGGCCAGGACAACGCCCGCTGCTCCCAGACCGTCACCGTCAAGCCCGACTCGGCGTACATGCTCGCCGCGTGGGTGCAGGGCGCGTACGTCTACCTGGGCGCGACCGGGACCGGTACCACCGACGTGTCGGCGTGGACGCAGACCCCGGGCACCTGGAAGCAGCTGACCACCACCTTCCGTACCGGCCCGGCCACGACCTCCGTGACGGTGTACACCCACGGCTGGTACGGCCAGAGCGCCCACTTCACCGACGACCTCACCCTGGTCGGCCCGGACCCCGGCGGTCCCGGGCAGCCCCAGCTCCCGGCCGCCCCCACCGGCCTGACCGCCACCGCCACCTCGTCGAGCTCGGTCGCGCTGGCCTGGTCGGCGGTGCCCGGCGCCACCTCGTACACCGTCCACCGTGACGGCGCGGCGCCCCTGTCCGTCACCTCCGCCTCGGCGTCCGTGACCGGTCTCGCCGCGGCCACCACCCACACCTTCCGGGTCACCGCGGTGAACGCGGCGGGCGAGTCACCGCAGAGCGCGCCCGCTTCCGCGACCACGCCCGGGGGCGGCGGTGGCGGGGGAGGCGGCCTCCCCGCGCACGCGCTCGTCGGCTACCTGCACACGAGCTTCGCCAACGGCTCCGGCTACGTCCGGATGGCCGACGTGCCCGCCTCCTGGGACGTCATCAACCTCGCCTTCGGCGAACCGACCTCGGTGACCTCGGGCGACATCCGCTTCCGGCTGTGCCCGGTCGCGGAGTGCCCGAACGTGGAGTCCGCTGCGGAGTTCAAGGCGGCCGTCAAGGCCAAGCAGGCGGCCGGCAAGAAGGTGCTGATCTCCATCGGCGGCCAGAACGGCCAGGTCCAGCTCGCGACCACGGCCGCCCGGGACGCCTTCGTCTCCTCGGTCGGCAGGATCATCGACGAGTACGGCCTCGACGGCCTGGACATCGACTTCGAGGGCCACTCCCTCTCCCTGGCCACCGGGGACACCGACTTCCGGGCACCGACTACCCCGGTCGTCGTCAACCTGATCTCGGCCGTGAAGACCCTGAAGGCCAGGTACGGACCGGACTTCGTCCTGACCATGGCCCCCGAGACGTTCTTCGTCCAGCTGGGCTACCAGTACTACGGCTCCGGCCCCTGGGGCGGCCAGGACCCGCGCGCCGGCGCGTACCTCCCGGTCATCCACGCCCTGCGCGACGACCTCACCCTGCTCCACGTCCAGGACTACAACTCGGGCTCGATCATGGGCCTCGACAACCAGTACCACTCCATGGGCGGCGCGGACTTCCACATCGCCATGACCGACATGCTGCTCACCGGCTTCCCGGTCGCCGGGAACACCGCCCGGGTCTTCCCGGCCCTGCGTCCGGACCAGGTCGCCATCGGCCTCCCGGCCACGACCAACGCGGGCAACGGCCACACCGCGCCCGCCGAGGTGAACAAGGCGCTGAACTGCCTGACGAGGGCGACCGACTGCGGGAGCTACCGGACGCACGGCACCTGGCCCGGCCTGCGCGGCCTGATGACCTGGTCGATCAACTGGGACCGCTTCGGAGGCTGGGAGTTCAGCCGGAACTTCGACGCCTACTTCGGCGGCTGACCCGGTCGGCCCAGCCGACCACGAGCAGCAGGGGCGTGCACATCAGCAGGCTGGCCAGGACGTCCAGCGGCCAGTGCCACCCCCGCAGGATCAGTCCGGCGGCCGTCGCCCCCGTGAGGACCAGGGCGGCGGCCGTCGGCCATGCCCGGCGGGTGTCCGGACGCACGAGCAGGGCCGCGCCGAGGTAGGCGACGGCGGCGGTGGCCGTGTGGCCCGAGGGGAAGTAGCCGGCGGCCCAGGGCTCCAGGGGGCCCGGCCGGGCGGTCCACTCCTTGAACGGGATGACCAGGGCCGGCACCAGGGCCATCGCCAGCCCCGCGGCCCCGGCGGCGAGGGCGCGCCCGCGCCGGGCGGCGTAGGCCATGGCCAGGACGAGGACGGGCACGGCGACCGGGATGTTGCCGAGGTCGGAGAGGCGCTCGGTGACGGAGTCCGGGACCGTGCGCACCAGGGCGCGGCTCAGCGCGTGGTCCGGGGCCAGCAGCGGGCCGGAGACCAGCACCTGCCAGGTGACCAGGGAGAAGAGGAGGCCGCAGACCGCGGCGATCAGGAGAGGAGTGGCCGGCCGTCCCGGAACAGGGGGGATGGTTCCGGGACGGCCGCCCGGACCGGGTTGCCGGGCGCCCCGGGGGGTTTGGGGCGAACGGCTGTCCGATCGGTGAGGAGTGTGCGCGAACGCATGCCCAGTACGGTGCTGGGGAAGCCCAGTACTGGTGTCGCCCTCGGTTTCCCGTGAGCGGGGTGTCTCACTCATCTGCAGAAACCGTACGGCAGAGGAAGGGGGACCGACAGCAGGATCGCGCTCCCGCCATCGGCCCCCCACAGCTTCTTCACAGCGTCCGCCCGTTACCGGCGGTAGGGGCCGGTCGCTGCGTGCGAACGTTCTAGACGTTCGATCAGATGGCCGTGCCGATGGCCGCGAACGCGGCCTCGATGAGGTCCAGGCCCTCGTTCAGCAGGTCCTCGCCGATGACGATCGGCGGGAGGAAGCGGAGCACGTTGCCGTAGGTGCCGCAGGTGAGGACGAGCAGGCCCTCGGCGTGGCAGGCCTTGGCGAGCGCGCCGGCCGCCTCCGGGAACGGGGTCTTGGAGACCGGGTCCTTGACGAGCTCGATCGCGATCATGGCGCCGCGGCCGCGGATGTCGCCGATGATGTCGTACTTCTCCTGCATGGCCGTCAGGCGGGCCTTCATGACGGACTCGATCTTCTTCGCCGCGGCGTTGAGGTCGAGCTCCTTCATGGTCTCGATGGAGCCGAGCGCACCGGCGCAGGCCACCGGGTTGCCGCCGTAGGTGCCGCCCAGGCCACCGGCGTGCGCGGCGTCCATGATCTCGGCGCGGCCCGTCACGGCGGCGAGCGGCAGACCGCCCGCGATGCCCTTGGCGGTGGTGATCAGGTCCGGGACGATGCCCTCGTCCTCGCACGCGAACCACTGGCCGGTGCGGCAGAAGCCGGACTGGATCTCGTCGGCGACGAAGACGATGCCGTTGTCGTTGGCGAACTTCACGATCGCGGGCAGGAAGCCCTTGGCCGGCTCGATGAAGCCGCCCTCACCGAGGACCGGCTCGATGATGATCGCGGCGACGTTCTCGGCACCGATCTGCTTGGTGATCTGGTCGATCGCCTGGGCGGCGGCCTCGGGGCCGCAGTTCTCGGCACCGGTGGGCCAGCGGTAGCCGTAGGCGACCGGGACGCGGTAGACCTCGGGGGCGAACGGACCGAAGCCCTGCTTGTACGGCATGTTCTTCGCGGTCAGCGCCATGGTGAGGTTCGTACGGCCGTGGTAGCCGTGGTCGAAGACGACGACGGCCTGGCGCTTGGTGTACGAACGGGCGATCTTGACGGCGTTCTCGACGGCCTCGGCGCCGGAGTTGAACAGGGCCGACTTCTTGGCGTGGGTGCCCGGGGTCAGCTCGGCGAGGGCCTCGCAGACCTCGACGTAGCCCTCGTACGGGGTGACCATGAAGCAGGTGTGGGTGAAGTCGGCGAGCTGGGCGGAGGCGCGGCGCACGACGGCCTCGGCGGAAGCGCCGACCGAGGTCACGGCGATGCCGGAGCCGAAGTCGATCAGGCGGTTGCCGTCGACGTCCTCGATGATGCCGCCGCCCGCGCGGGCCGTGAAGACGGGCAGCACGGAGCCCACGCCACCGGCCACGGTCTGGAGGCGGCGGGCCTGCAGCTCCTGCGACTTGGGGCCGGGGATCGCGGTGACGATCTTGCGCTCCTGCGGAACAGCGGTCATAGGGGGCTCCTGGGGGGTGTTTTCGGACGCACTTGTCTCTTTGTCCGCAGGCTAGGCCCGGGAGCGGGGGTCCTGCATGCTCCGTTCGGTAGTGATCACCGCGTGTCCTTGTCCTTGACGGCCATAGGAAGGACCCGGGCGCGTGTCTCGTGTACGGCACGGCGAACCGGAGCGCGGGTACGGGCCCACGGCAGAGGCCCGGGCAACTACATTGAGCGACGCAGCGCAGGCACGGGCAGGGGGCAGGGGTTTCATGGACACCGACGGCACGCACGAGACGCGCTCGCCCCGGGCCGGGCACGTCCCGAGACCGGCCGCGCCGCCGAACCCGGGTCTCCCCCCGAAGCCCTCGCACGCGCCGACGGCCGGGCCGACGCTGGGCGACTGGCTGCGCCACCCGCGCGCCTCGGACGGGCCGGGCGTATGGACGTACGGGCACGTGCCGCGGGCCGCCGAGGAGCCGGAGCGGACGCCGACCCGGCAGCTGATCAGCGGTGCGCTGATCTCGCTGCTCGCGGGACTGCTGCTCTGGTCCTTGCTGTGGAACGGCTACCTCGGTGGATTCTGGCTGTGGCCGCTCTACATGTTCACGCCCGACTCCTGGGCACACAATCGCTCTCCCGAATCCGTCTGGGCGAGCTACATCTGGTACGCCGTGGTCGTCTCCATCCTGGTGATCGGCTTCGGGCGTCTCGGCCGGTGGCCCGAACTGGGCCGCCGGGTGCTCGGCAGCCGAGCCCTGCGCACGGTGCAGCCCGCACGCCCCGCCGACTCCGCCGGTCCCGAAGCCGGCGGACCGGACGACCTCGCGCGGTGGCCCCAGTTGCGGGCCGCCGGACTGGGGGAGGCCGCCGAGCGGTTGGAGGCGGAGGCCGGGGGCGGCCGGATGAACGACGTGGACTACGCCCGGATCCGGCGGGCGTGGGACTCCGTGCGCGTCGACCCCTCGCGCATGCGGGCCTTCACCGACGCCGTGCGCGACAAGGGCGCCGGGGCCTGTGTGCACCCGTCCGGGGCGCGGGACCTGCCCGTACGGGCCGCCCGGCACGATCTGCTGGCCCGGCAGGTGCTGCTCGGCACCGTGGAGGACGGCGTGCGCAACCCGTACTCCCGGCGCGGAACCGCCCTCGCGCTCGACCCCGACGTGCTCGGGACGTCGCTGCTCGCCGTCGGGCCCTCCGGTACCGGCAAGACGCGGCGGCTGGTGCGGCCCGTCGTCGAGTCGCTCTCGCTCCAGGCCCTCGCCGGCCAGGCCGCCGTCGTCGCCGTCGGCGCGGCCGGCGCCCAGCTCGGGCCCGACGCCGCCTTCGACGTCGTGGTCCGGGTCGGCGACCCCGCCTCCGTCTACGACCTCGACCTCTACGGCGGCGCCACCGACCCCGACGAGGCCGCCACCCTGCTCGCCGAGTCCTTCGTCGGGGACGTCCCCGGGATCGACGTGCGCCGGGCCGCCACCGCCCTCGCCCAGCTCCTCGGGCCGTTCCGGGCGGCGTACGACCGTTTCCCGACCGTGCCCGAGCTGCGCGAGCTGCTCGACCGGGTCCCGGAGGCCCTCGACGCGCTGCGCCGCGACCTCGCAGGGCAGCACGCCATGCTGCGCGAGCTCGACGCCCGGATCCGGCAGCAGGGGGCCCACGGCGACCCCGGCCCCGCCCTCGCCGACCGGGTGGCCCTGCTGGACCGGCCCGCCTTCGCCGGCTTCTTCGACACCACCGGCCAGGGCCGGCCGTTCTCGCTGCGCGCCCTGGAACACCCGATCCGCGTCCGCGTGGACCTGCCCGAGCGCGGGCACGCCGACGCCTCCCGGATGCTGGCCCGGCTGCTGCTCGCCCAGTTCAACGCCGCAGCGGCCGCCCGCACCGACCGTTCCCTCTTCGCCTTCCTCGCCTTCGACGACGCCTCCCACACCCTGACCCCCGAGACCGTCCGGGGCGTCCAGCGGCTGCGCTCCGCGCATGCGGGCGTCCTGCTCACGCTGCGCTCGCTGGACGACGTGCCGGAGGCGCTGCGGACGCCGCTGCTCGGGGCGGTCGGCTGCCGGATGGCCTTCTCCGGGGTCACCACCTGGGACGGCAAGCGGTTCGCCGAGGCCTGGGGCACCGAGTGGGTGGAGACGCGCGACGTCACCCACCGCACGGTCTTCGCCGACCAGCCGCTGACCCGGGCGATCCACTCCTTCCGCAAGCTCGTCACCGGCAAGGCGGTCACCACGGACGCGGTGACCGTGCGCCAGGTGGAGCGGGAGCGCTGGTCCGCCTCGGACCTGGCGCACGCCGTGCCGCCGGGGCACGCGGTGCTGTCGCTGACCTCGGTGCGCGGGGAACGGGCGGCTCCGCTCCTGGTCCGCCTGGCCGGAACGTCCTGACCCGCACCCCGACCCGTACGAGGTGGCAGAATCGAGGGGAGTCGTTCATACGACACGGCGAAAACCGTCAGCGGTACCCATCCGACCCCTCCCGCTCGCCCCCTCCCGCTAAGGCCACTGGTAACCGATGCCGCTCACCCTCGCCTCACTCGTCCAGCACTCGGCGCTCAAGCTCAGCGTCCGGGCCGGCGAGGGCCGCCTCGACACCCCGGTGCGCTGGGCCCACGTCAGCGAGCTCGCCGACCCCGTCCCCTACATGGAGGGCGGGGAGCTGCTCCTCATCACGGCGATGAAGCTGGACGCGGGGGACCCCGAGGAGATGCGCGCCTATGTACGCCGCCTCGCCGCGGCCGGGGTCGTCGGCATCGGCTTCGCGATCGGCGTCAACTACGAGGAGATCCCCGAGGCGCTGGTCGAGGCCGCGCGGACCGAGGACATGCCGCTGCTGGAGGTACCGCGGCGGACCCCCTTCCTGGCGATCAGCAAGGCGGTCTCCGCGGCGCTCGCGGCGGACCAGTACCGGGCCGTGACCGCCGGCTTCGAGGCCCAGCGCGAGCTGACGCGCGCCGCCCTCTCCGTCGACGGCCCCACCGAACTGCTGGTGAAGCTGGCCGCGCACGTGCACGGCTGGGCCGCGCTCTACGACACCTCGGGCGCGGTCGTCGCGGCCGCCCCCGACTGGGCCGCGCGCCGTGCCGCCCGGCTGACCCCCGACGTGGAACGGCTGCGGGAGCGCCCGGCGCCCGCGAGCGCCGTCGTCGGCGGCTCCGAGGACCGCGTGGAACTCCAGTCCCTGGGCACGGGCAGGCGGGCGCGCGGCGCGCTCGCCGTCGGCACCGCGGCCCCCCTGGGCACGGCCGAGCGGTACGCCGTGCACTCCGCGGTCGCGCTCCTCACCCTCACCACCGAGCGCTCGCGCTCGCTGCACGACGCCGAGTCCCGGCTGGGGGCGGCGGTGCTCCGGATGCTGCTCGCGGGCGAGGCGGAGCACGCGCGCTCCGTGGCCGGGGACCTGTACGGGGCCCTGCTGGAGGCACCGTTCCGGCTCATCGTGGCCGAGCCGGCCCTGGCGGGGACCGCCCAGCCGGAGGGCCTGGCGCTGCTGTCGGACACGGTCGAGTCGGCCGCGGCCCGGACCGGGGAGGCGCTGCTCGTCGTCCCGGAGGCGGGGCGGCTCGTGGTCCTGGCCTCCGACGAGGGCGCGGCCGTCCAGGCGTGCGTGGACCACGCGGAGGCACTGGAGGCGCGGCGCGGCCGGGACGCGGCCGGGCCGGAGCCGGACGAGCTGGTGGTCGGCCTGTCCGCGCCGGCCGGACCGGGCGGTGTGGCGGCGGCCCTCAAGCAGGCCGACCAGGCCCTCGCCGTGGCCCGGCGCCGCGGCCGGCCGATGGTGGAGCACGAGGACATGGCGGCGGGCTCGGTCCTGCCGCTGCTGGCCGACGACGCCGTACGGGCCTTCGCGGACGGCACCCTGCGCGCGCTGCGGGAGCACGACGCGACCGGGCGCGGCGACCTGGTCGCCTCGCTCCAGGCCTGGCTCTCCCGCCACGGGCAGTGGGACGCGGCCGCGGCCGACCTCGGCGTGCACCGGCACACCCTGCGCTACCGGATGAAGCGGGTCGAGGAGATCCTCGGCCGCTCCCTGGAGGACCCGGACGTCCGTATGGAGCTGTGGCTCGCCCTCAAGGCCACCTCGGCCCCGTCCTGACCCCGTCCGGGGGCGCCGGGCCGTGCCGCGCACGCCCACGCGGTCGGATGGACAGTGACAAAGCGGCGAAGCGCGACGACCCGCCGCTCCATCAGGGACAAACACCGAAACGCCGACGGAGTTCTACGGTGGAGGGGTCAGGACCCACCGCACACTTCCGAAGGGCCGGGATTCGCATGACTTCCACCCACGCCTTCTGGCTCGCCGGCCGCCAGGCCACCGGCGAGGACAGCTTCGACGTCCACTCCCCGTGGGACGGCCGACTGGTAGGCACCGTCAGCGTGCCCACCGACGAGCAGGTCGAAGAGGCCGTGGCCGCGGCGTACGCCGTGACGGCGGAGTTCTCCGCGACCCCCGCCCACGTACGGGCCGCGGCCCTGGACCACGTGTCCAAGCGGCTCACCGAGCGCACCGAGGAGATCGCCCAGCTGATCTCCGCCGAGAACGGCAAGCCCGTCAAGTGGGCCCGCGGTGAGGTCGGCCGTGCGGTGTCCGTGTTCCGCTTCGCCGCCGAAGAGGCCCGCCGGTTCAACGGCGGAGAGGCCCAGCGCCTCGACACCGACGCCGGTGGTGTCGGCCGTCTCGCGCTGACCCGCCGCTTCGTCAAGGGCCCGGTTCTCGGCATCGCGCCGTTCAACTTCCCCCTGAACCTGTGCGCCCACAAGGTGGCCCCGGCCATCGCCGTCGGCGCGCCGATCATCCTCAAGCCCGCCCCGGCCACGCCGCTGTCCGGCCTGATCCTGGGTGAGCTGCTCGCCGAGACCGACCTCCCCGCCGGCTCCTGGTCGGTCCTGCCGGTCGCGAACGACAAGATGCCGGCCCTGGTCAAGGACGAGCGCCTGCCCGTCATCTCCTTCACCGGCTCCGACACCGTCGGCTACGCCATCCAGCAGTCGGTGCCCCACAAGCACTGCACCCTGGAGCTCGGCGGCAACGCCGCGGCCGTCGTCCTGGACGACTGGTCCTCCGAGGCCGACCTCGACTGGGCCGCGACCCGTATCGCGACCTTCTCGAACTACCAGGCCGGCCAGTCCTGCATCTCCGTGCAGCGCGTGATCGCCGACGCCTCCGTCTACGACCGCCTCGTCGAGAAGGTCGTCGAGAAGGTCCAGGCCCAGGTCACCGGCGACCCGTCCGACTCCGCCACCGACGTCGGCCCCCTCGTCTCCGAGGCCGCCGCCCAGCGCGTCGAGTCCTGGGTCGACGAGGCCGTGGCCGGCGGAGCCAAGCTGCTCACCGGCGGCAAGCGCGCGGGTGCCTCCTACGAGCCCACCGTCCTGGCCCACGTGCCGGACGGCGTCAAGCTCGCCACCGAGGAGGTCTTCGGCCCGGTCCTGACGCTGAAGAAGGTCGAGAACACCGACGAGGCCTTCGCCGCCGTCAACGACTCGAAGTTCGGTCTGCAGACCGGCGTCTTCACCCGCAACGTCCAGACCGCGTTCCGTGCCCACCGCGAGCTGGAGGTCGGCGGTGTGATCATCGGCGACGCGCCGTCCTACCGCGCCGACCAGATGCCGTACGGCGGCGTCAAGCAGTCCGGTGTGGGCCGCGAGGGCGTCCGCTACGCGATGGACGACTACACGTACGAGCGGGTCCTGGTCCTGACCGGCCTCGACATCTGATCTCGTACGGCCGAAAAGCCGACGGCCGGAGCCCACTGTGCGGGGGCTCCGGCCGTCCCCTTTTTTCCTGAGCGGGTGCGCTCGCGCGGCACGCGGGACGCCGATCGCCGGACCGATTCCCCCGACCGGACCGCTCCGGCTTTTCCGGTGGAGGAGGACGGGGTACGACTCACAAGTAGCACCGGCTGGTAATCCGGTGAACCGACTCCGGCGGCGAGGTGAGTCCCCGCATGTCCGCAACACAGCCCGCACAGCCCAAGGTGACCGAGCGCGAGGCACGGCAGGTCGCGGAAGCGGCCCGCGAACAGGACTGGCGCAAACCCAGTTTCGCCAAGGAACTGTTCCTCGGACGCTTCCGGCTCGACCTGATCCACCCCCATCCGCTCCCCGCCGACGAGGACGTCCGGCGGGGCGAGGCCTTCCTGGCCCGGCTGCGGGAGTTCTGCGAGACCCGCATCGACGGGGCCCGCATCGAGCGCGAGGCGCGGATCCCCGACGAGACCGTGCGCGGTCTCAAGGAGCTCGGCGCCCTCGGCATGAAGATCGACCCCAAGTACGGCGGGCTCGGTCTCACCCAGGTCTACTACAACAAGGCGCTCGCCCTCGTCGGCTCGGTGAGCCCGGCCATCGGGGCCCTGCTCTCCGCCCACCAGTCGATCGGCGTCCCCCAGCCGCTGAAGATGTTCGGCACGCAGGAGCAGAAGGACACCTACCTGCCCCGCTGCGCCACCACCGCCATCAGCGCCTTCCTGCTCACCGAGCCCGACGTCGGCTCCGACCCGGCGCGCCTGGCCACCACGGCGGTCCCGGACGGCGACGACGCGTACGTGCTCGACGGCGTGAAGCTGTGGACCACCAACGGGGTCGTCGCGGACCTGCTCGTCGTGATGGCCCGCGTGCCGAAGTCCGAGCACCACCGCGGCGGGATCACCGCCTTCGTCGTGGAGGCGGACTCGCCGGGGATCACCGTCGAGCACCGCAACGCCTTCATGGGCCTGCGCGGCCTGGAGAACGGCGTGACCCGCTTCCACCGGGTACGGGTCCCCGCGGCCCAGCGCATCGGCGCCGAGGGCGCCGGGCTCAAGATCGCCCTGACCACGCTCAACACCGGCCGGCTGTCCCTGCCCGCCATGTGCGTCGGCGCCGGGAAGTGGTGCCTGAAGATCGCCCGCGAGTGGTCCGGCGTACGCGAGCAGTGGGGCCGGCCGGTCGCGCGGCACGAGGCGGTCGGCGCGAAGATCTCCTTCATCGCCGCGACCACCTTCGCCCTCGAAGCGGTGGTCGACCTCGCCTCCCAGATGGCCGACGAGGACCGCAACGACATCCGTATCGAGGCCGCCCTCGCCAAGCTCTACGGCTCCGAGATGGCCTGTCTGATGGCCGACGAGCTGGTCCAGATCCGCGGCGGGCGCGGGTTCGAGACCGCCGAGTCCCTCGCCGCCCGCGGCGAACGGGCCGTCCCCGCCGAGCAGATGCTCCGCGACCTGCGGATCAACCGGATCTTCGAGGGCTCCACCGAGATCATGCACCTGCTGATCGCGCGCGAGGCCGTCGACGCCCACCTCTCGGTCGCGGGCGACCTCATCGACCCGGACAAGGCGCTCGGCGACAAGGCGAAGGCCGGAGCCCGCGCCGCCGGGTTCTACGCCCGCTGGCTGCCCAAGCTCGCCACCGGCCCCGGCCAGGTCCCCGGCACCTACCGCGCCTTCCACCCGAACGGCCACCCCGACCTCTCCACCCACCTGCGCTACGTGGAGCGCAGCGCCCGCAAACTCGCCCGCTCCACCTTCTACGCCATGTCCCGCTGGCAGGGCCGGATGGAGACCAAGCAGGGCTTCCTCGGCCGGATCGTCGACATCGGCGCCGAGCTCTTCGCGATGAGCGCGGCCTGTGTCCGCGCCGAGCACCTGCGCGCCACCGGCGCCCACGGCCGCGAGGCCTACCAGCTGGCCGACGCCTTCTGCGAGCAGTCCCGGCTGCGCGTGGAGGAACTCTTCGGCCGGCTCTGGTCCAACACCGACGACCTCGACCGCAAGGTGGTCGCGGGCGTCCTGTCCGGCACCTACGCATGGCTGGAGGAGGGCGTCCTCGACCCGTCCGGCGAGGGCCCCTGGATCGCGGACGCGACGCCCGGACCCTCGACTCAGAAAAACGTGCACCGCCCCATCCGCTGACCTGCGATCATCGCCGGACGTCGGACAGACGTACGAGGATGAGTACGAGTACTGGTACGCGTACGAGCACAGCGCGAGGCGGACGAGAACGATGTCGACGGCCGAGGAAGACCGCACCAGCCGACGGCTGGCCTGGTGCGTGGCGCACCTGCTGCGCCACGCACCGGACCACGTCGTCACCGACATGATCGGCCGGCTGGACGAGCCCACCCGCAAGTACCTGTGCCGGGACGAGTGGCTGTCGGCCTCGACCGTCACCCTGCTGCTGCGCCACGGCGGCGCGGCCGACCGCACCTTCATCGCGCGCAACCCCCGGGTCGTCGGCCGGCCACTGCCCGGCCTGCCCGGACCCGCCCGCTACGCCCGCCGCCGCACCCCGCCCGAACTCCTGCCCCTGCTCCGCGCCGACCTCGGCCGGGACCCCGGTGACGGCCCGCTCACCACGGCCGAGCTGGTCGGCCTGCTGCGCCGGCACGGCAGGCGCGGACCGCGGGTCCCGCTGGACATCCTGGCGCTGAGCCACCGGCCCGACCCCGAACTGCTGCTGGCCGAGCACCTGCGCGAACCGCTGCCGACCGGTTCGGTCGAGGCCCTGCTGCTGGTCGCGGACCTGCCCCTGGAGACCGTCCTCGCGTTCCTGGCCGCCGGGGCGGCGCGGCCGGACGGGCGCTCCTGGCACCGGCCCGCCGTCCGCGCCGTGCGGATGGGCCGGGTCACGCACGAGGAACTCGTCGCCCATGTCGCCCCCGCGCGCCGGACCCTGCTGCTCGCCCGTCTCCCCGACACCGCCGGCCTGCGCTGGACCCTGCCCGAGCAGGCCGGCATGCAGACGGCCGTCCTGCGGGCCCTGCGCCCGCTCGGGGACGATCCCCGCCTGTGGGCGGAGCTGCTGAGGCACGCCCCGGGCCACCCCGGCCCGCTGCCCGAGCTGGTCGCCGCCCTCGCCGACGGCACCGTGCCCGAGGCGGCCGACGCGGGTGACCCCGGCCCCGACCTCGTCCGCGCCGTGCGCCACCTGTCCCCGACGGCGATCGAGCCCTACGGGGGCGTGGAGCGCGAGCTGGCCCTGACCAGCCTCGCCGTGCCGATGGACAGCGTCCGGGAGGACATCCGCTGGGTGCGCGACTGCCTCGACCGCGGCCTGCTCACCGGCAACGACGTGATCCGGCACAAGCTGCCGGCCTGCTGGGCCCTGGACCAGGACCACTGGCTCGGGGACGTGGACCACCCCGACCGGCACGACCGGCCCGCGGCCGTCCTCGCCTCCCACGCCGAGGCCGACCAGCTGCTGGCCCTGGCCCTCGACGAGGACCCCGAAGCCTGGTGGAGCGTCGCCCGTACGCTCCCGGAGTTCGCCGGAACGCTGCCCCACCTGCTGCTGCGGGTAACGGAAGGGGGCTCCGTGTCCGGCCGCTCATGACGTGAGGCAACAATGGGGGCATGAGCGACCGCCCAGCCCCCCTCGCCGATCCGCACCTCCTCTTCGACCCCGCGGCCGGCCTCCGGGACATCGTCATCCTCGGGTCCACCGGGTCCATCGGGACCCAGGCCATCGACCTCGCCCTGCGCAACCCCGACCGGTTCAGGGTCACCGCGCTGTCCGCCGCCGGCGGGCGGGTGGAGCTGCTGGCCGAGCAGGCCCGGCAGTTGCGGGTCCAGGCCGTGGCCGTGGCCCGCGAGGACGTCGTACCCGCCCTGAAAGAGGCGCTGAGCGCCCGGTACGGGCCGAACGAGCCGCTGCCCGAGATCCTGGCCGGTCCGGACGCCGCGGCCGAACTCGCCGCCTCGCAGTGCCACACCGTTCTCAACGGCATCACCGGTTCCATCGGCCTCGCGCCGACCCTCGCCGCACTGCGGGCGGGCCGGACCCTGGCCCTGGCCAACAAGGAGTCGCTGATCGTCGGCGGCCCGCTGGTCAAGGCCCTGGCGAAGCCCGGCCAGATCATCCCGGTGGACTCCGAGCACGCGGCGCTGTTCCAGGCGCTCGCCGCCGGCACCCGGGCCGACGTCCGCAAGCTCGTGGTCACCGCCTCCGGCGGGCCGTTCCGCGGCCGCACCCGCGCCGAGCTGGCGAGCGTGACCGTGCAGGACGCCCTCGCGCACCCCACCTGGGCCATGGGCCCGGTGATCACCGTCAACTCCGCGACCCTGGTCAACAAGGGGCTGGAGGTCATCGAGGCGCACCTGCTCTACGACATCCCCTTCGACCGCATCGAGGTCGTGGTCCATCCGCAGTCCTACGTGCACTCGATGGTGGAGTTCACGGACGGCTCCACGCTCGCCCAGGCCACCCCGCCGGACATGCGCGGCCCGATCGCGATCGGCCTCGGCTGGCCCGAGCGGATCCCGGACGCGGCCCCCGCCTTCGACTGGAGCAAGGCGTCCACCTGGGAGTTCTTCCCGCTGGACACCGAGGCCTTCCCGTCGGTGGGCCTCGCCCGGCACGTGGGCACCCTCGGCGGCACCGCCCCGGCCGTGTTCAACGCGGCCAACGAGGAGTGCGTGGAGGCATTCCTGGCAGGTCGGCTGCCGTTCACAGCAATCATGGATACGGTCTCTGCCGTGGTCGATGAGCACGGGACACCGGAGTCGGGAACTTCCCTGACCGTCCAGGACGTCCTTGAAGCGGAGGCCTGGGCCAGGGCCCGGGCGCGGGAGATGGCGGCGCGGGCCGCCGTGGAGGCGCGCGCATGACACTACTGATGACGGTGCTCGGGGTCGTGGTCTTCGCCGTCGGCCTGCTGGTCTCCATCGCCTGGCACGAGCTGGGGCACCTCTCCACGGCCAAGATCTTCGGCATCCGCGTGCCGCAGTACATGGTGGGCTTCGGCCCGACCATCTGGTCGCGGAGGAAGGGCGAGACCGAGTACGGGATCAAGGCCATCCCGATGGGCGGCTACATCCGCATGATCGGGATGTTCCCGCCCGGCGAGGACGGCAAGGTCACGGCCCGCTCCACCTCGCCGTTCCGGTCGATGATCGAGGACGCGCGCTCGGCCGCGTACGAGGAGCTCCAGCCCGGGGACGACGAGCGGCTCTTCTACACGCGCAAGCCGTGGAAGCGCGTGATCGTGATGTTCGCCGGACCGTTCATGAACCTGATCCTGGCCGTGGCGATCTTCCTCACGACCCTGATGACCTTCGGGCTCAACACCCAGACCACCTCGGTCGCCACCGTCTCGGACTGCGTCATCCAGCAGAGCGAGAAGCGTGACAAGTGCGTCCCCGGCGACCCGGCCGCCCCCGCCAAGGCGGCGGGCCTGAAGGCGGGCGACAAGATCGTCGCCTTCGACGGCCGGCCCGTCGGCGACTGGTCGGCCCTGCAGAAGGACATCCGCGCCACCGTCGGCCCCGCCACGATCACCGTCCAGCGGGCCGGTCAGCGCCTGGACCTCTCGGCGAACCTGATCGAGAACAAGGTCGCCAAGACCGACGGCAGCGGCAGGTACGTCAAGGACGAGTACGTCACCGCGGGCTTCCTCGGCTTCGCCCCCGCCTCCGGCTACGTCCCGCAGTCCTTCGGCCAGTCCGTCGACCGCATGGGCGAGATGATGGAGGCCGGCGTCCAGTCGCTGGTCGCCCTCCCGACCAAGGTCCCGGACCTGTGGAACGCGGCGTTCAACGGGGCCGAGCGCAAGCAGGACAGCCCGATGGGCGTCGTCGGCGCGGCACGCGTCAGCGGTGAGATCTTCACCCTCGACATCCCCGCCCAGCACCAGCTGGTCTTCTTCCTCAACCTGCTGGCCGGCTTCAACCTCTCGCTGTTCCTGTTCAACATGCTGCCGCTGCTGCCGCTCGACGGCGGACACATCGCCGGCGCCCTGTGGGAGTCGCTCCGGCGGAATGTGGCGCGCGTCTTCCGGCGCCCCGACCCCGGCCCGTTCGACGTGGCGAAGCTGATGCCCGTCGCCTACGTGGTCGCGGGCCTGTTCATCTGCTTCACCCTGCTGGTGATGGTCGCGGACGTGGTCAACCCGATCAAGATCACCTGATCTGCGGGGGCGCCGCCCCACCACCACGGGAGCCGGGCACGGATCGTGCCCGGCTCCCTACGTTCGGGTGGCGTACCCCTCGGATGCACGGGCCGCGCCTTGGTTGGCGTAATCTCGAAGCCTGGAGCCCGCCGATCTCGGGACCTTGATCCACACCTTGGGGTTGCACAGCAGATGACTGCCATCTCTCTCGGAATGCCGGCCGTGCCGACGAAGCTTGCCGACCGCAGGGTCAGCCGCAAGATCCAGGTCGGCAAGGTGGCCGTCGGCGGCGACGCACAGATCTCCGTCCAGTCGATGACCACCACCAGGACCTCCGACATCGGGGCGACGCTCCAGCAGATCGCCGAGCTCACCGCCTCCGGCTGCGACATCGTCCGCGTGGCGTGCCCGACGCAGGACGACGCCGACGCGCTCGCCGTGATCGCCAAGAAGTCGCAGATCCCGGTCATCGCCGACATCCACTTCCAGCCGAAGTACGTGTTCGCCGCGATCGACGCCGGCTGCGCCGCGGTCCGCGTGAACCCGGGCAACATCAAGCAGTTCGACGACAAGGTCAAGGAGATCGCGAAGGCCGCGAACGAGACGCGCACGCCGATCCGCATCGGTGTGAACGCCGGCTCCCTCGACGCCCGACTGCTGAAGAAGTACGGCAAGGCCACCCCCGAGGCGCTGGTCGAGTCCGCGCTGTGGGAGGCCTCCCTCTTCGAGGAGCACGGCTTCGGCGACATCAAGATCTCGGTCAAGCACAACGACCCGGTCGTCATGGTCAACGCCTACCGCCAGCTCGCCGCCGCCTGCGACTACCCGCTGCACCTGGGCGTCACCGAGGCCGGCCCCGCCTTCCAGGGCACCATCAAGTCCGCCGTCGCCTTCGGCGCGCTGCTCTCCGAGGGCATCGGCGACACCATCCGCGTCTCCCTCTCCGCCCCGCCGGCGGAGGAGGTCAAGGTCGGCATCCAGATCCTGGAGTCGCTGAACCTCAAGCCGCGCCGCCTGGAGATCGTCTCCTGCCCCTCCTGCGGCCGCGCCCAGGTCGACGTCTACAAGCTCGCCGAAGAGGTCACGGCGGGCCTGGAGGGCATGGAGGTCCCGCTGCGCGTCGCGGTCATGGGCTGCGTCGTCAACGGCCCCGGCGAGGCCCGCGAGGCCGACCTCGGCGTCGCCTCCGGCAACGGCAAGGGCCAGATCTTCGTGAAGGGCGAGGTCATCAAGACCGTCCCCGAGTCGAAGATCGTGGAAACCCTCATCGAAGAGGCCATGAAGATCGCGGCGCAGATGGAGGCCGACGGCGTGATGAGCGGCGAGCCCACCGTCGCCATCGGCGTCTGATCCTCCGGGCCCGGCCCGGGCCCCGTCGTCAGTGGCCCCGGCACCGTTCCCGCAGCTCGGGGGCGGTCCGGGGCCTTTTGGCGACCTCGGACGCGGCATCCCCGGGCGCCGCCGGGTACAGTGCGGAGATCAGCAGACTTGCATGGTGAGGCCCCAGTGTTGACGCAGACCACCACCCGGGTCCTTGAGCCCAGTGATCTCGACGCCGCGATGGAAATCCTCGGACGCGAGCCGGTCGAGAACGCCTTCGTCACCTCCCGGGTCCAGGTCGCCGGACTCGACCCCTGGCGCCTGGGCGGCGAGATGTGGGGCTGGTACGCCGACGGCGAGCTCCGTTCCCTCTGCTACGCGGGCGCCAACCTGGTCCCCGTCTGCGCCGGACCCGACGCCGTACGCGCCTTCGCCGACCGCGCCCGCCGCACCGGCCGCCGCTGCTCCTCCATCGTCGGCCCCGCCGAGGCCACCCGGCTGCTGTGGCAGCTCCTGGAGCCCAGCTGGGGCCCGGCCCGCGAGGTCCGCTCCCACCAGCCGCTCATGGTCATCGAGCGCCCGTCCACCACGGTCGAGGCCGACCCGCGGGTCCGCCGGATCCGCAAGGACGAGATGGAACTGATCATGCCCGCCTGCGTGGCCATGTTCACCGAGGAGGTCGGCATCTCGCCGATGGCCGGCGACGGCGGGCTGCTCTACCAGGCCCGCGTCGCCGAACTCGTCGCCAGCGGCCGCTCCTTCGCCCACGTCGAGGACGGCAAGGTCGTCTTCAAGGCCGAGATCGGCGCCGCCACCGCTCGCGCCTGCCAGATCCAGGGCGTCTGGGTGGACCCCGAGTTCCGCGGCCTCGGCCATTCGGAGACCGGGATGGCCGCCGTCGTCGAGTACGCGCTGCGCGACGTGGCCCCCGTGGTCAGCCTCTACGTGAACGACTTCAACACCGCGGCACGTGCGGCCTACCGCCGCGTGGGCTTCCGCGAGGTCGGCGCGTTCATGAGCGTGCTCTTCTGACCCCGGCCGCCCCCGATCCGAAAGGCGGGCCACGGACCCCCGCTGCGGCATTCCGGCAGCCCCGTACCGCGAAGTAAGGTCGCCGCATGCTGCCTTCCGGAGTCCGAATCGGTCCCCTCGACCTCGCCGGCCGCGTGGACGAGGCCCTGCGCGTGCAGGCCGTCGCCTTCGGCCTCAGCGAGGAGGAGGTCGGCATCCGGCGCTACATCGTCCAGCGCCACATGACCTGCCGAGGGGCCCGCGCCCTCGGGGCGTTCGCCGAGGACGGGGCGCTCACCGGGTTCGTGTACGGGATGCCGAACGACCGCACCCACTGGTGGTCCACCATCGTCGAGCCCTACCTGCGGGCCGGCGGGCACGAGGGCTGGCTCGACGGCTCCTTCGTGATCACCGAGCTGCACGTCCACCCCGGCTTCCAGGGCCACGGCGTCGGCCGCGCCCTCATCACCGCCCTCACCGACGACGCCGCCGAGCCCCGCTCGATCCTCTCCGCCATCGACACCGAGAGCCCCGCCCGCGGCCTCTACCGGGCCCTCGGCTACACCGACCTCGCCCGCCAGGTCCACTTCCCGAGCGCGAGCCTGCCGTACGCGGTCATGGGCGCCCCCCTGCCGCTGACCAGGCCCTGAAACCGGTACCGCGGGCCGCCGGGCCCCCGGTAACCTCCCGACATGTCTACGCAACACGTGCAGCGCATGTCCCGCCTCATGGCCAAGACCCTCCGCGAGGACCCGGCCGACGCCGAGACCCTCAGCCACCGGCTCCTGGTCCGCGCCGGATACGTCCGGCGCAGCTCGGCCGGGGTGTGGACGTGGCTGCCGCTCGGCAAGCGGGTCCTGGACAACGTTTCGCGCGTCGTCCGCGAGGAGATGGACGCCATCGGCGCCCAGGAGGTGCTGCTCCCGGCCCTGCTGCCGAAGGAACCGTACGAGGTCAGCGGACGCTGGTCGGAGTACGGGGACCTGCTCTTCCGCCTCAAGGACCGCAAGGGCGCGGACTACCTGCTCGGACCCACCCACGAGGAGATCTTCACCCTCGTCGTGAAGGACCAGTGCACCTCCTACAAGGACCTGCCGGTCATGCTGTACCAGATCCAGACCAAGTACCGCGACGAGGCGCGGCCCCGGTCCGGGGTGCTGCGCGGGCGCGAGTTCCAGATGAAGGACTCGTACTCCTTCGACGTGTCCGACGAGGGGCTGGAGGAGTCCTACCGGCTCCACCGCGAGGCGTACGTCCGCATCTTCGAGCGGCTCGGCCTGGACCACCGGATCGTGTCCGCCGTCTCCGGCGCGATGGGCGGTTCGGCGTCGGAGGAGTTCCTGGCCCCGGCCGCGGCGGGCGAGGACACCTTCGTGGACTGCCCGTCCTGCGACTACGCGGCCAACACGGAGGCCGTGACCTTCGCCCTGGCCCCCGTCGCCGCCGAGCACCCGGCGCTGGAGGAGGTGGACACCCCGGACACACCGACGATCGAGACCCTGGCCGCACACCTGGGGGTACCCGCCTCGGCGACGCTGAAGAACCTCCTGGTCAAGGTCGACGGCCGGATCACGGCCGTGGGCGTGCCGGGGGACCGGGAGGTCGACCTCGGCAAGCTGGGCGAGCACCTGGCCCCGGCGGTGGTGGAGCTGGTGACGGCCGAGGACTTCGAGGGCCGTCCGGACCTCGTACGCGGCTACGTGGGCCCGCAGGGGCTGGAGAAGGTCCCCTACCTGGCCGACCCCCGGATCGCGCCCGGCACCTCATGGGTGACCGGGGCCAACCGGGCGGACACGCACGCCCGGAACGTGGTCTGCGGACGGGACTTCGAGGTCGACCGGTACCTGGACGTGGTGGTCGTGGAGCCGGGCGACCCCTGCCCGTCCTGCGGAGCGGGGCTGCACCTCGACCGGGCGATCGAGATCGGGCACATCTTCCAGCTGGGCCGCAAGTACGCGGACGCCTTCGGGCTGGACGTCCTCGGCCGGGAGGGCAAGCCGGTCCGGGTCACGATGGGCTCGTACGGCATCGGCGTCTCCCGCGCGGTGGCGGCGCTGGCCGAGCAGACGGCCGACGAGCGCGGCCTGTGCTGGCCCGCGGCGGTGGCCCCGGCCGACGTCCACGTGGTGGCGGCGGGCAAGGCGGTGCCGCTCGCGCTGGCGGAGGAGGCGGCGGCGGCCCTGGCCGGATCGGGGCTGCGGGTCCTGCTGGACGACCGCGCCGGCCTGTCGCCCGGCGTGAAGCTCACGGACGCGGAACTGATCGGCGTGCCGTGGATCCTGGTGGCGGGCCGCCGCTCCGCCGACGGCGTGGTCGAACTCCAGCACCGCGCATCGGGCACCCGCGAAGAACTCCCGATGGCCGAAGCCCTCGCCCGCCTGACGCCGTAGCCCGGCCGCGCCCCGGCTTCCCGGACCGCAATTTCAGCCTCGCCGGCGTCTGAGGCGCGGGTCCGGGCAGCGCCCGGCCGGAGGGCTCCGCGCAGCGGCTAGTCGCGCAGCCCCTCCCGTTCCTCCTCCGGCGGCGGCGCGTCGAGCATCAGCCCGTCCGCCGGGCCGCCGAGCGCGTCCGGAACCGCGGCTCCGTCGAGGGCGTCGGCGTCCGCGTCGGCGACCTCGGCCGGCCCGGGGCCTTCGGAAGCCGGGCCGGCCGGGGCCGGTCTGTCCCGCGCGGGGGCCGCCGCGGGCGGAGGGGCCGAGCGCTCCAGGAAGCGCAGCAGCTCCACCGGGAACGGCAGTACCAGCGTGGAGTTCTTCTCGGCGGCGACCGCCACGATCGTGTGCAGCAGGCGCAACTGCAGCGCCGCGGGCTGCTCCGACATGACCTCCGCCGCCTCGGCGAGCTTGTGCGAGGCCTGGAGCTCCGCGTCCGCGTTGATCACGCGCGCCCGGCGCTCCCGGTCGGCCTCCGCCTGCCGGGCCATCGACCGCTTCATCGTCTCCGGCAGCGAGACGTCCTTGATCTCGACCCGGTCGATCTGCACGCCCCAGCCCACCGCCGGGCTGTCGATCATCAGCTCGAGGCCCTGGTTGAGCATCTCCCGGTTGGACAGCAGATCGTCCAGGTCGGACTTTCCGATGATCGACCTCAGCGAGGTCTGCGCCATCTGCGAGACGGCGAACCGGTAGTCCTCCACCGCCACGATCGCGCTCGCCGGGTCCACGACCTTGAAGTACACGACCGCGTCCACCCGCACGGTGACGTTGTCCCGGGTGATGCCCTCCTGCGCGGGCACCGGCAGCGTCACGATCTGCATGTTGACCTTGCGCAGCCGCTCCACGAACGGAACGATCGTCGTGAAGCCGGGACCGCGGACCTCCTCGCGCAGCCTGCCGAAGCGGAAGACCAGGCCCCGCTCGTACTGCTTGACCACCCGGGCCGCGGCGCCCACGTAGACCGCGACGCCCACACCCGTGGCGATGGCCGCTGTCAGCAGTTCTTCGACCATGACGGCCCCCTGCCGGACATACCTTGATATCTACGGTATGCCCTACAACCAGGCCGCGAACTCCAGCAGCAGCTCCGCGTCCCGGCGCCGGCCGGCCGCCAGTGCCCGGTTGCCCGACTCCACGGCCCGGAACAGCGTCCAGCCCCGCAGCCGCTCGCGGTCCACCTCCAGGGCGTCCGCCAGCTTGTTCACCCGGCGCCGGGCTCCCGCCGCCCCCGCCGAGGAGGCCACCTGGTCCTCCAGCCGGTCCCGGACCAGCCGCGCCAGGTCGTACGCCCGCTCACCGACCAGCGGATCGGGCCCCACCGTCAGCCACGGGGCCCGCTCGCCCGCCAGCACCTTGCCCTGCCGGAAGTTCCCGTGCAGCAGCAGTTCCTCCGGCGGGGCCGCCACCAGCTCCGCCCGCATCGCCAGCGCCGTGTCGGCCAGCGCCCGGGTCTCCGCCGGGGCAGCCCGCAGGGCAGCCGACTGCGCCTGCGTGCGCTCCACCACCGTCTCCCACCCGTGCCCGGTCGGCGGTGTCACCCAGAGCCTGCGCAGCGTGCCGCTCGCCTCCAGCAGGGCCTTCGCCTCCGGCAGCGAGCGCAGGGACACCTCCGGGTGCAGCCGCTCCAGCAGCAGCGCCCCGTCGTCGTCGTGGTGCCGCGTGTCGAGGACCCGTACGGCCCCGAATCCGCCCCAGTGGGCCAGCGCGGCCAGCTCCCGGTCGGGGCGGGCGTGCGGGGGCGCGAGTTTCAGTGCGGCCGGGGTCCCGTCGGCGTACGTGACGAGCACCACCAGGCTGCTGCGGCCGCCCGGGGCCTGCACCCGCCGGGCCTCCACCCCGCGCCGGGACAGCGCGGCCTCGGTGAGTCGGGGCAGCTGCCCCAGCCAGTCCGTGTCCTGCGCCGTTTCCGGCATCTCGCCGAGCGCCCGTACAAGCCGCTGCGGCGGTTCGAAAGCCATGCGTGCGTGGTCCCTTTCAGCTGTGCCGGGCCCGTTGCGCCTCGTCAGCGCGTTCCGTGAGCCCAGGGAAGGCTACGCCGACACCGCGCCAGCGTGCCGCGCGCACTGCCGCCGCGCTCAGCGCGTCGGCCGCCTCCCGGCGCAGCGGACCCTCCGACGCACGCACCAGATCGGAGTACGCGCCGGCCACCCGGTCCTCGATCTCGGCGGCCAGCCGCTCCGCGTCGGCCTGGCTGCGCACCTCGAACGGCAGGGCGTACGCGGCCTCCGCGGGCCGGGGCGCGCCGCCCAGCTCCCGTACGGTCCGGGCCAGCGCGTCACGCCGCGCGAGGTGGCCGCCGTAGGACTCCCGGGCCTGCGTCGCGCGGGCCCCGGCGGACCGGGCGCCGATCACGCCGTAGCCGTACACGGCCGCGTGCTCGGCGGCGAGAGCGGCCTGGGCGGCTTCCAGGGCCCGGCCGGCGGGGGAGGGTTCGGGCTTCACGAGGTGGCTCCGGGATTCGAGGTCAGCAGGTACGCGTGTACGGCGCCGCAGGCGGCCACCGAGGCCAGCAGCCGGGCCAGCTCCCCGGGAGCCCCGGCCAGGTCGATGGTCCGGGACTCGGACAGGCTCCGCTCGGCGTCCGCGAGCTCGGTCAGGGCCTCCTCGGGCTTCGGCGGCACCGGCCCGCCGCTCGCCGCGGGCGCGGCGGCCCCCGTACCGCCGGAGCGGGACGGGGAGGGCGACGGCGGGGCCGAAGGGGTGAGGGACAGGGCCGCGGTGTGGGCGGCGACGGCGGCGCGCAGCGGGGCGAGCCGCGCGGCCAGGGCCGGATGGGCGGCCGCGGTGGCGTCGTAACGTTCCAGCAGCCGGGCGCTGTCACGAACGGCCGTCTCCCGCATCCGCCGTTCGAGTGGAACCGTGGTGCCGGCACCGCTCGTTCGGCCGTCCGAGCACCCGGTCAGCAGCGCGGCGCCGGCCGCGCCGGCCGCACCGGCGAGCAGGCTCCTGCGCGAGGGTCTCGAAGGCTGGGTCCAGGACACGGCGACGTCCTCCGGGTGATGACGGGGCTGATGGCGGGGCAGGGTGTGATCACGGTACCCGGGGCCCTGTCCACAGGGCGGACGGCAACACCCTCCGACACCGGATACCCTTTGACCTGACACACGACGGAAATCACAACAGCACACGCGGCCGAGGAGTCACCCGGATGAGCACCACCCAGAGCGACAGGCTGCGCGGACTGCTGGAGCCGCTCGTCGCCGCCAAGGGCCTGGACCTCGAAGAGATCGAGATGTCGCGGGCGGGCAAGCGCCGGATGCTGCGGATCATCGTGGACTCCGACGAGGGCGTGGAGCTGGACGCGTGTGCGGAGCTGAGTCGCGAGGTCTCCGACAAGCTCGACGAAACCGATGTGATGGGTGAGGACGAGTACGTCCTCGAAGTGAGCTCGCCGGGCGCCGACCGCCCGCTGACCGAGCACCGTCACTACGTTCGGGCGATCGGCCGTCTCGTGAAGTTCCAGCTCGTCGAGGGCGGGGAACTGATCGCCCGCATTCTCGAAGCCGACGACGAGGGCCTGGACCTCGAAGTCCCGGGCGTGAAGGGCCGCAAGGCGACCGCCCGGCGTATCGCATTCACCGACATCGCCAAGGCGCGTGTCGAGATCGAGTTCAACCGCAAGGACAAGAAGGAAGAGGAGGCGTAGCCGTGGACATCGACATGAGTGCCCTGCGGGGTCTGGTCCGGGAGAAGGAGATCTCCTTCGACCTGCTCGTCGAGGCGATCGAGTCGGCCCTCCTCATCGCGTACCACCGGACCGAGGGGAGCTTCCGCCGCGCTCGCGTCGTGCTGGACCGCACCAACGGTCACGTGGTCGTGTGGGCGACGGAAGACCCGAGGGATCTCGAAGAGGGCCAGGAGCCCAAGGAGTTCGACGACACCCCGTCGGACTTCGGCCGGATCGCCGCGACGACCGCCAAGCAGGTGATCCTGCAGCGTCTGCGCGACGCCGAGGACGACCTGACCTTCGGCGAGTTCGCCGGCCGTGAGGGCGATGTCATCACCGGCGTCGTCCAGCAGGGCAAGGACCCGAAGAACGTCCTCGTCGACATCGGCAAGCTGGAGGCCATCCTGCCGGTGCAGGAGCAGGTCCCCGGCGAGGAGTACACGCACGGTCTGCGCCTGAAGGCGTACGTCGTACGGGTGGCGAAGGGCGTCCGCGGTCCGTCCGTGACCCTCTCGCGCACCCACCCGAACCTGGTGAAGAAGCTCTTCTCGCTGGAGGTCCCGGAGATCGCCGACGGCAGCGTCGAGATCTCGGCGATCGCCCGCGAGGCCGGTCACCGCACCAAGATCGCCGTCCGGTCCACCCGTTCGGGCCTCAACCCGAAGGGCGCCTGCATCGGCCCGATGGGCAGCCGCGTGCGCAACGTGATGGCCGAACTGCACGGCGAGAAGATCGACATCGTCGACTGGTCGGACGACCCGGCGGAAATGGTCGCGAACGCCCTGTCACCCGCCCGGGTGAGCAAGGTCGAGGTCGTCGACTGGGACTCCCGGTCCGCCCGGGTGACCGTGCCGGACTACCAGCTGTCGCTGGCCATCGGCAAGGAGGGCCAGAACGCCCGCCTCGCCGCGCGGCTCACCGGCTGGCGCATCGACATCCGTCCCGACACCGAGGTGTCCCCGGACACCGACCGGGACCGGGACGGGGAATAAACCGGTACCGTCCGGGCTTCCCCGGACGGTAGACAGGGTGCACGGCCGCTGTTCCGGCAGCGGATACAAGACAACACGACAGCCGTTCGATCTTTCCCCCGCGACTTGTCGGGAGAGAGGTCGGTGCGGGGAGGTAGACTTAGGCGTGTCTGGCCGGACGCAAGCCCGCGCATGCCCCGAACGCACCTGTGTGGGGTGTCGGGAGCGAGCGGCCAAGAACGAACTGCTGCGCGTCGTGGCGGACGGGGACGCATGCGTCCCTGATCCACGCGGTACGCGGCCAGGACGGGGTGCCTATGTGCACCCTGCCGTGGTCTGCCTCGACCAGGCGATTCGGCGTCGTGCGTTCCCCCGGGCCCTTCGGTCCGCCGGAGCGCTCGACACGGAGAACCTGCGCAATGCCGTGGCCCGTGAGGCCGGGGCCACACCGTAAAGAAGTAGTACGGCACGGATACCCCGTGCGGTCAGGTACCTCGCGAGTTGGAAGTAGGTCGAGATTGCGATGAGCACTCGATGAGTACGCGATGAGTACGCCCATGAAGTAGCGACGGTCCGGCGTAACCCGGACCTAAAAGGAGCGAAGTGGCTAAGGTCCGGGTATACGAACTCGCCAAGGAGTTCGGAGTTGAGAGCAAGGTCGTCATGGCCAAGCTCCAGGAACTCGGTGAGTTCGTCCGTTCGGCGTCCTCGACGATCGAGGCGCCGGTTGTACGCAAGTTGACTGACGCGCTGCAGGGCCCCGGCGGTAACGCCGGCAAGTCCGCCGCGAAGCCGGGTGCGCCCCGCAAGGCCGCCCCCGCCAAGCCCGGGGCCCCGACCCCGGGTGCCGCCGCACGTCCCGCTGCGCCGAAGCCCGGCGCACCGGCCCCCAAGCCGGTCGTCGCGGAGGCTCCGGCCGCCGCAGCGCCCGCACCGGTGACTCCGGCCGCCTCCGGCCCGCGTCCCGGCCCGAAGGCTCCGGCCGCCCCGAAGCCCGCTCCGGCGGCGCCCGTGGCGACCGAGTTCTCCGCGCCTCCGGCGGCCCCGGCCGCCCCGGCGCGCACCGAGCGTCCCGCCGCGGCTCCCGGCCCCCGTCCGGCGCAGCAGCGTCCGGCCCAGGGTCAGGGCGGCCAGGCCGGTGCCCGTCCCGGCGCCCCGCGCCCGGCCGGCGCCACCCCCGGTGCCCAGACGCAGCGTCCCGCCGGAGCCCCCGGCTCCCAGGCGCCGCGTCCGCAGGGTGCCCGTCCGGCGGGTCCCCGTCCGGGCAACAACCCCTTCACCTCCGGCGGCTCCACCGGCATGGCGCGCCCCCAGGCGCCCCGTCCGGCCGGCGCGCCCCGTCCCGGTGCCCCCGGCGCCGGTGGCGGCCAGGGTGCTCCCCGCCCGCAGGGTGGTCCCGGCGGCGCTCCGCGTCCGCAGGGTCCCGGCGGCGCCCGTCCGACCCCGGGCGGCATGCCGCGTCCGCAGGGCGGCGCCCCGCGTCCCGGTGGTGCTCCCGGTGGTAACCGTCCGAACCCGGGCATGATGCCGCAGCGTCCCGCTGCCGGTGGTCCCGGTCCCCGTCCCGGTGGCGGCCCCGGTGGCCGTGGTCCCGGTGCGGGCGGCGCAGGTCGTCCCGGCGGTGCCGGTCGTCCCGCGGGCGGCGGCTTCGCCGGTCGTCCGGCCGGTCCGGGCTCGCGTCCCGGCGGCGGTGGCGGCTTCGGCGGCCCGCGTCCCGGTGGCGGCGGCTTCGGCGGCGGTCCGGCCGGTGCCGGTGGCGGCGGTCGTCCTGGCTTCGGTGGTCGTCCCGGTGGTCCCGGTGCCCGTGGTGGCACGCAGGGTGCCTTCGGCCGTCCCGGTGGTCCGGCGCGTCGTGGTCGCAAGTCCAAGCGTCAGAGGCGCCAGGAGTACGAGGCCATGCAGGCCCCGTCCGTCGGCGGCGTGATGCTGCCGCGCGGTGGCGGCGAGACCGTGCGCCTGTCGCGCGGTGCCTCCCTCACCGACTTCGCGGAGAAGATCAACGCCAACCCGGCGTCGCTCGTCGCCGTGATGATGAACCTCGGCGAGATGGTCACTGCCACGCAGTCCGTCTCCGACGAGACGCTCGAGATGCTGGCCGGCGAGATGAACTACGTCGTCCAGATCGTCAGCCCGGAGGAAGAGGACCGCGAGCTCCTCGAGGGCTTCGACATCGAGTTCGGCGAGGACGAGGGCGGCGAGGAATACCTCATGCCGCGTCCGCCGGTCGTGACCGTCATGGGTCACGTCGACCACGGTAAGACCCGACTGCTCGACGCCATCCGCAAGACGAACGTCGTTGCGGGCGAGGCCGGCGGCATCACGCAGCACATCGGTGCGTACCAGGTCTCCACCGAGGTCAACGACGAAGAGCGTCGCATCACCTTCATCGACACCCCGGGTCACGAGGCGTTCACCGCCATGCGTGCCCGTGGTGCGAAGTCGACCGACATCGCGATCCTCGTGGTCGCGGCCAACGACGGCGTCATGCCGCAGACGATCGAGGCGCTCAACCACGCCAAGGCCGCCGGCGTCCCGATCGTCGTCGCGGTCAACAAGATCGACGTCGAGGGTGCCGACCCGGTCAAGGTGCGCGGTCAGCTCACCGAGTTCGGTCTGGTCGCCGAGGAGTACGGCGGCGACACGATGTTCGTCGACATCTCCGCCAAGCAGGGTCTGCACATCGACTCCCTGCTGGAGGCCGTCGTCCTCACCGCCGACGCCTCGCTCGACCTCCGCGCCAACCCGGAGCAGGACGCTCAGGGTATTGCGATCGAGTCCCACCTCGACCGCGGCCGCGGTGCCGTCGCCACCGTCCTCGTCCAGCGCGGTACCCTCCGCGTCGGCGACACGATGGTCGTGGGCGACGCCTACGGCCGCGTGCGCGCCATGCTCGACGACAAGGGCAACAACGTCGAGGAAGCGGGTCCGTCGACCCCCGTCCTGGTCCTGGGTCTCACCAACGTCCCCGGCGCCGGCGACAACTTCCTCGTCGTGGACGAGGACCGTACGGCCCGTCAGATCGCCGAGAAGCGTGCTGCGCGTGAGCGCAACGCCAACTTCGCCAAGCGCGTCCGCCGGGTGTCCCTGGAAGACCTCGACTCGGTCCTCAAGGCCGGTCTGGTCCAGGAACTCAACCTCATCATCAAGGGCGACGCGTCCGGTGCGGTCGAGGCTCTCGAGTCCTCGCTGCTCCAGCTCGACGTCGGCGAAGAGGTCGACATCCGCGTCCTGCACCGCGGTGTGGGTGCGGTCACCGAGTCCGACATCTCGCTGGCGATGGGCTCCGACGCCATCGTCATCGGTTACAACGTCCGTGCGGCCGGCCGTGCCGCGCAGATGGCGGACCGCGAGGGCGTCGACGTCCGCTACTACTCGGTGATCTACCAGGCCATCGAGGAGATCGAGGCGGCCCTGAAGGGTCTCCTCAAGCCGGAGTACGAAGAGGTCGAGCTCGGTACGGCGGAGGTCCGCGAGATCTTCCGCTCGTCCAAGCTGGGCAACATCGCCGGTGTCCTCATCCGGTCCGGCGAGGTCAAGCGCAACACCAAGGCGCGGCTCCTGCGCGACGGCAAGGTCGTCGCCGAGAACCTCACCATCTCGGGTCTGCGCCGCTTCAAGGACGACGTCACCGAGATCCGCGAGGGCTTCGAGGGTGGTATCAACCTCGGTTCCTTCAACGACATCAAGATCGACGACGTCATCGCGACGTACGAGATGCGCGAGAAGCCGCGCGCGTAAGCGCGAGGCACATCGCACCGTGTCGTAGCTCGTCACACCGGGGCCGGTCGGCGGAATATCCGTCGATCGGCCCCGGCCGTTGCGTGTACGGTTCTGGTGACCCTGCCGCGCGACGGCCGGCAGGCCACCGAACCCGCACCGGCGGGATATCCGGAACTGCATGTACGTGGGGACTCTGTCCTTCGATCTGCTCCTCGGCGACGTCCACTCGCTGAAGGAGAAACGCTCCGTGGTCCGGCCCATCGTGGCCGAGCTCCAACGCAAGTTCTCCGTGAGCGCGGCTGAAGTGGGCGACCAGGACCTGCACCGCAGGGCCCGTATAGGGGTCGCTCTGGTGAGTGGGGACACGGGGTTCCTCTCGGACGTACTGGACCGCTGCGAGCGGCTGGTCGCTGCGCGTCCGGAAGTGGAGCTGCTGTCCGTGCGACGGCGCCTCCACGGTGATGAAGACTGATAGCAAGACATAAGAAGGAGACGGACCAGTGGCCGACAATGCGCGGGCGAAGAAGCTGGCGGACCTCATCCGGGAGGTGGTGGCCGAGAAGCTGCTCCGCGGTGTCAAGGACCCCCGCCTCGGTACGCACGTGACCATCACGGACACCCGGGTCACCGGCGATCTGCGGGAGGCCACGGTCTTCTACACGGTCTACGGCGACGACGAGGACCGGGCCAGCGCGGCGGCGGGCCTGGAGAGCGCCAAGGGCGTTCTGCGCTCCGCGGTCGGCCGGGCGGCGGGCACCAAGTTCACGCCCACCCTGACCTTCGTCGCGGACGCCCTCCCGGAGAACGCCAAGACCATCGAGGACCTCCTCGACAAGGCGCGCTCCTCCGACGCCCAGGTGCGCGAGGTGTCCTCCGGTGCCCAGTACGCCGGCGACGCCGACCCGTACAAGAAGCCGGGCGACGAGGACGACGAGGACGCAGCCTCCGAATGAGCAACAACGCAGGGAAGACGCCGGACGGGCTTGTCATCGTCGACAAGCCGTCCGGCTTCACTTCGCACGACGTGGTCGCCAAGATGCGCGGGATCGCCAAGACCCGCCGCGTCGGTCACGCCGGCACGCTCGACCCGATGGCGACCGGCGTGCTGGTCCTCGGCGTGGAGAAGGCCACCAAGCTCCTCGGCCACCTCGCGCTCACGGAGAAGGAGTACCTCGGCACGATCCGCCTGGGCCAGGACACCCTGACGGACGACGCCGAGGGCGAGATCACCTCCTCCACGGACGCCACCGGGGTCACCCGGGAAGCCGTGGACGCGGGTATCGCCAAGCTGTCCGGCGAGATCATGCAGGTCCCGTCCAAGGTCAGCGCCATCAAGATCAAGGGCGTGCGCTCCTACAAGCGCGCCCGCGACGGTGAGGACTTCGAGATCCCGGCCCGGCCGGTCACGATCTCCTCCTTCCAGGTGTACGACATGCGCGAGGCGGAGGCCGAGGACGGCACGAAGGTCGTCGACCTCGTCGTCTCCGTGGTCTGCTCCAGCGGTACGTACATCCGCGCCCTCGCCCGTGACCTGGGCGCCGACCTCGGCGTCGGCGGGCACCTCACCGCGCTGCGCCGCACGCGGGTGGGCCCGTACAAGCTCGACAAGGCGCGGACCCTGGACCAGCTCCAGGAGGAGCTGACCGTCATGCCCATCGGAGAGGCGGCCGCCGCGGCCTTCCCCCGGTGGGACCTGGACGCCCGGCGGGCCTCGCTGCTCGCCAACGGCGTACGGATCGACATGCCCCAGGAGTACGAGGCCGGTCGCACGGTCGCGGTCTTCGGGCCGCAGGGGCAGCTGCTCGGACTCGTCGAGAACAAGAACGGCAAGGCCAAGTCCCTCGCGGTCTTCGCCTGATCGTTGTCGTGGAGCGGTGAGCGCACAGGCAACTGCGGCTCACCGCTCCACGACCCCCCTCGGGTAGGTCTCTATCCACCCGGACCCCTGTATTCACCCGTCCGAGCAGGCGCTCGGAGTGAATGGAGGGAGCGTAAGGGGGCGCTTTCGCCTCGCGTGCTTTTCGTGCTGATCTTCACCTGCCTACCGTCGTGAGCACGGGGCGTTGCGGGGAAGCGGTGCGGGGAGTGGTGCGGCCATGGCGGAGCTCGTCAAGATCTGCGATCCCGCCGGGCGCACGCGCGGCAGCGGATTCGTCGCCGACGACCGCGGGACGGTGGTCACCAGTCACGAGGCCGTCGACGGCCTGACCCGGGTGGTGCTGCACGCCCCCGGGCGGACCTGGCTGGCCGAGCCGGCCGACGTGACCGCGCTGCCCGGCCTGGCACTGGCCCTCATCCGCACCGACGGACTCGGCGTACGGCCGCTCCCGGTGGCGCCGCGCGAACTGATCGACCCCGGGACCTACGTACGGCTGCCCGCGCGGGGATGGCGGCAGGCGCGAGTGCTGGGCGGCGCCGAGGTCAGCTACCCGGCGGCGGACCGGTCCCACGCGGTACGGACGGGCGTGGCCGTGGAACTGGCGATCGGCACCGACGGCCGGGACGCGCTGCGACTGGGCGGGGAGGCATGCGGGGGCCCGGTCCTCGACGCCGGAACCGGAGCGGTGCTCGCGGTGGTGGGCACCGCTCTGCGGGCGGAACACCGCTCCGGCGGCTTCGCGGTGGCCCTGCGGGCGGCGGCCGGTACCGACCCGGACGGCCCGCTGGCCGCCCTGCTGGAGCGCAATGCCGCGACCGTGCCCGGCCACGGCGGGGACCTGAACCTCGCCGGAGCGCTGGAACTGACCGCGACCACGCTCGGAGCCGCCTTCGCCCCGGACGACCCGGAAGCCGTGGAGCGCCCGGGCATCGTCGCCGAACTCACCGCCTTCACCACCGGGGACCGCCCGGTCCTCGGCCTCGTGGGAGACCCGGGCACGGGCCGCACCACGGCGCTCGCGGCCCTGGCCGTGCGCCGCGCGCGGGGCGCCTGCCCGGCGCCGACGCTGTGGCTGCGCGGCGCGGACCTGCGCGCCGCCGACACCTCCCTGGCCGACGCGGCGACCCGCGCCCTGACCGCGGCGGCCCGCATCGTCGCCGCCGCGCGCGGTGACGACGGGCCCGTGAGCACGCCGGAACACTCCCCGCGCCATGGTTCCGACGGGCCCGTGAGCACGCCGGAACACTCCCCGCGCCATGGTTCCGACGGGGCCGGGTGTGCGCCGGGGCGCTCCCCACAGGGCGCCGAACGCCCTGCCGCCGCGCCTTCCGGCGCCTCGCCACGTTCGGCGCCGGAGGAGACGCCCCGGCGCACGCCCGGCCCCGGCGGAACCACCCCGGCCGAGCGGCGCGGGCAGCCGGCGGGAGCCGCGGCGCGGCTCGCGCACGTGGTCGCCCGCGCCGGCCGCCGCCTGCTCGTCGTGCTCGACGCCCCCGAGGAGATGCCGCCGGAGCTCGCCCACCGCCTCGGCCCCTGGACCACCACCACCGCCGAGTGGCTGCACGCGACCGGCACCCGGCTGATCGTCGCCGCCCGGCCCGAGTACTGGGAGGGGGCCGGCGCCCTCTACCCGCCCGGGGCGCTGCACACCCCGGCCCGCCCCGCCCGGCGGCTGCCGCCCGCCCTCCCGCTCGCGGACCTCACCGCCGCCGAGGCGGAGACCGCCAGGGCCCGCCTCGGCATCCCCGCCGACGCCGTCCGGGAGGCCGACGCCCGGCACCCGCTGACCCTGCGCCTGCTCGCCGGGATCCGCGCCGCCGAGGTCACCGCCGGCCGCCCCGGCCGCGACGAGGTCTTCGCCGCGCATCTGGACCTGCTGTGCCTGCGTACCGCCGTCCGGATCGCCGCGGCCTGCGCCGACGCCGGGGGCGCCAGGGTGCACGGGCCCGGGGTCAGGCGGCTCGCGGCGCGCGTGGCCGGCCGGGTCCACGAGGCCGCGCGCCGCGCCCTGGGACCCGGACAGGGGCAGCTGGACCGGACCTCCTTCGAGGAGCTGTTCCCCTGGCGTACGGGCTGGGCCTCCGCCGTGCTCACCGAGGGACTGCTGGTGCCCGCCGGCACCGGCTACCGCTTCGCCCACGAGGAGCTGTCCGACTGGATCCAGGCCGGCCACCTGGACGTCCCCACCGCGCTCGCCCTGCTCGTACACGGCCCCGCCGAGCCCGGGCTGCCCGTGCCCCGGCACCGGATCGGGCCCGTCCTGGAGGCCCTGCGCAGGCTCGCCCCCGACCGGCTGCGCGGCGAGCTCACGGCTCTGGTCGACCGGCTCAACCGTTTCACCGAGGAACCGGAGGGGGCCACCCCGGACCGCGCCTGGTGGGCCGCCCGGCTGCTGCGTGAAACCCTGCTCCGGGCCCCCGACGCCCGGACCCACCTCCCCGTCCTGCACGCCCTCGCCGAGCACGTGACCCGGGCCGGCCCGGGGGAGTTCGGCGGCTGGTTCTGGACCCGGCTCCGGCTGCCCGAGCCCGACCGCCTCGACCTGCTGCGCCGGCTGCTGCCCGCCGACCCCGCCGAGGCGGTCCCCGGCGACCGCTATCTCGATGCCGCGGCCCGCCGCCTCGCGAGGGACCCGCAGCGCGCGCAGCCGCTGCTCTGCGCCTGGTTCACCGACGGGCGCCGACTGCGCGGCCGCCCCGGGGCCACCGTGGCCACCGCCGCGCAGGCCCTGCTGCACACCCACCGCCGCCTCGCCGTGGACGACCTCACCGAGGCGCTCGTCCGCGCCGCGCACCCGCGCGCCGACGAGCTGCTCGCCGTACTCGCCGAGGAGGAGCCCTCCGCCCTGTGCCGGGCCGTCGACCGCTGGGCGCACGACGAACGGCCCGAGCGGCGGGTCGCGGCCGCCGCCTACGGGCTCGCCACCGCCCCGTACGTGCGCACCCCCGCCGACCGCGAGCTGTTGCGCCACGCCGCCCAGACGCTGCTCGCCCGCCCCGCCGACACCGCCCTGCACGGCAGCGCCCTCGCGATCCTGCTGCGCGACCCGCAGGCGCGCGGCCGCTACCTGCCCGACGCCCTCGCCCGCTTCCGCGATCCCGGGTCCGGCTCCCGGCTGCCCGCGGCGGCGCTGGTCGCGGCCCTGCCCGTACTGCCCGACCCGGACGAGGTGTTCGCCGCCCTGCGGGCCCGGGCCGACGGCGAGGTCGTGCGGGCCCTGGCCGCGCTGACCACGCCGGGGCTGGCCCGGCGCGCGGGTGAGCTCGTACGGGAGCACCTGGCGCGGAGCCCCGGGGACGCACCGCACGCAGCCTTCTTCGTGGACCGGCGGCTCGACCAGGGCCCGGCCGCCGTCTCGGTCGTACGGCCGCTGGTGCTGGACCTGCTCCGCGGCGCCCCGGCCGGGGTGCGGGCGGAGCTGGCCGCCGTACTGGCCGCGCCGGGTGCGGCGGCCTCGCACCCGCTGCGCGGCGAGCTGGCCGACACCCTGCTGCGCGAGGAGGCCGATCCGGGCGTGCTCGACGCGTTCCTCGGGGCCCTCGCGGCGAAGGCCCCCGGGCGCGCGGAGGACCGTACGCGGGAGCTGCTGCGGCGCACCGGGCGGCAGCTGCTGCGGGCCCCGGGCGGGGCGGCGGTCTTCGAGCGGCGGACGGTGGAGCTGGCCCGGGCCGAGCCGGTCTTCGGGGCGCTGGTGGCCCGCTGGCTGGCGACGGCGACGGCGGAGTCCGCGGCCCTGCTCGGGCCGAGCGCCCGGCGGACGCTGGAGACACTGAGCAGGGCGGCCGCGGATGTGACGTGACGACAGACACGGTGGCGGATCCAGGCAGATGCCGATGCGGGGCACCGGCCACCGGCATGGCAGTCTTAGACCTGCAATCGGCAATCAGTTCAAGGACTAAACGGGTTCGGGCGAGGAGCGGTCACAGTGCAGCGCTGGCGTGGCTTGGAGGACATCCCCCAGGACTGGGGACGCAGCGTCGTCACCATCGGCTCCTACGACGGCGTGCACCGGGGACATCAGCTGATCATCGGACGGGCGGTGGCCGCGGCGCGTGAGCTCGGCGTCCCCTCCGTGGTGGTCACGTTCGACCCGCACCCGAGCGAGGTGGTCCGCCCCGGCAGCCACCCGCCGATCCTGGCCCCCTACGACCGGCGTGCCGAGCTGATGGCCGGACTGGGCGTGGACGCGCTGCTGATCCTGCCGTTCACGGCGGAGTTCTCCCAGCTGTCCCCGGCCGACTTCATCGTGAAGGTCCTCGTCGACAAGCTGCACGCGCGCGCCGTCATCGAGGGCCCGAACTTCCGCTTCGGCCACCGGGCCGCCGGGAACGTCGACTTCCTGCGCGAGCTGGGCTCCACGTACGACTACGAGGTGGACGTCGTGGACCTGGTCGAGCGGGGCGAGGCGGGTGGCGGGGTGCCGTTCTCCTCGACGCTGGCGCGCCGACTGGTCTCGGAGGGCGACATGGACGGCGCGGCCGAGATCCTGGGGCGTCCGCACCGGGTCGAGGGCGTGGTGGTGCGCGGTGCGCAGCGCGGGCGCGAGCTCGGCTACCCGACGGCGAACGTCGAGACGCAGCCGCACACCGCGATCCCGGCGGACGGGGTCTACGCGGGCTGGCTGACGGCGGACGGCGAGCGGATGCCCGCGGCGATCTCGGTGGGGACGAACGTGCAGTTCGACGCGACCGAGCGGACCGTGGAGGCGTACGCGATCGACCGCGTGGGGCTCGATCTGTACGGGATGCACGTCGCCGTCGACTTCCTCGCGTACGTGCGGGGGATGGCGAAGTTCGAGTCGCTGGACGGGCTGCTGGAGGCGATCGCGGACGACGTGAAGCGGGCGCGGGTGCTGACGGACGCGTACGACATGAAGCGCTGACGCCGACGGACGAAGCAGAAGGGCCCGTACCACCCCCGGGGGTGGTACGGGCCCTTCTGCTTCGTCCGTCGGTCAGCCGAGGCGCGGGTCGCGCGGGGGCTGCTGGGGCTGGGGCGGCTGCTGCTGCGGGGCCTGGGGCTGCTGCCAGGGCTGGCCGGGCTGCGGGTACGGCTGACCGTAGGGCTGCGGCTGCTGAGGTTGGGGCGGCTGCTGGTACGTGGGCTGTCCCTGGGGCTGGCCGTACGGCTGCGGCTGCTGAGGCGGCTGCTGCCCGTAGGCGTGCTGAGGAGCCTGGGGCTGCTGCGGGGCACCCCAGTGACCCTGCGGGGCCTGCTGCTGGGCCCGCAGGAAGTCCTCGGCCACGAGGGCGGAGAGGTTGAAGTACGCCTCGCGCGTCTTGGGCCGCATCATGTCGAGATCGACCTCGGCGCCGGCCGCGAGGTGCTCGTCGAACGGCACCACGACGACACCGCGGCAGCGGGTCTCGAAGTGCTGCACGATGTCCTCGATCTTGATCATCTTGCTGGTCTCACGGACTCCCGAGATGACGGTCAGGGAGCGTGAGACGAGGTCGGCGTACCCGTGCGCGGAGAGCCAGTCGAGGGTGGTGCTGGCGCTGCTGGCGCCGTCCACGGACGGGGTCGAGATGATGATCAGCTGATCGGCCAGGTCCAGGACGCCGCGCATGGCGGAGTAGAGGAGGCCGGTGCCCGAGTCGGTGAGGATGATCGGGTACTGGCGGCCCAGCGTCTCGATGACGCGGCGGTAGTCCTCGTCGTTGAAGGTCGTGGAGACGGCCGGGTCCACGTCGTTCGCGATGATCTCCAGGCCGGAGGGCGCCTGGGAGGTGAACCGGCGGATGTCCATGTACGAGTTCAGGTACGGGATCGCCTGGACCAGGTCCCGGATGGTGGCACCGGTCTCGCGGCGGACCCGGCGGCCGAGGGTACCGGCGTCGGGGTTCGCGTCGATGGCCAGGATCTTGTCCTGGCGCTCGGTGGCGAGGGTGGCGCCGAGGGCGGTGGTGGTCGTGGTCTTGCCGACGCCGCCCTTGAGGCTGATGACGGCGATGCGGTAGCAGGACATGACCGGGGTGCGGATCAGCTCCAGCTTGCGCTGGCGCTCCGCCTCGGCCGCCTTGCCGCCGAAGCGGAACCGGCCGCCGACACCGTTGTTGTTGTTCTTGGGCTTCTGCTTGTTGCGCAGCAGGCGGTCGGACGACAGCTCGACGGCGGCGGTGTAGCCGAGGGGAGCCCCGCCGCCGGTCTGGCCGGCCGAATAACGGGGGTCGTGCGGCTGCGGCGGCTGCGGCTGCTGCGCATGCGGCTGCGGGTGCTGCTGCCCGGGCCCGGCGGACCACTGGCCGGCGGTGCGGGGGTCGTACTGCTGCGGCTGCGGCGCATGCTGCTGCGGCGGCGTGGGAGTCGGAGGCGGGAACGCGTAGGCCTCCGGGCTCCCGAACGAGGGCGGCGGCGACGGCAGTTCGCCGACGGATCCCCCGAACGGGGCCTCGGCGACGGCCGGCGGCGCGTCCGCGGGGCCGACCGGAGCCACCGGCGCCGAGGGCTGCTCGACGGGCGGCAGTACGGGCGTTCCCTCGGCGGGAGTGTCCCGGGGGCCTGCCCAGGGCGCGGGCGCAACCTCGGCCACCGGCTCGGCGACCGGCTCCGCGACGGGGGCCGACGGCAGGGCCGGGTACGGCGTGACCCCGTCGACGGGCGGCAGGGCCGGGAACGGCGTCGGGGGCGGAGCGTCGGCGGGAGCCGGGACGACCTCATCGGCCGCGGCCGGGGGTGCGGGTACGTCGGCGACCGGGGCCGGGGCCGGGTCCGAGAACGGTGCGACCGGAGCCGGGGCTTCGAGCGCGGGCGGGGCGTCCTCGACGGGAGCCGGGGCCGGGACCTCGAACGGCACGGGCGCCGGGGCGGTCGGAGGCACCGGAGCCGGGACCTCGAACGCAGCGGGGGCCGGAGCCGGGGCCTCGAACGGAGCCGGGGCCTCGGCGGCAGCAGGAGCCGGGGCCGGAGCCTCGGCAGCAGGAGCAGGAGCAGGAGCAGGAGCAGGGGTCGAGTACGGCAGCGCCTGCGCCTGGTACGCCGGGGCCGCGTCGGCCGGGGCGGCGGGCGCGGGCGGGAACGGAGCCGGCAGGCCCGCGCCGTCGGACGGCGTCCGCGGAGCCGGCGGAGCGATCCGCATCGTCGACGGCGATTCCAGTGCCGACGGGCGGTGGGGCTCGAAGCCGCTGCCCTCGGGGAGTCCCGGTACCTGCGCGGCGGGGGCCCCGCCCTGCATGTACCAGGCGGGCGGGGTGTAGTCGATCGTGAACTCGCCCGTCACTTCGGTCTCCGCGTCGGACTGATCGTCCGTCGGGACGTCCCACGTCCCGCCGCGCCTCTCGTTCCGATCGCCGCTCACTGGTCCTCCTGGTCTGTCGAACACTGGTCCGGCGCCCACCTCGCCGCGCCCGGACCCAGCCTAATCGCGCGCCGACACCACTGTCCGCCCCCCTCAGGGGCCGGGTCAGTCGATGCGCCGGGCCCCGCCCAGCAGGCCCGTCTCGGCGTCCGTCCCCTGGGTCATCACGAACTGCCGGTCCCGCGGCGTGCACCACAGGGTCACCCCGTCGCCCAGCGTCGGCAGGGAGTCCACCGCCTGCTTCGGGAGCCGCATCAGCCGGCCGATCTGCTCCGCTTCGTCCGGGGACACCCGCTGCACGCCCACCAGGGACGACTGCTGGAGCAGGCGCGGCGCGGTCGGACTCAGGTACGGCAGCAGGGTCAGCACCGACTGCCAGGGGCCGGCCACCACGCGACCGCGCGGCGGCCGCATCCCGCAGTCGCGGATCACCAGCACCGGGCTGCCCGCGGAGGCGCCCTGCGGCGGTATCCGGCCCACCTCGTGCAGGGTCACGCACTGCTGCCCGCCGCCCGCCGCCTGGGCCAGCCCGGACCACACCTGTCCGCGTCCGGTCTCCACCGCGACGCGGGCACCCGTGGCCGCCGCGCGCAGCGCCAGCACCTGGGCCGTCCACAGGCCGCCGATCAGCGTCACCTCGTACGGTGTCGGCCGGTTGATGCCGAGCACCGCCGACCGGCCCTCGGCGTCCACGCCGATGACGACCCCGTCGTCACCCACGGGCAGCGCCAGCAGGTCGAGGTCCGCGGCGGGCACCACGTGCCGTTCCCTGCGCGGGCCGACCAGCCCGAATCCGCCCCTCATCGCGCCCCTCCCAGCGGCAGCGAAGCCAGCAGCCCCGGCACCTGTTCACGGTCGAGCCGGACCAGCCCGGTCTTCACGCCCCGGGCCGTCCTCTCCAACTCCCGGCGGGCCGCCACGAGTTCCTCGTCGCTGCGGCCGGTCACCCGTACGTGTCCGGTCAGGGTGACGCCCTGTCGCTCCGCCGGGGCCATCGTCAGACTGAAGTTCGTCGCGAGCGCGGGCAGCGAGGTCAGCAGCGCCACGAACTGCGGCAGCGCCGCCGAACCGGCGCCGCCCAGCTGCGGCCAGCGGCCTATCCAGTACGTCGTGTGCCGCCGGTCGTCGCAGCGCCAGGTCCGCGAGGTCTCCTCGGTCCGCCGGCCGGTGCTGTTCGACCGCCCGGCCTGGGTGATCGCCATCGGGTTGGCGCACGAGGAGGTGGCCAGCGCCGCCGTCAGCTCCTGCTCCGTCAGCACGGTGGCCGAGAACCCGGCCCCGGCCAGCCGGCTCACCAGCTGGTCCGCCGCACGCACCAGGCAGCGCTGCGCGCCGGGCAGCCCGCCGCCGCGCGCAGTGACGGCCTCCGGGCACAGCTCCGGGTCCAGCTTGAGCGCGATCCACGTCAGCCGGACCGCAGGGGTTCCCGTCCGGGCCTGCAGCGGCGCGTAGTTGCGGGTCGCCATCGACTGGGCGGGCAGGTGCGGGGCCGGCGCCGGCTGGGTGTGCTGCACGAGCTGCGCGGACTCCAGCCGGATGCCGTCCACTTCGAGGATGTCCCGTACGACGGCCAGCGGCAGCGGCCGCGCCGCCCGGTCGGGCCGCAGCGCGGTGGCGTCCGAGTCCACCTGGACGACCGCGGTCAGGAAGGTCCCGTCGCCGATCATCCCGACCGGGCGCCGGTCGCGGTCGCTGAAGGTGAGGGTGCGCAGCGCCGGATCTGCCTCGACCAGCGGCGCGAGACCCGGCTCGGTGCCCGCGGGCACGGTGAAGGACGCGGCCCGGCGCCGGCGCGTGCGCAGGGCGAGGGCGCCGCCGATCCATTCCGGCAGGGAGCGCTGGTGGCGGCGTACGACCGCGAGCACCACCAGGACGAGCGCCAGTACACCGGCGGGAACCAGCAGCAGCGGTTCGACCACCCAGGCCACCAGCAGGGCGGCTGCGGCGACTTGGAGCAGCACGAGCTGTTGCAGTCGGAACGGTCCGAAGCGGCCGGGGCTCGACTTCGGATGCGGCGTCACCCCGACACGTGCCGGTGCGGGCGCGCCGGTCTGCTGCTCCGTCGCGGTGGCCATCACTCGCGCACTTCCCCTTTCCGGGGCCAGACCCCGTGAGTCCCGGCGCTGCGCGGCACCTGCCGCATGACCCCGGAATCTCCCCAATCCACCCCAACAAGCCCTGATTGACCCGGTGCGGAGGGGGCTGGGCGGCAGGCTCACCCTACCCGGCCCCTTCATACCGTCCGTCAAGAGGCATAGTAGGTGCCCGGTCCGACAATCGAGGCCCGGGGACCGTACTCACCGGCCGGGCCGTGCGGGGAGAAACAGGCGGTCATGGCATCACGACGTGATGAGCTCAACGCGTACACCTTTGCGAAGCGGCGCACGGTGGCCGCGTTCCTCCAGCCATCCGCCACGGGCAGCGAGGAAGGTGCGCCGCGCCCGCTGCGCGCGGTCCTCCCGGGGCTGATCGCCGGCGCGCTGGTGCTCGCCGGGTTCGGCGCCTGGGGCATGTTCAAGCCGACGGCCCCCAAGGGCTGGGCGGAACCGGGGACCAGGGTCATCGTCGGCAAGGAATCGACGACCCGGTACGTGGTCCTGACGACGAAGGTGGGCGGCAAGGACCAGACCCGGCTGCACCCGGTGCTGAACCTGGCGTCCGCCCGACTCCTGCTGGATCCCTCGAAGTTCAAGGTGATCCAGGTGGAGGACAAGGTCCTCGACGCGGGCAACCCGCCGCGCGGCCCCATCATCGGCATCCAGTACGCCCCCGACCGGCTCCCCTCCAAGGAGGAAGCGGGGAAGGCCAAGCGCTGGGCGGTCTGCCAGCAGCCGGGCGGCAACGGCCGTGGTGTGCAGACCGCCACCTTCGTGCTCGCCGACCGCGAGGCGGCCAAGACGGACGACGCCCGCAGGCTCACCGACACCCAGTCGCTGTACGTGCAGAGCACGGCCGCGGGCCAGGAGCGCTACCTGGTCGACGCGGCCGGGACGAAGTACAAGTTCCCCGAGGGCACCCCGGCGGCCGGGACGATGACCAACGCGCTGGTCGGCACCGGCGCCACCCCGCAGCAGGTGAGCCCGGAGTGGCTGGGGACCCTCAACTCCGGCGAGGACCTGTCCTTCCCGCCGCTGCCCGGCAAGGCCGGGACCGACGCCGGGGTCAAGGGCCTGGGGACCGCCGACAACAAGGTCGGGATGGTGCTCAAGGCGCAGACCGGCTCCGGCGCACAGCACTACGTGGTGCTGCCCGGGAAGGTCGCACCGGTCTCCGACTTCGTCGCCTGGCTGCTGATCTCGGCGCCCGCGACCGACGGCCTCAACATGCACGGCAAGCCCCGCGAGGTCGACCTCCAGTCGATCAACCCGGACGCCACCCCGTTCGCGGGCGAGGTCAAGTGGCCCCAGAAGAAGACCGAACGGATCAACCAGACGACGCCGCCCGCCGGCAACCAGGCCGGCGGCGCCAACAACCGCGACACGGTCTGCAGCGTCCTGCGCTCCGTCGACGGCCAGGGCAACCAGACCCTGAGCACCTGGGCCGGCACCGGCTTCCCCGTCGACATCACCGCCAGCGGCACCAGCGCGTACGTCACCCCGGGCTCGGGCCTGCTCTACACCCAGGTCCAGGGCAAGCAGACCACGGCAGGCGGCTCCCTCTTCCTGGTCACCGACACCGGCCTGCGGTACGCCGTCCAGGCCAACGGCGACAGCGACTCCGAGCAGTCGAAGATCGGCGCGCCCGACCAGTCGAAGGCCGGTACGGACGTCCGCCCCGAGGCGAGCCAGGCACAGGTCCGGCTCGGCTACGGCAGCGTCAACCCGGCCATGGTGCCCATCGCCTGGTCGGAGTTCCTCTCCAAGGGACCCCGGCTGGATACCAACTCCGCACGTCAGCCCCAGGGTTCGTGAGGACGCCGCCGATGACCCGCACCCACGCGCCCCGGCGGACCCTCCTGGCCGCCGCCTTCGCGCTCACCCTGGCCTCGGGCGGCGCGGGCACGGCCGCCGCGGCCCCGGCCGCCGTGCCGCAGCACCCGGGGGCGCCGGCCCCGTACGCGCAACTCCCCCACGTGCTGCGCCTCGACGGCGCGGGGGAGTGCACCTTCCCCATGAAGAAGCAGATCGAGGACCGGCCCTGGGCCCTCCAGCGACTGCTGCTCGACGAGCTCTGGGCGCAGACCAAGGGCAAGGACAAGAACGGCAACGGCGTCCGCGTCGCGGTCATCGACACCGGGGTGGACCGGGCGAACCCGCAGCTCAGCGCCGCCATCGACACCGGAGCCGGCAAGGACTTCGTCGACCCCAAGGGCGGCGACGGCACGACCGACACGGTCGGCCACGGCACCAAGGTCGCCGGGCTGATCGCGGCCCGCCCCCAGCAGGGCACCGGCTTCGTCGGCCTCGCCCCGGAATCGACGATCATCCCGATCCGGCAGAACGACGGGCAGGGCAAGGGCAACGCCCTGAACCTGAGCCAGGCCATCGACCACGCCGTGGCCAAGGGCGCACAAGTGATCAACATCTCCCAGGACACCGACGCGCAGCTGTCCGCCGACTCCGATCTGGGCAAGTCGGTCCAGAAGGCCGTCGCCGCCAACGTCGTGGTGGTGGCCTCGGCGGGCAACGACGGCATGAGCGGCCAGAAGCGCAAGACCTACCCGGCGGCCTTCCCCGGCGTGCTCGCCGTGGCGGCCTCGGACCGCAACAACGAGCGGGCCCAGTTCTCCCAGCCCGGTGACTTCATCGGGGTGGCGGCACCCGGCGTCGACATGGTCTCCACCGTCCCCGGTTTCGGCCAGTGCATCGACAACGGCACCAGTTTCTCCGCGCCGTACGTCGCCGGCGTCGCCGCCCTGCTGCGTGCCAAGCACGGGGACTGGTCCGCGCAGCAGATCGTCTGGCAGATCCAGAACACTGCCGAACGCGCCGTCAACGGCCGTGACGACTACGTGGGTTGGGGTGTCGTCGACCCCGTGCGCGCGCTCTCCCACGACCAGCAGGCCCCGACGGCCCCGGTCCCCGACCCCGGCCCGCCCCCGGCGGCTGCCCCCGAGGCGGCCGCGCTCCAGCTCACCGAGACGGCGCAGGAGCGCGAGGAGCGGTTCGGAACGTACGCTCTCGGCATCGGCGCCGTCCTCATCGCCGTCATCGCCGGCACCGCGACGGTCATCCGGGATGCGCGCGGCCGCCGACGCCGTTTGCAGTGAACGGTCACAGTTCATCAACGGAAGCGGCCCACCGGTGTTGGGGGCGGGCGATGAACTGGCTAGAGTGACACCAGGCTTCACGAGTGTGATCGGGGGATCGCGTGAAGCGGAGGGGGACACCCGAGGCGCGTGGATCAAAACCGCGCCGGGCCACGTCCGCTCCGCCGCGCAATCCGCCGGTTCTGCCGGCGAATTGAGAAATGAGGAGCTTCGATGAGCACGAACACCTTCGGACTTGCGGACGATCCGGTCGTCAAGGCGAAGAACAAGATCGAGGAGACGGCCAACGCCGTCACCAGGCAGGCCCGCGAGCTCGCGGACATCCTGGCCACCGTGAGCGCCGGCTGGACCGGTGTGGGTGCCTCGGGGTTCATCTCCGCGCAGAGCACGGTCAACGACGACCACGACGAGATCCGCCGGATGCTCGGGGTCCTGCACAACGCGGTGGCTCAGACCAAGAACCTCAGCAACGCGCAGGACGACGAGGTGCGCGCCGCGTTCCGGGCCGTCCAGTCGAGCGGCGGAGGCAACAGCTCCGGCCTCAACGCCATCTGACGCAAGCGTCGTTCACCAGTTACCGCAGCGCAGCGAGAAGGAGAAGAGCATGTCGGGCGCCAATGACGGGCACACCAAGGTCCGGTATGAGTCGGTCCAGCAGATGGCGGATCGCATCCGCGTCGTTTCCGGGAACATCATCCAGGACCTGAAGGAAATGGAGACGGCCCTCAAGGTCGTCACCGACACCTGGGACGGTGACGCGCACCAGGAGTACGTCACCCTCCAGGGCAAGTACAGGGCCAAGGCCGACCACATGCAGAAGACGCTGGAGCAGGTCGCCCGCCTCATCGAGCAGGGCAAGGGCGACTACCGCGCCACCGACGTGAAGGCCTCGCGCCTGTTCACCGAGGCCTACTGAGCCCGGTAGCACGCCGTTTCGTTCCGTATGCGCCGAAGGGGCGCGCCCGCACCGGGCGCGCCCCTTCGGCGCATCGCCGTACCGTCCCCGCCGTGTCGTCCGTCCGGTCAGGGACGGTGCCGGTCGAGGTCGAACTCGCCGTCCCTGGCGCCGAGTACGAACGCCTCCCACTCGGCGGCGGTGTAGCGCAGCACCGTGTCCCGGTCCAGCGAGGACCGCATGGCGACCGCTCCCTCGGGAAGCCGGGCGATCTCGACCCGCTCCTCGTCCGGGCTGGTCCCGGGCGGCCCCTCCCACTCCACACCGCTGATGTCCAGCGCGTACAGCTCGTCCTTCTCCTGCTGGGTGCCCATAGGAGGCCCTTCCCTCGGTGGCGCGGTCTTCACCGCCGATTATCGGGGCTGCGCCGCCGGCCGGGACGGGTTTCCCCCGGATGCCCGGTGCCCGGGCCCTGGTGAGCGGCGCTCCGGCCGGCCCGCCACCAGGGCCCGGGGACTCACATGCCGCCCGGCATCCGGCCGAGCTGGACCAGCGAGGTCCCCCGCCTGCGCGAGGAGAAGTAGGCCCGGCCCGGCGGCATCGGACGCGGCCGCACGGTGCCGATCAGGTCGCCCTCGGACGGGTCGCCGGACAGTACGAGGCCCTGCGCGCCCAGCTCCTTGAACCGCTGCATGAACGGCTCGTACAGAGAACGGGAGGCGCCCGCCGAGTTGCGCGCGATGATGAAGCGGACACCCGTGTCCCGCGCGAACGGCAGGAACTCCACCAGCGGCGCCAGCGGATTGCCCTGGCTCGTGGAGACCAGGTCGTAGTCGTCGATGATGATGAACACGTCCGGGCCCGTCCACCAGCTGCGGTCGCGCAGCTGCTGCGGAGTGACGTCGGTCGGCGGCTGCCGCCGCGAGAACACCCCGCCCAGCGCCTCCATGTGCATCTGCAGCGAGCTCGCCATCGGCGCGTACTCCAGCAGGTGCTCCTCCGGCAGCGCCCCGAGCAGGCCCCGCCGGTAGTCGCCCACGACCAGACGTGCCTGGTCAGGCGTGTACCGCTCGGAGATCTGCTTGGCGATGAGCCGCAGCAGGTTCGTCTTGCCCGACTCGCTCTCACCGAAGACGAGCAGGAAGGGATCGGACTCGAAGTCGATGAAGACCGGCTCCAGATCGGTCTCGTCGATACCGATCGCGATCCCGCGGCCGGGGTACTCCCCGCCCTTGGGCAGCTGGTCGGAGTGGAGCAGCCGCGGCAGCAGCCGCACCCCGGGAGCCGCCTGCCCCGCCCAGTTCTGCTTCACCGCGGCCACGAACGCGGCCGTGGCCTCGGACAGGTCGCCCTCCTCGTGCGAGCCGTCCGTCCGCGGCAGCGCGCCCAGGAAGTGCAGCTTCTCCGCGACCTGGCCGCGGCCGGGCATCCCGGTGGGGACGTTCGCCGCGACCTTGCGGTCGAACTCGGAGTCCATCGTGTCGCCGAGCCGCAGCTCCAGACGGCTGAGCATCTGGTCCTTGAGCGCGGCCCGCACCTCCATGTACCGAGCCGCGGTGATCACCACGTGGATGCCGTAGCCCAGACCCCGGGAGGCGATGTCCGTGACGATCTGCTCCAGGCCCTCGTACTCGCCCCGGAAGTTGCCCCAGCCGTCGACGATCAGGAACACGTCGCCCCACGGCTCGTTCGGCAGGTCGCCGGCCGCCCGCCGGCGCCGGTAGGTGCCGATCGAGTCGATGTTGTTCGCGCGGAAGAACTCCTCACGGCGGTTGAGGATGCCCCCCACCTCCGAGACCGTACGCCGGACCCGCTCCGGGTCAAGCCGCGAGGCGATCCCGCCCACGTGCGGCAGCTCGGCGATCGACGACAGGCTGCCGCCACCGAAGTCCAGCCCGTAGAACTGCACCTCGCGCGGGGTGTGGGTCAGCGCGAACGAGGCGATCAGCGTCCGCATCAGCGTCGACTTGCCCGACTGCGGACCGCCGACCACCATCATGTGGCCCGCCGCACCCGAGAAGTCCCGGTACAGCACCTCGCGCCGCTGCTCGAACGGCTTGTCGATGAGGCCGAGCGGGACGACGAGCCCACCGAGCCGCGTGTACCCGTCCGCGTGCAGCCCGCGCTCGGCGCTCGGCGCCAGCGCCGGCAGCAACTGGTCCAGCGGCGGAGCCTGGTCGAGCGGCGGCAGCCACACCTGGTGCGCCGGTACGCCCTGGCCCTCCAGCCGGCTCACGATCACGTCCAGCACCGTGTCCGCCAGCGCGTCGTCCTCCCGCGCCGACTGCGCCGCCAGGTACGCCGGGTCCGGGGCCGCGTACACCACCGGCACCGGCGCCGCCGTGAACAGCGCGGGCCGCCGCTCCACCGGGAACTGCCCCACCGACAGGTCCGGCCCGCCCGAACGGTAGGTGCCCGAGACGTACGCCGCCTTGAAGCGGGTCATCTCGTCCGTACCGAACTTCAGATAGCCCGAACCGGGCACCGACGGCAGGTGGTAGGCGTCCGGCACACCGATCGCGGTCCGCGACTCCGCCGCCGAGAAGGTCCGCAGACCGATCCGGTACGACAGGTACGTCTCCAGACCGCGCAGCTTGCCCTCCTCCAGGCGCTGCGAGGCCAGCAGCAGGTGCACACCCAGCGAACGGCCGATACGGCCGATCTGGATGAACATGTCGATGAAGTCCGGCTTCGCCGTCAGCAGCTCGCTGAACTCGTCGATGACCAGCACCAGCGAGGCCAGCGGCTCCAGCGGGGCGCCCGCCGCACGGGCCTTCTCGTAGTCGTGGATGTTCGCGTAGTTGCCCGCCGAACGCAGCAGCTCCTGACGGCGCTGCAGCTCACCGCGGATCGAGTCGCCCATGCGGTCCACGAGCGTGAGGTCGTCCGCCAGGTTGGTGATCACCGCCGCGACGTGCGGCATCTGCCCCATACCCGTGAAGGTCGCACCGCCCTTGAAGTCGGCGAGCACGAAGTTCAGGGTCTCCGAGGTGTGCGTGACCGCCAGACCCAGCACCAGCGTGCGCAGCAGCTCCGACTTGCCGGAACCGGTCGCGCCCACACACAGACCGTGCGGACCCATGCCCTCCTGCGCGGCCTCCTTCAGGTCCAGCATGACCGGGGCGCCGTCCTCGCCCACACCGATCGGCACGCGCAGCCGCTCACCGGCCGACCTCGGCCGCCAGGTCCGCGCGACGTCGACCGCGGCCGCGTCACCCAGGTTCAGCAGATCGGTGAAGTCCAGATTGGCCAGCAGCGGCTCGTCGTCGTCCCCGCCACCGGTGCGCATCGGCGCCAGCTGCCGGGCCAGCGCCTCCGCCGCGGGCAGCGACAGCGTGTCCGGCACGCCCTCGTACGCGACCCCCGCGCCCGAATCCAGACGCAGCCGGCCCGGCCGTACCACGACCGACAGACCGCCGCGCGGCTCGTCCAGCTCGCCCGCGACCACCTCGACTATGGTGACGCCCTGCAGGCCCTCGGCCGCGGCGAACACCGAGTCCGGCGGCACCATGCCACCGTCCAGCACGACCACCAGGTGCGGCTGGTCCAGCACCGGGGACACCTCGCGGCTGAACCGCGGCCGGCCGTCCAGCCGGGAGGCCAGCAGCCCCTCCAGCTCGACGAGGTCGTCGCCGAACAGCCGCTTCGTACCGGCCCCGTCGACCTGACCCGGCACCTGCGTGTGCGGCAGCCACTTCGTCCAGTCCCACGCGGGCACCGCACCCGGCGCGGCCACCACGGCCACCATCAGGTCCTCGGGGGAGTGCAGCGTCGCCAGCTGCGCCACCATCGCCCGCGCGGTACTGCGCGCGGACTCCGGCTCCCCGGACACCGTCACGTGGTAGAAGGCGCGGATCGACAGCGCCATCGGGAGTCCGTCCAGCGAGGAGTGCACCTTCAGGAACCGCTGCATCGCGCCCGCGGTCAGCGGCTCCAGCTCGTCCACCGGCGCGGTGTCCGGCGCCACCAGCGGTGTCGCCAGGCGCTGCGCGCCCAGCCCGACCCGGGCCTGCCCGAAGTCCTGGTCGCCGACCCGCCGCTCCCACAGCCGGGAGCCCTCCGCCACCACCGACCACAACTGCTCGGGAGCCGGGTGCAGGTAGAGCTGCGCGTCGCGCTGCGCCCGCGCGGTCCGGCGTACCTGACGGCGTGTCTGGGCGAGATATTTGAGGTAGTCCCGGCGCACATCGGCCATTTGCCCCTGCGTACCACGCCGATGGCGCGCCAACTGGGCCACGACCATGGCCACCGTGGACGCCAGCATCAGCACACCCATGATGCGCATGAAGGGAGCGGCGCCCGGCATGAAGAAGAAGACGACGGACGAGCCCATGCCGAGCATCGGCAGGAGCTGCATCAGCATGCCCTCCTGCTGCCCGCGCGGAAGTTCGGGCGGAGCTTCCAGCCGCAGCTCCTCCGCGGGAACCTCGGGCGGCAGGGACCGCGGCGGGCGTTTGACGACGATCTGGCTCACCGGAGCATCAATCCCTCGAAAACGGACGGGACGTCGCAACCGGCGCCCCCAAGTCCCGGGCGCGAAGGGGGTCTCCCCCACGCGACGGTGATCCTACTTGCCGACAGTCGGTCATAAGCCCGGTAGGGTGGCGCGCGCAGCATGCGCATCCGCGAATCGTCCGCCGGTGCGGGCACCAACCAGGGGGGTCACACAGGTGAGTACGGCCGGGACGACGGGATTCTGCAGGGTCACCGTCGTGGCCCCCGACAGCCGCATCGACGTCGCCCTCCCCGAGGACATCGCCGTCGCCGACGTCTACCCCGAGCTGCTGCGCCTCACCGGCCAGACCCAGCCGGTGGGCGCCCCGACCGGCTTCCACCTCGTCCGCCGCTCCGGCACCGTCCTCGACGGCGCCCGGACCCTCGCCGGGCAGCAGGTCCTCGACGGCGAGGTGCTGAGCCTGCGCCCCTTCGCGGAGTCCCTGCCGCCCGCCGTGTTCGACGACGTGTCCGACGCCGTCGCCTCCGCCGTCGTCCGCGACCGGCACCGCTGGAGCGACGACATGCTGCGCGGCGCGGGCCTGGCCGGCTCGGCCGTCCTGCTCGTCATGCTGGGCTTCGTCCTCTGGTACGCCGACCCGCTGCGCCACGACATGCACGGCCTGCCCGGGATCATCGCGGGCGCCGTCGGCGTCCTGCTCACCGCCGTCGCCGGAGTGCGCGCCCGCGTCTACCGCGACCGCCTCTCCGCCGTCGCGCTCGGCCTCGGCGCCCTCCCGCACCTGATGATCGCCGGCTCCGGGATCATCGCCCCGGCCGTCGGCCACGGCCCCGGACGCCTCCAGTTCCTGCTCGGCTGCGTCTGCGCCCTGACGGCCTCCGTCGCCCTGGTCGCGCTGACCCCCAGCGGCGACGCCCCGTTCGTGGCGGCCACCTTCGTCGCCACCACCGGGACCCTCGCCACCTTCGCGGCCATCGCCACCGAAGCCTCCGCCACCTCCACCGCCGCCGTCTGCGCCCCCGTGGCCATCGGCCTCGTCGCCTTCCTCCCCGGCCTCTCCGCCCGCTTCGCCCGCCTGCCCATCGGCTACGCCGCTCCGCAGAGCGCCACGGACGAGTACGTCGACCACGCGGTGACCGCGGACCGGTACGAGACCGAGCCGTACGGCGAGCAGTCCGGCTCCGACCAGCACGAGGCGGCCGGCGCCCCGCTCGACGCCGAGGCCATCGCCGCCCAGGCCCGCCGCGGCCACGAGATGCTGCTCGGCCTGGTCGGCGGCTGCGCCGCGGTCGCCGTCGGCGCCGCCGCCGTCCTCGGCTTCTCCGACAACGTCTGGGGCCGCCTGCTGGCGCTCACCACCGGCCTCGCCATGCTGCTGCGCGCCCGCCTCTTCCGTTACACCTCCCAGGTGGTCTGCGCCCTGACCGCGGGCCTCGTCGCCATCGCGCTGCTGATCCTGGGCATGGCCCTGCACCCGCCGAGGAACCTGATCGAAGCCCTCCTGCTGGACCACGACAGCAGCGGCCTGGACCTGCGGACGATCTGGCTGACCGCGGCCGTCGCGGCCGGCGCGGCCCTCCTCGCCGGAATTGCGCTGGTCATTCCCCGCAAGGGTCTGTCACCCTTCTGGGGGCGGCTGCTCGACCTCACCGAGGCGGCGGTCCTGCTCGCCCTTGTGCCGCTCACCCTGGCCGTGCTGGACGTATACTCCCGCGCCAGGTCTCTCACCAGCTGAGACGTGGCGGAGCGGCAGCCTGGTACGCTGTGTGACGGCCGTTTGTGTACGCGTCCCCGGACTCCTCGGCAAGAGGGTCTGTGGACTGCGCTCAGCGGACCCCGCCTCCCGAGTAACGGAAGCTCCCCAGAGACTCAGACCTGGGGCACTCGGTGGCAACGAAGACCTAAACGAGGAGTACGCGTGCCGCTCGACGCCGCTACGAAGAAGCAGATCATCACCGAGTTCGGTGCCAAGGAGGGCGACACCGGCTCCCCCGAGGTCCAGGTTGCGATGCTCTCCCGCCGCATCTCGGACCTGACCGAGCACCTCAAGACGCACAAGCACGACCACCACTCCCGTCGTGGTCTGCTGATCCTGGTCGGCCAGCGTCGCCGCCTGCTGCAGTACCTGGCCAAGAAGGACATCCAGCGCTTCCGTACGCTGGTCGAGCGCCTCGGCATCCGCCGCGGTGCGGCCGGCGCCAAGTAAGACGCCGTGAAGGGAGCGGTTCCCACATCCGGGGGCCGCTCCCTTTGCTGTACGTGCGGGACGGACCGGACCCTTTGTAGTCTGGAAACGACGCACGTGTACGTCCGACGACGAGACGTGCACAACTGAAGAGGGGGAGCGCCCTCCCACGCCGCCGGTCCTCGGTAGTGGCACCCGGAATGCCCCGAAGGGCAACGAACCGGGTGCTTCGATCGAAGACCGGCCCGCACGCCAGGAGCGCTTCTCCGCAACCGTCCACCGCCACACGGGCGGCGGACGGAGACGACGAAAATGGAGAAAACGCTAGTGGAGAACGAGACCCACTACGCCGAGGCCGTCATTGACAACGGTTCCTTCGGCACCCGCACCATCCGCTTCGAGACGGGCCGTCTGGCCCGCCAGGCCGCCGGCTCCGCCGTTGCCTACCTGGACGACGACACGATGGTGCTGTCCGCCACCACCGCGTCGAAGAAGCCCAAGGACCAGCTCGACTTCTTCCCCCTGACGGTGGACGTCGAGGAGCGGCAGTACGCGGCCGGCAAGATCCCCGGCTCCTTCTTCCGCCGTGAGGGCCGCCCCTCCGAGGACGCGATCCTCACCTGCCGCCTGATCGACCGCCCGCTGCGCCCGTCCTTCAAGAAGGGCCTGCGCAACGAGATCCAGGTCGTCGCCACCATCATGGCGCTCAACCCCGACCACCTGTACGACGTCATCGCGATCAACGCCGCGTCCGCGTCCACGCAGCTGGCCGGCCTGCCCTTCTCCGGCCCGATCGGCGGCGTCCGCGTCGCGCTGATCCGCGGCCAGTGGGTGGCGTTCCCGACGCACACCGAGCTCGAGGACGCCGTCTTCGACATGGTCGTCGCGGGTCGCACCCTTGAGGACGGCGACGTCGCGATCATGATGGTCGAGGCCGAGGCCACCGAGAAGACCATCGCCCTCGTCAAGGGCGGCGCCGAGGCGCCGACCGAGGAGGTCGTCGCCGCCGGTCTGGACGCCGCGAAGCCCTTCATCAAGGTCCTCTGCAAGGCCCAGGCCGACCTGGCCGCCAAGGCCGCCAAGCCCGAGGGCGAGTTCCCGGTCTTCCTGGACTACCAGGACGACGTGTACGAGGCCCTCGCGGCCGCCGTCAAGGGCGAGCTTTCCCAGGCGCTGACCATCGCGGGCAAGCAGGACCGCGAGGCCGAGCTGGACCGCGTCAAGGAGATCGCCGCCGAGAAGCTCCTCCCGGCCTTCGAAGGCCGCGAGAAGGAGATCTCCGCCGCGTACCGCAGCCTGACCAAGGCCCTGGTGCGCGAGCGCGTCATCAAGGACAAGGTCCGCATCGACGGCCGCGGGATCACGGACATCCGTACCCTCGCCGCCGAGGTCGAGGCCATCCCGCGCGTGCACGGCTCGGCGCTGTTCGAGCGTGGCGAGACCCAGATCCTGGGCGTCACCACCCTCAACATGCTCCGCATGGAGCAGCAGCTGGACACCCTCTCCCCGGTGACCCGCAAGCGCTACATGCACAACTACAACTTCCCGCCGTACTCCGTCGGCGAGACCGGCCGCGTCGGTTCGCCGAAGCGCCGCGAGATCGGCCACGGCGCGCTCGCCGAGCGCGCGATCCTGCCGGTCCTCCCGACCCGCGAGGAGTTCCCCTACGCGATCCGTCAGGTGTCCGAGGCCCTCGGCTCCAACGGTTCGACGTCCATGGGCTCGGTCTGCGCCTCCACCATGTCGCTGCTGAACGCCGGTGTGCCCCTCAAGGCCCCCGTCGCCGGTATCGCCATGGGCCTGATCTCCCAGGAGATCGACGGCAAGACGCACTACGTCGCCCTCACCGACATCCTCGGTGCGGAGGACGCCTTCGGCGACATGGACTTCAAGGTCGCCGGCACCAAGGAGTTCGTCACCGCGCTCCAGCTGGACACCAAGCTGGACGGCATCCCGGCCTCCGTCCTGGCCGCGGCCCTCAAGCAGGCCCGCGACGCCCGCCTCCACATCCTCGACGTGATGATGGAAGCGATCGACACGCCGGACGCCATGTCCCCGTTCGCCCCGCGGATCATCACCGTCAAGATCCCCGTGGACAAGATCGGTGAGGTCATCGGCCCCAAGGGCAAGATGATCAACCAGATCCAGGAGGACACCGGCGCCGAGATCACGATCGAGGACGACGGCACCATCTACATCGGTGCCTCCGACGGCCCGGCCGCCGAGGCCGCCCGCGCCACGATCAACTCGATCGCCAACCCGACCATGCCGGAGGTCGGCGAGCGCTACCTGGGTACGGTCGTCAAGACCACCACCTTCGGTGCCTTCGTCTCCCTCATGCCCGGCAAGGACGGCCTGCTGCACATCTCGCAGATCCGCAAGCTCGCCGGTGGCAAGCGCGTGGAGAACGTCGAGGACGTGCTCGCGGTCGGCACCAAGGTCCAGGTGGAGATCGCCGAGATCGACCAGCGCGGCAAGCTCTCGCTGGTCCCCGTGATCGACGGCGAGACCGCCGGCGACGACGCTGACAAGGACGACTCCGACAAGTGATGTCGCGTAGTTCCCGTGTGACGGCCCGCCCCTCTTCGGAGGGGCGGGCCGTCGCCCGTACCCAAACCCTCCTCAAGGGCAGCAACGGCATCGGCACCGTCCGGCGCACCGTCCTGCCCGGCGGACTGCGCATCGTCACCGAGACGCTGCCCTCCGTCCGCTCCGCCACCTTCGGCATCTGGGCGCACGTCGGCTCCCGTGACGAGACGCCCACGCTCAACGGCGCCACGCACTACCTGGAGCACCTCCTCTTCAAGGGCACGCAGCAGCGCAGCGCCCTCGACATCTCCTCCGCGATCGACGCGGTCGGCGGCGAGATGAACGCCTTCACGGCGAAGGAGTACACCTGCTACTACGCCCGGGTGCTCGACACCGACCTGCCGCTGGCCATCGACGTGGTCTGCGACATGCTCACCGGCTCGCTGATCCGCGAGGAGGACGTCGACGCCGAGCGCGGCGTCATCCTCGAAGAGATCGCGATGACCGAGGACGACCCGGGCGACATGGTGCACGACCTGTTCGCGCAGACCATGTACGGGGACACCCCCCTGGGGCGTCCGGTCCTCGGCACCGTCGACACGATCAACGCGCTCGGCGCCGACCGGATCCGCCGCTTCTACAAGAAGCACTACGACCCGACCCACCTGGTCGTGGCCGCCGCCGGCAACGTCGACCACAACAAGGTCGTACGCCAGGTCCGCGCCGCCTTCGAGAAGGCCGGCGCCCTCGGCCGTACCGACGCCGAGCCGATCGGCCCGCGCACCGGCGCCAAGCGCATCCGCACGGCCGGCCGCGTCGACCTGGTGAACCGCAAGACCGAGCAGGCCCACGTCGTCCTCGGCATGCCCGGCCTCGCCCGTACCGACGAGCGCCGCTGGGCACTGGGCGTCCTGAACACCGCCCTCGGCGGCGGCATGTCCTCCCGCCTCTTCCAGGAGGTCCGGGAGAAGCGCGGCCTCGCCTACAGCGTGTACTCGTACACCTCGGGCTTCGCCGACACCGGCCTCTTCGGCGTGTACGCGGGCTGCCGCCCCAACCAGGTGCACGACGTGCTCCGGATCTGCCGCGACGAGCTCGACAAGGTCGTGACCGAGGGACTGGCCGACGAGGAGATCAGGCGGGCCATCGGCCAGCTCTCCGGATCCACCGTCCTCGGCCTGGAGGACACCGGCGCGATCATGAACCGCATCGGCAAGAGCGAGCTGTGCTGGGGCGACCAGATGTCGGTCGACGACATGCTGGCCCGGATCGCCGCCGTGACCCCGGACGACGTCCGCTCGGTCGCACAGGATGTACTGGCCCAGCGGCCCTCGCTCGCGGTGATCGGCCCGCTGAAGGAGAAGCAGGCCGCCCGTCTCGACGAAGCGGTCGCCTAGTTCGTACGGCAAGCAAGACTGCGTTTATCTAAGGACGTAATGATGAGCAAGCTGCGCGTGGCAGTCCTAGGAGCCCAGGGCCGGATCGGCGCCGAGGCCGTCAAGGCGGTCGAGGCCGCCGAGGACATGGAACTGGTCGCGGCGCTCGGCCGCGGCGACAAGCTGGAGACGCTGGCCGACGCCGGTGCCCAGGTCGCGGTCGAGCTGACCACTCCGGCATCGGTGATGGGGAACCTGGACTTCCTCATCCGCCACGGCATCCACGGAGTGGTCGGTACCACCGGCTGGACCGAGGACCGTCTCGCGCAGCTGGGCACCTGGCTCGACGGTTCGCCGGAGACCGGTGTGCTCATCGCCCCGAACTTCTCCATCGGCGCCGTCCTCACCATGAAGTTCGCCGCCCAGGCCGCCCGCTACTTCGAGTCCGTCGAGGTCGTCGAGCTGCACCACCCCAACAAGGTCGACGCCCCCTCCGGCACCGCGACCCGTACGGCGCAGCTCATCGCGGCCGCCCGTGCCGAGGCCGGCCTCGGCGCCCAGCCCGACGCCACCGCCACCGCCCTCGACGGGGCGCGCGGCGCGGACGTCGACGGCGTCCCGGTGCACGCCGTCCGCCTGCGGGGCCTGCTGGCCCACCAAGAGGTGCTCCTCGGCGGCGAGGGCGAGACCCTGACCATCCGTCACGATTCCCTGCACCACAGCAGCTTCATGCCGGGCATCCTGCTCGGTGTGCGCCGAGTGACGCAGACCCCGGGCCTCACCTTCGGCCTGGAACACTTCCTCGACCTGGGCTGACCGGACTGATTTCACGATGCGCGCGAAGATCACGTACTTCCTCACGGCCGCCGTCCTGGTGGTCTACTTCGTCCTGGTCGGCAGCCGGGGCCTGATGCTCATCGAGCACGGCACCCTGCTCACCGTCACCTTCGGGGTGGCCGTGCTGATCCTGCCGGTCATCGGTGTCTGGTTCCTCTGGCAGAACACCCGGTTCGTCACGCGGGCCAACCATCTCGCGACCGAGCTGGAGGCCGAGGGCGGACTGCCCGTCGACGAGCTGGAGCGGGACAAGTACGGACGGATCCTGCGGGACTCGGCCGACGAGGTCTTCGCGCGCCGCAAGGCCGAGACCGAGGACGCGCCGGGGGACTGGCGCAGCTGGTTCCGGCTCGCCGTCGCCTACCACGACGCCCGGGACACCCCGCGGGCCCGCAAGGCGATGCAGCGCGCGATCGCCCTGCACGACAAGAAGCCCGTACAGGTCTGATCCCTGTACGGGCTTACGGGGGCCGTTCCGGCCGGTCAGGCGGTCACGGGCCGGTACTCGTCGGCCCAGGCCCCCACCGTGTCGGCGGCGCGGTCGAAGGCCTCGGTCCGGGACAGGAAGTCGGCGTTGTGGTCGGTCAGCAGGACCGGCGCCTCCGCTCCGCCCTGCCCCGACATCGTCAGCGCCTGCCCCTGTACGGTCCTCGGCAGCCCGAGCCAGCGCACCGGCTGCTGCACCGTACGGAGCTCGCCGATCTCGCTCCAGGCGGTGGTGCGGGTGACGAAGAACCCCACCCGGCGCAGCCCGGCGGGGCTCACCCACACGCCGACGCGCAGGATCTGCACCGCCGACCCGACGACCGCGAGCGCGGCGATCAGACAGACGAGGGCTCCGCCCCAGCCGCCCGCGAAGGCGACGATCATCGTGGCCAGCAGCATGAAGGCCGACAGCAGCAGCAGGAGCGCGCCGATGCCCACGCGCCAGGGGCCGGGCCGGTAGGGCCGGCGCCAGCGGTCCTGGTCGGCATGGGCCAGGATCTCGTCGCCGTCGCCGTCGTCATCCACATCGGATACGCCGTCGGCCGTCAGGAAGGGCAGGGGCACGGCTGGACCTCACTCACATGCACGTTCGGTTGGGCTGTGCCCGTGAGGCTACCGCCCCTGGGACGCCTCCGACTGCTGCGACTTCTCCGGCACCTTGCTCGGCTGCAGTGCGGGCATGCCGAGGAGCAGTGAGCCGGCGAGCCCCGCAACCACGGTCAGTCCGACCAGGGTACGGGCGAGCAACTGGGTCCTCCCCAGGCGCTCGCGCGGCGGCGGAGTGACGTTGCTTCGGAAACGGTCTGCCTCGGAGACGAAGGCGAACGGAACGGGTTCGCGCCGGAGGAACATCAGAACGAATCTCCTCGGGGTGGTGGGGTGTGCGTTCTTCTAGGTAGGACGTACGAGCCGCTCAATCCGTGCCGGATTTCAGGACATTAGGAAAAATTCATGGCGGTGCGTCAGCTCCGGGACGCCCCGCGCGGGCCCCGGAGTCCGCGTGCGTCTGCGCAGGCCGTGCGAGGGGCGCCGTAGAGTGGGCGCGCCCCAGGACGCACGTTTGGAAGGACCCCCGGTGAGCGAAACCGCCGCTTCAGATCTGAAACCCAGCTTCCGCAGTGACGTGACGGTGGAGCTGGTGAAGCACTCCGCCGCCGACTCCGACGTACTGTGGGCCGCTCGCGTCTCCACGGCCGGCGAGCAGTCGCTGGAGGAGCTGCAGAAGGACCCGGAGCGTTCCAAGGGCCTCATCAACTATCTGATGCGCGACCGCCACGGCAGCCCGTTCGAGCACAACTCGATGACCTTCTTCATCAGCGCCCCGATCTTCGTCTTCCGCGAGTTCATGCGCCACCGCGTGGGCTGGTCGTACAACGAGGAGTCGGGCCGCTACAGGGAGCTCGAACCGGTCTTCTACGTCCCGGACGCCGAGCGCAAGCTGGTCCAGGAGGGCCGCCCGGGCAAGTACGTCTTCGTCGAGGGCACCCAGGCGCAGCAGGAACTGACCGGCCGCGTCATGGAGGACTCCTACGTGCAGGCCTACGAGGCCTACCGCGAGATGCTCGCCGCGGGCGTGGCCCGGGAGGTTGCCCGTTCGGTCCTGCCGGTCGGTCTTTTCTCCTCGATGTACGCCACGTGCAACGCCCGCTCGCTGATGCACTTCCTCGGCCTGCGTACGCAGCACGAGCTCGCGGCGGTCCCGTCCTTCCCGCAGCGGGAGATCGAGATGGTCGGCGAGAAGATGGAGCAGCACTGGGCGAAGCTCATGCCGCTGACGTACGCGGCCTACAACGGCAACGGTCGCGTTGCCCCGTAAGGGTCGGTACACCCGCGGCGTACAGATGTACGGCGTCAAGTCCTAAGTGTCCGTATTGCGACGTTTCGTAAACTTCATCTAGGCTGATCAAACGGACCCGGCACTGCTTGAACCCCCGAGCAGGCAGTGCCGGCGTCCAACACCCCGTTGACGTCCCCCGAGGGGACACCGCGACCATGGCAGCGAGTAGCGTGTTACCCATGGCTCCGATCTCGACTCCGCAGACCCCCTTCGGGCGGGTCCTCACCGCCATGATCACGCCGTTCACGGCTGATGGCGCACTCGACCTCGACGGCGCGCAGCAGCTCGCCGTCCACCTGGTGGACGCAGGCAACGACGGCCTGATCATCAACGGCACCACCGGTGAGTCGCCGACCACCACCGACGCGGAGAAAAACGACCTCGTACGAGCCGTGGTCGAGGCGGTCGGAGACCGCGCCCACGTGGTCGCCGGCATCGGCACCAACGACACCCGCCACACCCTTGAGCTGGCCCGACAGGCCGAGCGCGTCGGCGCGCACGGTCTGCTCGCCGTCACCCCGTACTACAGCAAGCCGCCGCAGGAAGGCCTCTTCCGGCACTTCACGGCGATCGCCGACGCCACCGAGCTGCCGGTCATGCTCTACGACATCCCCGGCCGTAGTGGTGTCCCGATCGACACCGAAACCCTCGTCCGGCTGGCCGAGCACCCCCGTATCGTTGCGAACAAGGACGCCAAGGGCGACCTCGGCCGCGCAAGCTGGGCCATCGCGCAGAGCGGCCTGGCCTGGTACTCGGGCGACGACATGCTGAACCTGCCGCTCCTGTCGATCGGCGCGGTCGGATTCGTTTCCGTGGTCAGCCACGTGGTCACCCCCGACCTGCGCGCCATGCTGGAGGCCCACCTGGGCGGAGACGTCCAGAAGGCGACAGAGATCCACCAGAAGCTGCTCCCGATCTTCACCGGCATGTTCCGTACGCAGGGTGTGATGACCACCAAGGGCGCACTGAACCTGCAGGGCCTGCCCGCGGGCCCGCTGCGGCTCCCGCTGATCGAGCTGACCGCCGAAGAGACGGCCCAGCTCAAGATCGATCTTGCCGCCGGCGGGGTACAGCTCTGACAACAGACTTCACAACTGAATAAGCACGAACAACCGCATACAGAACAGACAACAGATAGTGCACGAATGACATGCGCGCCACGTGCCTTCCGGGTACGTGGCGTGCGTGGTGAGGAGACACTTTTGAGCCATCCGCATCCGGAACTCGGTCCGCCGCCGAAGCTGCCCAAGGGCGGCCTCAGAGTCACCCCCCTGGGTGGTCTCGGTGAGATCGGCCGCAACATGACCGTCTTCGAGTACGACGGCCGCCTGCTGATCGTCGACTGCGGCGTCCTCTTCCCCGAGGAGGAGCAGCCGGGCATCGACCTGATCCTGCCGGACTTCTCGTCCATCAGGGACCGCCTCGACGACATCGACGGCATCGTCCTCACGCACGGCCACGAGGACCACATCGGCGCCGTCCCCTACCTCCTGCGGGAGAAGCCGGACATCCCGCTGATCGGCTCCAAGCTGACGCTGGCCCTCATCGAGGCCAAGCTCCAGGAGCACCGCATCCGCCCCTACACCCTTGAGGTGAAGGAAGGCGAGCGAGAGGCCCTCGGCCCCTTCGACTGCGAGTTCATCGCGGTCAACCACTCCATCCCGGACGCCCTGGCCGTGGCCATCCGTACCGGCGCCGGCATGGTCGTGGCCACCGGCGACTTCAAGATGGACCAGCTCCCGCTGGACAACCGCCTCACCGACCTGCACGCCTTCGCGCGTCTGAGCGAGGAGGGCATCGACCTCCTCCTCTCCGACTCCACGAACGCCGAGGTCCCGGGCTTCGTCCCGCCCGAGCGCGACATCTCCAACGCCATCCGCGGCGTCTTCGCGGGTGCCCAGAAGCGCATCATCGTGGCGTCCTTCGCCAGCCACGTGCACCGCATCCAGCAGATCCTCGACGCCGCCCACGAGTACGGCCGCCGGGTCGCCTTCGTCGGCCGTTCGATGGTCCGCAACATGGGCATCGCCCGTGACCTGGGCTACCTGAAGGTCCCGGCCGGTCTCGTCGTCGACGTCAAGACCCTCGACGACCTGCCGGACGACGAGGTCGTGCTGGTCTGCACGGGCTCCCAGGGCGAGCCGATGGCGGCCCTGTCCCGCATGGCCAACCGCGACCACCAGATCCGGATCGTCCCCGGCGACACCGTGATCCTGGCGTCGTCCCTCATCCCGGGCAACGAGAACGCGGTCTACCGCGTGATCAACGGTCTGACCCGCTGGGGCGCCAACGTCGTGCACAAGGGCAACGCCAAGGTGCACGTCTCGGGCCACGCCTCGGCCGGCGAGCTGCTGTACTTCTACAACATCTGCAAGCCGCGGAACCTGATGCCGGTCCACGGCGAGTGGCGCCACCTGCGCGCCAACGCCGAGCTCGGTGCCATGACGGGCGTCCCGAAGGACCGCATCGTCATCGCCGAGGACGGGGTCGTCGTCGACCTGATCGACGGCAAGGCCCGGATCTCCGGCAAGGTCCAGGCCGGCTACGTGTACGTGGACGGCCTCTCGGTCGGCGACGTCACGGAGGCCTCGCTCAAGGACCGCCGGATCCTCGGCGACGAGGGCATCATCTCGGTCTACGTCGTGGTGGACAGCTCCACCGGCAAGGTCGTCACCGGCCCGAACATCCAGGCCCGCGGCTCCGGCATCGACGACTCGGCCTTCTCCTCGGTCATCCCGAAGATCGAGGAAGCCATCGCCCGCGCCGCGGCCGACGGCGTCGCCGAGCCGCACCAGATCCAGCAGCTCATCCGCCGCACCATGGGCAAGTGGGTCTCGGACGGCTACCGCCGCCGCCCGATGATCCTCCCGGTCGTCGTCGAGGTCTGACCCTCGCCGTAGCGACCGAACGGGAGCGGGGCAACCGGATTTGCATCCGGGGGCCCCGCTCCAGTACGTTTACGTCTCCACCTCGCACGGCACCCCGGCACGCACGTGTGCCCGGACGGGT